>NZ_RQGD01000002.1 GCF_004770745.1 Leptospira ognonensis | reverse complement strand
ATAATGACCATAGCATCGATACTCACATTGCGATTATTTCAAAAAATTTAAAAAACGAGTAACCCTGAAATAATAACGTATAGCTCATCTAACTTCACATATCTCATTTCGTTCTGCGCAATTTGGTGTTGCCAAACAAAATGACAAATGAATCCTTTATGGAATCGTGATAAAAAATCGACAGGAGAAACTTTATGTCTAAAATTACACCTTTCCTAATGTTCAATGATCAACTTGAAAGTGCGATAAAGTTCTATACTTCCTTATTCCCGGACTCCGAAATAAAAAATATTGCAAAAACTGGTAACGAGGGTCCGATCACTTCTGCCGAATTCACAATCGGCGGACAATTATTTATGGCATACAATGGAGGCCCCTACTTCCAATTCTCGAATGGATTTTCTCTTTTTGTTCATTGTGAAACCCAAGATGAAATCGACAAGTATTGGAATCAGTTTATCTCTGCTGGGGCAAAACCATTACAATGCGGATGGATTACCGATCAATTCGGTATTACATGGCAAATCGTTCCTACTCGATTCATGGAGCTTATTAACGACAATGATCCGAAAAAAGTTCAAGCTGTAATGGATGCCATGATGCAGATGATCAAACTTGAGATTCATTTACTTGAAAAAGCTTATCATGAGGCGTGAACTCTGACCGAAGTTTGTTGACCATTTTATCAATCGGGTGTAATTTTATTTTTTTGGTTATTTAGGAATATAGATTTTTGTATGAAAGTTTACGGCGATAAATTATCTGGAAATTGTTACAAGATTCTTTTAATTTCTTCTTTTCTCGATAAAAAAATTGAATGGATCGACGTCGACGTATTAAAAGGAGAATCGAGAACTTCCGAGTTTCTCAAGAAAAATCCTAACGGCAAAATTCCTGTGCTTGAACTAGATGATGGAAGAACTTTATCAGAATCAAATGCAATTATAAACTATTTATCAGAAGACAGCGATCTTATGCCTACGGATAAGTTTGAAAAATATAAAACCCAACAATGGCAATTTTTTGAACAGTACAGCCATGAGCCTTTCATAGCCGTGGCAAGATATATAAATAAATATTTAGGAATTCCTAGCGATAGAAAAACAGAATATGAGTCAAAGCAAGCCGGCGGACACAAAGCTTTGAAAGTGATGGAAGAGCAGCTTGCACGGACTCCGTTTCTGATAGGAACCTCAATAACGGTCGCAGATATTTCCCTATATGCATATACGCATGTCGCTCCTGAGGGCGGTTTTGATTTAGAATCCTACCCGTTTGTTTTAAGATGGATCAAATTGATTGAGAAGACACCAGGTTATATAAAAATGTCCTAAGACCTCATTTCTTGATTGGAAGAGATTAAATCATAATTAGGAGCCTGAAAATCAAATTTGAATTCCAATTGATTATGAATCCCTGATGGAATTTGTGTATCTAAAAGCTGCGGGTTTGCTCCATCTTTCTTGAGTCACTTCTCCTTCAAAATTAAATTGCAAGCACACGTCTGCGTTATGAATAATGGCTCTTATCTACCATGAAATCTGATAAAAAATCTTTACCTTTCCAAGACCAATTGCTATCCACCTTGAAAACCAGATTCGAGAAGAACATGAATCGCCATAAAGGATTAGATTGGAATTTAGTGCTTTCCAAGTTAGAGAAAAACCCGCACCAATTGCATGCATTAAATGAAATGGAAAAATCAGGTGGAGAGCCTGATGTGGTTCGTTTTGAAAAAAAGATAGGAGAGATAGTATTCTTTGATTGCTCCCTAGAAACTCCCAAAGATCGGAGAAGTTTATGTTATGATAAAGCAGCTTTAGATGGTAGGAAAGAGAACAAACCAAAGGGAAGCGCCATAGAAGCAGCGAAAACAATGGGAATCGAATTGCTTGATGAGGAGGAATATCTTGAGTTACAAAGACTTGGAAATTTTGATACGAAAACATCGAGTTGGCTAAAAACACCCATCGAGGTACGTAAATTAGGTGGAGCTATTTTTGGAGACTTTAGATACAATCGAGTTTTCTTTTATCATAATGGTGCTGAATCTTATTATGCAGTAAGAGGATTTCGAGGTTCTCTAAAAATTTCTTAATTGGACACCGATGTTGCATCCATTCTAAACTTAAATTTTACTAGGTTATAAAACGAATCAGATTTTCTTCAATCACGGCTTCCTGGAAATGAAAACTTTCTCGAATCCATTCTATCGATTTTTTATGATAAAAAAATACATGGGTTGGATCATTTTTATAATACCAGTTTTCAAAATCAATGGATTCTGAATAAATCGAACTCATACAAAATAGGATTCCGCCCTTCTTCAGTAAAGATCTAAGAAGTGCGAATTCTACTTTTGGCAATCGAAAATGTTCAATTACTTCGCAGGCTAAGATATAATCGTAAGTATTTTTTAAAAGACCTATTTCCTGCCAAAAAAAAGGATCATACTTTTTCACCATATATCCGTTATCCTCTAGGAGCTTGGTTGAAACGGGACCAGTTCCGGCACCAAAGTCCAGACCAAGAGCATCCGCACTAAAATGGGAGCGGATAGAATTGACAAGTGGAGAAACAAATTCTTGGTATTTTTTATCATGCACATCATTGTTATGAGTAAGATATCGATTCCTTTCCGCATCCAAGGAAAGATGGTCACTAGAATTCATGAATACTGCGCTACAATGTAAACATTGAAAATAGGAGCGATTACGGGTCTGAAAAAAAAATTTCGATCTGCCACTGCAGAGTGGACAAAGCTCATCATTAGCCTGCAAATTCCTGCTCCTTTCGATTCACAGTGTTTCCGAATTTGTTTCTCCCACATACTAATTTATTTCTTGAATTCGAGATTCTTCAGAAAGTAATGAAAGAAAGCAGTAGAATCTAGGTTTGAGGTAATTTGGTGGCAGAAACAAACGAAGAAGAAAAGATACTTAGTCCGATCATCCAACAGGATGTGGAGTGTCCTATTTGTAAGTTTACCGAAGTCAAGAACTACGCGCTGAAAGCGAAAACACTTCCCATTCGTCACAATATTTTCGAAGTTCCGATTTATGACGAAAATCCAAAATATTCCCTTATTGATTTTAATGAGCTTCAGTTTACTGTCTGTCCCATTTGTTTTTTTAATGGCGCCAGTCGTAGCGATTTTAATTTTCATGGTTCTTTAGGAGATAAACAATCTACAACTGATAAAAAAGTCCGTAATTATTGGGAGGCAAATTCGAAACAGATCAAGGCGCAGTTTAACCTTGGCAATCTCTTACCTGAAAATTTCCATCACCCAAGAACGCAGGAAGCCATCATAATGAGTGTTAATCTCTCGATTTATAAGGCAACGGTTGAGATTCATGCTAAAATTCCTTATTCACTGATCAAACGAGCCCATAGGTACATTCGCCTGTACTGTCTAAAATTGAAATACAATTTGCCGGTTGATGATGAACTATTAAAAAAGGCCATTGCCGACCTTGAAGAAGTGTTTCGTCTTTCGGATTTCCCAGAAAAGGCCTATGAATTCGAAGTTTGTTATTTAATCGTTGTTTGCTGTGTGAAAATCGGTGATGAAACGAAAGCGGGCGAATATATAAAAGTTTTGGACATGTCTAAAGCTGAATTAACTGCGGAATCAAAAACAAACCCTAAAGTTCCGGTGCAGGAAGTGACTAAATGGTCCGCCAAAGCAAAAGAACTTTGGCAGAACAGACAGGATCCTACAATTTGGGATATCAATAAATGATCGGGAGTTTACGTGGAAATCTGCTTCGTCTAGATCTCGATTCCCTACTCATTGAAGTATCCGGTGTCGGTTATGAAGTCATGATTCCATTTCCTTTACACTTGCAATTACGCGAGACTGTCGGAAAGGAAACATTTATCTACGTCTACCATTCGATTACGGATAGAAACCAAAAGCTATTTGGTTTCTCAACGAATAAAGATCGAGAACTTTTTAAGCTGATTAAATCTTTGCATGGAATTGGTGAGCTAACAGCTTTAAAAATACTCTCCTTTTTTCAAGCGGATGAACTTTATCAAATTGCCCAAGCGGATGACAGAAAAACACTTGAAAAGATTCCAAAGGTCAAAGGGAAAACTTCAGAAAAGATTCTTTTTGAGATCAAACAAAATCTTAAGAAATTAGAATCCTTTTTAAGAGAAGATAAAAAAGAATATTCCATCACAAATGCACAAACGGATTTGGCAATCCTTGCCTTGATCCAGCTCGGTTATGATGAGAAAACGGCGAATCGTGAAGTTGATTTGATCCGCAAGGTTACACCTGATTTAGAAGCAGGTGAAATTGTTCGAAAAGTTATCACTAAGTAAAAATTCTATAACATTCGAAGCAACATCCATTTTCCTTCTATTTTCGCAAATACAGGATTGATCAGATAACGAGCATTTGCTTGATTTTCCTTAAATTTTAATTGTAATTCTGATTCAGAAGAAGAATCAAAAAAAAAATCTACTAAGATCCCATTTGAACTGCGAAGAGCTGTCTGAATGGTAAGATTTCCCTGGCTTGTTTTTTTTTGATCCAATAAATCTTGATTAAAAAAATACGTCGAAAAGTAACCATCTTTGGATGCTATATCACGAATAACTTCTTCCTTTGTCCAATGACCCTTTGCATCGATAAACAAACCCAGTTCTCCGAATACCATCGCCGGAAGATGATCTAAATTTCCCAAACAGATATCATCCAGTAACAAGCGTAGCTGGCTTAATATCGCATCGGTATCTACTTTTTTCCCGTAATTGCCATATACTTTTCCAAGTTCCAAGGAAATAGGGCAAGTAGCGAGAGTGATTTTTTCATTTATGGGTAAATCCTTGTTAGACACACTCATGGATTTGCAATCAAAACTAAGTGATGTGCTAAAACAGAATATAACGGATATTAAATTACATTGTTTTATCAAGCAAGTCTTCAAGTCTGTCTCCGTTGATGATTTCGAATTGATCGTCGTGTTGAGAAAGTATTTTCCGACCAGCTTCGGTTAGATCAAAATTGCCAATGATATAGCCTTTCATTGCTTGGTTCTCTCCCATCTGCTGCACCATCTCGCGAAGGAAAATATCGGAAACTTTGGCATCTTTCCACTTTCGAATTCGAAAGATGGCCTTCAAATCAACATTTTCTTTAGAAGAACACAAATAGTTTACTCCGTCTCCATCCGTATTTACCAGTTCTTTGGTTACCCTAAAACCTAACTTAAGTATCATTCTGGTCGCCTGATTTTTAAACTGAGTACCTGTCATCGCAATGAACTTTTCGAATTTATCAACGCCAACTAGATCTAGTTTTTTTGCCGTTTTATTTCCATTTTCATCAACAAGACCTTTGATATTAAATGGTTTTGAGGATCGCATCCCGCTTAGTTCAAAATATCTAGAATTTGGAAACAAGCTTAAAGAGAGCAGATTGAGCTCTTTTGTGAGATCATAGTCAAGTGCCAGGGAATCTATATTGCCAAGTCCTCTTTCGAGTTTGTATTTTAAATTTGCTAAGTTGATGATTTCTGGATCATCCAACCTACTTGCCTCTGCCTCAATTAGATGTTCTGAAGCATCCTCATATCTTCCCATATAGATACAAATCATTGAGAAGTGAATATTACTCTCAGTAATCTCACTCACCCACCCGTTTAGCTTTGCCATTTCCATACATAGACGAGAATACTTAAAAGCATCTGGAAAGTTTAGCATTAATATTGCTTCGGTCATGAGAAATTGAAAGATCGTATAACGCACGTATTCGTCATCAACCTGATCGACAATCGCCGTAGCAATTTTTACCGCTTCTTTGTGTTTGTTTTCCCTTGAAAGTGCCAGAGCATATAGAAATCCGCAAACTGCCGATTTTTCTAGCTTATACGCGTTCTCGAAATATTCCCCTTCTTTTCCACCACCAGTAACGCCAGAGATCACTCCGCGTGCAATATGATAGATGGATGTATTTATTTTCTCTTCAGGCAGTCTGGAAAAAAAATTATCAGCGATTCGAAACTCTTTTTGACCAAGAGCCATAAAGCCGAGGCGCATGCATGCGATTGCATTTGATCGATCAAACTGTAATGTATCTAAATAATGGAAAAAGGATTCTTCATAAAAATCTTTGTTGTAATAGATATCAGCAATTCGGTTCGATACCATGACCGGATCAATATCTTTCGTATAACGATTGTTTTTTTTGATGATTTCCAAATGTTTGGCTTCATTCAATGGATCATTTTCCATCGAATAGATTTTGGCCATTACATAATGTCCATAAGGATTCTGATGATCTTCTTCGAGTTTATCACGAACGATGGCACGGGCATCCAAAAAGTTTCCCATCGCCGCAAGGGTGAGTGCCTTTGCGTAACCATCTCGGTTTTGTGTGATAATAAAGGTTACGAGAAATCCTAGAATGATGACCCCCGCTCCCACAACGATGAAAAATATCAAATTCGCTTACTTCCCTTTGCGTTAATTAACGTTTGTAAAAATGAGGATTGGTGCAAAAATGACTCTATAGTGACACCACTTTCCTACTTTTCCTTCGCCTGGAGGATTCTCGTCAGAGACCGTTTGTATACCCTGTCCTATGGTATGTGCGGTATCATCCTTTCCACCTTTTTCTTTCAGTCGGTTCGCATTCATATCCATCTTTATGGCGGTATCTCTCTATCTAGTATCGTTTCCTTTGACCAAACTCCACAGATTCTTTTTTATACGAGCCTCTTCTCTCTCATGAGTTTAGCCTTATTTCACAGCATCCAAAGGTTGGGAGATATAGGTGTTATGATGGCTGTAGGTGGGAATCGTTTGGGCTGTATTTGGTTGCATAGTCTCGTAATCCTCCTTCTGCTGGTTCCTTCTGCTTTGATTGGATTTAGCCTAGGACTAGGTTTCACCCAGCCAAGCACGTTTGATCTAGCCAAAGAGATTCAAACCTTCTTCATTGGCCTGGCATTTGTCGTCCTCATCTGTTTTTCCGTCTCCTTTCCGACCGTTGGTCTAACCACTTTTATTGACCCTTACCGGGCCATTCGGAGGCAGCGCTGATGCTTCTCCGGGTCCACAATCTAACGAAGACCTATGGAAATGAAGTTGCCGTAGACTCCATTTCTTTTGATGTGAACCAAGGAGATTATGTCGCAATCATCGGACCTTCGGGATCTGGTAAAACTACCCTTCTCTCGCTTATGACTGGCATGCTCACAGCCACAGCAGGCGACATTCTATATGACAACCAAAGATTGAGTCAGATTTCCAAAAGGGAATTGTATGAGATCAGAGCGAGGGAACTCGGCCTTGTCTTTCAATTTTCGGAGCTTGTAGGAAATTTAAACGTCAGAGAAAATATTCTGCTGCCGGGAATTTTCACCCGCAAATTTTCAAATGCAGAGTACCAGAGAAAATGCAATTACCTCCTTGAACACCTAAAACTAGAATCCATCCAATTCATGTTACCAAGACAGTTATCAGGGGGGCAAATCCAGAAGACAGCGATCGCCAGATCCCTCATCAATGAACCTTCCATCCTTTTTGCTGATGAGCCATCGGGTGACCTTGATCCTGATAATAGTTTGCTCGTACAGATGCTGTTAAACGAATACAATAAAAAGAATCTCTCCATTATTTTAGTCACACATGATATGAAACTTGCTTTTGATGCACAAACGATTTACGGAATGAGAGCAGGAAAATTTGATCAGGTGATCAAGGGAAAATGAAAGAAGCCCTAGCCATTGGCATTGATATCGGAGGCGGCTCCATTAAAACCGGCGTGTTTGATCGCCTGGGCAAAGAATACAAACTCCTCAATGTTCCGAACCCTTCTCCACTCACAAACGAGAGTTTTCTTGCAAGCATCGATTCTGCGATTATTACCTTACATGAACTTTATCCCATTGCAGGGATAGGAATAGGTTCCCCAGGTCCTCTGGACAACGAGTTAGGCATTCTCATCAAAAGCGCCAATATGCCATCATTACAGAATGTAAAATTGAAGGAACATCTCGAAACAAAGTTTCACCTTCCCGTATTTTATGAAAATGATGCCAATTGTGCCGCATTAGGTGAAGCAACTTTCGGAGCTTTTAAAAATCTTTCGTCCCAACTCATACTAACTCTTGGAACTGGTGTTGGTGGAGGATTCGTAGAACAGGGAAAGTTGTATCTTGGTTATAAGGGGAATGGAATCGAAATCGGACACATGACGGTCGTTATCGATGGAGCACTCTGCGGATGTGGACAAAAAGGATGTCTTGAAGCATATTTTTCTACCAAAGGATTCCTGAATCGTTTCTTTGAAAAAACGAAAGTGCAGTTGAAAGATGCAGAATCTTTTTTTACAGAAGTTCGCAAGGAAAACCAAATAGCCATTGACATTTTAAATTTTGGCACGGTTGCGATGGCTGAAACCGTTCGCAATGCCATACATTTATTGAATCCCGAAGCACTGATTTTTGTAGGTGGGATCACGCACGCATGGGACCTGTTTGGTGAAAATCTCGAATCACTCATCCGAACTAGAATTTTTCCTGTTTTAAACGAGAGACTGATCATAGGAGTGGGTGGAAATTTAGCTGGAAGCCTAGGTGCGGCGAGTTTAGTATTTCAGAGGTAAGGTAGATGTCAGAAAATTGTTTATTTTGTAAAATTGCCAATGGTTCCATCCCATCCAAAAAGGTATATGAAGATGATGAAATTTTTGTTTTTCATGACATTACTCCAGTCGCCCCCTTACATCTGCTCCTCATACCGAAAAAACATATAAAAAGTCTCAATGAACTTGAAGTCGCAGATGGCGCCATACTTGGAAACATTTTCTTAAAAATTTCCTCCCTGGCCCGAGAGTTCGGAATGAGTGAAAAAGGTTACCGCGTTGTCAATAATACGGGAGAATTTGGAGGTCAAAGTGTTCACCACATTCACTTTCATTTGCTAGGTGGAAGACATTTGACATGGCCTCCAGGATAAAAATAGGAATCTGATCATGAAAAAATGGCTTCTTGGATCTTCCATTTCTGCTGTAGCAATCTATTTATTATTACAAAATTTTGATTTGAAGGAATTTGAAAGATTAAAAGGAAAACTTGATTGGAAATTCTTATTTTTTCTCATCTTTTCGAATCTATTTGCATTCCTTCCTTTTACTTTGAGATGGTATTACCTACTCGACAGAAAGATTAGTTTTGCGAGTGCTTACGCCTCCTCAGTTATCGGTGTAGGTTTAAATATGGTTTTGCCAGCTCGGGGTGGTGATGTCATGCGCCTCGTGATCAACAAAAAAGACTCAGGCCTCACGATACCGAATTTAGTTTCTAAAATTTTTTTAGAGAAGGTGATGGATTTAGCAACGATCGTGATCATCGGCGCATCCGCTCTATTTCTGTTAGGACTCGGAGAAAACAAAAATCTAAGCCTTCTTTATCTTTCTGCATTTGTTTTATTAGCTATGTTTGGCGGTCTTTTTGCGTTACGCGTATTTTTAGAACCCCTCAGAAATTTCTTTCGATTGCTATTTAGAATGCTAAAAAAGGAAGATTTTTATATCCACAAAATGGATCACCATTTAGTCGAATTCAGTGAATTTTTGAAGGGCAGGAAATTGTTACGGCCCGTCTTCTATTCCTTTCCAACATGGTTGTTTGGTTATGCTTTGAGTTATTGGCTCGTATCCCAGCTTATCGGGATTGAGCTACATTACACAGAAACTTTGCTTCTCATGTTTGTTGGTGCGATGGGTGTTGCGATTCCTTCTGCGCCTTCTGGCATTGGCGTATTTCATGCGTCAGTGATCTCCGGATTTTTACTTCTGGGTAGAGAAAGTGGCGAGGGATTTGTATTCGCGACTGTTTTTCATCTTGCTCAGTTTGTCATACTCACAAGTCTCGCGATTGTCTTCTATCTCCTCTGGACAGCATTCTCCAAAGAGGAGAATCGTTCCAAAACAAGCATTTAGGCAGTTACGACGATTGCTTGGTTGTTTCTAACCAAGCATTATTTCTTTTTAAAGTTAACTCAAAGCCTTAATGACGTCGGCAGGTGCTTGCACGAGTTCTACGAGAACGCCCTCGCTTGACAGAGGAAATTCCTCATTGCCTTTTGGGTGGATGAAACAGACGTCATAGCCTGCGGCTCCTTTACGTATCCCGCCTGGCGTGAAACGTACTCCTTGTTTGGTGAGCCATTCGACAGCTTTCGCAAGATCGTCGATCCATAGCCCGATATGATTCAATTTGGGATCGTGCACTTTGGGGCTTTTTGTCGGATCCACGGGTTCCATAAGATCAATTTCAACTTTGAACGGTCCATGTCCCATGGACAATATGTCCTCATCTACGTTTTCCTTTTCGCTTCGATAGTCTGAAACTTTTGTCAGTCCCATCACATCAACCCAAAACTTGGAAAGCTTTTGTTTTGACTCCCCGCCAATAGCAACTTGTTGTATACCTAAAACTTTAAACGGTCGATCCAAAATATTATCCTCTCTCTTCTTTTCTTAAATCTTGAGGCAATGTTTTGCCATTGCCCAATATAAAATGCTAATCTCCGTTCCGAAAAATGAAATCTTTCTTTTCGTCTAGAGATCCGTCAAACACCCAGTACTTGCATCTTGGACCAATTGAATGTATTTCCAAAGATAACCCGAAGTAACTCTGTAAGGTGGCTTGACCCAATTTTTCTTTCGAAGCTCTAATTCTTCTGGTGTCACTTTCACTTCTATTTGATTTTTAATCGCATCGATGAGAATCGTATCTCCATCTTTCACCAAAGCCAGTTCTCCACCTTCCATGGCTTCAGGGGTAATATGCCCAACTACAAAGCCGTGACTTCCACCAGAGAATCTTCCATCCGTGATAAGTGCCACCTTATCACCTAGCCCTGCCCCAATAATGGCAGAAGTAGGTTTCAACATTTCAGGCATTCCTGGTCCACCCTTCGGTCCCACATAACGAATCACTACAACGTTTCCGGGTTTTACCTTCCCCTCACGAATCCCTTCGTTTGCAGCAACTTCCGAATCAAAACAAATCGCAGTTCCCTCAAATTTTTCACCTTCGTGACCAGTGATTTTTGCCACCGCACCTTTTTTGGCAATGTTTCCGTATAACACTTGGATATGCCCTTCTTTTTTGATCGGATTGCTAACAGGTCTGAGAAGATCCTGATCTTTCGGTAACCCTGGAAGGTCTTTTAGATTTTCTGCAATCGTTTTTCCCGTAACAGTCAAACAATTTCCATCAATCATCCCTTCTTCTAACATAAATTTCATGACCGCCGGTGTTCCACCAAGCGCGTGCAAGTCTTCCATTAAATACTTACCACTGGGCTTCATATCAGCCAGTAGCGGAGTCGTATCAGTAATCTTTTGTAATTGAGCTAAATCCAAGGGAATTCCCATAGTCCTGGCAATGGCAATCATATGAAGTGCTGCATTTGTCGAACCGCCAAGAATCGTTACCACACGAAGGGCATTGAGGATTGACGCAGGTGTAATGATATCTGAAGGCTTAATATCCTTTTCAAGAAGGTTATAAATATGTTTTCCAATGTTCATACACTCTTTCTTTTTTTCCTCGCTACGCGCTGGGGAGGAAGAACTGTATGGCAGACTCATACCCATGACTTCAATCGCTGTCGCCATGGTATTGGCAGTATACATTCCCCCGCAGGCACCAGGTCCCGGACAAGAATTCTTAATTACTTCTTTAAAATCCTCTTCGGAAATTTTGCCGTTTATCTTTTTTCCATACGCTTCGAAGGCAGAAACAATGTTTAATTTTTCACCCTTATAATTCCCTCCACCGATGGTACCACCATAAACCATAATAGCGGGACGATTGAGCCTAGCCATTGCCATGATCGCTCCTGGCATATTCTTATCACAACCTGCAGTGAAAATGATTCCATCATGAAAATGAGCCCCTGCCATGGTCTCGATGGAATCTGCAATGATTTCCCTTGAGGGCAAGGAATATCGCATACCATCGTTTCCATTGGTGATACCATCACTCACTCCAATCGTATTAAAAAGCAGACCTACCATTTGTTTTGTATCGAGAACACTTTTTTTTTGTAAAGCAGCAAGGGTCGTCAGGTGCATATTGCAAGGATTGCCATCAAAACCCGTGCTACCGATTCCTACAAAAGGCTTGTTTAAATCTTCGTAGGGCACACCAGAACCGATGATCATTGCTTGCGAAGCAGGAAGGGATTCATCTTGGGTTAGAACACGGCTGTATCGATTCAAAATCATATAAACTAAAAATTCCTTTGCGTAATTGATAAATTGTAAAAGACTAAGCTAAAATAAAGCAGATTTTACTTGGAAACGTAACTTTACTTCGGACAGACGCCAAGGTCGGCACTCTTAGCCTCACTGATTGTAACCGATTCATTTGAAAATTTTCCATCTGTATCTAAGCTAATGCCTATTTCTATGATTTTGTTAACTGTCGGTAAGATTTCTTTTACGGCACGAAAATCTCCTATATCTTTCGGTTTGATCTCTGACCGAACAAACTCCATATTTAAGGTTAACCTTTGATCTGCGGGGATCAAAAATTTATAGGCACAATCATTCATTAAATATCGTTTAGGTGCTTCTTTTATTTCAGGTGGAAGATTGGGGTTTGTTAAAAAATCCTTTCCATAATGTGCAGTCAGCCAGGTATCATCTGATTGGTCTAGAGCATAAATTGGTATCCCAACCCTAGGAACATAGGGCACTAAAATCTTTTTAATGCCAAGCTGATACCGATACGCGTTCCTTCCACCTTTTGGATCTTTGAGATTTACGATCAGTACTGCCTGCTTGGGGCTTGTCTGAGGAGATTCGAAATCATCAGAACTTCCGAAGATCATATTCGAGGATACAAGGGTAAAAGTGGAAAAGAAAAATGCGATGATGATTGTTGCTACCATATATATTGATCTTCAATTCTTGTATTTTTTGTTTCAACTAGGAAATTAGCTCCAAGATATGGTGAGAATTATAAGTAAACTGAAGCGTCTAATCCATATACCATGCCAACTCTAAATTGGAAAGATCTTCTCTATTCCTTACTTCCCCAGAAACCCTTACCCTTACTCTCCACTCCCACTCAGAATCTCTCTGCCGCTGCCCAATGGAGTTATTTAAAAATCTGGAAAGACCATTTCCGTAATGCCGGGGCAAAAAAGGGACAGGCCGTTGTGATATCCCTGCGTCCCTCTCCCGCTTGGGTCATACTCGTACTCGCTGCCTTTTGGGAAAACTTGACTGTCATTTTCTGTGACCATTCGGAGTTAAAGTTCCTACCCACCAGTAACTATTTTTGCTCCATTTCTGTAGATTCGGAGGCGACAACCTGGAGGGTAAATTCCGAACTCGAACTGTTTGAGCAAGGAGCTTGTCAACCTGAGGCAAGGTCTGACTACCAAGATCGTGTTCTTTTTTTTGGAAAGAAGGTCTCGAGCAGAATCTCGGATGAGGAACTTAAGATCGTACTTTCTCGCCTCGCCATTTCTGGAAACAACGAATCTGTTCTCTCCACTTTGGATTGGTCAACCGAAGCAGGCTTTTATTTTGATTTTTTCCCCTCTTATTTTAGCGCTCGTGAAATTTTTTTAGCAGATGATGAGGATAGAAATAGAATCAAACAATTGTTTGATGACTACGAAATCAACCATTTGGTATGTAAAGAATCAACATACGAAGAAATAGCACATTTAAAATCAATCAGCAAAAATCCAAATGACTTTATTAGCTGCACTATCATACGAGATAGCCAGCTAACAAAAAAACTAGATCGATTTTTGTATGGAAATTTTCCTTCTTCCAATAAAGGAAATACGATTATCTAACATTACAGAATCAGAAAACTCATCTCTAATGTCGCGGATTTGTGCTTCTAAATTTGCAAAGGCTTCCACGATCTCATCTGAATTGGTCATGCCCATATGTTTCTGCAAATATTCTTTATCTGCATACAAAGTGTCTAGCTGGGCTTCCATCAGTGCTAACTCATCCGATTCAAGCGACAGATCAATCGAGGATTCGATTCTTATAAATTCCTTGATAGGCTTTGTTAAAAACTCTTGGATCTCCATTAAATCTGTCTCGCTGATGAGTGGCTCAATCGCAATGAGAAAGAATGTGGTGAGCGATGCTTTTCCTATGAGAACTGTATTCGCCGAACCAGTCTTAAAATTTTGATATTGGATTTGCGTATTTAACTGTTTCCAAAAACATTTTAACTCTATGTATTTTGTGAATAAAGTGACACTTAATTCAGAATCCACTTCTAAATCTCGTGCTAGCTCGAGAAAGTCAGAGATGATTTTCTCGATCCATGCTTTCGTTTCTTTGTAGTCTTCATCGGTAACCGAATAGTCCTCTCTCCAAGACTGCAAGTTGTGTGCAATATCCTCTTTAAAAGCAGGATCGGTTAACACGGACTCTATTGTTTCTAAATCTACTGATTTTATTAATTCCATTTTACAAATATCCAATTTGTCGGTCTTGCTGGGCCACGGTATAAATGAATTTTCACAGGTGTAGGTTTCATTTTGTAAGTAAATGTGTAAGGAAAAATCAAATCCATTTTCCTTTCTTCTACCCCTTTTTTAAAACTTCCGTAAAAGATTTGGTTGTTTGTACAAGGAGCAATTTCTGTAAAAAAATTTTTACCAATTGTTGACTTGGCATCAATATTTGCTTTTTCCCCCTCATACTTGTTAAACATCTTGATGACGCCCTTATCATCCACGCATATGACGCCAAAGTCAAGTAAGTCGATCTCTTCTGCGGTGGATACCTGTAGTTTCTGTAAGACATCGTCCTTCACAAAACGCATCTCACCTTTTGCGTAGAATTCTGCTTGTTTTTGAAGTTTTTGAACGAGTTGCTCAGACATTCACAATGATCCTTTCAATCTTGATTTTTCTACAAATACATTTTTGATGGAAGTGATCTTCAATTCAGTGGAAGGAACTTTTCGGTATCGCTCTTTGATACCATACAAATAATTTAATTCATTTTCTAATTCTTTAAACTTACTAACAATCTCTTTGGGATCAGAAAAACCAAGTTGGTTCTCAAAATGTGTCTTCTCGTCATAAAGATAAATCAGCTGGTTTTCAAAACTCTCTTTCAATTCTTCCATACTTGAATTTTAGACGAAATGAAAGATCAATTGATTAGAAATTAAGATGAATTTTTATAGGAACCAGACTAAGAACAGGGTGACGAAATTTGACATTTTCCTTAACAACCAGAAAACTAAATCAGATCGCAAAAGGTGAAAACTATCCATTTTCTACGATCGATCTAGAGCGGCTCGCAATCAGTCGAAGAGCTCTTCTCCAGTATCTAGAAAGCGAGGAGAGATCCCTGATCTACGGCATAGATACGGGATTTGGTCCACATGCATTTCAGAATAACGAAGATAGATTGGAAAATCAATTATCTCTTGTTTATCATTTGAGTGTCGCCAGTGATAAACATTCCCTCAGACACGAAGAAGCAAGGGCAGTTCTCGCTGCAAGAATTCACTCTTTATGCCAAGGCGGAAGCGGCATTTCCACAAATACCCTTGCTCTTCTTTCCGAGCTCCTCAGACTTGATTGTATACCACTGATTCCAGAAAGAGGTTCACTTTCAGCCTCTGGAGATTTGATACCACTCGCTGCCATTGCACTTGCCCTCATTGGAGAAAGTGAATGGACAGGAAAAAATAAATCCTTTGGACCCACCTTGAAGAATGGAAAAACTTCCAAGATCGAGGGATTGCCATTGGAACTAGCTCCCAAAGAAGCACTCTCACTCACGAACGGAACTAGTTTCACGACGGCGCTGCTTTCTTTACAGGTGGAACTGTCCTCTCATTTACTTTCTCATACGATTGAGTTTCTGAAAATTTTATTTCGTTTTCATGCCGTTTATGCTGATGCCTTTCTTCCCGCTTTGCATGAAACAAAACTTCATAAAGGACCGGTTCTTATTGCAAAGGAACTCTATTCCATTGCCAAGGCGAATTCTAAAAGTAAACAACCAGGTGAGCGCGTACAAGATATCTATTCGATCCGATGTCTCCCTCATATCCTCGGTTCTATCATGGATGAGATCATAAGTATTCGCGAAACGGTGGAAAATGAGTTGAATTCCCTTTCCGATAATCCTGTTTTCATTGAAAGCGAAAATCGATATGTAGAGGGCGGAAATTTTTATGCATCACATGTAAGTTTTGCTGCGGACAGATTGCAAAACTCATTGGCTGTCCTTGCCACCTGGTCAGAACGGTTCATCCAATACCTTTACACTCCCTCAGAAAACAAAGAATTCAATCTGATGCTTTCCCCAGAACCAGGAAAATATGCGGGTCTATCTGGGTTGGGACTACTGGCCACCCACCTAACTGCCGAAATCCGAAGAGATTCAATGCCTGGATCAGTGCAATCTCTCTCTTCCAATGGAGGGAACCAAGACATTGTCCCTATGGGTGCCATATCAGTTCTCAGAAACCGCCGAACTCTCGATAGCTTAACTTCGATTCTCTCGATTTTGGGTTATTCTATCTTTCAAGCAGGACATTTGAAGGGAATCGATCTCTCTACACACCAGGCATTTGTAGGCGTGAGGGGCCTCGACGTAGACCGAAGCTTAAAAGAGGAATTAAAAACAATCGAAAAAAATTTAGGTATTTAAATCTTTTTCGTTTTTTAAATAGTCATCCGTTTCTTTTCTCATCTCAGACATCTTGCCTTGCATTTGTTTGGTGAGCCGAAACAGCCAATCTTTTGAGTCATTCATCTCCGTGCATTCATGTTGAATCTTATCGGAGAGTGTTTGCGTTTCTTCTAGATTTCCATTGATCGTAATGATTTCACCATATACCTCGCCCGATGTATCTTTTACCCTTGTCGCAATTTCATCCAAAGATCTTGATTTTTCAAGTATATGATTTCCCCTTGTTTTCAATTCGGAGATGGATTGTACAACTTCTGCAATCGTTCCATGGACCACATGAATTTCATGTGCAATGAATTCAAAGGCGGCACCTGAGTCCTTTGTCGCACTGCTTGCCAGAGCAAAATCTGAGATATTGCTGCGAAGGAGTTTCGTGATTTCACGAGAGTTTTGTGCCGTTTGCGTAGCTAGCTTTCGGATCTCTTCTGCAATCACCGTAAAACCTTTACCTTCTGAGCCAGAATGTGTCGCCTCGATAGAAGCATTGATCGCGAGTAAATTTGTTTCTTTGGATACGCTATTGATAAAGTCGATGAGTTTTAAAATCCCTCCTGAGGATTCTGAAATGCGTTGGATGGTATCGCTTGTATTGATCACTTTTTCACGTCCATCCCGACTCTTTTGAACGAGTTCCTCCATAGTTTTGTTTCGGCCTTGGATTTCGTCGATGACTGCATTGACGATCTCGAACATCACTCCGATTTCATCAGAGGTTTTTCCGACAGCTTCCATAAGCAGAACTTCTTGTGATGCGAGATTGGAGACAACGGTATACACTCTGCCTAAATCTTGACCCATCGTCTCGATTTTCTCATTGAGTTCGGAGAGATGTTTCCGAACAAGGGAAATCATTTCGCCTAATCCTTCTAAGTTGACCGTGACTAAATTTGAGTATCCTTCTAAGTCCTCACTGACACTTGCAAGGAGACGAGCCAACGCAGGTCTTTTGTTTCCTATACTTTCAAATTTTCTATAGATCTTCCTCTTCTTATATTGGAAATAGCATGCCATCATCAGACTTAGAGAAGCAAAAGAAAGAATCAACGTCGGATTCGATGCAGAGTTTGGAAATACAATCAAAAGAATCGTCCCAGGCAGGATTGAGAGAAGAAGGGAAAGAAAAAAACCCATATCCAATCTCTTTAGGTATGTTAAGTCCTTAAGTTCAGTTCTTTGTATCATTTTTTTATTATCACTATGCTAATTGGACGTTTTTTATAGTATTATTTTCGACTCTGGACGTCAAATACTTAGAAAGATTCAAATTCCAAATAGATGTTGGAGAAGAGAGATACATGACAAGTTTTATCGAACCTACCTTTTTAACGAAACTCGGAAGCTTAAACCAAGCAAGTGCAGATGCTTTGAACTTTGGAGTTGTTAAAGTCGATGAGAGTGGTAAAATCCTACTTTATAACAAATTCGAATCCGAACTTGCCAATGTCCCAATCGAAAAAGCTGTAGGTAAAAATTTTTTCACAGAGATCGCCATTTGCACCAACAACCGTCTTTTCTTTGGTAAATTCAAAGAGGGGATGGCAAAAAAAGAAATGGATGTAACTTTTAGTTACGTTTTCACTTATAAGATGAAACCGACCAACGTTATGATTCATTTGTATTATGATCCCTCTTCTACTTCTAACTGGATCTTCGTAAAACCTAAATGAACATTTCTTTAGTTTAAGCTTAGAGAAGCACTTATTCCTGAAAATGGATGAGTGCGTCCTTGTATCCTCTCACAATTAAAGTTTCAGCCTGTTCTCTTGTGAAATTCAAGAAACTTCCAAGCCCTAGCATCTCTTTGGGAGCGATGACTCTGATATTTACATTCTGGAATTGTTGGGTAAAATAACCGAGAAAATGTTCTATCGGAGATTTAGGGCGACTCATTTCTTTTTGGAATTCGATCCCCTGCTCAATGTTCTTATAAGAACCCAGAAGATATAACTCATACAGCCTTTCTAACGCCTCTGTCTTGTTTGTCGGTGCTTGCATCATCACGTCTGCACCAACGGGCGAAAGTAAAATCACAAGTATCTCTTCCGCTCCCCTTGTGATGGCAGGTAAAATAGGTGTATTTGCCATGACCCCACCATCCCAATAAGGCGCTCCTTCGATCATTTGCCACGGAAAAAATAAAGGAATGGCACTGGATGCGAGAATGTGTTCTATTTTGAGATCAGGATTTTCAAAAAAACGAAGTTCTGAAGTTAGAATATTTACTGCCGATATCACCACCTTGACTTGGCTTTCATTTAAGGTTTTGAAATTTAGTTTTTCTCTAATCAAATGATGTAATGGCGCTGTATCAGCAAGAGGTGCATATGCCTTTCTAAACAGCTCCCGTATTGTGTTTTTAAATGAATATTTCATTACTTTCTTTTCATCGAGATCTAACCATAGATTGATGAGTTCTTGGCTATTAAGTCCTGAACCCATAGCACACGCGTTGATCGCACCGACGGAAGTTCCACAAATGATATCCGGTGACCATTTCATTTCTTCCAGACATCTATAAACTCCGGCTTGGTAGGCACCTCTAGCGCCACCACCTGACAATACTAATGCTTTTTTTCCCATTATTTTCCCACCTTAACGAATATCCTTCGAGCACTAGTAAACCTGTCGGTCCACCACTTCTCATTTAAACTTTGTATGATCACACCTTTACTGCTAGAGGCATGAACGAAATTTCCCTCACCCATTGATAGTCCAACGTGTGTTATTTTAGATTGGTTTGGAGATGCGGAAAAAAAAACGAGATCACCAAGTGCAAGCTGACTTTTTGATGTCGCACTTCCAATTTTTGCCTGGTCTCTTGCGGATCTTGGTACCATCTGATTTGGAACGGCAATCCCTTTATCAGTGAGAACAGAGCGGGTAAAACCAGAACAATCTGTCCCGGCTTTTGATGAGGCACCATATACATACCGAGTTCCAATCCAACCTTTTACCGTTTCCTTCATTGCCTTTGCAGATAGCATTCGCCAATCACTACTTTCGACCGCTTCTCCTGGGCCTGGACCCTGCAAGTCCTCTAGACTCCATTCTAATTTTGGACGCTCTTTGATTTCTAAAGCTCCAAAAGAAGAAAACTCTTCCCCTAAATTTCTTTTTGAAATAAGCACTTGTTTTGCGATCTTTGTTTTTTCTTTCCCTTGCAAGGCCTGCAGGTCTGTTTCGATTTTAGCTTTCGCCTCACTTGCTTTTTTAGATTGGAAATCCAAGGTGAGCTCACGATATGCAGATAAAAGTAGATCTTTGTTTTTTGAGTTTTGAGGCAGGGAAAGACCCTTTAGGATGGAATCTAGCATCTCCTCTGAATTCTTTTTTTCACTGCGGGATAAAATAAGTATGCGCATACCTGTCAAAATGCGTAGACCTTCCCAATGTTTAGAAATGACACCAGATAGGAATTTATCCCTTAGATGTAAAGGGAGTTCTGCCTTTTCCGACTCGTGCATAGCAAGAGCGAGCAAAACAAAATCATTTTCATCTCCTTTGAATTTTGAAAGCACAGGAATTAAATCTTCCACCGAAGTGAAACTGATTCCTGCCTTTCGTGCCTGAGTGAACAAATAGATGTCTCGCGCAAATTCACTGGGCTCTAAGCCTTCCATCATGGCCCATGGAATCAGTGCCAAAGTCAGATCACGTACCTCCTTTTCATTTGCCTCGTCACCTAATCGTTTTCGAACTTCGTGTTTGATCAGTAACTTCTGTTGGTTGCTATAATCTGTAGTTTTTAATATTTCTAAATCCTGGCCATACAAGATAGAAAAAGAAAAAACCAAGCAGAGGTGGATCAATATAATTTTAAATGTTTGTATCATAAAAAAACCTTACCTATATTAAATATCTCGAAAATACTCTTTTTTAAAGTTTTGGATTTTGCTTTTCGAACAGATGTATCCTAATTCAATCAATTTTTCATAACTGAACCATTCCAGAACTCCAAAGTTGTTTGTTGGGATTTGTAAAAACAACTCCGACACCTTTTCCGTTTGTCGGATTCGTTCCCGACTGGAAACCAGAATGGACCGAATGATGATATCTCCAATAGGTGGAAATTTCGGTTGAAAAATATTTTTAAAGTTAATCAAATTCGTAAGTTGGACAATGGGATGGTCCAAAACTCCAGGACTGGATTTATCAAAATAATTCGTGAGTTCCTTATCTTGGTCAGGGTAGATGTCGCCAAACACATCGACACTTATAACAGGCCCTGCTCCCTTTTCTTTTAATAAAAGTCCTGGAACATTATCCATGACTCCCCCATCGACAAACACAACTCCCTCTTCAATGAAAGGAGGGACGATCCCTGGCAGCGATGTGCTTGCACGTATGGCTTTCCAAAGCGATCCATCGGAGTGAATATGGCTTTCGGAATTGGAAAGATCCGTCGAGACCGCATAGTACGGAATCCATAAGTCCTCAATCTGTATCTCTCCGAAAAAATCTCGAATCGCTTCTGTATACTTTTTTCCCGCGACAAGAGAAAGAACAGGAATCGTGTATTCATTCAGTAAGTCTCGGTCCACCCAAAGTTTTTTTGCTTGGATTTTGCTTCGTTCTGAATCATAGCCCATGGAAATCAGGGCAGCAAAGATGGAACCAGCGCTCGTTCCCGATACCATATCTATCGGAACCCTACTTTCTTCGATGCTCCGCAATATGCCAAGATGGGCAAAACCTTTCGCACCTCCACCACCAAGGGCAAGCCCTATGGACTTACCTAAGATACCTCTTAATAAACGATCAATCGTTTGTTTCGTTGGGATATGAACATGGTAATGCCTAGAAACAGATCGAGTTCGTAAGTGAGCGGAGGTATTTTTTGGCAGAGAATCAAACTTAGCATGATATAACAAAAGATCTATGTTTCGATTCTTTTGCCGTGTTTTATCAAGATACGCTTCCATAGGGCTTTTGTTTGGTGGTAAACTACTATCCTGAACCAAAATGACTCGGTCAGATTGTCTCACAAACCTCTTTGAACAAGCGGCTTCCTCGTAAGTTCCTACATAAAAAATGTTTTGGTGGTTGTTTTCTAATTTTTGAAACCAATCTAAGATATTGTGTTCTAGGTCTGTATCTTCTCCAAGGTTCGGAAATTGATCATAAAAATCTTTCGAGGTTATAATTTTATAATTTCCAAATTGTCCTGCCGAGAGCTCAACCGCTTGGATCAATTCATCCAAATTCATATCAGGACTTGTTGGTATAAAACAAAAACTGGAAGAATTTACTCTCTGATTCTGATCTCGATTTCTTGCCCGCGCCAATCGCTCCGCTATAATTCTTGTTACTTGAAGTAATGCTTGGGGATGATTCGTTAAGATATTTAGAGCAAGATCTCTCGGAACACGAATGATTTCTGAATCTCGAATCGCAACAACCGTAGCAGATCGCGGCTCTCCAGTAAACAAACTCAACTCTCCTAAAATATCTAATTTTTGGAATTCTCCCAGGTCTGTTTTTCCATCCGGACTTGTCTTCTCATAACGAAGTCTGCCTTGTGCCAGAATGTATAAATCCATTCCCAAGTCGCCTTCCGAAAATAATACAGATCCACTCGGTAAATATTCTCTTACTGTACAATCCATCATTTCTCGGATCACCGCATGTGGAAGGTTCTTAAATAAATCTTTAACGGTTATGTATTGAGAGAGGAGTGCATTTCTGTTACGGTGAGAGGTCATGAACTTCTCAATATATAGAGTCAAATTTAAAAAATGGCAAGCAAAATCGAAACTCTTTCCCTGGAACTTTTTGATAATGCATGGGTCTAATCCCTAAACATGAATTCCTTGAGACCCATCTTTCTTTTCATTCTTATCCTCCTTTCGCTGAACCATTGTTCTTTGTTTCGAACGATCGAAAGGCCGACAAAAGTCTTAAATCTTTCTGGCTTTGACCCAAGCCAAGTAAAAGTGCATTGGATTGGCCATGCAACACTTCTCATTCAGGTTTATGACAAATGGATTTTAACAGACCCAAATTTTTCTGATAGCATTGGCCTGATTGTCAAAAGACACATTGGCACTCCGATTTCACTTGGCGATGTTCCCGAACTCGACTGTGTGCTTATTTCGCATACCCATTTCGACCATTTGGACCAAAACACTCTTGAAGGATTAAAAGTTAAAGGTAAAGTTCTTGTTCCGAAAGGTGCTGGAGTTTATGTTCCGAACTTGCATGAAGCGAAAAAAGTAGAAATGGAACCCTGGCAAGAAGTAGATTCAAATCAAATAAAAATAACAGCTGTTCCTGCAAGACATTTCGGTGGGCGTTGGCTAGTTGATAATTTATGGGACCACGATCCTTACACTGGTTACGTGATTGAATACAAAGGAATCACTTTATATTTTGCAGGTGATACTGGTTACCAAAAAGCACAATTTAAAGAGATAGGTAAAAAGTTCCAGATTGACATTGCTTTTCTTCCCGTTGGACCAAGCAAGGGTCCAAATAATCCAGTCCATATCAATCCAATCGAATCCGTAGATACGTTTTTAGATTTAGGTGCAAAAAAAATGATTCCGATGCATTACGGAACATTCTATCGCACGATGGAATCTGAATTAGAGACGATTCAAGAAGCATTAGCACCCCTTGGAAATAAAGCAGAGATACTTTCTATAGGTGACACCTATGAACTAAAAAAATAAAGCAAGCTTTCATTGACAAAGTGACTACAGAGTCCTTTATTATCAAACAAGGACATTGGAATGACAGAGAAACTCGCGATCATTGGTGGAGGTGGGCTAACGGGAAGAGAGCTATTAAAACTTTTATCCCATCACGACGGATTTGAAATAATTCACATAACATCGAATCAAGTAAACGGAAAAACCCTACGGGAAGTTTTTCCAAGCGAAGCTTACTTGCCGAATCTCACTTTTGCCAAACATGATTCAGAAATTCCGAAAGATTGCACTGTCGTTCTTGCCACTCCGAATGAAGCCTCTCTCGACATGGCTCCTAAACTTTTAAAAAAGGGACATCGAGTCATCGATCTATCCGGAACATTTCGTTTGCATGATAAGGCAAAATTTGAGGCTGTTTATAAGTTTCAGCACACAGCTTTTGATTTGATGGAGCAGGTTGTTTTTGGTATCCCTGAGCTCTTTCGTTTAAAAATTAAGGGCGCAAAATTTGTCTCTAATCCGGGCTGTTTTTCTACCTCTGCCATCCTTCCCGTGGCACTTTTGGGAGACCTAAGAAAAAAGATTGCAGGGCCTGTCATCATCGACTCGAAATCGGGTGTGAGCGGAGCTGGCGGTAGAACCGAAGAAATTACCTTCGCTTTTACCCATGTATATGAAAACTTTCGAGCCTACAAAATCCTCTCACACCAACATGAGCCAGAAATCTCAGAATATATGGCAACTGGTAGCGAACCATTAGAACTGATTTTCACTCCTCACCTACTCCCCGTTTACCGAGGGATTCTCAGCACGATTTATATCAACTTCAAGGAAGATGTCTCAGAATCAGAGATTTTAACGCAGTACCAGAAGAGCATGGCGGGAGAAACTTTCTTACGACTCCTACCGACGCCAGAGGCTGTGGAGCTACGTAATGTGCAAAACACAAACTTTCTTGATATCGGTTTCCGAATGAGAGGAAACACGTTAGTGATTGTTTCCGCATTGGATAACTTGGGGAAAGGGGCTGCAGGCCAAGCTCTCCAAAATCTGAATCTGATGCATGGGTATGATGAGGGCAAGGGTTTGGTTGGAAGATAATTCGAAGACACTCCTCTGCTCTGCTTTTGTAGGAGAGATCGACCTACTCATCGCCTCTAAAAAATTCCTACATATCCAAAGCTTAGGCATCGGAAATTTAGAGGCAGCTCTCTCTTTACAATCTTATCTATTCACCTATCCCGAAGTTGAATCTGTGATTTTTTTTGGTTCTTGTGGTGCTTACCCATGGTCTCGCTTTTCGATAGGTGATTTCGTGAGCGTCACAAGCGCACATAATAAAGAAATATCAGCCGCACTCGGCCAAACAAAACAAATTTTTGTCAATCGAAACGCAATCGATTTCCTACAACCATTAGCGATCCATCCGACAGCAATTTGCAATGCACCGAGTACATTGACCTTACTCAATATCATTACACCTCCTTCGGAGGATTGGAAGGATCTTGGAGTTGAGAATTTAGAATTGTATGGAATTGCGCGTGTGTGTGAAATAAAGAATATACAATTATCCGCATATATGTCTGTCACGAACATCGTTGGCCCGAACGGGTCAAGGGATTGGCAAAAAAACTGGCGCGAATTGTCCAACAAATTACAGAATCAATTTCTTAATTTATGAAAACAATCAGCTACCTTGCATTTATTTTTGCATTCGCCATCACTATTTCAAAATGTACATCGACCGAAGAAAAGAATATTGCAGAATCAAATCAAATTCACGCAGATAAAAATTACATTCATCCAAAATCTATGGGGAAAACTTTGAAACAACAGTTTCAAATCTTCCGAATTCATGATGAAGAAAGTTTTTATGCCATCACGAAGGACAAAAACAATCAAATTCAATTTACAGAGAAATCCGAGCTAAGTCCCAATATAAGGGAATTTGTTTATTTTTTGATCACAGAAAGTGAGAATCCAGATAAACCAGATTTATTTGAAATTGAGACAATCTTACTCAACGGAGAAAAGGGCAAATTATCCTTCCTTGCAGATTACGACCACTTGTTGATTAAAACAGTCGTAAACAATTCTCGAAACTCCGGTAAACGGGAACGCAACCACCACATAAACGAGAAAATGGTCCCTATTAAGAGAAATGACTCCACAGAAAATTTATATAATGTGCCAAGAAAATTCTCGAACCAAGTAAATCTCCTTCGATCTAAGAAATATATATATCAATTTCCTAAAAAGATTCTCACAACGAACGAAAATCAATTGATCATTTCAATCGATGATGTAAATCATTCCTTTAGCTTTGACCATTTTGAAGAAATCTAATTCGAGCCTAATACTTGTTTTACGGAATCGTGAGAAAGAACTCTATCCATCCAAGCCTTAAAATGAATGGGAATTTCCACATCTAGGTAGCCGATATTAAAAATAAAGGGAGCATACATCACTTCCACAAAACCGAACTCGTTTCCAATCACATAACTCTTATCAGCAAGGTACGAATCAAATATCTCCAAGTGCCTTCCTATTTTTTTCGAGTATTCCTTCATGCGCGGCACATCCCATTTCTCCTCTTTTATAAATCTTTTCGCAAAATACACAAAACTACCAGGAAAACAGAATTCTGTTTCACATTGGTTGGCAAATTGGTTCATGGTGGCTCTAGCCTTGGTATCAAGAGGGATGAGTTTTTTTGTATCAGGGTATGCTTCCTCAAGATAGCGAAGGATGGCCGATGATTCACTGAGTATAAAGTCTCCATCCTTCAAAACAGGAACTTTTGCATAGGGATTGATCGCAAGGAACGGTTTCTTTCGATTTTCTAATTTATCCAAAGCGACGTGATTGATCGTAAAATCTATCGATTTAAAAATCAGTGCGATTCTTACGCGATGCGTATAAGTCGAATTCGGGTGGCTGTACAATTCTAACATATTCTATAAATTATGGAATGATTGCTGCTAGTCAAAGAATTTTACAGATATGGCGACCATAAGATTCCTTCTTGTTTTAACTTTTCCATCGCATACCGATCCGTCATACCAGCAATATAATCGCAAACGATTCTGTGCCTTCCTTCCTCATTTTCGCGCTCGAGATAAGAGTCTGGTATCTTGTCTGGATGTTTCATAAAGTAATCAAATAAAACATAAATGATCTCCTTTCCTTGGTCGCTCATTTTCTCAACATCCTTATGCCGATACAAATGAACTAATAAAAATTGTTTCAGTTCCTTCATATCCTCGATCATGGATTCTGAAAAGCTAACAAGTTTTACCTTTTTCCGATAGGCATTTTGTACATCCTCTTCGGTTTCTATCTGATGGAGTTCTAATTTTGAACCTGTAGTTGTGATTAGATTTGAGACGATCTCGTTGAGTATATTTCGAAATGTAGTTCGAAGTATCAATTCCTCTTTTGCGGTTGGATACGTCTTTTTTGCCGTTTGGAAATTCCTTCTCCATAGCTGGATGTCCACAAGATCCTCTGGACTAATGAATTTTTTTTCCAATCCGTCTTCGATATCATGGCTAGAATAGGCAATTTCATCAGAAAAATCCACGATTTGGGCTTCTAGAGATGGTCCGTCTTCTTGTCTTTTTAAGTTTGCAAAACTCTTTTCATAATCGCCACCATGCTTCATAATTCCTTGTAAGGTGGCGTAACATAAATTTAAGCCTGGAAATTCTGGATACTTTCTTTCCAGTTTCTGGACGACTCGTAACGACTGTTTATTGTGTTCAAAACCGCCATTTGACCGCATCAGTTCTGCTAAAGCGTCTTGTCCCGCATGTCCGAAGGGAGAGTGACCTAAGTCGTGTGCAAGCGCTATGGCTTCCGTTAAGTCCTCATTTAAACCAAGTACCTTAGCAACTGTTCTCGATACCCCCGCAACTTCCAAAGTATGAGTCAGTCGATTACGGTAATGATCTCCGACAGAATAAACAAAAACTTGGGTTTTGTATTCAAGACGTTTGAATGCTTGGCAATGAATGATCCTATCTTTATCACGCTGAAATGGAAGTCTATAGGGATGTTCTGCTTCCGCAAACTCACGGATTCCCGTTTGCGAGCTTTTCTGAGCATACGGCGCGAGTAATTTTTCTTCTTCTTCGAGAAGGATTGATCTTTCTTTTAGCATAAATTCTCTTTCCTTTTTCTGTGAAATCATAAAAACAGTATATATCACTGCATGGACTTTCTACAAACCCTTGTAACCTTTTTTATGCAATACGGTTATTTTGCCGTATTCGGAGTTCTCATCCTCTGCGGATTTGGACTTCCCGTTCCTGAGGACATTTCTCTCACCGCAGGAGGTGTCATTTCTGGCCTGGGATATACAAATGTCCATGTTATGTTTTTTGTCGGTATGGCGGGAGTACTCATTGGCGACAGCTTTGTCTTTTGGCTCGGAAGCCACTACGGAGAACGAGCCCTCAAGCTCCCCATCTTAAAAAAAGTGCTCCATCCCGAACGATTTGGCAAAGTTCAGGAACAATTCAAAAAACATGGCAAATGGGTCGTTTTTTTCGGTCGATTTATGCCGGGTTTGCGCATGCCTATTTTTTTCACCGCGGGCACGTCGGGGCAAATTTCCTTTCTACGCTTTCTATTTACCGATGGTTTTGCTGCTTTTATTTCCGTTCCCATTTGGGTT
The DNA here is from genome assembly GCF_004770745.1 of Leptospira ognonensis. Classification (GTDB taxonomy): domain Bacteria; phylum Spirochaetota; class Leptospiria; order Leptospirales; family Leptospiraceae; genus Leptospira_A; species Leptospira_A ognonensis. The sequence continues at coordinate 141,311 of NZ_RQGD01000002.1, read as the reverse complement.
TATTTAGGTTATTACGGAGCACACAACTTTGATGAACTTATGGGTTGGGTGCGCCAGGGACAAACCATCATCCTCTCCATTGTGGCCATGGGTATCGTTGTACTTTTAGGGTATCTTTGGAACAAAAAAAGAAATGAGAAGAAAGCGGAGAATTCTTAGTTAGAAATGTTCCGATTTTCTCTCATCCTATTTCTGGTGTTTCCTTTATCTCACTGCACAAATTATACATCCAATGCGAGCGTTCAAATCCCTCCTTTACTTGTCTCAGCGACAAACAATGGCAATTCCAATTTCACGCTTGATGTGAGAGCGACCAACCCAGAACTCATCTTCCAGGGATACCGCCTGTATGCAGGTCCGACTGAAAATGATGCACGGAACCAAGGAGATTTGAATGCAGGAACGGATTGCTCCATCAGTGGTGGTACCATGACTGTGCTTCCTGTGCAGCCGAGAAATTATGTCTTTCTCATCGATCCCTCCACCTCCCTTCCCACACTTGGCTCGGGAATTGACTGTAAATTTCGTATTTCGCTCACTTCGGGAACCTACGTATCCGTACGAGCCCTAGGACTTTCTGTTAGAATCCGATCAGGAACGAGCGGACTGAACATCTCTGGCCCATCGAATGCCATAATATTGCCTTAAAAATAAAACTTACTTGCATTTCCGACATATTCCACTAAATTTTCACAGAACATTTTGAGATCTCGTTTCCTAAATGATTGGAAACGAGTCTAAGTCTCAACATGTCAAATTTGACAAATAGAGAGGGGAGCCTACTCCCCCAAAATATATCGGATGGTAATTGAATGAACAAAACGTACACTTGGAAACGAGCTGCGATTGCAGTTCTCGTGCTAGTTTCTGTAGTCGCCTGCGGAAAATCTAGATCAGTAAAAATAGTCGCCTCGGAAGTGGAGAGATCAAAAACTCCTGCGAAGCTTCCTGCAGACATAGAAAAGCTACTCAAAACCAAACACAATGAAGCCGACCTTAGACAAGCCATTGTTCTTTTGGAACAGTTTTCAAATGAAAATCCACAGTACCAAGATGTGAAGGTTACTCTTTGCAGAGCAAATTACCTGATGGGAGATGGACACCTTTGGTTGAAGCTAACAGGAGATGCCGATACAGATGCACCTGTAAAAGCAGAATCGATCAAATTTTATGATGCCGCTGTATCTTGGTGTGAAGCTGCCCTTGCCATGAATCCAAAATTTCGTGACAAAGTAGTAAAAGATGGCTTAGAAGTTGAGAAGGCACTTGATGTGTTAGACGTTGATGATATTGATGCCTTGTATTGGAGATACGCTTCACTAGGCAAATGGTCAAGACTTTCAGGATTCACAACGATCCTTGCTAACAGAAGTAAGTTTACAGCGATGGTAAACAGAGTACGTGAACTAGAAAAAACTATGGGCAAAGAATATTTTTATTCAGCCACTCTTCGTTATGATGCGACAAGTAATGCTCTCTCACCTACGGGAGATAAGAAACTTGCAGATAAGCTATTTGAAGAAGCGATTAAAAAACATCCAAATTACTTTGCGGTTCGAGTTTTGTATGCTGAATCACGCCTAAAAGGTGATGAAACAAAATTCAAATCACAACTTGAATATGTCCTGAAAGGAAATGCGAAGTCGTTACCAGAAATAGAATCAGATCAAATCGTCGAGCAACGAAAAGCTAAAAAATTGCTCGATGAAATGTAGTTAAAGGAGATATCATGTTCCAAACACTTGTTAAATTAACAACAGGTGCAGTTTTTGCCTTCACTATCAGTGGAGGCATTTTTGCACAAACAGTCGTCAAACTTGCTACCGTCGCACCCGATGGTTCTCCTTGGGCCAATGAGCTTTCCAAAATTAAGAAAAAAATCGAAACCGAGTCCTCGGGTCAGATCAAAATGAAACTCTATCCTGGCGGGCAAATGGGTGGAGAAAACGAAATCCTCCAACAAGTCATTCGGGGAAAACTACAAGGTGCTGGTCTTACTGCGGGTGCTCTTGCAAATACTGTTAAAGAGTTAAACGTATTGGAAATGCCGTATCTATTTGATTCTTTTGCGCAAGCAGATTGTGTTTTAGATACGCACTTACTTGCTGACTTCAAAAGATTATTCGAAGCTAAAGGACTTATTTTTGTTACCTGGGCAGAGAATGGATACCGTTCCATTGGAACGAAGTCAAATCCTGTGAAATCTCCTGGAGATTTAAAAGGAATCAAAATCCGCATCCAAGAGTCTCCAGTGCATATTGCCTATTGGAAAGCATTGGGCGTGAGTGGGATCCCGATCGCAATACCAGAGGTATTACCATCACTCCAAACAGGTGTCGTGGAAGGTTTTGACAACACACCTCTCTTTACTCTTGCAGCAGAGTGGCAAACAGCCATCAAACATTTCAGTTTGACGCGCCATATCTACCAGCCCGCAGCTATCGTGTATTCTAAAAAGTTTTGGGACACTCTGAATGAGGAACAAAAAACTTTGCTGATGGGTGAAGGCAATAATCTAGCTCCTGGAGCCCGTAAGGCAGTGAGATCCATTGAAAAAAACATGATCGCGACTTTAAAAAAAGCGGACGTGCAAGTGTATGAGCCTTCCTCTTCTGAAATTGCAGCATTCAAGGCAGCGGCAGCAGGTGTTCCTGCGCAAGTAAATGGAAAAATCGGTGGGGAAGCGAAGCAGATCTACGATAAAATTCAAAAAGCTAAAGCAGCTTGCGGCGGTTAAAGATTAGGTGTTAAAAAGAGTAAGGAAAATATAAATGAAATTCGTAGATAGGATTCTAAACTACCTGAGTTTCGGAGAAAAATGGGCAGGAGGGATTTGTTTCCTTCTGCTCACACTCGTCATGATTGCCGATGTCTCCAAAAGAGAAGCCATTGATAAGTTTTTATCATGGATCATAGATTCTTCGGATGCATATCCAAAGACTGGCGTTGCTGATTTTTTAGGTGGCTGGAGCGTATACATTGTTAGCGCCATCGGAACGGAAGCCTCAGACCTTCTGGAATGGCTAGGACGTGGTGGTATCGTTTGGGCACAAAAACTTTCGCTCTACTTCATGTTATGGGGTGGCCTGTTTGGATCTGCACTCGCGAGTGCGAAAGGATCACATTTGCGTCCAGAAATCGCAGATAAACTTTTGCCTAAGAAAATTTTACCTTACATCAAGGTGATTGAACAGTTTGTCGTTTCAACTTTCTTTTTGTTTTTAGCATTTCTCTCGTTTATCTATGTTAAAGAGAGCATCTCACTTGATGAAGTAAATCCCGTTACGGAAATTTCACTTTGGAAAGTACAAATGATTTTTCCTTATGTCTTTACCTCCATGGGACTAAGACATCTAGCCTATGGATTTTTCCCAGCACTCCGACCTGCGGATATGGATGAAGCTACGGAAGCATTAGAGGAATTGAAAGACGAATACGTAATATCTGATACTGATAAAGGGCAGGCAAACAAATGAGTTCCTGGGGCATACTTGGATTATTATTAATCCTCATTTTACTGAGACAACCGCTCATCATCCTCATGGGCGCTGTGACCGTATTCTGTTATTATTTCCTTCCTGATCCGCCGCTCGAGTCGTTTCATGAATTAAACAGCATCATCGGAGATTTATTTTTTGCAGGAGACAAAGAGATTTTACTCGCAATTCCTTTGTTTATCATTGCAGGAAATTTAATGACTCATGGTAGCATTGCCAGACGACTCATACGCATGGCAGCAGCAATGACGGCGCCAATCCCTGCAGGACTTGCCATCGCAGGCGTTTTCTCTTGCGGGATCTTTGCTGCGATTTCCGGATCTTCTCCCGTGACTCTCATCGCGATTGGTGGACTCATGTATCCATCTCTCACAAAAGCAGGTTACCCTTCTCAGTTTTCGATGGGTTTGCTCGCTTCTGGTGGAACTCTGGGAATCATCATCCCTCCTAGCATTCCCATGATTGTTTATGCGATTATGGTAGGTGTTTCTGTGACGGATCTTTTTATCGCAGGGATCGGTCCTGGCATTTTGCTTATGAGTTTACTTATGATTTATTCCGTTTTCCGAGCAGGTAAAGTGGGTCGAGGGAAGTGGGACTGGAAAGAAGTGATTGCCTCTTGGAAGGAAGGATTTCTCGCTCTTATGATGCCAGTCGTGATTCTCGGCGGTATCTACTCTGGGTTTTTCACTGCCACTGAATCTGCTGCGATTGCGGTTTTTTATGCCATCGTAGTGGAAGTTTTTATCCATAAAGAACTAAGCTTTCCTAAAATCCCTAAAATCATGGCTGAGAGTGCCGAAATGTTGGGTGTTCTCTTTCTGATATTAATTCTCGCCGTGAGTCTGAACAAGTTTATGATCGAGAATGAGATTCCTCAAAATTTGGTAGCGAAAATGTCGACGATGATTTCAAGCCCGGTAACCTTTCTTATCGGTGTAAACATCTTGCTCCTCATCGTAGGTATGTTTATGGACATCATGAGTGCGATCCTAGTTCTTGCGCCACTACTTGCGCCGATGGCCATCAACTATGGTATCAACCCAGTACATTTTGGAATCATCATGATCGTGAACCTTGAGATCGGTTACTTGACACCGCCTGTGGGAGTGAACCTCTTCGTAGCTTCGGGAATCTTCAAACAGCCGTTAGGAAAGGTCATCCAATCCGTCGCACCTATCGTCGGTTTGTTCCTCATCGGGCTCATACTCATCAGTTGGATTCCTGAGATCTCTCTTGGCCTTGTTGGTGGAGATGCGGTAGCTCCTCCTAGTCCGTAACCAATATCTTTTTGTAGGGGAGATTACCAATCCCCTACAAAATATCTAATTCCAAAGATAACCGATCCCTGGTTCCGTTAAAAGATGTTTCGGACGAGAAGGTTTATCTTCGATTTTTTTTCTCAGCTGTGTGATATGAACTCTGAGGCTATTAAGTTCATTCTGTGCATTATCGCCCCAAATCGTTTTAATGAGAAATTCATGGGTAAGAATTTTTCCAACATGTTTTATGAGTAAGGTCAAAATTTGAAACTCGGTAGGTGTAAGTCTTATCTGTTCCCCTTGTTTCGTGATTTTGTGATTTGAAAAATCTATGGATAAATCTTCATTTGACCAAGGTGGAAGAGCGTCCTCCGCAGGAACTCGCCTAAGTGCCGTTCGTATGCGAGCGAGTAATTCACCCATACTAAAAGGCTTTGTTATATAATCGTCAGCTCCCGCGTCCAGAAGCTTTATCTTTTCTTCCTCCCCACTCATCACAGATAGGATAATGACAGGCGCTTCCGTAAAAGTTCTAACCTCTTGGATGACATCAAGTCCATTTCCATCAGGAAGTTGCAGGTCAAGCAGTAACAACTTGGGATTATAAAGTGCACAAGCTTCAATGGCATCTTTTTTACTGATTGCCGTTCTTGTCTCATATCCTTTAGCTTCCAATGCAATTCTCAACATCTTGCGAATTGCTTCTTCGTCATCCACTATGAGTATTAAGTCTTTTGCCATGGTCTCTTACACCATACGATCTGAAATTGGTAATTCAATTACAAATTTTGCTCCCCCCTCTGGGCGATTCATCGCAGAAATGGATCCACCATGTAACTCAACAATGGATTTTGTGATGGCAAGTCCTAGCCCCGTTCCAATTTTACCAGTTGCTTCGCCTCTAAAAAATTTTTGAAAAATACGAGAGGCATCACTCGGCAAACCTTTTCCATTGTCCTCGACACTCCAAATTAGATGATTTTCCTTTTGAACCAACTTGATCCAGATTGTTGACGAGGGGGGAGTGTACAAACAGGCATTATAAAGCAAATTAAAGAGGGCATGCGCAAAAAGAACGCGGTCTAAATCAATCTCCATTTTACAATCATTAGTTTCTGTAATAATTTCATGCGTCGATTTGTTCTTTCCTAAATAGGAAATCGCCTCGTGAATGATATCGGCTGGATAGACTTTTTCTTTTTTTAAGGAGAGATATCCCGATTCAATTCGACTAATATCGAGCAGATTTCCCAAAAGCAAATTTAAGATCAGGGCACTTTCTTGAATTTCCTCTAATAGGCTTTTTCTCGCCTCGGGATCTTCAACAATGTCTGTATCCAAGAGTGCAGAGGCGGAACCTCTAATGGAAGTCAGAGGAGTTTTCAATTCATGTGAAAGGGAATTAAAGACTAGATTGTAAAGTTTCTCCGATTCCTTGAGAAGAAATGTTTTTTTAGCCTCCTCCGACAAAGTATCTCTTTCCAAGGCAAGAGATACTTGATTGGCAATGGTGTTTAATAAAATTTCCTGTTCGAGAGTTGGCTCGGAAGCAGATTCAACTTCTATGACTCCTGTTGTTCCCCCTGGTGATTGTAATGGGTAAAAAGTAGAAGGAGATAGAGAGAGTGTTTCCGTATACCTGCCAGCGGGTTTACCGCTTTTAAGTGCGATTGTAGCAACGGCAAGTTTTTTTGCGTCGGAAATTTCTGGACTAAAAATTTCTTGTTTATAAAAAAATAAATTTGCAGGGAAAGGAAAAATCTTCTTAAAAAAAGACTCACCGATGCGAATGATTTCATTACTTTGAGAAGTTTTTGAGAGATTTCGAGTCAATTCATATAAGATCGATAATTTTTCTTCTCTTGACCTTAATTTCATTTCGTTGCGCTTCAACTTGGAGGTAAGACCCCCATTAATCAGAGCGATGAGTATGAAAATACAAAACATCAATGCATCTTCTAACTTGGATATGAAAAAGGTAAATCGAGGAGGAATAAATAAAAAATTCCAGAACAATGCAGATAGAAGTGCTGCGACGAGTACTGGCCCTCGGCTAAAGAAAATTCCGAGGAGAGCAACGTAAAATAGATATAAGATCGAAATGGGCCAATAACCAATGTGAGGCAACAAAGGTAAATTGAGTAATGTAATCAAGAGGGTTAGAAGTAAAATACTCAAATACTGGCGTAAACTTGAGGAAGGGATTAACAGCTGAAATAGGTCAACCCTTTTTAATTCTTCTGTTGAAGTCGGCAAGATGATGATTTCGATATCTCGTAGATTCCGTGTTAATTTTTCTGAAATATTGCTTCGAAAAAAATTTAAAAAATTCGGTTTTACAGAACCACCAATGACTAACCGATTCACTCTCTTTCCGTGTACAGCATTCATAATTCCAATGACAGGATCTGATTCATAAGAATGGATCACTTCAGCACCTAATTCTTTTGCTAAACGAATATGAGACCGAATCAATTCTTCTGACCTAGGATCTCTCTGTTCTTCTTTTTCTGAAAAAAAGGCAAATAACTCTGCATTTCGTTCCAAAGAAAGTCTCTTCGCGTGACGCAATAAATTTCTTGAATGTGGGCTGGCTGAGATCGCAACCATAATTTTATCTCTGCCATGTGGCATTCTTTTTTCCACATACCTGGCTGTATAATTTAAAGATAATTCCCGAAGAAATGTTAGATTTTCTTTTTTAAAAAAGTTTTCTCTTGCAGAATTGATTTTCTCTTCGATATAAATCTTTCCCTCAGCCAATCTTTTTAAGAGTTCGTCAGGTATCACATCGATTAAAACAAGTTCATCGGCACGTTCCAATATAATATCTGGTATTGTTTCTTTCACTGCACTTTGGATGATTTTTTCCACGGAGTCAACTTGGCTTTCTAAATGTTGGACGTTTACAGTGGACAGGACATTGATACCAGCATCGAGAAGCATAAAAACATCTTGGTATCTTTTCTTATGAAGTGAACCTGGTATATTTGAATGCGCAAGTTCATCGACTAGAACATACTCTGGCCGTGCTGCCATCACCGCTTCTACATCCATCTCTTTCCAAACTATCTCTTTATATAAGATCTCCTTCAAAGAAATTTCTCTGAGTCCATTGAGTAGGGCTTTCGTTTCCTCTCTTCCATGAGTTTCAACGATACCAATCTGAACATCGGAACCTTCTTTTTTTAATCTTTGTGCTTCACATAACATGGCATAGGTCTTACCTACTCCTGGCGACATTCCAAAATAAATTTTCAAAACTCCTTTCTTTTTTTCTTCGGATTGTTCAGCGATACGTAAGTAGTCTTCTGGACTTTTATTTGACATTCAATAATTTCCTGAGGTCTAGATTGAGACTCACTACATTTACGCGGTCTCTACCTAAAATACCAAGCAAAGAAGATTCGGTGTTCTGAGTGATAAGAGTAGCGAGCGCTTCTTTCGAAATTCCAAATTTTGTTACGATCCTGTTTGCCTGCTCTAAAGCACAAATGGGTGTGATGTGCGGATCGATACCTGATCCCGAGGTATAGAGTAATTCTGGACATTTTTTGGGATCGATACCTTGCGCCTGTAGCGATATTTCTCTTTTAATTACTTGGTCATGTAGCGTTCGACTGGTCCTGCTCAAATTCGATGCACCACTTGGTAAAGTATTGTAATTTGACGAACTGGGTCTACTTTGAAACCACCCCTTGCTGCTGAAATCTTGGGAAATATTTTTGGATGCCATCCCGTAAGCAGTCTCGCCAAACATATTACCTTTTGCCTTTTCCGAGAAAAAAACAGTCGCATAGAGTGTGATCAGAATCGGATAAATACCTGCTAATACAAAAAGGGAAAGTGCGAGTAATCGTATACCAATGACCACATCACCTACGTTATTTTTCTGATTCATACATTTATTCCTAACAATATAAGATCGATGATTTTGATACCGATAAAAGGGAATAGGAGCCCGCCCCCACCGTATAAAATTACATTACGTAAAAGTGCGGCATCAGCAGATTTCGGAACGTATTTTACTCCTCGCAGTGCCAGCGGAATGAGAGCTGGTATGACAAGGGCATTAAAAATGACTGCCGACAGGATGGCGTGTTCGGGGCTTGACAATCTCATAACATTGATCGGACCGAGTGGTGCAAAAATGGCTGGCAGTATAGCAAAGTACTTTGCGACATCATTTGCGATACTGAACGTAGTCAGAGCGCCCCTAGTCATTAACAACTGTTTACCGATTTCTACAATTTCGATCAATTTACTCGGATTGCTGTCTAAATCGATCATATTGCCAGCCTCTCTGGCAGTTTGCGTTCCCGTGTTCATCGCAACGCCGACATCCGACTGGGCAAGTGCGGGAGCATCATTAGTTCCATCTCCAATCATTGCCACTAGATAACCTTTTGCCTGTTCTTCTCTGATACGATTCAACTTTCTTTCCGGAGTTGCTTCGGCAATAAAATCATCTACGCCGGCTTCGGCAGCTATTGCCGCAGCTGTTAGAGGGTTATCACCTGTTATCATGACTGTCTTGATTCCCATTCTACGGAGGTATGAAAATCTTTCTTTCAATCCACCTTTAACAATATCTTTTAGCTCGATGATTCCAAGCACTTCCTTACCCTCTGAAACCAAAATCGGAGTGCTCCCCTTACGAGCGATCTCACTCGCTTTCTGAATTATCTGTTCCGGGATTAAGGCATTCATGGAAGCTAAATGTTTTTGAATGGCATCAATGGAGCCTTTCCTGATACCTCTTTGTAAGATTCCCTTCTGCCAAATTTCGACGCCGCTCATCCGGGTGGTGGCTGAAAAAGGAATCCACCTAACATCTACTTCATGTAAAATTCGCTCTCGTATGGAAAATTTTTCTTTTGCGAGTACAACGATGGATCTACCTTCGGGAGTTTCATCCGAGAGAGAGGACAATTGAGCGGCATCTGCTAATTCTTGTGCGGTTTTGCCTTCCGCGGGGAAAAAATTTCTTGCTTCCCTATTTCCAAGAGTGATCGTTCCAGTTTTGTCAAGTAGCAGAACATGGATATCTCCGGCTGCCTCCACAGCTTTCCCACTTTTTGCTATCACATTATATCGAATCAGTCTTTCCATTCCAGAGATTCCTATGGCACTTAACAGGGCAGCAATCGTTGTTGGGATCAAGCATACAAATAAGGCAAGCCAAGTAGAGAATGGAAAATTCCAATCGTTACCTGTTGCCTCACCCACAAATCTTGCTATGGGGATGAGCGAGACTACCGTAATCCCAAATAGAAAAGTGAGAGCAAAAAGTAAAATGCCTAGCGCCACTTCATTCGGAGTCTTTTGACGAGATGCACCCTCGATCATGGAAATCATTTTATCAATAAAACTAGAACCTTGAACAGCCGTGATACGAATATAAAGACTATCCGATAAAACTTTGGTACCACCAGTCACCGCAGAACGATCTCCTCCACTTTCTCGAATCACCGGAGCAGATTCACCTGTAATCGCGGATTCATCTACGCTCGCGATCCCTGAAATAACCTCGCCATCCCCAGGTATAAATTCACCTGCTTTTACAAAGATGATATCTCCTAACACTAATTCATTGGCATACTTCTGAAGAAAATGATTATCACCTACATCTTTTACTAAATTACAGAGTGTCGATACTTTTGCTTTTTTTAGGCTATCGGCCCGTGCCTTCCCTCGTCCTTCTGCTAAACTTTCTGCAAAATTCGCAAATAAAACCGTCAGAAATAACCAGATAAAGATGGGAGTTTCATTAGTAAGTGGTATGTTTCTTACTATATCGTATAACATCTGAAGGAACAATCCAAAAGTTCCCAGCCAGACTGAACCCATCACGGGATTTAAAAAAGCGTATTTTGGTAATAGTTTTAAAAGCGATGATTTCATCGCTTGCATCATTAAACTGGAATTAAAAATTGGATTCGTTTTGTTCATATGAGTTTAAAAAAGATCTCCATTTAACATGAGAATATGTTCAAATATTGGTCCAAGGACAATGACTGGAAAAAAGGAAAGTCCGCACACAAGGAGTAAAATAGAGAGAAGTAAAATTCCAAATAAGGCAGTATCCGTTTTGAAATTTCCCTCTGAAGCTTCTGCTTTGATTTTTTTTCCTAAACTTGATGAGACAAATATAACGGAAGCGATCACAACAAATCTTCCAATCAGCATGGAAAATCCCAGAGAAAGGTTACCCCATAAGGTGTCCGCTGAAAAACCAGCAAAAGCAGAACCATTATTATTCGAGGCTGAACTAAATGCATAAAGAATCTGAGATAACGCGTGAGGGCCATGAGCGGAATAGCCGGATTTTAAGAAAATACTAACAACCGTGCCGATTAGAATACAAAAAGTTGGTGCTAAAATTCCAACGAGAGTCCACTTGATTTCAAACTTTCCGATCTTCTTGCCAAGATATTCTGGTGTCCTTCCAGTCATCAGTCCCGACAAAAACACGGTCAAAATTAAAAACAAGAACATCCCATACATACCTGCCCCAACCCCACCAAAAATCACCTCACCTAACATGATCTGAAAAAGTCCGATTCCTCCAGCCAACGGGGAAAAGCTATCATGCATAGAATTGACAGAGCCGTTAGAAGCAGCTGTGGTTGCTGTCATCCAAAGAGTGGATTCAACCAGATTGAATCGGGTTTCTTTTCCCTCCCAAGCCGAGGCTCCTGTGTTTTCCGAAAGATACGCCCCTGTAAAAGCAAGCGTGATCGAAAGAAGCATGACAAAAAAAATGGTCCAAGCATGACGAAAGGATCCGACTAGCTTTCCGTATAAAAAAACGCAGGATCCCGGCAGGAGAAGAATCGCAAACAATTGGATAAAATTAGAGATTGGTGTCGGATTTTCCAAAGGGTGAGCGCTATTGACTCCATAAAAACCACCTCCATTTGTACCTAACTGTTTTATGGCTACTTGGGACGCGACAGGTCCAAGGGGAATAGTTTGCACATTTCCGCTAATTCCATTAATTACAACTGGATCCAAAAAAGTTTGAACGACACCTTCTCCAACTAACAAAAATGCTATGATTACAGATAAAGGCAGCAGGATGTAAAATACGGACCGATAAAGGTCTCGCCAAAAGTTTCCAAAAACGGATTCTGAGGAAGCAGAGATGGCTCGACCCACAAACATGAGTACAGATAGTCCGACACCAGCACTCAGGAAATTTAACGGAGCAAGTCCTACCATTTGGGAAAAATATGAAAGTTGGGACTCCCCTGAATAGGCTTGCCAATTGGTATTTGTTAGAAATGATATACAGGTATTTAGGGCTAGATCCCAATTCATTCCAGGTAGATGAATCGGATTGAGTGGCAAACGATTTTGAAAGCGAAGTATCAAAAATGAAAAGACACCCAAAAGGAGATGAAAGGTAAAAAGACTCTTTAAGTATTCTTTAGAGGTTTGTTCTTTGGGAGCTCCCGAGAATAAAAAACTAAGAATCCAGCTTTCGCCAGGCAACGATTTCGCATTTAATAAATAAGCCATAAAGTAACCGAAGAGAGGACTAAGTAGGATCAGAAATCCGAAATAGACGGGGAAATAAAAAAGTTCATCCATACAAGAATCATCGCATGCATTTTGATTAGGGTCAATTTCTAGGAGATTAGGAGGGAATAAGAAGGGATTAAGATTCTATTAAGACCGGATTACCTCCACCAAACACTAATTCTTTGCAAGGAGTCTTTTGAGTCTTTTGCCCAGATACTATCGGGATGTTCTGATACGATTTCTTGGTATTTTTTACGGACTGGTTCTAGCTTAAACCGAAGTTCGATTAAGTTTTTATTTTTTAATTCATCTAGATGCAAAGGAGTGTTTTTCGTCCTTTCAAAATAATCTAGAATCGCCTTTGTTTCTTCTTCTTTGGCGAGCTTGTATAAATTAAAAATTGGATCACTGCCCTCTTTTTTAGGTTCCTTTTTATTATGACCTGGAATTTCTTTTGACTTAAATCGGAAACTGCCATGATCAGAGAGATATGATTTTAAAAATTCATGATGTTTTTGTAATTCATGAAATAAAATATCCGAGTCAAACTCACCCGAATCGGGATGGTACTTTTTTGCAAGTTGATGGTAAGTAGTCTTTAAATCCTGTTCGGTGCTACTCTCTGTAAGATGTAAAAAAGAGAGAGCTTCATTTAGCAGTAGTTTTTGATCCAAGAGAGACCTGAATTTTGTAAAAAATGGCTTTTTAATTTACGTTTGATCCGGAACTCCCAAAGTTCCTTTTTTGCCGAATTCATCTCGGTTTCGAGCTTACTCTGTACCCTAATTTGCACCACTCTTGCCTCATCCAAAAGAAGGAACACTTTTTCGGAGAGTGCAATTTCCTCACTCGTAACTCCCATAGTGTTATTTGTTTCAAGAGATTCTCTATCGAGAGTTTCTAATTTCTTTAAAATGGGTTCATTTTTGAATTCTATTTTTACTGCCGAGTCTGCATCCCCATAACTAAGTAAGGATTCTTCTTGTTTTAAGTTTTGGAGGAGTTCCTCGAGGAGTTTGATTTTTTTAAGATAATAAGATGTCACTGGGTTCATAGTCAATGTGATTAACCTGAAATGGAGATTCCCGTAGAACGGCCAGGGGCATTCTGATTCTGTGTGCCCTCTTTTTTATCCAAGTCTTCCCAAGAAGATTTTAATTCGGTAAGAATTTTGACACACTCTGCAATGATCTTTTTATCTTTTTTCATGTTTGCTTCGAGCAGTCGTTTCTTTAAATAGATGTAAATCGAAAGGAGGTTATTTGCAATTTCTTGCCCCTCTTCCATATTCAAGGAGAGTAATAGTTCAGTGATGATATCTTGTGTCTTGATAATATGATTGTTGACCACATCATATTTGCGAGGGGTCATATTTTCCATAGCCACGCCCAAAAAGCGTATCGCACCATCAAAGAGCATAACGATCAGTTTCACTTGGCTAACAGTAGAAATCTCATTCGCCTTGTATTCGTTGTAACCGGAATAACCGCCGGTCTTTCTCGCAAGTGACATTTTTTTCTCCTGACTATACCCATCGACCAAAAAGGATACTTGCTTAATGATCAAATGGAATAATCTTAGATTATCCAATGAGAAAGCTGCTGGCAATCGGATTTAAGAAAAAATCGAAGCGAATCCTCTTTCTTGCCTCTGGTAGGGGCTCAAATTTTGAGAAAGCAGTAGAAACACTGAGAAAAAAAAAGCTCCCGATGGAGATTTTGGGGCTTTTAACGGACAATCCGAAAGCGAAAGCTATAGAGATTGCTAAAAAACTAAAAATCCCGATCTACCTTGTCTCCTATGCAGATTTCACAGATAAAGTCGGTTACCACGATGCCTTTCTCCAAAAAGCCCGCGAGCTAGCTCCAGACCTTGTCGTTGCCTGTGGATATATGCGCATTTTGAAACCAGAATTTGTAAAGGCCTTCGCTTTTAAAATTTTGAACATCCATCCTTCCCTCCTACCAGCATTTCCTGGTCTGGATGCACAAAAGCAGGCTCTAGAGTATGGGGCCAAAGTGACTGGGTGTACTGTCCATTTTATCGAAGAGGGAGTGGACACAGGTCCAGTCATCCTACAAAAATCCATTGAAATTAAACCTGAGTGGGGAGTAATTGAACTCTCTCGGGCAATCCTAGCGGAAGAACATAAACTGCTTCCGACCGCCATACAGCTATTTTGTGAGAATAAATTAAAAATCAAGGGAAGAAAGGTTGAAATCCTAAAATGATAGAAATTAAAAGAGCACTTGTATCCGTTTCGGATAAGACAGGAATCGCAGATGTTTGTGCCTTTCTGCAAAAGAATGGCGTTGAGATATTGTCCACGGGGGGCACTTATGACGCACTTTCCAAGGCTGGAATCCCTGTTCAAAAAGTAGAAGACTTCACCGGTTTTCCAGAAATTTTACACGGTCGAGTGAAAACTCTCCATCCAAAAATCCATGGAGGACTCCTTGGAGATACTACCAATCCCGATCACGTCAAACAAATGGAACAAAACCAAATTGTTCCCATTCAGCTTGTCATAGTGAATCTTTATCCTTTTGTAAAAACAGTTTTGAAGCCAGACTGTACACTTGAAGATGCGATTGAAAACATCGATATTGGCGGTCCATCTATGCTTCGTTCTGCGGCCAAAAATAATAAGAACGTGGTCGTCATAACAGATCCACGTGATTACGTTCCGTTTATGGAAGAGTGGAATCAAAACAAAGGCAAGATTTCTCCAGAAACTTCATTTCAATATGCCACGAAAGTTTTTGCTGAAACGGCAAGCTACGACACTGCCATTTCCACTTACTTCAACCAAAAACTAGGGATCAAATTCCCCGAAAAAATTTCATTTGCGTTTACGAAAAAACAGAAATTGAGGTACGGAGAGAACCCTCACCAAGATGCAGCCTTTTATGAACCCATATTTGCTAAATCTGAATTTGAAGCTTTGCAAGGGAAAGAACTATCATTCAATAATATGTTAGATTTTGATGCGGCATTTCATGTTGCATCTTTGCTTCCCAAAAATGCAGTTTCTATCGTAAAACATCTAAATCCATGTGGGATTGCGTTTGGTGAAACCGTGCTTGAATCCTTTGAACTTGCTCGCAAAACAGATCCCATTTCGGCCTTCGGCGGAATCATAGGAATCCACGGGATTGTAGATAAAACGGCAGCAGAAGAGATTACAAAGAACTTTGTTGAAGGTGTGATCGCAGAAGGTTTCACAAACGAAGCTTTGGAAGTATTTTCTAAAAAACAAAACATTCGATTGATTCCCATTGCAAAATTTAGCGAAGCCTTAGAAGAAATGGATTTGAGATCCCTCCACCATGGACTGCTCATTCAAAACAGAGACTTTGATCTCGTGAGTAAAAAAGATCTAAAAGTTGTCTCTAAACTAAAACCTTCGGAAGAAGATTTGGAAGGCTTACTTTTTGCCTGGAACTGCGTAAAGTTTATCAAGTCGAACGCGATTGTGTATACAGACCAAAACTCAACACTGGGAATCGGTGCCGGCCAAATGTCACGGATTGATTCTGTGGAACTCGGTGCCGTAAAAGCACAAAAAGTTGGTCTATCTGTTGTCGGCTCCTATGTCGGCAGCGACGCCTTCTTTCCGTTCCGCGATGGCATCGATGCGGTTGCAAAAGTAGGAGCAAAGGCCATCATACAACCAGGTGGATCCATTCGTGACGAAGAGGTCATTGCGGCAGCAGATGAGCATGGGCTGATTATGGTTTTCACGGGCATGAGACATTTTAGACACTAAAGATGGAGTTTGCTCTCTTTCTCTTTTTTCTAATTTTTACGACCGCCTTAACGGCGGTGATTAGCTATTATGCGGACTTACTTTTTTTCCATAAGAAGGACGTCTACGATAGAGAAGAGATTACGGAAATACTTGATCCCGTGTTAAAGATTTTTATGGGTGTGCTCACATCAGGTGGTGAGCTCGTGATTGGCGGGGGACTTTTTTTCGGATTTGCACTACTAGCATGGCTTTGGTCCTTACTCGGTGGCGCTGTGGGAACCCCGCATTACACGGATGCGCCAGGTAATTATTTTTTTAACGCTCCCCTACTTTTTGTTGTGTTTCTTTTTGGATTTCCATTTTTAAAAGAAGGATTTTCCTCACCTGGCCCTTTAAAACAATTTTTTGATGCAGGACGAGCCGTACTTTCTGGACTAGGACTCGGTGCTTGGTCAGCAAGCCTTGCTTCATGGGGACTCTATCATGAGTTCTATTTTTTGTTTGTCCTGCTTTCAGGAGTGGTAGTGGTATTGCCTCTTTGTTATTTCTGGCAGGGAAGAGCTTTTTTTGGGATTCACATTGGACCCAAGGAGAAATTTGTTCCAAACTGGGATGAGGACATCTATGCAGAACCTGACAGTCCACCCTCGCCCGCGAAAAACAAGAACTCTAACTTTACCGACGAGGATCCCTTCCTAAATGACACAGACGATACCTTTTCGGCCGAGCCTACAGGCCTTGGGGATTGGGATGATATTGAAGAAGGGGGGCTCGGAGACGAGCCGCCATCTCTGGATGATTTCGAAGATCCGAAATAATGGATTTTGGATTTTTGGTTTTTTTCCGATAAAATTACTATGAAGAAGTTCCTCTTACTCCTCGCTGCTCTTTCTCTGACACCGTCTCTTCTCTTTGCTCAGGTTGACCAAGGGGTCACAAGCTTAGATGGATTTGCTGAAGCCTCGTGGGGGATGACCTTCGAATCGATACGTGAAAAATTTCTGTCTATGGCAACGAATCCCGAAGCCAAGGAGGAAATCCAGATCGTAAATGAAAAAAAAGATGCGCAACTTCTCATCAAAAGAAACGGTATTTTTTATCTCTACCGCTTCTACAAAACCCCTGATCTTCTAAAAGAAGTCAGACCCAAAACAGGCGGAGCCGAGTCTGACCCGAGCATTGCAGGACAAACAGAATACCGTGAAAGTGGCATCCTGTTTTCTGTGGGAGTCAATTTCAATCTTGTGCCATCTGAGAAAATCAAAGAAAAATTAGAAAAGAAATACGGAAAGCCCAAAAAAGAGAGTATCGGAGATGACAAGGTCTCAGGAGCATCTATCTGGGAGCTTGTTGACAAGCGAGACAATCCACCTAGAGGCGGTTATGCTGTACAATGGCGAGAAGGTTACAAGAGAAATCCTTATACTCGTAGAATCGACTACTTTTCCGCAACAAT
Organism: Leptospira ognonensis; assembly: GCF_004770745.1. GTDB lineage: Bacteria > Spirochaetota > Leptospiria > Leptospirales > Leptospiraceae > Leptospira_A > Leptospira_A ognonensis. Next base: position 123,818 of record NZ_RQGD01000002.1, on the reverse strand, counting down.
TCGGGATATGATAGGAAAAGATTATAAAGAATTCTTTAGTGTTCAGGAAACAAAAACCTTGCGGGATTTAATCCCATAGTCACCCTGTGTCTATGAATTTATTTCTAGACACTGCCGACATCGCCGAAATCAAAAAGGTCCACGAGATGGGCCTTCTAGACGGTATCACCACCAACCCTTCCATCATTGCCAAATCAGGTAGAAAATTTACTGAAGTCATCAAAGAAATTTGTAGTTTTGTAAAAGGCCCTGTGAGCGCGGAAGTTCTTGCAACAGATGCGAAGACGATGATCAAAGAAGGCTTAGAACTAGCTGCTATTGCCGAAAATGTAGTGATCAAAGTTCCGCTGATTCCAGAAGGGATCAAAGCAGTCGTCGAGTTTACCTCGAAAGGTATTTCCACAAACGTAACCCTTTGTTTTACCGCAAACCAAGCACTCCTTGCTGCAAAAGCAGGAGCTACATTCATTTCCCCCTTCATTGGCCGGTTAGACGATGTGGGTTATGATGGACTTGAACTTATCTCCGAAATTCGAGAGATTTATGACAACTATGGATACGAAACACAAATCTTAGCTGCTTCGGTTCGTCACCCCATTCACTTCAAAGAAGTAGCACTTAGAGGTGCTGATTGTGTGACCATTCCTTATGGAGTCTTTGAAATGCTTTTCAAACACCCACTAACAGATAGTGGTCTCGCAAAATTCATAGAGGATTCTAAAAAATTGACCTGGTAATCCAATCACCCGCATTTACCCAAGGTATTGGTAACACTGAGACCTTGGGTCTTTCCTATCTACTTTCGAACACCAAATGACCTAAAACCAAACTTTCGGATATTTTCGATGGTGGACAAAATTATTTACGATCATTGCATTTAATAAGAGTATCAAAACACCCACTAACACTGGCATTAAGATAAAATCATACCCAACCCCACCTGTGACTCCAATGAGAGCCGTTGCACATCCAGGCGGATGTAATGTATGAGTATCGAAAGGGGAGCTTCCATTTCCCGGGGAATTTTTTAATTCGATCTGATGGCAAATGTTTTCCATATCATCGTCATCTGGTCAATGAAACAATAAACAGATTGATGTGATGCGTCGTTAAAGAGATCGCATGTATCGGACTCATTCATATCAATGGTTGAAGCACCCGCCTCTTTTGCTAAGGTAATTATTTTTTCCCACCAAACATGTTTTAAATCAAATTTAATATAATTGGTATAATACTTTGGATATACCTTTGGCCAAATGACAAGCGTCGGAATTTGATGTTCCCTCGTGAGTGCCAAAAAAGATTTTACATACGCGATCTGTGAGTCTCCAAGTGTATAGGACTTCATATAGATCGCACTCACTCGACGTGTATCCTTCTCCAGTTTTTCAATCGGATTGGCAGTAGTCGCATACATCAAATACTCACCCTTACCGTAATTGATGACTTGGTATTCGGGATTGTTCGAGGCTTTGTATTCACTCAACTTTCCTCGTTTCAGTCGGTTCATGAAGAGTCCAAAATTCAATTCGACAGATCGAATCGAGAATAGGCGATCGAGCAAGAATTCGTATTTATCCTTCCATCCCAAATGCCCCCACACCTCATTTAGACATTGGTCATCGCAGGCCAATCTCAGAAAGGGAGAATTGATAAACCCTTTGGAATCGTCGAAGGCCTCCGGGCTTAACGAGAGAATGACAAAATTTGGACGAACGCCCTTGTTTAAAATGTCTCTTAAGGTAAAGTAAGAGTACATGGGAATGCCTTGCGGTCCGCTAAAATTATAAAGTGTCCAATCTTTCTGCTTGTCTTTTGGGATTCCCTTCTCTGAAAAAGGGTAAGAACGAGAGTCTCCAAAAACCACTGCCAATTTTTTATCTTTTAGATTTATATCAGAGACAAGCCTTTCCTTGAGAACTTTTCTATGATGATAAAAGACGGAATTTCCCGCCTGTAAAAACTCCTTATGAAAGAGCGGTAGCAGAAAGACCTTATCCAAAAGAAGGATGGCCGCAAATAAAAACAGCGGATAGAACAAAAATCTTTTAGATAACAATGACGGTTACTCCTCGCACAATCTTAAACAAATTCCTTCTCTTTACAAACACTTTACTTTTTAATGATCTGCTCTTCTTTCACACCGATGAATTTACCTTCATCGATGGGCTTTCTTTCTAAACTAAAATCGCCGATACGTACCCTAAATAGATCAATGACACTTAGATTTTTAGAATGAAACATTCTGCGAATTTGGCGTTTTTTCCCTTCACCTAAAACAACTCGTAAATGATTCGTTTGTTCTTCTGCCTTTAAGGATTTCGGAAAAGCTGGCGATACAAAATTTGCTCTTAATGTTTCGCCACCTTCCCTAACACCTAACATAAACTCATCGGCAATTGGTTTCCAATCGATATTTTTATTTAATGTAACAATATATTCTTTTTCAATTTTTTTGCTGGGATGCGTGATCCTTTGGATAAAGTCCCCATCTGAGGATAAAAACATAAGTCCTCTTGAGTCAAGATCGAGCCTTCCAGCATAATTGTATTTTTGGTATTCTTTCGGGAGCAAGTCAAAGATGACATGATCGTTGTGCTTATCTTCATGGGAGGCGAGATAGCCGACTGGCTTATGAAATGCGATGATTTTGTGTAAGTCGAGATCAATCTTGATTTCTATCCTTTTGCCATCAAGGCGCACCTCATCTTTGTCTTCGACACGGTAAGAAAGGTCCGTTAATGTCGATCCGTTCACCTTGACTCTTCCTGCCAGGACTATCTCCTCGACTTTCCTTCTCGATCCCACACCTGCTCGCGCTAGAAATTGATTGATTCTCATCTTTTTCCATTTTACAAACCTACCTCTTAAAAAAAAGTCTAAACGAGAAATGAATCCCCTTAAAAAAAAGGCCCGAACCCAGGAAATTCACCCCATTCCTGCCCACCCTGATTGGATGAAGGTGCCTGTACGCTTTCCCTTGGAAGAAGATGCGCTTTCGAAAGTCCGTAGCGAAGTTGCAGGCAAGAAGCTCAATACCGTCTGCGAATCCGCTTCCTGTCCGAACCTCAATCATTGTTGGAACCGTCGGACGGCCACCTACATGCTCGCGGGAGATATATGTACCAGAAGGTGCCATTACTGCGATGTTGCGTTTGGGAAACCAGCTGCCCTGGACATGGAGGAGCCAAAGCGGGTCGCCGAATCTGTTGCCGAATTGGAATTAAAACATGTCGTCTTGACGGCTGTCAACCGAGATGATTTGAAAGACGGTGGAGCTTTTCACTTTGCGGAGACGATCCGTCAAATCCGTTCCCGGCGCGACTGTATCATAGAAGTACTCATCCCTGACTTTAAGGCGAAACGAGAGTCCTTGGATTTGATTTTTGCCGCCAAACCAAATATCATAAACCATAACATTGAAACCGTACGGCGCCTCTTCCCTACCGTTGCTCCTTCAAAAAATTACGAAAGATCCTTAGAGGTACTCCGTGAGATTGCCGGGCAGGGCTTTAAAACAAAGAGTGGCATCATCTTGGGGCTCGGTGAAAACGCTGAGGATGTGGAAGAATGTTTGAGAGATCTTTTTCGAGCCGGTGTACGCATGTTAACGATTGGTCAGTATCTCCAGCCCACTCCTACCCACTACCCTGTTCAGGAATATATAAAACCTGAAGATTTTGCGCATTGGAAAGAATTCTCCTATTCTCTAGGGTTTAAGGTCGTTGCTTCAAGTCCTCTCGTGCGATCCTCTTATCATGCCGATGAGTATGTCGAGTGACAATGGAAGCGGACAAAGAATGGCAGGAGGAAATAGCTAAAACTTTTTTTCTTTCGATTCTATCCGATCTAAGCGAAGTACAGGAAACACTCACTGATTTCGAAGTCAAACAACTCATTATCGGCGGGTTAAAAAAAATCCCCGGCATGGAAGTGGAATGGGGAGAGATGGATCGCTTCGGGAAATCTACACTTCTCATCAAACAAAACTCAAACCTATTAGTGATCGAAGCCACCCCGCTTATCAGCACCATACGTGTATTATGGAATGATTACCAATCAAAAAATCAAATCGAGTAAGAGGGCATAAAAAAAGCCCAGTCAATCAAGACTGAGCTTCTTTTCTACGTAAGGGTTTTTTAGTTTAGAATTTAGATTTTGTTTGGAGGTCGTAAATGACTTCTTCTACATTTTCCATATCTATGTTTTTCACACCATTTTCTGTGTGAACAATCAACTTACCGTTTTCTTGGTTGATGATGGCACCAATTACAGTTTTCCCATCTACAAGAACGATCTTTTCAATTCTTTCGTAGTAGTTTACGATGTCTTTTTTAGTTTTGAAATCTTTTGGTTCAGAGGCAAGACTTGCTTCGAATTTTTTCTTTTCTTCGTCTTGTTGTTTTGCTACTGATTTTTCGATTTCAGCTCTTTGTTTCTCGATTTCTTTTTTCTTAGCTTCGTCGAGTGTTCCGCCTTCGCCGAGAGATGCGATTTGTTCTGCTGTCTTTTTATCAACAGAAATAATCGTTTTGATTTCTTGCTCTTCTGTTTTAGTTAGATGTGCCACTTCAACGGCTGGTTTCTCAGCTGTAGCAACTTTGTTTGCTTTTTCGAAATCGATTGATTTCACATTTTCGATTTTGGAAAGTTCAAGTGCTTTAACAGATTGAGTCGATTCTTGGTTTTTTTCAAGAACGACAGAACTTGCACTGACAGATTCTTGGAGTTTTTGTAAATCTGCATTGCCTTTGATTTCTTCTTCGGAAAGGTTTTCAAGAGCTGGAACTCGGTTTGAGAAAGCAACTGCTCCATCCACAACCTTCACAGAGGATGGTTTTCCTTTTTCAGACTCTACGATAAAAGAAGTTCCACGCACACCCGCAATGGCTGTTGGCGTTACAACTGTAAAGTTGTCTTCTTTTTTTGCCTTGTTGACCTTCGCGAATACTTTTCCAGATACGAGTGCGATTTGTGTTTCTGTCGTACCAGCATTGTTTTGCGATAATTTACTGAAATCAATTACGGATTTTGGAGAGATACGAATGCTCGATCCATCAGGAAACTGAACATCCACTTTTCCATTGTCACCTGTCACAACATGGTCCCCAGCTTTTAGGGCGGTTCCCAATTGTGCTTTTTCTTGTGTGCTATCAGCATGTTGGATGCTAGAATCGCCCACAGCAAAAACGACAACTGCAGAGAGTTCATTTGATTTTTTTGAGTTTTCGCTCACGTCAACGTCTGGCTTCTTACAAACTGTAAGGCCGAGAACGGCAACTAGAGCACTAGTAATGGCTAATTTCGATGCTTTCATATCTTCCTATCCCTTAGTGAAATTCAACTTTCGTTATCTTAGTAAACAAATCGGATCGTTGAAATCACCAGCGATTTGTATTTTTTTTTGAGATTGAGAAAAAAAATGGATAACAAGCAAAATTCTAGCAAACAGGAGAGGTAGGCAATCTAAATTTGTCTAATTAGGCAGAAACAGGAAAGGATCAGCAATGGCGGAAAATACTACATTGGAAGAACGTCCACCCTCAAGCGTTGCCATTTTAGAATCTCTAGAAAGAATTTACAAAGACCTACCGATGGAAGCCATCGTAAAGCAGGACATTCTGAGGCAAGGCATTCATTTTTTACCCGAGTCCTTCCTCGGTGTCGGAAATTATAAGGCAAAAGATTACTTTATCTTCTCTTTTGACCATATCCCCCTCGCGGATCTGAAAGATGGCGCAGATACGAAGGCACCAGAGGAAATTAAAATCTCCGGCGGACACTTCGGATTGCTAAAGACAGTCATCTCTACCCGGAATAACCCACATTCTCCTTATAAAATGAAATCAAAAGAGGGCGTCCCGACTCTCTATTTAGAAGAAACCGAAATTGGGCAGGCAGAGTACCCACCCATTCCGAGTTGGTATCGCCACAAAACAAAAAGCGGAAAACTTCCGGGCGAAATCGCTCCCGTGATTGAATGGGGCTACCTCATCTATCTCACCGTCTTTCGCAATTGCCAGTACTTTGGAAAAGACGAGGAATGTGCCTACTGCGATATCAATCATAATTACAGACAACAGAAAGGCGCTGGACGACCTTACACGGGTGTCAAAGACGTCGAAGACATTTTAGAAGTGATGTCATGGATTGCCGCCGAGGATGAAATAGCGAAAGTTTATACAATCACAGGCGGATCGGTTTTAACTTCGCTTAAGAAAAAATCGGAAGTTGATTTCTATTTGCAATACCCACAGGCCATTGAGAGTGCCTTCCCCAATCGTTGGATGGGAAAACTTGTCGCCCAAGCCTTTGAGAAAGAGGACTGTCAAAAGTTCAAAGACTCAGGCATTGCCATCTATCATCCAAATTATGAAGTTTGGGATAAAAATCTTTTTGAGAAAATTTGTCCAGGCAAAGCAAGTTTTATCGGTTGGGACAATTGGATTCGTCGCGTAGTCGATTCCGCAGAAGTTTTTGGTCCGAGTCACGTGATCCCAAATTTTGTGGGTGGCGTAGAGCTATCAGAACCCTACGGATTCAAAACAGTAAAAGAAGCTATTGATTCAACAAAACAAGGGTTAGATTTTTTTATGTCGAAAGGAATTGTTCCACGATTCACAGCGTGGTGCCCGGAACCATTTACGACTCTTGGACAACAAGCAGGCCCCCCACTCGTTTATTTTTGTGAACTTCTTCGAGCATGGAAGGAAACATTTGAAACCTATCAGCTTCCCACCCCTCCAGGCTACGGCGATCCAGGACCAGGGAAAGCTGTATTTTCAGTTTCTGCTTTCATGGATGTAATAGGTTATTCTGGACGGAATTAGTGTCTTGTAGGATTCTAGACGATAAGATTCGCCTATGAGATCCCATTCCTTAACTCGATTTTTCTTTACCTTATTGGTTTCACTTGCATGCATAAACACGTGCAGTGAGGTCGATATTGTTCCCGAAGAAAGAGTGAATTTCAAAAAAGGAGTTCTTGATCTTTCTCAATTGCAATTTACCGAACAAAGTGTTGTTGAGATGCGAGGTGAATGGGAATTTTTTTATAACGACTTTCACTATCCGCCCTTTCAAGGGAAAAAAGAGCTCTCAGGATATTTAAATGTTCCCGAGTCCTGGCAAGGGATGGAAATTAAAGGTAAAAAAATTCCGAGGACCGGACATGTTACGCTTCGTGGTTTTATCCTTTTGAATCAGGAGACAGTAGGCCAAGAACTAAGAATCTATGTTCCAGACGTAGCTTCCTCGTATCGCATGTTCGCCAATGGTGTGTTACTTGGAGGTCAAGGCAAACCTGGGATCAATCGCTTTGATGACATTCCCAAAATACAGGTTAAATATTTCACTTTAATTCCTGATTCACAAATCATAGAAATCGTTTTTCATATTTCCAACTTCGAAAATAATTTCGGCGGATTTTGGGGCATTCCTATGATTGGCAATAAATATGCCATTGATAGAGAGCGTCTGATTACAACGGCACGGGAATTATTTTTATTAGGTGCGGTACTTATCATAGGATTTTATCACTGGGGACTTTATTTTTACCGCAGAAAAGAGAAGTCCATTTTATACTTTGCACTTCTCTGCATTTTTCTAGGACTCCGGATTGCTTTTACTGGCAACCGTTACATATTTGATTTATATCCTAATTTTCCTTGGCAGTTAGCATTTAGAATTGAATTTGCCGCCTACTACCTTGCCATTCCGATATTTATACTTTTTATAGGAAACTTGTTTCCGTTAGATGCTAATCAAAAACTAATAAAATGGATTTTATACATATCATTGTTATTTGTTCTCACTCTATTTCTACCTGTTGCGATTTTCACGATTCTCTTATCCGGTTTTCAATTTGTTGCTTTTTTTACGATTGCTTATGTCATCCGTGTGAATGCCAAAGCCGTATCGAATAGTAGACCGAATTCAAAATTGTTTCTGATGGGTCTGATCATTCTAGCCGTATTCGTATCTTATGATATCATCAGCCATAGTTTAAATATCAATGACCAACGCGTTTCATTAACACCTTATGGACTTTTGATATTTATTTTCTTTCAGTCACTCATTTTATCGAGTCGAATTGCAAGTTCCTTTACGAGAGCAGAAGAATTGGCGGAAAGTTTAAAAATCTCAAATGAATCTCTAAAGGCACTGACAGAAAATTTAGAGTTTATGGTTTTGGATCGAACCTCCCAATTAAATTCCACGTTACAAAGATTACGAAAAGACCTTCAGCTAGCAAAAAAGATCCAACAAAAAATCCTACCTACAACAGATCTAAAAATACCAAAAATCAAATTCCATTTGCATTTCCTTCCCAAAGATGAAGTTGGTGGAGATTTTTATGATGTTTTTGAACTCGATAGTGGGATCATTCGATTCTTCCTTGCCGACGCGACTGGTCATGGGATCCAAGCTGCACTTTACACGATGGCGATTAAATCTGAATATGAGGCGATCAAAAGGTTTGTCACAAAAACAGATGACCTAATGAACCACCTGAACCAGAAAGTACAAAATAAGTTTTCGGGCTTAAAAATCGTTTTCTCTTGTTTCTTAATCGATATTGATACGAGAACGAATAAACTTTATTATACTTCAGCAGGTCACCCAGATCAAATTCTCGTGACAAAAAAAGCCGGCTTAGAGCTTCTCCCCAGGACAGGTAATATTATAGGACTTCGTAAAGAACAAGAGTATACCCAATACTCAACTCACATTGAATCGGGAGATCGTATTTTTCTATTTACGGACGGAATCGTTGAACAGAAAAATACGAATCGCGAGGAGTATACTTTAGAACGAATCGTCTTTCGTATGGATTCCTATAGGGACAAGCCAGGCGAGGATTTTCTGAAAGATATCATACAAGATTTGGAAGTTTTCCAAGGTTCGGTTCCGCAAGAGGATGATCTCACCCTCTTACTCATAGAATGTACGTAAAATTATTTTTTTAAGTAAAGACGCTCGATCCCATAAGATTCAAATTCTTTATCATAGTTTTCGATCTCGATGGCAGCTTTTTTCTCCCGTTCTTCTTCTGAGAGTTTTTGAAATTCTACTTCTGTATATTTTTTACTCAAGTCCCGCGTTCCAAGTTCGAATGCTAAATCTGACCAAAATAAATCATCATTATAAGCTTCAATGTAATCATCATGGATTTGTTGAAAGAGCGTTTCGTTTACCGAGAGTGTACCATCTGATGTCTGATTGATGGAATCTTTTACGGGCGAGTTCTTTAATTTTGAGAGCAGACTTTGACAAAAAGTATCCACGGATGGATCGCTTTCCTCATGAGGTGAGTTTGCAATCCACTCGTAGACAACGATCGCCTCTAACAAATGTTTTACTTCTGAATCGTTTAGAATTAGTTCCATATTGTCTCTTCCCTTGAGATTAAATCATCATTTAAAAAGAGACTGATTCTGACAAACATGAAAAAAGGTTTAATCGTAAACTTCACCCACAAGCTCAGTCACAACTGGTGTCAAAACAAATGTAAATGGAGGTAAAAGGAAAGCCCACTTCGTTGTTTCTTTTTGGATGATGCGGAATTTGGTACCTTTATTTTTTTTTGCATAATCAGAAAATGTTTCCAATGATTCTGGAAATTCTGCATTTCGTTTGATTGGAAAAATGATCAGTGCATTTAAGCCGTAGGAAGTAGTGCGCAGGTAATGGTCTGGCTTTCCATCTCCGGCAGGCATCCCATTGAAGCGAGTCGCTTTTTCACTCGTCGCACAGTTTAATGTAAAAAGGAGAATGAGCATTAGATAAATTTTTTTCATAGGCACATTTTTCTAGATGGAGCAATTCAAAACAAGAATTTTATTGGATGGAGGTAAACTTGGACAAAAACATTCGTTTGGTGTTTCTCCGCAGTTTGGACCAATGAGAAGAATCTACTTTTCTTAAGTAGGGTAAGGATAATCATATGAGGGAAAAAATCTATTTAGCGGGGCCAGAGGTTTTTTTGCCAGAAACTCATGCTTATTTTCGAGATGCTAAACTATTGTGTAACTCTTTTGGTTTCGAAGGCATTAGCCCTTTTGATGGGGAGCCTAACCAGGCACTCGGCATTAAAAAAGCCGATTTTATTTTTCAGAACAATTGTAATCTCATCGACTCCTGTGGCCTTGTCATTGCCAATTGCAATCCTTTTCGTGGAGCTCTCATTGATGATGGAACTGCCTTTGAGATAGGCTATGCATTCGCAAACAAGAAACGAATCTATGGCTTCCTTAAAAATCGCATTCCACTCTTAGAGAGTGTAAAAAAAACCATCGAAACTCGAGAACATACATCTGGATTTCGGATCGATGGACAGGGCTACCTCGTCAATGAAAACTTCGGGAATTCGATCAATCTTATGATGGAAATGGCGATCCTAAATTCAGGAGGGAAGCTGATAGAAGGGAGCCTAAGTGATGTTCTTTCTATACTTCCGTAAAAGAAATTAAGATTCTAGTTTTTTTAAGAGTGCGACGATATCAAAATGCCCATTGGTTGCTGCTGCCATCATTGCTTTTTGAATGTTCGGAGAAGAGCCATTGTATTTTCCTTGCAGTAGTAATTTTGTAATCTCTGTGTTTCCAAGACTGGCTGCAATCAAAAGAGCCGTGCGATCTGCGTTCGTTTCTTCACCCAGTGATTGGTTATGACTCTCTATCAGCATCCGAACAATGTCTTTATGGCCATTCGTCGCTGCCCAAACGAGAGGTGTCCAACCCAAATTATCGGTTAAATGGATGTCAGCTCCATTTTTGAGTAAAACTGCTACAATATCGGTAAAGCCATCACTCGAAGCTTTGAGTAAAGGTGTATCACCATCTAACTGTTGCAAATTTATATCTGCTTTGTATGAAATTAATAATTCTACCAAGGCAGTGTAGCCAAAACCCGCCGCAAGGATCAAAGGAGTCTGGTCATCCTTATCTTCCTGGACGTTGACATCAGCCCCAGCATCTAACAAATGTCGAGCTATCTCGATCTCATTGCTAGCTACAGCAATATGAAGTGCGGTCCAACCAAAGCGATGTTCACCGCTGAGATCATATTTTTTATTGATCGCATTTCGAGGTAGATCAGACAGGGTATGCTTCAATTTGGAAACATCGCCTTCCTTCACTGCATCATATAACTTCATTTGGTTTGGTCCCTTACGAGCATAGTTAGGTTTTCCCTATCTATTTGCAATGCATTTGCCTAGTAAGAAAATGCTGATTCGTAAACTAGGCAAATCACCATTTAGTCTAGTTCTTCAATGGGTGCATCTGCGGCTGAACTTTTCACGGAATTGATACCGTTTAAACATGCCTGTTTGGAGGAATACCCCTCACCAGTTGCGATGACTTCGCCATTTCCCGCTTTCAGTCTAAAACGGAATTCTCCTGCTTTGTCTTTGTAAACTTCAAATTTTGCTGCCATTTCTTTCTCCTATGTTGCCTGAGTTTCAAACATTCAAAATTGTTCACAAGAAAAAATACCTTGCCCGAAATAGTTTTATAAAAATGATCAGAGGTGGAGATGATTCTACCTTATGTCAGAAAATGAAACGAAAGATATGGCTTTAAAATACTTAGAAACAAGCCAAATCATCCCTTCCAAAGGGATGTCTTATACGATGTATGAAATCGAAGGCACAGATACCATCCTTCGTATGTTAACATTTATACCCGACAACGATGAAATTCATATCTATCCTAAACCGCCTGTAAAGAAGCTTTATAAGCCAGAGCTCTGCCGAAGGGTTGAAGATAATGAATTTTTAGGCCTTTGGACGATGGGTGAGGAAAGAAAAAAGAGTGTTTAAAAGCAACCTTGGCCCCGGACAGAATCGAACTGCCGACACGAGGATTTTCAGTCCTCTGCTCTACCGACTGAGCTACAGGGCCTCGGTTACGACCAAAATATGAAAGAGGGTGCCAATGTCAACGAACCTTTGGTTTTTTATGTCAATCCATTTTAAGTTCCGACCTTTGCGTCGGATATTCCTCCTTTCACTGGGCTTGCTTTTTACCATCAGTTGCTCTTCCTTTATTCACAAAACCGGCCTTATGTGGGAAAGATCCAAAGCGGATCTTTCAAAAAAAGAGGTTCAGATCGGTGACTTTAAATGGGTTTACCTAGAAGGTGGTGAGTCCGACGAAACTCTTCTCGCCATACATGGGTTTGGTGGGGATAAAGACCACTGGACTCGTTTTTCAAAATATTTAACTGAAGATTACCGAGTGATCTCACCCGATCTTCCTGGCTTTGGAGAAAATTCTCGGATTCAAGGAGAGAGCTATTCGATTAAGTCCCAAGTGCAAAGGTTACATGCGTTTGCTACGAAAATCGGTCTAAAAAAATACCATATACTTGGCAATTCTATGGGTGGCAGCATTGCAGGAGTATACGCAGCAACTTATCCCGATGAGGTGACATCACTTACCTTATTCGATAATGCTGGTGTCGATGGACCAGAACCAAGCGAACTATATAAACTTGTGAAAGAGGGTAAGCCAAACCCGCTCCTCGTTGGTTCGGTAGAAGACTTTGATCGATTGATGAAATTTAGCTTCGTAAATCCGCCCTACATTCCAGGGGCTCTAAAAACCTATTTTACGGAACGCGCTATCGAAAATAGAAACTGGAATGAAGGTATATTTACACAAATCCGAGCCGAAGGCTTTCCCTTGGAGCCTCTCCTTCCAAAAATCAAAGCGCCTACCCTTGTTATCTGGGGACGTGAAGACAGAGTCATTGATAAAAGTTGTACGATTCCTATGGACAAAAAACTAAAATCTCCGCATAAAATCTATATCCTACCAGATGTAGGACATGCCCCGATGATAGAGGTTCCAAAAGATTCCGCGCAGATTTGGAAAGATTGGAAAATAAATTTAGACATCCCTATTTCTAAGTGATGATTTGACGCATGGACCATTTCATGCGCAAGTTTCCACATTTCCTTTAGCATATTTTTCTAAATCTAAATAAAAAAATCCTTGTACTTTATGGCTTAAAAAATGATATAAACCCATGGCGTCAAAACATGAGGGGAGATTTTTAATCGGGATCACGGGAAACATTGGTTCCGGTAAGTCTACGGTTGCTCATCTCTTTGAATCTTTTGGTGCCATTAGAATTAGTGCAGACGAACTCGCCAAACGTTTCACAGACCCTGACACGCCCATAAAAGAGGAACTAAAAGCTATTTTTGGAAATGTTATCTTTGATTCAAATGGAAATCCGATTAAAAGTAAAATAGCTGAATTAGCATTCAGCAACGCAGCAATGCTTGCGGCTATGAATGCCCTCATCCACCCCCTTGTTCGCAATCAATTTCGAAACTTAATCGCTTTGGCAGAGCCGGGGTCTTTGGTAGCTTGGGAGGTTCCCCTCCTCTTTGAAACGGATGCACACACCCTCTGTGATGTTAAAGTTTGCGTTACCGCAAACCCTACCGTTGCTTGGGAAAGGGTAAAGGCACGTGGGGGGATGACGAGGGCAGATTTTGAAAAAAGAAATGCAGCTCAACTTGTATTAGAGAAAAAAAAGAGCCTCTCTGATTTCGTCATACCGAACGATAATTCTATAGAAGACTTAGAAAAAAAATCAAAAGAGGTTTTTGAAACTATCAGAAACCAAGCCAAGGGAATTTTATGAAAGAAAGAGTTTTTTACGTAGTTAACCTCGATAAACAAAGAATAGGAATCCTTTCCCTATTTTTATTCGCCCTATTTTTTTCATTTTTCTTCTTGGGTGTCTCTGTTGGGAAAGGTAGATCCGAGAACGGGCAGATGCAGCAACAAGCGCTTGCCTCCACTCCAGAGATTGTCCAAGCAGAAACGAAGGCGACTGCGGAGGAATCCATTCCTCTTCCCAAATCGCAAAACATGGAAGTTCCCATGGCTGATGTCGCAACAAACTCTGGAATCCAAGGGAATGCCACAACACAAGCAAATATAACAAATCCTTATTATGCCGAGTCCTCTACTGCAAAGGATGAGGAAGAGGAGAGAAAAACCCAAGTCGTAGATTTGACAAAGCCAAGTGCTACTTTAAAAAAATCTGAGACTAAGCATAAAGAGGTCGCATTCCGTAACCAATCTCCCGTTAAAGTAAAAAAATCAATTAACAAAGAATACTCAGCAGATGAAAAGTTATATACAGTTCAGCTCGGTGCCTTTGGAACGCGAGAATCTGCAGAAACCCTTCTAGGAAGTTTGAATGCACAAAAGCTAAAATTGAAGTCATTCATCGTTTATAAAAATGGATATTTTGTAGTCCAGATGGGAAAATCACCTAACAAAAGTGAGCTTCAGAAAGCTATTGCAAAATTAAAACCAGAATACAAATCAAAAGCGATGGTGGTATCGTTTATTCCTTTAAACCGCTAATTTTTTAGTAACCTTTCTTTCCTTGGCATTCGGGCTTTTTGACGATCAATCATCGTTGGAAAGCCCTCTCTTTTTTTCCAACATCCGTATAAATTTCCAATTTGTGTCACAAAATCCTAGCTTGATTCCGTCTTTGTTTTGATTCCAATCGGAGGAAATATGAAACAAAATGTACTCATTTTAGGTGGCGGCTATGCGGGGCTTATGGCAGGAAATCGAATAACAAAGTTAGATCAAAATTTTCAGGTTACTTTGATCAATGATGGAAACCATTTTATCGAGAGAATCAGAAATCACGAAAGCGCTGCAGGAAATACAAAAAAAGAATACACCATGCAAGAACTTTTGCACAAACGGGTTCGTTTTCTCAATGCAAGAATCCTCAAAATACATCCAAAGGTAAAACAGATCGAACTCGAAAACTCTAATCAAAAAATAAGTTATGATTTCCTAATCTATTCCTTGGGTAGCAACCAATCCCTTTCAAAAGGAGTCATTTCCAATGTAATCACAAGGAAAAATGCGAAAGATCTTTCTCAAAATATGTCAAAGAATACAGGGATGGCCTGGGTGATAGGTGGGGGCCTAACGGGAATCGAACTGGCAACCGAACTGAAAGAAAGTTATCCTGATTGGAAGATAGGAATTGTCACTCGCGAAAAATTTGGGCAATCTTTCTCTTTGAAAGGTCAAACGTATTTAAGAAAAGTATTTTCGAAAGCAGGGATTGAAATCCAAGACCAGACCGAGATCCTTGGATTGAAAGAATCAAAAGTTTATTTTGCAAATGGAATGCAAGCAGAGTGCCAACTTCTCATTGATTCCACTGGCTTTTCGTGTTCTGAAGTCGGAAGGTCTTCAGGCCTTCCTTCCAATCTACGAAATCAGATATTCGTGAATGAATATTTACAAGTTCCCGAGTATCCAAATATCTTTGTCGCGGGTGATTCCTGTTACCTGGCAGATTCTAATATGCGAATGGGATGCGTGACGGCCATGCCAATGGGAGTCCATGCAGCGGAAAATATCCATAGATTGAATGCAAATCGGAAATTGGAAGCTTTTCGCTTTCGATTCGTTGGTCGCTGTGTCAGTCTAGGAAGAAAATACGGACTCATACAAATGGTAGATGAAAAAGATTCCCCTTTGGAATCTATCCTTACAGGAAAAATTGGCTCTTATATCAAGGAACTGATTTGTAAATATACTCTGTTTTCCATTCAATTAGAAAAATGGCTTCCGTTCCGTAGCTACAAATGGCCAAAAAATAAAAAGATTCAAAAAAAGATAATCAGTGTACCAACTTATGAATGATATAGCATTATTCATTTCTCTTAAACAATATCTTTTTTCGATTGTCTACCGTATTACTGGCAGCTATCAAGATAGCGAAGATATCATACAAGAGTCCTATCTTCGTTTCCAAAAACTTCGCTTAGGTGAGATTTCAAATCTAAAGGCTTACCTAGGAAAGATGGTAGCTCATCTTGCATATGATCTGCTAAAAAAAGCGGCGAGAAGAAAGGAAACCTACATAGGTCCCTACTTACCTGAACCAATTCCGACAATACAGGAGGGAGGCTCTACCGATCAAATCGATTTCGCCTTCCTCGTCATTCTGGAAAGATTAAATCCTATCGAGAGGGCAGTTTACATTTTAAGAGAAGCTTTTGATTTTGAATATGAATGGATTTCTGAGATTGTTGGGAAAAAGCCAGAGAATTGCAGGCAGGTATTAAAAAGAGCAAAAACAAGCCTCAAGGATCGAAAATCAAAGTTTACAACCTCGGAAACGATACGCGCTGAACTTCTTGATGAATTCATTTATGCTTGTTATTCGAAAGATGCTACGAAGTTATCAAGTCTTATGCGAGAAGAAATCATCTCTTATTCAGACGGTGGCGGGAAAGTCCATGCGGCGAGGATTCCGATTTCGGGCCTGGAAAGGACTGTTCGTTTTCTAATCAAAACAAGCGCCAATCGTGGCACAGCAGATAGCTTCTACTTCACCCAAGCGAATGGTAAAAAAGCTGTGATTGGATATAAGGATAACGTACCTACGTTTTTACAATATCTGCAGCTCGAAGAGGATAGAATATCAAAAGTTTATACAATTCTAAATCCAGAAAAACTCCGGGCATTTGCCAACATAGATAAACTCAAAGAAGCAGGACTGCTTCGGAAACTGTATTTATCTCACTTCCTAAGGCTTTATTTTAGGGATTTTTTTTCCGCCTTTTGGAATCGTAAAAAATAATTTTACATTTACCTCTATCTGCGAGAATCCATTCTATAGGTTTTATCGATGCCAATTAACGGAGATTTGACTCATTTTTGAACCCATATGAAAAGATTATCATTTCTTTTTTTGATATTTTTATTGTTACCTTGCACACTTTCTTCGAGTGAACCATTTTTTGCACCAAACTACAGTATACTCGGTTTTGGAGGGATCTATGTTAATTCTGATCTCGCGCCGATTTCCTTTAACTTGGATTTTAAATACCGGCCCTCCTATATATATGGAATCGGAGTGAATCGAAAGATCAACCGTAAGTATTCCATCTTCGAATTTGAGTTAGAGGGTCTCTTGGCCAAACATACGGGAGCGATGAATCATTATGAAGGTGTAGGTGTAGCCATTGCACGCATTCCAAATATCTTTGGCCTTCCTATGAGTTTTGCCTTAGGCGAAGGACAATCTGTTGCCACGCAAAATCCGAAGTTAGAAAATCTGGCAGTTGGTTATGACCGAGGTCGGATCAATTTTGATGACATTGAATCGCGGGCCTGGTTGAACTACTTGATGTTTGAAGTCGATTACAACTTACCTTGGACGGAAACATCGAAGGTATTTGTTCGCATCCACCACAGATCCGGCATCTACGGCGTCTACTGCCCGCCCACTCCCCCTTGCGGTTCCAATTTTGTCGTATACGGTTTCAAAACCGAGATTTGACCAAGAGCAGAGAAAACCCTTATGCTAATTACTTCTGGACAGTCTGTGGCCATTTTGGAGACTGCCTATACGACACTTTGCGGGCGTGGCGAAATTGGCAGACGCACCAGATTTAGGTTCTGGCGCCGAGAGGCATGGGGGTTCAAGTCCCTCCGCCCGCAATAAGATAATCCTTCCTTATATAAAATTCAGATTCCATACTAAATTCGAGGGACTTGAACGGGAAACCGAGCAAGAAAAGGAGCGACCCATAGGAAGCGAGTTTTCTTGGAACGAAGCCAGGAGGGCTGAGGTCGAGGTTTCCGTGACTCGGAGTGTGTTTTGCCATGAAGGCAAAACCACAGAGAGGGCAAGTCCCTCCGCCCGCAAAAGAAAAAGTAATGTCGCTCGTCTGCTAGGAGACGTCCATGCCCCAAGGCAGACCACTCCGCCATCCCTGGCTCCGTTCCCGCAACATTGCTTTTTCTTTACCCCTTCACCTAATTCCAATTTTCATCAAGTATAATGTCCGACGGACTTGAACCGTTTTGAGATACACCCCTCCCATTTTGTCCCACCTCCTCACTATACTATTCTCTGTAAGGAGACCACCATGAAACACCCGATCCTCGACTGCAAAATCCAAATAGAAGAAGGCATCGAAGCACACCTAGAACAAATCGAAGACGATATCATGGACTTACAGGTAAACTTAGTGACTGCCCTTCTCAGTGGACTTGATAAATTCAAAACAGAAGAGCTTGCAGAATGGGCGGTGGATCTAGAAATTTTGGAGGAGTATTGGGAGAAGGTGACAGTGCAAATGTTTCCCACTGTCTAATCTCAGTCCATCTGATCGAGGATCACAAAAAGTATCCTAGATGTGACACTCTCCTGCGGGAGGCAATCTAAGAAGGATATTGGGTTTAATATAATATCCTATATTAGGTGAACAAAACCCTGCGCCACCGATCAACGCGGACCTCCTTTGCAAAGCAAAGAGGGAAGCGGCGAGCGGGATCGTTTTTTAGTATCGAATTCAAATCCAACTAACGAAGCCGAGGCGCCACACAAAATCGTAATATTAGTATTTCTCCGAATTAAATTTGAAAATTTGCGAATGACAGCCCTTCCCCACTTTTTAATCTTTTCCTTTTACAGATCAAAATGAACATTCTTGAATATATGCAAAACATCTCCACTCAAGTTTACATGAGAGGGGATATCATTTTCCGCGAAGGCGATGCACATGATGGTAGTATGTTTTGCATCATGCAAGGTATGTTTGCTGTCACAAAAAAAAATCCGGACGGGATGCAGGAAGTCATCCGTGGACTGGGACCTGGTGAGTTTTTTGGGGAATTGGCCCTGATCACACGCAGACCGCGTGCGATGACCATCAGTGTTGTCTCCGCACAAGCTAGGCTCGGCATCCTACGTGAAGACCAGTTTGAAAAATTAGCACGCATCAATGCACAATTTCTCTTTCACCTTCTCAGAAGCTCCGTTGATAAACTTAGAAGAGCAGAAGCAAGACTCACGGAAATTGAAAAAATGATTAATGAAATGGTAAAGGATCACGACGTTGAGCAATGAACACATCAAAAACTATTTAAGTTCCGTTGCCGTTAAACACTTCCCAAAGGATACGAAAGTCTTTAGTGAGGGAGAAGATTCCAATGGCATCATGTATTTTGTCTTTTCTGGAAAACTTATGGTCACTAAAACCACGGGAATGGGTGAAGAACTCATATTACGCCAAATTGGTCCTGGTGAATTTTTTGGTGAACTTGCGCTCATCCAAAGGGCACCCCGTGCCGCCAATGTCATAGCAATTTCAGACGATACAAAGGTGGGGATCATCACAAAAACTGTATTTTTAGGAATGGGAAATCATAGTCCAGGGTTCTTATCTGTGCTTCTCAATAGTGTCATTCGTCGCTTAACCGAAGTGGAAGAAAAGGTAGAGGAAAGAAAACAGGAATTGCATGAAATGATAAATCAGATGGATCTCTACAAAAGCAATACAACAAACGTTAATTCCAGCGAAACGCCTAACGAGAATGTTGGCGAAGGAGAAGAGCCCCCCGCCGAATTGCCGATACCCATAGATCCTTCTTTGACAGGCGCACCCGTAGAGACCCCAAAAACGGAGTGAATGCCTAAAAACTAAGCTCAAATAATTCTTGACTTTGCTCTTGGCTCGTTGATATTTTTTGCCAATGTCCTTACGTATTTTTAACTACCCGGTTCCGATTCTTTTCGTATCTATTCTGTTCATCTCCATTCCGATTTTGAATTTATTTTTTACTGCGGCGCTGTATGATCTAAGCCATCAAAATTGGACTCATGTCTTTGAACGCATCCAGCCTTTACAATACGTACTTTCTGGACTCAGCATCATCATTGCTTACGGTCTTCTGACGAAAAAGAAATTTGGGTATTATCTTTTTCTCTTATTTGCGACCATTCTTGCTTCGTATAATGTTTGGATGATCGCTTGGATCAGTCTTGGGAAAAAATTATTCCTAGCAGGCGTACGTTTGCAAACTCCCGAAATCATAGGCAATGCGATTTTTACCTCCATCACTCTAGGCGCGATTTTCTATTTTTTAAGAAGAGAGATTTCGGCACCTTATTTAAGTTCCATTGATAGAGGGTGGCGAGGTGGTTACCGGGAAACACATCCGATTCCTTTCCATTGGCAAACAAACAACTCCGAAAAAGTCGGTGACGGCTTTACGATTAATGTTTCCGGAACGGGAGCCCTTCTTCCTCTCGTTTCCGAACACGGTTTGAAAGAAGGGGAATGGATTGCCATCAACCTTAAACTTGAAAATGAAAAAAGAGAACTGATGGACATAGGGATCAAAGGGGAAGTGATCCGCATTGATAGGGATGATGAGGGAATGGAAACCGCGGGGATTCGCTTTCATTTTGAATCCAACCAGAAAGAGATCAGAGAAGAGTTTTTAAAATTTCTCGCTCGTGTTTTTTCTCCAAGATATCCGGTCCAAAATGAAATCTCTGCTGGTAAAACAGAAGCAAATGAATCTACAGGAGAACTCGTAAACATTTCCACCGAGGGTCTCTATATCAAATCCGAAATCGTCTACGAATTGAACGTCCCGCTTTCGATCAAAATTCATACCCGTTCTGGTAACATCGCCTTAAAAGGAATAGTCAGATGGTCAAACCCAAACGCGCGTTATGGAAAACCAAAAGGATATGGGTTGCAAATCGAATCGGTAGAAAATGTGGCGAAATTTAAAGTTTGGGTTTGGAAGCAGAAATTTAGAATCTTCCACGGACGCTAAGAGTTTAAGTAATTTAAAACCACCTCTGTATCTTCGCTCCTAGTCACTTTGATATTCCTTGGATCGCATAAGACGATTCCTGTTTTTTCTCCGAGTCTTTCGACCCAAGAACAGAGATCTGTCGGATGTTGTTCGTTCGGAATGTCACCTAGCGCCAGCAATCTATGCAAAATACTTCCCGTAACCGCTTGTGGGGTTTTGACAAAAAACAATTCGTCACGTGGAATGGATGATTCTGTATAACTCCCCTGCGATTTAGAAAGGACTACTGTCTCTGTTGCCTGCAGCGCGAGTGTACTTGCGCCATAGATTCGAGCTGAGCCAATCAGTTCGTCGAGCTCTAAACTGAGAAAGAAAGGTCTTGCCGCATCGTGAATCATAAGAATATCTTCCTGATCCCAGATCAGACTTCGTAGGGCCTTAAGTGTGGATTCGTGTCTCGTTTTTCCACCCTCAATGATCTGATCGTTGCCCTCAAGATGTCCACCAACTGTTTTTTCCATAAATAGGATCCAATCTGCATGGCAAACAATGGTTATGGATTTACATAGTCCCCAATTTTTAAACCTTTCAAGTGAATAAAGTATAAGCGGTTTTCCAGCGATCTCAAGGAATTGTTTCGGCTTGTCACCACCTAACCGAGTACCAGTTCCTCCAGCAAGTATGATCGCATGGATGTTGCGCATGTTACTTAAATTACCAATATCTCATTTTTATAAATTTCTGAAACTTCCTGCTTTTTACGAATCAGCTTTGCCTCACCGCTTTGTGTAAGAAGGACTTCCCCTGTTTCAGGAAAGCTATTATAATTTTTTGTAGACATACTGGAACAATACGCTCCGACTGCTTCCATCACAACAAGGTCCCCTACCTCGGCTTCCGCCATAGTTCTAGTCACTGCCTCTCCACCTTCTTTCTGTGTGAAAAGATCACCCGATTCGCAGCAATGTCCAACGACAACGTATTCTTCAATCTTACCAGTTGCCTCGCCTCCTCGCTTCACAGTTATGAGCGGGTGCCTTGCCCCGTAAAGTGAAGGTCTTGTGTTTGCATCCATTCCTGTGTCCAATTTTAGGAAGGTGTATCCTTTACTACCTGTATCTATTTTATCATCTACAGAAGCGATGAGTGAGCCGCAAAGTGCGATCAGAAAGGTTCCAGGTTCGATTTCCAGCTTCAACTTTCGGCCGTGCTTTTCTGCAAACTCGATAAACTGTTGTTTTACTGGTTCCCCAATTTTTTGCAAGTCAGTGGACTTTTCATCCTCCATCCTTCCCACTTTATACCCTCCGCCTAAGCTAACTGTTGTCACTGTTTCGAAAGCTTCTGCGTATTCTAAAGTATATTTTGCCACAGCTTTCCAAACTTCTGGATCACTTCCAGAACCAATATGTGTATGAACTTTTGTTACACGCAGGTTGTATTTCCGAACCAATTCCTTTACTTCAGACAATTTTTCATGCCAGATTCCAAATGCCGAGGCGACTCCTCCGACATCGGTTTTTTTGGTATGACCAGAACCTAGTCCTGGGTTGAATCGAATCGACAAAGAACCGCCTGGAAAGGACTTACCGTAAGCTTCTAATTGTTTGAGAGAGCATGCATTGAAAATTACTCCGGCCTTTACGAAACTCTCTAAATCTTTTGGGAATTGTTGGGAAGTGATCATGATGGAAGCAGGTGAAAAGCCACAGGCAAGGGCCCTAGTTACTTCATATTCTGAAGAGGCATCTATGCAAATACCCTTTGCTTTCATAATTTTTAAAATGTTGGCATTGGGATTTGCCTTCATGGCATAGCGCACTTCAAGCCCAAAGGCATTGGGAAATTGTAAAGCTTCTTCACATTTTTTTTCAATTTCGGTCTGTGAATAAACAAAAACGGGGGTTCCAAAGGTCTCTGCGATGGACCGCACTTGGGCTTCTGGTAAAAACTTAAGTTTTTCGATTGATGTCATAGGAATTAAGATAATCCTTAAAAAAGGTTCCATTCTTAAAAGTCAAAAATAAAGGTTATGGCAGGAAAGATCACACACATAGAAGCACTCTCTCAGGTCAAAAAACACCTCGAACATGGAAATGCCACCCAGAGAAAGATTGCTGCCCTTCTCAACCGACCTGAAGTTTCCTCATACGCCTATCTTGGCGCCGTGGCTCCAGATATATTCTATTTTTACCATGTGCTAAGACCCCAACTGACAAAAAAAGCAGCCTTCTGGGGCGACCTTGCACATCACTCTCGTGTAACAGAGCTTATCCTAAATTTCCTTGATGAAATCAATGATACCGAGATGACACTCTACCGGGATCGGTACCTAGCATTTACACTTGGTTATATCTGCCACTGCGTTGTGGATATACAAACCCATCCTTATATTTTTTATATCTCAGGCGATTATTATAATGACGATAAGAAGATTTCTTATCAGGCGCAAATCAATCATATGCGAGTTGAGTTTGGTCTCGACAGCTTATTATTACATTACCGCTGGGGTATGAGCCCCGAGGAATATGATTTCCCCCAATACATTGATATCCGCCACCGAACGGTGGGAATTAAAAACAAAATGGATCCCATACTCTGGCAATTTTGGTTGTCAGCCCTTAAAACCACATTTCCGACTGAGTTTGCCGCGCAATATTTAGGATCAGAAAAGAAGATTATACCTGGTGATATATTAAACGATTCTTATATGGGATTCTATAGATTTACTTCCACCTTGGACTCGCGATCTCGGTTCATGCGTGGTCTCGTAAACATGGTGGACCAACTGACCTTTCACAAATACCAGGCTGGCGTTCTTATGTTACCCGCTCGTGAAACGGTAAACCCTAAAATCATGAATGATGAAAAACGAAGTTGGCATTATCCGGCTGATTCTAAATTGGTTTTCGAGGACTCCTTCATTGAATTGCTAAACCAAGCGAGCCTGAAAGCGAAAGAAATCCTCACTCGCGCTTACGAATATAGCTTTTCGCCAGAGAGTCGATCGAAGATTTTGGAAACCTATGGTGGATACAATTTAGATACTGGTCTCAGATACCAAGGTATCACCACCATGACAGAATTTTCCCCTTTAATGTAAATAGAGAGATCTACGAGAAACTTACGTGAAACAAGAAGCAAACGGAGTCTTTGAAAAATTATTTATCATCTGGTTCAGAGATATCACAGCCTGGATCTGGGAAGGCCGTCGGCCTGTTCGTAATACAGCCATTGCGATAGTTGTAATTCTAGCATTAGATGTATTTTTACTCACTGCCTCAGTAAAGGATTTCTTTCGATTGAAGGAAGCCGCTATCTATGACATTCCGTCCATCTTATACGCGATTGGCGATAATGGCAAATATGAACCCATTGCTGAGTATTATAAATTTTCAAGAATTCCTGTCGACTTAAAGGCCCTTCCTCCCGAAAAAACACAAAGTCTCGGAGATCATAGAAACAAGGTCATCCAAAGTTTTTTATCCACTGAAGACAACCAATTTTACTCACATAGCGGTATTGATCTGAAGGGAATCGCCAGAGCTTTTGTCGTGAACATTCTTGCGGGACGTGTTAAAGAAGGTGCCTCTACCATAACACAGCAGGTGGCACGATTAAAGTACCTAACGATTGAACGTTCGATCGCCAGAAAAGCAAGGGAAGCCTGGCTTGCAATGTTACTTGAGTTTGCCTATCCTAAAGATAAAATCTTAGAAGTTTACTTGAATGAGATTCCGCTTGGTCACGGAACAATAGGTGTCGGAGCCGCTTCGCGTTTTTATTTTCGGAAAGAAATTCAAGATGTGAGTTGGGGTGAGGCAGCAATTCTCGCCAGTCTCACGACAAGGCCGACACAATTTAGCCCTCTTACCAATCCGCTCAGCAGTGTTCAGAAAGTTCGGGTTGTTTTTAAAAAGTTGATTGAGAACGGTAGGCTTTCCGTCGCGGATGCAGAAAAAGAATATATATCGCTTATGGATTATTATGCGAATCTGAATCGATCGCCCAATGATTCTGCCTTTTCAGATCGCTTAAACCGGTTTCCTTATGTTACGGAATACATTCGTAAAAATTTACTCAAGACGATAGGAAAAGACAGACTCTATAATGGCGGTTTAAAAATCTATTCGACGATCCAGATTCGTCACCAAGAGGAAGCGGAAAAAGCAATGAAACCCGCCTTGCAACAGCAAACTCTGGAATCAAACCAGAGAGCATTTAGAAATGTTGATGCCTTCGATGACCAATTTGGTGCAAGTTACGATATCATTTCTGACCTTCATGATATTCCAGAATTTAAGTTTAAAATCTCTCGGACGGAACGCACATTTCAATCTGCCTATCAGGAAGAGATTCGAGATGTTTTTTCCACACTAAATCTTTTATCAGGCGATGATGACCTGGGAGAATTATTGGACAAAAACTATTCCAATCAATCAACCCAGGATCACTTGCTTCCCGTGGAAGGTTCACTTATCGCGATTAGACCAAATTCTGGTTATATTACAGCAGTGGTCGGTGGTTCCGGATTTCGATCCGATAACCAACAAATCAGATCCTTCCAAGCGTTTCGCCAACCAGGGTCTGCCTTTAAACCGATTTTATATGCAGCTGCCATGGACTATTCAGGTAAAAATCCAGACCCGATTAAAAATGTAACACCTGCTACTCTATTTGTCGACTCACCATTACAATATTTAATGGAAGATGGTGACGAATGGGCACCCGAAAACTATAGTTCAGAATATTCTGGTTTTGTGTTGCTTCGAAAAGCACTTGAACAGTCAAAAAACTCGGTTGCGGTTCGCGTCTTAGAGCAAATCGGACTCTCAAATATTATGGATACGCTTCGTGGGTTATTGCAACTTCCAGGGCGAGATATACCTTATAATTTCAGCGTTTCCCTTGGGAGTTTTGAACTGACACCCTATGAACTGACACGTGCTTATACGGCACTCGCCTCTGGTGGAAAGACTGTGAATCCACTTTCTGTCCTCTACGTAGAAAATCAATATGGAGAGATCATCAAAGACTACCGAAAAGAATTCGATGATTCGGATCGCAAACAGGTAATCTCACCCGAAGCAGCTTATCTCATTACGGATATGATGGGCGATGTCATTACCGAAGGAACGGGACGAAGTGCCATGTCCTATGGATTGAATCGCAAGGCTTATGGGAAAACGGGAACCACAAATAATTTCCGAGATGCTTGGTTTGTCGGATATACCCCCGAACTTGTCACCTCTGTTTGGTTTGGTTATGATGTCGGTACCATTTCACTAGGACGTGGGATGACAGGTGGCCGACTTTCTGCCCCTGTCTGGGGAAGGTTTATGGCACGTGCCTTGGAACGGGAGCCAAGAGCAGAATTCGAATGGGCAAAGTCTGTAAACATAGTCCGCCGCACGATTTGCACCATGTCGGGTAAACTTCCTGGCCCCCAGTGCCATGAAACCATGGAAGAAGGTTTCATCCCGAGCACGGTTCCTAAGGACATCTGCAATGACCATGGATCTAGCTGGAATGTCGTTGAAACTCCCTCCGTCAGGCCACAGGGAACCACTCCGAAACCCAAAGTCAGCGTAAATGCGAACAAACCAAAGGTAGAAGCGGTTGTTCCTCAAACGACTGCCAAAAAGAAGAAAAAGAAAAGCCTCTTTAGCGGTGATGAGGATATAGATTACTAAAAAGGCTTGTCAGATATGACAAATTTTTTGATTCTCACAGAAGGATATAAGGAACAGGAATGGCGATCAACAAAGACTCCATAAATAGCGTTATCGGGCCAGGTTCGATTTTCGAAGGTAAATTTTACATTGCTGGCTCACTTCGAATCGACGGAAAATTCGAAGGTGATATCAAAACGGAAGACGCGCTCGTAATTGGCGAAACGGGAAAGGTAAAGACAAACATTAGTGCCAAAGAAGTCATCATCTCTGGAACTCTGATTGGCAATATTAAGGCCGAAAATGAAGTAAAACTTGAAGGTACAGGACGTATGTTAGGTGATATCACTGCTCCTTATCTGGAACTTCAAAAAGGGGTCGTAGCGAAAGGTAACATTACCATAACAGGCGGCCAAAAAAAGGACGTTCGCAAAATCGTTGAAGAATCATTTGGTGGAATCAAATCATTAGATTCTAAAGAATAATCAATTTTTGTTGGTATAATGTTACTTCGATCACCAGAAAAAACTACGATCGGGAAGCATGTATTACGATGGGGGAATCTTAGCATCATTCAGCTTTCCCCTGGTAATTATTTTTATAATTTTCAATTTCAATCCACAGTCATTCACGGAACCATTGACTTCCACAGGAAAAGGTACCGTGTACTCCCTCTCTTTTTTTATTCCAGCTTCATAGCTCTGTTATGCAGTTTAATCTGGGACAAGCCAAACTATAACGAAAGTTACCTTGCATTTGAATCGGGAACTTTAACAGAGGAAGTACAAGAAAATGACACAAAAGATAAAGAAGCAAAAGCTGCGGATGAAAAATACTTACAAGAAACGGAAGATCGTAAATTCGCGATTCTAAGATCAGCAGAACTCGATCTCCCCTCGGAAGACAAAGCTAAAAAACTTAAGGTCATTCAGTACAAGGTTAAAAAAAATGAAACGCTTACTGAAATCGCCAATAAATTCCATGTCTCGGTAGAATCGATTGCTGGTTCTTCCAGCATCCAACCAGATGTATTACTTGTAGCCGGTCAGATCCTAAACATACCCAACAAACAAGGATTAGTTTACAAATTGAAAAAAGGTGATACTCTTGCAAAAGTTGCCGATTTTTATAAAGTAAAAATGGAGGATGTTTACTCTGAAAATTCACTCGAAGATTTCGATTTGCTAAAATCTGGGCAAAAGGTGTTTTTACCCGGGGCTGTGATTCCGGAAGCCGGTCCACTCTGGAGATTTCCTGTTGCCTCAAGAGTCATCACCTCAGGATGGGGAACGAGGTCTTATCCTCAATATAAATTTCATATGGCATTGGATCTAAGAGCCAATTACGAACCTGTGATGGCAGCACGAAAGGGACGAGTCATCTACTCGGGCTGGATGGGTGGTTACGGAAACGTAGTCATGATCCAGCATGATGACTCTTATCAATCGCTTTATGCGCATAATAGTCGTTTATACGTAAGGTCTGGCGATTATATATCGACTGGCAAAGTCATTTCAAGATCGGGTTGCACTGGATATTGTTTTGGTCCACACTTGCATTTTGAAGTCATCAAGGATGGCAAAAATATCAATCCTACTAAAATTATAAAAGGGTTTTCTTACAAATAATTATGAAAAAAAATAAATTTAACGCACTCCTCGTCTCAATCTTTGCCTCGACCCTATTACTCGTAGGTTGTGTGACACCGACGCCGGGCGAGCTCATTAACAAGCGCATGCTGGAAAGTTTTGATGATACAAAAACCATGTTCGTCAACTTTATCACAACCAGGAGAGAAAAATTTAGTTCCAATCCTGCCTGTGATTCCGAATTTTACGGATTTCTAACTGATAATCGTTTACACTATGGTGAGTGCATGATCAGCATCCCCGCAAAACATGCTGTTGGTGATATCACAATCAATAACACTCAAGATAAAAATCAATTTTTTCAATTGATGGGAAAGAACGATAAAAAAGAAGAAGAATTCTTCAATAAAATTTCTGCACATCCTTTCGACGAGGTTCTAGTCTTTGTGCATGGATTTAATGTAAACTTCGAAGAGGCCGTGGTACGTGCAGGGCAGATTCGTTATGATTTGAAATTTCCTGGTGAAGTGATCCTCTACTCTTGGCCTGCTGGCTCGGAAGCAAGCATCATCAACCAATTAATGATCAAGTCGGTTTACGAAAGTAACTTCACAGAAGCCAAATTAAATCGCGAACCCTTTTCAGATTTCCTATCAAAACTTGAAAAAACTAAAAAAAAGATACATCTTATCGTTCACAGCATGGGCCACCAGGTCGTTCTTCCCGCTCTTGCAAAAAATGCCGTGGACGGTAGAAAAAAATTCATCGACCAGCTCATTTTAAATGCGCCTGATTTTGATAAGGCTGAATTTTCGAAAATTTCACCTCTCCTCGTAAATATTTCAAATCGTGTGACCCTCTACTGTTCACCAGGTGACAATGCACTTATCGCATCACAGAAAGTAAATGGTGGCTCTCGTGCCGGAATGTGTTTCAAATATGATAACGTTGATGTCATTAACGTAAATGAAGTAGATTCTCCCGTTCTGGGAGTTGGCGGTCTTGGTCATGGTTATTATTCCTCAAGGCCTATTCTCTCCGACATCTATCAGGTCTTGCTCGGAGTGAGTGTAGAAAAACGTCTCTTTATTCGGAAATCTGGTCCAAATAATGGCGAAAACTGGATCCTAAGACAATAAATAAGGATTAGGGAATCACAGTTTCAGTTCCATTAATTTTTGGGACAGATTTGATTTTCAACATATCTTTCTCGAGTATCTCACCGACTCCCGATTTGATGATGTCAAACCGAAGTAACATTTTTTTGGCTTGAGGTAGATCGGCAGGGGAAAGATTAAAAAGACGATCTCCGCCGGCTATTTCTTTTAAGGATACTTTTTCGAGTCCGGCAAAGATCACATGACGAGCGCTTGTGGATCCTGGTTTCTGGAAGGGAGGCGCCAATGGTTCTAAGGGAATCCAGCCATATTTTGGTAACCAAGCTTCGACAAACTTATGATTTAAGAAAATACGATCGCTCGATTCCGTCGGTAAATAATTCCATACGAGTCGAGATGGTATACCGATACTGCGAAGAAATGCCATAGTCACATAAGAATGTTCTGTACATCCGCCATTGTTTTTTTCAATCACAATAGGTGCCGAAGAGAAAGCGCCCGCTTTATACGGTATCGAGGAGACATATACAATCGTATTTTTTAAAACATCCTTTAGTTTTGTAGAATCCCCCAAAATTTGATTTCTCTTTCCAATGACGATTTCATCTGTAAATTTTAATAAGGAATAGTCTCTAGTGTATTGTAACAAAGAGTCAGGAACTTCGAGATCTTTTACTTCGAGCTCTAGATTGTCTAGAGCAAACGAGATTTTAAACCGCTTCAGTTTAGCTTCATAAGGAGAGTGAGAGAATACTTGCCCTTTCTTTAGAGCAGGCACACTCAATGCAAGGATGCGATTTCCAAACGCATCTCGGCTTACCTCGCTTGCCTTTGAATATCTCTCTTCTGAAACTTCCTGAGAGTAGGTGTTTTCTCTCGGCAATAGAAAATGAATCACTGTCTCTGGTATGTCTTCTTTTGCAGTGATCTCCAACTTGTATTCTATGAAATTTTCAATAGGAGAGAATCTTGCGGCAGCGGGACTTGTAACAATCTCAAGTCCATCTGAAACGCCCACGATCACTCCCCCAAACTCCATCCACTCAGAAAAATTTTGGGTTAATGGGTCGAGAACCAAAAACCTTTCTTTTTCTGTATAAACTAATTTGAACAAAGAACGGTGGTTTGTTGGAATTGTTATTTCTTTTATGAAGGCATAGGTCTTGGAATTGATTAGTTTTAGTTTATTACCCCAATAAGAGGAGTAAAGGGCCAAGGTGTTTTCATCTATGCGCACCACTCTTTGAACGGCATCGTGAGGAAAATCTTTTTCATCCAGTTTATTTCCTGTTTGAAGATCATAGGTAAAAACTTTTTTGTTTTGAAAGGAATGTAAAACATCAGAGAGCACAAGAATATCTCTGAAGTTATTCGATTGGATCGAAGACGGAACCTCCCTTATTTTGACCATACTTTCTGGATCATAAAAGCTTAACTTCTTTTTTGTCAGTATTAGGAGCCCTCTGTTGTGGAAGGACCAACCAATAATTTTGCCCTCAGGAAAGGGAAAAATTTTCTTTTCCCCGCTAATTAAATCGATTCGTATGATTTGGTTTTCATTATTTTCATTCTGTGCTTGGTAAAATAATTTCCCTGGTGAATAGACAACAGAATCAAAGAGCGATACTTTTCCGTATTCTTCCTTGAAGGCAATTTTGTTCCATAAATAACTAGGCGAAACGGGTTTCCAATCCAAACTTATATCTGCAGGATCGGCGCTGTTTTGATTTGACAAAAGTAAAAAGAGTCCAAGGCAGATTAATGCTTTCATTGGTTTTGTAAATCCTTGCAATCTATTGAATTAAATCTAAGATAGGGGAATGGATTCTGAAAAGTTGGGAAGTCTTTTTTATTTCGGTGAGAGAATTTTACTCGGGTGTAGAGGGCTTGTCACTGAGTCGCATTCGCACTATGCCGTATCTCTTCTCCTGACTCAGAGAAATACGTTTCAAATACTCGAAAGGAATGGCATTCCTTATGAATGCGATGCCATACTCATTGCTCCTAATCATTACCATGCACTTCTTGCTGAAAATTCCGATATGATCGTCTTGCAGTTTGATCCAAAAAGTTCCGACTACAAATCGATTAAAAATTCTTTGGGTAAGGAAAGAACCCGAAGGTTTAAACGAGATTTGTTTTTAGACTTAATTCCCCAACTCGACCAACTGCTCGCAGGTAACATGGACTGCTCTCAGGCAAATACCCTATATTATAATATTTTAAATCGCTTTGGCATGGAAAATTCCCAAGAGTTAGAACAAAATGAACGAATGAAATCTGCTTTGAAATTGATTGAAAGTCGATTACCTGAGCCCATAGGAGTATCAGATCTAGCTTTACAAATAGGGATTTCAGAAGACAGATTCATGCACTGGTTCAAAGAACAGTTTGGGATTCCACTTAGACAATACCTCTTATGGAAACGATTGCATATTGCAGCCAGGCTACTCCAAACTGGTACTAATTTAACGGATGCGTCACACGCAGCAGGCTTCTCAGACCAATCTCATTTGAGTAAAACATTTAAAAAAATGTTTGGAGTACCGCCTTCTCGCTTCCTTGGAAGAAGCGAGAATTTTCGAGTTTGCTTTTGCACAAAATTTTAAGCAGACTGAAGCTTAGAGAAGTCTTTCCAGACACCACGATTTTTTAACTCTTGTTCAATGGCATCTTTTAAATCTTTTCTATAACCTAACTCAAAGTATACATCTGCAACAACAAACAAAGGAGCGGAAACGAGCGCCTGAAATAGATTATCAAAGAGAGCGGGTCTACTCTTTTCAAA
The DNA here is from genome assembly GCF_004770745.1 of Leptospira ognonensis. Lineage (GTDB taxonomy): Bacteria > Spirochaetota > Leptospiria > Leptospirales > Leptospiraceae > Leptospira_A > Leptospira_A ognonensis. The sequence continues at coordinate 92,018 of NZ_RQGD01000002.1, read as the reverse complement.
AATAAAGTGTCCATAAAATTGTGCTCCCCACCCAAGGATCTGCCCGGCACCAAAAAGAGACCAAGCCATTTCAGGTGTCATGGACCTGGTTAGATACTCCGCAAGTACGAACAAGGCACCAAACAGAACGCTGGAGGTTAAGGCAAATAAAAAATCAAGACTGAAATAATAAGCAAGAATGCCCACAACGAAAATAGCAGATGCAGACACATCAATACTTGCCAAAGTAAATAAGTGAAAACGACTTAAAACCAAAAACAAAGTAAATGAAATCGTCGGAACTCCAAGGACATGAATCCATACATTCCTTTTTTCTTGGTGGTAGGCCGAATAAAAGGCCATTTCTTTTGCAAATCTCATACTAAAATCTCTCCTCGTTGATTGGATTGATTCTAATACAAAAGAAAAGATCCTACTTGTATGAATCTGCTAAAGGTAAAAAAAATTAGCATCTTTCTGATTCGAGAATCATTTTTCGAAGGGTCTGAGAGAGTTCCTTGTCCTCTTGGAGGTCTTCGATCGTAAATCGAAACCGATAGGTCCAATTGCGTGCATTTTCTGTTCCTGGAACATTGATCCTATGAAGAGCAGGATCCTCCAACATTCCGTAGACTGGCTTAAAGAGCAAATCTTGGAGCAGATGGATGGAAAAAAGGCTATTTGTGGCAAGGGCAAACTGAATCAGTCCGAGCAGGACTTCTTGATCGTCCTTTGGTAGAGCAAGGCCTCTTTCCAAGAAAAAGAAGGATTCTGCATAGTCCTTTTCTCCGCCTGTTAAACTTTTCCACCAATCGAGCGCTAAAGAAGTATCGTGAGTGGAAAGTACGCTAATAGCCGTTTGTCTGTAACCTTCCGCTGGAATGTAACTTCCATCGTCTAAACTTCTCGTCCATCGAATCACATCGATGCCAAGAGTTTCTCTCTCCTTCAAAGAATCGCGAATGAATCCCGGAACAGACCCAAGATCTTCAGCACAAGCAATCATACCAGAAAAAAGGTCTAAGGCATCCAGAATTTCCTCTCCAGCCTGCTTCCACTCCTTTTCATTTAAGTGTAAATTGTGATGGCTCAGTGGGTAAAAATCTTTTTTAATTTCTTCGGGCAAGGCTTGGTAAGCGGGGTCCTTCCAAAAATCCCAATAAAAGATAAAGTGGTCTTTATAAATTTCGTGGATCAGGCCAAGTTCGACGAAGGTCTCTGGCGCGAGTCCCAAGGCTTCAAATTCCGACCTTGCTGTGCCTTGCTGAGGATGGAACCATCCTTTCCTGGCTGTTTTTTCCGTTTTTGGGATGGCCCAAATTCGGTACATTCCGATGACATGGTCTATGCGGTACAAATGAAAAAAATGTTCTAAGTAGGTAATGCGTTCTTTCCACCAGCGAAAGTTTGTTTTGCGAAGCTCAGACCAGTTTAAAACAGGAAATCCCCAGTTTTGTCCGTCGTCGGAAAACGCATCTGGCGGTGCTCCCGCTTGTAAATCTAAATCGAAATATTCAGGGTATTCCCAAACATCCGCGGAATTCCGCGATGTGAGTATGGGCATATCTCCTTTTAAATAAACACCAAGCTCCTCCAACTCCTCCTTGGCCCGACTTAACTGGTCATAGGCTATGGACTGCAGAAACGCATAAAATAAAGCATCTAACTTCCTCTTTCCAAATATCTGTTCTTTGGCAGACGTTGCATTTTTATGCTCGCTTGCCCAATCCATCCAATCTTTACCTTCATACTGATCATATAACACACGAAAGGCACAGTAACCATATGCCCAAGGAAAGTTTGAAAGGAAGTCGAGTGCTTTTTTGGAATTTGACTCGATATCTGCTTCGAATATCTTTTTTAACTCAGCTAACTTAAGTTCTCGTATTCGAGTATGATTGATAAAGTGGGTAACCAGTGTTTTTTTTCTAGAAACGATACTTGATCCTAACGCTTTTAACGAAATGTAAATCGGATCTATGGCAAAAGCTGAGATGGAACTGTAGGGAGAAGTATCTCTGCCTGTATCATTCAAGGGAAGGATTTGAAGGATCGAAAAACCCGCATCCTTAATGAATCTTCCTAGCGGAACAAGGCTAGCAATGTCACCGCATTCGAAGGAATGATGCGTAAGAATAGAAGACAGGGGAATGAGTACCCCTGCCCTTCTCTTTAAGATAGGATGATCATGGACCAAAAAATTTAGGCAACCGTGATTTCTTTACTTAGATACACATCCTGGATCGCATTTAAGAGAGCCACGCCTTCTTTCATCGGCTTCTGAAATGCTTTTCTTCCGGAGATGAGTCCCATACCACCAGCACGTTTGTTGATGATGGCAGTTTTTAATGCATCCTGCAAATCGTTTTCCCCGGAGGCACCACCTGAATTGATAAGGCCGGCTCTTCCCATATAACAATTTGCAACCTGGTATCTTGTTAGATCAATCGGGTGGTCTGATGATAGGTCTGTATAAACGCGCTTATCCGTTTTTCCGTAACTTGATTCCGTATTCAATACATTATAACCACCATTATTCTCTGGTAGTTTTTGTTTGATGATATCAGCCTGAATGGTGACCCCGAGATGGTTCGCCTGGCCTGTTAAATCGGCGGAAACATGATAGTCTTTGTCTTTTTTGAAAGCAGAGTTTCTCACATAACACCAAAGTATCGTAGCCATTCCAAGTTGATGTGCCATATCGAAGATTTTTGAAATCTCAACGATCTCTCTACCAGAATCATCAGAGCCAAAATAAATCGTTGCACCAATCGCAACACAACCTTGGTCATACGCTTGTTTTACGGTCGCAAATAAAATTTGTTCGCTTTTATTTGGAAACGTAAGAAGTTCATTGTGATTGATTTTCAAAATGAAAGGAATCTTATGTGCATACTTTCGGGAAACAGAACCAAGAACACCCAAGGTAGAGGCGACTGCATTGCATCCACCTTCAATAGCTAATTTAATGATATTTTCGCCATCAAAGTAAATTGGATTCTTTGCGAACGATGCGCCTGCCGAATGTTCAATCCCTTGGTCTACAGGTAGGATGGAAAGGTATCCGGTATTTCCGAGCCTGCCACTCCCAAGAAGGGTCTGGATGCTGCGAAGGACAGGCACGGACCTGTCGGTTGGTGAAAAAATTCTGTCTACCCAATCTGCCCCTGGCACATGCAAAAGCTCTTTTGCAATTTTTGGTTGGTTGAATCCTAAAAGGTATTCGGCGTCTTTGCCTATTTGTTTCGAAATTTCGTCGAAGTTCAAAGTGGTACTCCTTGCCTATGTAAAATATCTAGTAAATCCGAGGTGACAACCTCTTTTTGGTATGGGGAGCGAAAACGATTGAAAGGTTCTGCAAAATTTAGAATGATATTTGCCTTATCCTGGCTCACCTTGACTCTTTCCCTTGGGGTCTGGTGGTGGATTCTTGGACTCAGGCAAGCGAGGACGATCTCGGAAATCTCCACAAATGATAAAAGTCATGAAGAGCTAAGTCGTGTGAGCAGAATGTTAAAACTCGAAGGTTCATTTTTTTTATTCATGTTAGGTGTCGGAGGCGTGACACTGGCCATGTTTTCCTATCGAGATTATAAGCGTGCCCTTCTCATCACTGATTTTTTCACAACTGTCACCCATGAAATGAAAACTCCGCTTGCTAGCTTGCAATTGCAAGTAGAGGGACTGATTGAGGATAATCCTAATTCCCCGATTACAAATAAATTTAAAAAACTATTAATTGAAAACAAGCGTATCGAATCAAGAATGGACAAGGCATTTTACCTCGCAAGTTTGATGCAGGGAGAAAAGCTCTTTCTGGAAAACTTTCGGTTTTCAGAATTATTTCGAGGCTTACAAGATGAGTTTCCGATCTTAAAGCTTTCCATGGAAATGGATTCGGAACCAAATTTATACGGTGACAAGAAAGCATTGGAATCGATACTTAAAAATATCTTTGAGAACTCTATGCGCCACGGCCAAGCGAGTGAAATTCATATTCAAGTTACAAAATATTCTGATAAAAAAGTAAATATTAGAATCATAGATAATGGCATGGGATTCCATGGAAATTGGAAGGAAATTACGACTCCCTTTATGCGTCATACCAACACAAGCGGAACTGGAATCGGATTGTACATAGCGAAAAAGCTTTTAGAAAAAATGAATGGAAAACTAACACTTGCTCCATCAGAAATTGGCTTTACCGCCATTCTTACCTTAAACTTTACATGAAGCCTAGCATACTAATCGTTGAAGATGATGAAAGTCTAGGAGATACATTGCGAGAACGACTCGAAAAGGAGAGTTACCGCGTCTTTTGGGCTAAAAATGTAGGTGATGCGAAATCTACATTTTCGAAGGAAAATCCTCAGATAGTAATCCTTGATTTGCGTTTGCCTGATGGAAGTGGATTTACGGTTGCGGAATACATCAAGGCCAACTCGCCATCGACTCCTTTTCTATTTTTGACCGCGCAAGCGGGAGCCCAAGAAAGATTAAAAGGCTTTGAGCTCGGTGCTCATGAATTCATTCCAAAACCCTTTCATCTCAAAGAATTGTTGATCCGTCTCGATCTAGTTGTCAAACGAACCCAAAAAACCTTCGGCAAAGACTGGCTGACAGGTGAAATTGAAATCCATTTGGATTCCTTCTCGATCAAAAAACCAGATGGGGAGGTCATTTTTTTGTCCAAACGGGATTGCCTCCTCTTAGAACTCCTTTTGACAAAGCCTTCGCATGTATTTAGCCGTGATGAAATCTTAGATAAGGTCGTTGGCGAAGACGCATTTCCCACCCAGAGGACCATTGACAATGCGATCGTGAGACTCCGCGAGACATTGGGAGAACAATCCATTAGAAACGTGCGTGGTGTTGGATACCAATGGGTGGCCCCTCTCACTCCGCTTTAATTGCCTTCTTGGCTCTCATTGAATTTCCTTTTTCGGCCGATACTTTCTATGTGATCGCCTTGGTACGCATCCTTTTGACTCTCATTCTATTTCTGGTCTCTACCTCACAAGCTTCTGCTTGGGAAACCGACATAGATTATAATTATGAATATGAAAAGAACGGACCGTATACAAAATTTTCCGACTGGGTTCCCTATAAGTTACATAAGTGGGATCCAAAATATTTAGAAGACTACTACGAGTTGTACAACCTCAAACAGCACTACAACGACAATGAACTTCGAAAGAATATTTATTTTTTGAAAGTGGCACTGACAAAACGATTCCGCCATCCAAAAAATGCATTATGCGAAACTAAGACAGAAGATGCTTATTATAAGTATCGTAATTTAATGTTCATGCATATCAATTTAGGTATTATGAGATCTTATATGCGCCTCGCTTCCAAGTTTGATAAAAGACATTTATATTTTTACAATCTTGACTTTGCTCATGAATTAAAAAATTCATTTGGGATCGCAGAAGGATTTTATAAAGAAGCCATTCCTTACTGGAACCGTGCCCAAGAGTATGCCGATAGAGCCAATGAAGTTCCGATCGACTTAGATCTTGGTACAATAGAAACAGAAAGATATGAAATTGTTACTGGAAAACTCGATTTCGGACACATAATAGAAAACCATTTACTCCGCCTAACAGGAAAACAAAAGTTAGTAAATGAATATTTGACCAAATATCCTGAAGCCGACAAGCCCGCTCTTGAACTCGGTAGCAACTAATTTAGATACATTCTAAAAAGAAAAAAATTTTGGAATAAATTGACACATCTATCTTATTAATTTAGTAAAAGGCACGTAGACATCGCATAAAAAATTCCAATAAAAGATTACTGAAATTATTCACTTGCATTCTTCGTTTTATATTCTCACGCTCACTTTCTAGAACTTATTTTTCAAATTCATGGAAGAAAAAATAGAGGATTTCAAAGTGATTGGCATCGGAGCCTCGGCTGGCGGCTTAGAAGCACTTCAAAACTTCCTGTCCCACCTTCCTTTAGATTTGAAGGAACATGCATTCATCATCGCTCAACATGTAAGTCCGACTTATAAGAGCATGCTTGTCCAATTGCTGAGTAAGGTAGCAAGCATACCAGTTCAAGAAGCAGAAAATGATGCTGAGCTAAAACCAGGATTTATATACATCACCCCACCAGATACGGAAATCATACTAGCGTCTGGAAAATTTGTGTTAAGGAAACCAAACTACACCGCCGGTCCAAAACCTTCCATTGATCTCTTATTTCATTCCATAGCGGAAAATTATAAAACAAGGGCCATTGGCATCATTCTCTCTGGCACGGGCACGGATGGAACCGTTGGTATTTCCAACATCAAGTCAGAAGGTGGGTTCACAATCGTTCAAGATCCAAGGACAGCCAAATTTGATGGAATGCCGATTTCGGCCCTTGAATCTGGTAAAGTTGACCTTACTTTACCTCCTGAAGATATGGGGGAACAAATTCAATCCCATATAAAAAAACCTTTTGTTTCGCAATCAGGTCCTGAGATACAAGACTGGGATTCATCCGCAATGTATCAGATTTTGCGATCTCTTTCAAAAATAAAAGGAACGGATTTTTCCAATTACAAACAAACAACGATCAGTCGGAGAGTTGAAAAACGTATAGAATTTTTAAAATTACCAAACGTCGAAGCATATCAAATATTTTTGGAAGAAAATCCTGAGGAATATGAAACTCTTTTTGAAACCATTTTGATTGGAGTCACCTCTTTTTACCGAGATGAAGATGCTTTTATTAGCATTCAAGAATATCTAATTGCAATCATCGATGGGAAGTCAAAGGGAGATACAATACGGATCTGGACACCAGGATGTTCAACAGGAGAGGAAGCATATAGTATAGCGAGTATTATCGCAAATATACTCAAAGAAAAAATAACTCAATATAGCATCCAAATCTTTGCGACTGATATCGATGAAAAAGCCATTGCTTTTGCTAGAAAAGGAGTCTATCCGAATACCTCTTCTTTCTTGTTTAAGTCCGTAGATGATAGCTCCTTTTTGATCCGAAAAGAGGAGTCTTTCGAAATCTCAAAACAAATTCGTTCCATGGTATTATTCACCAAGCATGATCTAACTAAAAATCCTCCCTTTTTGAAATTAGATATGGTGATTTGTCGTAACTTACTCATTTACTTCGGACAAAATTTACAGCAACAAATCATCCCCCTCTTCCACTATGCATTAAATCCAAACGGAATCTTATTTTTAGGAAAATCAGAAACCATCGGTAATTTTACAGACCTGTTTGTTACCTTGGATGCCAAAAATAAAATCTACCAAAGGAAACGAGGCGGTGCGCTTCAAACCTTAAAACTAGCTGGATTTCGTCCCAACTCTACCATCCAAATTCCCGTAACAAGAACTGAACCTCTTCGAAAGGACTTAAGCCTCAGCGAGATGGTAAAAGAGACACTTTATAACACCTTCGATTTTCCCTACGTCATCATTACCGATAATTTTTCTATAGAATCCATCACTGGAGATATAAATTTATTCTTAAGCCTTCCCGAAGGAATCATGAACGCAAATATTCTAAACATGATTCGGCCAGAATTACAAGTTGAGCTCCGTTTTATCATAACAAAAGTAATACGAGAGAAGGAACCTCAAAAAAGTGAACTGATTCGATTTACGTCTGGCGAGAAAACATATCTGACAAGCATCAAAGTCAAACCTCTCCTTTATTCTCATAAAAACAATGATTTGTTCATGATCATCTTTGAAAATTACCCAACTAGAACAGATGTGGCGAATCCTAACAGATTAGGTAAGGGAGAAGAACAGAGCGAAAGAATCTTCACGCTTGAGAAAGAACTGACTACGACAAAAGAGCATCTACAAATCTATATCGAAGAATTAGAAACTTCAAACGAAGAATTGCAGTCTTTGAATGAAGAAGTGCAATCTACGAATGAAGAATTGCAATCTACAAATGAGGAGCTTGAAACAACGATTGAAGAGCTTCAGTCCACAAATGAAGAAATTCAAATCGCATATTCAGAATTGAAATCGGCAAATGATGAACTCTCGAGAAAAGATAATTTACTGAAGATTAAAGAATCAAGCCAAGCAGCCCTTCTTAATAACTCTCTGCAAGCATTCATCTTAACAGATAAGCTCTATAATGTTTTGGCTTTTAATGATAAGGCTAGGTTAACGTTTGCGCTCCTTTTTAGAAAGTCTCTTCGACTTGGCGAAAATGTAATCGACGTTCTAAGCCGGACTATTTTTCCTTCATTGGATGAAGATCTTGTTCGTTTAGAGAGCGGTGAAATCATCTCTGGTGAGACCAAGATAGAAAATCATGATACGGAGCAGATCTATTTAGCTTATAATTTTTCTCCCGTTTTGGACCTGTCTCAAAATGTGACCATAATCTCCATTTCATTCCTAGATATCACTCACACAAAGCGAACAGAGAAAAATCTCCGTAAAGCTGATAGTTTATTGAAATCCATTTTCGATGCTGTTGAGACAGGTATCTGTATCACAGATAGTCACGGAAACTATATTGATTTGAACAAAGCGTACTGCGATATCTACGGATATACAAAAGATGAACTTTTAGGAAATTCTTTTACCATGGTGGTACTCCCTGAGCATTGTTCTTCTGTTCAAACGTTACACGATCGGTTTATCGCAGGAGAGGAAGAATTTCCAAAAGAGTGGATTGTTCAAAAAAAGGACGGCAGTCCCATTGACGTTTTTGCAAATGCGAAACTCCTCATCGAGCCTGATGGAACAAGATACCGAGTCACATCCGTTCGAGATGTCACAGAAAAAAATAAATATAAGCGGTTGTTACACGAAACGCAAGAAATGACCCACGTAGGTGGATGGGTATATGATCAAATTAAAAACTCTCTCTCTTTAACCAAAGAAACCTATCATCTTTTCCATCTACCTGAAAACAGCACTCAGGACATGAATGCCATTGCCTCATTATTCGGTGAATCAGAAAAGGATCGTTTGCTAAAACATTTCCATCTTGCTGTCAAAGAAAACTTACCTTTTGACTTGTTGTTATCTTATGAAGACAAGCTAGCACGAAAATTTTGGTATCGCGCCATTGCAACCCCTCCTTCCAATCCAGATCACTCCAAAGTCATATTCGGTTCGTTTCAAGACGTAACAGAACGAATCAATTATGAACTCCAAATCCAGGAAACCAATGAGCTTTTAGAACAAACAAACGAGACCGCTAGGGTTGGCGGTTGGGAATATGATCCAATTACGAATGAAAACAAATGGACTAAAGTAACGCACGAAATACACGAAGTAGAGCCTGGATACATACCAAAAGTTGATGAAGGGATACTCTTTTATAAAGAAGGATACGATCGAGATAGGATTAAATTTTTATTCAATGAACTCATGCTTAAGGGGGTTCCATTCGATGAAGAATTCGAAATCATTACTGCCAAAAACAATCTTAAGTGGGTGAGAGCAACAGGCCGAGCCTCCTTCGAGAACGGAAAATGCGTGCGTCTTTATGGAGCCTTCCTTGACATTCATGAGATGAAAAAATCTTCGGAAATGACCCGACTGGCAAAGGAAAGATATGATTTTCTGGCTAAAGCTTCCAACGAGGCCATTTGGGATTGGGACATAGATGAAAATCGTGTGTATCTCGGAGAAGGTTTCCGTTCCGTTTTTGGTTTTCAATCTGCAGATGAATTTAAAATCTTCAGCGAATGGACAAACGAAATCCATCCAGAGGATCGTGATAAAGTTCTCGCCTCCTATCATAAGTTAATCCAATCGGAAGATGAAAACCAGCTAACGATTGAATATCGTTACAAAAAAGAAAAAGGCGAGTATGCATCCGTAGTATGTCGCTGTTATGTGATTCGAGATGAAACGAAAAAAGCCGTTAGGATTGTGGGCGCTCTACAAGATTTTACCAAGAAAAAGGAAGAAGAACATCGATTAAGGCTATTAGAATCCGTTATCACAAATTCTAGTGATAGCGTACTCATCACCGAGGCGGAACCTTTTTCCCTTCCCGGTCCGAGAATCGTTTATGTAAACCAAGCATTCACAAAAATGACAGGTTATACTGCCGAGGAAGCGATCGGGCGAAGTCCGCGTTTCTTGCAAGGTCCAAAAACGGATGTTGTGGAACTTAAAAAATTACGTATGGCCATGGAAAAATGGGAGCCCTGTGAGGTTCAGATTCTCAATTATAAAAAGGATGGAGAAGAATTTTGGAACCATTTCTCAGTTTTCCCCATTGCGAACGAAGTTGGTTGGTTTACACATTGGATTGCCATAGAAAAGGATGTGACAAAGAAGAAACTCGAAGATGTGGAAAAGGAAAAGCTAATCGCAGAATTGACCCAGAACAATAAGGACTTAAAACAGTTCACCTACATTACCTCGCATAATTTGCGAGCACCACTCTCAAATCTAACAGCCGCACTCAATATCATTGATGATATACCGATTGCAGACGCCATCCTTTCTACCCTACTCAAAGGCATACGGATATCAACTAGTAACCTAAACCAAACGATTGAGGATTTGATTAAAATATTGATCATTCGCGATAGCCCTGCATTGGAACAATCTGAACTTATCCTAAAACATATTTTCGATACCGTGTGTTCTCAGATTCAAAATATCATTGATGGAAGCGGTGCAGAAATAAAAACTTCTTTCGAAGAAGTTACGACTCTAACCTTTAACAGGTCTTATCTCGAAAGCATATTCTTAAATCTACTGACGAATGCGATCAAATATCGATCACCCAATAGGAAGTTAAAAATTAATATTCATTCGAGCGTTCAGTTTGGATTCTATAAAATTTCATTTAGTGACAACGGTCTTGGTATTGATCTAGCTAAGCATAAAGATAAGGTTTTTGGCCTATACCAAAGATTTCATAACTTACCAGATAGCAAGGGCCTTGGTCTCTATTTAGTAAAAACTCAAATCGAATCCCTGGGTGGTATGATAGAAGTCGAGAGCGAAGTCGATGTTGGATCAAAATTTACACTCATAATAAAAGGCGAATGAATGAAAACAGTACTCTGTATAGATGATGATCCGATTTCCCTAAGCATTCACGAAATCATCATCAAACAAACAAAATTTTGCGAACACACGGTCACAATGATTAACGGTCAGGATGCGTTGGATTATTATGAAAACCTTAGAACCACTGGTGACGACACTTCTCCTGAAATCATATTCTTAGATTTGAATATGCCAGTTCTTGATGGTTGGGGATTTTTGGAAAGATTCGATTCCCTTTACTTCTCTCATTTCCCTAAAACGGAAATTTATATACTCTCCTCTTCTGTTGATCCTTCGGATAAATTGCGTTCGGAAGCCTTTCCCTTTGTGAAGGACTTTATTTCTAAGCCCATTACGAAGGAGATTTTAAATAAAATTAGGTTGAGTAACAAGGAAAGCAATTAGGTTAACATATGAGCGAAATGCCTACCTAAAGAGCATTTTGTATACCATTGAAGCTGTGCTCCCCCAGCAATCTGCTTAGAAATTCCACGAATCCCTTAAAATAAGGGAAGCTTAAAATGGTATAAATCTTGCAATCTTAAGTGCAACCAGATTAGAATCAGAAACGTACCTCTGAACGAAGGAGAAAAAAATGCAGTTCGCAACCCCTAAATTTACTTCCGGAAAGGAAGTGGTTGAGTTTGCCAAGAAAAATGGAGTTATATTCTTCGATTTCCGTTTCACGGACATCAAAGGAATATGGCATCACGTTTCTTACTATGTGAATTCTGTAAACGAAGACACTTTTAAAGGGATCCCATTTGATGGATCTTCAATCGCCCGCTGGCAGCCAATCAATGCATCCGATATGCAACTTCATCCAGATATCGGATCATCATTCTTGGACCCATTCACAGCCGACAAAACGCTAGTTATGTTTTGTGATGTTTGGGATATTTACAAAAAAGAATACTATGAAAAGTGCCCGCGTTCGATAGCAAAAAAAGCTCTCGAATATATGAAAACGACTGGGATTGCTGATACAGCATTCTTTGGACCAGAAAATGAATTTTTCGTTTTTGATAGCTTGAGAGTTCGTGATGAAATCAATTGCCAATACTACGAGCTAGACTCGACAGAAGGCATTTGGAACACGCACACGGAAATTCCTGGAAACGTAAACACTGGAAAGATCAATTTCAATTCAGGACATAGACCTGGAACAAAAGGTGGTTACTTCCCAGTTGCTCCTGTTGACTCACAAGTAGATCTTCGTGCTGAATTTGTAAAAACATTAGAAGCTATCGGCATGGAAACTTTTGTGGTTCACCATGAAGTGGCGCAAGCTCAAGGTGAAATCGGTGTTAAATTCGGAACCTTGATCGAAGCTGCAGATAACGTTCAAAAGTTAAAGTATGTCGTTAAGATGATTGCTCATCAGCATGGAAAAACAGCAACGTTTATGCCAAAACCACTTTTCGGTGATAATGGAAACGGTATGCACGTTCACCAATCCCTTTGGAAAGATGGTAAAAATCTTTTTGCAGGTGGAAAATACCAGGGTCTCTCCGATATTGCTTTAAATTACATCGGTGGTGTTCTTAAGTATGCTCGCGCTTGTGCTGCTTTTACTAATGCATCAACGAACTCTTACAAACGTTTGATTCCAGGTTTTGAAGCTCCATCTATTCTTGCATATTCTGCACAGAACAGATCTGCTTCGTGCCGTATACCGTTTGTTAGTGGTGAAAAAGCGATTCGTGTTGAGTTCCGCTTTCCTGATTCAACCGCAAACCCTTATCTAGCTTTCAGTGCGATGTTGATGGCTGGACTTTCTGGAATCAAAGAAAAAATCGATCCAGGTCCTTCAAGAGACGAAGACTTATTCGAACTTTCTTTGGATGAGATTCGTGAAAAAGGAATCCGTCAAATGCCGCACACTCTTCGTGAAGCTGTTGAGGAGATGTTGGTTCAGAAAGAAGTCTTCAAACAAGGAAATGTGATGTCGGAAACTTTCCTTCAAACATACCAGCACTATAAGTTTGAGACGGAGATTTGGCCTTGGGAAGGACGTCCTCACCCATACGAATTTCTTACAACTTATTCCTGCTAAGGATAAAAAAACCCTGCTACAAAGCAGGGTTTTTTTTTGCCTTTACCACAAAGATCGACTGGAAAAAATGGCGAGTAAGGCTAAAGATTTGGCCTTACCAAACGATCTAATGGATAGGGCGAGGTAGCTCAGATGGTTAGAGCACAGGATTCATAACCCTGAGGTCACGGGTTCGACTCCCGTCTTCGCTACCAAGATCGAGAGGAAAAAACTATGAAAAAAACAGTTTTGGTGTTTTCTGGAGCTCTGCTCCTACTTCTTTCCAGTGGGCTTTTCGCCGCAGACTTTCCTAAATGTAAAGAAGCATGTGACAGATACTATTCCTGCACACTTTCCGTGAATCCAAATGCTACAGAAGAACAAAAAAGCATGCTTAAAAAAGGCTGTGACTTCAACTGCAATAAAGCAAAATACTACAACAAAATCGCTGGTTGCCTAAGCCAAGGCGAAAACTGCAAGACTTTCAGTTCTTGTATCATCAAGGAAATGCAAGCTAAGTAGCTTGCATTTCCATTCCTACTTCATTCCGTTCCGGTCTTTGGAAGTTGTTTCGTAAATGACTTCGCTTCGTCCAGTCTGAGCGAAACAATTTTCGAAATCCCAGGCTCCTCGTTTGTCACTCCAAAAATCGCATTGGCCCTTGAAATCGTTGATTGCGCGTGAGAGACGACAATGAACTGGGTTTTGTCTTTAAATCTGTCTAAAATCTGGCAGAAGCGAAGTTTATTGGCTTCGTCGAGTGCCGCGTCGATCTCATCTAGAAAACAAAACGGACTCGGTTTCACCATATAGATTGCAAATAACAATGCAATGGCGGTAAGTGATTTTTCGCCACCAGAAAGCAATCTCAGATTCTGAACATGTTTGCCCGGTGGCTCTGCCATAATCTCAACTCCAGAGTTCAGTGAATCTTCCTTCTCCGTTAACTCCAAAGTGGCACGTCCTCCGTTGAATAAGGTCGAGAAAGTTTCTTGGAAGTTCGCTTTGATTTTTTCAAAGGTTTCTTGGAATAATTTTTCAGATTCCTCGTTGATTCGTTTTAATACTTCCTCTATATCCCTCTTCGAACTTTCGATGTCTGACTTTTGCTTTTGATTGTGTTCAAAAATTTCTTTGATGTTGCGATATTCTTCAATGGCAAGCGGATTGATCGATCCTAACAACTGTATTTCCGATTTGGACGATCTCAGTTTCCTTTCCTCTGCTTTTTGGTCAAGGGAGAGCTCCCTCTTCTCTACTTCGAGTTCCGTATCCGTAATTGAATAATCATTATATAATTCTTCAATCACCGAATCAATTTGTACTTTTAATCCTGAAGAAAGGCGTTCTTTCTCGGAAAGAAGCGGCAATAGGGTTTGGAAAACTTCCTGATTTTTAGAAATATTAGATTTCAGTCCTTGGATTTCATCAAGTAACCCTTGCAAGGTTGCCTTTTCAGATTCCAAAATTTTACTCATGGATAAAAATTCTTGGTAAGACTCTTCAATTTCCTTTTCTAAGGATAGAACTTCCTTTTCCAAATGATCTCTTTTTTCACGAATGCCTGCTTCCTGGTCTTTCGTTGAAGCAACCCGTTTTTGAATCTCAACGAGCCTTACTTCTAAATCTTTAGATTGACGGTTATAATTTTCAATGCGCCCTTGAGTCTCGAGCATTCTCTTTTCTAGATCGACAATCGAGTTTTTGGTCTCATCCAAACTTCCTCTAAAGATAACAATCGAGGCCTGGCACTCTCGAATATTGCGCGTTAAATTTTCATTTTCGAGAAGAAGGTCTTCAATCTCCTGGTCTACGATTTCCTTTTTGGAAAGCACACCATCTTTGTCAAAAAGCAAATCGCGAAAGCTATCTTCACGTTCTAAAAATCCGGCCAATTCTCCACGATAGTAATTTAGATCAATCTTAGAAAGTTCCTTCGAAACTTCTAAGAATTGTCCATCTTGCAATAAACTTAACGAGGATTCTAGCAACTTCTGATAGGAATCAAGACTTGAGAGTAGTATGCTTTTGTCTTCATTTCTTTTTTGTTCTGAGCCTTGGGATTCCTTTTTTTTGTTTTCTAACTCTTGAATGAGTTCCTGTATAATTTGTTTCTGACTTTCTCTAAGGGTTATATGACGTTTTTCATTTTCAAGGATGCGGGATTCTTTTTGAGATATCTGCTCCTCTTCGCTTTTGATTTGGCCTTCAATGTAAAGTTTGAGTTCAATTAGCTTTTGAATTTCTACACCAAGCTGGATTTGGATTTCTTTCTCATGATCCACTTCCGAATCGATATTCTTTCGTTCTATTTCAAGTTTGCTTGTAGAATCGCTTTCTTCATTGAGAAGGAGCGAAATCTCAGCTAGTCTCACATCATATTCAGCGATAAAGGTTTTGTTTTTTGAGATCTTCTCTTTCTGGATTTGCGTTCGGCTAAGATGATCAAATAATTTCTTATCGATATCTGCGATTTCTCTTTCCTTTACTTCCTTGGATCTTTCTTTTTCTGAAATCTGGTTTGTTTCGTCTTGGATTTGGGAGAGAATATTTTTATTTTTATCACGAATGTCCATTAACTCTTCATCGGACTTTTTCATGCGCTTTTTATAATCGGTAAGTTTCAGGTACCTAAGATTTTTATCCGATTCATCTAGATCTTGTTTGAGTTTAAAATAGGACTCTGCTTTTTCGGATTGTTTTTCTTTGACTTCCATTTCTTTGAGCATGGAACCCATGATGTCTTGGATACGAAGTAGATTCTGCTTGGTATCGTCTAGCTTCTTCATCGCTTCTTTTCGATCCAATTTGAAACGCGAGACACCCGCTGCCTCTTCAAAGATTGCCCTTCTTTCTTCCGGTTTGGAATTTAAAATTTGGTCTACTCTTCCTTGCTCTAAAATCGAATAACTCGATTTCCCGATTCCTGTATCCAGTAAGGTTTTTTCAACATCCTTTCTGGCAGACCTGATGTCGTTTAAATAGTATTCGTTTTCTCCATCTGGATAAAGTCTACGGGTAATTTTTACAGACGGATAATCAATGTTAAAGTAATGGTCTTGGTTGTCAAAAAGAATGGACACCTCAGAAAAACCTGCGGCTCGCCTATTCTCGGTTCCGTGAAAGATGACATCATCCATTTTTTCGCCGCGCAGCCCCTTGGCACTCTTTTCTCCAAAGACCCATTTTACGGAATCGACAATATTTGATTTTCCACAACCATTGGGACCAACCACGGCTGTAAAACCAGGGTCAAAGGCAATTTCTGTTTCGTCTGCGAAAGTCTTGAATCCAACAATATGTAAGCTTTTTAGGTGCATAATTTGACTTGTTCTTTGCCTACGTTTCCCGGTTGACAACCCCGTGAGACATAAGAATAAACTTTAGATAGTATTATGTCCCAAAATAACGATACCATTTCCAGTAAAATTTTTGAACACAAACCATACTTGCGAAATTATTTCAAAGATTGGGATACCACTCACTTATGGGACATAATTCCCACAAAGGCAAACGGAGAGTATTATGTCTCATATAACGGGGAGGCATTGGCATCAAAGGTAGCTCCAGACAAACAAGCCGAAAGACTTTTAGAATCACATAACATAAAAGAGACGGACGTTGTGATCCTGCTTGGAATGGGAAACCCACAATTACTTACGCGGATCAATGCTTTACTTTCTCCAGGCCAAATCTTCGTGATGCTAGGTGATGATCCTGCACTCATTCCCCTTCTCTGGGAAAAAATCCTTGCTCGCGTAATGTCCGTTCCAGGCAGACATATCTTTGCAGGTGATGCCTTCCTCGGTATGGGACTCAACTACTTAGAGGCACTACCCATTGACCGTGTGAGCGGACTCAAAGTCATAAAGAACACGAGTGACCTTTCAAGAACTACTTTTTTTTCAGAAATAGAGTCACGCATCCAATCTGTATTCTCAGCAAAGATGAGTGACCTACTTACAAAGTTTGAATTTGAAAGACTTTGGGTCAAAAATTCAATATGGAATCTCTTACAAGTTTCAAAGACGCCTCCATACCGCTTTCAAATCTCTGACCTAAAGGACAAATTGTCCGGAGTCTCAGCCTTACTTGTTTCTGCGGGTCCAAGTCTACGAAAAAGCCTACCTATCATCGAAAGGATAAGAGACAAGGTTTTTGTCTTATCATGCGATACTTCCTTAAAGGTTCTTTTGAAGGCAGGCATCATTCCTGATGGAGTCGTCACTCTTGATGCCCAAACCAATTCCTTCTTTCATTTTATGGGGGAAGATTTAAAACAAATTCCACTCTTCGCCGATCTTGTCAGTTCGCCGACGCTCCTTCGAGAATCTATGTTTCAATCCGTCATCCATTCCGTTACTGCCAAATTTCAAGTGGATGCGGAAGGAAGTTTGGTCAGAGAAGTGACGGCCGGAGGAGAACTCGCGGATTCCGTATTTGATCAGGTAGGCGATATCCAGTCGGGCGGAAGTGTCGCCACAACTGCTTTTGATATGTTACGGTTTATGGGATTCGAAGAAATTTATTTTGTGGGTCAAGACCTTGCCTACTCCGGAAGGGAGATTCATTCCACAGGGACCCACCATAATGAAAAATGGTTAACGCTCGTAAATAGAAAGCAAAGCCTAGAACGAATCAACGAAGTGATCATTCGAAAAAGAGAGACCAAGGAAGTACCATCTTGCAACGGAAAGACAGTACTTACAGATTATGTTTTAGAACTCTACAGACATTGGTTTGAAGAATCAGCAAAAACCGTTTCCATGAAACTGATCAACTTAAACGAGGACGGCGCAAAAATAGAAGGATTTCAAAATCTTCTGCCAGAAAACGGAATTGCGCCTTTATTATCGAAGCCTAACCATAATTATCCGTGGCATCAATTTGAAGCATGGAAAACCATTAAAGGGGAAAAACCGAGACAGAAGGATCGGATTAAAAGAGCAAGTGCTCTCCACCGTGAAATTCAAAACGATTTAAAATTCGTTGAGGATGGCATGAAAGAATGGGAAATGATTGATTTGGATTCTGTATACTTGCAAGAAACACCTCTTTGGATCTGGCTAAGAAATCAAACTTATCTTAGGCGAATGGTAAGAAAGACGGAAATCTACTTACTCCGGCATAAAGATTTAAATACTAACAGGAAAAATACGATCCTGATCCAATCTCTTAAAAAAGAAATTCATTATTTAAAAAGAAGCATTTATCCGATCAATGATTGGTTTTCAACAAATGGGTGAAAGATAGTATCTTCTGCGTATTCAGGAAAATAGTCAAAAAAAAGTTTTTGTGAAACAACTCGGTAGTGTAAAGGATTTGCAGCTGCAAATTTTTCTGTAAAACTGAGTTCCGGAAGCTGGTGAAAATTGATCCGTTCTTCGAAATTGATAAAATCTCGCCTGCTTAAATCTGGCCGTACTTCGGTCACCACATCTTTTAACATATTCCAATCTAGTTTGAAAGTCATACGTGCACCACGAAATGCGGGCGACCTTTCAATTAAATTTACAAGTCGTTTGATGGGGCAGTCTTTTAAGTAATAAGGAGAAACGAAAACCTTGATAAATTTTGCCGATACTCCCAGTGGCTCCCAAAGTTTCGCATTGGTTAGATCTAATGTGGCTTCTTTTTTGATTTCTGCGAGAATGACATGCAGCTCAGGCATCTGTTTCTTTGCAGACATGAGATTATTAAATTCTTCGATTCCAAATTCACCGAAGTAGAGCCATTTGTAAAAATCTTGTATTTCTGCTTCGGGATGTGCTTCAGCAAAGCTAGTAGTTAGGAATAATTTTTCCTTATAAGTGAGAGAGGATTCTCTTTCAATTTGCATCCGGAACTGCCTTTAATTCTCTACCTTGTAACATGCGTTTGATATTTTCGCGATGAGTAAAAGTGATAAGGAAAAAAGTGGCAATTAAGACTAAAAAAATAATGGGAGAATATTCGGAACCAGGAAGCAACTTGGAAATACCTAAATACCAAAGCGGCATAGAAAGGGAAGCGACGATGGAACCCAGGGAAACAAAACCACTTACCTTATAAACGAGTACAAAGATGGCGACCGCACAGATCGTCACAAAGGGAACTAAAGTCATGTAAACGCCGAGTGCTGTTGCAACACCTTTGCCACCTCGAAACGAAAGAAAGGGAGTGTAAGTATGACCTAGTATCGCGGTTGTTCCTAGCAGGATTTGCGTTGCCGTAAGGGAAAAACCAGAATCGAAATAAGAGGCTCCGACGACAGGAATCGCACCCTTTAATGCATCGAGTAGTAAGACCAGTACTCCGTATTTCCAGCCGATCACCCGACCCACATTTGTGGCTCCAATGTTTTTGCTTCCATGTTCTCGGAGGTCAATTCCTTTGACCTTCTTTGCGAGGAGAAACCCGATCGGCAAACCGCCGATGAGGTAACTAGCTAGGATTGCGGGGAGAAGTATCATCTCGACCCTCCTTTGTTTCGTTTCGATTCCGAAGCTCGATCTCGAGACTGAGTCCCTCAAGGCCAAACTCACTTACTATACTCTTTCGGAAGAACGCTAAGATATTCGACGGAAAGAGCTTAGAATCATTAACAAAAAACAGCAATTTAAAAGGAACCTGGGAGACCTGAGTGGCATAATACACCTTGGGAGGCCTTCCCGACGCCTTCTGAACCTTATTTTTTCCCCTCCAGTTGGTAAGCCAGTCATTTAAAGCCCGTGTCGTTAGCTTTTTCTGCGACTTTTCAAAGAGCTCTATCGTCAATTCTAGGAGTTTATGGGTTCTCAGTTTTTCAGTGGCGGAGAGGGAAGTAATGGGACGCTCTTTTAAAATGGGAAGTCTTGATTCCAATTTCTCTTTGTATGCCTTCCAGGAATTGGATTCTTTCTCTGAAATCGCATCCCATTTGTTTACGGCAAGAATCATTGGTTTTCCCAATTCTTGGATTTCCCCGAAGATTTTTTTATCAAACTCGCCGAGACCTTTTGTGGCATCAAGTAATAGTATGACAACGTCCGCCTCGCCTAAGGCAAATAAGGTACGTTTATAAGAGTAAAATTCTAAACTTTCGCCACTTTTCGATTTTCGCCGAATGCCTGCCGTATCTATGATCTCAATTTTTTTTTCTTGGAACATGAATTGGCTATGAACAGAATCTCTCGTAGTTCCAGGAACTTCACTCACCACAGCACGCTTAAATCCTAAAAACGTATTGAGCAGACTTGACTTACCAGAATTTGGTTTTCCAATGATGGCAATGCGACAATATGGACTCTCGGGCGTCTTACTCGAATTAGGTAGTAAAAAATTAATCTTATCGTATAAAAGGGCAAAGTTTCTCCTACCCTGGGCTGCGATCGGCACAATTTCGTTAAGTCCGAGTTGGTAAAATGGTTCCAGATCATATTCATCAACATCACTATCTACTTTATTGATAACGGATAAAACAGGAATTTCTTTTAAGACTTCATCTTTTTTAAAGATCGCTACCAATTTATGATCATAAGGTCTCAAATCTTTATGATCAAGTACATGAATGATGAGATCACTGCGACGTAAGTGTTCAAATGAAATTTCAAGGATTTCTGTATTGATTTCATCTAAATTTTCTATATCAAGTCCAGGAGTGTCACAAAGATAAAAAGAAGACTTAAACTCACTTCTTTCTACTAACTTCTGTAAGACGTCGCGAGTGACACCAGGCGAGTTTTGCGTGATCGCACTTTGTGCACGGAGGAGCGCGTTAAATAGAGTGGATTTTCCCACATTTTGTCTTCCGACAATGGTAACGATCGGTAGACCTTTCATCTTCTTAATCTTTCCTTTACTGCACGTTCAATTTCGATTTTGGCTTCTTTCTTTTGAATATCATCGCGTTTATCAAATAATTTTTTTGGTTTTGCGAGCGCGACTTCAATTTTCACCAAACGGTTGTTTTTAAAATAACAACGAGTGCCAATGAGAACTAGCCCTTTCTCTTTCATGGCACGATCAATCTTTATGATCTCTTTAGCTTTTAATAATAATTTTCTAGAACGGATTTCAGGATGGTTTGCATAACCTCCGTCTTTATAGGGAGGAATCTGAAAATTTTCAAGGAAAACTTCGCCATTCCGAATCTTTGCAAAACAGTCTGTCAGATTTCCCTTTTTTTCCCGCAGGGACTTTACCTCGGAACCTGTAAGAACGATTCCTGCTTCAAACGTATCAAAGAGTTCAAAATTGAACCTTGCCTTCTTATTGATCAGGGGGTCTGTCGCCCGTGGTTTATCGTCCTTACTTGTTTTGCCCATTTTATGTTCTGAGAGAGTGATGTACTTGGATGAGTCTTGCGATTTCGGTCCCGATCAGATTAGGCATCGAGAAAAAATTATCTGCGGTGATCTGAATGGAATCTGTAAAAAGGTGCTCCGCAATATAGCGGGAACCAAGACCTACCCCTAAAAATACATAGTTTTTTTCCTGGTTTTTAAGTACAGCTTCTTTCAATTTTCGATTCTCAAAAGAACCAATTTCATTCTCTATTTTCTCTTTTGCCCTTTGGCCTCGGAAATCAGAGAGGATCACGACGATGCGTGTTTGTGCGTCAGGAGAGAAATATTTTTCACAATTGAGTAGAAGCTGGTGCTCTGGAACCGAGTCTCCATGCCAATTTTTACAAAGATTGGTGAAAATCTCTTCTTCTTTCTCTTCGGTATAATCTTCTTCAGCTTTTTTGAGATTAAAAATATCAATCGTGTCTTTGGAATTCTTGATATCACAAAATGTGTTAACACTCGTCGCAATGTCATATTCATTTAAGACATGTAAGCTTACAAGAAGAGCACTCAACATCGCTACTGAATACTCAAAATTAAAAATCCGCCTACACTTACTCAAAAGGAAGGTAACTTCGACACCTTTTAATTTTTCATCATTCTTTTGGATCGTGGTTTTATCGAAGATCTTTGTGTCGCCCCGTCCGCTTTTATAAGAAATATACTTTCTCGCGTCCACACGCGAACCTTCGTTTCGGTACATGCGATGGATGTCGATCTCTGGATCAAAAAGTTGCTCTAGATTTAACTCCACCTCTTCCAATTCTTTTCCAAAAACTTTTTTAAACTCGTCAAGTCCTACCATAATGGAGTAGTCCCAGAGTAACCTTCGCTTCTTTAAAAATTGTTTGTATAATTCTTCGGTGCGGTATCCCCAAGCACCACCACCGGCACCAGGCTCACCTTGTCCCTGGTTCCCTTGCGTATCTTGACCATACCAGGCATCGGCTCCTTCTTTGATTTGGCCGCCAGTTTCTGGGGTATCGATTTCAATGCCACGTTTTAATTCATTGCCTGAATTTAACTTTCGCGCTTCACCTGTTAGGGGATCCCGTTTGTGAAGTTCAGGATCCCACCACTGCTTTTTTTCAAGACTAGACTCTACCGTAAAAGTTTTTTTTTTCTCTTCGATTTCCTCAAAGAGTTCAGAAAAAACTTCAACACCCGAGAGATAGCCATCTAACAATCTTTCCACTTCTGCTCTTTCCTTGGGATCGGAAATTTGATTGGTATAATAAATGGTGCCGCCTCGAAATGCTACACCCCGAACATCTTTTTCATTATAACGATAAATATGGTTCTTCCATTTTAAGAGATTGGATATGCCAAATCGGTAAGGTTGTAAATTGGCCGACCCAATGGTTCTTTTTTCTGCAAGTTCTTTTGCCTTCAAATGGAAGCGTGCAATGGCTCTGGGAAGAACCCCCTCTGGTAAAAAGAAAGTGATGAGCTCTTCAATCACTTTTGAATCTTCGAGCTCTGGAAATAGGATCGGGGTGAACCGATTGCGAAAGGCTCTGGAAATGGTGGTTACCGATTTGGAAGTACGAAAGGTTTTGAGTCCAAAGACGATGGAGGTATCCTTGAGAGTAATCGGAATGGATTCACCTGATTCCGGTGGAAGAGCAAGAGACCTAGCATCATCAGTGAGCATGTTCATCTTCTCTACAAGCTCCGCACCTGCTGACTCTAGCCCCGAAATAAGGATGATTTGACCATTTCGAATCGCTCTCGTGAGAGGACCATCCACCCAATTCACACTTGCGACTTCTCCTTCCTGTATGGGTTTGAGTGCGCCAACAACATCTGAGGTATGCATGCCTTTTGATAGCATCACTGACTCAATCGGCACACCCGTAAGTTCGGTGAATAAGGGTAAAAACTCCTGAGGGTCCTGGTCTTCTCTAAACTCAACGAGTATATTTTCTCTGTTGTGAACAGCAGTGAGTATCTGGTCTAGAAATTGTAAAATTGGTTCTGGGGTCGGAAATTTAGAAAGTATGTTAACTGTTTTTTTCTCATCAAAGGTTTTGATTTCTTTATCATTCCAAAAGATATTTCCACCCTGCACATATCCCTTTGTTGAACGAGTCTTGATCATCCCACCAAACTCTGATTCGATGAGAGTTTGCTGCAATGCCCGATCTTCCGCCTTGCGAAATGGTTCTTGAAAAAGATACATAGCTTCCCTTATCGCAACAACCTGCTCGTCTTTTCCATAGTTGAGGATACGATTGCAATACTTTTGAAGTGTCCTTAAGTTGAAGTGGTATTTTTCTAAGTCACCTTTTCCAATCTCTCCGCGTTTGATTCGATTTTCCGATTCGATGGTCACACGAATCACTTTACGAATCGTATCCTCAGGAAGATCTTTATAGAGTTTCTTTAAAATAAAAAACATCTCATCTGGCGAATACGGATCTACGTAAACAACTGCGAAATGTTTGGTGATATCAAAAGGAAGTGGCTTACGCCCTTCAAATCCTTCGCTCGGATTTTGTGTACCAATAAACCAAAAACCCGTTTTACCGGAGATACGCTCCCCACTCCCTTCTAGAAGGTCTAAGTAGTTTGATTCATAGACGCTTGAAAATCGTTTGATGATATTAGGAGCGCAGAGATTCATCTCATCTGCTACAAAACTAAACCCAGAACCAAGGGCATTTGTTAGCGGCCCATTGGACCAGGTGAAACCTTTGCCATCGAGTAGGATACGGTAGGAACCAATCAAATCTTCAGGAAGTGTGTCCTCGTTAAAACTGAACCGAAGTGTGGGTTGGTTTCTTTTGGCATTGATATAATAGATCAAAGCATTTTTACCTACACCTGCATCTCCTACCAAGAGGACAGGTATTCCCTCGAGCATAGGATACAATATTTTCTGCAGAGTTGACTTTACAGAGTCGGTTTCGACGAGACTCGACGGGAAGACAGGAAAAGAGGACTTGTTCGGTAGAACAGGAACTTTGACGGACGCAATCGTAACAAATTCCATATTGCATTCAGCTTTCCTGTCTTTTCTCTCTGTGTAAACCAAATTCTATTGACCTAAGTAGCCTAGATTTTTCCAATCATAGTATGGAATTTGCAATGAGAATGAATGGGATTGATTCGTCCCCTATCAGAAAGGCCTTTGAACTCGCACGCAGTATTGAAGACCCGATCAATCTATCAATCGGCCAACCCCATTTTCCCTGTCCAGCTAACATTGTGGAAGCCATTTGTAAGGCAGCAAAGGATGGAAAGACCGCCTATACTCTTACAGGTGGTATCCCCGAATTAAAGGAGGCCATGACTGAAAAGTACAAATCTCAGAATCAGATAGGTTATGCCCACCCAGATCGAATGCTCGTTACCTCTGGAATATCCTCCGCCTTATTTTTGCTTTTCAATGCCCTAGTAAATCCAGACGATGAATGCCTAATCGTCTCACCATATTTTCTGATGTATCCTGCGATGTTAAAGTTTTACGGCGCCAAGCTATTGACAGTTGATGAATCGTTTCAGGCAAAGGATTTAGAGAGTTTTAAGAACAAAAAAATCAAACTCATCATCTTTTCCAATCCTTCCAATCCTACAGGTAAGGTACTTTCTAAGGATCAGCTGAGAGCGCTTGCCAACTTAGCCGAATCCACGGGTGCCTATTTGATTTCTGACGAAATTTACGAGCTCTTTGATTATGACCAGGCGTTCTATTCGATAGGAGCAGAATACGAAAAAACGATCACACTCACGGGGTTTTCCAAAACATACAACATGACAGGACTTAGGTTAGCGACGATCCTGGCTTCATCAGAAGTGATTAAAGCCCTTACGACTTTGCAGCAATACACGGTTGTTTGTGCTCCCTCCATCACACAATGGGCAGGGATTGAAGCCTTAAAAACTGATATGACTAGTTACATCCAAGACTATCGAGAAAAAAGAGACTTCGTTTATGAGTCTTTAAAAAATCATTATGAGATCGCAAAATCAGGAGGAGCCTTTTACTTCTTTTTTAGAGTCAATGGTACGGATGAAGATTTTGTAAAACGAGCTGTCGAGAAAAAGCTCATCCTTGTTCCGGGGTATATTTTCACAGAGAGCCATAATTACATACGCTTATCCTTTGCAACAGAATGGGATACACTCAGGAGAGGGATGTTGGCTCTAAAGGAACTGGCGTCCTGATCTATATCCACTCCAGCTAATGGATGCTATATTTTACATTTTGCTTTTTGTATTTGGAAGCTCTTTGGGTAGCTTTTACGTAACGACTGCAGAACGCATTTTGACCTATTTTTATGGGAAAAAGCGAAAGACAGGAGACTGGAAAACCCGTCTTGTATCTATCGCTACCATTCCCAGCCATTGCCAATCCTGTGGGGCAAAGATAAGTTCTTTTTACCTACTTCCCGTTTTTGGTTTCTTTTTTTCTAAGGGTCGGTGCCGACATTGCCATACGAAATTGGGGATTCATTATCCACTTTCTGAATTTCTATTTGGACTTGTTACCTCTCTCTCTTTCTATGCTACGGATTCTCTTTTGTTCTCTATCTCCACTACCTTTCTATTAGGTCATCTAGTTATATCCATTTTCACTGATGCCACATATTTTTCGTTAGACTATGAAAATTTGCCCTTTATCCTTTTTTTTGGAACCATAGCAAATTTTGCCTTATTTGGAGCATTGCCCGGACTTACAGAATTGTATGTATTTTTGGGATTTGGGTTTTTCTATGTTCTCATTTATTTTGTCGTGAAACAAGGTATGGGACTCGGTGATGTTTTTTTTGCACCAGTATTTGCCTTTCTGGCAGGACATCCTTTTTGGATTCTCTTTTTGAATACGTCCTATACACTCGCTATCGTTGTGACTTTCTTAACTAGAAAAAAGGGAGAGAGTCTACGAGGAAAGATGATCCCGATGGGAGTTTACTTCTCCATCGCATTATTTTTTACGTATTTAGCGAAGGTCATGTATTACTATCTTGGATTGGAAGGATTTTTGGAGGACGATTATGAATCATGATATGACAGAAATGAGAAAATCATATGAGAAATATACATTGAGTGAAGAGGATGCGGGACTAGACCCGATCTTATTTTTTCAAAAATGGTTTTCGCAGGCAAAAGAGGAAAAAGCAGAGGAACCAAACGCCATGGTTTTATCCACAGTTAGCCAAGAAGGCCAACCATCCTCCCGAGTTGTCCTTTTGAAGGAAATTGCACAAGGAGAGTTTGTCTTTTACACGAACTACGATTCGAGAAAAGGAAAGGAGATGGCCCATAATCCAAAGGTTGCCCTCACATTCTTTTGGCACCACCAAGAACGACAAATTAGAATCGAAGGCACAGTCAAAAAGGTCTCCAAAGAAACTTCCCTGCTCTATTTTGATAAAAGACCCAGAGTATCACAGTTAGGTGCTCTGGCCTCACACCAAAGTCGCGTGGTTCCTGATCGTCTCTATCTCGAAACCATACTTGCAAAGTTAGAGAAGGACCTAGACGGGAGACCTGTTCCCATGCCTGAGGCTTGGGGAGGGTATTCAGTAAACCCTAGCCTGATCGAGTTCTGGCAAGGCAGGAGGGGACGGCTGCATGACAGATTGGAGTTTCTAAAGACAAATGAGGGCTGGAAAAGACAAAGGCTTAGTCCATAGACTAAGCATGTTTTTCTTTTAATGTAAATTAAGCAGATGGCCTAGTTTTGTTTTTTTAGTATTCAAATAACGAGCATTACCTGCAACAGGAACAATCTCTATTGGTACCCGGTCCGTGACGTGTAAATTATATCCTTCAAGTCCAACAATTTTTCTTGGGTTGTTAGTGATGAGTTTCATTTTATTTACCCCAATATCACGAAGGATCTGGGCACCTATGCCGTAATCTCTTAAATCTGGTGCGAAACCAAGCTTTTCATTGGCCTCCACCGTATCAAGTCCGCCCTCTTGCAGATTATAAGCTTTTAACTTATTGATGATGCCGATGCCTCTCCCCTCTTGGCGCATGTATAATAGAACTCCGCTACCCTCGTTTTCTATCATCTTTAAGGCACTGTGAAGTTGGGAACCACAGTCACATCTTTGAGAAAAGAAAACGTCCCCTGTTAAACATTCACTATGGACACGTACAAGAACTGGTACATTGGTGTCTACGTTTCCCTTAACAAGGGCAATGTGAATCTTATCATCTATTTGCGTCGAGTAAGCCCTGATCTTAAAATCTCCATACTCGGTTGGCAAGTTTGCCTCCACTTCAAGATGAATTAATTTTTCTTCTGTTTGGCGGTATCGAATTAAATCCTCGATTGTATAAATATTTAAATTATGAGTTTTTGCAAATTTTTCTAAATCTGGAAGTCGAGCCATCGTTCCATCATCATTTAATATCTCGCAGATGACTCCACTTGGGTAAAGTCCAGCCAATTTTGCAAGATCAACAGCCGCTTCCGTATGCCCTGCCCTTCTTAAGACCCCTCCTGCGACTGCCTGTAACGGAAACATATGTCCGGGTCTGGCCAAATCGGACGGAACCGATTTCTCATCTAACAAAACTTGTACGGTTTTAGCTCGGTCAAAGGCAGAAATACCCGTTGTTGCGCCTTCTTTGGCATCAACAGAGACAGTAAAAGCCGTGCCATGTTTGTCTCCGACGGAGATATCATCGACCATCTTGCCGAGTCCTAGCTTTCGCAACCTTTCTGCTTGCATGGGAACACAAATCAAGCCCCGACCAAAGGTGGCCATAAAATTGATCATATCTTTATCGGCAAACTCAGATGCGACGAGTAAATCGCCTTCATTTTCTCGATCCTCTGAATCTACGAGGATGATCATTTTACCCTGACGAATTTCTTCAATGGCTTCTTGGATGGGACGGATCATATTTTCCCCTATATATACTAAGACTGTAAATTGCGTCTCGATTTAAAGTAGAATCCTGAAGAAATTCATTGATTTTTTGATTCGAATTGGAGTATTATTGTCAAATTAGAGAGGGGCCATGGAATTAAAGTTAAATACGTTAGGTAAAGTGAAGACTATAGAGATTTCTGGCAAATTCGACATAGAATCTACGGAAGAATTTGAATCTATCTTTGCAAAAGTCATTGAGCCCAATCCCTCGATTGTCGCAATTGATATGGGCAAACTTGACTACATTGATTCCTCGGGCATTGGTTCCCTGATCAAAAGTTTAAACCTTTTAAAAAGCAAAAAAGGAAAACTGATCCTTTTCGGAATGAAACCAATGATCCAGAATGTTTTTAAACTAGCAAAACTAGATATGTTTTTTGAAATCTTAAATCCATCTGATTTTCACTCAAAGTATGCCAATGAAGATGATTCTGATATTGATGATTTACTTCGAAAATCTTAATTCTAAAAAGTTTTCGATGTACTTTGCTAAAACATCGACCTCCAAATTAACGAGTTTGTCTTTTGCCCAATGCTTAGCATTTGTTTTTTGAATGGTTTCCGGAATGAGTATCAATTGAAAGGCACCCTCTCGTACATCCACCACAGTTAAACTGACGCCATCCACTGTTACGCTACCTTTTTTCACAAAATATTTACGTAACTCCTCAGGTGCAACGATCCAAAATTCCTCTACCTTGTTTTCCTCTATCTCTTTTCTAGAAAGTACTTGTCCCATGCCATCCACATGACCTTGGACGATATGTCCGCCGTATCTCTGACCGACTGCCATTGCGCGTTCTAAATTTACCTCATCCCCTTCTGTAAGACGAGAAAGATTCGTTAGTTCCAAAGATTTAAAGGAAGTATAAAAAGAAAATAGATTGCCGCCGTTTTCTAGTTTGGTGGCAGTCATACAAGCACCGTTGATGGCAACGGAATCCCCAATTTTTAAATCCGGATTTTCCCACTCTGTGATGATTTGAAATTCAATTCCAGAATCGATCGGGTGAATCTGGATGACTTTTCCCTTGCCTTCGATAATACCAGTAAACATAGAATTCCATTCTATTTAAAATATAGAATTCGTCAATGAATCTATCTTATCCTATGTTAAGCAAGTTTCACGCATCGCTATTTCTAGTCGTATTGACATTTCGAAAACCGAAAGCAAACTCTCTCTATGAAAATGATCTACCTTTGTTTCCTACTTTGTACAGTGACAGTCTCTTGCAGCAGTACATCTCCAAAAAATCCTCTAGAAACGGAAGAAGAGCCTTCCGATTACTTTGAAAGTTCATTTGGAAAAATTGCTTATTACACAAAAGGAAAGGGACCCAAACTCATACTACTCCATGCGGCAGGGCATGACCATCGCGATTTTGATGCCATTTTACCAGCTCTTATCTCTAAGTACCAAGTAATAAGCTTGGATTGGCCAGGACATGGCAAATCAGAATGGTCTTCTAGTGAGGAAATTTCTGCTGTATTTTTCCCGACTCTACTCAGAGAGTTCTTAGAAAAAAAAGCACCTGAGGGATCCATACTGATGGGGAATTCTATTGGAGGTTATGCGAGCCTTAAACTTGCCTTGGAACAACCGAATCTCGTAAAAGGGCTGATTTTAGTAGATACAGGCGGGATGAATGAATTGGACATCTCTTCTAAGGCATTTATCAAACTAAAATCTAACATATGGTTTACTTCCATGATCTGGAATTTTTTTCCGAAATTCTATACGAAAATAGAGAATGTGCATACAAATCAGATGTTAGATCGTATCAAAAAGGCAAAGTTAGAACCCAAGGCTGTCGAAACAAATGCATCGTTATGGAAAAGTTTTTTAGATGAGAACTATAACCTTCGAAACTTCGTTTCTCAGATCTCACAGCCTACTTTGATCGTCTGGGGAAAGAATGATCCGGTCATCTATCCAAAGTTTGGGAGAGATTTGCATGATAAAATTTCGGATTCAGAATTTGAACTTTTGGATACAGGACATATACCATTTGCAGAAGATCCAGAAAGGTTCCTTCAAATCTTATTCGGGTTTTTATCAAAACGAAATCTTTAGGTTGACTGAAGGATTTTCTTTTTCATTTTCATATGTGTGTTTCTCACCCTTAATCCACTCGATGATTCAAAGATGGAACGTATCTACCAAGCTATATGTCAAGTTTCTCCCATTCCAAAAGATGTTTGGGAGAAACTTCCGGTTCCGTTTTTTAATCTTCTGGAACTGAAAGCAGGTCACTACTTTCTTAAGGAAGGAAAACCAGCAACTCATTTCGGATTTGTAATCCTGGGTGTGTTAAAAGAATCTTATCTGACAAAAAAAGGGGACGAATACATCAAATCATTTAACTTTCAAGGAGATTTTACAGGTTCCTACTATGATTTGTTGCGTGGAGATCCTTCGACATGCTCGATACGTGCGATTCAGAACTCAGTTCTCGCCATTGCTAATTTTAATGATTTTCAGGTCCTTTTCGATAAGAATCTTCATTGGCAGAGATTAGGAAGGAGGATAGCAGAAAATCTATTTATCAAAAAAGCCAGACGTGAATATGAATTACTCACCTTAACTGCAGAAGAAAGATACAAAAATTTATTAGCGTCGAGACCGAAGATCGAAGACGAACTTTCGCAAATTCATATTTCCTCATACCTAGGCATCACACCTGTTTCCTTGAGTCGATTAAAAAGGAAAACTAAAAACAATCAATTGATTAAAACTTAAGATTTCATTTCAATCTGCCAGAGATCAGAACCTACTTGGTAGTGTGCCTGTTTTTCAAAATGACCCAGTCCTAAAAACTTTTTACCATGTTTCATTTCCATTTCACTTTGGATGGTCAAGATACAATCGTTAGTATCAAGATTTTCTTTTACTAAGTTCCATAAAAAAGAGCCCGCTTCTAAAATCACAGTATTGATACCATGACTGACTAGATCCTTAAAAAAAACATCACTCTTCATATCCAAAATTTTTACCAAAGGAAAGTCAGTCAGATTTGATAACTCTCGTAAGGTGTCCGAGGAAAAAACATTTGCATTGTCCTTGGAAGTCAAAATATAAAAGAGACAAAGCTTTTTATCATATTTTTCATTCAACTCTTGTTGTTTTTTTAAAAACTCTAAGCCAATTTCCATCCCTTCTTTCAAAATGAAAACACGCCAAGGTTGGTAAGTAGATATTTTCGATAGATGCTCAGAATACGTATCCAAAGTCGATTCAGCAAAAAGAGTGTCTAATAGCTGTTCGCCTGGAGAAAAAAAATCGACCACATTTCCAAAATCTATCTTTGTTACATCGCCTTTCGTTTCAAAATCACTCTCATCCAAACGAAAATTTAATCCTGGTTGATCCACTTGCACTGTATTCGGACCAACGACGATAGCGTCAAATTTTGCTCTGAGCATCTGCAGATAAAACTGGCTCGCTTTGCTGCTGATCGACACAGCCATATTTCCTTCAGGAGCATAATATCCGTCACTTGTAATGGCAGATTTTATCCATACCCAAGGACGTTCTTTTTTAATTCTCTGAAAAAAACCTTGAAGGAAAGGAAGTGCGCCTTGTGCAAGTAAAGGATGCAATTTGATTTCGATGTTCTGATTTCGATACGGATCCCAACCACCAGAGTCTACTAAGGGATTCGGATCTTTCCACCCAAGTATGACCTGTTTGGGTGCGCGTTCTAACACCAAATCTCGGCAGGGAGGGGTTTTCCCCGTATGAGTACATGGTTCTAGGCTAACGTAAATATGATGCTTTCGGCTCTGATCCGTAAGAAAATCACGATGATCGGATAGATTTAAATCTAACTTTCGATAGGCATCTCGTTCTGCATGATCCGAACCAGCCGCTTGTGTATTCCCGTAGGAGAGGATATTGCCATCATCATCTGTAATAATGGCAGCAACAGGTGGATTTGGCGAAGTCCTTCCCATGGCAAGGAAGGAGAGGGATTTTATCTTTTCAACAATACTTTTAAATTTTCTTAAATCCACATACGTTATGCGAGCTTTCTCTTCCTACGAAATTGGTCATAGATTTCAGAGATCGGAGCCGCTATGAAAATCGAAGAATAGGTTCCAATGACAACACCGAAAATAAGCACGATTGCGAAGTCGTAGAGCTCAACAGCCCCACCGACCAAAATTGCGACCACCGAAATTAAAGTCGTAAGTGAAGTGTTGATGGTTCTACCAAGTGTTTGTGCAATGGAAACATTTATGATATTGGACAAGGAAAGATTGTCCTTCCCATGGGAGTTCTCACGAATGCGATCAAAAACTACAATCTTATCATTGATGGAGTAACCGAGAAGAGTAAGAAGAGCTGCGATGATAGGAACAGAGGGTTTGATCTGAAAAAATCCGATCATTGCCAATGTAAAAAGTATATCATGAACGAGGGCAATGGCAGAGGCCAAAGCGAACTTAAACTGAGACCGATAACTCAAATAGAGGAGTATGATTCCAAGTGTTGTGAGAAGCAGAGTGATGCCAGTAGACATTAACTCACCGCCAACAACCGCACCTACTTGGTCTGCTGAAAGAATTTTTTCCTTAGGCAATTGAAATTCTTTTCTAAGCGTGATGACAAACTTATCAATAGATGAGGTGCCAGGCTCGCGCTCAGCTGCCGGAATCTTCAGATAGAGTTCTTCAATTTTTCCAATGGAACCAAGACCAATATCCATTTGGAATATGTTTTTCTCTTTTTCCAGAAGAATGACTACTGCTTCAATATCCGACTTCTTAAAAAATGTTTCTAGATCAGCCCTAGATTTTCCTAGCGGCAATTCTACGACAGCTCTCAAGCCTCCATCGAAATCTAAGGAATGTGCAAAGCCACCAAACTTGGTATATGTGATCACAAATCCAAGAAGGATTGTCAAAAAAGATACAGAAAGAGTAATACTTTTATATTTCGTATAGTTGAGATTAAACATGAGTCACTTCCGTTTTTCCAAAAAAGAATGGGCGCAAATTCAAATGACGAACTCCGACTCGATTTACCAGTAGTTCAACAAACATACGCGATAAGAAAAGTGAAGTAAAGAGTGTGGTCACGATTCCCCAACAAAGAGTGATCGCAAATCCTTTGATAGGTCCATTGCCCAATCGTATCATCAAGATACCAGCAATCAGTGTCGTTAAGTTAGCATCCATGATCGTCCAAAAAGCATTTTCAAAACCTTGAGTCACAGCAATGGAAAGCGGCCTACCCACTTCAATTTCCTCACGTATTCGTTCATAAATAATGACATTTGCATCCACTGCCATACCTACCGTCAGAATGACCCCTGCAAATCCAGGAAGAGTGAGCGTAAAATCCATGAGTGTGAGTAGCGCGGCAAGGATGATGATATTTGCGAGTAAGGAAATATCTGCAACGAGTCCGCCTAACCTATAATATAGAATCATATATAACATCACTAAAAAGAAACCAATGACTACGGCACGAATACCAACTTCTATTGATTCGATTCCGAGAGTTGGTCCGATAAATCTCATTTCCAAGACGGACAAAGGAATGGGTAATGCGCCTTCCGAAATTACATTCGCTAAACGAATCGCTTCTTCTTGGCTAAAACTTCCGGAAATCTCTGCTCGTCCACCTGCGATCGGTTCATTGATCACAGGATTGGATACGACTTTGTCTCCCCAAACGATGGATAAATTGCGACCTCGATTTTGCGAGGTAAGATCAAAGAATTTTTCAGCTCCGTTTGGCGTTAACGTAAAGCTTACCATCCATCCATAACTGTTAGAATTAAAAGAAGGCTGAGCATTTGTCATGTCATTGCCGGAGAGAGAAATCTTTCGTTCGAGTACGGTGAAGCTTCGCGGAAGGAGAGCCGATTTGGTCGATTCACCCCTTCTCCAGTAAGCAAAAATCTTATACTCTGGAGGGATATTGTACTTCTTTTCAAGAGATTCAATGAACGCATCTTGGGCTTTTTTACCGAGTTTGTTTTTTACGATCTCTTGGAATTTGAAAATATCAGTTTCTTCACGTTTTCCGAGCTCCATCCATTTCCGCTCGCTTTCTTCGATACGAGAACGCAGGGCATAAGGACTTGGTTCTTCAATGCGATATTCAACCGTTTCTGTATTTTGTAATATTTCCAAAATGGCAGCTGAGTTAGTGACACCTGGGAGGGATACTTCAATGGCATCTTGCTCTTTTTGAATCCGAACTTGTGGCTCAGTTAGATTTTGACTCGTGAGACGATTATCAATAATCATCTTCGCTTTTTCCAACTCCACAAGTTTTCGCATTGGCGATAATTCAAAATTTGAGTTTATTTCCGCTAAACGTTCGTTCGCTTTTTTCTTTTCGTCTTCACTCTTTTTTGCATCGAGAAGGATTGCATTTTGATCAGCAATCTCTCTGGCATAAATATCTCTTAGTTTTTTTGCGTAATCATCAAAGTCACCTTTTAAGACAACTCGCATTCCGCCTTGCAAATCGAGACCAAGTTTGATGGAAAGGGATTTCCCACCCTTAATCATGTCTTCAATCATTGTAGGCTCAAGTTTGTTTTTTGATTCCCAAACTAGTCCCTGGTTCTCCTGTGAGATTTGATTTATTTTTGCAGATGTAATGAAACGACCGCGTATTTTATAAACAGGCATTTCTTTAGGTGGTAAACCTGAGTTTGGTTCAATGGTCCATTGGGATGTCAAACCGTAATCTCTTTGCCAACGGTCAAAAAAATCCTTGGTCAATTTTTCCTGGGTTTCTGGTGCTAAATTATATACTTCTGGCAGAACGGCCAGATTAAGGGTTCTATCCGCAAAATTTGGATAGAGAATGGTAAAGGATACAGCTATAATAAATGCTGGGATTAAAAGTAAACTAAACGATCGCAAAACAAATGCTCCTGGGTTAAATTATCTTCTGTACGGTCTACTACTTGAACTTGGCTTTGCCATTCGCAATCGATAGAAAGCAAATAGGATAATAATTCCAAGGATCATCATAGCTTTTTTGTATTTATCAAAAAATTCGGAAAAACTGAACAAAGGTTTGCTGGCAGTGGTTAACTGGGTTCCACCTTTCGAATCATCTATGTTTGGCGTCTTTCCAAAAGAAAGATCGGAACCAAAACCAGGCAGACCGTCTGGTTCGACACTCACTTCTGCATCCACCCAAAGACCGTTCATCACAATTTCCTCTTCTTTCTTTACGGGTTCAGAAATAACAGGAAGAGATTTGAGTTCTGAGGAAATGGGATTTTGGATTTGAGTTGTGTTCGAATTGATATTTGT
Organism: Leptospira ognonensis; assembly: GCF_004770745.1. Taxonomy (GTDB): domain Bacteria; phylum Spirochaetota; class Leptospiria; order Leptospirales; family Leptospiraceae; genus Leptospira_A; species Leptospira_A ognonensis. Next base: position 56,500 of record NZ_RQGD01000002.1, on the reverse strand, counting down.
AGTCGGGGAAATCGGATCAGAAATTTGAGTATTGCTCAAATTTTTTTTCTTTTTAGATTTTTTCTTCTTTGATGTAACAGTCGCGACAGCCGTTTTCTTATTCGTCGTGACTGGCTCTTCTTTTACCTTAACAGGTGTTGTCGTTTTAGGTTTTTCATTTACTTTATCTAAAAAATCTAAATTTTCCTGAGCCCATAACTGTCCTAAAGAAAAAGCAAAAAGGAATAGTATGGGGATTAATTTCTTCATGCCTTAAGCTTTCTTTTTAACGATGGCACTAGTTTCAAAAGTAACGTTTGTATTGGCACTGATGCTAATAACAACCGTTTCATTATTGTCTTTAAATTCTACGATTTTTCCGTGAAGTCCGCTACTTGTCACTATGTTATCACCCTTTTGCAGACCAGCGATCATCTCTTTGCGCTTTTTATCTTCTTTTTTATTTGGAAGAATCACAAGGAAGTACATTGCCACAAGCATGATCGGAATGATCAAAAGTGACTGAAGAGAAGAGCGAGTGCTATCAGCAGCGGCATCTTCCGCGAGAAAAGGAAATTGGATGAGGGTGTCTATCAATGTGTACATAACTATCTATTTATCCAAAGATGAAACTACTTGGCTTAAATTCAATGTTTCCCTGACAAATTCTAAAACTTTTTTCGATATGAGTGCCGACTTTGCCAACTCAAATCCGGCGGAGATTGTTTCTGCCTTGCCCATGACAAAAAGAGCCGCACCAGCATTTAAAGCCACTAAATCCGTGCCTGAAGTCCCTTGTCCCCCTAAAACCTCTTTAAAATGTCGCAAGGAATCCTCTTTGGATTTCGAAAATACCTCATCTTCTTTCAGTGGGAAAAGTCCAGTGATCGTTTTTGGATCAAATACAAGGTGGTGGGTCTCTTTTCCGTCAAAATAGGCATAATCCGTTGGCGCAAAAATCGAAAATTCATCGAGACCATCCCGAGAATGGCAGGCAATGGCCTTCTTTGTTCCGAGCTTGGATAGAACACTCGTAACAACGGGTAGAAGGCTTTTTTCATACACGCCCACAACTTGGTGTGTTGGGTGAAAGGGATTCGAAAGTGGACCGATCAAATTAAAAAATGTCCGAAAACCCAATTCCCGACGCACTGGTCCCGCATATTTCATGGATGGATGCCAGCTTTGTGCAAAAAGAAAAACAAAACCTTTTTCTGTGAATTCGGTAGTCAGGATTTCTTTCGGTCTATCCATATCATAACCGATTGTTTGCAATATATCAGACGATCCTGAGAGAGATGAAACTGACCGATTTCCATGTTTAGCAACCTTAACACCTAGCGAAGCCAAGGTGAAGGCAGAAAGAGTGGAAACATTAAACGATCCCTTTCCATCTCCTCCTGTCCCACATGTATCTATAAAATCGAAATCAAAATTTACATTTGGCTTTTCTGCGTTTTCTCGCATCGCCTGAACAAAACCAGTAAGTTCTGATTCCGTTTCCCCTTTCATTTTCAATGCGGTCAGGAATGCTGCTAAGGTGACCTCAGAAACATTTCCCTTCATCACTTCGTTTAAAAAGTGATAGGCGCCATCGGTAGAAAGATCCTGTTTCGCAAGAATTTGACCCAGGAGCTCTTTATTTTTTGATTCGATCATAAAAAATCCTTTTTAGATTCGAGTAACTGAGGAGGGAATAATTCGTAAATATGTATCGTAAGCCTGAGATCACAGTGATGATGGTTGTTAATAGCATACCATAGTATGGAACAAAAGCAGCGGCAAGTGTGATGAGCTCGGAAGTATCAGGTTTTACATCTGCTTGCATCGTGTAGTAAAAACTTTTTGCATTTTCTCTGGCGATCTCAAAGGTTGAAAGGCCTGCCGTCTTTCCTAGAGCATACATCTCATTGATCATATTTTTCCGTTTGCCCGAAACTAACATAAATACAACGAGGATTACTAGGATAGCCCCCATCTGAAATGCAGTTTTTACCTTTCCCATCATGGTCGTATGAAGAGAAGTGCCAGATCTCACGGCAATATAACGTAAAAATGTTATGAGCATGTCCCGCCCAACAATGAGTATGACCATCCAAACTTCGATCGGTTCATGAATGAATAAAAAGGCCACAAAACAGCCGATTACTAAAAATTTATCTGCGAGGGGATCGAGAAATTTTCCAAATTCTGTTTGTTGGTTCCATTTTCTCGCTAGATAGCCATCAATGAGATCTGTTAAAGAGGCGAGCGCAAAAAGAACAAAAGCAAAAACTTGGAATTCAATCTCCTTTTGAAACAGGGAGAATACAAAAAAAGGGAGAGCTAGAACCCTAAGTACCGTGAGAAAATTTGGTAAATTTGCGATTGTTTTCCAGTCTTCCATGTTTAGATCCAGGAACCTGTCATATCTAATTCATAAAAACTATCTACTCTCACTTTTCCCGTTTGTCCTACCTTTAAATTCGCATCTTCCACAAAGACCACCTCATCAATCTCAGGAGCATCTTGCAATCTTCTCACCATCGATCCATCTTCAATGACTTCGTCCACGATCGCATCATAGACTTTGCCAATACGGGATTGATGGATCTCTTTTAAGGTTTCTAGGTAAACATCTCTAACTAAATTAACACGTTTGGATATTTCTTTGTCTTTTAATTTCCCTGGAAGATCAAAACCTTTGGTTCCCTCTTGTGGGGAATACGGAAAAAGATTTACCTTTTCTGGTTTTACTTCTTGGATGAATCGAATGATTTCATCTACATCTGCGGCTGTTTCACCTGGAAATCCGAGGATAAAGGAGGTTCTAATTTCGAGTCCTGGCTTCACTGCCCTCGCCTTTTCAAAAAGGGATTTAAAATAAGAGTATTCTCCTGTTCGGTTCATGGCTTTTAAAACATCTTTTGAAACGTGCTGCAGAGGAGATTCTAAATATGGTGCAATGTGTCCGATTTTTCCATATAGATCGAGCAACTTTTCTGTTTTTTTATCCGGATATAAATACAAGAGGCGAAGGATTTCTAGTCCTTTCACTTCAGCAACGGATTGAATCAAATCCAATAATTTATCGGTGTCTTTTCCATAAAAGACCGTATCCTGCGAAACGAGACAGATTTCTTTTGCACCGGCCGCGATTGCTTTTTTCGTTTCAACCAAAACAGATTCCTCGGAGGAATCTTTGAATTTTCCGCGTAAGTTTGGTATGATGCAAAAGCTGCACCCTCGATTGCAGCCATCTGAAATTTTTACGTAAGAATATGGTTTAGAATAGTTTTCAATGACGGAGGAAAGTGTAAGTCTTTCTAGCAAATCCTCATTGAACTCCTTGGCCTCTTTGAAATCGAGAGGGAAAGACTTCCTCAGGATTTCGCCCGCTTTGTCGTATTTTCCGGTTCCAAAGTGTAAATCGACTTCAGGTAAATCATCTGAAATTTCTTTACCTGCGCGTTCTGCAAAGCATCCAACAACAACTAATCGTTGTTTACTTTTTTTTTTCAAATCTATGGAATCTAAAATGGTTTGAATGGTTTCTTTTGTGGCATCCTGAATGAACGTACAAGTATTGATTAAATGGAAATCACTTGCCTCTGGACCTGCAGCTGGGAGCAGTCCCTCTTTCAAAAGAGACTGGTGCATGCTCATCGAATCGACTGTATTTTTAGGACAACCAAGTGTCGTTATAAAAAACGACTTTGGTAAGGTATCCTCTGTCGTACTCACTTTTGGCACCTATTCTCCTAGCTCACCGATGATCGATTGAGTGGAATCATAAGGATTTTGTTTTCGGATAAAAATCTTTTTTACGAGCTTACCTGGCTTTCCAAGAACAGTTCTTTCTTTTCCATTCTGCACCATTTCGACAGCTCCGCCATCACCGACCTTCATCTCTAGTCGGTCCCGTGCTTCGAGATGTTTCACTTCCCCTGCAGAAACGAGTCCTCGCTCACCCATCTGTCCATCAATGACAAATTCTACATAACTTGGCTTTGAGAAAAATAGAGTCACCTGGATAGGTACATCGCCTACTGGTTTTGACGCGACCCCTTCCCTTTCCTCTTTTAATGTGACTAAAACCTTTGCAGATTTTTCTGTCACTGCCTGGGTTACAACGCGGATATCTCGCCTAAGGCTAGATAGCTCCTGGATTCGATAAGAGAGAATCGTTTCTTCGCCCTCTGCTGATTGAAAAAAATATACATTCTTTTCTGGGAAAATGTTGAATCCTAAGTTCGCTTTACCGCCCGAAACGCCCTTAATGAACATTTTGCACTGTTGGTTATTTACACTAAAAGACACACCTCTGTCTTCGGTAAGGATGAACGGAACACTTGCATTTTCTGGTACGCTTTGCGAAACAAAATTGATCCCTGATGGAATTTCCGAAGAGGAAACATCAGAGGAGTTTGAAATTTCTGTGGAGTCCTCTTCTGCGGAGGATGGCCCCGAGTCTTCGAAACTCAAGTAAATGATATAAGCTGAAACAGCGAACAAAGCAATCGAAATGATCGTGATAAACTTATTGCGATCCAAACTGAAACTCGACATCGTCGGTCTTGTTAATTCTTCGAGTGGAGCTTGAGATTCTTCAATTTGCTCTCCTCGATAAAGATTTAATAGCATTGCCGAATCGAGTTTTAAGTAACTAGCATAGTTTTTTAAAAACCCGAGAGCAAAGGTCTCTGCAGGAAACTGGGAATAATCTTCCGTTTCAAGAGCGATGATATATTTTGCAGCAATGTTCGTTTCTTTTGCGACATCTTTAACCGAAAGTTTTTTATCTTCTCTCGATTCTTTTAGGATTTGTCCGACTCTTTTTGTATTCAAAATGTTTCCTCTTAACAGGGATTAGTTCTCAGAAACTAACGGATTGTTTACGATCTTCGCATTTCCACTCATGTGAAAATTGAAAACTCCATCTTGTATCTCTTCTTCAAAATTAATATTACTAAACGCGATCGTTGTCTCTTTGCCACGTCCATCTGTCGCAATCGCACGCTTGATGAGATAGGATTCTGAATCGACAAACAGTTTCATTTTCTCATACCCGCCAATTTTCTCTCTCTGGTCCAATTCAAGAACAAAGTATTTAGTCGGATCTTTATCTATAACAAGTCTTGGTTGTTCAATGGCATCAAATTTATAATGGTACTTTCTAAAAAGCCGAGAGAGTCCATCCGCACTATTTGTACCGAATATAGCACCCGAGGAGTTCTTTTTATCTAAGCTTAAGTCTTGTTTGCCTACGGCACCTAATCTTTTAATGAAAATGTAAAGAGTTTTGCCGTCTGAAACAATTTCATCACCATCTGGCTCAGAGAAATCGTAACGAATCTTGCCTGGTCTCTTATACAAACATTTGCCACGCATTGATTTTTCTTTTTTGTTATCTAGTGTGCGGATTTGAAAGTCCGCAGAGTAAGAATTGATCTCAGAGAATTTCTTTTTAATTTTTTTCACAACCTCGGAGGGAGAGTGCCAGTTGTGGACTGGGTTTGTTTGGCCATAAATTGTGCTTTGGAACACAAAAACCAAACAAACAAACCGAATAAGAGCTTTCATAGATTCCCAGTTTTTCAGAAAAGCCTACTTTGTCGATGATTTACGCTGAACGGAGAATTTCCCGGGGTTTGGCTCCAATCTGCGGAGAAACGTAACCTCGGGCTTCCATAAGCTCCATCAGCCTTGCGGCTTTGTTGTAACCAATGCGCATCCGCCTTTGCAGGTAACTCGCACTTGCCTTCTTCTCAGTCAGAACGATATTCCAAGCCTCGTCAAATAGATCGGCATCTTCATCCGTAAAGGCCTCGGCACTGCCTTCATCCTCCCAGTTCATTTCAACGTAGGAAGGGGATCCTTGGCGCTTGGCCTCCTCGACAATTGCCTCGATCTCTTTTTCCTCAATGAAAGGAGCCTGGATGCGCAGGAGGTCTGAAGTGACAGGAGACCGGTAAAGAAAGTCGCCCTTGCCCAGAAGGGATTCGGCCCCGTTGGTATCGAGTATGGTTCTCGAGTCCGTTTTTTGAGCCACCTTAAAGGCCACCCGTGCTGGACAATTTGCTTTGATGAGACCCGTAATTACATCTACCGACGGTCTTTGCGTTGCCATTACAAGATGGATTCCTACCGCTCGGGACTTTTGCGAAATTCTTGTGATTTGCTCCTCAATGTCTTTTCCAGAAACCATCATCAAATCCGCAAGCTCGTCTATGAAAATGACAATGTAAGGGAATTTCTCATAACCTTGCTTATGCGCATATTCATCGACCTTATCGTTATAACTCTTGAAATCTCTGCTCTTCAGCCTAGAGACAATTTGGTAGCGCGACTCCATTTCGTTGATGGCCCAAGTGAGTGCTTTCGTGGCCTTCCTCGGGTCTGTAATCACAGGCATCAGTAAATGAGGGATGTCTTCATAGAGTGTCATTTCTACCATTTTCGGATCGATCATGATAAACCGAACTTCCTGGGGAGACCGAGTGCAAATAAGACTAGTGATCATTGAGTTAAGACTCACCGACTTACCAGATCCTGTCGTTCCCGCGACAAGTAGATGTGGAAGTTTTGCTAGATCGATGTTGACAGTCTTTCCAGAAATATCTTTTCCAATGGAAATGGTTAGATCCTTTGCCTTATTTTGAAGCAATTGTTCTTTTAAGATTTCGGATAAAAATACATCCTCTCGATGCACATTCGGAACTTCAATTCCTATCGTCGACTTACCAGGAATAGGTGCGACAATTCTTACAGTCGTTACCTCGAGATGCCCTCGGATTTCATCAACAAGAGTTGTTATTTTATTATGTTTGACGCCATATGGAATGCGAAGCTCATAACGAGTGATAATAGGCCCTCTCTCTTTTGAAATCACTTTGACTTCTACGCCAAAATGGCCGATGATCTCTTCTATTTTTTTGATGACTGTCTCTACTTCGTATTCATTTTTCGCGCTAAACGCAAGTGTTGGTTTATGATCTGCGAGCAATTTATGGGAGATATAGTATTTCCCTTTTTTAAGTTTCACTTGAGGGACAGTGGAACCTGGAGAGTATTCCTCTTGCTCTTTAGGCTTTTCTGTTCGATTTCTGCTTTTGTTGATAGCAAATACGTTGGAAGCAGGTATTTCTAAAGACTCATCTTTCGAAAGAAGGAGGGAATCGGTTTTTACAGGATCAATTTCGGCATCTTCTTGTGTCTCTATTTCTTCGTCTTCTTCCAAGACATCGATTTCGAAGTTATCGTGATCAATTCCTCGAATCTCTACGACTTCTTCTTCCTCGTCCGCATCTTCTGGATCAGCGGCTTCATGCTCGTCTTCCTCTAGAACGACATCATCCTCTTCCAAGTCCAAGATTAAATCTTCATCATCCTCTTCATATTCCCCGCCGAGATCCGTATTCAAATCAAAATCTGAAAAGTCGACGATAGGTGAGGATTTTTTTAAGGCTGAATCCGCATTCACATTTGGCAAGAGATCTAGCAGACTTTCTCTAACAGAATTTTGTGTATCAGCCTCCTTCGCTGTGGACATGCCTCTAAAATCAACAACCTTCGCCTGATAGATGTTTACTGAGACGGGTTCTTTTCTTAATTTCATTTGCAGAGAGACCGACGCGGTATGGAAACGAAAGATGTTTCCCTTTTCCTCAAAAAATCCTTGGTATAGCGAAGTGTTTTTATACTTATATTTCGGGAGAGATTCCGCCGCTTTTTTCCTCGGCTTTTCAAAAGGAGTGGAATAGGAAATAGGACTTGCATCCGTTTTCTCCATTGCAGGCAAATTGGCGGGAAGCTCCCCTTCCGTACGTTTCTCAAACCAGCTTTTTGAAATCGGATTCTTATTTGGATCACCCGTTTCGTCGTTCCAAACTTTTTTTTCTGTGACCCAATCGTTCAGGAAATTTGGTAATTTCAGATGGGAAATATCACGTTTACCACCAAAGGCTTGGTAAATGAAACCAGCGGCATGGTTGAGTTTTCCCAAGGTGAATCCCCAAGAAGTATCATCTAACCAAATGATGGCGGAATAAATATAAAGGAAAAATACGACAATGACCCTACCCGTATCTCCAAAAAGATAACCTAACATCCAAGCAAAGAACTGACCGAAGACCCCACCACCATCACCGATTTTACCCATCGGCGTTTCTAGGATGTTGAGAGAAACACTTGTCGCAATGAGAAACAAAGGAAAAAATAAGGCCTTACCCAGGGCGTCAAAATCAACAGATTTGAAAGAGATGATACCGAGAAGGAGGGAGAATCCAGCTAGGAAAAAAGCTGACTTTCCTAAAAGATAAAAGAGGGTAAAGGACACATAATAACCAATGCGCCCAAACCAATTGGCTCCAGATCCATCCTCACTTTCCGTAAAGGAAAAGAGAGAAAGGAGCAGGAAAACTCCGATAAAAACGAGTAAATAGGGACTAAAATCTTGGCGGGCGAGTTTCCACCGAGGTATGGCTATATTTTGATCCATACCGAAAATATCGGTCGTTTCGGGACATAGCACAGAAAAAAAACGAGTCCCGAAACTCAGATAGAATGCTTGAGAAGGAGGAAACCATCATCCTTTAAAATTCGTAAAATTCGCGTCAAAAGGAAAATCGGCATTCTTTACCAGCTGCATCACATCCTGCAAATCATCTTTCTTTTTTCCTACGACCCGTACAGAATCCCCTTGGATGGTCACTTGGACTTTCAATTTTGATTCCTTGATGAGGTTTGTGATTTTTTTTGTTTGTTCAGGACCAAGTCCCGTTTGGATCTTTACCTTTTGTCTGACTGTTTGGCCAGTTGCTGTCTCGACTTTGCCTTCAAAATCAAAGGCACGCAGGCTGATCCCGCGTTTCGCCATTTTTGTAGTGAGGACATCGATAACCTGTTTGATCTTGATCTCATTTTCAGAGGTAAGGATGAGTTCCTCATCTTTCAATTTGATTTCTGAGTTAGAACCCTTAAAGTCAAATCGTGTGCTGATTTCCGTCATTGCTTGTGCCACTGCATTTTGCAATTCGGGACGATCAATTTTTGAAACGATATCGAACGAAGGATCTTGAGCCATTATTTGCCTCCAAATTTTTGCTTTAATTCCGTAACTGCCAGTGCGATGGCCTCATCCAGCTTTTCTGGATTTTTGCCGCCACCTTGGGCCATATCAGGTCGCCCGCCACCCTTTCCCCCAAGAGTCTCCAGAGAAAGTTTTAATAGATTCCCACAATGTACTCCCTTGTCATTCAGCACCTTATTGCACATATAGACAAGAGTCGATGTATCACCTTCCTTAGAGCCGAAAAGACAAACGACGGTTTCTACTTTCGATTTGATGGAATCCGCTAAGTCTTTTAGAGATTTTGCTTCGACTCCATCAAACAGGCGTTTCACGACGGTTATCCCACCAAACTCTTCTTTCGATTGTAAGATGCTTTCAACAAGTTCCGGATTCAATTGGAAAGAAAGGGCTTCCTTCTTTTTTTTCTCTTTATAAAGTAAGCTTAACTTTTCTTCTAAAGACTCTTCCAATTTTTTCTTCAATTGACGAAGTTCAGTGACCGCTACCGTTTTTTTCGTTTCAAAAAGTTCTTGGATTTCTTCGGGAGCTGGGATTTTGTCTAGGATGCCAAAAGATTTTAAATCACCGTATATTTCTTTTGCATTCAGATTATAATCTTGAACTTTTTCAGCTAATACCTGAAAGGCGGATTGGAAATAATCCACTACGGAATCACCACAAATGGCTTCAATCCTACGACTCCCAGCACCAGGGCTTGCTTCTTTTAGGATGGCAAAATACGCGATTTCGCCAGTATTGGAAACATGTGTACCGCCACAAAATTCTTTGGAACGGTCTCCCATCCCGACCACACGAACCAAATTTCCGTATTTTTCATCAAACATAGATAAGGCTCCAGAAACCTTTGCCTGCTCAATCGGCAAAACTTCTGTTTTTACAGGAATGGATTTCGAAATAGCCTCGTTTACATCAAATTCAATCTTTCGAATTTCATCTTCGGTCAAACTTTGTGGGTGGGAAAAATCAAATCGTAAAGATTCCGGAGATACGACAGATCCTTTCTGGCTGACATGATCACCCAGTGTCCGTCGCAACGCTCCGTTGAGTAAGTGTGTTCCCGAGTGGTGGTTGGCTAAATTCTGCCTTCGCACAGAGTCTACCTCAGATGAAACTTCCATTCCCGCTTTTATTTCTCCACGCATGACAAGTCCAAGGTGTAGAAAGGTATCATTTTCTTTTTGTGTGTCTTGGACTTGGAATTGGAAATTGTTCGTTTTTATATATCCGATATCACCAAGTTGTCCCCCACCTTCAGCGTAAAAAGGAGTTCGGTTAAGAACAATGACTCCCTCCTCCCCAACGTTTAAGGAAGAAACCTGTTTCCCTTCTTTAAATAGATACAAAACGCTCGCCTGCGACTTTAACTCCGAATACCCAAGAAATTCTGTTTTTAAGTTTTGAGTGTCTGAGATTCCTGTCAGGTAAGTTTGCTTTTTCCCCTTCCAACTCGCCCGAGATAGATCTCTATCTTTATTTAGTTCCTGCTCAAATTCCTTTTCGTTAAAACTAAATCCCTTCTCAATCACAAGTTCGCGAGTCATCTCCATAGGAAAGCCATAAGTTGAATATAAGCGGAAGCTCTCATTGCCCCTAACATCCGTTTTACCTTCCGATTTCAATCTCTGAACCAAAGACTCTAATTCTTCTAGGCCCACTTCGAGTGTATTTAGGAATAGCTCCTCTTCTTTCTGAATGACGCTTCGAATCTCTTTTGCCCGAGATTTTAATTCTGGGTATCTTACGGAATAAATCTCCGTTAACTTATCCACAAGTTTATATAGAAAAGGCTCACTGATTCCCAGTTTTCTTGCAAAAAGCGAAGCTCTGCGGATGAGCCTTCGGATCACATAGCCGCGGCCAGTCCGATCGGGATAGATGCGATCCCCAATGGAAAAAAAGACGGAGCGTGAATGGTCGGTAATCACACGAAAGGAAACCTTTGTGGATTCATCATATTTTTTTCCACAAAGGGTTTCAATGGATTGTATGATGTTCTTTAATTCGTCCGTGTCGTAAACGGAATCCACTTCTTGGAGTAACATGGCCACTCTTTCAAGACCTGAACCCGTATCAATACCAGTCTGTTTCAATGGCAATAATTCACCTGAAACAGTCTGATTGAATTGATTAAAAACTAAATTCCAATATTCTAAATAACGATCACAGTCACAACCTGGCTTACAATTTGGATTGTTTCCACAATTTGGTCCGCCCTTTTCTGGCCCTCTGTCTAAATACAATTCCGAGCAGGGACCGCAGGCACCACTGTCTCCGGCAGGTCCCCAGAAATTGTCTTTCTTACCAAGCCTGACAATTCGCTCTTCTGGAACACCGGCTGCCTTCCAAATTTCTTTTGCTTCATCGTCATCTAGGTAAATCGTAACCCAGATTTTCTCCAAAGGGATTTCTAAGTGATTTAAGGAAAAATCTAACGCAAATTTAATGGCTTCTTTCTTGAAATAATCTCCAAAAGAGAAATTGCCGAGCATTTCAAAAAATGTGCAATGTCTTTCTGTTTTCCCGACAACTTCCAAATCCGTAGTCCGAACACATTTTTGGATGGAAGCCGCTCTACGATACGGTAATTCTACGGCACCTGTAAATAAGGGTTTAAACTGGACCATACCCGCAGTTGTAAAAAGGAGCGTCGGATCCCCAGTAGGAATGAGGCTGGAAGAAGGTACGATCGTGTGTCCCTCCTTCAAAAAATACTCTGTATAGAGCTTTGCAATGTCCTGAACTGACTTAGATTTCATACACTTACAGAGATTTCGTTCTGGGCTTGGATAGCAAGGAAATTAGAAATCAACTCTCCCTCAATTCAGAATAAAGAAAGTAACTGAAAAAAGATAAAAACGCAAAAAAGATTCCCAAACTTAAAAAAGCATTTGGGATACCGATGAGATCCCCCAAAAAAGCTGATCCTAGCCCCGAGACGGCGGGAGTAAATTGAAAACAAACGGTATAGAGCGAGAGTAATCTTCCTCGAATCTGGTCATCCGACCTCTTCTGTAAAAGTGCGGGCATCAGACTCGAAATGACTCCCCCAGAAACTCCGAAGAGAAATAAGAAAATGGAAGTAACAGATGCTAGAAAAAATGGCACGATTCCCAAAAATAAAATCGAGGAGAGAAAAAGAAAACCAAGTAAGAATTTTCCTTTGTTCTCTAAGTGATGAAAAATAATCGTGAGCACCCCCCCGATAAAAAGCCCAGGTCCAAAGGCAACGAGAACGGTACCTCGTGCAAGTTCACCGAGTGCGAGTGTCTCCTTTACATATTTAGGAAGCAATACTTGGATGGGACCAAGCGCTAGCATACTTAGAATAGAGACATATAATACCTGTCGCGAGACACGATCCTCTCTTAAAAAATGAAGGACTTCAGAATAATTCCATTTTTTTATCTCAGACTTAACAACATCGACCTTCAAAAAAAGAGCGGAGCTAACACTAACAAGATGCATGCATCCCAATGTAAAAAATAAGTTTTTAAATGACCCAGATTCTTTAATAGCGCCGACAAGCAGCGGACTCATTCCGAAACAAAAAATGGTTAACAAATTACCTAGAATCGTATGAAAAACAACTCGATGAGTATGTGCAATGTCTCTGAGGATAGACATTCTTCCTGGTAGAACTGTAGTTAAACCGATACCATTTAAAAAAGCGAGTATGAGAAGGTAATTTGGGTGTAGGATTAGATCTTCTAAAAAGAGGACAATCAAAAAACTAACAACCGTATGAATGGATTGAAAACTTAGCAAAATCCACTTTTTAGAATAACGATCTAATAAATACCCAGTATACAAGAATATGATGGGAAATGGTAAAAATAGAAAAAAGAAAACCAGTCCCGAAAATCCCTTCATTGCCGATAGCGTTTGGCTAAAGATGACGAGGCTATAAAGAAAACTGCTTCCTGCAAGGGAACCTATCGCGAAAGAAATATAAAATAGAATGAGATTCATACGCTTACGGTCCTGTAGATAAAAAAAAAGCCTCATAAATGAGGCTCTTTCAACTAAAAAAAAGAGGATAGAAATCTTAACGTTTCGAGAACTGAGTTCCTCTACGTGCTTTGTGTAGACCGTATTTTTTACGTTCCACCATACGATTGTCTCGTGTGAGAAATCCCTCTTTTTTAAGTGCTGGTTTAACTGCTTCATTGAAAGCAACGAGCGCACGAGCCACAGCGTGACGAATCGCCCCTACTTGCCCAACAATGCCACCACCACTTACATTTAGTAAGATATCAAATTTATCACGAGAATCTAAAGTAAAAAGTGGCTCAAGTGCTCTTCTTACTAAATGCTCTCCATTTCTGATGTAATCATTTACATCTTTGTGATTCACTGTGATTTTTCCTGTGCCAGCAGAAATTCTTGCACGTGCAACAGATGTTTTACGACGGCCAACTGCCCAAATCGCTTTTTGTGCCATATAAATTATTTTAACTCCAATTTGAGAGGTTTTTGCGCGCCCAGATCATGTTCTGCGCCAGCAAATACACGACAATTACGTAACATTTGGTCACCAAGTTTTGATTTTGGTAACATACCCTTTACTGCTTCCATAAGAACTCTTTCAGGGTTTTCTTGGATCAATTTATGAAAAGGAATCGCCGTCATACCACCTGGGTAACGGGAGTGGTGGTAATAGATTTTTTGTTCTCTTTTACGACCAGTTACATTTACCTTCGCGGCATTTATAATGATGATATTATCTCCACAATCTTGATTGGGAGTAAAAGTTGCTTTGTGTTTTCCACGAAGACGACTTGCGACTTGGCTAACCAGTCGTCCGAGTGTCTTATCACTTGCATCCACAACAAACCACTGCTTCTGAATTTCTTCTTTTTTGAGTGAAGGAGTCTTGTGGGGTTTAGACAATAGTTCCATAGGTACGAGAATTCCTCTTTTCTGTCAGGATTTTCGGTTTTCACGGCGGGTCAAACAAATTTATTGGAGTTACTTTGAAGGAATCTGAAGTCATCCATGCCTTTTTTAAAGGTCAAATCCCACCCGATGATGACTGTCATTTTATCCTCCCCAACCAGCTCGTCACCACCGATTCCCTGGTAGAAGGGACCCATTTCTTACATGATTGGTCCTCTCCCGCTCAATTAGCAGAAAAATTGATTGAGGTAAATGTTTCGGACATTGCAGCTTCGGGCGGTTTACCTGAAATTTGTTTTCTCAATTTGGGACTGTCCAATCTCTCCAAAAAGGATGAATGGGTAAATGACTTTAGTAACGCTTTTCGAAAGAAATTAAAAACTCACAAAATGAAACTGGTTGGTGGTGATACATTTTTTTCCAAAACAACCCACCTAACGTTAACTGTGATTGGGACTTGTAAGTCTCATTGGACAAGAAGTGGTGGAATCAATGGAGATTATCTATATTTGACTGGCCATATTGGAGATTCCGAACTGGGACTTCAATGTCTAAAAAATCAAACAAAAGGGAAAGAGTTTCAAAGAGCCATCAAGAAGCACCTAACACCAAGATCACGATCTCGATTAGTTGAATCTTTGCATAAATTCCAGATCCATGCCTGCATGGATTTAACCGATGGACTCATTCAAGATTCTCAAAGATTAGCTTTTGCGTCCGGAGGAGAATTAGAAATAGACATGACATCCCTACCCATTTCAAAAATTGCATTCCAACAATTAGGTTGGGATGGAGTTTTAGGATCGGGAGAAGAGTTGGAATTAATATTTCTCAGCAATTCTATTCTTCCTAAAGAAATCGACCGTGTAAAAATAACAAAGATAGGTTCATTCACAAAATCCTATATAAAACGAAAAGAATCATCTCTCGTTCGATTTTTAAATGGAAATCAGATTTATCATCCGAAAAAAATTGGTTACTCACACTTTTAAACTGATCTTTTCACGCGTTTTTCTTCAGATCGCGTAAAGAAATTTTAAACAAACGGAAATTTTATCTTAAATTCTACTTTCCCTTTTGATTCGGTATCCAAATGATCAATTAAATTTCTGACGTTAATTGATCCTCCAAATTTTACGACTGTCTCCTTTACTAAACTTAATCCTATCCCAAAGTCTAATGTTTGATATGCTTCATATATATTTTTATTTAACCGAAAGAAAGGTTCAAATATCAAGTCATGGTATTCTTCCGGTAAGACCTCCCCTACTCGATTATCGTCGTTCATAGGGTTTATGATCGAAATTGAAATTTCCTTTTGGTCAAGATAGATTAGAATAACGATCTTACTCGTTTGAGGCGAAAATTTCATTGCATTGAGCAAGAGTTCCTTAATTATTTTTTTAAAGAATGTTTTCTCCCATAAAATTTGTTTATTATATGAGTATTCCGAATTAGGAATTCCAATGCTCAAACTCTGATTTTTTATCGCTAAAAAGGATTTCAGATCTTTCGGGAGGCTATCTAGTTCTGAAATGAGTTCTTTAATGGTTCCTTGAACGATAGACACGCGACCAAAAATTACGTCTTCAATCTCCGTGAAGGCATCAATTACTTTTTTTGCGTAACTCGCGTTATCTTCCAAAATCTCTAAGATTTCTTTTTGTAAAATGTGATTTCCGAACTCATCTTTTTTTGTGGCTTGGATGATCCCGATGAGTTGAAGCAGGATACCAAAGCCAGCTCCTTGCGATAAGCTAGCTCTAAGTATGTGGAAAAGGTTTTTATGTAAAGCACTTGAATCGAAATTGTCAGCTTCCAGTTTTCGATTTTTAAAATTATACCAATCGATTAATTTTTCTAATGAAATGATACGTTCTTTCTCATAAATACTTTTCTGATAATCAGAATCACTTTTGGAAAGATGATATTCAACTTTTGTGAGTAGGATTGAAGGAGTAACAGGTTTAATGATATAATCCTGAACGTTCTCGCGCATGACTTCAATAATGGATGCGGGATCAGAATCTCCCGAGATTACAATAATCGGCATACTCTTACTCAGCTTTCTTGTCTGTTTAATCAGATCTAAACCTTTACCGTCGGTGAGTTGTAAATCGGTAACCAGTAAAGATGCTCCATGATTAGAATTTTTGTTCAACCAGTCCATGGCACTTCTCAGCCCAGAACAAGTTACGATTTGATATCCCGATTTTCTGAGCGAACTTGCGTAGAGTAAGGAACTTGTAGGATCGTCATCAACAATGACAACGGTTGTTAATTGGTGATTCAAATTCACTCCTGTCGATGCAGAATTAGACAGCGGAAGGAAAAGAATTACAAGTCAAAAAAAACGCATTTTCTTCCCGTTTTCACTGACTTGTACTTAATAATTAATGATTTTAATAATTTTTAAAATCCTAATATGCAAAAAAAGAAATTAAGGTTAGGCAAAATACTAGGCTGATATTTGGAAAAATGCCCTCGCCAAACGCAATCATTTGGCCGAGGGTCGTGGTCGATTTTAAGTCACAGAGAACTCAAATTTCTGTCGAATCTTCTTTGTCCTTATGTTCTCTCGTTTTTTCCTGCCTTTCGCGATTTTGATTATGATAATCATTTCGCTTTGGGCGTTCTTCCGTCTGAGACCCAGTGTTCGCTTCCAAACCAGACGATTCTGCAGAATTCTGATCCTCTGGCTTACCTTCTCGATTCGGATGAGGTCGACTTCCTCGTTGTTTCTTTCTGGGAGGTCTTTTCTTTTCTTTTTTCCGAGCTTGCTGTTGCCCAAATTGGTGAGAATCTGCCTTAGGCCTTTGTCTAAGAGAAATTTCCCAGAAAAAAGCAGATTGGACAGCAGCATCATTTTCTTCAGCAATCGAAACAATCTTATACACCATAAAGGCATCATAGAAGTAGTCTTTCTTCTTGAAGAATGTATTCTGTCTTTCCCTTTCATCATCCGTAACTAGAAATCTAGGTTGGCTGATAAAAACTTTGATCAGATTTTCTTGTTCCCGTTTTGGGATGCCCATTCTTTCAAAAGCTGGCATTAACGCCTCTTTGATGCTATGCGCTAGATGTCCTGATTCTGAATGCAGCACATCACTCACCAAATCGTAAAAGATCAACGAATAAAAAATCGCTGGTGTCATTTCCTCTCTGGCAGCTAGTAACTTGTCTGTTATCGCCAAACGTTTTCCGAGTGGTGTCTCCAGAAAATGCTCACGCCATTCGGGATCATTTTTTTTCAAGCGATCAATTACATCTTTGAAAAGAACTTCGAACAAATGATTTTCTGCGAGGCCCTGAAAGATAATGGATGTTTTCCAAGTTCGGAACATCTTATTATATTCTTCGAGTAATCTCGCTGAAGAGGATTTTTCGATTTCTAATCGGTTTTTTTTGATCGCCAGTTTCGTCTTCTTCTCAATGTCGAGTCCGAGTAGTACAGAGAACTTAACAGCTCTTAGCATACGAACAGGATCTTCTTTGAAGGAGATGTCAGGATCGCCGATCACTCGGACAATCTTTTTTTGAATGTCATCAAATCCGCCAACGTAATCTAAGATAGAATCGTTTTTTGGATCATAGAACAAGGAATTGATAGTAAAGTCGCGTCGTGCCGCGTCTTCCTTTGCTGTCCCGAAGGAATTGTCTCTTTTGATTAAATAATCGTTTTCAGCCTTGTGTTTCTCTAACCTATGCTCGGGGAGTGAGCGGAAGGTGGAAACCTCGATGATCTTTCCTTTAAAAATGATATGGACAATTTTAAATCTTTTGCCAATGATTCGGCAATTGTTAAAGACTCTTTTGATCTGGTTTGGTGTGGCGCTGGTAACGATGTCAAAATCTTTAGGTCGTTTACCCATCAGGAGATCCCTCACGCCCCCGCCCACAAGGTATGCCTTGTAGCGAAACTTGTTCAAACGATTGATGATTTTGATAGCATCTTCATCAATGTTTGTACGGCGTATGGAGTGGGTCTCTCTGTAGTATCTCTTTCCCTCGGGATACATCAAAAAGGAATCGACAGAGTCGGCTTTCTTTCGGAAAAGAGAAGTGAGAAATTTAAACATATTCGATTCGTCCACTTTCCCCTAAAAAAAGGCTTGGGCAAGTAAAAATTGGCATTTAGATCCCATTGGCAGAAACTTACGTAACAACCGCCTACGAAAGGCTACTGATCTCCCTTTTACGCTCCAAAAAGCGATTCTTACGTCTTTTGGAGGCTAGTAAGAGCAAAGTCAGCTTCGTTCTCATCCCAAATGATGAAAAAGCCCTCCTCCAAATTGAAATCTCGATTGGAATGCTTGTTTTTTTATCCAGTCTGGCGACGTTTCTTGTAGGTCTTTCCCTGACATTTCTCATTTATTTCTCCTTTTTGTACGAACCCAACCGTTCTTTGGAAAAAAGAACAGAGACACAGCTCATCTCCTTTTTATTCTACGACCTACTTTCCAATGACCTAACAGAATCTGTGCAGGATTTGGAATCTGCCACAGAATCTTTAAATCTTCTCGCTTGGGACCAAATTCCGGAGAAGGAAATGATCACCCAAGACTACCTACTCAAAGAAGAGTTTGCCAAAGATGATGCCGAACTTGAGTCGAATTTGAATTTATACAAGCAGGTAGTAACCACCTATACGGAGTTTGGTGTAAGGCTTGGCAACCTTGTCCCAAATTTTCAAAATGCCATCGATTACCTCTCTATGCGGGAGAGTATTTTCTACTCCATGCCTAGGGGAAGGCCTCTCAAACCGGGAGTCGGTGTTGTCACTTCCACCTTTGGGTATCGAAGTGATCCTTTTGGTATCCTTCCTGTGGGAGAATACCATTCAGGGATCGACTTTGCTGCGGGAGAAGGAACTCCCATTTATGCAACGGGGCCTGGTATCATCGCAGATGTGGATGCCGCGGCAGGCGGTCTTGGTCGGTCTGTGCGAGTGAATCATGAAAATGGTTTTTTTACTTTGTACGGCCACTGTTCACAGGTACTTGTCACTCCTGGCGATAGAGTCAAACGTGGTGACAAGATTGCTCTAGTCGGACAAACGGGTAAAGCCACTGGAGCACATGTGCATTATGAAGTTAGGATCGGTTTGGATGCACCCCTTGATCCCGAAGAATATATTAACTTAGATTAGTTTCCTTTTGAAGCGGAAATCAATTTTGTTTTTCTAGCAAACTTTAAATAGGATGTTAATTGTAACATTCGTTTCCCTTTTGGATCCGTCCTTCTAATTTCTTCCAAAAGATCCTCAGCTCGTTGGAAATTTTTTAACTTTATATGAATAAAAGATAGTTTCAATAAGGAGTCAGTATTTTCTGTTTCACGAAGTCGAACACGTTCTGCCATGTCAGCTGCGTCTTTAAAATCACCTAGGTGTTGCTTAGCTCTCGAGGCAAGAAACAATGCCTTGTTTTCGAGTGGGAACAACTTGACGATGGTTTCGCAATGTACATAAGCCGAAGTAAAATCCCGCTTACGAAAGGCAAAAAATGCTTCCTTCCATAGAACATGTAGCTCTGCATTTTGGGTTTCTTCTGGAACATACTCAATTCTCAGCAAGGAGAGATCATCCGTTAAATCTCCATAGTCTAAAATGCGATCTGCAATTAGATTTAGATTCCCCTTTCCTGTTTCCACAAAACTTAAAAACTTAGTTTCGTCTTCATTGATAATTTTTTTAGAATCACTTGCCTCGGAAATCAAAACATCATCCCTTCCGTCTGAGCCTGAAATGACTACATCTCCAGGTTTCAATTGGAAGATACGAACACTTAAATGCCCTTCAGGTATTCGTATACCTAACTTTCGGAGCTGCATTTCTTTATCTAGGAAACTCGCAATGCCGTCTCGGTAAAGAACGAGGCTAGGATGTTCTGCATTGATATAATAAACGTTACCCGAATCATCCTCTACGAGTCCGAGAACGAGCGATACGAGCATACTACCGTCAAATGTTTCAAAAACTTTTTGTAATTCTAAAAAAGAATTTTTTAACCATCTCTCTGGATATAGATTTGAGGCATCAAACGTCATTTTTGTGCGCTCGATGATGGCAGCAAAAACAGAACCTAACACGAGCACTCCTCCTGCTCCTTGGATTGATTTACCCATTGCATCTGCATTGACAAATACGGTATATTCCCTACCTTTCAATAGAAGTGAGTTTGTAACGCAAAGATCTCCCCCGATTTCAGAATTCCATTGTTTAAATTGGAATTTCTTTTTCTGACGGATCCAAAATTCTATTTTTACATTTTTACTTTTATATAAATTAGAACCCAAAGGTCTGAGTAAAAGGGAAGTTAAAAAATAATCTCCATCTTGTTGGGCTTTGAGTTCTTTGACGCTATCTAAACTTTTAGAAAGTTCCAGAGTTCGCTCTTTTACTTTTCTTTCTAATGTAATATTTAGAATTTCTGTTTGGCGGTGGATTTCTGTAAATTTATCCGCAAGGACCGTCGCAATTCCTAAGATATAAATGAAAAATGCATATTTTGAAAATGCAAACCCAGAATTAAAGACCAACGAATCAAATATGTCAAAGACAGCCGTCATGATCAGTAAAATAGTTCCAAGCATCAAATTCCGGGAATAGTTCGCGTTTTCTTTGACTCCGCGTATCAACGAATAGATGATTGATGGTAGTGCAAGGAGTATTGCCACGCCTTGCCAAAACCTAAGGATAATTTCGCATAAATAAAGAGGAAGAAATATGGTAAGGATAGAAATTACTAAGTGAAAATAAAAAAGATACTTCTGAAATTTAGATGTCTTGTTAAAATAAAAATAGGAAAAGAACTGAAAAAATGAGGCAAAGAATAGATATAAAACAATGAGTTCAATTTTCTGAGTCCATACAGAGTCTAAACCAAGCTCGAAAATTTCATTGGATCTTGTAAAAAAATAGATGCCTGCACCAGAGGAGACACCTCCAAAGAATAAATTGTATTTTTCTTTTTTGCGCTTTCTGAATAAGAATAAGTGATAAATTCCAACAACGATATAAACGAGTATAAGTGCAAGGGAGATTCTATCCTGGGTTTCAAACTTTAACTCATCATAAACTCCAATCGTATATCCGCGTGTAAGATAAAATCCAGTATGATCATATTTTGGATCACCAGCAATTTTTATCAACAGTCGATTTGCTTTTTGTTTTAATGTATTTTTGGGAAGGTGATATACAACACCGCGCACTGTGCGATGCTTAAGTATTTTACCATCACGAATCTCACCTTCGCTCGTTACGAGTTTACCATTTAAAAAAATTGAAAATACTTCACCAATCTCTCCGAATCGAATGCCAATACTCTCATCTCTAGCTAGCAAAGCTTCTGGGATATCAAAGACAGTGGTAAGACTATACTCATGTAAGGGAGCTTCACTTTCAAAATATTGCCCGAGCCAGATGGGAAAATTGGAAACATCCTTCCATTTTTCATCAGGCGCAAATTCATGAGTTACAAAGTTTTCAGAAAAACGATCTAAAATTTTCCAATGTCGCGGTGTACAGTCTGAACCAATGCAGATTTCCGTAAGGTCTACAGTTGCCTGGGAAAAAAGTACCGAGGAGGGCAGTAGAACCAAACATAAGAAAAAACCGATCGTCCGATGAAACATGTAATAAAGAATGGAAAAGCGACCGAAGGGTTTCGTCAAATCAAATTCAATAAGAAGACCGAAGCTACTCATTTGATAGCTTCGGTCCAACCATTAACGTAGATTAGATTACTTCAATAGAGTCAGAAGAAAGGAGTCAACAGAATATGCTCCACCACCAGAAATTGTCAAAGCAATCGCAAGACCGATCGCAAGAATGTGAAATTCCATTCCCTCGCCTTTTTGAGCTCCAAACCAATTAAGGAAAAAACCATTCGGCTTGTGTACAAGCAAGGCAGCACCTAACATAATAATGCCAATGGATACAGCGGTAAATTTTGTTAAGAGTCCGAGGATCAGAGCGACCGACCCGAAGGATTCACCAATGATCACAAGAAATGCAATCACTCCAGGCAGCCCGGCTTGTGTTGTAAAATAACCATAGGTGCCTTTAAAACCGTAACCTCCGAACCAACCCAAAAGTTTCTGAGCTCCATGAGGAAAAATCACAATACCGAGTGTCAGCCTCAGAATGAGCGGCACGAGGCTGTCTGTTGTGGATAAGAGTGTTTCTAACATATAAAATCCTTTAATTTAAGATGATTTAATATTAAACTATCTAGCCCTCAATTGTCAAGCAATTTATCTAAGTTTTCTCCATGAAATTCTCCTTTCCACAAGACTAAGCCCCTTTTAGCCTATTCGTATGCTAGATCGGATTCCAATACCTAACCCATTCGGATGGGAAGGACTTTCAACTTTTAGTCTTCTCATGATGCTTGCATTTCTTGTAGGCTCCTACCTTCTTCCTCGCGAACTGACCCGAAGAAAACTCGAGCCAGCCCACTCAGATTGGCTGATCTTTCTCGGGATTCTCGGGACTTTGATCGGTGCTAAGATCTTTTTTATTTTTGAAATTTGGGATCAGATCTTTATTGATGTTCCAGGATATGACGGTAAATTTACTTACCCTCTCACCCACTTCGACGGCTTTCCTGGTCATCCTGGACTTTGGTCTTCTCTCTTCAGTGGCGGAGGTCTTGTTTTCTTTGGAGGTCTTCTTTTTGGACTTTTATTCATTACACTCTATTTTAAATATTTCAAATTAGATACGGGAAGTTACATCGATGCGATCGCTCCATCTATGAGCATCGGTTATGCGATCGGAAGATTAGGATGTTTTGTCAGTGGTGATGGTTGTTATGGTTTTGCAACGGATGCTCAAATCCCATTCTTTGTGTTTAATTTTCATGGTGCTCATCCCTCAGGAGTTCCCGTTTGGAATACACCTGTCATGGAATCAATCATGGCTTTTGGCTATTTTTTCTATTTCCAATACTACGCCAGATTCCAAAATTTTAAGAAATGGAGTCTTGCCGCACAATTTTTTATGATTCATGGTCTTGCGAGACTTCTCATTGAATTCTTGCGTGTCAATAAAGCAGTGATTCCATTCACAACACCCCCGCAGCTTGTGAACATTCCAGATGCCAGTGGAAATCCAACCTTCCTTACGGGCTATTATTGGCATGGATTTTCCCAATCACAGTATATCTCCATTGCTCTGATCCTTGCTGGGGCATATTTTTTTATTAAAGGCAGACTCTGGGAGAAAGAGGCAAAAACAACATGAACGCTTATCCATTCTTTGAAATCGAAATTCAAAAAAACGTTGCTATCATTTACTTAAATCGGCCTGAAAAAAGAAATGCCATGGACTGGAGTTTTTGGAGAGATCTTCCGTTTGTGATTGAGGAAATCAATTCCGACCCGTCGATCCATGCCTTTGTCATCGCGGCTCGTGGGAAATCCTTTTCCACTGGGCTTGATCTAGACAATTTTTTTAGCGAATTCAAACATATCGTACAGGGTGAGTTAGCTGATGGAAGAGAAAAGTTATACGAACTTGTGCTTCTCATGCAAAAAGGGATCAACGCAGTCTATGATTCAAAAAAACCATCCATTGCTCTCATCCAAAAACATTGTATCGGTGGTGGACTCGACTTAATCTCCGCATGCGATATTCGGTATGCATCCGAAGATGCAAGTTTTTCGCTTAGAGAGGCAAAGGTAGGTATCGTGGCAGATATGGGTTCCTTACAGAGACTCCCCGCCATCATCGGGCAAGGAAATACCCGTGAGCTTGCATTAACTGGTAAAGACATTGATGCGAAGGAAGCTCTTCGAATGGGACTTGTAACCAAAGTTTTAAAAACGGATACCGAGCTACTGGAAGAAGGATTGAAGGTTGCGCATGAAATTGCAGAAAATCCTACGATCGTGATTCGAGGTGTAAAACAAGTTTTAAACTTTGGTGTTGGAAAATCCTTAGAGGATTCTCTCAATTATGTTGCGGTGTGGAATGCGGGAATGCTCGACTCCCGCGATTTCCGAAATGCCATCCAAGGTTTTAACGAACGAAAACGTCCGCTATTCAATTCAGACACTAGAAAATAAAACTTTTAACAGTAAACGTCTAGCAAACGTTTCTGAGTGGCTGGTTGCCCAACCTTGTCTTCCACAGCAATTTTCATGAGCTTTTCACTCAGTTCGTTATTTGCTTGGAAGATTTCTTTAGGTAAATTTACGATCGCAGGGAGGCTCGAACCGATTGTGACCATATTGACTCTCCTTTTGGATTCTTTAATCCCTATTCTACTCATCGGTCGGCACCATATTTCCTTTAGGAATTTTAAAGAAAAATGAACCTTTTTTTCCAAAACATTCGAAAGGCCAAAAGTTTTGAGGAAAAAAAAGAATTTACG
Source organism: Leptospira ognonensis (assembly GCF_004770745.1). GTDB lineage: Bacteria > Spirochaetota > Leptospiria > Leptospirales > Leptospiraceae > Leptospira_A > Leptospira_A ognonensis. Next base: position 32,173 of record NZ_RQGD01000002.1, on the reverse strand, counting down.
AGGGCTTTCAATCTATATTCAGAATCAGAACGATACACCGCAGACATCCCTTCTAGGATTAAAATCAAATCCAAAATGGCATGGTGCCAACACTCAGTCGGAAATCCCAGAGAAACAGAATCACAATTCCAAGAGCTTCTGGAAAAATACTCCGAGCACCCGCTAAGCATAACTCTCTATTCTAAATACCTTATAAAACTTAAAAAATTTAAAAGTGCACGCATTCAGTTAAAAAAAGGAATTCAATTATTTCCAAATTATCTCGAGTTTTATTTAATCTTAGCATCACTTCTTAAGAGTATGGATCGATCCGAAGAATCTATCGAGACTTTAAAAGAAGCACTGTCGCGTGAGTCTCTCACAAAAGGTAAAGGGATTAGAATCAGTGATATTTGGTCGGAACTGGGTTCTCTATTTTTTTACAGAAACGATTATAATTCTGCTCTCGCCTGTTTCAAAAAATCGCGAAGCCTAAGCTCCGAAAATGAATTTTTTCATTTCGATATGCTTTCACAATGTTATTTAGAGTTAGACGATCCCGAAAATGCCCTCAAGGCAATTGAGTCATTTATCATTTACCAAGGTGATGTTTCTCCTGAGATCCTAATTATTCTCTCGCGCGCAAAGTGCCGACTCGGTTTTATAGAGGAAGCGAGCCAACATTTGATTCAAGCCTATTCCTATGAAGATTCTCTCCAACTAAAAGGTCATGAAATGATCGATTTTGCTCCACTTCTCCGAAATGGTTTTTTCACAACCTTAGAAAACATTGAATGGGAAGACGAATGAAAATTCCATTTGAAAGGCTCGATGAAGAAATAGCAGCAGTCACATCTGCCCTTGAAACGGAAAGATTACTTGAAAGAGAATACTACCAAAACTCCAAGCGAAATGAGAAAGAACGGATCCGAGGATTACAACTCGAAGAAGAAGTTTACATAACAGGAGAAATTTGGAGAATTCACTTTACTTCCCACAACCCACTCTCTGGTTGTTCTTTTATCAAAAATGGATCACCCGTATTACTAGAGTCAGGTGAATTCAGCTTAGTTTGTCAGGTCTTTAGATCAACTGACAAGACAATCATTTTGCAATATAAAGGTGAAATAGAGATACCAGATAACGATACATTTCAAGTATCACCCTGGTTCTCCGAATCTACCTACACTATTTACTTCGATGCCATTGAGAAAATATCCTTAAAGGAAGAAAAACGGGCTCGAAATCTATTGGCCTGGATACTAGGTTACCATGCGAATGAAAAACCGAGTGTTCCCAAATCCTCAGTAGATCTAAGTCAATTAGACAGGATTCTGAACACGCAAGACTATCTTTTTATCTTTGGCCCGCCTGGTACAGGTAAAACCACCTTACTTGTAAATGCGATAGCTGAGTTACGTAAGGCAGGAAAAACCATTCTAGCTCTCACTCCTACAAATTTTGCTTGTGATTATCTCGTCGAATCTTGTGTAAAATCACAAATTACACCTGTTCGCCTTGGAGTATCCGCTAAAATAGGACCGGAAATCCAAGAGTATATGCTAGAGAGTTTGATAGAAAACTCTGAGGAACAAAAACAGGTATTGGAGTGGCGAAAGGATTACAAGCAGCTGATCAAAAAAGCAAAGTCTTGGAAACGAAACTTTGATAGAGAGGATCGAGACGAAAGGAAACAATTGTATGTAGAAGCGAAAGCATTACAAAAATCCATAGACACCCTGTCCAAAACAGCTCGAATGCAAATTTTAGAGAAAGCAGATGTCATCATCTCAACCTTTGTACCTGCTTGGAATTTCCATAAGGAAGGCAAACGGTTCGATTATGTGATCATAGATGAGGCAACACAAGGTATCGAGCCTGCATTTTATTTGAGCCTTCTCCTTGCCGATAAAGTGATCTGCGTGGGAGATCCCAAACAACTTCCACCGACTCTAAATGCCAGCGATTCTATCTTGAGCGAAACTTTTTTAGAAAAGGGCATATCTCGCGATGATGGCAATCGAACTCTTTATCTTGATAAACAGTATCGAATGCCTGAAGAAATCCTCAAATTTTCAAATATCGAATTTTATGAAAATAGGATTAAAACGGAAAAGAAAATAGCAGGACATCCTACCTTACTCCCTCCTTTCGAAAAAAATTTGGTTTGGATTGATACTGCCGGTTCAGACGCAGAAGAAAATTACGAAAACGATGATCTTTCCTGCTTCAACCAAATGGAAATCGACTTGATCCTGAGCCTGTTTAACGAGGAAAGTTCGTTTGCGAATCTAGCCATCCTCTCTCCTTATCGAAAACAGATTCAACTACTGACTTCATCCTTCAGAGATAAATTTCCTAAAGTCATTCCCCCGATCATCCAAACGATAGACTCCTTCCAAGGAAGAGAGGCGGAGACAATCATCCTTTCCTTTGTTAGGACCAATGATACTGGAGAAATTGGTTTTTTGAAAGACTACCGTCGACTCAATGTTGGACTCACGCGAGCAAAAGAAAACCTAATATTAGTCGGTAACTCCGTGACACTGTCAGAAGATAAACGATACCATCGACTACTCTCACTCGTAAAAGAAATCGGCGAATATAGATCTATTTTCGAATTTCTTTACTAATTGAATTCTATATTATAAAACCACCCACTTGGAATCTTCTAAGGAATAAACCAGCTTATAGGCTGCATCACTTCCAGGTGGCACGTCCTCAATAGGCGTAAAGTCAAAATCCGTGTTTTCCTCGGCATTGTCTTTCACTGCCTGCGTAACAAGTATTTCCCATGCCTTAGCAGTGTCTTCACCTAACTTTGATGCAGCGTTTACTTCGGCTCCATAAACATCTGTATCCCCTATTTTTAAAATCCTACCATAACCAAGTCCCACACAAAGCAAAACATCTTCCTCGTCCGGCTTGTCAGCATTGTATTTATTCACTGTCTTTTGCATCTCGATCGCACAGTGAATGGCTTTGTTTGTATTTCGGAATAGAACGAGAAAGCTATCGCCTTCATCTTTCAATAAGATGCCATCATGCTTATCGACGACAGGAATGAGAATGCGCTGAGATTCATAAATCGTTTGCAAAAAATGGATGATTCCAAATTTTGCAACTCCTCTAGAAAAACCAGAAAGGTCAGTAAACATGACACACCAGGTTTCTCCAAACAAATCCCAAATTCGTTTATCGATGATATCTTTATCGGCAATCCCTCCCATTCTTTCCTCGAGGAGTTTTTCCAATCTTTCTTCAGATGCTGATGTGGCGATCGTTCGTTTTTGTCCCATTTACTAGAACTAAGCCTTGGTTTCAAAAAAAGTCAAAATGTATTTACAAAAAAAAAAAACCCGAGCGCTTCCACTCGGGTCTGATCCAAACAAAACCTACTACCGACTCGCGTTTAGTTTTGTTTCAGTGGCGTGCTGTGAAGGAAAGGAACTTCTTCCATTCCCTTAGTTAATTCACCAATTGGAATTTTATCCTTCGGTAAACTTTTGAGGCTATTGTATTCATAGCCTTTTGGATAGTGCTCTTTATCCTCAGGGCTATAGAAATACGCGTATTCTTTCACTAGATTTTTCGAGTATCGCCAAACGCTCATCTCTGGATTCTGATTCACGACCAAACATTTTGGACTCATAAATCCTTCTTTTTTGGCTGTTTGCACGCGAATGAAATCTCTTGGAGCCCAAACGTTGTGGTTTCTATTTTCGAATACCATCACGACAGTTCCTACCGGAACAAATTCAGCAACTGGTGATTTTGCATCTGCTGCTTCGTAAAGAGGAACATAAAAATCTGTCGAAGCTTTATTGGTCTTGGAATCGCAAAGTTTATGCCAAGTTACTTCTGCTTTTTTGGAACAGCCAATCATCCCGAAGGAAGCGATTAATATTAATGCTATTGATTTTTTCATGTATAACCTAACCTATTGGTGATGGTGTAGACATTCGTCTAACCTTGGATCGCCTACCGGAACAAGGCTGTGTTTTTCCAATTTCTTGAAAAGAAAGAGTCCAAAAAGACCAATCGTTCCCACTGTCCCTCCAAAAGCTAAGACAAAATGGACCAAAGATATTTTCTCGAAACTCGCTGGAAAAACTAACCAGAACAATTCGAAAAACTGAACAAAGAAAATCCAAAGTGCCATCTTCCAAAGGAAATTAATATTTCTTTTGTTCGGACGATTGAGTAATAATAAAAACGGAATCACAAATTTGATGAAAGGAAGTGCAAGCGTTGTATAACCCCAACCACCAGTCATTCTCATCTCATAAAAGAAAGTTTCTTCCGGAATGTTAGCATACCAGATCAGCATAAATTGTGAAAACCCTACGTAGGCCCAAAACGTGGTGATCCCAAGTAAAAATTTACCAATGTCATGGATGTGGTTGTCATTCACTGCCTCGCCGTAATAACCATTTTTCTTTAAAAGGTAAATGACGAGGAGATACGAAGCAAGACTTGTTTGAAAGGCACCTGCAAATGCATATACTCCAAACATAGTCGAAAACCAGTGCGGGGATAGAGACATGAGCAAATCAAAGGAGGAGAAACTCCAAGATAAGGCAAAAAACAAAATGAACCCACCGGCAAATTTCGCAAGAGTTTTCGTGGTCATCACTTCCTTGTCTTTATCCTGAGAAACGGACTTGGAGTGAAAGATGTAAGCGAATAAAGACCAACCTGCGATAAAGAAAATGGTCCTTCCTACAAAAAAGGAAGGATTCAAATAACCACTTTTGTGGTGGATCAAATGGTCATTTTCTCTTACTGTTGCATCTGCCCATTCATAGAGGTCATGCATCCCGAAAAATACTCCGATGAGAAGTAATCCTGCGATCGGAGCAAAAAGACCATAGGTTTCAAACAATCGTCTTACCGTGACAGACCATTGTGATCCCGTGATGTGTTGAATGGCTGTGAAAAAGATTCCAGTAATCGCCAGTCCCAAAACAAAGTACGTTGCCACAAGAAGAACGTGAAAACCTAAGTTTGTATGGTGCTGATGCCCTGATGCATCCATATGTCTGGAAGTCTCATGCCCGAATCCTAAAAAGGAAACAAGGATACTTACGATACCAACCCCGATCATGGCAATGAGAACATTGCGCAGATTAGCTGGTAGCTTAAATTGGAGAAGATTAAGATCTAACTTTGCTGCTTTGGTCGCGCTCATAGTATTTCCTAGTTAGCCTGGCTAAGTTTTTGGTTCTTCGCGTCGAATTCTTGCAATTTTCTGATGTATGCAATGACTCGCCAGCGATCCTGGGGTTCGATTTGGTAAGCATAACTTCCCATTCCACCGCGCCCCATCGTAATGATGTGATAGATTTGACCATCTGTATACGTTTTGCTATTTACGAGAGATCCAACTAAGGCTGGAGGGCTTTGTGCAAAACGCGGTGCAGGACCGACAACTGTTCCATTACCCGCACCACGAACACCATGGCAGGGAGAACAATAGGTTTGGTAACGCTTTTCGCCAATCATCAAATCACCTAGACTCGCCTTCGCAATCGGATTTTTTAATCCTTTGTCCGCACCTGGCAGTGCATCTTGAGTCAAAATGTTCGTATAAGGATACGGATAGTAACCCACGGGAATGGAACCTTTCGGAGGGATACGACTTGCGGATCCATTGCTCGCAAAAGAATCTGCTTCTTGTGACTCTCGAGCAGGAGAATCATACATATTGGGAAAGTATTCCCAAACAGGAGTTTTATAATCGCAATTTGCCAAAGAAAGGAATGGCAATGCGAGTAACAATCGTAAAGAATGTTGATTCATTATTTATTCTCCGGTTTAACAACGGTTACTTCAGCGCCACCGAGGCTCTTAATGAACGAAACCACTTCTGACTCATTATAACCTTTTGCTGATTTCGGAATCCAGAGTCCAAACCTGTGCGAAGTAAAATCTTTATGTAAGATTCTACGACTCGCTTTCGGAATGGCACAAAGGTAAGCAAGAGCTGCAACTGTATAAATTCCCGCACAGAACACAGTGATCTCAAAAATGATCGGCACATAGGCAAACCAAGCGTTGAGAGACTTTCCTGCGATGTTCATAGGCCAGTCATAAGCATGTGTTAGGTATTGAAAAGATGTTCCGATGACACAGCCAAAAAGGCCAGCGAAGAACGTGATCCAAGGGAGTCCTGATCTAGGAGTTCCCATCACTTCGTCAATCCCATGAACAGGATATGGAAGCAAACAATCAAAACCTTCGTAGTCTTTTTGTTTTGTTTTTTCAGCAGCAGAGAGAATTGCTTCGGGAGTTTCAAACACTCCAAAAACGCCCTCGTCTGTTTCTTTGTATTTATGAAATTGTTCGAGTTTAGGAAGATACATATTAGTGATGTGCTCCTTCTTTCGCAGGCATTACAGTTTTCACTTCAGCGATCGCAATCATAGGCATGATCCTGACCCATAGTAAAAACAAGGTGAAGAAAATTCCAAACGTTCCAATGAGCATAGCATAGTCGAACATCGTAGGAGTATACATAGCCCAGCTAGAGGGTAAAAAGTCTCGGTTGAGGGTCATCATGATCACAAAACGCTCAAACCACATACCCACGTTGACAACAAGGGAGGCGACAAACATCACAGGAATATTGTAACGTAATTTTCTGAACCAAAATACTTGGGGACTTAAAACGTTACAAGAAATCATGATGAAGTACGCCCAGCCGTAAGGCCCGAAGGCACGGTTTACGAAAGCAAAACCTTCATATTCATTTCCAGAATACCAAGCGATGAAAAACTCAGTTCCATAGGCAAGACCCACAATGAGACCGGTTGTCATCATGATTTTGTTCATGTTGTCCAAGTGTTTCATGGTGATGTAGTTCTGGAGGTTAAAGACTTCCCGAGCAATCACCATAAGTGTGACCACCATCGCAAAGCCCGAAAAAATCGCTCCCGCAACGAAGTAAGGAGGGAAAATCGTTGTGTGCCAGCCAGGAAGGATGGAAACAGCAAAGTCAAAGGATACGATCGTGTGCACCGAAAGAACGAGCGGAGTTGAGAGTGCCGCAAGGATCATGGCTACAATCTCTAAATGAGACCAAGATCTAGCAGAACCAACCCAACCAAAGGAGAGAACATTATAGAGATTTTTTCTCCATGTTTCTGTCGCTCTGTCTCTCAGTGTGGCAAGGTCAGGGATGAGTCCCAAATACCAGAAGACCATGGATATGGAAAGGTAAGTCGAAACCGCAAATGTATCCCAAATGAGTGGGGAACGAAAATTCACCCAAAGAGGTCCCCTTTCGTTTGGATACGGGAAAAGCCAAAATCCAAGCCAAGGACGACCTACGTGTAAGATAAGGTTCGATGCAGCAACTAGCACGGCAAAGATGGTCATGGCTTCAGCGGCACGGTTGATACCGGTTCTCCAGCCTTGGCGGAACAGGAATAAGACGGCAGAAATCAGAGTTCCCGCGTGACCAATACCAATCCAGAAGACGAAGTTTACGACGAAAAATCCCCATCCTACCGGGTTATTGATCCCGAGGAGATAAAGACCTTCATAAAATAAATACCCAATGACGCAAACGTCAATGAGCGTAATGGTTAAAACCAGGGAAAACGTATTCCACCAAAGTTTTGTGGGAAAATCCTCATTTGGTTTCGCGATATCTACAGTGATATCTTTTAGATTCCGCCCGCCTGTTACCAGGTCGGGGATATCTAGTTTATCACGGACTGCTTGTGCTAAAGACATATAAGCTTTCTCCCTAGTTAAACGTTGTTTCTAACCCGAGTTAAGTAACTAACTGCAGGTCCGATGTTGAGGTATTCCAAGAGTTTGTAGGATCTTGGATCTTTTAGAAGTTTCGCTACTTTCGATTCTGGATCATTTACGTTTCCAAAAACAATCGCACCTGAAGGACAAGTCTGTTGGCAAGCAGAGACTGCTTCTCCATCTTTCAAAGTCCTACCCTCATTTTTAGCGTTGATTTTTGCTTCCGCCACTCTAGACGCACAGAAGTTACATTTTTCCATAACCCCTCTAGATCTAACGGTCACTTCTGGGTTCAGTCCAAGGTTTCTTGGAGGTGTCGCCTTAAATGTGTAAGTGCTTTCGCCAAGTAGATTGTGCTCGTTCCAATGCTCTAACCAATTGAACCTTCTTACTTTGTACGGACAGTTGTTCGAGCAATACCGAGTTCCCACGCAACGATTGTAAACCATATCATTGGTTCCTTCCGTGCTGTGAATGGTTGCAGCAACCGGACAAACAGTTTCACAAGGAGCATTATCACAATGCTGGCACATAAGCGGTTGGTGAGCGATCTCAAGTGATTCTGGTTTTTCAGGATCACCAATATAATATCTGTCAATACGCAGCCAATGCATCTCTCGACCCATTCTAACTTCGTCACGACCTACCATAGGAACATTGTTTTCAATATTACAAGCGACCACACAGGCTCCGCAACCCGAACATTGTGTTAGATCAACTGCCATCCCCCATTTGTAACCTGGGTAGGCAAATTGACTTCCTGGCTGGTCAGAAGGAGCATTCGCGCCTTGAGCACGTGTTAGTTTCCCATCGATTAAGATTTTTGGAATCTCGGGTTCCGGGATATTGGCGCTTGGGTTTTTGGCAAACTCTTGCAGTTTCGCTGAAATGATGAGTGGTCTTTCTTTCCACTCTTTCCCCATCATCACACCTGGAGTCATCATATGGTGATCTTGGGTTGTCGCGAGTTTGTATTTTTTACCTGTTGGCGTGAGCGTGATCGGAAGGCCTGAATAAACAATGTTTCCGTTGGCTACTGCCGCTAGAACGTTTGCATTTTTGCCGACACTGTTTCCTACTCCACCCACGGCCGTCCTTCCGTAACCTAACGCAATGCCAACGGCTTCTGCATGAAGACCTGGTTGGACAAGTGCGGGAAGATCAAAAGATTCTTTTCCGACTTTTACGGTCACAACGTCATTTAATTTGATGCCCGACGAACGTGAGAATTGTGGACTGATGGCCACATAATTGTCCCAGGTCACTTTGGAAACTGGATCTGGAAGTTCTTGGAGTTGGGAGTTGTTCGCTCTTTCCCCATTGGCAACGCCGACGTTTGTATAGAGCGAGAGAGACAGTCCAGACTTAGTCGGAGCAAGAGGCGCGATGGAACCTTTGAACCCTCGGGCACCTTTGTCTGCTTTCGAATTCCCCGAAACAAGGACTCCTGTTCTGAGAAGGTCTTCCCAATTTGTCTTTTTGGAATATTTACTTTTTAAATAATCGTAATACGATTTAGCACCTGCTAATGTTCCACCAGCCCAAGAGATGAGACTGTCCTCAAAAGCACGTGAACTAAACAGTGGACGAATGGTTGGCTGTTGGATGCTGACAATACCTGCAACGGCTTCGGAATCTCCCCAAGATTCAAGGAAATGGGAAGAAGGTGCCAGCCAATTGGAAGCAAGGGCTGTTTCATCCGCCCGGTCAGAAACGGAAACCACTCGAGCCGCCTCGTGCAGGAGTTTTTTCCACTCACTACCGTTTGGCGCTTCGTAGACTGGATTCACGCCGTAAAGTACAAGCACGCCAACGGATCTCTCTTTCAGAGACTTCGAGAGATTTGCTAGGTTCAATGCATAATCGGATCGCCCTTCTTTCCGAAAGTTACCGGCATCAATCGTCTTACCGTCGTTACCGAGCATACTATTAAGCATATTCACTGCTATCTGTAAGTCGATCGCATCTTCTGTCTCGGCACTTGAGCCACCAGAAATTACCAAGGATTCACCTTTAGCGGATGCTAGAGCTTTTGCTGTACGTAAAACTACGTCTTTAGAGATACCAAGTTCGGCGATCGACCGGTCAAGATCAAGACCGCTCACACCCGTCGCTCCACCAACACCTAAATCAGAAAGCGCTCTCGCAATCACGAGGGCAAATTTTCTTTGGTCTCCAGGACGAATCGGGACTCTTTGGTCAGCATTCGTTCCTGTCATGGATGGATGGGTTTCTGCAGCGATGAAAGTATTCACAGTTGCTGATTTTCCAGAAAGATTTCTTCTTTTGGAAAAATCACCATGGAAACTAACATTTGTTAAAAAATCACTATCGATCGAAAGAATCACCTTCGCCTTATCAAAATGATAATTTGGTAGGACAGCTTTTCCGTAAGATTTCTCTTGTGCAATCGTGATCGCATCATCAGAAGTTCCGAATGCAATTTCTAAGTGACGCCCTCCACCAACTGACTTTAAAAATTCGTTTACTAACTCTTTTGAAGAAGGAGAAGTAAGCGGTTTCGTAACAATGACCGTCTTGCCTTTGTTTGCTTGCAGGGATTCTTTGACATCTTTGTCTAATACGAACCAGTCACTCGCCTTTGGCTTTCCTTCGATGATTTGCTGTGGTTCTTTCGCTCTGTCTGAATCATAAAGATCAAAAATAGAAGCTTGTCCTGATGCACAAAGCGCACCTTTCGAGAGAGGATGGTTTTCATTTCCTTCAAGTTTTAATGGCCTCCCATCACGAGCCTTGACAACTACCCCACAACCAACAGAACAACCACCGCATACAGATGCATAGTGATACGAATGTCCGTGTTTGACAAAGTCGTATTGCTCAACTTCATCTTTCTCATTTTTAAAAGTTAAATTTACATAGGGGACGATTTTTTCAGCAGGCTTTGGAATGCAACCAATGGTCGTCATAACAGCCGAAGCACCCATAAATTTTAAGAAGGATTTTCTGTCAAAATCGCCCTTCTTGATTTTTGCAATCAAAGGATCCGGCGAAGTATAAAATTCTTGTTTCGTGAGTTGCTCTTCGCGTGAAGTTCCGCGCAACTCGTAAGACTGCCAATGAGCCTTTTTTTCTTTTTGGAAGTTGTCGTCTTTCATCATATAATTTAGATTCTCCCGATTTACCTATGACATGTCGAACAATCGTTTGGTGCGTTGTTTTCCCGGTGGCAATCCACACAGAAACCCATGTTTAACGACTTGGATTGTTTTACTTTTACCATCTCTGCCATATTGCCATGGCATGTGGAACAGTCTACGCCGCGCTGTACGTGCCGCGAATGGTTGAAGTATACAAAATCTGGCTGATCGTGAATCCTTACCCATGGGACTGGGGTGTTGGTTTCAAATTGTTGTTGTAACCATTTAACATGCTCTTGGTTGCCAGCTACGTTCGCCACCTTACTATGACAATTCATACAGGTAGAGGTAGGAGGAATTGTCGCGTGTGCGGAATTCTCAACACCAGTATGGCAATACTTACAATCTATCTTGTTATCGCCTGCGTGAATCTTATGGTTAAAAGGGATGGGCTGATCTGGTGAATAGCCCACATAACGGCTGGGTGAAAAAATCAGATATGCTAGCGCTGCCACAGCAACGATAGGCACAGAGATCTTGAGTATTTTTATGTTCATTCCTGGAATTCCTGAACCCGTTTATCCTGTCTTCTGACAAGAAAGGATAAAATACCAAAAAAAGCAAGTATGTAAGAGTTTTTGGCAGGAAAAAACATGATACGTGACATAAAATCATAGAAATCATGTTTTCGTCTTTATTGAGTCTTATTCTCAATTAAAAAACTAAAACCAGAAAGAAATCACATTAGTATATTAGATTTATCTTATGGATTACCTAAAAAAATCGGCCCCGACGTTACATCCAAGGGCCCTAAAAACCAGACTTACACAATTAGCCTAGTTATTACTTCGTAGGATTTGGGATTTTACCTGATCGTTTTTTGAGCCAAATCAAAGAAATTTTCTTCGTTACGAGAGGCCGTGTCTCTTTTTTTAGAAAAGCAACTGTCGGAGTGGCAACTTTATAGGATTCTCTCTCCATAACCACTTCGATACTGTAAGCCTTGCCTGTTGCTTCTTGGATTAGGCCAAGGTGCTCGGTTGGGACAACCACTAGCCTCTCTGGATGGTCCTTCCAAAGAGCTTCTAAAGTTTCCATATCATAGATATTTCTAAAGTTGCGATTCGCATAGAAGGCAAAGGATCGTTTTGAATTAGATAACCGAAACGTATACAATACTGGCTCATTTGGCTCAAGCTCCTTGATTTTCGCACCCATTTCCTTGGAAGGCTGGTATGTCGTAAGCAGGGGATAATAAACCAAACTGATGGCACTGTAAAACAAAGCTGCTCCAGTTACTGTCACGAGAAGCTCGATCGGTATAAATTGGGCCATTAAAAAAATAAAGACGAGACCGATCAAAAAGAAGACGGGATACAAAATCCCTACCTCTGAGACAAAAAGTGGCAGGAGGCAGTAACCAACCAAATAGATGATACCCGCAATCATAAACGAAGGTCGCATTCTTTTGGTTACCGATGAAAAGAGACTTTCCTCTGCTATGCGACCAAAGTAAATGGCAGCACCGGGCAAAATCCAATAGATATATTGCGGAAGCGGATAACGGGAAAAAGAAATCAAAAATAGAAAAAGAAAAACCCAAAACGGAACCACAAAATCAACGTTAGAATATTCATTGACTCTAATTTTCCTAAGGATCTCTTTCCAGCCAACATTTCGATAGTATCTAACGACTCTGAAACCAATGTATAGGATCATAGGTATCACACCGCTCATGAAGGCCCAGGTAAAACTTTTATAAAAGTAAAACGGATCAAATTTGATGTTGTACATTTCTTTATAAAACCGGCCAAATGATTGAATCCAGATAAAGAAAGCCGGTCCATAGGAATTAAAATCTCGGTAAAGTAAGGCGCACCAAAATGCAGGAAGGGAGGCCAAAACAAGAAGACCGGGAAACAACTTCATCGAGAGAAGCAATTTCCAATCTCTTCTAAATAAAATATCACCCCCAATCGAGAGTGCAGGAATGACGACGCTGATTGGACCCTTAGTAATGAATCCGAGTGACATCATCAAATACATTAAATAGTAATAATTTGGATTTTTTTTACGACCGAGATAATAGAAGTGATAGGTAAAAACAAGGTAGGATACTAAGTAAACGTCTATTTTGGGATCAACCACCATTGCATAAAAACCAGGTGTAATCAAATAAACAATGGCTGCAAGATAAGCCTGGCGTTCGTTTTCCCATATTAACATGGTGATGCGAAAGATGGAATAAACAGAAAGGAAACTGAGAAGTAAGGCTGGCAAACGAAAAGCTATGTTCGTCAGTCCAAATAATTGAAAGGAAGAAGCAATCGTCCAGAAAGTAAGAATTGGTTTGTCTAGATACCTTCGCCCATTATCAATTAAAGTAAAAAAATCTCCAGAATTTGCCATCTGCCTTGCGATTTCTGCGTATTGCGCCGAGTCTATGTCGATAACATCGAGAGGCAAAGTGAAAAGTAAATGCAGAGAAGATATCAGTAGTAATAATCGAAAAAAAAGTTTTTCTGTTGGGGCGAGTGTTTTCATTCGAGGGTACCAATTTGTAAAACGCAATTTCCAAAACCTGAACAGGATGTTGGCTCCTCGTCAAAACATTTCAGAATGTCACTATTATGTGTGGTGCAACCATCCATACAAGAAATGTGACCAGATCTCTTGGCTTCATTTGATAGAGTCAATTTTAGTGTTTTTTCCGTACAGGAAACAAATTGATCACATGCGAGATTGCATTTTTTTTCTACAATGTCCTGGCAATTTGCAAAAACAGCTGCCAGAAGACAGATTAGACTAATTCTTGTTACTTCCCTCATTTCTTACACCTTTTAAAGCTAACATTCCACATGCACCATTGATATCTCTTCCTGGACTCTGTCTATTGAGAATCGGAACTCCAGCCTTCGCTCTCAAATAAGAGACAAATTCACCTACTTCCTCTTCTGTCGGCCGACGCCATCCCGTAAAATCTGTATTCAATGGAATGACATTAATCTTGCATTTATTAACGGATCTCGCAATTCTTACTAGCCTTTCCGCATTCTCTTTTCCCATGTTTACATCTGGTATCATTACATACTCAAAAGTAATCATTCGATCTAATTCCTGGGTGAACCTTCTTGCAGATTCTAATAATTTCTCTAACGGATGTTTTTTGTTGATATCCATTACCGAGGAACGCGCATTGGGGTTGGGGTGATTGAGAGAAATGGCGAAATTATATGGCTCTTTGTTGTCGATAAACCGATTGATTCCTGTGACAACGCCTGCTGTCGAAATGGTGATCCTCTTTGCACCAAGACCCATGCCATCCATATCGTGAAAGATATGGGCCGCCTTCATGACGGAAAAATAATTATGCAATGGCTCGCCCATACCCATAAAAACGATGTTAGTGGCCCGGTCCTGCACTATTTTTTCTACCTGCAAGACTTGGTCGACAATCTGCCAGGTTTGTAAGTTTCCTTTGTATTCAAGAAGACCTGTCGCGCAGAATGAACAATTGAGAGTGCAACCAACTTGCGAGGAAATACAAATCGTCTTTCTTTCCCCATCGGCACTTGGGATCCAAACGGTCTCGATTTCCTTTCCTGGTTCCACATCAAAGGTAAATTTCCGAGTTCCATCTTTGGAGATAAGCTCTCTTCCAAGTTTAATTTCAGGAAATACAGTTTTCTCTTTTAGGAGTTCCCGTATTTCTTTTGAGAGTGTTGTGAATTGGTCGAGGGACGTGTATCTTGATTTATAGATGCCAGCATATATTTGTTTGGCTCGGTACGCTTCGATCCCGAGGGAGGTACAAAGAGCCTGCAATTCGGATAGAGTTTTGCCTTTTAGGACGGGATGTTCTTCTTTCATACGCTAAAGATGGCTTTGGAGCAAATTGGATTTCCGACTCCGGAAAGGCGAAATGGTCCCAAATTCCTTACTTTCCCACCATAAATGGGAAAGGCATTGCCAGCACACCATAATATCTTTCAAAATGTTTCACATTTTTGCCTTTTCTCTAGGCCCAGCCCCTTGCAAATGGGAATTGGGACCGTCTACTATTAGAGAAGCAAGCGGGACACTGTTCTTTTAATAAAAAGAACGGGAACGGAGAGGTAATTTCAACATGGGTACAGATGTTTTCACGCAAAATGGTGATACGTTTATGCAATATGCATTCGGGGCGATGATTGCGCTCATTGGCATCGAAGCATTTTTCTCTTATATCAAAAACAAGCACTACTACCGGCTAAATGCTCTCATCGCCGATGTCAGCACGGGCATCATTTTTGCCGTTGCGGGTGTGGGAATCTTGGTGGGCGCACTTTACCTGTATGATCTTGTGGAGCGTCATTTCTCCATCACGAGACTCGGGATCAATCTGTTTCCCTTAGAAAGTCCTTTGACTTTCTCACCGTTTCAAATCAATGTGCATGCATCGATTGCATGGGCCGTATCACTTGTATTAGTTGATTTCATATACTATTGGTTTCACAGACATGCACACACAATGCAAATCTTTTGGGCATGCCACGTGACACATCACTCTGCCGAAGAGATGAATTTTTCTGTCGCATTTCGTGGGAATGCCTTCCAACGAATTTTTGAATACCTATACTTCTTACCTCTGGCAGTGATCGGTATTTCCTGGCCGATGTTTTTTTTCTGCCATCGCATTCTCAAAGTGTATCAATTCCTGGTTCATACTCGATTTGTCGGAAAATTAGGATTCTTGGAACTTTTTATGGTAACTCCATCAAACCACAGGGTGCATCATGGAACTCAAAGCAAATACTTAGATAAGAATCATGCAGGGATCTTTATCATTTGGGACAAACTGTTCGGAAGTTTTGCCGAGGAAACAGAGGAACCTTTGTACGGGCTTACAAAACCAGTGCGCACTTTCAATCCAATTACAGCAAACATCCATGTCTACAGAGACATCTTCCAAAACATGAAAGCATGTAGAACAATTGGTGACGCGCTGAGAATGCTCTATAAAGAACCAGGTTGGAAACCAGAATATTTAAGAACTCCTGATGACGTCTTAAAAGAACCAGCTTATACAGAAAAATACAATCCGAACACACCTTTCGGTGTCATGGTTTATGTAAGTTTACAAGCACTCGTTCTTGCATTCGTGGGACTGATCATTTGGAAAGTAGCAAAACTCGACGTGACCGAAGGTTGGCCCTTGATCATTTCTGGATTTTTTCTGATCTTTAGTTTGGTTTCGATCAATCGCATTATGGAAATGAAAAAATGGTCTAGAAGAACGGAAGTGATTCGAAACATGCTCCTATCAGGAATGTTTGTTGGAGTTTTACTCTACTCCAACGTTCAGCTCATTTCCTATTTCACAATCCCCTTGATCCTCCTTTCCATCCTTTCGCTCTTATGGATCGTATTTAGAAGAAAGACTTTTTTTGATCTCAGCCTCGATCACGATTAGAATTACGGTTACTTAGATACTTTCATTAAATCAACAAGCTCCTTCTCAGATGGGAAGAGCTTGTTTGCTTTGAGTAAATCCTGACTTAAATTCAAGAATGCCTTTGTGTGATCACTATGAGATTTGCATTTTGGGTAATCTATTTTACAAATATGAGTATCAACAAACGGGGCTTTTATGGTCTTTGTTTCACCGATCCCACCTGCGACGGATTGGAAGTACAACATATCTCCCTGGATCCAACCGAATATGTTTCCATAGGCAAAATACGCAGAGTCTCCTTTTTGTTTTCGGAGATCCCGTCCCATAGCACTAAAATAGACTTCCCTCTCCATAAATCCGAGAACCGTTGGCAACACATCTAACTGCGAAGTAATATCCGTTCTAATCTCTGGTTTGATTTTTCCAGGAGCATAGAGAAGTAATGGTACATTTCTGTCTTCATAATAATTCAGAAATCGATGGTGCGAATGGTCAGAGACAAAAACAAAAATCGTATCATTAAAGTAAGGTGCCTTTTTTGCCTTCTCTAAGTATTCATGCACTGCATGATCGGCATAGTGAAGAACATTTAGGTATTCACTATCTTCCACTGATTTATCAAAGATCCTGTATTTTTCATCTGGAACAACATAAGGATAATGTGTGGTGCCAGTGTGAATGACTGCCATCATAGGGGATGTATTTTTCCTATTTGCAAGGCTTTCGTGGAGGGCATCAAGTGAGGCCTCATCCCAAAAACTCCAAGGACCGGTTTTGTATTCTGGATTTTTTTCCAATTGGAGTTTTCCAACCAATGTATCAAAGCCCCAGTGGAACATGATACTGCCCTTATTATTAAAGCTCAAATCGGTCCCTGTTACGAATAAGGTCTCATAGCCTTGCGTCTTGGCAACAGTACCTAATCCTGAGAATCGATTTAAGATCTGCGGCGTACGAACGGCCGTTAGTCCTGGGCGATCAGGAATACCACCGATGAGAGCCATAAGCCCATTGGTTGTCCTTCCCCCACTCGCAAAAAAATTGGTGAAAAAAATACCCTTACGTATCAACTGATTGAAGTAAGGTGTGACTTCCTTTTTATTTACGTAGGGATTTCCAATGAGATCGATAAACTTTCCCGTCCAACCTTCTAAGACTATGATGACAATATTTGGTAATGGTTTTGAGGAAACTACCGTCGTCTTACGAAGGATTGGATAGGTTTCACTTACAAACTCAGCTCCAGGATAAGCGATGGCTTCTCGCACGATCCGAGTGGAGTCTGCAAGTTCCATAAAATGACGTTTGTTTACTTCTGTCATTTTTAGATCAGTAATTGCGGTAAATCCTGGATTCAGAATAAGGTCATTGACGATGGTTTCATCTGAAATGATGGCATCACTGGTCCTCAAAGGACTCGTCTGCAGGCCACCTCGTATCCCAAGAACTAATATTGTGAGAAGAATTAAAAACTGTAAGATTGCAATCTTATAGTTAAAGGGCGTATGCACATAAGGGAATTTGATTTGTATGCGGTAGATTCCATACACTAAGACAGAAATAGCACATACCGCAGCCAAAAACAAAAAAGGGCTTTGGGAGAAAGCAGATCCGATGAGCGGTAACATTTCAAAACCTAAATAAGCAAAGGCTTCATATCCCAAATGCTTATTACCATTTTCATAATATACTAAATCTGCTCCTAGTAGCAGAATCAAAATGACAAGCAGAAATACGGGGACTACCCTCCATATAAATCTAAAGCTTTTTTTGATGTTTAAAAAATGTATGCTCGAATAAAGTAGGCTCGCGCCAATAAAGATACAAATAACGGAAAAATCAAATCTAAGCCCATACAGAAAGGCTTTAAAAATAGTATAGCTATCCGCACTTTGGATGCGATAGGAATACATCAGATAAAAAACCATGCGATAGAGCGAGAGCCCGACCATTCCGAGCCCTGCCAAAAGCAAATGAAATTTGAGATAGAAAGGAAGTCTCTGAAAAAGCGTTTTTTCCATGGGAGATTATTTTGCCTTTGTGATGAGTTTAAAAATCTTTCCCGATTGGTAATCACCCAGGAATACATCTCCTTGACTATCTCTTCCAAATGTAGAAATCAAAACATTCCATTTCCCAAGAGTAAAAACGTTAGTCACCTGTTCTGATCCATTGGGTAAGTCAAAAGCCCATATCCGACCGGAGATAAAGTCACCAAACACGTATTTGTTTTTTAAGGAAGGAATCTCGCTTCCCAGATAAACATAACCTCCGGTGATCGACTGCCCCTCTTCTCTACCATATTCATATATCGGTGGTGCGTATAAGCTAAGATCGCATTTTCCATCATAACAATGATTGCCTTCTGTGATGTTCCATCCGTAATTCTTTCCGGCCTCGATGATATCGACTTCTTCATATTTATCTTGTCCCACATCAGCCATAAGCAAACGACCATCAGGAGCAAAGGAATACCTCCAAGGGTTTCTGAGTCCAATTGCGAACATTTCAGGTAAGTAAGTCGAATCATTAATAAACGGATTATCAGAAGGAATCGTGTAAGGTTTGTTATTTATTACGTCTGCCTTCGGATCAATGCGAAGTACACTTCCCAGAATGGTTTTCTTATTTTGTCCGTTTTTTTTGGGATCACCTCGAAGTCCGCCATCTCCGAAACCTATGTATAACATTTTATCTTTTCCAAATGCCAACTGGCCCGCGTTATGATTTGGATAAGGCTGACCTACTTGTAACAGAATCCTCTCATTCCCTATTTTAAAATTTGCAAAGTCGGAGGGCGAACTCACTTTCCATTCGGAAATGATCGAGGACTCGTTACCATTCACCTCATTTGTATAATTCAAGTATACGAGAGGTTCAGTAGGATAATTTGGATGGAAGGCAAGTCCTAAGAGTCCGAGTTCACTGCCAGAAGTTACAGGAATGGAAATGACGATTCTTTTCTTTTGGTCCTTTCGGTCAAAGAGGATGAGATCGCCTTTTTTTTCTGCAATGAACATAAACCGGGGTTCATTGGGCGGGAATTGGATGTCAGTAGGTTCACTCGCAGTTGTTACCTCGCTGAGTGAAATCAGAATCTTTTCTCTTTTCTCGTCAGAACCAATGAAGACAGGATTGGATTTAAAAACCTTGTCTTCTGTTTCGAACTTTTTAGTCAGAAGTTTGACAATTTTACTACCAATGAGGTCACAGTGGTAAAGATTGAGTAGGGAAAAAAACGCAAGTATGGTAAAGAATGGTTTCATTTTTTTTCAAAGATAACAATTCAAAGTTAGCCTTGTTCCATTGAAAATCAATGAAAAAAAGAAATCTAATCAGACTACGTGTAATTTAAACTTTCTCTTTCCCTGGAATGTTCTTTTCTGCAATGACGTGCCCGTCTTCTAGAATCATCCGTATGAGCTTGGTCATTTCCACGGAATATTCAACATCAAGATGTTTGGTGACACCTTCACAGAATCCATTGATGATGAGTAATTTTGCCTCATCCTCACTGAGACCTCGAGATTGCAAATAAAACAATTGGTCTTCGTCAATCTTGGATACTGTCGCCTCATAATTGAGAGTTCCTTCTTCCCCAGAGACGTCATTATACGGATAGGCATGGGATTGAGATTTGCTATCCATCATCAGACCGTCACATTTGATGTGACTGTAAGATCCTTTGCTAGAGGGTTCAAATTTCACAAGACCTCGGTAGGAATTGATGCCTCCATCGAGTGCAACCCCTTTGGCAAGGACATTCGACCGTGTGTATTTTCCCTGATGGATGATGCGGGCACCCGTATCCTGAACCTGTCCGCTCCCGGCAAAGGCAAGCGAGAGTACATCCCCCGTAGAGTGGTCTCCTTCTAGTATAATACCAGGATACTTGATCGTATTGGCACCAATATTACAATCAGTCCAGGTAATGTGCGCACGTTCGCCACATATCCCCCGTTTTACGGTCCAATTGTACATATTCTTTTTCCAATTCTGAATGGTTGTATAAAATATTTTGGAATTCTTTTTGGCAACAAGCTCGACTACAGCCGTGTGAAAATTCGTTCCTTTATCTTGGACTGAGGTGCAACCTTCGCTGTATTCTAAATGAGAACCTTCGTCTGCGATGAGAAGCGTTCGTTCGTATTGCCCTGAACTAGCGGCCGTTACCTTAAAATAGGCTTGCAGGGGCATCGGAGATTTGACTCCCTTAGGGATATAAGCAAAGGAACCACCACTAAACACGCAAGAGTTGAGTGCTGAAAATTTATTATCGCCGATCGTAACAACAGTTCCGAGATACTCACGGACTAAATCTGGATAATCTCGGATCGCGGAGTCGATATCACAAAAGATGATTCCTAAATCAGTAAGTTCTTTTTTCACATTGGCATAGATCGTTTCCGAATCGTTCATGGTTTCCATGCCCGCAAGGTATCTGCGTTCATGCTCAGGAATGCCAAGTTTTTCAAAACTACGTAAAATTTCGGGATCTACTTCATCCCAAGATTTCTTTTTTTTCTGATTCGTTCCAACATAGTGAACATAATCATCTAAATTGATATGAAACTGAGGGATGAACCCCCAAGTTGGCATGACCTTTTCTTCATAAACACGAAACGCTTCGAGCCTAAACTCTGTTAACCAACTTGGTTCATTTTTGATATGAGAAATCGATTCAACAACCTTCCGAGTCAGTCCCTTCGGAAATGCATCCGCTTTATAAAAATCTCTTTCTTGCGGGTCGACTTGGATGGCTGTTGTCATGGATTCATTTTCCTTAGGGTCTTAATTTACGGAAGAAAAATATGCTTTGGATCCAGTAGGATCTGCTTTCATCGTTTTCTTTCCTTCATCCCAATTCGCAGGGCAAACTTCTCCGTTTTTCTCAACAAATTGGAACGCTTTGATGAGTCTCAAGGCTTCATCGATGTTCCTACCGACAGGGAGGTCATTGACGGTAGCTTGGCGGATCACACCGCTTGGATCGATGAGGAAGGTTCCGCGAAGAGCAACTCCTGCATCTGGACCAGACTCTACGAGCACACCGAAGGACTTCGCAATTTCTTTTGTCTTATCTGCGATGAGAGGGTACTTGATGTCACCAATCCCACCTTCTTTCCGTGCTGTCTTTTTCCAAGCAAGGTGAGAAAATTCACTATCAATTGAAACTCCCAGAATCTCTGCTCCGATCTTTCGGAAATCTTCTAACTTAGCGTCATATTCAATGATTTCTGTAGGGCAAACGAAGGTAAAATCAAGAGGGTAGAAAAATAATACCACCCATTTCCCTTTATAATCGGAAAGCTTGATTTCTTTAAAAGACTCTCCTACGACTGCGATGGCCTTAAAATCAGGCGCTTGTGATGTAACTTGCGGCATGGTCAACTCCTTAGAATTATTCTAAATTTAGACTGTGTTTTTGTCCAGATGTTTTTAAATGTTTGAAAAAGTTTGTGGTCGGAGCAAATATTTATTTATCACATCCCAAAAATGCTTCGAATTTCCTTCCTAATCTCAGCCCTTTTTTTTGTTTTCCTGCATTGCGATGTGGGTCCTGGCACATCCGGTAGAGACCATTGCAAAAACCAAAAAGATTTTCCTTCGTTTGAAGGGAGGATTGATACAAGCATTGCAGATAAATCAAATTGTGTGAATACTTTGCCTTTTCTCCTGCAAATTCCGGCTTCCTCAGAAGATGGACGGGAGGTGACAGACTACTTTCTGCTCTCTTGCATGAAAAATTTCAAAAAATTAAAAGAATGTGATAACGAGAGCGAATTGCCCTACCCAATCCCTTTCAAACCGTGATGTTTTTTATGAGCGATAGAATTTTCCATCGGCATATCAAATGAGTTTGGCGATGATCTGTCCTTGTTTTGTTTTGTAATGCCCGAGCTTTTCTTCAATGCGCTTTCTGCTTTTTACCGTGATCCGATCTTTGGAAATAATGATATTGGAATCGCTAAGAAAATCTTGAATTGTCTCTTTCTTAACTTTGATGATTCCACACATGCTACACAATTCTTCAAAGGCAATGGGAAAACTATAAACACTCGCATAACTTGCCTGCAGATTTGTTCCTTTGCGAATGTCCTGGTCTCGAATGGAATTATAAAGAAAGGCGTACAATCTTTTTTCTGGTAATTGCATTCTCAAAATGATCAACCTTTGGTGAGAAAACCAAATTCGACGAGCAATGCTTTCAAATACCTTTTGCATCAAGGATTCACCGACGGATTCGAAAATATTTTCTGGGGTCACACGTAAAATGACGGAGGGAGTTTCCGTTACAGCAGATGCCATACGAGGTGCATTATCAATCAATCCCATCTCGCCAAATATTTCACCGACTCCGAGGACATCGATGACGTATTCAAATCCACGAACAATGCTAAACAATTTAACCGTTCCTTCTAGCACGACAAAAATATCCTGATTCATTTCACTTTCAACGAATAGAATTTCGCCGGCTTCAAGACTGGCCTTTTGGCTCGTCCACTCATACGGTTTCGCTGATGAATTTAGTTGCTGCAATAAACTTTCCGCTTCTTCCCGCGCAATGGCTGTTTGGTGAGAATCTGCCCACTCTAAATAACGATGTAGGGAATGTGCTGCCAAAGCTGGCTTTTGCCAGGCCATATAGGTTTTTGCATTAAGAATTAATTTTTCAGGTAAATAGACTCGATCAGCAGGTTGGTTGGCTCTCGATAGATTTCTTTGCAGAGCACGCAATTCATGGGAATAAAGCCTTAGAATTTTCATCGCAAGATCTTTGTTACCTTTTAGAAAAGATCCTAACATCCGAATCGGAATTTGTAATAATTCGACATCAGTTTGCGCAAACAAAGTAACAAGAAAATGATGTTCTGTGAGAGCGGACACAAGTCCGAAGCTGTCCCCGGGATTATAATTTGTTAGTTCATGATCGACTTGGATATGTTCCGAGTCCACAGCAACTTTTCCACTACGAACGATATAAAATAAGCCAGGATTGATCGCATGTTGAACAACGATGGCTGCCCCTTTAGGGTAATTTACTACTTTAATCTCAGCTTCTGACATTACTTTTGAATCCAAAAATTCATTTTTAATTCAGTCAAATCAATATTACGAATAAAGGATCTCATTTAGCCACCTTTTGCCATAAGAAATTTTTCCATAAATTCTGTAATGTCTCGGATGTTTCGATTGATCATCTTCCGAAGTTCTGGAGGAATGTTTTGCGATTTAATCACGCGGTAATAGTTGAGGGCATTTTTAAGCATCTTTCGACGGGCAAACTCTTGTGCTTTCATTAACATTGGTTTGTATTTATAGTAAGAATATTCCATAATGGAATAATTCTTGGACAAACGAAATGCATGCGGGATCTTTCCGAAATCGTAAGTAAGCGTTAAAAATGGAGCATCATCAGCTTCGGGAGGCTTTAATTCGAGAACGCCATGAATGATCTTTTCTGGCTCCTCCTCCATCTTTTTAGCCATCTCATCAGGAGTGTCTTTAGCTTCTGATATTTCGCCTAACTCGCCATCTACGATTTCAATTTCAGGAGGCTCTGTGTCGAGCTCTGGCTCCTCGTCAAGCTCAGTTAAGTCCTCCTCTTTTTTAACGACACGATCACGAAATGCCTCTTCCGGGTCAGGCAGCCCAATCTTGAGAGAATCTTCCTGAGCCCTAGCCATAAGCTCCACTTGGATCGGGTCATCCGTCTCAATGATGGTTTCTGACTTCGCTCTAGCTGGATCAATGGCATCTGGCAGACCAATGAGCGGCATGTCCATCCTCGGCGCGTGAGGATCAACAGGCTCAGGTAGACTCAACTCTTTTCTCAGGGCATCGGTCGTCTTATCAAACCACTCTGGATCGCCTTCGATCCACTCTTCAGGCTTTTCTTCTTCAGGCTTTTCTCTTTTGTCCCTTCCTTCAGGAAGATTCAGTCTCTCCGGCATCGGCGGAAAGTAAGGCTTTAAGAGGTCATTGAGCGATGGTGGGGCTAACGTTTGTGCTCGTTTGGCGGATTCCTCTAATTTTTCAAGTGCCTTGTCTTTAAGATAGTTTTCCCTCTCTTTAAACCTATCTACTTTTCTTCGATCAGTGCCAGACCTTCTGTCTTTTCGACCTGCTTTATTTTCCCTTCTGTCGGCATTCTTTCGTCTCTCTCCACCGAGCCGGCGGTCAACGAGAGGAAGGCCACGAAAGTTTTGCCATTCATCAGAGAAGAAAGTATCTTCTGGTAAATCTAAATCCGAGATCTCTTTTTCTTTGATCTCACCCTTCGCTTTTTCTAGCTCGCTTGCAATGTCAGCTAAACTTTTCGCACTATCAGTTGCTTCATGGAGCGCTTCGGATAACGAAGACAGATCTCCTTTTAGCTGGTCTGGATTTGGTAAATAAAAAGGACCCACAATGCCTGGCAGATTGGCACCGGCTTGAGGAAAAGGTACACCCGTCTGCGGCGGAGAAAGTAAGCCTTGGTTTAAGGATTTAATTAAACTTTCGTAGTTTTGTTTTTCTTCTTTCGGATCAATTCCCGCATAACCTGGTAGTGGCGGTGAGTCTTTTAAGAATTGATAAATAACTGGGTGTAAAAAATCAGCACCAACATTTCCCGGAGGCGGAAGTGTTTCTGGCATTCGACTCTGACCTTCGAGAGTGGGCAATTTTGAAGGAGTTTCCGGAGCCGTATCTGGAAACGGCTTCGCTTCCGTGGAAGGAGGATTTGTCTGGCTCGCGCCTGCCGCTTGTGCATACTGGATTGCCTTTGAAATCGATTCAGCAAAAACTTCCGCCACTTGCTTCATGGCACTGACAAAATCTTGGTACCCGCTATCTCCATCCGTCGGAAGCATGCCTGTGTTTGGCCGGGTATTTGGTTCTGTAGGCTTCGAACTCACTCGCTCCGGAAGACCCCCGTCGCCTACGTCTTCAATGAAGTTCTCAATGTCGGAAATATTCTGTTGGATTTTATTTTTAATATCCGCATCGGGGATCCGATCTCCCGTCCGCTGAAAGATTTCCATTGCTTCTTCAAAATTATTTTTTTCGAGCAAAGCCTCCGCATTTAAGAGCGGTCTTCGATGAAAAGAATACTTTGAGTTTTTTGAAATGATATCATCTGCACTAAACGATAAGTCGGGCGTGCCCCCCCTAGTCTTCCCTGAACCAGCCTGTGAACTTTCTGATTCTTCTGCGTCTTCTCCGAAATCACCTAACGGAATCTCAGCGAGAGAAGCAGGCTCCGACTCTGGCTTCCGATTTCGCTTTCGAGATGACTTTCTATCCGAAGGATCCTCCTCTTCCTCTTTGGTCCAGTCCTCTAAGTTAGGAAATCCTTCTGGCAAGGGACGTGCATCCCCTCTGGGCATTCTCCCGCCTTCAGGCTTAGGCGTGTTAAATGGCAACTCTTCCCCACGCCCACCCCATTCGGGAGGAGGACTTGGCTTGCCAGCATCCTTGTTTTTCGACTGTTTTTTATCGGGAGGACTTGGATTTGTATCTCCTCCACGTCCGCGCCTTTTCCTAGAACTAGGTCTCGGGTCTTCCTCGGATCCGCCTCCATCCGAAGGAGATTTGATCACATTGTATAGGCCCGCCCCCGCACCAGACAAGCCAAGTAACATCATAAGGGTTGTGATCATTTGAAATGGATACCTTTTCTATTTTCGAGGATTTTGACCTAAGAATTGAGATATATTCTTGTGAATGGCAAAAACAAGGGGTTTCTAGCCCCAAAACACGGCAAAATGACCATTAGCCCGTTTTATGCTTGACAGGTAGAGTTTTTTTTCTTGTTATGGTGGCATGAAATCCGTTGCCAAGAAAAATCTCAGCTTTGCCTCCAGTCCAGACAATGGAGACGGTTTGCAGTTGAAAATCACCTTCGATGAAGACACAAAAACGGCATTCGGTGATTACACTTGCCCTGACAAATACCAAGGCTTACCGGATCAAATCCATCCAGGCATCATTTCAACGATCCTTGATGAAATCATGATGAAAATCAATGAAGCCATGAATTTTGAAACAACTACTGGTGAGCTCACCATTCGATTTTTGCAACCTGCCAAAGTGAACGAACCTCTCCATTTACGAGGATGGTTTGTGAAGAAAAACAAAAAAATCATCGAGAATCGTGCTGAGATCGAAAATGAGATCGGCAAAATAGTGGCTCGCGGAAAAGGTAAATATATAGAAGCAGAAGACTAAACTGATTTGCCGATGTGGTGGAATTGGTAGACGCAGTGGATTCAAAATCCACCGGTGGTAACATCATGCCGGTTCGATTCCGGCCATCGGTACCAAAGTGAATTTAGTTCAGTCTTGTTGTTTCCTTTGCTTTTAGAAAAAAATCCTTCTCTACTGTGTCAATCGCCTCTATGATGAGATTCATCTCACTCATAGAAAGGGCATCAAAAATAAACCTTCCCTGTTTCAATATACTGATTCCAAGTTCAATCGCACGGTGATCGTCCTGGGTATAAATGAATCCCTTTGCCTGCATCTTTTTTAATACGTCTTCCATGATGAGAATGATCTTGTCCACGAGCACCTGGTCGGTAAAGATCCGAAACAGCCTTCCGATGTCTTCACGGAACGCATCCGCATCTTTCTGTGGAATGCGTGCCAGTATTTTTATAAAACCATCTTCCGTCTGAAATGGATCACCAAGCAGTGCTTCGGCGTCAGTTTCCCGAATTAAAATTTCTTCAAATTTATGAGCAGTAACATAGGCATGCAAGGCGGCAAGTCCTGCTTTCAATGCTGCGGGAAAGTGTTTTCCAAATCGAAAAAGAGAAGCCGCTAAATTTCCAAGAATGCCCCATAATTTGGACGGATGGTAAACAAATCCCGCCAATG
Organism: Leptospira ognonensis; assembly: GCF_004770745.1. Lineage (GTDB taxonomy): Bacteria > Spirochaetota > Leptospiria > Leptospirales > Leptospiraceae > Leptospira_A > Leptospira_A ognonensis. The sequence continues at coordinate 5,035 of NZ_RQGD01000002.1, read as the reverse complement.
CACGAAAGGCAGCATCCAATTTTATCCTGTTTTCAAATTCAGGGTACAAAGCACCAAGAAAGAATTGAATGAGTAGCTCAATAGTTTCTCTGGGAATGCTCTGAAACTGAGGATAGGCTAGAAGCGATTCACTAGAATATCGTTTAATGAGTGATTGCTGGTAGGCTGCGATTACTTTCGGAAAAAGAGGATGATTTACAATTTTTTTCTCTACTGTCATGGTGATTCTGCTTCTTCAAAATATTTACCATACCGTTCCCAATTTACAGGTTTTCCTTTTGGGATCACTGGCATCATTTTTGGCTTTTTCATTTCGAGGCCAACAAACAATGAATAAATACCAACTGCGAGAGAAATAGCCGTCTCTTTTTTATGTTCTGTTAAAATCTTGATATCTCGTTTTCTATTGATGTAGCCGATTTCGATGAACGCACAAATTGCATTTGTATAGGTCGGTAAGCTATAGGTTGAGATATATGGCTTTTGGATGGGTCCCATTTCTGGATACTCTCCTTTCTTGTTCTGCAGCTGTTCGCGAACTCCATATTGTACAAAACGCATAAGCTCCGAGGTAACATAGTGATTGTCTCCGCCAAATCCTTCCCTACCGCCTTCTCTCCGCCAAATTTCTTTTTTACTTTGTTCCCTTTCCCAAAAACTGCCTTCCGCACGGAAGCCAGCATGAGATTTTGAATACGGGCCTTGGGAGTTTGCTTTCAGTAAATTTTCCCATCCTCGTTTGTCCGCATAACGCCATGTAACCATGTTTTGGCGGTATCCTTCAAATTTTGAGAGATCAGCCTTTTTTCCAGATTTATCAGCCCAATACCCATGGAAATAAATCCAAGCATCCGTCATCGCATTTTCTAGCTTTGACCAGCCTCCAGCAAACACTAGCCAGTCGGACCATGGAGAGTTTAAAAACGCTTTGGGTTTCTTTTTACCATCCGAGATATCTTTTAAAATTTTAAATGTGGCATACCCTGGAGTCAGTACGGCTGCCATTCCTCCCACTTGCCCTTTCCCAGCAGGATTTAAGTGAAGGGATAAAACCAAATGCGGTTTTAAAGAATTGATATAGGAAAGGCGACCTTTCGTTCTTTCCGAAGTTTTGGGATTTGGAAAATCATAAAGGCGGTATGGTGCGTTCACGTCTTCCGATTGTGGATCCAATTCAAAACTTGAGTTTCGTGTTAGGTGACCATTCAACACGATCCGAGGAAACGATTTGCTCGATGAAAATTTTTTCAGATATTCCGTAAACTTTTCAAATCCCTCTTCCGTTTCCGTTAGTTTTAGAACCTTTTGAACCTCTCTTGCAAGACCAAGAACTATTTCTCGTTCTGTGTGAGACCCATGTTCAGTACCTTGTTTGTATTTTTCCAAATACGATTGCGTGATGGTATCGTATTTATCTCCATAAACGCTCATCGGTTCTTTGGCGACACCACCATGCCCTGGATCCACGACAACCGTGTAGGTAGGATGAGAGAATAAAACTGTATTTAATAGAAATACAAAAATAGTAAATAGGCGATGGATCATTTAGAAAACCCAAGGAATATATTCCTTGAGTTGTTTTCGTTTATTTCGCGGGAGCGGCTTGTCCGCTGATGAGATTTCGATTGTCGGCAAGATCTTTAGCAAACTTATCACTGATGGCTTTTTTATCTGCCTCTGTGCCTTTTAAATCCATAAGTATTTTGATACCATAATCTTTAGAGATTCGATAATGAATCAAAGCTTCATAGGGTCGATTGTCTCGAACCATTTCAAGCGCCAAATTTAACTGAAAGTACGCAATTTTCAATTTATGAGCAGCTTCTGAGATATCGACGAAATTGCCCTGAGGAGGTTTTCCGCTCTCCTGAGAATCCCCTATGAGCTGAGTCTGTTCTGTTTCTGTAATCGCATCAGCACAATCAGAAAGTAAAGTTTGTACTTTTGCATCGTAGACCTTTGCAAATTTTGAAAGCATCTCAGTTAAGTCTTTTTCAACTTTTTGAACACTTTTCCCCGAGAGAATGTATGCATTTCGATAGTAGTATCTCAGAGCGATTTGGTAATCTTTCCGAAGAGTTTCCTGGGCTGTCTTCGACTCAGGGACTTCCTCACCAAAGTTAGCTGAGATAATGGTAAGTAGTTTCAGACCATTCACAATGCGTTCTCTATTTTTTTCGGAAATTTCTTTGTATTGTTTTCTTTCTAAATTTGAGCCTTGATCGAGCTTTTCAATCTCTTCATAGGATTCTTTTCCTCTATCTGGAGAAGATGCGGGAGCATTTTGAGCGGTAAGAGCGACAAAGTTTGCTATAAGAAAAAATAGTAAAAAAATATGTTTCATGATGCTGGGAAGTCTCCTAAAATATCTTCCTATTAGCTGGAAGACAAGCCTGTCTGACTACTATTTTTTATCTCTTTTCTGCGAGCAGGATGCCATCTCCTACAGGAAAGAGAGTATACTCAAAGCCTGATTTTTTCACGCGATCCCAAAGAGAACGAACAGCCAAATCGGAAGGTTTTTGGAAGGTCGGATCCATAAGTCGTCCGTGCCATAGTACATTATCGTATAAAATGCGCGCACCGGGTTTGGCATGATGCGAAATCAGATCCCAAAGTTCAGGATAGGTAACCTTGTCGCAATCAATGAAAAAGACATCTGCATCCACCCATTCAGAAACGTTTGCATACATATAATCCAAAATCCAGGAAGAGATCCGCCTAATGGGAATTTTCTTCTCACCCAGGATTTCTAATGCATATCGGTCCAAAATGGAGGCTTGATTTTCATTACGATCGACTGTAATGATTTCAGAGTTAGGTGAACCTAGAGCAATCCATAAAGTCGAATAGCCTATACCTGTACCCAGTTCCCAAATTTTATTTACTTGCCAGCTTTTAAACAGCGATTTCAAAACCGCTCCCGTTGCCGCTGTGACAATGGGAATAAACTTTTCTTTCGCAAAGGCTTCCATCTCCAAAAATAAAGGATGTGGTCTATAAACGAGTTCGTCATCGATGTAACTCTCTATCGTTCCAGCAAATACGGATGTACGTTCTTTCATTCGGATTTACTTTTTAGGAATAAACAAATGAGTTCTTTCTAAGAGACTGGCTGGCAATTTTTTAGCAATCCATTCCTGTAACTCCCGGTAGCTATAACGCTTTGATGGGTGGATGAGAACTAGAGCTTCATTTTCAAAAGAGGAAGCATGTGCGGCAATTTCATCTAGGTGAGTGTGACCCCACTCTCTAGCCCTCTCAACACCACGCTTTTCACAATAATACGTACATTCCATGAAAAGGATTTGGCTTTTACGAACTTCCTCATGTTCCAATAAAAATTCAATTTTCGTGTCCCCAGAAAAAGAGACAATTGGATTCTTGATCTCTTCTGTCGGGTCCTCACCCTTGTCTTTCATTGATCGAATGGATGCTTGGTCCAAGTTTGCATATTCTAATTTTAATTTTCTTTTTGTCTCAAAAATTGTATAACCTTGCGAAGGAATTCTGTGAAAGGAAGGTATGGCTTTAAAAAAGAATCCAGGTTTCAATGGAATTGTCTCGTGGTGGTCTACTCCGATCACCTCACACTCATAAGGAAAATCTTCCATCAGAGAATATAATTTTAGAACTTGATTGAGATTATCCTCTAAACTTTTTGGTACATAAATTTTGGGCTTTGGTAATTTTCTCAGAGAACGTTGTGAAACATAATATGGAATACCCGCCGAGTGGTCTAGATGTGCATGGGTTAGAAGGATTTGACCGATATGTATTTTGTCAGGATTGACACTACCAAAATCGAACATAAGGTCAAGAGCTGGAAAGGCAATCGAGGTACGTATGCCCCCCTCCGAAATCCCATCAAACTTCCAATTTTTATGTTCAAATAAGGCATTGGCCATTAAAGCGCACTATCTTCTGGCTGAATGAGTTTGAATTGTTTACCTAAGGAGGAATCAAGTGCCTTTGGGCCAACAACCAAAACCGAAAGGTTAGCAGGGTCGAAATATTTTTTACCCACTCGTTTCAAATCGTCCAAAGACACTTTTTCTATATTCTCTCTGAAATGTAATAGGTATTCTTTTGGCATTTCGTGATCGCGAAACCTCAACTCGTTTTGCAAAACCTTCTTACTATCAGCAAATAGAAATACAAATTGATTTGTAATGGCTACCTTCGCACGCGTTAGCTCTTCCTCCTTCAATTTGGAAATAAAATCAATTTGGATCAATTCTTGCATTAACTTCAAGACTTCAGGAACAGATTCTGTTTTGGTCATAGCATAAAAATGTAGAATGCCATATCCTTTCTGAAAGTCAGCAGCACTCCCAGCAGAATATGCAAGTCCTCGATTATTTCTAATTTCTCGCATATAATAAGAGTTAAATCCACCGCCACCTATGATATAATTTAATACTTGTATGGCATAAAAGTCTGCATCATTATGTTTAGGCAGACTACCCATCATCACAACAAATGCTTGTGAGACGTCCTTTTCCACAAGAAGATGTTTCGATTTATATTCAGAAATGTTTTTGTTTACAAGCTCCGAGCTGAGCTCTTCTGGGATTTGCATTTCTGCGGATCCAATCTTTAGATTGGATAAATATTTTTTCCAATTAGAAATTTCAGCATCTCCTGTTAACAATAAAATCCGTTTCTTCTCTGCGAAAATTTCATCTTGGAATTGTTTTAGCTCGGGCGTAGTGACGGCGTTTAATCCATCAAGTGATGAAACTTTTGCCAAAATCGTATCTTTTAGAACGCGTTCTTTTATCTTTCGCATTCCAAGGCTTGTGGGATTATCGTTTCTTCTTTTAATTTCGTCGGCTAGTCGTCCCCGCATGGTCAAAATCACATCTTCATCCAATTGCGATTCGGTCCAAAACGATGTGAGTAGCTCTATGACTCTCTTTTCATCTTTTTTTAAATAACTCAAAGAAATGATCGTCTTCTCGAAGATAGCTGGGAATTTTCCGGCACAAAATCTTATCCTAAAGATAAACTGTTACAAGAATTTGAGAAACTT
>NZ_RQGD01000020.1 GCF_004770745.1 Leptospira ognonensis | reverse complement strand
AGATGTATTTGTCTAGAAATATATTATTTCCCGACCTCTCACCTATTCAGGGTATAGACATATATCTTTTGAAAGTTTATACTGGTGCTAGTTGATGTAAGTGAAATGGACTTATCCACTAACCAGTCATTGAGGAGACAAAGTGAGTTTCAATCGTCGGATTTTTGATTTCGTTACGCATGCATTTGGTCGGGAATGTGTGGACCATATCCCAGCAGTAAGTACAAAGTTATTTTCGATACTTTTTTTACTACATTTGATCTCTTGTAGTTCTGCTGCGAGGTTAGAAAATACAAGAGCGTCTGTTAGGTCGGATTTTTTTAACAATCGATTGGATTCTGCCGCCTCTAAACTTTTTAATCAATATTCAAATGCGGCAGATAAGGATGTATTACTCGCTTTGATGGAAGCCGGCGTCGTTTTACACACAAAAGGGGATTACAAAAAAAGTAATGATATATTCAAAGAAGCGGCACAGGTCGCAGAGAATATTAAAGTTAGTGCCACAGGTGAAATTGCTTCTTTTGTATTGAGTGATAATGCTTCCAACTTTAGAGGTGAAAACTTTGAAAGGGTTTTGATCTACTTCTATTTATCGTTAAATTCTACTCTTTTGAGAGAGTATGAGGAAGCTAAGCGATACCTAAGGAAATTGGACTTTGAACAAAAGGAATTGTACTTAACGGAAGCAGAGAACAAGCAGAACGGTATGGCCCGATTTCTCGATGCGATCATTTCCGAGCATCTTGAGAAGTATGAGGATGCAAGAGTCCAGTATAAGAATCTAACAGCCCACCTTGGTAAAGAAGAAGAGATACTGATTAATCAGTATGGTTTCGCCCTCAAGAGTAATGATTCCAAAACGGCCCGAGCTGTTGAGGGAAAACTTAAAAATACGAAGATTGCCTTTAATTCCAAGTTAGAGCCAGCAAAATATTCAAAAGAGATGGGAGAACTCATCATCATCAACCAGGCAGGTATTGCCGCGCGCAAAAAATCAAGAGGGAAACTTAAAGAATCACCCGAATTTGAGACAGCCTTAAGAGCAGCCGTTGAAGTCGCAGCTCAATCAGATAGTTCATTGGCTTCCAATATAACTGGTGTATTATTAGCAATCGGAGAAGCAGAAAATCCCATTCCGAAATTTGAAAAATCAGAGTCTGAGGATCAGAAAGAGCAAACAATTTATATAAATGATAAGGAGATCGCTACTACTCACATTTTCAATGATTATTCGAAGACATCGATGGATACGTTCAATTCTAATTATGATGCTATGGTAACAAAAAACGTAGCATCTCTTGCCACCAAAATTGTTATTGCTTCCGCTGCTGCAAACGCAGCTGTCAATAATCCTGGAGCAAATGCTTTAAAAGGAAAAGCAAAAGGCGAGTTATGTGGTCGAGTCCCACAGCCTTTAAATATAGTTTGTGAAATCCTCTTTGATAAAACTGTAGATACGGCCGCCGGTGCTGCCACTGGTGCTCTCGCAGGCGCTAGTTTAGAACCCGATTTAAGGTGCTGGTCCTTACTTCCCTCGAACTTCCAAGCAAAACGACTGTTTCTCGAACCAGGCTCTTATACCGTAAAATTTAAAATGAACGGACCTGAAGGAGAATTTTCAGTTCCCATCGAAGTGAAAATTGAGAAGGGCAAGCCGTTTTTTGTCAATCTTCGAAGTATCGCGATTTAGGTTATCAAATGAATACGAAAAGAAAAAAACTATCTTGCCAAACATTTATGTTTCTACTTTGCCTAATCAATTTTTCATTTGGAGAAATTGATGCACAAGAAAATAAAGAGGCTCCATTCCCTACAATTTACAATCTGAAGAAGAAAAAATCCCAAGATCCTTCTTCAGAAAACTCAGAACAAAATTTGGCACAAGAGTATAATTCTGCACCAAATCGAAGTGGCTACTCGGGTGCTGCTTATTTCAAAACAATTTTATTCCCAGGTTGGGGACAAGCTTCAGAAGGACATAACTGGAAGGGATATGCCTTCCCCTTGATTACGTTAGGTGTACTTGCAAATGTCGGAGTTAAATATTCCGATTTTAAAAAAGCGGATAGCGAATATAAGGATTTGTTCGGTGGAGACGGTACTCTCTTTTTGCTTCTAAACCTAGAGCCGCTCAATACACTCAATCTCATCCAAACTACACAAAGAGGGGAAGCGCTCGAGAGGAGTGCGGAAAATCTTGCCCAAGCAAGTCAAATTTACGGTGCCTGGATGGCGATCTGTCTGCTTGATATGATGATCTTTAAACCAACCGCAGTCGCCTCGTTAAATTACGAAAGACCAGGCATCGCACTCGGTAGAACAGAGAAAGGAAATATCCAATTGGATATGGAACCGAAGAGAGTTCAAACGGCACTCGGAAACCAAGAGTGGGAAAATTCCGGAAAAATATTCTGGCAAAATTCATTTTAAAGGATAGATATGAAACTCATACAATTATTATTTTTTTTACTTACCCTCGGATGCATAAACTATAGCCGTGACAATGCTACCGATATAGGAACGCAAGAATACCTTTTGACACAACTTCTCGTGCCAACTACGAGCGTTACGGGTCGCTCACCAACGATCACTTCCTTTTCGCCTTCTTCGGGGAGCGTTGGAACAACGGTTATCATAACGGGAACCAATTTTTCAACGTCTACATCAAGTAATACGGTAAAGTTTAATTCCACGACCGCCACTGTCACTGGGTCAACAGCTACGTCGATAACGACGACAGTTCCGTCTGGAGCCACTTCTGGAACGATTACTGTGACCGTGGGTGGGCTCACTGCCACCTCTTCCTCTCGCTTTACTGTTTCGACAGTTGCCAGTGTCTCAAATAACTTTGACGACGGAGTTGTTCCCTCAGGTTGGTCGGGTACTTGGACGAACACTTCAGTCAGTTGTTTTTCCGGGAATTGTTTGAAGTCCGCTACGATCGGTAATTCTGCGTCTTCCTCTATTACTGTGACAAAAACGACGAATGCGGGAAGCATCACATTTTACCGAAATGTTTCCAGCGAATCAGGACATGACTATTGCATTTTTTACGTAGATTCCGTGGAAACCAATTCCAACCGTGTGAGTGGCTCTGGCTCATGGACGTTTAATTCCTATACAGTTACAGCAGGTTCGCATACATTTCTTTGGACTTATAGCAAGGACATCAGCATTGCCTCGGGCTCCGATGCGTGTTGGATTGATAGTGTAACTTTTCCATAAGGGTTCCGAGAAAATAGTTCAAAATGTACTTTATAAAAATAAAAAAAGTAATAAATTATTGATAATAAGTAAAAAAGTAAGAATATACCTTAAACAGGGTATTGAATTATTAAAGGAATCAAATATACTGAAAAAATGAATCGAATGAGCGAGAAGGAAATTGAATCCGAGAAAGACCAGCAGTCTTCCTTAAGGGAAATTTCTTTTTCAATTATTTTTTGATTCAATAGGAGAAAAAATGAGAATGATTCCAGTTAAATTGATAAGTTTCCTTTGCATAATGATGATTTCCCTTACATCATTTGCGGGATGCGCAAAGGATACGGCAAAAAGTACCACCAGTGACTTAGAGGACTTTTTCTATCTATTATTCCTGCTAAGTTTTTTGTCAACAGGGAGAACTTCTTCTTCGTCATCAAGTTCAGGTAGTTCTTGTTCAGATTCCTGTAGCAATTCCTTGCCTTGTTGTTCTTCTCGATGTTGTACTTCCGTGCGTTCCGATACAAGACTTATGGATCTTACCGGAGATACTACGAATGGAGTTTCTAAATGCAGTTCTCCGCAAGGAGCCCTCTATGCTTGCACTCCCTCGGATCGAAAAGCTCTTAAACTAGGGAAGACGACATGTACAGGAAGTGGAAGGCTAACTGAATTTCCATGCGATTTAGTGACGCCTTAGTTCTTTTCAATTGAGAATTCATCCTTTTGCTGTATGTTTATTATTTTCAATATACTTTCAGGGATGTAAAGCCGAGAACAATCATGCTACCAGGAATTATTTTCTTGGTAGCATTCTATTTTCAATCTCTTCTGGTTGTATCCAATACCCAACAAAGACCTTTGTAAAAGAATTCATATTAAATAAGCATACGAATTCAACTTCTCAATTTGAATACGAGAGGGTTTGTACCTTCCATCCACAGGATATAAATTACCACTGTTCTGTGAATGGCTTGTCGGAGATCCTATATCATTATTTTTCCATCAATGATTTCTATTTTAAATATAGGCAATTGACAGTGTTAGATGGATTGAGAAGAAAATCAACTAGCCAATTTGAAGAAGAGTATACACGTGATGGATTTGGGAGATTGTACAATTACGTCAGAAAGGATAGTAGCTATGGGGAAACTTATTATGATTGGGACGCATTGAATAGAGTAATGTCCGGTAAAATCACTAAAGGCGGATGCTCTGGAACTCTAACAAATTGGGTATATAATGATTCATCATTTCGCATCCAAAATCTTACGGATACCCAAGATCTAAATTGTAAAAAAAATGCTACCTATCAATATGATTCTAATTTTCAAATACAAGGACGAATCTTGGAAGAGGCTCAATTTCAAACAAGATCCGAATACAATCTCCTGGAAACAGGTTCGTTCTGTTTGTAAGGCGATTGGCACAATGGTTTTAATGATGATTCAACTTTTTCATCAGCATGGTTCTATTATTCACATTTAGTTTTACATATATGGAACGAATCTGTGTACGGACGGTATGTGTAGAGAGACCAAAGAATTTTGCCACTTCATCAGCTGTGTAACCTTTGATTACCTCTTCTAGGATTTGCCTCTCTCTTTCGGTCAGCCTTTCATAACCATCGACCTGATTCTTTTTAAATTTTTTCTGGACGAGGAAGGCAATGGTGGGTGTGATCACGCTTCCACCATTTAAGAAAGTGTGAGTGATATCGAGTAAATCGGAAGCTTCTGATTTTAAAAGATATCCAATCGCACCATTCTCTAAGGATTCAAAAACGATATTATCTGAAAAGACTGTACTCAAGATAACATATTTTATATTAAGCCCTCTAGAGCTTGTGTACTTCATCAGTTCCAATCCATTCATGCTGTGAAGGTTGATGTCAAGATAGACTAAGTCATAATTTATTTTGAGACCATTTTTGATAAAATCTTCTGCAGAGGATAAAAATGTCAGGATCAGATTTGGGTCGTACTGTAATTTTTCTCGTACAAGTTCTTTGAAGTAATCCTGATCTTCAATGATACAAATTTGTTTTGATTTCATCAATCAAAACCCAGGTCGGAGGCACGCCTGATCAACTGTATCCGATTATTTACCTGTAGTTTTTTATAGATATTTTTGGTGTGTGTTTGAACGGTGTGAAGTGAGAGGTCAAGCTCAATGGCCACTTCCCGAACGGATTGACCAGAGATAAGCTCAGTTAAAATATCTTTTTCTCTTGTGGTCAAACTTTCGAACCCATCCTTTGCATTCGTTTGGGGTTCATGAAAGCTTTTTAAAACGCGAAGAGCTAGTGTCGAGGTAATCACGGCACCTCCCGCAATAATTTCAGCTGTTAGACTTGGAAGTTTCTCTAAATCAGATTTTAACACGTAACCTATCGCACCAGATTTTAATGCCTGAAAAAGAATTTCATCGGAGTCCATTGCGGACAAGACTACGATTTTAAGGTCAGGATGTTTCTCGCGAATGATTTTAGTTAACTCAATACCACTCAGACCAGGCAACACAATGTCCACGAAAAGAATCTCTGCTAAACTTTGTGTTTTAGAGGCAAGGTATGATTCAGCAGATTCGAATATTCTGATTTCCTCTGCCATGGGATTGAGGATTTCATGCATTCGTCCTGCAAAATTTGTATCATCTTCTACAAAATCAAAGATCATATTCCTTCCATTCAGAATTCATTATAACATCCTTAACCGATTTGAAAATACCTAGTTTAGGGTAGTCGGACCTGAAATTAAACCAGAGTATTTGGAATGAACAAAAGTACATTGAATTCACCTTCTAATTCCAAATATTGAAGACTTGCTCCTAGTTTCTGGCAACGTTCCGCTAGATTTCTTGAACCGCGACCGTGTATCCGATCTTTCTGGTAATGGGATTTTGTCAAAATTTTTAGCTCAAAGCTTGGAAGCAAACTTCCTATTTCATAGGAAACAGGTCCAGAACCATATTTAAGATCATTATTTGCAATTTCTTGCGTGATCCGAAAAATTTCTGTTTTTGTAGATAGACTCCATCTTTCCGCCTCTTTCCATTCGATGGTTCCTTCTTTGAGTTTCACACGACAGATTCGTCCTGCATTCGAATACCTTCGCAGAAGCATTGACATCCAGCCCAATTCAAAATCCCTTTCAATATTACGAAAGTCTTCCCATTCATGAAGTTTTGTACGAAGTTCGTTTGAAAGGGTTGTTGCCGTATGCCGGATGTTAGCTAATCTCTCTGGTATTAATTCTGGGTGAAAATCTAATTGATTGATTTGAGATACTAAGTCAGTAAGTTTACCACCAAGGATATCATGAATATCTCCATAGATGCTATCTTTTTCGTTAATGATGTCCTGCTTGTGTTCTTTGCTTTTATTAATTTTCTGTTCAATCCTTAAAAGCAAATCATCGACGTTAAATGGTTTGGCGATAAAATCATCTGCACCAAGCTGGAAGGCGGTTTCGACAATGTAATTTTCTGTACGAGCCGTTAGGAACAAAAAGGGAAGATTCTTGTTTTTATGTTTTACTTGTTCGAGAAGTACAATTCCGTTTTTACCAGGGAGGGTCCAATCTGAAAGAATGAGATCAAATTCTAAATTTTCGATACAAGCAACCGCTTCATCAACAGTGGTGACATGTTTTATCATATACTTTTCTTTTAGTATATGATAGAGATAATCAGACATCGAAGGCTCATCCTCGACGATTAATAGTCTATATTTTAGATCTTTACGATCTAATACGTTTGAGAATTTAGCCCGTCGAATTCTAGGGAAAAGAGTTTCTGCCTGGGTCGCTTCTGTTGCTGGATAAAGAGGTAAATCCAATTCTACTTTTGTGCCAACATTTTCTGCAGATGATATAACAAAAGAACCTTCGCAATCATTTACCATTTCTTTCACAAGATATAAACCAATCCCTGTTCCGAGAGAGGAGATGGCTTTTCCTCTGGAAGACTGGTAAAATTTTTCAAATACTAAATGCGTTTCGTCTGGTGCAATGCCAATGCCTGTATCTGAAATATTGATTTTGATCTTATTTTCGAGAACTTCATAAGCCAGATCCACCTGTCCTGTCGGAGTAAATTTAACGGCATTGCTAAGTAAGTTTCTAAGGATTAAATCCCATTGGTACTTATCAATTCTGAAAAAAAGAGGTTGTGCGGATTCGTGTAAATGAAACTGAATATTCTTATCATCGCATAATATTTCAAACTCTTCAGAAATTTTTCGAAAATAAGATATTAATTCAACATTGATTTTCTCCTTGGCAATCACTCCAAATTCAATTTTTGCAATGGCGAGTAAATCATCCACTAGAGCCTGAATTCGAGTCGCATTTCTATGAATGACGGAAAGTAAGAATAGCGATTGTTCATCGTTAGTTTTGCATGAAAGCCTTTCGAGTGGAGACAGTATTAGAGTAAGAGGTGTTTTGAATTCATGAGACACATTCGCAAAAAATTCATTTTTAGATTGGTTAGCGTTTGTTAAGTGCAGGTTTGCGATTTCAAGACCTATTGTTTTCTCTTTGATTTTTTCTTCTAAGTTTAGCTTTGATTCTTCCAATAAATGTGTGTATTCTTGCAATCTCAAGATATTTTCCCGGTAACGGAGTGAGATGATCCATACAAGGGACATCATTACGGGAAAAAATCTCAAATGTACATCGCTTGCATTGTCAGTTGACCATCCAAATTGAAAGAACAGATACCGGTAAAAGGTAGTAAAAAACACGAGCAAACCAAAAAGTAGGATACGTGCATTTTTTTCTTTCAACATGGCATGGTAAAAGCAACTTGCAACCGTTAACGTCGCCCCCACTCCACTGGCGATACCTCCAACGAGTTCAAAGTAATCACAATAACCACGCGTAAAACCATAGGTACTGATAATGAAAAGTCCGTAAAAATATGTTAAGATCACCACATAGGAATAATACTTCATAATGAGTTTAGTAGATTTGCCAAATATCTCACCAATAAATTTTGTAAAAAAATACACCATCCCAAAATATCCATTTAATCCTAAAAAAGCAGAAGCCTCATGCCAGAGATACTCTGTTAAATTGATGTCAACTTCCGCCAAACAGATGATCGATAGCGATATAGAAGAAAATCCAAAATATAATAGGAGTGAGTCTTTTGCCATCCAGAACATGAGAACGGCCGATATACCAACAATCATATAAAAAAGAGAAAAGGCAAAATTTGGAACTTGTTTAAGAATTAATATTTCCCAAAGGTCTCTTTCGTTTCCGAGCAAAATATGATCGTAGATACCTATGGATTTCCAATCCGAATATAAATCTACATCGATGGTTTTGGCACTTGCTTCTGGAGGTAGGAGCACTATGTGTGCGAAAAAATTTGGAAAGTGCTCGATTTGATCCTTCGCATTCCATTCTCCATGCGAGTAAAATTGCCGGCCATCCAGAAAAAAACGCGCTCCCATATCTATGGTTTCCAGGTAAATAGCATTTTGCCCTTCGGAAAAATCAGGCAATTGTATCTTCATTTTCATGGTATTTTCTTTTTTATCCGTTCTTATGTATTCCTGATTAGAAAATTTTTTCCATTCACTCGAGCCTAACCTGCGATACGTTAGATTATCCTTTAAGTCGGTGATACGGTATCGAGTTTTCTTATGGATTTGATCGAAAAAAGGAAGAATCGTCAGAATAACAGCAGAGGAGGTAAGGAGGATTATAAAGTATTTGGTCCTGTTTGCCTTTGTGTTTTGATTCATTGCTGCAGAAAGGACGGGAGAGCCACGACTCTCTCCCTTTTTTTCTAAGTTGTTTTTTGAATTAGAATTCAGTTCCTTCGACTTCTGATTCAGCAAAACTTTTTTTACCATCCGTAGTTAACACGTGATATGTCGATCCTTCTTGTATGATGACACCTTGGACCCGGCTACCGTCTTTCAGTAAAAGAGTTTCTGCGGATTTTCCAGTAATTTGTTCAATTCGTTTCATCAGGCTTTCATTTTTTGTTTTGTTCCTAGATGAAATTTCTGTTTTGCGAACCGATTCATTTTGCATCTTTTCTTTTTCGATCGCGATGAGCTCTTCAAATTCTTTTAATTGCGCTTGGATGTCTTTCTCTTTGGTCTGTTCTACTTTGATAGGAGTGGTTGCACTTAATTTATCTGCAATTTTGGTTTTGGTCTCTTCGGTAGAACCTGAAAGGGTATCCAACTTTTGCGTGGCCGTTTTGATGTCCCCTTTTTTGATCGATTCCTGGATCTGAGGAATGGCTGTGTTTAACCCAGTATCTTTTAATATTTTATCGGTATATGCTTTTGAGATGGTGACTTTTTGACCTGCCTCTAATACCTGTTCCCTCTTCGCGAGTGAACTTTCCACCGCGATTATAGTTTGAGATTTTGATTTCAATTCTTCTGGGAGGGAGTCAATTTCTGCAATCGCTGCCCTAGTTGAGACAGAACCTTCTATCACTTGTAAGCCGACATCACCTTTCTTTGAGATTTCTGCAGAGAAGCTAGTTCCCCTCACGCCGGCTACCATTGTAGGCATAATGACTTTGACGGATTGGTTTTTTGCCAGTTTGTTATTGATTTTAAATAATCCCGATCCTTTCCTAAGGGCAAGGTTGACATCCCCTCCATCGGAGGCCACGGATGGTTCGAGTTTAAATTCTGACTCTGCCTTTACGCGGATGACGATCCCGGATTCTGCTTCGATGATTTGAAGATCACATAATGATTTTTTACCAGTAAGCAAAATGTCTTTTTCTGTGATCAAATCTCCGAGGGCCAGCTTCCGATCTCCAGTGAGGCATTCACCAACGGTAAAAATGACAACGGCAGATGTAACCTTGGATTCGCTGGGCTTTTCCATGTTCTTTACTTCTGCTTTCCCAGCTGACTCTTTTTGATTGCACATAGACGTGAGAAGTGTAAAGGCAAATAGAATCGTGATAGTGATGGTTCGATTATAAGTCATAGTGTTCCCTTTTTCCAGTCGATTGAATGAAAGAAGGGGAGTGCTGCCAAGCAGAATATTCCTCTATTTTACTACCATGAATGGGGTAGAAGGTAAGCCTTCTGAAACACGAAAAATTCTTTATTCTTCTCCCTCCGTTTGATGACCTAACTTCGGGTATAAAAATGAAATGCACAATCTTAAAAATTCCCTTTAACTTTTTTTGTGTCTTCCTGATTATCTTTTCCGTATCACAGCTATCTGCTGACCGTGTTTCCTTAAAGTCAGGTAAGGTGATTGAAAACGTAAAAACATCCATTGAAAAGACAGCCGTCAAAATCAAATACGAAAATGGAAAATCGGAAGCACTTGCCAAATCAGATATCAAATCCTTAAAGATTACAGCCGTTGAGTGGAAGACAAAAACTCCGACCACTCCTGGCACAACGGGTCCCACAGCCGAACAAATCGCCTTAGAAGCAGAAGAAGAGAAAGCAAGGGTGGCCATCGCCTCCGAGCGAGGGGATGAATTTACTCCACGTGCGGAGGAAGAGATGGTAAGTCCGTGGGGAAATTTCGCTTTGGGTCTAATTCCTGGTTATTCGGGTTTGTACCGCACACAAAGTACGGGACGAGCGATCACCTTTAGCATTCTCGAGACCATCGCATTTCTCAATTTTGTGGATGTAATGAGTGCCAAAAAAACTGCACACCAGGTTGATGCCTTTGATGTCGGAGTTTTCGCTTGGTACCAAACTTCTAGCAGTGGTCCAGCAGCGTCCAGTTTGTCTACGACCCTCGGCATCCCCTTATTACTTGTAACAAACGTTACCAATGCCTATGGATACGAGTCTGGACTCTCAGGGAGAGCACTCGCCGAGCAAGCAGGAAACAACAAAGCAAAAGCCCAACTTGCCAACCAACAGGCGACAGCGGCGGGGATCTTAGGTTTCCTTTTGCTCACGGATGCTGTTAGCTCCTATTTTGCAGCGGAATCTTGGAACGAAGGAACCTATGGCGGAGAAAAGAGTGATGCAAACTTTGTTCGTCCCACAAAGCCAAGTTCTAGACTTTTACGATCCGCCTTCCTACCCGGATGGGGGCAAGTGTACGCAGGAGATTCGGTTAAAGGATATACCTGGATGGCGAGTGGCCTTGCTCTATTTGGGTATGTGGTAAGCACCGAACAAAGTGTACAAAGTGCGTATACTAAATTTAAAAGAGATGGATATTTTTCTGTGGTGGGAATGCCTCTACTGAGTGGAACCTTAGGTCTAACAAATGCTACGACAAGCGCCACGGACAATCTATTATATCGTGTTCTGCTTTCAGAGGTGTATCAGTCGGAGGCTAGATCTGCCTTTGAATCGGCTGTGGACAAGCGAAACCAAGCTTGGTCCCTCTATGGTGTCTTTTGGGCTCTCAATTTAGTAGATGCCTACTTTTTCTCTGGCAAAAGTTTCAAACAAGAAGGTTCCGTTCGTATTTTACCTGAGTACTCTTTACAACCTGTGGCAATGCTTGGAAACCAGGTTCAAAACGAACATAAGTTAAATTTTACTCTGACGTACACATATTAGGAGAGATTATGAATTCATCATTAAAACTAAAATCAATTGTCTGCTTGCTTTCCATTGCTTTGCTCATGCATTGTAGAAAGGATGAGCTCGATGTGATCAAGACGTATTCGTCGATCCAGAATCCAATTTATGGCTTAGTTTATTTCACACTGCCCGGCATTATTGTCACCAATAGTGGAGGTAGCTCTAGCGGTAGCACCTCCTCCCTCCCTCGCGGTTTCAAATCCTCAGGCAGTTCGCTCTTTGCCGTCGGTAGTTCGCCTTCCCTTTACGAATCCACAGATGGAACTTCGTTTACCAAAAAAACATTCACGCTACCAAATTGTACAGCAACTGCGGGTTCTTCTTCGGGCAGTTATACGGATTGCCATGTGGTATCGGT
Source organism: Leptospira ognonensis (assembly GCF_004770745.1). Taxonomy (GTDB): domain Bacteria; phylum Spirochaetota; class Leptospiria; order Leptospirales; family Leptospiraceae; genus Leptospira_A; species Leptospira_A ognonensis. Next base: position 157,770 of record NZ_RQGD01000020.1, on the reverse strand, counting down.
AGCTAAGTTTGGATCAACCATCTATGCAATCGGGTTAAAACAATCAGGGGAGAGAGGTAGCAATGGATCCCAAACGACTGTTACAGACCACAAGTTTTATTTCGCTTCCGGGGTAACTGTCAATGATCTGAACTTTACAGAGATCACGGACTCGACCCTTACATCCACTTATTACCTTTCAAATAGCGTTCTCCCATCCGCCGCTTCTAGCAACGGTTTTGTGTTTGGATTTGGGGTGACGAGCACCTCACATAAGTACTGTGGCACGACAAACGGAAGCACCTGGGTCTGCCAGAATGGAGTGGCATCAAGCTCATCCACCGCTGGTGCCGTTGAACTCCTCAATGGCACTCTGGCCGCCGATATCTACTATCGTTGGAACGGATCAGGATTCACTATTGCAGTCACTTCCAACCAGGGAACCAAAGGAAGTATGATTTATGCCAGTAGCAGAACGATTTACACTTCAGGAACTTCCATCCGTTATACGGCAACGGATCCAAGTCTCTTTTCAGGTACAAGTATAGCAGGAGAGACAACCGCAACCCAAACGGGGGGCTTAACCTCAGGGAGTTACCTTTGGCTTGGTGATTTTTCTGGGACATTAAAGGTGGTAGGTTCGAGTTTTAGTAATAATGTGACGACGCTTACGGCCCATACTTCTTCGGACAATGGATCCAACTGGTCAAACACAGCTACGATTACAATCCCAGGTGGGTTATCACCATCAAATAACATCGGATCAATCAACAATACAGTGTTTGTTTACGCTCAGTCAAATAGTGGCACCTTCACGCAAAAATATTTTAAATCCACAGACTTTACCAATTGGACGGAAGTTACGCCTTAAGGAAGTATCAAATTTTATCGCCAGCTTTTCATTGGTGTACCAATCGAAGACTGGCGTACTTCACTCATTTTTTTTACAACTTCCATTTTTTAGGGTACAACTTGCTATCTCCTGCCCCTTTCTAATGAAGGCAGACAAAAATGGCTAATCCGCCGAAGCTATATCAGATTCTAGAAAAAGCAGAAATCGAAACCAAAATAGCGATTGAAATCCAGGATTGGATCATTGATACTATTGCAGAGAAACGGGACCAGTCCATGAACCAATTCGAAGCTACGAAACTCTTACCCATCCATTTAGAAATGAGAAATGGATTCGAGTCAATGCGTTCAGAGATGGCTAGCAGATTTGAAACGATGCATACGGAGCTGAACACCAGATTCGAGACGATGCATACGGATATGATCACCAGATTCGAAAGGATGGATTTTCGATATGAATCCTTTCAAAAGGAGATGGATGTTCGATTTGAATCCCTTCAAAAGGAAATGGACGTTCGGTTCTTAAGAGTGGACGAAAAGTTCACTTCTCTTGAAAAAAGGCTCGATGCCACAAACTTCTCAATTCGACTACTCGGTGTTCCTATTGTAGGAGCCACCATCGGCGGATTAGGTGTTGTTTTCTTACAGATTTACGAACGGTTGGTCGGACTTTGAAAAAATTGCATAGGTAAAATGGTGATCTCGATCTATCGAAATCCCTAAATTTGTGTCCAAAAAGAGTCAGAAAGGTTAGGTAATGACACAAAATAAGAAAAATAAGTCATAAGTGTCACATAGTTAACAAAATTAACTTGCATTGTGGCGGCCCTACCCACATAATTCGTCTTGAGGTGAATTATGAACTCTAAAAAAATGTTTCTGTTTCTCTCTCTAGCCATCCTCGCACTCTCTACGAGTCTGAGTGCTGGCGCGAGAAAAACGGTGTATCCTGTTGTCTTTGCTCATGGTCTTTCTGGCTTTGACAACTTGCTCGGGTACTTTTATTTCGGAGACGATTACGGCGTGTTTGTTGGGGATCCTTGTGATGAGTTTTTAGAAATTAGTTGCAATGGAAGCATCAACTCCGGACAAAAGGCACTCGCTGCTTCGGTGACTCCGTTCCAATCTTCGGAAGTTCGCGGAACCATGCTCGCTGACAAAATACAAAACTATATGACATCGACTGGTGCTTCAAAAGTGAATATCATTGGTCACTCCCAAGGTGGAATTGATGCCAGAAAAGCAGCTGCTGTTCTCCGCACACGATACGGTCGTCAGGTTGTACATGCACTCATTTCTGTATCAAGCCCACACAGAGGATCACCGATTGCGAAATACATATTGGATCTTAAGCCAGGTGTAGTTTCCGTCGTCAATGCTCTCGCAACTCTTTTTGGAAACGCGATCAATGGTCCAGGAAATGATGGGATTGCTGCCGCAAAACAGTTAGTTTACAATGACTATTCTTCCACGGATGGGATTACAACTGGTGCAAAGGCTTTCAATATCAATTACAATGTAAATGCTAGTAATGCGGCGTATTTTGGTTCCTTGATCACTGCTCAGGAAGGTATCAATGTGAATCCAGCGCTTTATCTCGTTAAACAAGCGTTTTACAATATCGATGGTGATGGATATTGCGTAGACGACTGTGATAATGACGGGGCAGCTGGTAAAGGCGACGGAAATAAAACCAACAACGATGATGATGGACTCGTTGGAATCAATTCGCAACAAATGGGAGACCGACTCACTTACACTGAGTATGCCCTCTCTTTCGACACCATTACTGTCAATACAGCACTTGGTTATGTAAGCAACCTAAATGCGCCTTCTTCCTTGCAGATGACATCAAAGTCTTCTGTCATTAGCCAGGACCATTTGGATGTCGTTGGGATCCCACCAGATACATTTGACGAAAATGAGTTCTATGCCTCTATAATCGATTTTATCGTTTCTAAAGGCGGTTAAATTTCACTGCATGCAGGCGGTCTCAGGATACCGCCTGCTTTTCTTTTCTTAAAAACCAAACGAGATCATTTATGTTCCAAAAAAAATACTTATTATACCTTAGTTTAGTTACACTTGCAATTTTCTTCATATCTATCCTCCTTTATCGCAACAGAGATGATGCGAATACAAAAGCATATAAAAATCTCCTAGAATCAAATAAAACATATGCCAATCGAGAATTGGGTGAGCTACCAGCAAATTTTGAAGATATTGATTTTGCAAATCTCACTCCAGAACAAATTGCACGTATCATGGTAGAGAAGTACGGTAAAAATATTGATAATGCACGCGTACAAATTGCACTCTTAGAGGAGTTAATGAAGGACCTTCCGAAATTATTCCCTGAGAATTGGGTTGAAAAATTACATGAAATCCTCCACTTGGCTTTCCCAGACCGAGCCTTAGAATTATTTCGTATGTCTGAAAAGTTATACTCTTACAATAAATTTCGTGAGAACAATATGACAAGACTTGGACTCATGTCAGATGCAGACAGGCGTAAAGAGATGTGGAAAGAGAGGTATCGTCTGTTTGGTGATAAGGCAGACGATATTTGGGCTATGGAAAAGAAGATGCAAAATGTATCAGATGTATTAAAACGTATTGAGGAGAGTCCCGTTGGAAATGTTGATGCAAAACTAAATACATTTAAGTCGACCCTAAAAGAAAACTTTGGTAAGGAACTACCTCAAATCTTAAACAAAAGACAGCAAACATTAACGGAAGGGTTTGTCATGTCAGTTCAGAAAGATTTAAAAATCATGTCGTATGATGCTAGGAAATCCACTCTTCGCGATATCCGGGAAGCAATGGGTATGGACGCAGCAGCGTTAAACCGATGGGATGCACTTGAAGATGAAAGAGAGATTAGGTGGCAGAACCAAGATAAATACATTGAACTTCGAAAACAACTTCTTGGTAAAAAAACCTCACTCAGTCCAGAGCAGGAAAAGGAATTAGATGCCGCCCGGACAAAATTATTTGGGGAAGAAGCGGAAATCATCAAGAATGAAGAAGCTTCTGGTTATTTCCGAAGTCCCGAAGAACGCAATTATGGCATCAATTGATGTTCATTCTAAAGGCATTCTGTCGGGATTTTGTCATAAATGTATCAAAATAAGGGATTTACCGAAATTATTTCTTTTTTTAGTTAAAAATATTGACATTATTTACCATAATGACATAGTTTTGACAATTGAAAGTAGGCAGGATGGAATATGAAAACAAAAATCGTAACAGGAATTTTAGCACTTTTTTTAACGATCCCTTCGACGGGATTGATGGCGGGACCTCTTGATGGACAGTGCATTGCGCTTGTTCACGGAATCCTTGGTTTTGATGATACGAAAGGACTCGCAGGTGGACTCGTAAAGTATTGGGGTGGTCTTGATACTTACTTGAGATCTCAAGGTGCAAAAGTAACGACTCCTGGAAGTTCTGCAACAAACAGCATCCCTGTTCGTGCGGACCAAATCAAAACGGCAGTTTCTTCTTGGATGGCATCTAACGGTTGTACGAAAGTTCAATTGGTAGGTCACTCCCAAGGTGGACTTGTGATTCGATATATGGTTAAAAACCTAGGATTTGCTTCAAAGACAGCGACAGTAACGACTGTAGATTCGCTTCATAAAGGCGCACCTATGGCAGACATCGTTCTCGCGATCATTCCTGGTTGGTTGCAACCATTCGCAAACTCTGCACTCAGCTTACTTGCAAAATTAGTTTATCGTGACGGTCGCCCTCAGGATGTGATCGCTATGGGTAAATCATTAACTACAAGTTATGTGAACAGTTTCAATACGACAACTCCAAACGTATCTGGTATGAAATACTACTCTTACGCAAATGCGATGGCATGGGCTGACCTCATCCAACACCCGATTATGGCACTTACGCACCCTATCACTTGGGCCGGCGGATTGTTCTATGGTTTAGGTGGAGCAAATGATGGTGTGGTTCCGTTAACTTCACAAAAATGGGGAACATACAAAGGACAAGCTCCATCGTATTGGTATGCAACAGGAATCGACCACTTACAAGCGACAAACTTAGAGTGGAGCGGTCAAGGTTACTTCGACGTGCAAGGCTGGTATTTAAATATCGCAAAGAACGCGAAAGCGGCTCTTTAATCTTTAAAGAATACAGATTGTCTCTAAAGAAAGGTTGTGCGTTTTGCACAACCTTTTCTATTTAACCACCATGGACAAAAAAAATATCATCATCTTTTCTATCATTGGCTTTGTTGCAATTCTTGCTTTATTTTTTATTAGCAGGTCTCTCACTAAAGATACGAATCAGCAGGCAGGTGAACTCTCCTCCGAGAATGAAGCTTTGCGTAACGATCCAAATTTGAGTCCCATGGGCAACCAATCTCAGTTCTGGGATGACGCGCTTTCTCCTTTTAAAGACGAGGAACCAAAGAGCTACCTCGAGATCATTGAGGATTTAAAAACAGGAAAGATCAATTTTGTCTGGGAAATCTGGGCACTTAGACGTAAATGTGATGCCTCCTATACGGCAGATCAGTGCAACCAGACCATTCTTGCCTATATCGATGCCAATTATGAAAGTCCGAGTAAAGAAAAACTAAAAGATTTGTTTGAAAGTTATTTTAAATACGAAGTCGCATTACATAAGTTAGAGATATCTGCCGATGTTAAATTTGACGACAGGTACGAAATTTTAAAGAACAAACGCCGAGAAATCATGGGCGAAGAAAAAGCAGATTTGATTTTTGGCATGGAAGAATCACAAGTCCAATTTTTGGAAGGCTCATCAAATTTCATAGAAGCAACAAAAAATCTTAACCCTGAAGATCGAGTTCGAAAATACAATGAACTTAAAAAGAAAACGTATGGATCTTACTATGATGCAGTCGTTTCTCGTGAAGACAAATTCGATCATTACCAGACAGAGCTTTCTTTAAGGGAAAAAGAATTTCAAAGCGGACTCAGCCCAGAAGAGAAGGAAAAGAAACTGGCAGCCTTGGAAACAAGATACTTCGGAAAGGAAAAAGCCGCGGAATTGGCAAAAGTAAGAAAAGAAGAGGCTCAGGCAAGTGCCCGCATCGCAGATTATGAAAAATTGGAACGAGATTTCTTATCCAGCAATCCTTCTCTGAGTTCGAAAGAAAAAGAAAAAAAAATAATGGAACTTCGAGTAAAAGCGTTCGGCGAAGAAGAGGCAGAAGCCTATACCCGCCGAAAACAATTTGAAGAAGAGACGAAGAACCTCTAAATCCAGATGAATGAGTAGTTAAGTTTATCGCTGGTTATTTTTTTCCTTTTGGTATTCGGTATACGCCTCGAATGTCTCCAGGTAATCATTTCCAGCATTCCAAACGATAAATCCATGTCCCTTTGAATCCTTTGCACCTAACATTTGAACTTTGATATAGTCTTTATAAGAGAGCCGGCTGGGTCCTACCATCATCTTAAAACCCTGCACCCAGGCTAGAGCTCTCGTACCTGGTTTCGCGCGTGAAACAGTCAAATCTAAGCCATCTTTGATCGTACCGTAGGGATCTGCTACTCGTTTGGCGATTCCATAAAAATGAGAAGGGTATAGCATGGGGTAGAGTGCTTGCAATTCCTCGCTGAAGGGCTCCACTTTTTGACCGATGACATCATTTTCTATAAAAGGCACCCTACCAAAAATATCTGCTGACCACTCAACATCCTCTCCGCACACATCTTTTGTTTTTTCTTTATGGTCTTTAATGATGGCAAGGATACTCTCGTATCTTTTTTCATAACTCATGCTAAAGTTTGTGCCTCCATCCGCATAACGAATGTAATCTAGCTGAATCTCTTTGATTCCGATGGAACAAGCAGTGCGTATAGATTTTTGTATCGAAAGTACGAGGCTAGGTGACGGAGACTTTTCAATGAGTCCACCTTCAAAATTGACGACTCTTGCAATCGGATAGATGCCACGAGATTTTGCATCTTGAATCTGCTCAGCAGATGGAGGGAAAGGCTGCATATCTATGACAGCCGCATTCATCCCGTGTTCTTGCATGGCAGTAAAAAGAGCATTCCAGTATTTTTTATCACGTATTGTTTTTGTGTTTATATAGAGTCCTTCGATAAAGCTTGGAACTTCCTTGTTCTTTGATAAGGCGGAAAGGCGAGATTCTTTTTTAGTATCTGCAGATTGGCAGAAACTCGCAAGAAGGAGGAGCGAGATGGCCGCAATTTTAGGGGAGATATTTGACATTTTGGTTAGGCTAGTTCCTTTTTTGACAGAATCTTGCATGTGACTTAAAAATCCAATCGATTCAATTGACGAATGTAAAAAAGATGTTTAGAATTCTCTTTGGGAAAAACAAATGATCGAAATTTCACCTGATTATGTTTTAAAATCTTTTGGTAGGTTTGACGAAACTCTCACTCGTCCTGACCAATTTAAAGAACGAGTGCATGAGCTCACCGTTTGCTTCAAAAATATAGGTACAATCTATTTAAATTCACTGGGCGATGATGCGAAGATTACGGGGCAAGAGAAACGAGCACTGATCGATGACCTTGAAAAACTTCTCGTGATTACGGTTATGTTGCGACGGATCGATTTTACGAACGGCCAAAGTATCATCGTTATCGAAAAAGGAAACGGTCATTTCCGCATCCAACTCCGGTTTGTAGAACACTCCATTTGGGAATTGAGCGGTTCGATTTCTCCAGAATATAAAATGAAAATTGGCATTTTTAAAACTTGGTTTAATGAAGTATTGTCAGAGGCCATTCGAAATTTTTTAACCTCATATGGCAACTCTGCTCTAGACAAAGAGATTTCTATGCAAGAAAAAGAGCAGATAGCAAAAACCCTGGACTTGATTTCGATTGAACTGGTCGAAATGATCGTCTATATAGAACGATTTATGAAGTTCACATAACCTGGAGAAAGTACATGAAGACAGCCATTGCCTTTCGCGATGAATTTTTAAAACATGATACCGGTCCTGGGCATCCTGAAACCATCGGCAGGCTGACTGCGATCCTTGAAAGTCTACAGGGCTTAGATGGCAATAGATTTCAATGGGAGAAAAAATTTAATCCCGCCACATTGGAAGATATTACCCTCATCCACAATCCCCAATATGTCAAATTTGTAGAGACTTCTTGTCAAAAACACAGCCTCGGTTTTTTTGATGGAGATACGCCATTCTCCAAAGATAGCTATGTGGCTGCCAGTCTTGCTTCCGGTGCTGGTATACATCTCGCGAATCTCATGTTAGGAGGTGAAATAAAAAATGGTTTCGCATTGGTTCGACCACCTGGTCATCATGCTGAGAGTGGAAATGCTATGGGCTTTTGTTTGTTCAATAATATTGCCATCACGGCAAAGTATCTTCAATCTAAAGGAATCAAGCGGATACTCATTTTGGATTGGGATGTGCATCACGGAAATGGAACGCAAAACCAATTTTATGCGGACGATTCCGTTTATTTTGTTTCATTCCACCAATATCCATTTTATCCGGGGAGCGGTTCCAAAGAAGAAATCGGAACGGGAGCAGGCATTGGTTTTACGATGAATCTTCCCCTGCCTCGGAATTCTATAGAAGTCGATTATATGAGGCTTTGGCCTTTGTTTCAAAAGGAAATGGAAAAATTTCAACCTGAAGTGATTTTGATTTCCGCTGGTTTCGATGCTCACAGGGAAGATCCGTTAGGTGGAATGCTTCTGGAAACCACATCTTTTGAAAATTTCACAAAAAAAATATTAATGGAAGCAAACCTATACGCAAAGGGTAGAGTCATTTCGTTTCTGGAAGGTGGTTATGATTTCCAGGCTCTTTCAGAATCCGTAAAAGTCCATTTAGAAGTGCTGGCCGCCTCGTAAAGTTTCCTTGGCTTTTTTTTATAGATTTTACTTTTTATTATTTTTGGTGATCTTGCCATCCGCTAACTTTAGCGCGGATCTCCCTTCCGAGGAAGCTTTCGAGAACGATATTCCGTTACCCGCTGAAAAGTATCGGGAGAGGGCGGAGAGAGAGTATCTGGACTTTTTCGAGCCAAAGTCAAAACCTGAAAGAGAGCGACTCAGGATTTTATTATCGGAAATCGACAGCTCAAAACTTTTCCAAAGTTCGCATTGGATGAGGCTTCTCCGTTACCGAAAGAGTTTACTAGTTGGATATCATTCAGAGATCGTATCAGACAGCTATTTTCTTTCTGCGTATGGTAAAGTAGATCCAAGAAAAGAAATGATAGCATCTGTTAGGGGCTTGTTTCTCGAAAATAATAAAAATTTAGATCTGTCACCTCAATGTATTTTCCCAGAACGATACCGTTGGCTTCGGCATGCCTTAAAGATAGAAATTTCTGACCAGAAAATCGCGTGCAATCGGTTGGATGTTTGGAAACAAAATATCAATCTTTCAAAAGTGAAATTAGTTTTTGCTTCCTACTATTTACAATCGCCAGCCTCACTTTTTGGCCACACTTTTTTGAAGTTAAATAATAAATCTAATTTGAATTCCGAGTTGCTTGACTACGGCATTGGATATGCGGCAGAGCCAGGTGAAATAGATCCTCTTAGATACGTTTTGGGAGGTATCTTCGGAGGTTATACAGGCAAATTTTCTATATTTCCCTATTATGCAAAAATCAACGAATACAATGATCTAGAAAATCGAGATCTCTGGGAATATGAATTAAGTCTTGATGATTTGCAAAAAGAAATTTTACTCGGGCATCTTTGGGAAATGGGGCAGGCGGAATTCGATTATTTTTTCCAACGTGAAAATTGTGCCTACCAAATCTTAAGAGTGCTAGAAGTGGTAAAGGACATCAATTTGCAGAGTGATACGCAAATGATTCTAACGCCCATTGACCTTTTGAAAAAGGTGCATGCCTTTGGTTTGGTCAAGGATAACTCTCCTGTTTTTCGGCCCTCCTTGTATCATCGGCTCGAAAATCAGATCACCGAGATGAAAGAGGAAGAGAGAGAGCAGTATTTTATAAACTTAAACGAAATCGATCAAAAGAAGGAAATATCTCTAAACCAAGAGACTGACGTGCGTTTGGTCCCAGTCTTAATCGATTCTTTTCAATATCGTATGACTCAAAGAAAACTTTTAGAGACAGATGACCGCTACTTTCGCCTTCTAGGCAAACAAAGTTCGTTGCCAATAGAAGCTAAAAAAGCAGACGAGATAAAAAAAGAAGATCCGCCAGAATCCGCGCATGGATCTAGACGACTTTCTTTGGGTTATGGTAACGCCAGTATAGGAAATTTTATGGAGGTGGAGTCGCGACTGGCATATCACGATCTGCTCAATGTGCCCAAAGGAATGATTTCCACTTCGGAAATTCAGTTCTTCAATTTAAAGGTTAGAAAGTATGAGGATAACCGACCTGAGATTACGACTTTCCATTTGATCAAATTGGCTTCCCTTTCGCCTTATAATGGTTTATCGCAAAAACATTCCTATTTGATTGATATCGGATCACAAACACTCAGTTTCAATCATCCGGAGGCCAGAAAGGCCGTTGGGAATTTAGATTTACTCTATGGGTATTCGTTTGCACAAGAATTTTCGAAGGGGAACTCTTTTGGAGTGATTTCAATTCTCGGGGGATTGAAGGCTCAGACGAATTCAGATTTTTCTTATGGCATGCGCTTTGGCCCTCAGGCTATGCTTAACTATCTTTATGAGTGGGAACGATTTAAGTTTCAATGGCAATACTCTTATGCTTACACGTCAATGAGTAAAAATAATAATTTTTTTCAGAACAGCCTAAAACTAAGGTATGCCATCCATGTGGATCATGAAATCAGATTAGAGTATACCACCTATCCGCAGTATGCAGAGACTTTAGTTTCTTATCAGTATCTCTTTTAAGATTAAAAGATTCGATCGAGCCAAGCGAAAAGTAATTTTGAGTTCAAGATCGAAAAATGTGTGGCCTTCATCACTTCTAAGGTTCTAAGTTCTGGGTTCTCTTTTTTTGCGTACACTTTATCGGATAAGTATCGAAGACTTTGCTTTTCTACGATCCCATCACCTAAAAAATTTTGGATGGGATTTTGAATCGTGTCGATCACAGCATAGGCTTCATAAGCATCCATATCGTCAAGTTCCCCATGATAGGTTTCCTCAAAGTATTGTGAGATAGGCGACCAAAGGGTTTTGGGCTCTTCTTTGACGAGGCCAAAAGAAAGGTCTTTGATGGCATCACTACGTAAATTGCCAACCATTCCTATTATTTTTAAAGCAATGTTCGGGCTTCTTTCTAAAATGAGGCCTAGCCAAAAACCTATTTTCTCAAGATACGATCCTCGGTTAGGTGTTGCTATAGATACCATTTTTTGAAAATGTTTCACCCATTCTTTGTTTTCTACTCTCGCGTAATAGAGACAACTTCTCAGCACAAGTCCACCTAAGCTATACGCAATCAAATGGGGTCTAGCGTCCGGGCATTCATTGAAAAAAATGTCGAGTAGGTGCATGAGCTTTCGTCCATTTTCATGGATCGGTAGCCCGTGATTGTATCTAATATAGATCGGGAAATAATCTTTTTTCTGCAGTTCTGTCGAAATGCCAAGGGATCGAATTTTCCTTTTTTTATAGGGTACCCATTTCTCAATCCATACCGTCTCATCTGTAAAAAGGCCAGGAACAAAAAGAATCATTTTTGTTTTCCCTGATGCATGGTATTCGGATGCTACTTCTTTCGCGGAAACATCCGCACCAAGTGTTCGAAAACTCATGTCAATTTTCGTCAATTTAAAACTTTGGTTATGAGAACTTCCTAATATACTTGAGATGACACGGTTATCGAAAATAAGCTCTTCACCGCGTTTCCCAAGAGAATCCATTGCGAAAAAAGCTTTTTCAAAATTTAAATTTGTGGCTTCGATGGCTTCCTGAAATTTCTCATTCGTTTTGTGATTGGTATCTCTTATCGTGACGCCAGCTTTTTGTAAGGCGGCGCGCCAATCTGGTTTGTAAAAAAATGCGTTCGAGAGAAGGTCGAGACCAGTGCTTGTCCCACTAAGACTCCCATTGACAAGTAACTGGACACCTTTGAGTATCGAGTCGGTCGACTTTTGTGAAAATTGAATGGCGCGGCCAGCGATTTGGTGGAAGTAGAGTTGTATCACATAGCGATCCTACATGATATGAGAGAGAATTCAATCAAGAAATACGGGAAATCCTGAGGCTTTCTCCCACATTTCTTGACACATTTGTCATCTAAAGAATGAAATTGGTGCTGATAAACGAAGAGGCTTTTGTTTCGAGTATTTCTCGAAAAAGTTGTTTGCTCTCTTCATCGTCTTTGGCGGCGACAAGACTTCGCATGGAAAACGCCCTAAGTGCATCCGAGACAGATAAGGTGCCATCCGCAGAATCCTTTCTACCTGTGAAGGGAAAATTATCAGGACCTCTCTGGCATTGGGCATTTATATTCACTCGGGCGACCTGGTTCACTAGAATGTCTGTTAGTTTGCCAATGACTTTTGGATCTCTGCCAAAGATACTTGCTTGTTGTCCAAGGTTTGACTCTTTAACATATGCTATCGTTTCCGATATGTCTTTGTAAGGAACGATAGGGACAAGAGGACCAAATTGCTCTTCATGGTAGAGACGAGAGTCCTTCGAAACCGGATACAATACAGCAGGAAACATAAAGGATTCCAATACTTCTCCACCACCTACATTTTGGATTCTCGCACCCTTTGCGATCGCATCATCCATAAGTTCTGTCAGCCACTTTGTTTTGCCTTCTTCTGGGAGAGGAGTGAGCATGACATCCTTCTCCCAAGGCATTCCCGCTTTCCAATTGGCGAGTGCGGCAAGGTATTTTTTGATAAACGAGTCTGCTATTTTCTCATGTACGAAGATGATCTTCAAAGCCGTACATCTTTGGCCGTTATACGTTAAACTTCCCATCAGTATTTCTGGAATCGCTGACTCCAGATCACAATCTTCAAGTAGGATCGCAGGATTTTTCGCATTCAAACCGAGTATGGATCGCAGTCGATTCAAGCGGGGGTGCTTTTTGGTAATGATATTTGCGGTCGTGCTTGCTCCAATAAACGCAAAAACATCTATTTTTCCTGATTCCATAATGGGTGAAATGACACTTGCACCATCACCATACAAGGTGTTGATGACACCTTTCGGGAATGCCTCTTTAAAACATTTGAGGAGAGGTTCGAGAAGGAGGACGCCAAATTTAGCGGGTTTAAATAATACCGTATTTCCCATGGCGATGGCGGGGATGAGTGTACAGAATGTTTCATTTAATGGGTAATTGAAAGGTCCCATACAAAGTACGATGCCGTAGGGCGCGCGTTTGATCTGAGCAAGGATTCCCTTTTCGAAAACAAATCGTGACGAGTCGCGGTCACCGGCCTTAAGAGCATTGATTGTGTCATTGATGTATTCGATGGTTCTGTCGAATTCTTTGGCACTGTCCTTATGCGTTTTTCCGATCTCCCACATGAGAAGCCGGATGATTAAATCTCGCTCTTTCAACATCAGATTTGTAAATTTCTGAATGGCTTTGATCCTATTTTCGATGGATGTTTGTGGCCACTCTCCACTCCCTCCATCGTAAGCTCTTTCACAGGAAGCAAGTGCGGCCAGAGCTTCCGTTGCACCAAAGGCGGGATAACTTCCGATCTCGAGTTGTTTCGGTTTGCCACTCTCTTCCAAAAAAATGGGAGAGTGTACAGAGATCATTTTGCCTTCCCATACTTTCAATTCCCCATCAATGAGATATTCTTTCTGGTGGATGGGTAGGATGGAAAATTCGGTAGGGATCTCGGAGGATTTTGGAAACTTAAAACTCATACTGGAAAGCTATGTGAGTCGTCGTAAAAAAGCAAGGAATTCCGATCTAAATGCCCGATATTCAAAGAGTGGAATCTTTTAGCGATAAAGACTATGTCCAATGGATCGAAATTTCCGAGCGACTTTTTATGCGTGTAAGAGAATTGGAAGAGTTGATGATGGAAGTCAGATCGGATCTGAAAACGTACCGCAGGGTCAGGGAAGAATGGCGCAGGTGCCATGAAGAGTGGAAACAATCGCGCGAAGCGATTTAAAAGAAAGATTCGGTGTTACGGAATCTTTCTTTGCTGCAAACTAATTTAGAAAGAAATTATTTTCCTTCTTGAGACCAAAAGAAAAGAAGTACAAAGTATCCGATTCCCGTAAGCGCAATCAATTGCCACCATCCACTTTTACCAGTGTCATGCAACCTTCTAGCTCCGACTGCCAAAGACGGTAAAAGGATGGCAAGGGAAAATACCCCACCAGCCACTTGGTGGACCTGATTCAATACCATACTGACAACGAAAACAAATAGAAAAAAATACCAGAATTCAGGCCTTTTTGCCGTTCCGTTGAAATCGACATACTTTTGAAAACATACTTTAATAGCGTCTTGAAATTGCATTCTATCACCTTCCTATGGGGGAAGACTCTATCATGCGGAATAAAAAAAGATACAAGAAAATAAGGATTTGAAAAACTCTTTTCGTCGGGGCCGATACCCAGAAATTTGTCCTATGGTAGAAAAAGCTATGACCCCGTTCGGAGAAATTGCTCCGAAGACTCCCGCCACTCTTGACAAAATCAAAAAAAACATCTACGGACGTTACCTCGAAGAATTTAACGTCGGTGATATTTATGTCCACCCAAGACAGTTCACTGTGGACCGATCCTTCGCTCAGGAATTTGCCACTACCTTTATGGATGCAAACCCTCTCTATCTTTCTGCAGAGTATGCAAAAGCACATGGATTCCAGGATCTCCTCGTGCCACCTCTTATGGTATTCAATCTGGCACTTTCGATTGGCGTACAGAATAACAGTGAAAAGGCGCTTGCAAATTTAGGTTATTATAACGCACAATTTTTGTTGCCCGTCTATCCTGGTGATACACTAGCTTCTCGTACTAAAATATTAGCAGTCGATGATAAAGGTGCGGATAAACCAGGAATCGTTCATGTGAGAACCCTTTGTTTAAATCAAAAAAATGAAGTTGTGTTACAATATGAACGCAAGATCATGATTTACCATTCCAATGGCAAACCAAAAGGAAATTCTAAACCAGGCGATTCTTCAGCCTTTTTTCCAGAATCTGCCACACCTGCCTTAAAACTTCCAAAACTGCAATTCCCGACCGCTCTGAAAGATGTCACTTGGGGACATACCTATTTTGAAAACTTCGAAGCAGGCCAAATCTATGTGCACCAGAATGGAAGGACCATTACCGATGAGCATTATAATTGGACATACCGAGTAGGAAACACTCACCCGTTACATTATGATAAACTTTATTCTGCTGGTATATCTGGCCCAATGGGCGGCGAACCTGTGGTATACGGTGGATTGGTGTTTGGTTGGCTTGTAGGTATGGCCTCTCGTGATATTTCAGAAAATGCACTCTGGGAAATCGGTTTTACAGAAGGTTATCATACGCAACCAGCTTTTTCTGGCGATACGGTAACTTGCATTACACGAGTTCTCTCGACAGAAGACAAAGGTACAGAATATGGGATCGCCGCAGGTGAAGTCCAATTGCAGCTGATAGGGCTAAAAAACATCAAAGCAAATGACGCCCTTGAAAAATTTGGAGCCGACCTCTTCTTAAAAGAAAATGATAAGAAAAAACTTGGTAAGGAAAAAATCTCAGAAAAGATTTTTGAAATCGAACGTAGACTTCTCATTAAAAAGCAGCCATAAGCTTTGGCGTTACCTCCCGAACATAATTCGGGAGGTCCAGGTGCCTACGTGCTCCGCGTGCGCTTCGGTCCTTCGCTTGCCTTGGCAAGCCTCGGACTAAACACTTCGGCCCCCTAACGCATGGCAAGGATTTAATCATGATTGTCACCATTCCTAAACGAATTCCTCCGATGGAAGAAATTGGTGATGAGATTCACAAGATCATCCTCCCCCAACCGTTTTATGCACCGAATAACATCTACTTATACGTAGGTAGTGACGGTCTCATTCTCATTGATTCTGGTTATATCGAATCAATTCCTATGCTACAAGCGTCCCTTAAGACAAAAGGTTTTTCATTAAAAGACATCCGACATGTCATCTATACGCACAACCATCTAGACCATATCTCTTCTTCTCTTGTATTAAAATCTTATGCTCCGAAAGCTATCTTTTATGGCTACCGGGCCATGCAAACTGGTGTCGGAAATTATTTGGAGTCCATGTATCTTTTTGAAGAGGCAACCGAGGATCTATTTAGAACCGCATTCGGTGATCCGCTTGAGCTTGATCGGGTCCTAACAGAATCTAGGCGAGGCTGGAATACATTTTATAGCAAATTTAAGGAAACCAAAAAAGGGAATCCTATATTGCAGATTGATGTGGCCATTGATCATAACGATTCTTTAGAACTCGGTGGCAGGAATTTTCGATTTATCTATACTCCGGGTCACAACCTCTATCACATCACTCCTGTATCGACAGAGTCAGGAGTCTATTTTTCGGGGGACCTCATCATTGCTAATTTGACAGCCATTTATTCACAGTTAGATGGAAGCCTTGGAGATTATCATTTTACTCTTTCCAAATTACTGGAAGAGCCTATCAAACGATTACTTCCGGCTCATGGTCATGAAATTGAAGATCCAAAAAAAACCATCTTACTTGTAAAAAAGACACTCTCGATCTTGGAGAAGGGTGTGATTCGTCGGTTAAGGGAGAGCCCGTCGGACCTTTTGCATTTGATGGAAGCCGCCATCGGTAAAAAAGTTCATAATGGGGGACATTTGCCTACGGCACTGGGACTCATTTATTCCATCATTCAAAAACTGGTATTAGAGGGTTTGATCCGCATCGAAACCAAAGATTCAGGATATGAAACCTTTTATTTGATCTAGTATTCGTACGAGTCAATTCCGTCTGAATGCATACGATATTCTGAGCCATATATGCAAAAAGTAGAATGTTTTTTATCGACAAATAGTACGAATGTTTGAAAGTAATGTGAATCTCAGTTTTATTGCATTTGGCAGTCAGATAACAGACATCTGATTCTATTTCAATTTACAATTAAATGATGCAAAAAAAAATTTTAATCATAGAAGAAGAACAAAGTGTGGCTTCTGTTCATTGGGAATTCTTGACCCAAAACGGTTTTTTGGTTTCGCATGTTTCCAGCCGAAAGGAGGCGCTTTCCGAATTAAACGATACTAAGAAACGAGTTGATCTTCTACTGATTAAAATTGGCACACGAAACGCTGGCTTCGAAACAGCAAAAGAGATCCAAACGCGGGACTCTATCCCCACTCTTTTTTTAATTTCCGATGACATCATTGGTTTGGATGAAAAATGGCAAAATCTATCCTGTTTTGGTATCCTAAGCCATGACGTTTCTATATCTGTCTTGATTGCTTCTATCAATATGGCCTTACGCCAGCATGCGCGTTCTCTGGAACAAGAAACAAAAATGAAAGTTCTAGAAGAGAAATCGAATCTTATTGAAAGCATCTTAGATTGTTCTGGTGATTTTATTTTTGTAAAGGATCGAGAGTTACGAACCATTCTTTGTAATGAAATGGTCGCAAAATCTGTAGGTAGGACTCGTAAGGAATTATATGGGCATAATGATTTGGAAAACGGTGCCGCTCTCGAACTTGTAAAGGGGAATCCAGCAAAAGGAATTAGAGGTTGGGAAGAAGATGATAAGGAGGCGTTAAGCGGAAAAATTGTCCGAAATTCTTCGGATTATGTATATACAGATGGAAAAGTTCATATTTATGATTCGATAAAACGTCCGTTAAGAAATGAAGAAAACGAAATTATCGGCATACTGGGAATCAGTCGTGACATAACAGAACAACGTCGATCAGAAGAATTACTGAAAGAGAGTGAAACGAAGTATAGGTCACTTTTTAATGAGATGACAAATGGACTTGCTCTACATGAGGTGATTTTGGATGCAGATGGTCTTCCGATTGATTATAAGTTACTCAGTATAAACCCTGCCTTTGAAACAATCATAGGTAAGAACCGTGAGCTATTGATAGGAAAATCCGTAAATGAAGTGATGCCCGCTTTATACGCAGAAAGATTTTATGAATACGGAAACGTTGCCTTAAACGGTAAAAGCATAAAATTCGAGAGCTTTATCCAGGAGCTTGGAAAATATATTTCAACAATTGTGTATAGCTACCAAAAGGGTTTTTTTGCCACCATCATTGAAGATATTACCGAGAATAAAAAGTTTGAGTTAGAATTACAAGACACAATCAAATCTAGGAACTTACTACTCAAAGAATTTCAACACAGAGTCAAAAACAATCTGATCAGCATTTCTATGCTTCTCGGCATTCAGCTAGACCACTTATCAGAGAATAATGAGGCGCGAAGAGCGATCCTAAATTCAAAATTACGCATCAACTCCATATCAGCAATTTACGATCAACTAACTTACTCTGACAATCTCGAAAAAGTAGATTTACAATTGTACATCAAAGATCTTGTAAAGTCAACTCTTGATACGTTTACTACAGGCAATGTCGAAATGCATTTTCTAGAAAGCTCTGAGTCCATAGAACTTGATCTTTCCCAAACGATACCCTTAGGACTGATCATCAATGAACTACTGACAAATGCGATAAAATATGCGTATCCGAAAGACAAAAAGGGTGCAGTTCAGATTCATATCGAAAAGTCTGGTGAAAGATTAACGATCGGCATCTTTGATGATGGCATTGGACTTCCTCCTGAATTTAAACTGGAAGAGGCGACAAGCATGGGATTAAATCTTGTCTACCTTTTGGCAGGCCAACTTGGAGCAAGTTTAGAAATGATAAATCAAAATGGTACAAAATTTTCGTTACAAATGAAACTAGACTCGTAGAGCATGATGTCAGATCTAGGGTTTGTTGTTCGCATCAAATCTTAATTTCCAGACTTCTATCCATTCCCCTTTAAAGATAAGCATTCCTTTTTGAAACGCCTCTCGTTTGCTTTCGATAAAAGAACGCGGAACCAAAACTTCCTTGGTGAACTTCGGAGCTATGACAAGATAACATTCCTTAGACGCACATTTTCCCACTGTAAGAGAGACTTGGTTTAACGGATACAAAGTCGCATCTAGGGGAAGAAAAAAAGAAAGGTTGTATTGGGAAAATACATGGGGAGAACCTCTGAGTATTTTTTGGTTTCCGATCGATTCCAGTTCGCGTGTTACTTCCTTGGCTTGCCTTTCTTCCTGCTTAGGCAAGCCCACCTTCTGGAGCGAAATCGGATAATTTGAGTCCTGGAGATTTCGAAAAAAGAGCAAAGTTAAGAATAAGAAAAAAATGGGAACGGATACAGATTGTTTTTCCCTCAGCCAAACAATTCCCGTATACAACAGAAATGGTATCATCGTATAGCAATAGTAAGAATATATTTCATGGTGCCAAGGACGTTGAGAAAGTGCATGAGTCAGATAAATAGAAAGCAATCCGAGAAAAGAAGGGATGTTTAAAATGAATCCCGTCCCTGAGCTCATGATCAATTCCATAAAAATTTGAATGGATTTTGGAATACTTGTAACTTGTTTGTATGATTCCGGGTATTCTTTTGTCAATGCGCCAAACCAATGTTCCGGGTTCGAAACAATAAAATAGGGCAAAAGGAAAAAAACAAAAAGAAAATAGGCGAGGCAAATAAGTAAGATGAGAAATCCAGTATCAGAAGTGAAGTTTGTGAATGTTTTCTTCTCTTTATTTTTATTTCGTTCTGCTCGAAACCTAGAGATCCAATTCCAAATCACCGAAGGCATAAAAAATAAAATGAAATAAATGACGATGTCCTCTTTCACAAAAAGAAATGCAAAAAGTGAAACAATAAGACCGAGAGACAATTTTTGTTTTTCATAATAAAAAAAGAAAACCGCAGAAAGGGGGAAGACAAGCACCTCAAAATGGTAACTTGTCCCGAGTCGATAAAGATAGAGATTGGCAATAATACCGAATAACAATAAGTAAACGAGATCAATTTTTCCACTGCCATTTTGTTTTGTTCTCTTCTTTAGAAGGAGTTCCGTCCAAAGGATTGTTCCTAAACTTAAGTAAAAATAAACACCAATCGCATAGCCCCACCTAGCTAAACCAAAACTCTCAAAGGGAAGGAAAAAAACAAGACTTGGGGAAAAGTGGTGAGTCAAATAAGAGCCTTCTCCCTTGGCAGAGTAATATGTGGAAAGGTAGCCGTTCCCTCTCAGCAGATTACGCACAACCTCCTGCATCCCTACATAATCTGCGTCATGAAATTGAAAGCTGCTAGCAAAACTTCTGCTAAGTTCATACCCATGAAATAGAAATTCTAGGAGCACAAAGCCCATAGAAACTCGGATCCAAGCATTCATATGTTTACATTCTTTTAGAAGTAATTCTTTCCAGATTTCTTGCAAACGAGAGAGGGCACGGAATCGAGCCAGGATAAAGCTAAAACAAGTTAAAGCTAAGCTAAAAAGAAAAAGCCCTTGTTTAAGGGGCGTGAGAAGTGGGTGTGGAGCGAAAAATAGGAGACCAGTAATAAAACAGAATGAGGAAAATAAATAAATCACCTAACGTATAAAATACAATACCTTACGTTCGCCGATTCTTTCTCTGTTGATTTCGACACGGTTACGATAATAAAACCCCTTTTCAGGAAAGGCTTTGGAAAATATTTCATAAAGATCCATTTCGAAAACGAGCATACATTCGGCAACATCGGTAGCACTGATGTCCATGGCTTTTCGTGTGTCTACCATCACATGGCGGGAATTGATAAAGTCCGGTTCGATCTCTGATGCGATTAAGCCAAAATTATTTTTAGTGATGGTTCCACCGACTGAGGTAACTTTACCTCTGCTTCTGGCTTCTTTCACTATGATTTTCGATATCCGAGTGACTTCCTTGTCATCAGGTTTTTTGTCCATACTTGCAGAGAGATCCGAACGAGCAGCTGTTACCTGTCCGAGATCAGCAAATGCCTTTGAATCATAAATATCCATCAAATTTCGATATCCAGTAATGGTCTCCAGATTGATCGCTTTTTTCAATTTATCGTAATCAGGCGAGGGAATCAGATTTTTTAACGTGGAAATGAAATTACGTAAAGCATATTCCGATTCGATCATCGGAGCAGAAATACCGGAGACACCGATCTTATGGCAGATGCGAATGTCATTACGAGCCTCAGGACCTCCGATTTTTACAGAAAGAGGCAAAATTCCTTGGGCTATGGTTTGGAGCAGCGCAATCTCATCCTCGCCCATATCTTCCGTTTCAGTTCCAGTTTTGAGACAAACGAAGGCATATTTTTCCTTCATTTCTTGTAATGTCTTTCGAAGCGTTAACAGATTCTTTTCCATAAGTGCAAGGGCTCCTGGTATGGTATCGGAAATTATCTAGAATCGTACAAGCCTTTCTTGAGATTTTTCCTCGGGTTGACAGAATTTTCTACAAATCTAGCTTACCACCTATATGGAAATTTTTTCCTCAAAAAAGCAAACCACGCCAAAACCACCAATCAAAGAAGAACCAAAAGAGGGAGTCATTGCTTCCACATTTTCCTTTGCCCTCATTGTCGTGCTTGTCTTTGCATTCAAATCATCCATTCTCGATGCCAATAACATTCCCTCTGGCTCCATGATCCCGACTTTAAAAATAGGGGATTTTTTGTTTGTGAACAAGATGCGTTATTCGATACGCATGCCTTTCACAGAAAAAGAGCTCTTTCGGATTGATGAACCAAAACGAGGTGATATCGTTACCTTCATCCCACCCTCAAATGCACTCGCCACTGAGGACGCACGTTCTGGTATCTTTGCTAAAAGATTCGTCAAACGGGTTGTAGGTGTTCCTGGTGACACGATTCGCATTACAAGAAAAGAAACGGCAGTACCAGGTCGAAAGCCTGTTCTTTATGCGATCATAGAATATAAAGAAAACGGTTCTAGTGATTATAATAATTATTCACCAAAACCTGTTCCCATTGGTGATGAGTTAAACGACCTCGACAATGTAGACGCCACGCAAAGATCCCTCTTTTTGGAAAAGAAACGAGATTTTGAGCATTTCGTTTTGGAAGGAGCGGAAGATGACAGACGGCCTTTCCAGACAGGGTTTAGTTGCGATTTTACAAATGGATGCCTTATCCCTGAGGGACATTACATGGTCATGGGAGATAACAGAGATGATTCGCATGATTCACGGGCTTGGGGTTTTGTTCCCAGGGTTGATATTTTAGGCAAAGCACTTATCATTTATTTTTCTATTGATTGGAAGGATTTTACCTGCGAATATAAGAGTGGGCAAGAGCTGGCAGAAAAAGGAAAGGAGTTCGCGGAACGCTTTGAAGGTGACGAGTTGGAAAATAGATGCCATCCCAGCGAAATTTACTCCTCAGCCATTTCCTATCGTTATATTGAAGATGAATCTCGATTTGGTTGGATTGAACGGACGCTTCGATACAGACTCTGGAGACTCGGTGTCCGCTGGGACCGCATCGGACGCGTGTTACAGTAAATCGTATGCCAAAACAAGAACGAGATAAATCTCCCATGGCAATGGCGGGAGTGGGCTTTGAATTTGTTAGCTCCATTGCGCTCTTTGTCATTGCTGGTTATTATGCAGATGAGTATTTCAAAACCACACCTACGTTTTTATTGGTTGGATTTTTTTTGGGTTTTGGTTATTCCTTTTACATCCTCATCAAACGCGCAAAAGAAAACGAAGAGTAATGGCACCTCGCAAAGCCTTGCGACCGCGCTCGCAGCTACAATCTTTGCCCACGGCAAAGGATTTCCGCCTTGATCGCTGGTGCAAAAAACATTGACCAAATCAAACTTCCTTAAAAATTGAAAAAAGACATGGAACTTACATCTTATACATTGGATTCTACTTTGTTTGCGAATCTTGTAGAGATGTCTTATGTCCTGACAGTCCTTCTCGTCGTCGTCACTCCACCTAATATAACCCTTAGCTTTCTGTCGTAAGAGCCCCTCCTGATTTAGGCTCCCCGCGAGGCAGAAAGCCTCTCATGCGGGGAGAAAAAAAGGAGAGTGGTATGAAGATCACCGTCGCAAAATATTGCATTCATTTTTTAATTTCCAAGGGCATTCGGATCGTTCCAGGGATTCCTGGCGGAACCATACTTCCCATCTATGACGCATTAGCTGAATCAGAAATTCAGCATATACTTGCCAGACAGGAACAGGGTGCCGGATTTATTGCCCAAGGGATGGCTAGATCCAC
Source organism: Leptospira ognonensis (assembly GCF_004770745.1). Classification (GTDB taxonomy): domain Bacteria; phylum Spirochaetota; class Leptospiria; order Leptospirales; family Leptospiraceae; genus Leptospira_A; species Leptospira_A ognonensis. The sequence continues at coordinate 134,704 of NZ_RQGD01000020.1, read as the reverse complement.
AGGACAAGTTTCTGCCTGCCTTGTTTCTTCGGGACCAGGAGTTGCAAATCTTCTCACATCCGTATCTGATGCATTTAGTGATTCGGTTCCTCTTCTCATTTTCTCAGGCCAAGTTCCGAGAAACCTTTTGGGAACCGATGCCTTCCAAGAGCTACCAACCAAATCCATCGTGTCCCATTTTACAAAGGCCTCCTATTTGATTATGGATCCTTTGGAACTTCCGCATATTTTAGAAGAAGCATACCTTCTCGCAGGAAGCGGAAGGCCAGGTCCTGTATGGATCGATTTACCAAAAGATGTACAAAATGAATTCATTGATTTGGAAAGTCAGGAATCTCTCATTTCGCCCAAAGCGAATGATTTTACTCGAATAAAAGCCAATCTTTCTGAGTTGCAGACTGCGATTGAAAGCACCATTCGTTTGTTGCATTCTTCGAAAAAATCTTTGTTTTATATCGGTGGTGGGGCAAAAAAATCCGCAGAGGCATTACGACGTCTTGTAGATTCGTTGCAGATACCTGTTGTATCAACACTGATGGGACTCGGTATCTTCCCCAAAGAAAATCCAAATTTTTTAGGAATGATGGGAATGCATGGAAGTGTAAGCGCCAATTCAGCATTAGGTGAATGTGATTTGCTCATTGCCTTGGGAGTTCGATTTGATGACCGAGCTACCGGTAATATTGCTACCTTTTGTCCGAAAGCAAAGGTCATCCATATCGATATCGATCCGAAAGAAATAGGAAAAAATAAAAGAGCAGATGTTTTTTGGAAAGGAGACCTTTCTGCTTTTTTAGAAAATTTATTCGAGGTAAGTTCAAAAATAAAAAAAGGAAATTTTTGGCAACCATCGCCAGAAGTAGAATCCGCTTCCATCAGGGAAGAAGGAAGGATTGATCGCTTTTTTAGATCTTTATCTTCTCACTTCCGAGATTCCGATTTTATACTCACGGATGTGGGCCAACACCAAATGTGGACAGCCCAATACTTCCCCTTTCCAAATGAAAGATCTTGGATCACATCAGGAGGACAAGGTACAATGGGTTTTGGCCTACCGACTTCTATAGGGGTTTCTCTTGCCCATCCAGATGCAAATGTTTTTTGTATCACTGGTGATGGTTCGATCATGATGAACTTGCAAGAGCTTGCCACCTTGCGCGAGTTAAATTCAAATGTAAAGCTCATCATCTTTAATAATAAACATCTGGGCCTAGTTCGACAGCAGCAGGAATTATTTTATGAGAACCGAAAGTCGGGTTCTGTTTTTGAATTCCAACCTAATTTCCAAATGTTAGCCGAAAGCTTTGGAATCCCTGGGTATAAAATAATGTTAGGTGATAGAGCCGAAGAACAAATGAAAGCCCTGCTTAAGCCAGGGCCGTGTTTGCTTGAGGTCATGATTCCAAGTGAGGCAGGTGTTTACCCCTTTGTTCCTGGGGGCAAATCCAATCAGGAATTTATTTTGAATCCCCCTTTATTCGATGCGTCTAAAAAGGACATTGAAAATGATTTGTGTATTACGAGTTGAAAGCGATACATGGGGTAAGGGGAGCCTATTATGAGCCAAAGTATTTATGATCTATCCGTTAAGAGAGGTTCGGAGGAAGTCCCTCTTTCTAAGTACAAAGACAAGGTGCTCCTCATCGTAAATACGGCAAGCCAATGTGGATTCACTCCACAATACAAAGGCTTACAGGAAACGTATGAAAAATTAAATCCAAAGGGATTTGAAATTCTCGCCTTTCCGTGCAACCAATTTGGTGAACAAGAGCCGGGAACAGATGCAGAAATCAAAACTTTTTGTGAACGCACATTCATGACCACCTTTCCCATTTTTTCAAAACTAGAAGTTAACGGAGCAAACACCGATCCGCTCTATGCCCACCTTAAAAAGGAAGCGAGTGGATTTTTGGGTCTTAAGGATATTAAGTGGAATTTTACCAAATTTCTCGTGGATAAGCATGGCAAAGTCGTTAAACGATATGCACCGATGACAAAACCTGAAGACATAGAAAAAGATATCGTGAAATTGATCGAAAAACCATAGTTAAACGGTCTTCCTTGCCTTGGATCTCTATACTATCAACCTAAGAAAATTCCACATTCACTACTTCGCCTATTTAGTGTTTGTGGTTACAGTCTCTTATCCCTTACTTTTTAGATGGGTAGAGCCAAACTTTCGATTTGTTTTTTACTTAGGAGTGGCTCTTTCTTTTTTCATTCAGCTCAGTGCGACGGAACTGCGCTTCCTTCCGCGTTTTAAGCCCTCTCTTGGCGAATCCGGATTTCCTCTATTTACAGTTCCGCTATTTTTTTTCATCAACCTAGGGGTGCTTTCTGCTTTGGTCCTCTTAGACTACCCTTTTGAAACAATCATAGGATTTTTAATTGCCTATTTCCTACACCTTCTATTCTTTGTAATTGCGAGCTATTTCAGTGGAAAATAACGTTAAACATCGGATCTTTTTAACCCTCTCCATCCTGTTTTTTCTTTCCTTTTCGGCCTTAAGCGCCTCAGAAGGTGCGGATTCCGCCGAAGATTCCTTTGATTTTAGTGAAGTTATGTCTCACCACTTGGGTGATGCTCCCATTTTCCCTCTCAATTTCGGAGGGCATAAGGTTTTCGAAGGCGAAGAGGGCTTCGATGCAGAACACTTTGACGTGTTTGATGACCACGGAAAAAAATACCACTTCCTCGGTGGTTTTGATATGCACATCACAAAGCGCGTGACCATGATGTGGATCGCTTCCTTTTTCCTATTTATCATCTTTATCCCGGCTGCGAATTTGATTTCTAAGAACCCGAAAAGAGTCGGAAACAAATTTGCTTCTTGTGTGGAAGCCTTTGTTGGCTATTTGAAAGAAAACGTCGTCGACTCATCTCTCGAGCACCACGGTCATTCTTATTACCATTACATCTTCAGTTTGTTTTTCTTTATCCTTTTCTGTAACCTGTTTGGACTTATCCCTTCTGTGGGTGAATTGACAGTTGCGGGATCTGATTTTCTCGTATCTTTGGGTGTCATTTCCGCAACTCCTCACTCCCTCCACACGTTTGGAGAGATCTGGTCTGGGATCACTCCGACTGGGGATATTGGGGTCACTCTTGCCCTTGCCTCTCTTACTTTACTCATCATTTATGCTACGGCCTTTTCTTACCAAGGGATCTCTTTTGTGGCACATGCCGTTCCAAAGGGTGTTCCGATTCCTTTGTGGCCTTTGATGTGGGTTCTTGAATTCGTCGTAACACACATCGCTCGTTCTTTTGCTCTCACTATGAGGTTACTTGCGAACATGACAGCAGGACACGTAATGATCTTAGCGCTACTTGGTTTTATCTTTATGAGCCAAAGCTATATCATTGCTCCCGTTTCTGTACTTAGTTCTGTAATGATTTACTTTTTAGAGCTACTCGTTGCCTTTTTACAGGCATTTATCTTCTCGTTGCTCACAACCGTGTTCATTGGAACCGTGATGCACCGACATTAAATTTTGGTTTTATTTAGATTATAAAACACATAGGAGTGAAACGAAAAAAATGGAATTCGGTTTAGGATACATCGGAGTAGGACTCGCAGCTGGCCTTGCATTACTTGGCGCCGGCATTGGCATTGGTAGAATTGGTGGATCGGTTGCAGAAAGTATCAGCCGCCAACCAGAAGCAGCTGGAAAAATCCAACTCGTACTATACGTAGCAGCAGGTATGATCGAAGGTGCAGCTCTCTTCGCAGTCGTAATCGCGCTTCTTATCGCACTTAAACTCAACGGCTCAATTGACAAAACAATTGGTGCTGGTGTTGCACCTGCAGCCACTAACGTAGAACAAGGAAAATAGTCTTGGTACTCCTTCCGGCTTCAGGCTTCAATTTGCTAAAAGTCAATCCGGGTCTAGTTGTCTGGACCCTGGTCACTTTTTCAATTGTTGTCCTCGTCCTTAAAAAGTTTGCCTGGGATAAAATTCTTCATGCCCTTGAAGAGCGTTCTTCAGGGATTCAGGGGGATATTGACAAAGCTGAGGCCTTACGCAAAGAAGCAGAAAAGTCCCATAAAGATTACCAAGAAAAACTACGTGGTGCCATCGATGAAGCCCACAAGATCATCGAAGAAGCCAAGCGTGATGCAGGAGTTCTCCGTCAGAAGATGATGGAAGATACAAACAATGACATCAAACATTCCAAAGAACAAGCTGTTAGAGAGATTGAACTCGCTAAAGGTAAGGCTCTTTCGGAAATGCAACATCAAATTGTGGAAATGTCTGTGCTCATCGCTAGTGAGATTCTGGAAAAGCAACTGAAGAAGGAAGATTATTCTTCATTCATTGAGAAAGAAATTTCAAAGTTAGAAAAACTTAAAGTAAAATGAGCCTAAGTAAAGTCCCAAAGGTTTACGCCACTGCTCTTCTAGAGTTAGCTGTTGATGCTAACTCAGTTGAGGCGACAGAAGAAGAACTCACGCAAATCGTGAGTGCACTTTCTGCTGACGAATCCATCCGCCATTATTTTCTTTCTCCGGTTGTAGATCCGATAGAGAAAGAAAAAGCAGCATTCAAAGCACTCAGTGGTAAAACATCTGAAATTGTCACAAATTTCATCTCACTTGTTGTTAGAAAAAGTAGATACCAATTTCTTCCAGATATCGTAGAAGAATTTTGTGCCGGCGTTGATAAATTAAAGAATCGTAGTTCCCTCAGAATCATTTCTAAGGATCTACTCACACCCGAACAAAAAGACAAAATCATTAAATCACTTACAGCAAATTTCAAACGTGATTTTCGCGTTCATGAAAGTATAGATGCCCATTTACTTGGCGGATTTAGACTGTTCGTTGATGATTATTTAATCGATGCCTCCATCCGTTACAAACTAGACGGAATGGAAGAGGCTCTCCTCCAAAAGAAAATCCCTGTCGGAGCAATGTATGAAAATTAAAACAGACGAAGTAACATCGGTACTCAAACAAGAAATAAAGAACTTCAATAAAGACCTTAAAGTTGATGAAGTAGGATCAGTGCTCGAGGTCGGGGACGGAATTGCTCGGGTTTATGGACTCAGCAATGTCATGGCAGGTGAGCTCGTGGAATTCCAAAACGGAGTCCGCGGACAGGCTTTTAACCTAGAGGAAAACTCGGTTGGGGTCGTAATTTTCGGTGATTATACAAGAATTGAAGAAGGATTTAGCGTTAAACGCGTTGGAAAAATCTTCGAAGTCCCAGTGGGACCAGAACTCCTTGGTCGAGTTGTCAATCCACTCGGTGAACCTGTTGACGGCAAAGGCCCGTTAAACGCAAAAAAAATGAGACCAGTAGAATCTCCTGCTCCGGGGATTGCGATGAGAAAGTCTGTTCACGAGCCGATGCAAACAGGCATTAAGGCGATTGATGCCATGATCCCAGTAGGACGTGGACAAAGAGAGCTCATCATTGGTGACCGTGGAACGGGAAAGTCATCCATTGCCATTGATACCATCATCAACCAAAAGGGCAAAGACGTCATTTGTGTATACGTGGCCATCGGCCAAAAAGAATCCACTGTGGCATCCACTGTGGAAATGTTGCGTGAAAAGGGTGCTCTTCCCTATACCATCATTGTAACTGCAAGTGCTTCGGAACCAGCGCCCCTCTTATTCATTGCACCTTATTCTGGTGCTTCCATGGCAGAATACTTTATGTATGATGAAGGAAAGGCCACTCTTATCGTTTATGATGACCTTTCTAAACAAGCAGTCGCTTACCGCCAGATGTGTCTCCTTTTACGTCGCCCTCCTGGTCGTGAAGCCTATCCTGGAGACGTTTTCTACCTTCACTCTCGCCTCCTTGAAAGAGCGGCAAAATTAGATGATAAATACGGCGGTGGGTCCATGACAGCACTTCCTATCATCGAAACGCAAGAAGGTGAGGTTTCTGCTTACATTCCGACAAATGTTATCTCGATTACAGATGGTCAGATCTACCTACAATCAAACTTGTTTGCTTCTGGTCTAAGACCCGCAGTAGACGTGGGTATTTCCGTATCTCGTGTGGGATCGGCTGCTCAAATCAAAGCGATGAAAAAAGTTGCAGGAACATTAAAGTCCGACTTATCTCAGTTCCGTGATCTAGAAGCCTTTGCTCAACTTGGATCGGAGCTTGATGCTGTGACACAATCACAGCTAGATCGCGGTTACCGCATTCTTGAAATATTAAAGCAACCAAACAACTCTCCAAGCCCAGTGGAAGAACAAGTAATTTCCATCTTTGCTGTGACCAAAGGTTTTGTGGATCAGATCCCTGTTGCCCAAGTCAGAGAATTTGAAAAATTCTTAATCCAAACCATCCGGGAACAACATCCAGAAATTTTGGAAGAAATCCGAACTGCCAAAGAGATCAAAGCGGAAGCAGCGGTTCAAAAAACGGTGAAATCCATCGTAGAACATTTTCTTAGCAAAAATCGGTAAGGGGAAAGATCTTGGCGACACCGCGTGAGATAAAAAAGAGGATCGACTCTGTAAAAAATACGAGAAAGATCACTCGGACTATGGAGATGGTCTCGACAGCGAAGGCTAAGAAAGCGACCAATAAGGTAAATGCTGCGAAACCTTACGCTGATTTGACGAGAGTATTGGTTTCATCCTTATCAAGTTTGGCATCCGTTGTCCAGAGCCCGTATTTACGAAAACCGACAAAGATTCGTAAGGTGGCGATTCTTGCCATGACTGCGAATCGAGGTCTGTGCGGCGGATTCAATTCCAATATTCTTCGCATGGTAAAACATAGAATCGAATTCTATCATTCCCAAGGAATCGAAGTGGAAGTACATGCCGCGGGAAAGAAGGCCATAGGTTTTTTTAAATTCTCAAAGATTGTGACAAAAAGTAGTTATACAAATCTCGATGACAAAGCGGGATCTGCCGAAGCCAATCAGCTAGCAAATTATTTTATGGAGAGATTTGCCTCAGAAGAAGTTGACCGAGTCGAAGTGATCTCGACTCACTATTTTTCTGCTGCCAATCAAAAACCTGAAATAACGGCTGTTTTGCCGCTCGAGGTGAAAGCCGAGAAAGATGCAAAGGTGTCGGGACCAGAAGTCTTGTATGAACCAGATCCAACCACCATTTTGGAAAATTTACTCCCACTTGTCATTAGAACAACCTTTGTAAAAATTTTATTGGAGTCAGTTGCTTCAGAACACATTGCACGCAGAATTGCAATGAAAGCTGCTACAGATGCTGCTGGTGAGATGATCAAACTTCTTACCCGCGGATATAACAGAGTGAGACAAGCAAAGATCACTCAAGAAATTTCAGAAATCGTCGGGGGCGCGGAAGCGATCTCTTAAATAGATCATTCGGAGTAATTTATGAATACAGGCAAAATCAAACAAATCATTGGCTCGGTTTTGGACATCAGTTTCCAAAATGGAAAACTTCCAGAAATCTTTAATGCAGTAGAAATTTCTGCAAAAATTAACGGAAAAGATACAAAAATCACTGCTGAAGTGCAACAGCATATTGGCGATAACACCGTTCGTGCCATTTCCCTTCAATCGACTGACGGATTGAAGAGAGGTCTCGATGTTGTAGATACAGGTGGACCCATCACTGTTCCCGTTGGTGTAAAAACCCTAGGACGTATCTTTAACGTTCTCGGTGAAGTGATTGATGAAATGGGCGATATGCCAAAAGACATCCAAAGAAAATCAATCCATAGAGATGCGCCAACCTTTGAAGAGTTAAAACCTAAAACCGAAATTTTTGAAACAGGAATCAAGGTTATCGATCTACTTGCTCCTTACATCAAAGGTGGAAAGACAGGACTTTTCGGTGGTGCTGGTGTAGGTAAAACGGTTCTCATCCAAGAATTAATCAATAACATCGCAAAACAACATGGTGGTTATTCCGTGTTTGCGGGTGTAGGGGAACGGACACGAGAAGGAAACGACCTTTGGAATGAGATGAAGGAATCAGGCGTAATCGACAAGACTGTACTTTGTTATGGTCAGATGAATGAGCCTCCTGGTGCTCGTCTAAGAGTAGCCCTGTCTGCACTCACCATGGCAGAAAATTTTCGAGATGAATCAGGATCAGATATTTTACTTTTCGTTGATAATATTTTCCGTTTCTCGCAAGCAGGATCGGAAGTATCCGCGCTTCTTGGAAGGATGCCATCCGCAGTAGGTTACCAACCGACACTTTCTACGGAAATGGGTGGATTACAAGAACGTATTACTTCCACCACCAGAGGTTCCATTACTTCTGTGCAAGCCATCTACGTTCCTGCCGACGACTTAACTGACCCGGCTCCCGCGACTGCTTTCACTCACTTAGATGCGACGACAGTTCTCTCTCGTGCGATTTCGGAAAAAGGAATTTATCCTGCCGTGGACCCACTTGGTTCGACTTCAAGAATCATGAACCCGGTAATTCTTGGCGAAGAGCATTACTTCGTAGCTAGAGAAGTACAAAGAATTCTCCAAAGATACAAAGACCTACAAGACATCATTGCGATTCTAGGTATGGATGAGCTTTCTGAGGATGATAAAATCCTAGTCGCTCGCGCTAGAAGATTAGAAAAATTCTTATCACAACCATTCTCCGTGGCAGAAGTATTTACGGGTCGCCCTGGAAAGTATGTAAAACTAGAAGATACAATCCGTTCCTTTAAGGGCATCGTAGAAGGTAAGTATGACGACCTTCCTGAACAAGCGTTTTATATGGTTGGCTCGATCGACGAAGTGCTAGAAGCCGCAAAACAATTAAAAGGTAAGGAATAGGGTTTTTGTCCCATGGATAAGAATCTTTCCCTGACCGTTATTTCGCCCGACCGCATCCTCTACCAAGGGCAAGCGGAATCTGTGATCCTACCTGGGATCGTAGGTTACTTCGGAGTCTTGCCTGGGCATGCGACACTGGTTTCTCAGCTGGATTTGGGGCTCATCAAACTCCATTCCGGCAATAAGGAATTCCGTATCGCCATCGATGGCGGATTTTGTGAAGTTAAAAACAATGAAATCCGCGTTTTGACAGAAGGTGGTGATTCTCAAGATGACATCACCACAGAGCGAGCGGAAGAGGTTTTAGCTCATGCAGAGGCAATGCCAGCGTCAAAAGAGCGAGAAAATTCAATAAAGAAAGCAAAAGTTCGCGTTTTACTTCACCAACATTAATTTTTTTCCCCTCTACTTGCCGAAAATATTGTAGAGGGGGACTATTCCTTTGAATCATAAATCAATCTTTAGTTCGGGTGTCATGATAATCCTAGCTATGTTTGCATTTTACTTGAAGGATAACCCTGAAATAAGTAAAAGAATCTATTCCATTGAAATGATTCAGGTGAAAGTGTCAGGACCTGGAAAATGGCTTACTGGAATCGACACGGTAGAGAAGGCGAATGGCTTTGGTTCGAATTCGTCTTTTACTTATAAAATGAGTCGCCGAGACCAGCTGTTAGCTGATGGTCAGGCTGTAGATTTGGGGAAACGGTAATCGTAGCGAATGGCGGATCAGGAAAATAATAATAAAGAAGAGTCAGAAAATCTCGACCCTATTTTGGACGAAGATGCATTTTCACTCGATCTTGATGATTTTGACTTAGGAGATGACGATCTTGAGGAATCTCCAGGTCTCGAACCTCCAACTCTTGACGACGTAGATGGATTCGATGACACCGATGATGAAAGTATTGGTGATCTAGTTCTATCTAGCACTGACAATGATGATGAGGAATTTCTCGATATTGATCTAGACTCCGACTTAAATTTATTAGGTGAAGAAGACCCCGTTCTTCATGATGATGAATTGCATGCCGATTTTAACGAGACCGAAGATACAATAGAATTCGAAGAATCAGAGAAGGAAGAAGATGATCTCGAACTAGAGTTTGATGATGATATCATCGATCTAGATGGTGAGATCGAAGCCATATTGAATGGCGAAGATGGAATCCTAACTAATAAGAAAAAATCAGGAAATTTAAATGAGTCCGACTTCTCCGTTGATGAGGAAGAAGAGGGACCGATTGCTCTTTCAATGGAAGAGCTTGAAAACATAACAGGCGGATTACTTGCAGAAGAAGATTCCGGCGCAGAGACGGAAGCAGAACCTGCAGAGAGTGAGATGCATGATTTAGACTCAGAAGATGTATTGCTTCCTGAGGAATCAGAAATCTCTTCCGAGTTAGAGCCGTATTCAGAAGAAGACTTAAATCTAGAATTAAATTTAGATGATACTGAAGTTGATACACAATTGACCTTCAATGAAAATGGTTACCCAGAACTCGATTTAGATGATGATGAACCAGAAGAAAAAGAATTCAAGCCTCTGCGTGACGCCGAAGAAGAAGAATTATTTGGATCTGCCAAAGAAGATGAAAATTTAACACTATCTGACGATGAATTAGGAAATATTTTAGGCTCCTCCACGGAAAGCCTTGAAGAGTCGCTTGGAAATGAGGAAGATTTCTTTGAGACAGAAGAATTACCAGAACTGGAATCTACGGAAACGAAAGAAACATCCACCGAAGAAGATGACGATGGACCTATCACTCTATCACTCGAAGAACTAGATAATATAGACGCTGCAGACGAACCTGAGCTAAACATCCTCGATGAGGAAGTAGAAGACGAAACCATCACCTTGAGTCCGGATGAACTTGGCAGCATTATCGCTTCCGAAGAGACAACGGAAGCACCCGAAGCCGAAGAAGACGAAGAATCCAATTTTGATATATTTGGCGATGATTCCTTTCAAAATGAGGAAGAAGCAAGTTCTGGTCTTGAGGGTGAATATGAGGAATCACATGTTGATTCCGAAGACGATGAAGGTCCACTTGCACTTTCCATGGATGAACTAGAGTCCATCGCAGAAGAGGCAGAAGAATCATCAGAGGATGAACTTGTTGATAGTTTGGACAGGGCACCTCTACCTTACGAAGAAGAAAAATCAAAGTCAGATTTGTTAGAAGAAGATTTAGAAGATGAATCGATTGCTCTTTCTATGGAAGAGCTTGAAAACATAACCGGTAGCGAAGAAGAAGACGCACAAGAAGCGACTGAACCAGCTATTGAAACTGTATCTGGCGACAAAATTGATGATTTAATTGGCGAAGAGCTTCCCGGAGATAATCTAGACGATATCGGCGATCTTCCGATGGAAGATATGGATGAGCATAAAATCCATGACTTTGATTTTGACACAGATGAAGAAAGTGAATTAGAGCATTCGATCGAAGACTTCTCGTTAAGTGATACACCCGACCTAGTAGAGCATGAAGATCTGGTTGAATTTGGCGAATCTAATCTAGTTCCCGAGCACCGTGAACCGACTCTTTTGCAAGATGATAGCGCGGGAGTGGAACTGGACTTAGATGAATATGCTCCGGAAGGTAAACTTTCTCCTCTTGAGGAATTAAGAGCAAGCCAAGCTCCTGAAGAATCAGAAAAATCATTAAGCACCGCCGCTGCAGAAGCTATCGAAGATACTCGAACCGAGCTGAGTTCAACCGATCGCAAGAAAGTATTAAGTTATTTGGACAACTTGCTTGGAAACCTTCCAGATGAAGTCATCAAAGAATTTTCGAAGTCTCAATACTTTGAACTATATAAGAAAATGATGAAAGAATTGGAGCTGTGACGTGGGTCTTCTCGATAGAGCCGAGAGCATAAAGAAATCCCCACAATCGGAAAGTCCTTCTGCGCCTAACTTGCCGAAACCAAAATCACTTTTAGAGAAGGCTCAAAAATTTCTCAAAGAAGAGAAAGATGAAGATTGGATTGGTGATTTATCGGATTTACCTGTGGATGAAATTGGAGATGATCTCCCCATTCCTGATGGCGAAATTGAAGTTGATCTTAGTGATCTCGGGGGATACGATCCGGAAGTGGAGACGGAAGGATTTTCAAATCTCAAAGACGAGTTTGGTGAACCAGAAAGTGTAGAAACTCCAGATCATTCCGAGGATGATTTTGATTTTAATGATGTGATGGCTGATACAGAGCCTTTCTCAGATTCAGAAGATTTAATCGATTTTGATGACCAAGAAACTACTCAGGAACCTGAGTTAGAACCTGAGCTTGAACCTGAGCTTGAACCTGAGATTGAACCTGAGCTTGAACCTGAGTTAGAACCTGAGCTTGAACCTGAGTTAGAACCTGAGCTTGAACCTGAGTTAGATCCTGAGTTAGATCCTGAGTTAGATCCTGAGTTAGATCCTGAGTTAGAGCCTGAGTTAGATCCTGAGTTAGAGCCTGAGTTAGATCCTGAGTTAGAGCCTGAGTTAGAGCCTGAGTTAGAGCCTGAAGGCAAAGAAGATGATAGTTTAATAGAAATTGCTTCCGAAGCAGAAAACGAGGAACCGGCGCCTCTACCGGAGGTTGATATCTTTGAAGATTGGGAAAAAGATGCCCATAAGGAATCCGCCAAACAGCCAGTGAGACCGGAGGACGAAGATCCTATACCGCATGACAAAAGTTTTCTTTTTGATGATGAGTCAGATTTCTCTACGGCTCCGATGGGCCAGTATATTGCCTCGAATAAGCGAATCGAAAATTATCACGCAGTCTTCGAAATCACAAAGGAGATATCAGCGTCCAAAGATTTTGCTGATTTTTTTGACAACCTTGTCTTTAGCATCATTGGCCAAGTCGGTTGTTCTTCTGTAGTTATATTAACTTCGACACTTCCAGATGCCGAGCGTTGGGATGCCTTAAATTCGGAGGGTATTGATCTTAAAGATAATTGGTCTTTTTTTACAAATGATGAAGTTTATCAAAGGTTAAGTGAAACCGATACTGTGATTTATGCGGGAGATCTCCTGCAGCGAAGGATCCCCGATAAAGAAAAACAAATTTTAGAAGAGATGGAAGCTGAAATTTTAGTTCCTATAAGACACAAAGAAAAATGCTTTGGTATCATTTCTCTGGGAAGATTAATCAATGGGGAAGAATATATTGTAGATGACCTAGAGTTCGTAAAGGTGATCGGGGATATTGCAGGATCTGTATTTTCTAGAGTTGCCGAGTTTGAAAAATTAACAGAAGAACTTGTGAATGTGAAACAGGTTGTCGAGATTAACGAATCTGTATTAAAATCAGCGCGAGATTTTGCGGGTGTTCGCAAGATGGACGATGCTTATGATCTTCTTGTGGACAATCTTAAGAAAAAATTGGGCGTAAAACAATTTTCCTTACTCGTGTTAGATTCTGAGTCGAGAGAAGATTATATCGTCTTTGGTTCTAATTTTATTTTGCCCGAGAGAGCGCGTGACTTCCGGTTGAGTAAAGACTCGGATATTGTAGGGATGGTGTCCAATGTTGCTGGAGTCTATAAATTAGAGAACTTCAGGGAGGATTCGGAGTTAAAATCTATTTTTTCCAACGATGAACTTGGAATCATGTCTGAGTTCACCATACTTCCCATCATTAACTTAAATTGGCTTGTGGGAATGGTCGTAGTACATGCGACATCGAGTCCTTGGACAGATATGAGTCGAGATATTGCAGTTGCCATCATGGAAACTTCAGCACCAGTACTCGCCAACCTATTAATTTTATCCGAAAAGGAAGCCTTATTTAGAAATCCATTTAATCCACTGGAAACGAAAATTTTATCAGAAATCGAGAAATCTGAAAAGATGAGTCTCAATTTTACCGTTTCTATATTCAAGATTCAGAATGTGGCACGCATCATTCATCTGTTTGGTGCAGGAAAATTTGCTCGATATGCGGACACTTTGCGAAAAACAATCACTGATCATATTAGTGAAAATGATTATTTTACTCGAGTCGGACAAGGTAAATTTGCCATCGTGCTTCATGGGAAAGATAGAGAAGAGACAGAAATCGTAATAAAAAAAATCAAAGCATCTTTTAGCAAGAAAGAAGAATTCTTTAGTTCAACTTTTAAGCCTTCGTATCGAATACTGAGTCTTTCGTATCCGAACGATACAAAAGATAAAAACCAATTTATGGAAATGATCGAAGAAGCATAATTAGCGAAACGATAAGTTTGTGTTATTTAATTCTCTTCCTTTCTTAACAAGTTTCTTACTTTTTTTTTCTTTCTATTGTTTCCTTAGTAAAAAATGGCAAAACGTAGCACTCCTGTTATATGGATTCTATTTTTATTCTTACTGGAATTGGAAGATGAGCTTATTGCTCGTAATTTCCATACTCTTTAATTTTTATATCGGGAAGTTTTTAAGTCAAAGGAAGAAGATAGAGGATCGTAAGCGCATCTTAATTTTTGGAATCGTCCTCAACTTAATCATTCTCGGCTTTTTCAAATACACTTTGTTTCTGGTGGATCTTGTTGTTGATATCGCAAATGTATTCTCTCATTCCATTTCGATCTGGCGACCTGAAATTTTATTACCAGTGGGAATTTCATTTTATACATTTCATAACATTAGTTATTTAGTTGAAATCGCTAAACAGAACATAGCTCCTTCAGATAATCTTGTTACATTCTCAGTTTACGATATATTTTTTCCTTTATTGCTGGCTGGACCAATTGAAAGACCGAATTCTCTCTTACCGCAATTAGAATCAAATCGGAAGATCACAAGAGAAGGAATTTATAAAGGATTTAGCATTTTTCTGTGGGGGATATTCTTAAAAACAGCCATAGCTGATCCACTTGCAAAATTTGTCGACGCTGCATTGAATCAGAGCGGAGCGCTACCTGACGGCATTTTATGGATTGTTGCTCCATCGTTTGCCTTCCAGGTCTATGCTGACTTTTCCGGCTATTCTAATTGTGCGAGAGGCCTTGCTTATGTTATGGGTTTTAATCTCATGAATAATTTTCATCGACCCTTTTTTGCCTCGAGTCCAGTTGAATTTTGGCAACGTTGGCATATTTCCTTATCTAGTTGGTTGAGAGATTATGTTTATATACCATTAGGTGGAAATCGAAAAGGTTTTTTACGACAGAATATAAATATTCTCTTAGTCTGGATTCTCGGTGGGCTTTGGCATGGGGCTACCTATGGATATTTACTCTGGGGTATCTATCTTGGTTTTTGTATTATAGTATATAATGTGATCAAAAAATATTTCCTGGAATCGATTCCGGGAAAATTTAATTTTACTTTAAAAATGATTGGTATATTCTTCACTTTCTTTTCTTTTTCTTTTGGTCTTTTGTTATTTCGAGTACACAATTATAAGGAGTTGATTGCATACTTAAATAATATCTTATCTATTGGAACCTTAACTTCTGACTGGTTTTTTGTTTTTCTTTATTTTCTACCTATACTCATTTTTGATCTCTGGCAAGAACAAATAAAAACCTCGGAAACTGATTGGCAGCTGCATAATAAGCCTATCGTATTTTGGCTTTCATTCAGTATTCTTTTTCTAATTTTTTCACTCATATCACCATTCGCGAAACAGGAATTTTTTTATTTTCAATTTTAATTTATGACAGCGAAATATATTGCCCTTAGCCTACTTTTTATTTTTCTTTCTATGCGTTTGGCATTTGAGCAACTCTGTTATTTCACGGA
Source organism: Leptospira ognonensis (assembly GCF_004770745.1). Taxonomy (GTDB): domain Bacteria; phylum Spirochaetota; class Leptospiria; order Leptospirales; family Leptospiraceae; genus Leptospira_A; species Leptospira_A ognonensis. The sequence goes on along the minus strand of NZ_RQGD01000020.1, from coordinate 119,226 downwards.
AGAGACATCCTTTCTGTGGTATTTGAATCTCAAAAAGGAGATTCATGCAAATGCTGAAGTTCTGGTTCTTGGCGACAGTCAAGTGTTAAGTGGTATTACTTCTGAATTAATGAGTAAATTAAATTCACTGGACGCGGGCAAAATTCAATATCGTGTTAGGCCCAGCGAACAACCAGAAGGGATGTTAGATCAATACCTCGAAGTAAAATCTGGTATGCCAAATTTGAAAAAAATTTATTTGAATCTATCACCGATTTCCATTTCACAAAATGCTGTCACTGATGCCCATAAAGAACTTTACTTTGGATTTTCAAAATTTCATTTACACCAATTGACTGAACCAAGCCTCCGCTCCTTTTATTTTCATCATTTTCAAGATTTTTTATGGAAAGTTGTCATTAAATTATTTCCTTTTTTTGGCTTAAATCAGAATTTTTCCTCCCTTTTTGCGATCGCATCTCCATTACCAAAATCAACCGAATTACATGATGCGGATCAGAATCAATTACTTAGAAATCGAAGTTTTGAGATTTTGAAAGAACATTATCAAAATAATCTCTATCTTAACGGTCATTTTAATAATTCTGATCATTGGACCTGGAAAAGTTTTGGCTCAGAAAAAAATAAGGAAGCCTTTCCATCTCTGCCCGAGGGAAGTTCGATTGCCTTTTTAAAAGAGAGAAAAGGCGCTCTAGATGCAATCAGAAGACTGATTGAGATAGCTAAAATTGAAAATATAGAAGTTGTTTGTTTAGATCTTCCTTTTTCTCCAGCATTAGAAAAGGATATGGAAAAATTGAATGTGCGAAGTCGATTGGAAAAAGAAATTCCAAAATTAAAATTTTCTGAAGTGATAAAAATCGAAAGCAGGTCATTGGATGATCCAGAGTTTTTTATTGATTTTACGCATCTCAACGCGAAAGGAAGAGATGCATTAAAATCACACTTGCTAAATAAATAATCCTATTTAATGATCCCTGCTTTCTTGCCAAGGGCATGAAGGTTGATTCCCCAGCCAATTCCAAGGAAATTCTTCGGTGTTAAGATTTCATCAGTCGTTGGATCCCAAACATCTTTTACAAACGCCTCTGTTGATATCTCAGTTGCGTAAGGAATACCCCAAAAATTTTTTTCATCTAAATTCTTCATAAATTAGCTCCCATTAGCTGGATTTGTTTTTTTTAACCATTTCAAAAAATTCTTTAAAATGATACGCTGAATCATGAGGGCCAGGACAGGCCTCTGGGTGGTATTGGACAGCCATAACAGGCAAACCTTTTCTTTTTAGTCCAGCCACTGTATTGTCAAATAGATTAATGCGTGTTACAGGCGTTTCGTCTGTGGAATCGCCCAGAACATGGAAACCATGATTTTGACTTGTAATTTCTATTTTTTTTGTCTCTTCATTACGAACAGGATGGTTGCCGCCACGATGACCAAACTTAAGTTTAGCAGTCTTTCTTCCAAGCGCAAGTCCGATGATTTGATGACCTAAACAAATACCAAATAACGGAAGTCCAGCATCCATAATTTTTTTCGCAGAATCAATAGCATAACTAAGTGGTTCAGGATCGCCTGGGCCATTTGATAAAAAATAAGCATCGAATTTTTCTTTCAGTAAATCTGATGCATTCGTTTCTGCAGGGAATACATTCACATTAAAACCTGCAGCATCAAGAAGTCGTAAAATGTTTGTTTTCACTCCGAAATCGTAGACAGCTAAGTTAAATTTATTAGGCGAATGGTCTCCGAATTTGTATGCTTTATTTGTCGATACAACTTTGGCAAGATCAGCACCTACCATACTTGGTGCAGCTTTTACTTTCTTCAAGAAATCGTCAGAGTATGTTTCTGAAACAAAGATACCAGCTGACATTGCCCCCGAATTACGTATAATTCGCGTTAGTTTCCTAGTATCGATTCCTTCAATGGCGGGCACATTGAATCGAACTAGAAAATTTTTTAATGTTTCTGTGGATTTATAGTTTGATGGCCTTGGTACGTATTCTTTGACGATGAGACCACTAGCATGGATTTTATCTGACTCCATATCCTCAGAACAAATCCCATAATTTCCGATCATAGGGTAAGTCAGATTTATCATCTGCCCTTTGTAAGATGGATCGGTTAAGATTTCTTGGTATCCCGCCATCGATGTGTTAAATACAACTTCGCCGAGCGAGGAAGTTTCTGCACCAAAAGAGGTGCCTTCCATGATTACACCATTTTCTAAGACGAGGAAAGCTTTCATCAAGTTCCATTCCATAGAACCCAGGCAAAAGTGCGAACATAAAGAGAAAAATTAATTCATAAACTTGCCAATTTCTGCCCGAACTGTTAGCTCTGTCCCATGGCCGGAGCGGGTCGCCCACGATCCACTCCCCCCGCCCTGAAAACGGGTGGGGGACTAAGACCCATGCGACATAACCCACCCCTCCCTCATTCCTCCACAAAATACCGCTTCACTCGGTCATACCGGAAATTCCCACGAATCTCCACGGTCTCCATCCTGCTGATTCTCTCGTGGAAGGTTGTAGCTTGCTCTTTCGAAAGGGTAAGGTAGCTTCGTTTTCCATAGGGGGAAGAATAGACAATCTGACCTGAGGTCGGATCGGCTTCTAAGACCTGACCTTGGATCCATTTTGAACCTGCCTGCGAAGGCGAAGGGGCAGAGACTTTGTATCTTGTCCCCACATTGGGTCTGCCCTCACAAAAAAAAGCCCCGTCGCTTTCGACTTTGACAATCGCTTTCCCATCCACTTGAAAGTCCTTGGATTCTTTCCACTTCTCTTCGAGTAGGGCCGTCGTTTCTCTGTCGCAATGGATCTTTTTGGACTGAAAGGTATACTTATCCTCATACTCAAAGTAAGGCGGTTGAGACAATGGAAAGGACCCTAAAAGTTTCCCCGAGTAACGAATCATTTTTGCTTTCGTTCCCGAATGGACCGGCAGGAAAAAAAGAAAAATGAGAAGTAGACTGATTTCGGACAAATTGGCAGATTTTTTCATGGTTTTCCTCAGTTTAAATGCGTAAACAATTGTGCAATGCGTCACAAATGACTTAAAAAACACAAAAATTGCGATTTAATAACATTTTTTAATTTGACAGAAGCATTTCTTATGTCTAAATCTCCTACAATTGTGAGAGCATTTTCCTAACTAATGTTGGGTTGTGTCCACAGGATAAAAAAAATCAGGAAACAAACTCACAAGGAGTAACCATCGAATGTTGAAATCACTTCGCATCGGAATTATGGGGTTCATGTTCGTAGCTGCGGCTGCAAGCCTAAGCGCACAGACAGGACCTCGTTCTTACGTCAATTTTGGTCTCGGGGGCCAATTTGACTTGGCAGGATTGGGCGGAACCATCCTAAAAGACGGTTTAGATTCTTCTAAACCAGTAACGAACTCACAAGGAAACGTAACAGGCGGAACACAACAAGCCATTTATGCTGAAAACACACTTGTAGGACTCAATAAATCTACAAATGGTTTCATTGGCGTGAAAGACAATGGAGCTATGGTTGGTTTAAACCTAAACGTAGGTTATGAAAAGGAAGGCCTTTTCGGTATCAATTCATTATTTTATAGAATTAGCGTAAACCACACAAGCAAGATCGCTGGTGGTTACACTTCTTCTACAGCAGCTGGTTACAAATGGTTAGAACAAGAGTGGAGCTATTCTGCTTGGACAGTTCCTGCTTTTATCGGTATCAAGCTTTTTAATGCGTCTAACGACACAGCAGTCTATGTTGCCGGTGGTGCGAACTACTTTAAAGGCCAATGGGGTGTTGCGGGAACGGTTGACGGCGACACACTAAAAAACCTTTTCCCTGGACTCGCTGGTCCTGGTGGAGCATTTCTTTCTGACGCTCCTACTCCTGGCGTTTACAAAGAAAACATCAAGTTTGGTGCATCTGGTTTCGGTTTAAACTGGTTAGTCGGTGCGCAAACAAAAGTAACAGAAAAAGGACACGTCTTCTTTGAATTAGAAACTATCCTTTCTGGAGCAATGGGAACTGGTGGAACACAATCAGTTGGTGGTGCGAACGCTATCGCTCCTATCGCTGCATACCCTGTAATCGTTGGTGGCCAAACCTACCGCGTTGGTTACAAACTCGAGTTATAATCTAGGAGATATAGATGAAACGTAATATAATTAAATTTACTGGCATCGCCATGATCAGTGCTCTCGCGCTGACTGCTTGCCACCCAGACAGAGTGAAGGAAGAAATAGGCTTAGCAGCGATTCTTTCCCTTACCATCAAGAATGCTGCTTCTGGAAACTGTGCGATCAGCTTAAACCTGGGAACACTGTATTCAGGTGCGATCATGCAAGCAGCTATCAGCAGCACCACAACGTTTACCGAAGCAGAGTTTACACAAGCATCGGGAACATCGATTGGAACAGGTCAGAATTACACGACTTATGCGAGTGTACCATACAATGTAAAGTATGATGCATTTATCAGAGGTGGTGGAACTTACGATTCGACTGCAAGAAATACAGACATCGCCACTGGAAAAGCATCGGTTGACGCAGCCAGTTACTTAGGTATTGCTGCAGCGACATGCTCAGCTGCTGGAACGACTTCGGGTGCAACCCTTCAGGCAATTTTAGACGCACACCTTGCTACCTTTACAACAGCAGAACAAACTTCACTCGGTGCCGTTTTTACTGCGGCTGGCGGGAGTGTAACTGGAGTTAGAACTGCATTTGCCGGTGGATGTGGTGTTATCGCGGGTGCCTTGGCAGCGACTTATACTGCTTTTGGTGGATCTACGGCAACAGCAACGGCTTACCAAGCGAGACAAGCGTATGCGAACGGAACGGGTATCCTTGCTTGTGCAAGAATCCCTCGATCCTCTTGTACTTTTACTGGTCTGACTACGGCTGACCGTGCCGCTGCTTTCACAAGCATCGTAAAAGCATTTGATGCAGTGAACAACAACACAGACTGTAGAAAACCAAATTCAGATTTCTCTAACTCGATGATCCGTGGAGCTTTCACAGGAACACCAAGGAATACGATCATCTCTGGTTTTACAACGCACACTTATGCATTCGTAGTGGCACACCCGACTACAGACGTTGTTACACCAATCTCAGAGGGTTCTACTTTCGGGAATAACAAGATCTTCCCAGAAACCGCGTATCCAGTTTCTCCGGCCCTTAGCAACATTTCCGCAGCGTTCAATGTGGCTTTCCCTTTAACGATCGGAACCACAAAACAAGATGAGAGTTCCATAAAATACTATAAAGCATCGAACATCAACCTATCTCAAGTGGATGCTTGTGAAGGTTTGAGCCTTTCTGGTTATGGTCCGATTTCTGAAATCGCAATCGGAAGCACAAACATTGCGAACAGAAAAGAACTCACGAGCACAAAAGAAATTGCTTACGCATTCTCTGCGGAAAATACGGCAGCTGCTTTGTATGCAACGACTCGAGGAGCAGTCCAAGGAACAGCAACTGCAACTGAATTGGATGCGATTGCGTGTAACAACTCTTTCCGTTCTAAGTATGTGATTTCACAAGCAATTGGTGGGGGAAAACTCCCAGTTCTGAACTCTGCAATCAGCGGTGATGGTGGATCTACTTCAAACCTTACGACTTGTTTGTATGGTGGAACAGCGGCAGGAAGAACCACTTCTGGAAGCCTACTTGCTACGACATCTCTTGCTGGCATCGGAAGCTGCCCTGCAGGCGCGTCTGCTGGTGCTGCCAAATTTGGTGACTCAGGATTAGACAAACTGACAGCTTTCCCAAACAACGAGTAAGATCGACTTTCGACCTTCCGTTTTGGAAAGAAGGCCCCCGCGAGGAAACTCTCGGGGGTTTTTTTATGTCCAAAAAATTTCATTTTCCAAACCTGAGCCTTAACGTTTTTCTGAAATATCATGCCCATTTCCAAAGTTTCCTTTTTTAAATTTTTAGGTCCAGGCCTTATGTACGCCGGTGCCGCTGTAGGAGTTTCTCATCTCGTCCAGTCCACTCGGGCAGGTGCGGTCTACGGCTTCGAGCTGTTAGCTGTCGTTATTTTTGCAAATATCATCAAATATCCATTTTTTGAAATTGGGACCAGGTATACCATCGTCACTGGAAAATCACTTTTAGATGGTTATGAGAACTTGGGTCGCCTCCCGATCTGGATCTTTTTTATCATCTCCGCCGGTACCATGTGTGTGATTGTCTCGACGGTAACGTTGGTTACATCGGGACTTTTAGGAATCATACTCGGCATCCAGGTTGAGCCATGGGTGCTTTGCAGTCTCATCTTATCCTTTTGTTTTTGTTTACTTTTTATCGGAAAGTTTTCCGCATTGGATCGACTGATGAAGTGGATCGTCGTGGGTCTCACACTTTCTACCATCCTTGCTGTAATTTTTTCTTTCGCTGCCCATGTCCCAAAAGTTCCAACTCCAGGAAGGAGTTTTTCCTTGGCAAATGCTGTCGATATTTCCTTTCTCATTGCCTTGATGGGTTGGATGCCCATTCCCATTGAAGCTGCAGTTTGGCAATCGGATTGGACTCTCGCTAAAAAGGAACAAAATGGAGAACTTCCTCCCATGAAATGGGCCATGCTCGATTTTAACATTGGTTACTGGGGGACTACAATCCTTGCCGTCTTCTTTTTGACGTTAGGTGCCAATATGATGTACAATACGGGAAAAGAGTTTTCTGGAAATGCTGCCGTTTTTGCGGGCGAGCTAATCGAACTCTATACTGCTTCGATAGGATCTTGGTCGTATCCCATCATTCTCATTGCTGCCTTTTTTACCATGTTTTCAACCACGCTAACTTGTTTCGATGCCTATCCGCGTGTGGTTACCAATGCCAGTCAAAGGGTTTTTCCTCGTTTAAAGGCCGTTAGTAGTGAAAAATTGTATTGGATTTTGATCCTCGTCGTAGGTATGGGATCAGTCCTGATTCTCGGGTTTTTCTTAACGAGTATGAAAGGACTTGTCGATTTTGCGACAACTGTCTCCTTCTTAAATGCACCGATCCTTGCACTCATCCATCATTTTATTTTATTTGGAAAAGACATTCCCAAAGAGCATCGTCCAGGTCCGTTGATGAATCTACTTTCCTGGGGCGGGATATTATTTCTTTTCGGATTTTCGATCTATTTCTTGCAAATGCGTTTCTTTTCTTAGATGAAACGAAGAGAAAGGGCTTTGGTCCTCCTATCCCTTTCTCCGTTAATTTACCTTTTGATTTTTGTGATCCTATTTCGATTCGTGTTCACCTCGGATCCGTTATATGGATCTCACCAACTGTCTTTGTTTTTGGCAGGATTTGTCGCCTTACTGCAAAGATTTAGAAAACACCACATCCAGAGTCTTTTGAGACAATCTCTTTGGCGAAATTTTTTATCCGTTTTGCCAGCGATGTTGATTTTATTATTTGTGGGAATGCTCATTGGATCATGGGCAAACGCAGGAATTCTTAGCTCCATGATTTTTGTCGGAACGAAAATTTTATTTGCGCCCACCTTTCTTCCGGGAGTAACGATCCTCTGTGGCATTACCGCTGTTATCTCTGGATCTTCTTGGACCACCGCAGGCACGCTCGGTGTGGCACTGATGGGAGTAGGAAATATCTTAGGATTTTCGCCTGAAATCTGCGCCGGTGCCATTGTCTCAGGATGTTATTTCGGTGATAAATTATCTCCTCTTTCTGATACGACAAACCTTGCCTCCTCCCTTACTGGTGTGCCTTTAGGCACACACATTCGCTATATGATGAAAACGACAATTCCAAGCTTTCTTTTATGTTTGATTGCCTATGCTCTTTGGAATTTTTACAATCCTCCTCTTCTCGTGGTGCAAAATGATATTTTAAATCAATTCTTCTCAAGTGAATACTTATCTTTTCAACCATACCATATGGTTCCTGTAATTCTTGTCTTTGGCTCTGCGATGTTCGGCTTAAAAGCTGTCTATTCCCTGAGCCTTGGAATCCTTTCCTCCATGCTTTTCACTTATCTTGGAGGTGCGCCACTAACCGATATGGGAAAATCGCTCCTCTTTGGTTTCTATCCGGAAACTGGAAATCCCAACGTAGATGCCTTACTAGGAGGTGGCGGAATCATTGCCATACTGCCAACGGAAATTCTGATATTAACAGCAGTTTGGTTTGGTGGAATTTTGGAAGGAATGGGTTATCTGTCAGAAATTTTAACTCTGATGAAAAAATGGATTTATGTCAAGTGGGATGTTCTACTTGCAAGTATGGGTTCCAGTTTCATTTTAAATCTAACAACCGCTGATCAATATCTTTCCCTTGTAGTTCCGGCTCGGGCATTTCGTCATTTAGCAGAAGAATATCATATCGATGGGAAGGAAGTGTCCAGATCCTTGGAAGATTCAGGGACTATCACTTCACCTCTCATTCCTTGGAATAGCTGTGGAGCATTTATGGCAACCTCGCTAAAAATATCGACATTTGCCTATTTACCTTATGCCTGGTTTAATTTGTTTCACATTGCGCTTGCTACATCTCTACTCCTCTTTCGAAAATACAAAAAATAGCGATAAGTTCGCCTTACTTCCAAATTAGTTCGCATTTCTTCCGTTAGTAAATGATGGTGTCGGTTAAAGTAGTATGATTTTTTTTGGATTGAGAATGATTAACTCATGTTACCAAAAATATCAGATGAACAAGTTAAAAAGATTATTTTAGAAACTCGGATTTCAGGGAATTTCAGTGAGTTACAATCAGAACTTCCCATTTGGATGGTTGAGAAAACTTCCAAGAAGCGGAAAATGAGCGAGGATGAAAGATCGGAGCTCCTTTTGGCAATTCTTGAAAAGCTAAAAGAGATGTGGAAATTGTCACTTAAGTATGATGCAGAAGTTGTGCTAGGCTTCTTTGTGACCTATGGTTTCAATCTCTTTCGAAATGCTGCCAGAAAATCAAAAAAGTTGGATAGCAATGTAGAATATATTGAGCTTTGGCAGGAGAAAAAATACCACGAAGATACTTTGTTGTTCTTTGAGAAGTATGACCATGAGAATATCCAATTCCAACTAGATTCTATGCCACCAATGGTAGGTTTGGTGCTAGCGCTTCGCTACGATTTACCTATGATCGGTAAGCATAGAAAATCCATGGAATGGCGATTAAAAGAACTCGATAGAAATTATGTTAATTTTGAGCGTATCTATGACAAAAAGAAGGAAAAGCATCTGAAGAAAATAGATACGTATTCGGCTAGAGTCGTACGTTATACTCGACTTTTACTCGATTGTCTAGATAATGAGAAAAGAAGATGGTATCTTAAAAAGAAGAAAGAATGGGCTGTCCTTCGGGACAAAGCACTTAACAAATGTTTTTTTTCTGAGCGCGAGATCTCACTGATCTTAGGGCTTTCCAGAAAGGAAATCAGAAGTTTGATTTCGAAGGGAATTCGACTCCTTTATTTACGCCGGCGAGATTTATTGCGCTCTGCATAAAAATTTGCTTTACAAAGTCGTTTTTTTCGAGCATTTTTACGCCTATACCACCTACCGAAGGGTTATGAAAATCAAAGTTACGAGTAAAAACGACGTGCACATCATTAAAATTGAGGGTGCCATCAAAGCCGGAAATGAATTTGAACTGTCCGAGAAAATTGAACAGTACATCAAGAAAGGCCAAGTTCCTAAATTTATCATTGATTTGAAAAAGGTTCCCTTTATCAATTCAGCTGGATTAGGAACGTTTTTGAATATATATAAGCATATTGATGGTTTAAACGGAAGATTGGTCTTTGCGAATCTAAATTCCGACATCGAAAACCTGATGGAAATCACGAAACTTTCCAGCGTTTTTGAGATTTACAAAACTCTGGAAGAGGCGGAAGACTCTTTCGAATACTAAAACCTATTGGAGCGATCTCGAGTGTGGGTTCCTTATTTCTGGAAAATTTGCATCGGATCGCGACGAAAACTTGGTTCCGTCTCCTTTTATCTCTATTTTTAATTTATAAATCTATCTTTAACGTCTATTCGGCGGATTATTTGCTTCCCCGATTGGTAGAAACCTATACCAATGCGGAACTAGAGATCGATACGAAAGTATTCTCCCTTTTTTTCGGATTCGAAACAAACTCCATTCGTTTCAAAATAAAAAATGAGTTCCCGAATGAATCTCTTTTTGAAGCCAAACGACTTGCCGTGCGCTACAATTTATTATCCCTCTTTTATCTGAAGCTAAAAATCAGTGAGGTAGCGATTGAGTCGGGAACTCTCTTTTTACATGAACGGAACGGTATCTGGAACTACGCACGTATTGCGAAGGTAACGAGTCCTAACATAGAGCCCACTGCAGAAACATCACCACCGTTAGAGGAGATTCGGACGTATCTACCACTCCTTGCAGAGGCACATATAAACATTGACCAGTTCCATTTACGTTATTGGAAAGAGTCGGAAAAAAGAATTCTTGCAGATGTGTATGATTTTAATCTCCGTTTGGATCTAATCACAAACCGTTTTACCACCTTGCCTTTAAACTTTGAAATTCTGGATCAAATAGATAACTTTTATTTGGCACTAAATCCCAATAGGTCATTACCTATTGAAATAGATTCGGAGGACATTAATTGGAAGCAAACGATCCCTCTCAGCCTTCTTCTCGATTGGAAAAACCGATCAGAAAATCCCCTGTTCTTATTTTCATCCAACATAGGCTCAGATCAAATTCAACTCGAATACAAAAAGAAACCCATCCAATTTGGTGTCTCTCTCAATCATCATATAGAATACTTTCCCGATAAAGACGAATTGATTTTTAAGCGATTTTTCCTCAAAATCCTTGGAGATACCTGGCTTTCACTTGTTGGAAAGATGGAACTTATCCAAACACCAGAACCGAAAGTTTCCATAAAAGTAGCTGAGTCAAATATTCACTTAGCACCTTTAAGTCGTTTGATCGGCCAATTGAATGGCATTCTTCCTCCCATTTCCTTAAGTGGGGATTTAAGTCTCGCGAATACTTCAATCGAAGGATCATGGAGTGACGTCTTGCTTAACTTAAATTTAAGCGGGAATAATTTATTTTTTGCAAATGGCAATGGAAAGAAACACAACATCAAAACAGTTGTTATAGATGCAAATTCGGGTTTAGATTTTTTGACAAAGAATGAGAAAACGGCGAAGGATCCTCTGCCTTTTGTTAAGACTTTCCAGATCGAAAAATTAATGTTAACTTATAATGATATCATATTATCACTCATAGCATCTTATGAAAAAACAAAGTTTTTAAATTTGTTGTTAAATGTGGAGAATTTAAATTTAGGTGAATTTACTTCCATTGTGGGAGGAAAAGCAAAGGCAAAAATAGAAATAAGTGCACTGGATTATTCCTACTTACCATTGAATGTAGATTTAGGAGTAGAGGGATTTAGGTATGCGATTGATCGTTCTAGGTCTCCGAACTCACGTTTGAGTTTGGTTGGTAATCTCGGTCTCGCCTTTGATAAACCTTTTGGTCTTTCTGCGATTTCGATTTCCAATTTGAATCTATTACAGAAAACAACTGCAGGTGGGAAAGCCTTGGTAGTTGACGTGGTTGGAAGTCTCTCTCTTTCTCCCAATGCCACTCGCATTCAAACTTCAAAAGCAAGCATCGGACTTGGTATTTCAAATCTTTTGCAAACTCTCCCTTTAGTTTTAAAAGAAAAAATTGCGCCTCTTCAGAGCATTGTAGGGAATGAGCCTCTTCTGAATATAAAATCAGACATCACATTAAATGAGTTGGGACAAAAATTTAAATTAGACCTTACTGGAGTGATACCTGGATTAGAATTAAAAGATTTGAATGTTAAGTTAGATGCAAGTATTTCGAAAAACAAAGAAAAAACCATAACGATCAATGACGTATTTATCACGGCATATCAAAAAGTCATTTCGCTAAACCTAAAAGGGATACTGACTGAAAAACAAGGGGATGTTAAAGCACCATTTGGCAATTATTTTGGTTCCATTGATACGAAACTTAAAATCAATTCAAAGGAAAAACGATATCTACTAAAAGGCATTTCCTTTATGGGAAATTTGGATCTAACAGCGAAAGTACGAGATTTTGATATCTCTGGACTACTACTATCCGACCACTCACACATCCATCAAACGAATCAAAAATGTCCTGGGGTCGACTGTCGTGTTTTTCTTGTAGAGGATATGGAGGCAAATATTCCTTTCCAACACAACCTCGCCTGGAAAAAACAAGAAAGCCTAATCGTGGGCGATAAATCTGTTTTTATTAAAACTTATGGTCGAACCGCAGAACCAAATTTAAAGATAGCCCAGGTTATAGGAACTCATCCAAGCATTCCCGATCTTCCTTTTGAATATGTGAAAAAACAAGGTGCGCTTCCTGGTTTTACAGCAAGAATTGATTATAGAGAAAATTACGCCACGATTGATGATTTAAAAGCATACTCCTTAGATGGATTGATACTCGGCAAAAATATGGTTTTTAACGTTGGCTCCGGAGATCCAGCGTTCATGGAGTTTCGTGGCAATTTACAAATTCGTGACATTGATCTTAAACAATTGATGGCACCAAAGATTCGAGATAAAATAGAAGATGGAAAAATAAAAGCTGACTTAAACATTTCCGTAAGAAATTTAACGGAACCAGTCGCGAATATGGATTTGTTTTTTTACATTTTCCAAATCGGGAGTGATTTTGGCAAGAGTGCACTCAATGTGATTTCACAACAGAATTTATTAATTGATAGAATTGCAGATAGTTACTCTGTAAATAAAATTGATGTATCTTTATCCAAAGGGCTTGTTTATGCAGATGTATTTTTTAGAAGGTCATTCTTATCTATATTTGTAAATTTAGAGGATAGCAAAATCTCTCAGCAACGGATGCCTTTGGCAAACTTTCTAAAACGTGCACAATCTGAAATTCAATCCTACCAATAAGAGGCAAATTATGAAATTATTTTCTGTTATATTCATTCCTTTATTACTTACTCATTGCCAAGCATTGATAAACTTTAAAGTACCACCATTTACTATCACTAACGCACAAACGGCGGCTGAGAAACAAATGATAGGTGAAGACAGGGATCTCGAGAAGGATGGATGGCTCGTTTCATCGATTCAATCCTCATCTGGATCGAATTCCTCGAAATCTGTCTCTCCTTCGGGCGGTGAAGATCCTGAATTTTCGGGTCATTTGATGAGATTGAATTATCTAGCACCTGAAGTAAAAAAATATAAGACTCATGGAATGATAGGTGAGGGTTACGGTGGAGTTTTAAAAAACAATCCTCTAGCGAGCGCCTCCCCGTTCTTTGGCCAGTATGATTTGCCATCAAAGCGAAAACGAATTGATGATGTTCTTAACTTAATCAATGAATCTAGGAAAATCATTATAGAAAAGCAAGTTGATGCCGAACGCAAGAAGGGAAAAAAAGAAGATGAGCTGAAAATTTTTAAGCAAAGTCTAGTAGATGGATACCAAAAGTTTGTTACAAAGGGAGAATACTTTGAAGCGAATGCCGGTAAGTGGGAGCGTTTGTGAATGAAATACACTGGCTCAATCCTATTCGTCCAATTAGTAACTTTCTTTTTAATTCAATGTAATTTATTACAAAGGTCTGTAAAGATAGCACCTGTTACCTTTGACTATAAAGCCATTTCGAATAACTATTTTTCTCCCAATCAATCCAAGCCGTTTCCGTTAACTGTGCAAAGAGGTAACAACTTATATAACTCTACAACGATCGATGGTCGCTATCTATTTTATGCGACCGATCAAAAAGGAAATTATGATATTTGGTTTCGAGATCTTCAAAGCTCCGTTGTAGTTCCTGTTACGAATAGCCCATTTTCCGAATCGAAGCCGAGCATTTCGCCTGACGGAAAGTATCTGGTCTATGTATCTGAGGAATTTGATTCAAGTGGGGATCTAATACTCCTCGAAATGGATATCGAAGAATGGACAAAAGAACTACTGGAAGGCAATCGATTTATAAACCAGGACACCATCAACCTCACAAACTTAAAATCGAAGGGGGAATATAGTAAACAACAGATTGTCGATACCGATCCAGTTTGGTCTCCTGATGGGAAATATGTATTATTTGTTTCTGATAGGTTTTCACCAGGATTGCCAAATCTTGTCGTGATCAATCCTCGAAAACCTGAAGAAATTTTTCAGCTAACAGCAGATGGAGGAGTGAATCCCTCTTTTTCTGCCAAAGGAGATTATGTTTACTACATATCGTACAAAGATGATCCGAGAGGCGAAATCTATCAATTGAGATTATCGGATAAGTCGATTTCTCGTTTAACTGAAAATAACTACTTAGATTACTCTCCTTCTGTTGATGCCAAAAATTCATTTCTTTACTATTCTTCTATTAGAACTGATACAAATTTAAACGGTCGACTCGATGAAAGAGATACAAATTTACTTGTTATGCGAAATTTACAAACGGGTAGAGAAAGGGTCCTTTCCTCGGGCGAAGCTTCTTACTTTGATGTTCGGTATTCCAATTTTAATGGCGGTTCGATTCTTTTTTCTGCTCCTTATTTTAATTCTATAAACATTTATTTTATCCCAGAAAATGGATCTGTACCCAGACAAAACTCTATCGCCGAGCAGTATCAGTATACAAAAGCATTTCAGGATAAACAAAGTTTAGATTCTTACTTTTTGGGTCTTGATTCGATTGAGTTATTTCATTCGGAAGATCCACTTTTCCCTATTTACTCCGCACGTGCAAAAGCCTTAAAGGCACAGGCTTTTGAAAAAATGGGGAAATCATCTGAGGCAAAGCTTATATTCTTAGAAATGAGAAACCAAAAAATTTCCCCTAATTCTGTATTTGAAATTGGATATGGTCGATGGTTGCTTGGAAATCCAAGTTCACGCAATGAAGAATTAAAAAAATACATATCTCTTGTGGACTCTGAAACTGTTTCCCTTGATACTATTCCCTCTCTAATGCATATTCTGATAGACGAATATGAACACGTAGGCATGTCTCAATTGTCATCGCACTTGATTGCTGAGTTGAATGAAAAGTTCCCAGATTACCATCAAATCAGAGAGATAAGAAGAAGATTAGGTGGCTATGAATTTACAAAAGATTCTAAATCCATTCCGAATGTCTACCGTTTGATCCTTGCAAACTGGCATCGGGAAAAAGAGCGTTTTCTACAAAACCCACAGGTTCCTTTTTCAACTGATAGCAAACGAGATTTACGGTATGCTCTAGAAGACATGACAACAAAAATTGAATCAGGTAGAAATCCTGAGGAAGTGATTGCGTGGACAACAGACCTTTTGCAAAATCCTGAAATGCAGAAGGAAGTATTAATCCAAACAACGCTGCAGTATTTGAAGGCGAAAGCACTTGCCGAGACACGAAAATTCGCGGAATCAAATACAGTAATAGACTCAATAGTTCCGATTCCTATAAATATCGACCTCGAACCACCAGGTAAACCTACAATTTTTGAAATGACTGCATTCCAAGTCGCGTATAAAAATCCTATATTGTTACGATCGAATTTACTCAAATATCAAAATCAAAAATCGCTCGGCAATACTTCGGATGCGCTACGAAATATGAAAATCTATTTAGAGTTTTACGATCCAGTTTTAGGTGTTGATTTGAAGGTTGAAGAAATCCAAAATGCATTTCTTTATTTTGAGAATAAAGCCTTGGAATTCGAGAGACTAGGCAATCTACTTCAGTCTTCTTTTCATTATTTTTTTAACAATCAAAATATGTTTCTTGTTAAGACAAGAAATTTGTATTTAGATTCTTTATACAAAGAATATGCCGTATATTACCAACGCAAAATGGTAGATACGATATTTGATTATGGTAAGAAGTTACGAGAAGAGGAAGAGAAAGCATTATTAAACCAACTGAATATTCTTGGTAAGGATAAGTTAAACGTAATTGGAAACATAACAGATTTAACATCAGTTGTTACCGATAATAAATATTTGAGAAGTGTTGTTGATTTAAAAGACCTAGAACAAATCGAAGTTTTATCAAGTGAAGCACTTCGATGGACGGAATTATATTATAAACAAGCAGTTCCGAGGGCTAGACCTCATCTGGATTTAGCAACACTCTATGGGTATGCTTATTTTTTAATAAATAAATATGTCATCTATGAATCTTACTACTATGCGACTGATACGATGACGGATGCTCGTAAAAAAGAAATATTGGAGAATTATAAAAAAGCAGAATGGGAATTGAAATGGATCATCTTTGCGGAGCCCACATATTATGATGCGTATCAACTGTTAGGCTGGTTATACCAATATATAGATCTAATCAAGCTCAGAAAAACGGATACGAGTTCGGAAACTGATGAAGAAATGTATCTTTCCTTGTATAAAAGATTTTTTCCTGAAAAAAACTTAGAAGGAAATGTAGAGTTATACTCACAAATTCTAGTCTTCTTGGATGAGGGTAAAACCGATCCGAAAGTTTTGTCTGACTTGAATCTAAATCTTGGAAATAATTACTTTTTATTAAATAATTATCCGAAGGCAAATGAAAGATATACAAAGGTTGAGGAGACTTCGAAATTACTTTTATCTAAAAATCAATTTGAAGGATATAGAAGGGAGGCGGTATTTCGCTATAATTTTGGAAGGTCTCTAATTTATCAGGGGTTATATACTAAAGCCATTGAACAATTTGAATTATCCATACAACTTTATTTTAAAAATGAATATTATCAAGCTGTCAATTTACAGGCATCTGAGGATAGCCAAGTAAATAGAGATAAACTAGCCAATGTGAGGTCAAAGTTGGCTTTACTTTTTTCATTGAAAGGTCTTTCCGAACTTGAAAGTCAAAGGTACGCTGAGTCTATAGTTTCTTTTCAAACCGCAATCGCCTATAATAATGGGATAAATTTTGTAAATCCCATCAACTTGTATAATTATTTGGCAATTGCTTTTCAGAAAGCAGGACGTTTCCGTAATTCCTATGAAATGTTAACTTTAGCCAAATCGGAATACGAAAAGTCTAGACCTAATTTTCTTACTCGCTTGAAATCGGTTTATTTTTGGAATTTTTTATTGTCTGCTGATTCTCGAGTGATAGGTGAGGGGCGTTTCCCAGGCGAATTTCCAGACGATTTCAAATACCTACTCGGCCTAGGTGTCGGAATTGAAAATCATATTGAACAAAGAGAATACAGTCTCGCATTATCAGAGTTAGAAAAACGAAATAATTTTATTTTAGATAAATCTTTAGACAAAACGATCATGGGGAGATCGATTTTGGCAAAATCAAAACAAATCGCCGCCCAAATTCATTACGAAAATCGAGAATCAGATTTGGCAGTCGAGTCCTTTGAAGAACTTATTGAGCTCGTTAAAAAGCCAGAGAATAAAGATCCAAAGGAGAAAGTTTTTTCGGGCTATGCTGCGTCCGTATTTTCCTTTGTTGAGTCAAATGCAAATAGGAAGGAAGAAGCACTTAGTAAGGTAAGGAAATTAATTTCGGAATTAGATTCATGGAAGCAGGCATATATAGGAAATTGTGCTATAGTAGATTGTGAGCTTTCCTTTCGTAGAAGTAATATTCGATATGATATTACAAAAGGTATCGCCTATTACTATTTAGGTGAGTTAATACGAGATTCATCCAAGGAGAATGCAATGGAATCCTATGCTACTGCTGCGGAACTGTTAGAAAATCCGGGAGAGGTAAATCCAAGTGAAATTGGCCTGGCAGGTGATCCACTGAAACGTAAAGAACGAATCCGATTGCTCTACAATCTTGCAGCGATCTATGACAGGTTGGGTGACATTTTATTGTCTGATCGAAAGTTAAAAGAGGCTTCCGAGTTAGCGTATGAATTTCGTTTAGAGGAAGAATCTTTTTGGATTAATAATTTAAAATTGGAACTGCTACTTCGAAGAAAATCTATCCCCAAAGTAGAACGATCTTCTCAGATTAAGAGTGTGGTGACCGAGCTTGAAAATGCCTGGCAGTCAAAACCAGAATTAAGATTGTTTTCTAGAAGAACATCATTAGATAAATTTGGAAATTTATTGAGTGATTATTACCTTGTTAATGAGAAATATGAAATCATTCCCTCGATTTGGGAAGAGATTCGAAACATTTATTTATTTCGTGATGCCATGGGTTCTCAATTTGAATTTGAAGATTCAAAACTGAATCTAGCTTATGCGGATATTGTTCAATGGATGAAAAATTATAAAAAAATAATTTCTTCATTAGAGGAAAAAACCCAGCGTAGAGAGAATATTGTCCAAATCAATGGCATTCGTGACAGGGAGAATAAAAAATTTCCTGTATTACTCGCAAAAATTAAGGAAATGAGTCCTGCAAGGTTTGCTTTTTTCCATCCTAATGAAAGACCAGAAATAAATTTCCCAGATGCCTGGCTTGGTATTTATAAATGGGGAAGAGATAGCTTATTCATTCAGAGTCAAAAATCAAAACTGGAAATTAGACTTTGTGAACCAACAAATTTAAATACATGTGGCTTAAAAATTATACCTGAAAAAATTTTCGTTCAAGGTATAGGTTCTGATTTTTCCAAGGCAGATGTTGACGAGATACAAAAATTCCTACTCCTCGATGGTAAATCGATTTCATTTATTTTTGATAGAAGCCATGTAAAACTTTTTGATGAAAAGAACGAACGCAATTGGAAATGGACCACATTATTGGCGGATAAGAAAATTGAATCCTCCTCTTCAAATGTAAGGATACCTCCAACTGATGAACTCGGTTCGTTGTTATATGATACAGATATTTTAGTATCCTCGAAGTTAAGAAAAATGAGCGGAAGTTTGTTTGGGGATGAAATATCACAAAGATTACCACTGAGAGAGATTTTTTCCACATCAGGATCCGAAATATCTATCGTTGGTTTACATTCTGATGAAATGAAAGCTCAGTCTGACTGGAATCGTCTTGGCTACTTATACGAGGTATTGAGATCTAAACGCATCCAGAATTTAGTATCCTATTCCTCGAAGGATGTTGAGAACGCTTTACTCTCTGGTAAGCCAGATCTAACTTCTTTGAATCGCAATCCATCTGTTTATCTTTTCGGAAATTGGCAAAGTAATGAGGGGAAGGGTAACCTAAAAGCTCGCTTAGAAGAGTTTTTGAAGAAAGGTTCTCTATTTGAAAAGGATAAGGATTACACGGAAGCATATAATCAGTATTATACGGCATCTACCTTGCTCGAAAACTCAGATCCTCGTCTTCCTGAGTTGGAATTAAAACTAGCGAATTTGAAAGTTGAGTTATTCCCTTCAATTGCAAAGCATGTTTTTTATGAACCGTTATTGAAAAAATATAACGAGGATGATTTGCAGAATAGGATTCGATACCAATATTTCGTAAGCTGTTATAGCGATAAAGATATACGAGAATGTGAAAAATTGAAACAATCCTGGCAAGGATCCTCCGGAGTTCTATATGCAAAAGCGTTTCAATTTTATACAAGTCTTAGATTTGGAAAAGTAAGTAAAATTGCAGAGTTTAATAAAGCACGCGCGGAACTCGAATCAAATGAAGATCAATTCATACAATCTTATCGCCTGGGTACTCTTTATATTCAGAATTATTTGTTTAAGGAGGCCGAGAAAGAACTGTCCAGATCTTATCAATTTGCAAAGACTCCAAAAGAGAAGAATATAACAAAGAATAGGGAACTAGAAATTTTATTTCATAAAGGATTGTTATTTGGTGATAAAGGAATTCATTTAACGAACCTAACGTCAACGTCAGCTTATAGCCTGGGTTTTCGCAAGCTTTGGAAAGAATATGATCAGAAAATATACTCCAGGGAATTTACGAAATTCGGATATGCTGATTCAATCTATGATTTGTATCGAAAGAAAATGTATGAAGGGTGGAAAGACCAACAGAACAAAGGATATTTTGATCCATTAATGCTCACTCCAGAATATCTTACTTCTGGCTCGTCCGTACTTGAAAAGTTATCCCATTTGAATCGGACACTCATGTTTTCGTTGTTAAAGAGATCAATTGAACTGCAAAAGAAAAATGAGGTTAATGCTCTTATTAGTTTACTTTTAAAAGAAGAGACGTCGGAGAAAAGACCTATGCGTGCTTTGACTTTTCGTTTACTACAAGCAGAAAAATTATATCTACGCGGTGAGATTGAGGCTGCTGATGAATTGATAACGCAATTTGAAAAAGAATATGAAGATATCGGATTTGGAAATTCATTTTTAGATGATTACTATACTAATTTAAAGTATAAGACTAGTTATATTTTTGAAAAGGGAAATCCGGATGATTATTATTTTAAAAGCGAGATATCATCGCTCTATCCAAAGATAAAATCGAGTTCCCCTGAAAATTATATTCCCTTACTTAATGAACTAATGAAAACTCTAAAAAGTGAATACTTAAGTGAGAATCTCAGAACAGAGCTTGATTTTGTTTTTCTATATATGCTCAAGCAATCATTACAAAAAAACTCTTCAGAAACTTTTTTCGATGTGGCCATTGCTAGAGATAGATTGGGATCATATAGTGAACGTTATTTCGGTGAGAAGGTATTTATCAGGGATTTGCCCAGATTTGATCTATATAGCGAGAGACTAAAGAAACGACTTCCGAAAAATCAAGAGCTAACTGCCTTGATTGATGTCGGTAAAAAAACATATACTTTGAGTTTTATGGAAAATAAATCAAGTGGTCGCGAATTATTCGTAGATAATAAAGAGGTTACCCGAGACGTATTGCGATATTTTGTGGCATCAGAATTAGGAGGGCTTGAGACTCTCCTTAGAGATTCCGTCTCCGACAGATATAGGAATTCGATTCGTTTAGCGAAAGGTAGACGACATTATTTATATGTGAGTGGGTTTCACGCTAAGGTACCGATCAATTTCCCAGACATCGAACTTTACCACGTTTCATCGATTTCAAATTTTATTGATAATCCTTTCTTGAAGAAATCGAAAATTGATGTTTATGACGGAGTGCCAGGTTTGAATTACGATTCAACTAAGCTCGGGCCAGACGAAAAAATTAGATTAGATTTAATCGCTTGGGAATTGGGAGCAAAAAGAGAGAATAAGTCAACAAATATAGATAATCAGAAAATTGATTGGAATCAAAATAGTTTTGTAGAATATGCAGATTCCCCTATAGGGAAAATTTCCTTAAATGCTAAGAGAGGAATGACTTATTTTGCGAACAATAAATTAGGCGAGAAAACTTTTTATTCAAATGATTTCTTTAACCTTAGTTATTTTGTTGGAACGAATGTTCAAGATTTGTATTTGCTTCATTCGGGAATTCAGACTGGTTCCCATAATATAAAATTTACAAAACGTTTTTTTGAGAAATTTGAAGGACGTAAACCCATCCAAGTCCGTCTTGATGAGGCCAAAGAAGCAGCAAGAGTTGAGTCTCCTGAGGATCGGTATTGGACTGGATATCGACTTTACACAAGTGCTATCATAGAGGACAATTAAATGCTAAAAGTCTTCTTCGGGAGTAAGGAAGCTTTTTCTTTCTTCAGGAGATAAATCAAATAACTTTTTGATCTCTGCATGAAAGGTTTTGAAATCACGATTCACATTTTGAAAGATTGTCTCGAAACCTTTTACGCCGGAATGATAGCGCAGAAAACCAAGAAAGTCCTCGTTGTTCCATTCCCGTTTTCGAAACTCTTCAGTTTTTTTTTCGGAAATGATTCCTATTTTCAATATCTCTTCCTTAAAAGCATGGATGATTTCCTTTTTAGACTTTAGTTTTTCCTCGGATGACAAATTAGAATTGTATACTTGATCAAGCATTCTGGCATATTTTTTTAATAAAAACAAAGATTGCTTTTTGGATTCCTTCTCTTTATAAATTTTTTCCAAGGACTTACTTTTGGTGCCTTCTGTTTCTAAGTAGTAACTTTCAACACCCTTTTCTTCTACAAAACTTGCATAGGACTCATTCAGATCGCTATCTCCAGGTAAATAAACAGTTGCGTGAGCCATCTCATGGAATACGAGACCAACTAGCAAATGTTCATCCCATTTTAGTTGTGGAGATAGCACAGGATCTGAGAACCAACCAAGAGTAGAATAGCCACCTATGACTCGAATACGGGTATCAAGTCCTTGATTTTTTAATTCATTTTCTAATTCGATTGCGTACTCTTTATCAAAAAAACCCTTATAGGGCACTGTTCCCGCAATCGGAAACCACCAGGTATAAGAGGTGAATGACAATGGCTCGGAGGCACTGACATTCCATCCGATCGCTTCGCGATTTAGTTTGGTAAAGTATTTGAATCCTCCCTTTTCATTTAATGCGAGTTTGGAGATCGCATACTCTCTAACTTTTGTTATCAATCTTAACTTTTGAAGTGAGTCTTCCTCTAGTTTGTTTTCCAAAATGATATTTTCAATTTTTTGTCTGTGCCAGAGGATTCTACCTTGCTCTGAGCCGACATGAAATAAATACGGGATGCAGCCTAGAAAGCTAAAGATCAGGCAAAGTGCCAGGAGTTTGAGAAATGCCTTTTTGGTTCGACATAAGAGAAGAGAGGGGGAGCATGGTGGGGAGATCAGCATTCTATGGAAAGAAAATACTCGATTCCAACAGTCGTCTACCTTAACTTCAGCCTTCTTTTCTTTCTTTTGTTTGTACTTTTTTTTCCTGAGATAAGATCTAGTGTTACTAAATTATTTGCCACGCCAAAGCCGATCTCCGCGAGCAAACAAAATCAAGCCATCCAATTACAAAATAGCTTTCGCAATGTTTACAGAGTCGCGCAAGAATTTGTCGTCTCCATCCGGACCAAAAAAACAGAGATGATTTTCCATCCGTATGCGTTCGGTGAGACGAAGGACGAAAGAATTTCCTCTCTCGGCAGTGGTTTTGTCATCGATGAACGCGGTTTTGTTGTGACAAATTACCATGTCATTAGAGATGCAGAAATCATAGAAATCATCATGCCTGATGGAAGAATTTTTCCCGCAAGGTATGTAGGAAGCCACGAGCGTGCTGACATTGCCCTTCTCAAAATTCCAAGCGATGACAAATTTGTTCCTGCCTTCCTGGGCAATTCTGATGAGATTGAAGTAGGGGATTGGGCCATCGCCGTTGGATCACCCTACGGTCTGGAAAAAACATTTACGGTCGGAGTTGTCTCTACAAAATCCCGTGAAGACTTGGATGAGACAGGCCAAACACACATCCAAACTGATACGGCGATCAACCCAGGATCGAGTGGTGGCCCACTATTGAATATTTATGGGGAAGTGATCGGAATCAATCGAATGATACGTTCCAGCACAGGGGCGAGTGCAGGCATTGGATTTGCCATTCCGATCAATTATGCCAAGAAAGTTTTGCGACAAATCGAGCAGAATGTCGGTCAAAACATACGCCCTGCGACCCTAGGTGTGATGGCTACCATCCCCCTCCCGGACCATAGAAAGTCCCTAGGCATCCCCAAGGAAGCCATCGGAGTGCTCGTATACGATATTGAACCTGCCTCCTCCGCGGAGAAAGGCGGTCTGCATAGGTATGATTTTATACTGGCTGCCAACGCGATGACGGTCCGCAATATCAATGATCTGAGGGAGCAGGTCGGGCTGGTAGGACTCGGTGGAGTCTTACGGTTGAAGATATTGAGGGAGGCCCAAGA
Organism: Leptospira ognonensis; assembly: GCF_004770745.1. GTDB lineage: Bacteria > Spirochaetota > Leptospiria > Leptospirales > Leptospiraceae > Leptospira_A > Leptospira_A ognonensis. Next base: position 95,565 of record NZ_RQGD01000020.1, on the reverse strand, counting down.
GTTGGAATTATCCATCCCTTTAGTGGAGCTTAGCTACCGCAAAGGGAAATAAGTTCAGTAACCATCATGAGAAGAAACATTGTACATTCAGGTGCAGACGCACTGATTTATGAAATCCGCCAAATTGTCGGAATTGCAAAAAAAATCCAAGCTCTGGGTGTGCCCATCACCTGGGAAAATATTGGAGATCCTATCCAGAAGGGAGAGTCCGTCCCCGATTGGATGAAGTCCATCGTACAAGAATTAGTTCAGGAAAATGTTTCATGGGCTTACACGGCAACGCAAGGTGATGAAGGCACAAGAAAGTTTTTAAGTGAGAGAGTGAATGAAAGAGGTGGTGCACAAATCACTTCTGACGACATCCTTTTCTTTAATGGCCTAGGCGATGCGGTTGCAAAAATTTTTGGATTTATGAGAAGAGAAGCAAGGATACTCGGACCATCGCCAGCGTATTCTACTCTTTCTTCTGCGGAAGCCGCACACTCTGGATATGAGCATCTAACTTATGATCTAAATCCAAATAATGATTGGATGCCTGATCTTGAAGATATAGAAAATAAAATAAAATACAATGATTCCATTGCCGGAATCTTACTGATCAATCCTGATAATCCAACTGGCGCAGTTTATTCTAAGGATGTCATGCGCGAGATCGTTAAGATATGTGAGAAATATGATATTATACTTATTTGTGATGAAACCTATGCCCATGTAAATTATTCAGAATGGGGCTCGGTCCATCTATCGGAGGTTATTGGGGATAAGGTATGTGGCTTTGCCCTCAGGTCTATCTCCAAAGAATTTCCTTGGCCAGGTGCTAGATGCGGCTGGTTAGAAATTTTCAATCGAAAAAATGATCCAGTTTTTGAAAGATATATCAAAAGTTTGCTAGATGCAAAGATGTTAGAAGTTTGTTCAACGACATTGCCTCAGCTTTCTATTCCAAGGGTTTATTCACATCCAAGATTTTTGCCTCATCTCAAAGAAAGAAATGAAAAATTCAAATTGAGAGCCCATAATGCGACACTTTCATTCGCGGGTATACGTGGTGTAAAAGTGATCGAACCAAAGGGTGCATTTTACCTAACCGTTTTATTTGATGATGGTGCTTTAAAAGACGATATGACATTGCCTATTCCAAACGAGGAGGTAAAGAAATATGTCGAACCTCTTCTTGCAAAAGCGGCCTTAGATAGAAGATTTGTGTTACATCTACTTGCCTCTACAGGGATATGTGTAGTGCCGTTAAGTTCCTTTTGTTGCACACGAAATGGTTTTAGAGTTACGCTTTTAGAAGAAGATCCTGCCAAATTCAAGTGGATTTATGATACTCTTGCAGATTCCATTCGGAAATATTTAGGTTCATAATATCTGTGTTAGCTGGCAAGAAACGTATCGGACTTTTTGACTCTGGTCTCGGCGGGCTGTCTGTTTTAAAAACCATTTGGCTTGAGACCGCAGGATCACATTTCATTTACTATGCAGACTTAGACAACGGCCCGTATGGAAAACTAACCAAGGAGAAGGTTCTTGAGATATCGATAAAATCTTTTGAATTTTTGTTGGAAAAACAGGTAGATGCCGTTTTGTTTGCATGTAATTCCGCAACTTCAGCCGCCGCTCAATTCTTAAGACAAAATCATAGCATTCCTATTTTTGGAATGGAGCCAGCAGTGAAACCAGCTACTCTTGCGAATCCAGGGAAACCAATTGCAGTATTTGCCACAGAACTCACTTTAAAAGAAGAAAAATTTAAAAATCTAATCGAACAGTTAGGTTCACATAACACCTACTTACCCGTTCCTTGTGAAGGCCTTGCAAGACTTATAGATCTAGGTGAATGGGAAAAAGCATGGGAATTTTTAAATTCGATTCTAAAAGGAGTGATAGAAGAGACAAATATTTTTGTTTTGGGATGCACTCATTACGTATTTTTAAAAGAAAAAATTTTATCACATTATCCGAATGCGAAAATATACGATGGCAACCAAGGCACTGCATTACACATGAAAAAAATACTCAACCTAAATGGAACAGAGGGTAATACTTTGGATATCATTTTAAATTCTTGCGATTCCCACTATATCTCCGTGACAGAAGATATCGCTTCTCAATTTTCAAATTCTTTCTCCATTTCTGTAAATCACCAACTAGGAAAAAGCTCTCATGTCTGAAAATATCAATCTCTCTTACAAAGAAGCTGGTGTAGATACCGAGAAGGGCCAAGCCTTCGTCCAACGAATAAAAAAAAATGTCGCAACAACCCATTCAAAAAATGTGTTAGGTGGTCTTGGAGGATTTGCAGCGTGTTATGATGTGAGTTTTTTAAAATCTTACCAAACGCCCATTCTTTTATCGGGGACCGATGGGGTGGGAACTAAGTTGGAAATTGCTAGATTACTCGATACACATAATACCATTGGCATCGATTTGGTCGCCATGTGTGTGAATGATATTTTAGTAAACGGCGGCAAGCCGCTCTTTTTTCAGGATTATATAGCTTGTGGCAAATTGAATGTCCAAAAAATGGAACAGATCGTTTCTGGAATCGTTGATGGCTGCCACCAAGCAGATTGTTCGTTAGTTGGCGGCGAGACTGCGGAGCATCCAGGAACAATGGGAGAGGATGAATATGATCTTGCAGGATTCGTCGTCGGTGTCGTTGAAAAAGATAAAATGATTGATGGAAAGACGATCCTTCCCGGTGATAAAGTCATTGGCCTTGCTTCCTCGGGGCCACATAGCAATGGATTTTCCTTAATTCGAAAACTATTACTAAAGGACAATCGACTCCCCTCCGGGGATGACCTCACATTTATCAAAGACCATGTTTTTAAACCTACGAAAATTTATGTTAAGTCAGTGCTGAGCTTGATTGAAAAACACACCATCAAAGGAATGGTGCATATCACGGGAGGCGGATTTCACGAAAATATACCACGTGTCCTTCCAAAAGGTATGGGCGTAAAAGTAGAATCGAGTCTAATCCCTGAATCCTATGTCTTCAAAAAATTGGAGAAAGACTATCAGCTTGCAAAGGATGATATGTATTCAACTTTCAATATGGGAGTAGGGTATATTTTAGTTGTTTCGCCAAACACGTCTGAAGTGGTATGTTCGGTGTTACGAGAACTTGGAGAAAACGCATTTGTTTTTGGCGAGGTCACGAATTCCGGAAAGGTAGATATTCGTTAGAAAAAATTTGATTCTGTTTAGAAAAAAATTCGAAAAGCATCAACATCCTAAAAGGATTTTGTGACTCCGAAAGAATAATAGAGAATCGTCTGAGGTATTTTTTGTAATGTATACTTTTCTCGTAGGTATAATTTTGCAACTGAATCGACACTTGCATTTCCGGTATTTAAACCTTCAATGGCATTGAGCACGAAGGTATTGTCAGCGCCATACATGCGAGCAGGGTTAGGTATCCGTCCATCCTCCGAAGTTCGATTCCAACTCGCACGGCTTGGATCACCACCTGCATACCCATATGCATTGTTCGTATCCCAGATATACAAATCGGGTCGGTATATACCGACGATACGCGCAAAAAAATCACCAAGAGAAAAGGTCCATCCACCGGTGATATCTTGAATCCCATTTCGATTGTCCAGTAAATTGTTCGCTGCGGCATATCCGAACTGAAGCGATGGTTGGATTCTGAAAAACTGGTCCTTTCTAAATTCATGACCCATAGCCAAGGAAAGATAGTTTTTTCCAGCCATGTAACCACCATTATCTGTTGAATACTGTGTATAGATGGAAAAGGTCGGTTCGATACTTTCTAAAAATGGGAGCTTCCAAAAAATAAAGTATTCATGCCAGGACAGCCTCGTTATGGCATTGGTATTATTGGAATTATAAACATTCGGAGAATAGGGCGTCCCCGTTCCACCTGAGGCATAAGGATTCCCATTTTGTGTGGAGGGAGACATGGCAAAGGCAGGCGATTTATTAAAGGTATTATAAAACCAGATACCCGCAGATATTTTCCCAAGCCGAGATTCATCAAAATTATAAATAAAAGCAGTAAATAAACCATCCGCTCGTCTCATACCGTTTGGTTCTGTAGTAGGTGTTACATCTTTACCTGGCACGCGGCTTCCGCATGTTGAGTAATCTGGCATCGCTCCAGTACTTTGGGTTTGTATATTCTGGGCGCAGAGATCCTGATTTGACGCATCCCAGTATTTTGGTTCCTCCGAGATATAACTCGGACCCACACCCCCGCTTCCTGTTTGGAACAGCCTACGATCTGAGTCCCGATCCTCTCGATTTCGCAATTGGAAACTTCCAAACATTTGAAATTGAAAATTTTTACTTGGAGAATAAATATCAATGGTTGGTTGCAATGCGGGCGAATACGTGTAGCTCGAATACATTTCACCATTTCTGCGACGGAGCATATCTCCCCCTATGTCAATTCCCCTCCAAATGAAATTGGAAACAATTTCCGTATTCGTAATGATCGTAACACTTTCCTTGCTTGCCTTCGATTGCGCCTTTGTGGTCTCAAGCGGTAAGGCTTGCGCAATGAGTGAGATGCTCACGGAAATAAAAAAGAATACAATGATTCCGATTCGAAAAAAGGGAAACACCTTTGGTAAAAAAAAAATAAAAATTATTCTTTGATCCCAAAAATCTTATTCAGAAAGAGCCTCTGCGATTTTCCACTGCTTCTTGAGATTCCGTTTTCGAAGATCAACTTACTTTCTGAACCATTGATCGCATGTACTTCATATGGCTTACCTTGTAAGACAACGTGAACATAAGAAGCGTAGGCCTCCGCAAAAGTATCATCCGCATTTGTAGAAGCATAGAGTGTAACAAAGGGAGTATCTTCAAGTTCGGAATAAAGTTTGATCCCTTCCGATCCAAAAGGAATCATCCCCTTGGAATAGAATTTTATCTTTTTCTTATCTGTTAATTCACTATCGTGTTCTGACTCTACTTCACTAAGCCAAATGTCTTTGAAGAATGGAAAACTGCGAAAGTCTCGCTTTGGTAAACTATAGTCAGGACTTACATTATCCACAATGGATATGATATGACCAAACTCATGTAATAGAATAAAAGCGAGGGCATTCGAAACGGTATTGTTTTCTTCCTTTTCCAATACTAATTTCAAATCCTCACCTGAACCAAAAGAAAAAACAGTCTTCTCTTTGGCAGTAGCCCACTCGTTTGCAGGTTTACCTAGCCAATCTGTATCAATAAAGATAATGCCACCGATGGGATCTTTATTGTATCGTATAATGCCCGATAAAGCTGAAGAACCAAGATTTTTAACGAAGTAAATTGCAAAGACATACTTGTTGAATTGTTCGTTTACTTTTTCTGGGAATGATTTCTTAATTCCAGATAGTTTCGAAATAAAATCCTGTGCATGATCCGAAGCAATAGGCCTATCTTTGATTCCATCAATCTCGTTAATGGCAATGAGAGTTTCTCTTCTCATTTGGTCTAGTGGTTGTGACCGTGCGTCCCATTCCTCTCCTAAGGGGAAATTGAGAGACCTTCTTTGCAATCCAGGTTCACGAAGGCTCCAAGAAGCATATGGATTGTCGGGAATGACAACATCCTTGGCTCTACAGTTGACAAGTAGGATTGGAAGCAAAAAAAGGATGTATAAGGGCAATGTAAATTTTCTCATGAATGATTCTCTTTGCAGAGCAGTCCATAAATTCTATCATAGGATAGGAATCTTTGGGCTCTATTTTTTAGTTTTTTTCTCTCTTTTGTCACAATCAAATCCGTGGAATCGTTTGCCAACCACTCGCATTCTTTCTCGAAAGGATGTAAGCCACATCGTCCTCGAGGCCAGAACAGACCATGTCCGTGTCACACTTCTCGTATCAGAGCGCTTTCCTTACAATTACAAAGCGAATTCTTTTCCATTTTTCTTTCGCATGGAAGATGAAAAAAAAGCCAAGGAACTTGCTACACAGTTAGATACATACCTAGATAGTGGTAAAAGTTTTACAATTACCCTTTCGGGCTCAGAAGTGACGAGTTTGATTTGGGGAGAGCCCTAAATGCAAATGCCTAAACTTCGCGAATTGATTCTAGATTTTTTTCGGTCTGAGACTAAGATCGAAAGTGAGGTCGTCGCGATACTAAAAGAAAGTTATGATCGGGAATATATTTCCTATTCTTTTATCCTCCATTTTTTCTTTTATTTTTTACTGCTTCTACCTCCGTACTTCCATCTCATACCAGAGGTACTGCCTTTCCTTCTCGGAATCACCGTTGCGAGATTATTACTCCTCATCCAAAGAAAGCGCAAGGACAAATATTTAAAGAATCTAATCTTTGGGATCGGAATGATGGCGGATGGTTTGTTTTATGTTTCTATCGGATACGCGCTTATTAAACTGCCAACGCTAGAAAATTTTTATCTTTCCAACGCCTACCTAATGGTCAGTAGCATTCTGATACTTTTGTATAGTATGCGACTTAACAAGTTGTCCTGTCTTATCGGAGCAATTTACTTTTCGCTTTTTCACCTAACATATATTGGTTTTATGCCAGAAACTCTCATCTCGGAGACAAGTTTTTTTGCAAGAGCCTTCCCTATTTTGACATTCATTGGTTCCGGTTTTATCGGTTCTATATTTATCATAAATAAGAGGAAAAATATTTCGAGTTTATATAGGCTTTCGGAAGAGCGAAGGTTTATGCAGCAAGAATTGGAACTTGCAAAAAAAGTACAGGATGCACTCTTTCCGAAAGATCTCGTGATACCAGGACTGCGCTATAAATACTATCGTGAAAATCCCAATATGATTGGCGGCGACTTCTTTGATTTTGTCCAACTTCGGGAAGGTAACGTTGGAGTTTTTTTGACAGATGTTGCGGGACATGGTATTTCTTCAGCACTTGTCGCATCCATTCTAAAAGTCCTTGTCTCAACGATTAACTATCGAAACAAATTATCACCAAGCAAACTCTTAGATTTCTTAGATGAGAGACTGGTTAAGGATTTAAATAAATACCATGCATCAGCAATCTATTTATTCTTTGATTTCCAAGAGCTAAAATTAAGGATCGGCAATGCAGGCCACCCCTATCTGATTCACTGTCCGCGCGGTGATTCGTATTACGAAATTGAAACCGATGGAGCTATTTTAGGATTCAACATTCGCCATCCAATTGCAGTTGAAAAAACAGTTTCGTTTGGCTCAGGAGATAGATTTTTTGTTTATACGGATGGTCTGATTGAATCCATCACCTCGAGTGGCATGGAATTGGGGACTGAAGGTCTTTTACAAATTTTAAATAAGCACAAAGAGATTCGGAAAATCGAAGAACTCGAAGCTGCCATTTTAGCAGATATCAAATCCGATTTCGGAATTGATGCCTTTTTAGACGATACGATGTTTTTGATATTAGAAATAGAATAGAGAAGGTAGGAATTTATGGGATTTATAGAAATACAAAAGAAAGGCAATTATGCGCTCGTCACAATTAAACGTCCAGAAGCATTGAACGCCCTGAATGAGGAAGTGATCAAAGAGATCGGTATAACAGTTGATACATTAGAATCCGATTCTCAAATACGTGCTTTTATACTAACGGGTGAAGGCAAAGCGTTTGTTGCTGGTGCAGACATCGCAAAAATGAAAACTTATAATGAACCAGAAGGACGAAATTTTTCTGAATTGGGCCAGATTGTCTTTCGCAAATTAGAGCTTTCTAGGTTGGTCTCTCTCGCTGCCATCAATGGCTTCTCACTGGGAGGAGGCCTCGAGCTTGCTTTGGCATGTGATATCAGATTTGCTTCCACAAATGCAAAACTAGGATTGCCAGAAGTTTCACTCGGGCTGCTACCAGGATTTGGTGGATCCCAAAGACTTCCTCGATTGATCGGTGTAGGACGAGCAAGCGAACTCATCTTCACAGGAGATATGATTCATGCGGAAGAAGCGTTTCGCTTGGGCATTGTGAACCGTGTTACAAGCGTTGAAGATTTGCTCCCAGAGTCAGAAAAAATAATGCAAACAATTCTCTCGAGAGGACCAAACGCGATTCGTGCTGCGAAAATGGCGATCCGTCAAGGAATGGAAACAAGTCTTGACAGAGGGATGGAGTGGGAGAAACAACTGTTCGGTGGAAGGTTCATTGACGCAGAAACAAAGGAAGGACTATCTGCTTTCCTTGAAAAACGTAAACCAAACTTCGGAGGATAAGAAAATGATCTTTCGGATGATCTTTTGGCTCCTATTCGCGTCTCTAACCAACTGCGACCCGACGGAATCTTACCCCGCACAAATTGAGACTATCTTTGCTTCTCTTGGGGAAAAGGCCATCCGACTTGAGGTCGCAAATAACCCTACGGATCGAGCTGTTGGGCTCATGCATAGAACTGAGTTAAGCGAAGACCAAGGTATGCTTTTTGTTTTTCCGAAAGCCGAACCGCTCTCCTTTTGGATGAAAAACACAATGATTCCGCTATCCCTGGGCTATTTTGATTCTGATCTCATGCTCATGGAAACCCACGATATGAAACCTAACCAAACTACGGAAGTTTACAACTCCCAAAAGCCTGCAAAATATGCTCTGGAAGTAAATTTGGGATGGTTCAAGAAGAATAAAATCGCCAAGGGAACCTATCTCATTTTGGACAGAAAGGTCTCCGCTCGAGATTAATTTTTTTTTCCTTTCTTTTTACTTGAATCTAATTTGAAGGAAGTGTAGAATTTCCTTCCATGATCGTAGAAAACTCACGCTTACTCACTCTCCTTTCTGAAGAACAAAAGGCGGACATCGGCTCCCTTGAGAAGCAGTTCGCCCACCACCTCGAATATACGATCGGTAAAAGTAAATATACGATAAAAAATGAGGACATATACAAAGCGCTGGGTCATACGATTCGTGATTTTTTGATCGATCGCATGAATGTCACCAATGAGCGTTACCGGGCCGAAGATCCCAAACAAATCTATTATTTTTCCCTCGAATTTTTAATGGGAAGAACCCTTTTGAATGCTCTCATCAATCTTGGGTTATACGAGGTCGTAAAGCAGATGATTGACGGTTTTGGTTTCCAGATCGAGGAAGTGTTAGAATTTGAAATGGATGCGGGTCTTGGAAATGGAGGCTTAGGAAGGCTTGCTGCTTGTTTTCTTGATTCAATGGCGACTTTGAATATACCAGGCTTTGGATATGGAATCCGCTATGATTATGGAATTTTTAATCAGATCATAGCTAACGGATCACAGGTGGAACTTCCCGACCATTGGGATGCCGATGGAGTTCCCTACGAAGTGATTCGTGGAGACATTAGCCATTCGGTTGGTTTTTATGGGTATACAGAAACAAAAATTTCTGGAAAAGGTAAACTGGAACACTACTGGATTCCTGGTGAAACGGTTCTTGCCTCTGCGCATGATTGTCCTATTCCTGGCTTCAATACAAGCACAGTAAATTATCTGAGACTTTGGGCAGCAAAGTCGTCAGAAGAATTTAACTTAGATTATTTTAATCACGGCGATTATATGAAGGCCGTGCAAGATAAATCCATTTCTGAAAATATTTCGAAAGTCCTATATCCGAACGATACCACCGAACAAGGAAAAATTCTTCGGTTGAAGCAACAGTACTTTATGGTCTGTGCTTCACTCCAGGACATACTTTTACACCACAGACAAACTCATGCCTCTCTTGAGTATTTGGGTGAGAAAGTAGCCATCCAGTTGAATGACACACATCCAAGTATTGGAATCGCAGAGCTAATGCGCGTCTTACTCGATGTGGAAGACTGGGAATGGGATAAAGCTTGGGCTTTGACGACTAAGATATTTTCTTATACGAATCACACAGTTTTACCAGAAGCGCTCGAATCCTGGAAAGTCAGTCTGTTCGAAAAATTGCTTCCAAGGCATTTAGAAATCATCTATGAAATCAATCACAGATTTCTGAACTTCGCACGAAGTACCAAAAAACTGAGCGAAGCTGAGATCAGTGAGGTAAGCATCATTCAGGAAGGCGATGAAAAACGAATCCGCATGGCTAATTTAGCTGTGATCGGTTCCCATAAAGTGAACGGAGTGGCTGCTCTTCATTCAGACCTCATCATCAAAACGATTTTTAAATCTTTTCATAAAATTTATCCAGAGAAGTTTAATAACAAAACGAATGGCATCACACCAAGAAGATGGTTGATCCAATCAAATCCAGGATTGACATCACTGATTGCCAAAAGGATTGGAAGTGGTTTTGCTACCGATTTATACAAGCTTCGAGACCTTGAAAAATTCATTGATGATGCGGATTTTAGAAATGATTGGGCTCGGGTCAAACAGCAGAACAAAGAGATTCTTGCTAAATTGATTAAGAGTGAAACAGGGATTACCATTGATCCACATTCCTTGATCGATGTACAAATCAAACGGTTTCATGAATACAAGCGACAATTACTCAATGTTCTGCGAGTCATTGCACTCTTTCGCAGGATTAAAGAAAATCCAGATCGACATGTCACTCCGCGGACTGTCATTTTCGGAGGTAAGGCCGCACCTGGTTACTACATGGCAAAATTAATCATTAAGCTCATCAGTAATGTGGCCAATATCGTAAACCGGGATCCGGACGTTCGAGACAGATTGAAAGTTGTCTTTTTACCAAACTACCGCGTTTCTCTCGCAGAAAGAATCATACCAGGAACCAATCTTTCGGAACAGATTTCCACAGCTGGAACGGAAGCATCGGGGACAAGTAACATGAAATTTATGTTAAATGGTGCTTTAACAATTGGAACTCTCGATGGCGCGAATGTCGAAATGTTAGAAGAAGTTGGCGAAGAGAATATCTATATCTTTGGACTAAAAACACCTGAAGTTTTTGAGCTAAAAAATAGAGGATACAACCCGAACGAATATTTAGAGAAAAATGAGGAATTGAAACGAGTCATGTATATGATTCGCGAAAATTATTTCTCTCCAAATGAGCATGGTATTTTTACGCCGATTTATGATAGTCTAGTCTTTAATGATAATTATTTGCTTTTTGCAGATTTTGATGCTTATGATCAAATGCAAAACATTGTCGCAAATGATTATCTGAACCAAGATCTTTGGAATCGGAAAGCCATCTATAACGTAGCTCGCTCGGGAAAATTTTCAACGGACAGGACCATCCGTGAATATGCAGAGGATATTTGGAAAGTTCCCATTTTGCCTACTTTGGCTCCAAAAACACAGTATTCGTTTGATGAAAAGTAGATCGACAGCATTCAAGTCTCTACGTAGATTCGGAGAAGGGGTTTCAGAATGAGTAAAGGTTATATCATTTGTGTCGATGATGAAGTATCGGTATTAGAGACTCTAGCAGAACAATTGAATTCTAGATTTGGGGATTCCCATTCAGTTGAAACGGCTGGTAGCGCGGAAGAAGCACTCGCACTCATTGATGAGATCCAGTCTGGCAATGACATTGTCGAACTGATTGTTTCTGACCAGGTAATGCCTGGTATGAAAGGGGACAAGTTCCTTGCAGAAGTTCACCAGAGACTGCCAGATGCGATTAAAATTTTGCTCACTGGACAGGCAGGTCTCGATTCTGCGATTTATGCCGTCAATCACGGAGGATTGAGTCGATATGTGGAGAAACCATGGAACATCGAAGAACTCTCCAAAGATATCAGTGATTTGCTTGAAAAATTTAGGCAAAATTTGGAAAACCAACATCTCATCCAAGCTCTCAATCGTAGAATTATGGAATTGGAAGGACCGGGGTCGACTTGACCTCGTTTGCCTTTTTCTTTTAGTCAGCTCTTTCTCAATTTTCTCACAAAACACAGAACCCAATCCACCAAAGGAACAACCAGCCTCGATTGTTCCACCAGCGCAGAAATCAAAAACAAAAGAGCTCACCTCAGAACAAATAGATAAAAAACGAGATGTCCTCTCGAAGGTCCTTAGATATGGCACCTCACAAGAAAGAAAACAGGCACTCTTTGAACTAGTTTCGTTTCCAAAAGAACATGCGAAAGAATTGTATTTGTATCTTGGTGAGATGATCCGCACTGAGAAAGATTTAGGAATGAAGGTGGTGATACTTCGAACGATTGCCGAACTTCAATTATCAGAGTATAAAGACTCCGTGATTTTATTATTTGAAGATCCGAATGAAGATGTCACCAAACAAGCTGTCACTACTGCCAAAAGATTAAAAATTCCTGAAGCCGTTCCTCCACTGATTGAAAAATTAAAGAAGGAGGATTTTACTAAAAATTCAAATGCAGTGACGCTTTACTTGAATGCTCTCTCGGAACTACCCAACGGAAAAGATGCTTCGCCCTTTTTACAAACGAAGTTCAAAGAAAAATTTAACAACTCTGATACGAGAGCACAGATTGCTTTGTTTTTTGGATCTGTGGCAGATTCCGATGCAGATGCGCTATTACAAGATGTTGCTTTTGATGATGCATTGCCAACAACCTTACGATGCTATTCCATAAACGCTCTCGGAAAAATTAAATCGCAAGCTGCGAAACCTAAATTGTTTGAGCTTCTGGATTCCTTAAAAAAAACCGCGGGAAAACTTGATGGAAAAAAAGCGCAGTCGTTAAAAATATATACAATTGGCGCTTTGGTTCTATTAGGTGACAAAGCTGTGATTCAAGAGCTAAATGAATTTGCACGTGATGATGATGCGATGGTTCGCTTGCGTGTGATTGAATTTATGGGAAATATGAAAGACCCCGCGGCACTTGAAATTTTAAATTATAAAAAAGATCGAGACCCAAGTCCAAAGGTTCAAAAAGCCGCAAAGAGAGCCATAGATCAAATTGAAGGGAAAGAAGTGAAACCATTAGATTTGGACCAAGATGCATCGGAAAAGGATGCCCAGACAGACAAGTGAACGAAAGCATTAATGAATAATCGATACTTACAATCTATACTGATGATGATACTTCTTGCCATTGCGACAAATCTATCGGCACAAACGAAGGATGAAAAATACACGCATTCTATTTCGCTTAGCGAAAAGCGGATTATCGATGGAAAAAACGAGTTCAAAACCAAGGGGCAATTTCCAGTAGATTGGAAATTGTATTTTAAGACAAAAGAAGGAGACTTTGCTGTCTTTTACGACTGGAACGGGCATGAAATGCATTTCCGATTTCGGAGAAATAAATTTGATGAGGATGGAGATTACTTTGCAAGGGACCTCATTGCAGGCAATCCATACCAAGTAAAGGGCGAATGGATCGGATATTATTATTATCCTCAAGATTCTCGCGGAAAGCGAAAGGCAACATACGAATTTAAAAAGCTTCCAGCAAATGCGAACGAGTTTACGGATCCAAACTCAGTGCCGGTTTTTAAGCTCCTCGGTTATACAGAAATGATCAGTGAGCAAATCCTCTATTAGAAACTTTGATTGAACTGGAAGTTAGCATAATAGATATAAGTTGGACTGTCCATCTTTTCTGAAATGCTCACATTTAAAGAAATCTCAGGACCTATTAATTTTAATTTCCAAATTTCTTTTCGATCAACGAGATTGATATTAAAATCTGTTGCGTAACTCCAGTTTTCAAACCAAGATCTCATTGGAATTCCATTCTCCCGATACAAACAACTGATCTCAAAATAATAATTCCCAGAGAAAGGAAGGCTTACCTTGCCTTCTGCTTGTTTAAGATTATCCCTTGTCTCACTTCCGAGACTGATGATCGTTTTCTGGTTACGATATTCATAAAAGATTCCTCTTCCAATCGAATGAGCCAGATAAAATCCATCCTCGGTATAATCGCGGTATCTTAAAACGATTGTTCCCCATTCGGTAATCCAGAGTGGTACGTGAAAAGCATAACCTGATTCATATCTTAAACCTTCATTGGAACGGAGGCCTTCTATCGCAAAGTATTCACGGTAGCGAACTCTAGAGTAACCTAAGTCTTGTTTTACTCCATTTTTATCAACAGATTCACTTGTTGGGACTGAGAGAAGTTGATTGTCTCGAAAAGCTGTCGCATCTATTTTAAGTTTTGCAGAATCAGAATTTGCGCGAAGGTATAAAAATCCAAGATAGTTTTCGGCACGACCGATTCCTTCTGCTTGCAGATTGGAATGCCAATCTGTGGACAATATATTTTTGAAATTTTCATGGATATAAAGAGAGCCAATTTTTGAATAGGGCGCGAAGGTCATCGCCAAACTTTTTTGCGGACTGACAAAATAGAAACCAGGCTCCTCTGAGACTGTCTTGGCAGAATAAATACCCAGCTTATAACTTCCTGCACCTGGGAATAGATTAAAACCCATAAAGTAACTTTCATTCAGTGGTTGAGGTATATGCGAATCAGGACGATCAAAATTGGAAAAAAAATTTAAATCTTTTGCGAAATAGAAATTAGGAAGTGGTTTGTATCGATGACCCGAGTAGGCATGTATCAGTTTATAATTGAACTCTAGGCCATATGTGAGTTTATTGTCTCTTTTTTCCACCATCCATTTGCCGTAGGTCTGAACCTGACCGAGAAAAAGCGAGGAATGGTTTCTTTTTTCTAAGGGAAGGTACCTTGCATCAATGACTTGGTAGGTGCCACCGACAAAAAAGAAATCAGCGTTCGTCTTGCTATTTGGCGAACCTTCTTTTTTTGCCAGGTGGTGATTCGTTACTATTTTTGCTTTCGCAGCTAACTTTGTATTTTTTGTAAAATTGAGCCTGATACCTTTTGTGATTAATATGGCGATGATCTTTGATCGCTTTTTCGCTGTTTGTCGGTCTAGCCATGCGATAAATTGAGAGGATTCTTTGGCACCTTGGCTTGCGATTTCCACCGATTCGGGCAAAGTAAAACCCTGCTTATACCAAAAATCGACAGGGAACCGGAAGGTAGGAGTCGCCGCGAGCGAACCTAGGCAGAGAAAATAGATAGAGAACGAGAAAATACGAAAAAATTGAGCAAGGTGTTTTCTGCCTTTCACCCTGAACAAGGTTTAAATCTGTCTTATTTTTCTAATTTCTCTTGCTACAAATCCATTTATGCGTCATAATCTGGTACTTTTTCTGGAAAAAAAAGCGACCAAGGGGGTATTTTGTCTCACGGACGGGGTATATTACTGTTAAGAAACCAGTAAGAGATGCGAAAAAACATTGACTTTACTTCTCGTATGTTAAGTAGTGTAAACAAGCGTATAGTAGATTATTGGTGCTAATTTTTAGTTTTATGTCGTCTAAAAGATGACGGGGAGGAAAAAAATATGATCGTTCGATCCATCCATCAACCCGCTTATAACCGCCACAAAGAGAGTGGCCTCGCAGGACAAGGTCCTAAAAAAGGTTTTTCCCAATCAAATGGTGGAAAAACGTTTGAAGAGTATCTGACAGAAGCCTTCCAAGGGGAAGTGGTACAGAAAGGAGAGTGGCTCTCGCCAAAGCTCTCTGAAATGGGCCAAAAGAACCTACGTAGGCTTTAGACAGAACCATCCTAGTATCATCTAGGATATTCGTGAGCAGTTGGAAACCGTAAACCGGCTGCTCCCACAGGCTAGTCGTCGGTAAGAAGCTCCTGACGACTCGGGCTATGTTTACTCACGACAAAGCTTTGCTATCTTCAAGTTTCTCTTAACCGGATTCCAGATTTGGGGTGTGTTTCTCCGAAACTATATGTATGGAGAAACTTTTAATCCTCTGGGCACTCGTCCGACGAGACTATGCGCTTCAATACGCGGGTTCTTTTTTGGGAATCTCGTGGATGTTTCTCCAAAACTTGGTTCTCATCTCCCTCTATGCAGTCGTGTTTCTCGTTTTGAACTTAAAGACTCCCAGTACCCAAGATGACTTTACAGCTTACCTCCTTACGGGTTTACTTTTCTGGATCCCCTTGCAAGAGTTTCTCGTTCGAGGTACTGGCATCTTAACAGACAACCGCACTCTCCTCAAGAGATCCTCCCTTGGCCTCGACTTGTTTATTTGGATTCCCTTTGTCCAATACCTAATCCACATGCTCGTAACATCCCTCCCTGTTTTCCTTTTACTTGCCTATTACGACAAATTGAATTATTGGGGCCTTCTCTCAGGTCTTCTCTGTTTAGTGGGAGTTGGTTTGTATTTACTTTTATTTTTGCACTACCTCTCTCGTTTAAACGTATTATTAAAAGATATATCGCCATTGGTTCGTTTGGTGAGTCAGGTTCTTTTTTGGGGGATACCTGTTTTATATTATCCTAAGGGATTCCTTCGGGAAATTAATCTGTTAAACCCACTGACCATTCCCTTGGATATATTTAGAAGTCTAGTCATCAAAGGTTTTGTCCCGCAATTTGATTGGATGGGGATCTTTCCCTTTTTATTTACATTTATACTTGTTTATCTTCTTGCGAAAAAGAAATTTCAAACCGTGATTTTAGATCATCTTTAAGCTTTCATGGGCAATATTGAGATTTCAAACCTAACCAAAGAATATCTTGGGTTCTCCAGTGCTTCCAAAAGAATTTTAGCGGGTCTAACTTTTGGATACCTTGGCATTGACACACGTTATCTGGCGCTTGATGGTATCTCCTTCCAAGCAAAACCAGGTGAGGCCGTTGGCATTATCGGACGCAACGGGGCAGGGAAATCTACCTTACTAAAAATTCTGGCGGGTGTGAGCCAAGCAGAGGCAGGTAGGCTCTCAGTCAATGGATCGATACGAGCCCTTTTGGAATTAGGAGTCGGTTTCAACGCCGAGTTGTCTGGCGAAGAGAATGTTTACTATAATGGTCTTGTTTGGGGTTATAAGCCAGAGGAAATCAAGTCCTTATTCTTTGAAATTTTTGAATTTGCGGGTCTACATGAATTTAGAAATGTACCTTTAAAAAATTATAGCTCCGGTATGGCAATGCGCTTAGGTTTTAGCTTAGCGACCGCTATACGTCCCGAGATTTTGATCGTGGATGAGGCATTGGCAGTTGGTGACGCAAGCTTCCAACAAAAGTGTTTAAAGAGATTTGAGGAGTTTTTAAATCTGGGTTCGATCGTACTTTTTGTAAGTCATGACCTGGGTCTTGTTACACATTTTTGTAAACGAGTTTTACTCCTCGATAAAGGTAAACTCCTGTTTGATGGCAGCCCTAGAGAAGGGATTGAAAACTATATGCAACTGCTTGCTTCGGATGAAAGTAAGGTCGGATCACTTGAGGGAAATGCCACTTTGGGTTCATATCTTTCGCAATTGCAGGTTCGTATTTGTAAAAATCAAGCAGTATTGCCAAACATTTGTTTTGTTGGTGATCTGGTGACGCTTGAAATTCAATTTACTGCGGCCTTGCCCATGGAATCTCTTACTGTTGGCTTCCATATTGATGATGAGAAGGGACTGCGGATATTTGGAACCAATACCAAGTTATTGGGACATGCGTCCTTGGAGCTTGGCCTTGCCGAGACCATGAAGGTAGCCTTTACTTTTCCCGTCAATTTTCGCGAAGGTAAATATTCGATCGGAATTGCCTTACACAAAGGTGAGTCTCACCTAGAGGGAAGTTACCTTTGGAGCGAATCAGTGTATAATTTCGAAGTGGAACGCGTCAATTTACCTAAATCTGTGGGGACAGTGTATCTTCCTGTGAGTGTCGAATCCGACAAATTTGGCTAGAAAAACAGTTTCCCTCATTCGATTTACAAAAACACTGGAGGCACGATGAAAGTTTGTGTAGTTGGAACTGGTTATGTAGGACTCGTCGCAGGTACTTGCTTTGCAGAATATGGCAATGAAGTCATTTGCATAGATAAAGATGAAAAGAAGATAAATGACTTAAAAAATGGCGTCATACCCATTTATGAGCCTGGCCTTACAGAGCTCGTCATTCGAAATTATAACGAAGGTAGGCTTGTATTTTCTACATCTCTAAAAGAGGGTGTCGAAAAATCAGAGTTTGTATTTATCGCGGTAGGGACTCCCACATCTGATAATGGTTCTGCTGATTTGCGATTTGTTTTTGCTGTCGCAGAAGAAGTCGGAAAGGCGATGAACGGATATAAGATTGTCGTGGATAAGTCGACGGTTCCTGTAGGCACGGCAGACAAAGTCAAAGAAATTATCGCCAAACATACAACACATCCTTTTGATGTTGTCTCTAACCCAGAGTTTTTAAAAGAGGGCGCTGCTATTGATGACTTCATGCGTCCGGAACGAGTCGTGATAGGTGCAGAATCAGAGAAAGCAGCAAAAAAAATGAGTGAGCTTTATTCTCCTTTTGTTCTGAATGGCAATCCGATTTTGGTCATGGGCATTCGCAGTGCCGAGCTCACAAAATACGCTTGTAATGCGTTTCTCGCGACAAAAATTTCTTTCGTGAATGAAATTGCCAATCTCTGTGATGCTGTCGGCGGAAATTTTGAAGACGTGCGCAAGGGAATGGGGTCAGACTCTAGGATTGGACGTCAGTTCCTCTACGCTGGTATCGGCTACGGTGGTTCTTGTTTTCCAAAAGATGTAAGAGCACTCCTTCGAACCGCAGAGGAATATAATTCTTCAATGAATATCATTCAATCCGTAGAGGATGTGAATGAAAAACAAAAGACGAGACTCACCGATAAGATTTTTGATTTTTATAAATCAAAGGATATGAAAGGTAAAACGTTTGCAGTGTGGGGTCTCTCTTTTAAGCCAGGAACAGATGATATGCGGGAAGCTCCGTCCATTCCATTGATCTATGAACTTCATAAAAATGGAGCGAAGGTGCAGGCTTTCGATCCAGCGGCTATGGAATCTTCAAAATACTATTTGGAAGGAAAAGTGGAGTATAAAAAAGATCCATATTCTGCTCTGCAAGGTGCCGATGCACTCCTTTTGCTTACTGAGTGGAGAGAGTTCCGAGAGCCTGATTTTAATCGAATGAAAACACTTTTAAAGTCACCACTCATCTTTGATGGACGTAACCAGTATAAGCCTGCCTATATGAAGGAAATTGGATACCAGTATTTTTCCATTGGAAATCGTTAGCTAATAGCCCTTTCTGATTTCTGCTAGAGTCTGCTCAACTGCCTCGATGTCATCATCGTCTGTTAAGCGGGCTCTTAGTTTTTCAAGCACCATCAGAGCCAATTTTTTTTCGCCAACTTCTCTCAAAGAGATTCCATAATACATTTCTGAGGCATTTGCATTTCTAGATTTTGGATATACACTGACAAAATTTTTCCAAAGTTCCGTTGCCTTTGTCCAATCTTCTGTCTGCACGTAGAGAATTCCTAAATTAAACAAAGCATCCTCTTTGAGAGAAATTTCATCGCTAGGAGCATATTGGATGGCGTTTTGTAAATGGGACTTCGCCAAATCATATTTCTGTGCATGGAAATAAAAAGTCCCCAAACGAAAGTGGGCAAAGGGTGAGTTCGGTTTTCTTTTAAGAAGCGACTGCATTGAAGCCTCAATGTCCGGCTCAGCTAAAACTTTTTTAGCCATCTGCAAGATCATTTGTTTTGTCGCAAGTCCCGTGATTTTGTCCAAAAAGTTGGAATGTCCATCGATAAATAAAATCGTGGGATAGCCTTCAATCGCATACTTTTGGCGGAGATTGGGAAATTCTTCTCCATCTAACCGAACTGTGACAAAACCTTCGAGAACCTTCGCCACATCCTTATCCGGGAAGATTTCTTTTTCCAATACTTTACAATACGTGCACCAATCGGCATAGAGATCGATGAGGATTGGCTTTTTTTCGGCTTTTGACCTTTCCATACCTTTCTGAATGGATGTCTCCCAAAGCGTCTCTGAGAAAAGACAAGTGCTATAAAGGCAAAAAAGAATCGCGAAGCTGGCGATGGGGCGTATCATTTTCTCTAATCTCGTCGATTTTGAAATCTACTCAATCCGTAATTTTCGCTTTTTAGAAATTTACTTACTTATTTCCTTGGTAGACGGTACCTATAAATGGAATTTTTTAAAAAATTAGAAGAAGTCCTTCGCAAACGTAAACACGATCTCCCTGAAAAATCCTACACTGCGGAACTGTTCCGAGATGGAATCGATCGTATCTTAAAAAAAATTGGCGAAGAAGCGGGTGAAGTCATCATCGCCGCAAAAAACACAGATGAAAAGGAACTCATTCACGAGGTTGCGGATTTGATGTTTCACATCGAAGTCTTACTTGTCGAAAAAGGGCTCAGTCTCGAAATCATTTCTAAAGAATTAGAAAAACGTCATAGCTAGAACCGATTGGATTGAAATCATTTCTTTCCTTTTCCTTTAAAATTTTACTCTGGGTCCTCAGTCCTCTTTCTTTTCTTTACCAAGTTTTATTTTGGATAGACCGGAGAAGGACAAAGCCGAGAAAGCTTACCAATTGTTATGTCATTAGTGTTGGCAATTTAACGGTAGGCGGAACTGGCAAAACACCCTTTGTTCAGTTTTTAATCAGAGATTTAAAGAACCATTTTCCGGATTTCCATTTCACCATACTCTCTCGCGGCTATAAAGCTAGACTTTCGCTTCAAGGTGCCCTCGTCGAAAGCAACGCATCACCAATGGATGTAGGAGACGAACCTCTGTTACATAAGCAAACTTTTCCTGATGTGCAAGTGATCATCGGAAGCGATCGGTTTCAAAGTTACCAAACTTTCAATCAATACAAAAGTTCAAAACATGTAGTGATCCTGGATGACGGATTCCAGCATCATAAATTGTATCGGGATTTTGAGATCGTACTCTTGGATGCCAATCACCTCCTAGGAAATGGATTTACCCTTCCTCTCGGAAGTTTACGCGAGACTCGCCAAGCGCTTTTACGAGCCCATGCCGTCGTCTTTACTAAATGGAATGAGGAAAATGCAGAAAAGGTAGATAAATTCGAATCTAATTTGGACGGGGATTTCAAACGGATACCGAGGTATCACTCGAAATTCACTCCCGAGTTAGACGCCAAACAAGAATCAGCTGATATGATCAGGAGTTATTTTCTCGTGACTGGAGTTGGAAATCCAGAATCTGTAATGAAGAGCGCAAAACAATTACTTGGTTCCAAAGTCATCGCATACAAATATTTTTCAGACCACTACTCATTTCAGGAAAAAGATATGCATGCCATAATTGCAGATCTACCAAGTTCAACGGCGCTTCTTCTCACAGAAAAAGATTGGGTGAAAGTGAGCATACTAACAAATTTTTTAAATGAGGCCAAAGAGAAAAGGATAAGTATCTTTCTAATAAAAATCAAATTGGAAATGGAAGAATTACAGCAGTTTAACGATGTTATTGTTTCCCGCGTTTCCAGTTACGTAAAAGAAAACGCTCTGGATTAAATTCCGAATATTCCAGGGGATTCATCAACTGTTTCTCGCCTAGGGCATCGCGAACAATCTCTTCACTCGCAAGCAGCGCATGAGTGAGTCCTCTTGAACCGAGAGCACCCAATAGAAATGCATTCTCGAAGTAGGGCACATCTGGGCTCTGACGAAAGTTAGCACTAGGTTTGGCAGGTAAATTATTTTCATACAGCACAAAATCAGGCAATTTACCGAAAATGGGTCTTCTATCTTTGGATTGAGACCGAAAGCTAACACGTGTTTTTAATTTGGAAATGCCATTCTCCTTTATACGGTTAAAAAAGTTTTGCAAGGGTGGCAATGCATTGATTGCTTCCGAAATAAATGATAAACTCTCGGCTTCACGAGCACTTTCGTCCATTTTGTATTCGTCAAAGCTGGCTCCAAGGACAGAACCGTGACCAATGTCTTTTGTCAGATAATTACCAAACAGATACGAATGTGGTAATGAACTCAGTTCCTCGGATATTGGGAGCCAAAGGAGCTGGCCTCTTACCTTACGGATTGGAATCCAATTCGTTTCCGGAAAATCTAAAAATGAATTCGCATGACAAAGAAAGAGTAGTTTTGCTGTATATGCATCCGTTTCTGTAGATACGTGAATTTCTTTTTGAAATTCAACTTTTCTAAAATTTTGATAAAATTGGAATTCAGTAAATGGTTTTGCCATTTGGGCATAAGCCTGCGCGAGACTTCTCGGAGAAATGGCGAAGGCTTTTTTAAAGAGAAATCCTTCTCTTCCTGAATAAGAGTCGGATCTCATTTCCATTTCTTCTGAATCTAGATTATACGCCTGTATGGATCCAAGGTATCTATCTTTTTCAGCCTGTCCTTTCGGGATTATAAATACTCCATGGCTGATTTGGGTTCGATCCAATACTTTTACATCGTCACATAATACCTGTAACTCTCGCAACATATGACGAAAGGCATGTAAGGAAAAATTTCCCTCTGTCGATGGATGTTTTGTAAGCTGAGGGTAAACGAGTCCCGTTGGATTGCCACTTGCTTCGAGAGCTAAGTCTTCTTTTCTTTCTAAAAGTAGTGTTTTTATTTTTCGTTTTGAAAGAGAGTAGGCGACACTTGTACCGGCAATGCCCCCACCGATGATAATGGCATCGAAATGATTGTTAGGCAAGGAAACCAACTAACATCTCTCTCTTTTTGCCAAATCCCGAAACCTTTCTAACAGTGAAGCCCGCGCTTTCTAAATTCCGTTTGACAAAACCTGCAGCCGTAAAAGTTGCAAAACTCGTTCCTGATTTTGCATGAGCTTTTAATTGTAAAACAACTGCCTCAGACCACATCTCGGGATTTTTTTTGGGAGCAAAACCATCCAGAAAGTAACAATCTATTGGCGGTTGGAACTTCGGAAGAACGTCTAAAACATCGCCAAGGAACAAGTGCAGTGTAAATGTATTTTGGTTCATTGGGTGCTGGACCTTCCATTCTAATTTTCGATTTCCTTCCACCGCGTCGAGTGGATCTGCGAGGAAAAGAGTGTATGCCTGGAGTAGCTCGTCCTCCCAAGTTTTTAAGTCTGGGAAAGATTCTTTCATCTCGAGGAGTATGGTTCTTTCTAATGGGAATTTCTCGAGGGTAAAAAACTCCACGCAGGGAGGATTCGAAAGGTTCATCCATAGCTCGAGGCTGACAAAAAAATTGAGACCAGTTCCGAATCCAAGCTCTCCGATGCGATAGACTTCTTGATTTTCTAGTTTCCACCTGCTAGGAATTTGGTTCCCTTCTAGAAAGACATGTTTCGTTTCTTCGATGCCATCCTCTTTTGAGAAATAAATATCATCAAACTCATCTGACATGAAAATCGGATTCATTCTTCCAAACTCCCAAATTTCCTAACTAGAATCAAGATAACAAAATTATGTCTCATAAAAAGTGCTTTCCAAAATTAAGGGAATGAGGAAATTTTCCCATAAACGAGGGAATCCAAATGGATTTTGTGAAAATCCGAGGCAAAGACTTACAAGACTGTATCATGCAGATGAAGATGAAACATGGGCCAGAGGCTCATATTTATGAGCACCGAGTGATCACCGAAGGTGGGTTATTTGGAACAGGACTGCTTGCCTCAAAAATGTATGAAATCGATGTGGGTATTCCGGAAAAACAAAATTCAAAAGATCGGATAGAAAAAAAACTTAAAGATCTAAAAGAACTCATCAAACAAAAACAAAAGCCTGAGCTTGCCATTATCAATGAAGATAAAAGGTATGTCCGTACGATGGAAGCTGTTCGGCCTTATTCAGAGAGACGGAGAAGGGCATCCGTTTCCGAAAGATACGAACCCATTGTCATCGACGAAGAGGAAATGATCCCTCCTTCTAAGCCAAGTCAAGTTGGTCTCTCTCTTGCGAATGTTCCAGAAATTTACGAAAAACCTTCAATTTTAAAGGAAATTCCACAGATTCCTAAGCGCTCACCAAACTTAGATAAGTTGGCGATGAGATTGCAAGCAGAAGGAATGAGCGAGTCATACACGCAAGATTTTATACAAAGTTTGGAAGGTCATCTATCTTCCGTGGATGTTTCTCGTTATGCAACGGTTTGTGAAAAAGCAGTCAACCTTCTCGAGGACCGCATCCAAGTTGATTTTGATTTGTTCAGCGGAACCCCACGAGGAAAAAGAAAAGTCATATTTTTTATCGGACCAACGGGTGCGGGTAAAACAACGACCATCGCAAAGCTTGCCGCTAAATATTCCCTTCATATGGGAAAAAAAGTTTCACTTTATACGACAGATAACTACCGTATTGCGGCAATTGACCAATTGAAGTTTTATGCGGATGCCATGGGACTTCCCTTTTATGCAGCCAAAGATGTTAGGAAATTGAAGGAAGCAGTGATTAGAGACGGATCGGAGCTCATCCTTGTTGATACGGCAGGTTACTCTCACAAAAACCTAGAAAATATTGCAAAACTTAAGGATTTTTACCAGGCTTTTGGAGAAAAGGATTACATTGAAAACATTTTGGTGCTTTCCTCAACGGTTTCTCCTTCTAATGCAAAGTCGGTAGCTTACGCTTATGATTCCCTGGGCTATAAAAGAATTTTATTAACTAAGCTAGATGAAGCAGAATTTTTAGGTTCCATGCTTGAATTAGCCGATACTATTCACAGGGAATACGCATTCTTCAGTGTAGGACAAGATGTTCCATTCGATATCTTGAACGCATCGAAAAAACTTCTTGCTGAGTGTGTCGTTTACCCTGAGAAATTGAAGGGGATAGCTGGCGAGGTCTTCGATAAGACCTAAGCGCGCTTTGTTATCCCTGGTAACAGTAGGGGAAATTCAAAGCGATGGACCAAGCAGCAAATTTACGAAAACTTACAGAACCAAACCCTGGACTGAAATTAGTCCAGACACCTGGCGCCGTTAAAAAAACAAAAATCATCGCTGTTGCCTCAGGCAAGGGTGGCGTTGGCAAGAGTACGGTTTCTGTAAATTTGGCAATTGCCATTGCAAAAACAGGCTTAAAAGTTCTCATCTTCGATGGCGACTTGGGACTTGCAAACGTAAACGTTCTCCTTGGAATCATTCCGAAATACAATCTCTACCATGTAGTCAAAGGCCATAAGTCTTTGAAAGATATCGTGATATCCACTCCTGAGGGCGTGGACATCATTGCTGGTGCCTCTGGCTATTCCCAGCTGGCAAACTTAAACGAAACCCAAAGAAACAATCTCATCAAAGGTTTTGTGGATTTGGATCGTTATGACATCATGATCATTGATACAGGTGCAGGCATTTCTGCCAATGTGATCGGTCTTGTGATGCCCGCAGATGAAGTTGTTGTCGTAACAACCCCAGAGCCAACATCCATCACTGACTCATATGGACTCATTAAGTCCATTGTCTCCCAATCGAAAGACAAGAATCTAAAAATTATAGTGAACCGAGTGCGCAGTGCCATTGAAGGTAAAAAAGTTGCCGACCGAGTGATCGATATTTCTGGTCAATTTTTGGAAGTCCAAGTGGAAAACTTGGGCTTTATCTTCCAAGATGAAGAGGTGGAAAAATCCATTCGCGAACAAAAGCCTTTTATCCTAAATTCTCCTAGATCCAAGGCGGCAGCTTGCCTCATGCGCGTGACACATACCCTCCTGCAAACGGAAGGAAGCTATGATGACGAAGAAGGATTGACTGGCTTTTTCAAAAAGTTCTTTAGCTTTGTAGATTTCAAAGAGAAAGAAATGGATCGCGATATGGACAACGAAGGTTAGTCACCTTGCAGGTAGGATTTGTCATCGGATTTGCCCTTTTGGGAGCCATCATTAGCACAGTCTGTGGTTTCCTTGTCGGAAATCGAATTACCTACATCCTATTTGTCTCTGGTATTTCGACTCTTTCCTTTGGCGGTCTCGGAATTGGTGTTTATACAGTTCTCGAAAAAAAAGTACCTGAATTTTTAGAATTCCTAGGTGAAATTTCCTTTGGTGGGATGAGTTTTTCCCGGGGGAGTGATGAATACGACGACTCCCATTCGGATGGCATGAGCGCGGACGGTGGCATGACGGCTGAGTCCTTTGGTGTCCAAACCGATGCGGAACCTACCGCCCACGATATCATGCAAGCTAAGATCAAATCGGGTAAATTTGGAGACCACATCATGGTTGATAAAATTGCCATCAAAAACGAGCCAAAACTCATGGCGGAAGCGATACGGACGATGCTTGCTAAGGACGATCCCGCAGAGTGATTAAAATTTATCGCATTTAGATGACATAAGAAAAAAAATGCTCTTGTAATTTTCGTTTTATTACGATTTTTACTATAAAGTAAAGAGTTTCCGGGTAACCGGTAAATTATGTCCAGACTGCTAGACAAATACAACCAATTCGATGAGACCGATCTCTGGAAACAGTATCGAGTCAACAAGAACCCTGAGATACGTAGTTATCTTGTGGAGAAATACTCCCCACTTGTAAAACACGTTGCAGGTAGGATTGCCATTGGTATGCCTCAAAATGTTGAGTTTGAGGATTTGGTTAGCTATGGCGTTTTCGGTCTGTTAGACGCCATTGAGAAGTTTGATCCTTCTCGTGAAATTAAATTCAAAACATATGCGATGACAAGGATCCGTGGATCCGTTTTCGACGAACTTCGGTCGGTTGACTGGATTCCCCGATCCATCCGCCAAAAGGCGAAACAGTTAGAAGGCATCATTGCGATGCTAGAAAACAAAGAAGGTAAAAAAGTCGAAGATGAAGAGATTGCCAAGGAGCTTGGCGTTTCGATGGAAGAATACAATTCCCTTCTCGCGAAACTTTCTGGCACCTCACTCGTATCTTTAAATGACATTTGGTTTCTCGGAGATGAAAACGATGAAGTTTCTTTTATGGAAACGTTAGAGTCTCCGATGAACATGAATCCTGACAACATCATCGAAAAAGAAGAGATCAAAAATGTCATCGTAGATGCAATCAAAGGCCTCCCTGAAAAAGAAAAAAAAGTTATCGTTCTCTATTATTATGAGGATCTCACCTTAAAAGAGATAGGTGAAGTTTTAGAAGTCACCGAATCACGAATTTCCCAACTCCACACCAAGGCAGTCGCCAGACTGCGCAGCAAGCTATCAAAAGTTAAGTCTGCTATCCAGAAAAGGTAAGGCAGATGTCCTTAACGGGATTTTTAAAAGAAGAACTTTCCGAATTCGAAAAAAAGGAAACGGAAGAAGTAGAGGTCATTGCTGACTCTATCGATGAATGTCTTACACTAGCTGCAAATCATTTCGGTCGAAAAATTCACGAGCTCGATTACGTAGTACTTAAACGTGGGAAAAAAAGGCTCTTTTTTTCGGAGCCGTTTCACATTCGTGTTTCCCTGATTCCCGAAGACCTTATCCTGGAAGAGCTCACCGCATTAGATGATAAACTAACAGGCGGTAGTGGGAAGCTTGTTTCCAAAGACTTAAAAGATCTTGTCACTCCTAAAAATAAAGATGGCCGAGTGTCTGTTAAGATTTATCGAACAGGTGTATTCTTAACGGTTTTTCCTCCGCAAGGAGAGGGTGCCGTCATGACTCTAGCCGATGTAACGAAACGCCTAGCCTTCCGAGGTGTAGGCGGCGCAGATCCTGCCTTATTAAATAAGATCGTAAAGGAGCAGAAAGGGGAACCTGTTCTTATCTCAAATCAAAAACCGAAACAAGGCAATGACTCCAGTTGCAACGTGGAAATCGATTCAGATAAGATGAAAGCCATGGTTACGGTTTTTCCTGCCCGTCCTGGTGGTCGCGATCTTGAGGTGAATGATATCACAGTGGCTCTCAAAAATCTGGGAATCGCGTATGGTCTCAAAGAAGCAGATATCAAAAAAGCATTGGATGAGGACAAGATCAATGCGCCTTTTATCGCCGCCGAAGGGGATTACCCAGTCAATGGAAAAAATGCAGAAATCAAATACTATGTTCGGACGGAAAAGAAAATCAATTTCAAAGAGGACCAGTCGGGACGTGTAGACTACAAAGACTTAGATATGATCGAGAACGTTGTCGTCGGACAGGTTCTCGCCGAAAAGGTCCCGGCAGAAAAAGCCAAATTGGGAAGGAATCTTTTCGGTATGATTCTCCCGGCAAAAGATGGAGTCGATATCGATCTCAAGCAAGGGAAGGGAACCATTCTCTCTGAAGATAAAATGCGACTCACAGCAGAGGTCAATGGACAGGTGTTATATGTTGCAGGAAGGCTCTCTGTCGAGACCGTATACCGCATCAATGGCGATGTGGGAGTTCGTTCAGGGAATGTGACCTTCCTTGGATCCATCATCATTACAGGAAACGTAGAAGATAATTATTCCGTGAAGGCCGCCGGCAATATTGAAATCTACGGCACGGTCCAAAAGGCGGTCGTGGAAGCAGATGGTGATATCATTGTTCGCCAAGGGATCACAGGAAGGGAAGAAGCCCGGATTGAATCCACGGGTGGCAATATCATTGCGAAGTTCATCCAGAATGCGACTGTCATCACAGAGAAGGATATCATCGTCCAAGAAGGCATTCTACACTCTCATTTGATGGCAGGGGGAAAGATTAGCTGTAAGGGCAAGCGGGGTCAAATTGTGGGTGGAACCATCCAAGCGGCCCAGCTCATCTCGGCAAAGGTCATCGGCTCCCAGGCAAACCCACAGACGGATCTCATCGTCGGGGTCAATCCCAAGATCCTCAAACAGATTGGTGACTATGAAGCCAAGAAAAATGAGAATCAGACTAAATTTGATACGCTCATGAAAACCATGAGGACGCTAAAAGCGAGAAAGGAAACGGACCCAGCGACCTTTTCCACGGAAAACAATGAACAATTATTAAAGCTAGAAGCCGCTACGAAAAAATTAGAAAAGCGGATCGCTGAGCATGACAAGGAAATTCTAACCTTAACAGCTTATATGGACGAGCAAGCGGCCAACGGACGCGTCTCTGTGGAAAAAACGATATTCCCGGGGACCTCCATCCGTATTCGGAACGCAGACTTCAAACTCCGCCACGAAACGAAGGCAAAAACCTTTTTCGAAGAGGATGGCCAAGTCCGCAGTACCAACTACGAAGATCCAGATGAAGATAAAAATGACTGGAGAAAAAAACGAGGTCGTGGTAGACCTAAGAAAGAGTAGGTACTGTCATGATATTGAATGAAACTTTTGCCAGTAACACGCACCATTTTGAGATTGCTAGGCGAGCTCAAAGTGAGACTCCCTTTACGCACCAAAACCAGGTGGTCGAATTGCAGAAGGCTGCGATCACCAGTCAAAGTCGAGCGCAAGTGGTTCCAGAAACAAAAAATACAACCACTTCTGCCAACTTGAAGGCAAAGGGAGAAAGAGAAGAATTGTTATCCTACACCAAAAAAGGCCTCGAGACGGCTGATGTCGCTTCGAAAAAAGGATCCGTCTTCGATTCTACAGTCTAATCTTTAAAGATCCTTCCGGGAATGTTGTTGGAAATGTTCGTGTGGAGGTCTTCTCAATGGAATTATTTTCCCTTGTTCTCATCAACATGCTCTTCGGTGGAGTTATGTATGTTTTTATTTCAGCCAAAGTGCAAAAGGCTGTTTCAGAATATTATGATACAAAATTAAACCGTGCTATTGATATGGCTACTTCAGAAACCATGAAGGAACTAGATAGTACGGTCGGCGTGATTGAATCCCGACTTTCAGCTCTTCGCAACTTGATGGAAAAGGCTGAGCTTCTGGTAAAAGAATTTAAACATTACCAAGTCCCTGAAAACCGAATGGTTCCAGCCACCAAACAGCAAATCGATGAAGTACCTCCTTATATGGAAATGGGAATGTCTTTGCAAGAAGAACTCGCAAAACCAACGCCACCAGTTCCGCAGGTTCCTGTTTTAAAAGAACAAAGAGGAGGCATAGGACAAGTCTATCAATCAAATGCTTATCTTGCTAAAGAGGATGAGATTCAAACGACGGATGGCGCAGTCAACCAAGCATTTTCAAAACTGGGACGAGTTGTAAAAGGGATCATCGGAATGGAAGAAAATGGAAAACCTTCTGATGAAGCGATCGGTAATGTTAGTATTCCTGTGATGAAACCTAAGATGGATTATACGGTTGGTGGTGATCCTTTTGCTGCAGACGAAAAACAATCCACAATCATTCGGGATGAAAACAAAGAAGGCAAAACTAGGAGAGATTTCCTGACTCAACTTTCTTATGCGAATGATCCGGCTTTTGAAAAATACCAGAAAAATTTTGAAGACCAGATCAGTTTATCGATAGAATCCGCACTAGAGGAATTACCTCCTAGCGCTACAAAGATTGATCGAGTTGTTTTTTTATTGAAGAAGGGTTATGATCGCGAAGAAATTTCAGAGTTTATGAATATTGGAACCCATGAAATTCATTTGATCGAAACGATTCGGCTTGATCGATCACGCAGAGTCTAGTAAACTGGAATCATGTCTTCTTTCCCCGTCCTGAATGTCGGGTTTTCTAATATTGTTTTTAAAGAAAAGATCCTTGTGATCATGCAAGCAGAATCTGCGGGCGCAAAACGTCTTAGGTCTGAGGCGAAGGATCATTTAAGGTTGATTGACGCTACACAAGGTAGAAAGACTAGATCTCTTTTGGTTCTAGATTCAGGACATATTGTACTTTCTGCCATTAGGCCAGATAGTCTGACGAAGCGCTTAGAATCAGCGGACAATAGCATCGGCATGGAAGATGAGGAAGAAGATTAGAGATTATGAATCCAGTACCAAATCTTTATATCATTTCCTCCGTTGCTGGGGGTGGGAAGTCGACCATCATTGAGCGGATTCTAAAGGACCACCCTGACTTTTATTTTTCCATATCCTGTACTACTCGAGAACCGAGACCTGGAGATGTTCCTGGGAAAAATTATCATTTTTTATCGATTGAAGAGTTTAAAAAGCGAATCGAGGATGATGGTTTTTATGAATGGGCTGAAGTTCATGGAAATTTTTATGGCACTCCTAAGGGTCCCATTATGGAAGCAATTGCCAATCAAAAAGTCGTATTACTCGACTTAGATGTCCAAGGAGCCCGCACGGTTAAAAAGAAAAGACCGGACTCTGTAACGATTTTTATTGAACCACCTAGCCAAGAAGTCTGGATCGAAAGACTCATAAAGCGAGGAACCGACCCGAAGAAGAGTATAGAAAAACGCATAGAGAATGGATTAAAAGAACTCGAAGAGGCTCCTAATTTCGATTATATCGTAGTAAATGATCAATTAGAAAAAGCCATTTTAGACGTAAAAGCGATTCTTTACTCGGATTTTGGTTCTACTTCCTCGTCATCTAAAGACTTACCATAACCTGGAACTTGTTTGGCGCTAGCGTCTAGCCATTTATTTGAGATCACAGACCTTCGTTCCGAAGGGAAGAGAGTTAATAAATACGTAGTGATTGTAGGTCTTCCTTCTTCCTCTGCATCCTTATCCATTTGTTCGAAGACTTCGATTATATCGTAATCTGGCCAATTGATAAGCATATCCCTCGCTGACTCGGGGGGCATATTCGCAACTTTATTTGCTAGAACTTTCACTTTTTCACTTCGAGCCGATTCTCGTTTCGCCTTTTCTGCCATTTCCTTTTCTTTGCGTTGGATGCCTTCTTTAAGTTCTTCCAGGCGTTCCTTATCCGTTGCAAGCGAAGATTTTGATGTTTCCAATTCCAATTTTAAACGATTTAGCTCTTCCATGTCTTCCACGAGTCTTTCTTTTGCTTTTTCAATTTCAAGTTTCTCTAATTCTGTTGGAGAAAGCAGGTCTTGATTTACTAGGCTCGGTTGTTTCTTTAGGAATGGAAAATATTCTTCGGCATTGATCACTTGAAAGTAATCAAAAACAAAAAAACCGATAGAAACCAAAAAGAAAATGAGTATAATCAAAAAGAAACTTCTTGTATTGTCCGAAACACCTGCCATGTCTTATCTACCCTGTCCCATATAAAATTTTTCGTAAAAATCTCTGATATTTTTAAAATCACTCATCAATTCGTCTCCACCATCCTCTCGATTTAAAATCTTAAAGGTTTTCGGTACTTTCTTGGATTTTTTTGGATCCTCGGAGAAAATAGAGTCCATGTAAATACTATGTGCCGCAATATTCTCGTTATACTCTTCCACCTCTCGACGTTCCGCGCGACTATGTTTCTTTTTCCATTCTTTGAAGCGGTTTTCTTTTAAAATTTCTAAAACTTTTTTATCCTTTCGTGCAACCTGAACATCTAGTCTTACTAGATCCACACTTTTGTTTTTATCATTGATTTTAAAATCTAACTCATCATTTAGCTTAGTCAATCCGTGAATATAACTTTCAATAGAAAGATAATCTGTGAGACTTTTACCAACCTTCGCACTTGATTCGATTTCGAGATATGATTTCTCAATTTCATTTTCGTTGAATTCTCGTTCCGCGATTAACGCATTCAATTCCGAGACCACGCTGGAGAGCCTTTTGAGTTCTTCCTCTTCCTTTATCTCTCTCAGTTTTAAAACCGTCTCTAAAGTATAACGAAAGCGTTTCACACCTGTCTATTTCTGAAGTTTTCAATATTTTTTGTACTCTTTTTTACTTGTTCTTTAAAAAAAATGTGAGCATAAGTTTAGCAGATTGGGTCCACTCTTTACATTCCTGATTTTCACGCTTCTAGTCGTTCCTTTTGGAATTTTACCCTCGCCGGTTGATCTCATCTCAAAACACCAAGGAAGGCCTGTCTTTCTCGAAGGAGAATGGAATTTTTACCCGAGCCAACTTCTCCTTCCCGGCGGCACCCCAGGTAAATCTGCCGTTCCCCTTGAAGTTCCAGGTACTTGGAACCAAATACTCGGAACAGGCCTTGGATACGGAACCTATACACTTCGAATCCCGTCTCCGAATCTGGAAGGCCAAAAGAAAACTTACGGCATTAAGGTCCCAGACATGGCGACTGCCTATACCATTTATTGGAATGGGGAGAAAGTGGCCCAATCGGGAGTCGTCGCCAAAACTAAGACAGAGGGACGTCCTTCGTATCGGTTCCACCTAGTTCCCTTGGTTTGGGGACCAGGCGAAAATGAGCTACTCGTCCAAGTTTCCAATTATCATCATGCGAAAGGCGGAATGTGGGAACCGCCTCTCTTCGGGGAATGGTCAAAGTTAACAAAAGCTTATACAAAGGATCTCGCTTCATCTCTCTTCTTAGCCGGTGCAGTATTTATCATAGCTCTTTATCATTTTGGATTGTATTATTGGAGGAGGGTAGATAGAGGTAATTTATTATTTGGTTTAGCAGCGATTATCTTAAGTTTACGAACGCTTGTCACGGGAGAAAGGTTTTTAGTTAACGAATATGAGAACATATTTGGATGGGATCTATTTTTAAGACTTGAATATTTAACTTTTTATCTTTCTCCTTATTTATTTTACTCCTTTTTTAAAGAGTTTTATCCTTCTTACTATGCAAAATGGATGAACTGGTCTGTAAGCGTTCCCACTGTTTTTTTTATGTCGCTCTTGTTTTTTACTGATACCATTTTCTTCACATCTACAAATGTCTACTTTAACATAGTTTTGTTATACGAAATTGGAATCATTCTCCAAGGGGTTTTTCGAGCAGTCTGGGACAAACAAGAAGGGAGTATACTTTTTTTATTGGGCCTATTAGCGATGGCCATTGCCACCATCATCGATGTTTTAAATGCCTACCAGATTTTGTTTTCGATCGAAGCAGTCCCGATTGGAATTTTTTTGTTTATCTTAATCCAATCTCTTACCTTATCGCGGAAGTTTAGCAGAGCCTTTTCTGAGGTTGAGACTTTGTCAAAGAGACTTTTGGTCTTGGATAAGTTGAAAGATGAATTTCTCGCAAATACTTCCCATGAGTTGAAGACACCTTTGAATGGGATTATTGGGATCGCGGAATCTATGTTTGATGGCATTGGTGGTGCCTTAAATTCTGAGCAGAGACAGAATTTAGGTATGATTATAAGTTCAGGGAAACGACTGAATTCTCTCGTGGATGATATTTTGGATTTTTCAAAAATGAAAAATCGAGATTTGAATTTAGAACTGCGTTCCATTAACCTGCAGCAGCTTTTGGATTTGGTTTTAGTGATATCAAGGCCTTTGTATGTTAAAAAAAATATTCTTGTAAGAAATAAGATACCGATGGATTTCCCACCCGTATTGGGAGATGAAGCGCGTATCCAACAGATTCTTTTTAATTTGATTGGAAATGCGATTAAATTCACAGATAGCGGTAAAATTGAGATCGCTGGAGAAATATTAGAGAAGATGGCGAAGTTTTCCATCTCGGATACAGGTATTGGAATCGCACCAGATAAATTTGAACAAATTTTTCAATCCTTCGAGCAAGTTGATTCTTCCACAACACGGCAGTTTGGTGGTACAGGGTTAGGACTTGCGATCACGAAACGATTAGTCGAACTTCACGGCGGCACGATTTGGGTTGAATCGAGCCTCGGAACGGGATCAGTTTTTTATTTTACTTTACCACTCGCAAAAGAAAATCAGATCCCTTTAGAAAGATCCGCTCTCATCCAAAGGGATCTTTGGATTTCGATTCCAGAAATCGCTAACTTTAATCCGATTGAAGATGAAGATTTAAACTCTAACAAAGGAGACAGGGTCAAAGTTCTTGTTGTTGATGATGAGCCAATCAACCGTCAAGTACTGCGAAATCATCTTACTTTGATTGGGTGTGAGGTATTTGATGCTGCAAACGGTGGCGAAGCGCTTAGTCAAATCCGAGACTCAGGACCTTTCGAGTTAATGTTGTTAGATATTATGATGCCAGGAATGAGTGGGTATGACGTTTGTTCCGTCATTCGAGAATCACATTCGCTTTATGAACTCCCAATTTTATTTTTAACGGCCAAAAACCAGATCACAGACATTGTAGCTGCGCTTGAGGCAGGCGGGAATGATTATCTTTCAAAACCATTCGATAAACGAGAGTTAATCTCAAGAGCAAAAAATTTAATCACATTAAAAAAGGCAGTTGCAGAGCAAAACAAATTTCTTGCCTTCCAAAATGAATTGAATGTCGCCCGCAAACTTCAGAGTTCCATTCTTCCCGAAAAGGCTCCGGAAATGAAAGGGATTGAGTCGGTTTTTTATTACGAGCCAATGGATAGTGTAGGAGGAGATTTTTTTGATTTTCATGTCATCTCACCAAATGAGCTTGGGGTCATCATAGCCGATGTTTCTGGGCACGGCATTCCTGCAGCGCTCGTTTCAGCGATGTTAAAGATCGCCTTTTCAACACAATTTCGTTATTCGAAAGAGCCCGTATCCTTATTGTCTCAGATCAATTCTACGCTTATGGGAAAAACCAAGGGTGCATTTTTAACTGCGAGTTATATATATATAAACTTAGATAAAATGGAATTAACGCATGCTAGATGTGGACATTTGCCACTCATCTTACTAAATAAAAATGAGGTAGAGCCAAGACTCAGCTTGCCTCAAGGTAAACTCATCGGTTGGATCCCTGAACTCGATATGAAAGCTGAAATTGTGAAAATTAGATCCGGAGATCGCCTAGCTCTTTATACGGATGGGATTACTGAAGCAATGGGGATAGATAAAACGATGTTGGGTGAAGACAAATGGCAGAGTATGTTAAAAGATTCAAAAAATTTTAGTCTAAGCGATGCAAAAGCTAAGATATTGGAAGAACTAAAAAGTTTTACTGGAGGCAAATCTCCTGATGACGATGTGACTTTGGTCTTACTTGAAATAAATTAAAAATCATCCTCTTTATTGACTCTACTACTTAATATCTGAGAAAGTTTTCTAACTGAATCCTTATAGGAAGACTTTTGCTCTATCCTCTGAATTAGAAAATCATCAATTTCATCTTTTTTATCAATCGCCATGTCGATTTTCGGATCGGCGCCGCGTGCATAAGCATTTAGGAGGATGATGTCCTCGGAACCTTTATACTTTGATATCAATTCACGTATGAGAGAGGCATGCATATAATGATCTTCGCCAACGATCTTTTGCATAAGTCTAGATAAAGATGCTGGAACATCAATGGCAGGATAGTGACTACGTTCCGCTAATTTACGAGTGAGGACAATGTGTCCGTCTATAAAACCTCGTACTTTATCCGCAACAATATCATCCATATCATCTTCAGCATCAGTCAAAACTGTATAGAATCCAGTGATCGATCCACCATTATGTGAAGTACCAGCTCTTTCCACAAGTTTAGCCATTTTTGTAAAAACACTAGATGCATATCCTTTTGTCACTACTGGTTCACCAATAGACAACTCGCGCAATGCTTCCGCATAACGCGTAAGTGAATCCATATAAAGATTTACTGACATGCCTTTGTCTCTAAAGTATTCTGCTGCAGAGCATGCGAGGTGAGCACAGCTCACTTGTTCCATCTTTGAAGAATCAGATGTGGAAACAAACACTACTGACTTGGTGAGTGCTTCTTTTCCAAGTTCCACTTGGAGAAATTCGTTTACCTCTCTTCCCCTTTCTCCGATCAATGCAACCACGTTCACATCCGCATTCGTGTAACGAGCAATCATACCTAGTAAACTAGATTTACCAACCCCAGATCCAGAAAAGATTCCAATTCTTTGACCACGACCAACAGTTAACATACCATCAATCGCGCGTACTCCAGTTTCTAATATTTCTGTTATAGGTGGGCGATCTAAGGGATTGAGAAATTTTGGCTCCGAACCACGCTCTTCTTTCGTAATGAGGAGACCTTTACTATCAATTGGTTTTCCTAGACCGTTAAGAACTCGACCAAGTAATTCATCACCTGCATTTAAAGTTATTTTTCTACCAGAGGAAAAAACGAAAGCGTGAGGAAAAATTTCCTGGGTATCACCTAATGGCATTAAGGTATATAAATGGTCTTTGAATCCAACAAGAACGCAGGCCAAATAACCTTTGTCACTCCCTCTTTCGACTTCTAAAATCTCTCCGACTTTCGAGTCTGGTGGTCCTTGCGAATAAATCACATTGCCGACCACGGAAACAACGACACCGCTCTTTCGAATCGGTTCGATTCTTTCGACGACATTCAAATACTTTGAGATGGCGTCGATGTGCTCCGTAAATTTTTTTTCAATCATGGCGGCTAGGGGTAACCTAGCAATGTGACATAATTAAATCAAGCGATTTGAAGGTCTTTTTAAAGACAGTTCTGAATCTTATCCAGAGAGTTGATCGTCTTTGGCTCAGGGATTTTTGCACCAATCTTTAATTTCCATGGATTCTGACTTTCCACAAAGCTCGCTTCAAAGGCGCCTTTTCCGTAAGATGTGCTGGGGTGAAAGCATTCTGGAAAAGAATTTGCTTCGCCTAATTTACCATCCTTGACGACGAGGATCCGATCGGGTGTACGAAGATAGAGTGCAGAGCCATCTTTTGCCCATTTCATCCCATAAAGGGGAAGTGCGGTCCAGAAACTGATGGGAAGAGAGACCACCGCTTTGGTTTTCGGATCTAGAAGCCTCAGTTCAAACTCGGAAAACTCCCAATTCTGATCCGAAAGTGCTGTGATGAGTGCGATTTGTTTTCCGTTGGGAGAGGGACTGGCCTGGAAGATCACTAAGTTTTCGGGAGAAGCAGGATAGGAAAAGGAGGCTTCTTTGTCAGGATAAACCGAAAGCCTTTGAGCCAAAGTCCCGTATTCGTCATTCTTTCCATGCAGCAATACGAGAAGACCAGACTCAGGGTGGTAGAAAACGGAGTCTGCCAAGACCCAAGAAGGAATCTCCCAAGTTCGAAGGGAAGCGTTTCCTCGTATCAAGTTTAACTTTGTCGTATAGTCTTTCTTGTCTGTGGTACCGTTCAAAGGGTTCCAAGATTGTTTTTCTTTATAATGCACTTCCACGGCAATCGCGGTATCCGAGCTACTCGGCGATAATTCCTGCTGAAGGTTTGTTTCTTTCCATATCATCTGGGAGCAACCTAAGGAAAAAAGTGTGATACTTGTTAATGCTAAGACTTGTAACTTCATACTAGAATCAGACTTGGTCCTTAAAGAAAGTAAACCAAAAGAAGAGTGATGTCAGTGAAAAAAAAAGGGGATCATTAAGATCCCCTTTAAAGAAAAAAACTAAGTCAGGTATTATTTACCTTTTTTAGCTTTTGCTTTTTCTTTATTTTTTTGATCGATCTGAGCGCGGTGCTCATCACAAAGTCTATAAAGTTTTCCTGTAAGTGGGTTTTTACGAGTTACTTTTGTTCCGCAAACGATGCAAAGACCGTTAGCTCTTCTTCTCTTATAAAGTTGTTGAACTCTTTCAGCACCAGAAGCTTTGTATTTTGAAATCTGAATTCTAAAACCTTTGAATAGGTAATTTCCTATCGATTTCTCTGGATCTTTCTTTAGATCATCTGCAATTTTATCAATTTGTCCTGGTCCTACTTTAAGTGGTTCCATAGCTTTCTTTTCCTTTTTAAAAATCTTGAATTTCTTTTTTAGACGAAACTTTGTTTTGTCTTTATACATAGTTTAACGGTTAGCATGGTATAATTTCAACTTTTTTTTTTCGATATTGACATTTTTTTGACGCTAGGCGTTAGAAGGAGCTAGTTATTCGATGTTTTACTAAGAATCTCAGATAGTTTAATTGGTGAAACATCGAGTAGGTGTCTTTTGTAAAATATTATGTTAATTTAATCTTACTTAGGTGCGAAATTTGGATCGCCTTGGGAAAAGTTGGACATGCTTCGACGCATAACCCACATCCAGTACACGTTGAAGTGGCAAAAAATGGCAAATTTGCTCGGAAATTCACTGTTTTTTCGATAGGGCAGGCCAGTTGACAAGCCTCGCAAGTTTTTTCTCCTGTTTTTCCGTTTATGCAATGTTCACCGATACCTTTTGCTTTTCCGAACTTCGGACTTGTGTCGGACAGATCGTAACTAACCAAAGCTCCTTCTGGACAGGCATTTATGCATGCCCAATCGCTACAAAGATGACATGCTTTTGCGTTTGGATCAAAAAAGGGAAAAGTCTTTCCGGTTTCTTCTGATGTAACAGGGAATAAGACGATGTAAGGACATGAAAAAATACATTCGTTGCAACCAGTACAAAGCGAAAAGAAATCTTTACTCGCTCCAGGAGGAAGCGAAAGAGATCGAAAGATAGAATTTTTCCTTTTTGGCTTTTTTTTGGGTTCGGAAATGTTTTTAACGGGTGTTAGAAAAATTTCCGAAGGCGGTTTTTTCTCCTCCGACCATGCTTCCTTAATGGCAGAGGTGACATCATCCGTTTTGGTGAAGGCAAACTTCATTACGGATTTCATTCCGTCGCGGAACAGGTCTTTTCGCTTCATGAGTGTAACTCCGTTAAGGCTTTGGTGTAACGGGATAGGAGGTGAGGGGTCATAAATTGACTCTGTAAGGTGGGAACTGGGACGCAATCTTTATCAAAGACAGGTTCTGTAATTTTTCACCTTTGGAATTTTACCTAACACTCGCTACAATTATTTCCGAAGGTAGGTATTTCGGTGCAAAAAGATACCCTAACAGTCTGTTTGCAAAACTTGAGCCAATCAGATGCTTGTTTCGAAGATCCAAAAAGGGAGCCGGGGGTGGAAGGTCCTCTTTTTCTGACTGGCAGGGAAAATTTCATATTAGGAAAAATAACTAACAGGTGCTACGTTTTTTTCCAAGGTATGTCTCAGTGGGTAAAAAAAAAGCCCTCACGGGCTTGCTTGCGATTTACTACTCTGTGATGCGTTCGATTTGGGCACCGAGGGATCGCAATCGGGTGTCTATGGACTGAAAACCACGATCGATTTGGACGATGTTGTGGATTTCGCTTGTCCCTTCCGCGCAAAGAGCCGCGATGATCATCGCCATTCCCGCGCGAATGTCTGGGCTCGCGACTCTTTGGCCATATAGCCGCGAGGGACCGATGACAATGGCTCTATGGGGGTCGCAAAGAATGATTTGGGCTCCCATCGCGATGATGTTGTCCACAAAAAAGAGCCGAGATTCAAATAGCTTTTCATGGATCAGAACGGTTCCACGGCATTGGGTTGCTGTCACGAGAGCAACAGAAGTCATATCGGCAGGAAAACCTGGCCAAGGGGCATCGTCAATTTTGGGGGTGGCCCCATGGTAGTCGGGGATGATTTCTAGCTTTTGATCTGGAGGTACGAGGATCCCACCTTCGACTGCTCTGACTTCAATCCCAAGGCGGGAATATACCAATCGGATCATGCGAATGTCTTCTAAATTGACATCTCGGATGAGAATTTCACCTCCCGTGACGGCGGCTAGGCTGATAAATGAGCCTATCTCTAAGTAATCAGATCCGATTCTGTATCGCAAGCAACCATCAGGAGAACTGAGACTTGTGACACCTTCGATCTGAAGGACATTCGTACCGATGCCCGTGATTTTTGCACCTGCCAGGTTCAGGAAACGGCAAAGACCTTGGACATGAGGTTCACAGGCAGCATGTCGGATGGTCGTCACACCTTCCGCGAAGACAGCCGCCATCACAGCATTTTCTGTGGCAGTTACGGAAGCCTCATCAAGGAGGATATCTTTGCCAAAGAGGCGGTCTGCGGTGATTTCATAGCCATCAGGAAACACCTCTATCTTTGCTCCTAAGGCTTCCAAGGCCAAAAGATGAGTGTCCATCCGACGGCGGCCGATTTTGTCTCCACCAGGTTTCGGAAGAAAGACTCTGCCTGTTCGTGCCAGGATAGGGCCTGCGAGAGTGACTGCACCTCTAAGTTGGGAGCAGAGATCATAGGGAAGATCCGATTTGACCGTGTTTTTCTTGTGGAAAAGATAACTGCCTGGTGTATCTAGAGGAGAAATCTCGACCCCGATTCGCTTGAGCACTTCCATGAGCTTTAAAACGTCTGCAATTTCTGGAAGATTTTCCAGAATCACGTCCTGCTCCCAGAGTAGAAGGGCTCCAAGCAGCGGTAAGGCCTCATTTTTATTGCCTTGCGGAATGACGCTTCCGTGTAAGGGATTTTTGCCGATAATTTTGAAATAGGATGAGCTCACGATTACCTCCCAGGATATCGAAAGCTGATCAGAGGAAAAGTATTTTATGAATCTTGCAAATCAACTCCCTTGGATATGGCCTTCCTTCCATAATGTTTATTTTTTCTATATTTTCCTGATATTGCTCGGTGCCTTTATTTACGCACGTGTCATGAATTTTCTACAGAAGAAACAAAAGAATGTATTTAGCTATTGGAATGAATTTCAGAAGTTTGCCCATGCACGAAAGTGTAACCAAGCTGAGATAAATATTCTAAAATCGTTCTACGATACGCTTACCTCTGAATTGGCAGAACAGTATCTTCAAGCAGAAAATCGAGGGAAGTTTAAAAACGCACTGTATCGTTATTTTTTAAGCGCAACATCCAATCCTTCGGAAAAGGAAGTAGATCTTTTTGATAAACTTTTTAGATCCTCCCAAGAGTTTAAAAAAGAGATTACGAGTCTCGAAGACATTTTAGTCGGCGAAATTTGTGCTTTAGAGGGAGAAGGAAGAGAGGAACTAACTCATGTCATGCAAAAGACGAATGAAGAATTACTCCTTTCCAGCAAGGCTTTATCGAAAGATTTTCTAGT
The DNA here is from genome assembly GCF_004770745.1 of Leptospira ognonensis. Lineage (GTDB taxonomy): Bacteria > Spirochaetota > Leptospiria > Leptospirales > Leptospiraceae > Leptospira_A > Leptospira_A ognonensis. The sequence goes on along the minus strand of NZ_RQGD01000020.1, from coordinate 54,215 downwards.
CCCAGGTAAAGAAGCAAAATTGTATGTCTTTAGACCGAGTAGCGGTGGTTATTTGCTTTCGGGCATAATTACCAAAACACATGAAAAAGGTGTAATTTTTCACTTTAATGGTAATATCGAAAGAAAAGGTGAGGCACATTTGATGTTACTTGCCAAGTATTCTCTCATCATAAGTCCTTGGCCGAAAAAAGAAAATGAAGCGGGCGGAATTGATCTTGATAAAAACAAGCTATTGTTATCTGAAGAAAATCTGGACAGGCAATATGAATTGTTAAAAAGAATTTCAAAAGAACAGTCCTCAGGCAAATCGGATAAATTTAAATTGCCCGAAACGGCAAGAAGCTTTACTGCCTTATCTGAAAGGATTTCCGATAGAGGGTTAACTTTTGAATTTCCATCCAGCGTTTCAAGTGAGATTTGGAAAGTACAAGATCTCTGGGAGGTTCACTTTTCTTTTCCAGATGGACCGACAATTGATGTTAGGGGAAAAATGTTTCCTGTAAAACAGAAGTCAGAACTTTTTCTGATTCGCTTCGTTGATGCTGATGACACCTTGCGTAAAACAATCTATGAAGAAATCAAAAAAAGAGGCGGACAAAGAGAAATACTTTCCTAAATTCCTTGAGGGAAGGCTCCGAGCGTAGGAGATTTGCCCTCTTTGGGCAGTAAGATTAAATCTACTTTAGGAATCGCTTCCTCCGATAGATACCGCTCTCCCATTGCTTCCCAGGAATGTGAAGTTAAGGAAAAGGACAGAATGTATTGTAAATTTTTCATTTGTGGTAGCTTCACGAAAGGAGTACCACCATGGAAAACTACGAAATTTTTGGTAGGGTGCTTTTTTGCAAGCGCTGCTACCAGACCTATCTCATTTTCAGAACTCGAATCAAACAATAAGTTTGTGATTTCCTTGGAGGCAGCAATTTTTGTTAGATTTTTGATATTTCCAACCTTTACACCAGTTAGGCTTTTTTTAAGTAATTGATTTTTTACAAATTGTATAGAAGAGGATTTCGCAGGATTGCGAGTCTGGAACGTATCCGGAAAAGCGCGTATTGAATCCTTGGTAATTTCTTTTAGATAAAACCCTTGTTTTTCATACTCCTTAAACTGGTTTTGGCGCGCGAGTTCTTTGGCTTCCAGAAAATCTTTTAAATTTTGATTTTCGCTCATTACGCCTGGATGGCTGGAGTCAGCATTATACAATCCTAATTCAAGTTTCTTTCTGATTTGTCTGTAAACAGCCTCCTTAAGTATATTTTTTTCTACTCCGTTTTGGTCTTTATAGAGGAATTCGCCTGCATTATAAGCTGTAAGTAGCTGCTCTTTAAATTTACGTGCGGTTTCCCCCCAACTTGTTAATAATACGATATTCGCACCCGCAAGAATCGTGAGAACGCCAGGCCTTTCTTTCTCGTAATTTTTTGAGATCGCATGCATTTCCATGGCATCTGTAATGATGATACCATCAAACCTAAGTTTCTCTCGCAAAATACCTGTTAAAATTTTTTTAGAAAGAGTGGCTGGATATTTATCATCTATTAAAGGGTAGACAATATGTGCGGTCATCACCGCTTCCGCGCCTGATTCGATCGCCTTCTTGAAAGGGACAAGCTCGAGTGATTCTAGTTCGGAAAGAGTTCTTTTGATGATTGGTAAACCTAGATGGCTATCAACGGTAGTATCTCCATGTCCTGGAAAATGTTTAATCACAGGTAGAGCTCCGCCTAAGCGTGCACCTTGTTCGTAGGCAACTCCAACTGTGTTCACGCGAGATATGTCGGATCCAAAGGAACGCGTATTGATGACAGGGTTGAAAGGATTATTGTTGATATCAAGGACAGGCGCAAAAAGGAAATTGATACCGAGTTTTCTAAGTTCAAAGGAAGTAACAAAGCCGACTGTCCTCCCCCAAGCTTCATTTCCTGTCTGTCCGACTGCCATAGCTCCAGGATAGGCGGTGACACCGTCTTTCACGCGGAATACACGTCCGCCTTCTTGGTCTGTTGAAATCAGAAATGGCGGGAGTTTTTCATCTGTTGCCGCCTTCTGTAGGTTATCAGTAAGAGATAGGATCTCTTCCTTCTTACCTAGATTCTTACCGAATAAGATAATCCCACCTGGTTTGGTATTTTTGATCTCTTCCAATGCGACAGCATCCACAGTTTTGTTCGGAATGGCAATATGGATCGTTTGACCGACCAACTCTTCAGGCGAGAGATTGTTTGTGAGCTCCCATGCTTTCGCATTTAAAAATGAATCTCTTTCGCTAGCCGCAAGTTCAGTAAGGTAAAAGTTGAAAAAGTAAGATGATCCGATAAATCCAAAAATAAGGAATAAGGAAAAAATGATTCGGTAGAAGATTCTATTCATAGTATGTCGTAAAGAGTTTTGGAGACGATCGTTCCTGACAAGAAAGAAAAAGTGCCGCTCTCTCCGTATGCTTCGCAGTCTAAAAAGCATCGTGGATCATTTTTACCAATCCCTCCCAGCACATCCGGATTTTAAATCCTCTTTTGAAAAAAATAAATTTGCCTCAGTGCCTGATGATTGGTTCATACTGATTACAGATATCGCAGGCTCTACAAAGGCAATCGCTGAGGGTCGCTATAAAGATGTAAATACGGCCGGAGGACTGACTGCCATTGCTGTTGCCAATGTATATGGGCATATGGATTTTCCTTTTGTATTCGGTGGAGATGGGGTCACTTTTTTACTTCCCATTCAGTTCCTTTTTCCCATTCGTTCTGCCATCGCCGATACAATAGGGCAGGTGAAATCTGTTTATGGATTGGAATTGAGAGCAGGCATCGTACCCGTACAGCAGTTATATGAAAGCGGGGCAAAATTATACGTTAGCAAATTTAACGCATCCCCTCACTATAACCAATGTTCCATATATGGCGATGGGCTTGCACTGGCAGAAAAATGGATCAAAACAGGCGGGGACGAATCTTTTCTCGTAAGAGAAACAGAAAAAATTACCAGTGCCGATTTTACGGGTTTTACTTGTCGGTGGCAAGATATACCTAGTGCGAAAGGGGAAGTGATATCGCTGATCTTGCAACCATTAGATTCGGAGTATGATAAGGCTGCAAAGGTCATTTCAAGAGTATTAAATTTTATAAATGCAGAGTTTGGTGATGAGGTTGAGTACCATCCAATCTCGGTTCAATACCTTGCTCCAGACTCAGGACCTTACCTACAAAAGGAGGCTCTGGCACATTCAGGGGGTAAAAAAGGTGTAAAATATTTCCTTCGCCTAATGAAGATTCATTTAGAGATGTTAATTGTAAATATTTCCATGAAATATAATTTGCCGCTACGCTCCGGGCATTATGAACTAAAACGACTCAAACAATACCAGGTAATGTCTGCTGATTTTAGAAAATTTGATGGTACGTTAAAAATGGTAATCAGTAGTTCACCGAAAAATAGACATGCCCTAGAACAGTATTTAAATGATCTCTCGAAGGAAGGAAAAATTTTATACGGAATGCATGTCTCAAATCGTTCGTTAATGACTTGTATTTTAAAAGCGGGTGAATCACAAGAAGTGCATTTTGTAGATGGCGCGGATGGTGGATTTGCCCTTGCATCTAAGATGTTAAAAGAAAAGTTACGCAATTGATTTTTTATTTAAAACAAAATACATTTCGATTTCTCCTTTATTTTTTGCATATATTTTTCCTCTTGGCTGGCAGTGGAATTGTTCTTTGATCAGAGCATAGGTGTCCTCGGAGATATTGATTTTACCCGCTTCGCCATTGGCTTCCAGTCTTGCTGCGATATTGACTGCATCTCCCCATATATCATAAGAAAATTTCTTTTTTCCTATCACTCCAGCAATCAAGGATCCAGAATTAATCCCAATTCGTAAATTCCAGATGCGACGCCCAAGCCTGGTTCTTTCACTCTGATCTTCTTTCATAAATTCCTGCATCTCCCAGGCAGCATTCACAATTGCGATCGCATGGTCGTTCCTTCTTTCCGGAAGGCCACAAGCACACATATAGGCATCCCCAATAGTTTTTAATTTTTCCAGGCCATATTTCTCAGAAATTTTATCAAAATGAGAAAAATAATAATCTAACTCGGATATTAACTCTTCTGGATCAACTTGGTTTGCAATTGTCGTAAAGTCTTTGAAGTCTGTAAATAAAATGGAAGCAGATTCAAAGTAATTGGGAACCACTCTACCGTCTTTTTTTAGTTGGTCTGCAATTTCTGTTGGTAAAATATTCTTTAATAAATCATCTGATTTCTTTTTTTCAGATTCTAGCTCACGATTTAATAATTCTAATTCTGTATTCTTGGTTTGAATCAATTGTTTGGCCGACTCGATTTCTTTATTTACGGTTTTCATCATAGAACTATGAAAGTCTTTGACTCGCTCTAAGTTATTTCTATATTCTGTTTCTCGTTCCAACTTAATATGCAGAAATCGATTCTCTTTTTTTAACTCATTGGAAATATCAATCGCCGTCGTAATGTTAACTGATGCATGATTGCCTAGATTCGATAAAGCAGATTTTGTAGGGAGGGTACTCGTCCCGATGAGTAGATTGATCATCGTACAATTATGTAAATGACTTTTGTTTTCTCCGATAAAAGGTCCGATCTCCCCATATGTATAAAAGCCAAAAATGGGTAAATCTTTAGGCAAGGTGTCCTTTAAGATTTCGATTTCTCGTTTCACCTGAGTGCCGAGGATGTGTTTTCGCATAATGCAAGAAAAGGCAAAGGCAGCTCTTGGTATAAATGAACTTTGAATAGATGTATCAATTTTACTACTTTCCTCTAAATCATTAAGAATATAATCACGGGAGGCTTCCGTAATTTGGATTTCTGATCCTTCGAATATTTCACTTGCAAAGAGTATAGATCCTGTTGCTTCATCGTAACCACCGGGAACTCGAAGGTAAAATTGATCGGAGCCTTTTTCGTAAACGGCGAGTGGGAATTCTGGAGCTGGAAAAGAATATTCGCCTAAGTAATAATGGTAATAATCTAATGCGTTTATATCATCAATTGTATAAACAATTTTTCCATCACTTTTGGTAACCAGAGCTCTTCGACCGATAGGGCGCCAAGTATTTGAAATGGAATAGGCGAAATGTAAAGGTCCACCAAATAACAAAACGACTGCGGCATCGGTGTGTACTTCCGAATTATAAAATACTTTTAAAGAATAATCGGAGCCAAAAGGTTTGCCAGCAACTCCGCCAAAAATTTTACACTCCTTTCCTAATAGAAGATTTAATTCATGGATGACACCGTTTGCAGAAATGGAAAAACTATCTGTAAGCACAATACAAAGTTTTTCTTTAGATTTGATATCATTTCGAGCAGCTTCTACTGCCTTTTTAGCGATGACTTCGGAGGAGTGGGAAGGATCGAAACCGATTCCGATACCCATCTCGACTTCATCAGATGCAAATAAAATGATGATGATCGAATCATCGCTAAATCCGAAGTCGCTTGTCAGTTCGCCAGCCGTGGTGCAGCCAATTGTTTTTAAATTGTTAAATTTATCCTGAATGATTTGGAGCATCTTTTTATGATCAAATTCTTGGCCAGCGAATACCAAAGCAACTTGAGGGGTTAATCCACCTATCCCCAGTAAGGCTCTCTCTAACGCAATTGACGTCGCTCTTTCAACATCGATATCTTCGCACTGACCTAATCCGATTTCAAACATAAGAATGATTTCCCTTTCGTCATTTAGAAGATCAAGATAGATACTTTCAACTTTATTAAGAATAAATTGATTGCAAGCCTATGTTTTCTATTTTAGTTTTTAAAAGTATGAAATTTATATTCATTTTTGTTTTCCTCATCCTTGGATGCGGCGAGAAATCAAACCTCGACCTTGGCAAAGAAGCAGTTTCCAATGCCAATCAAAATGACCATTCTGATGCTCCTCGCATTATCTTTTTTGGAGATTCTTTAACGGCGGGATATGGACTAGTTGATTTTGAAAAATCGTGGCCCTACTTGGTTCATGCGAGATTGAAAAAAGAGGGACTGAACTATGAAATGACAAACGCCGGTGTTTCGGGTGATACTTCCTCCGGCGGGCTTGGCAGAATCGACTGGGTTCTTAGCCAAAAACCAGATATATTTGTTTTGGAGCTAGGCGCCAATGATATGTTACGTGGAATTCCTCCGAGTGTCACACGAACCAACCTTACAGATCTGGTGCTAAAAATTAAAAAAGAATATCCAAAATGTGAGATAGTGCTTATGGGTATGAGGGCAACACCAAATTTAGGAAAAGGATTTCGGGACGATTTTGATTCGATCTATCCAACTCTGGCAAAATCAGAAAAACTAACATTTGTTCCGTTTCTTCTTGAGCGGGTCGCTGGAATTAGAAAATTAAATCAAAAGGACGGAATTCATCCCACAGAAGAAGGGCATGTCCTGGTAGCAAATACAGTATATCCTTATATTAAGAAAGCTGCATCTAGATTAACTAAAGCCAGGTAGGCTCAAATTCGCACCATCAAAGCGTAGGGCAGCCGTGCCATGGTTTGCCCATTTCCTCGCAAATAAACTTAGTTTTTACCACATAGAAATTGAGGATTCATCGACATTTTTTCCTTGCCGAAGAACTGTTTGGAAAAATCATGGTGATACTCAAATCTCTCGCGGGAATAGCTCAGCGGTAGAGCATCTCCTTGCCAAGGAGAGGGTCGCGGGTTCAAGTCCCGTTTCCCGCTAACAGAAGATGAGAGCATGGGGAATGCATAGAATATGTCCTCTGGAAAACTGTCCCTAGCTCTTTTTATCCCTCCCTTTACTCATTTTAATATTGGAACACTATATGGAATTTACAGCAAAAAAAAACAACAATGCATCCTGTGATTTGACGATCACATTTTCTGCTAACGAAGTAGACGTAGCTTATAAAAAAGCATATGAAAGCGCCAGTGGAAAGGTTAAGGTTCCTGGCTTTCGCCCTGGCAAGGCCCCTCTCCATATGGTAGAAAAAGTGCTTGGTGATAGTGTGATGGATGATGCTGCGAACATCATGCTCAATAACGCCATGGCTGATTTATTCGATAAGCTAGAGCATAAGCCAATTCGTATCCCTCAGTTTCAAGTAGAAAGTTTTGATCGAAAAGCGGGCGCCAAAGCAAAAACTACCTATGACACAAAACCTGAAGTCACTCTTCCGAAGTTAAAGAAAATCAAAATCCAACCAAAGGAAATTAAAATCACGGACGCGGACCTTCAAAAGGAATTGGAGGGCATGCAAAAAAACATGGCTCGCAATACTTTGAAAGAAGAAGGCGAAGCAGTGGAGATGACGGATCTTTTAGAAATTCAGTATAAATTCAAAGAAGATGGCAAAGAATTTCCAGAGGCGACACAAACTGGAAAGTTTCAGATGGGTGCACCTCAAAATCCACCTGGTTTTGATTCTGAACTCGTGGGCATGAAATTAAATGAAGAAAAAGAGTTTAACTTCCGTTATCCTGATTCTTTCCCTGCGTCTCCGGAATCGGCTGGTAAATTATTTGTTTATCAGGTGAAAGTCACTGCGCTTTATCGCGTTTCCTATCCTGAAATCAATGACGACTTCGCTTCCGAATTAGATGGTTCTGCCAACTTACAAGAATTAAAGAACAAAACGAAAAAACAACTAGAAGATTTGTTTAATGATGCGTTGAAGAAAAAAGGCATCGATGAAGCTTATGCGGAAATCCTAAAAGAGACAAAATTTCTTATCCCTCAGTCTCTCATTGAGGAAGAGACAGATGGTGTTTTCCATAATTTCATCCACGAGTTTAGGCTCCCGCATACCACTCTGCCAGAATATGCAAAACGATTGGGTAAAGAAGAATCGGAGGTTCGGGCTTCTTTTGCCCAAGCAGCAGAAAAACGCATCCAAACTTACCTTTTGAAGCATAAAATTGGTGAGGACAACAAAATCACGATCTCTGATGAGGAACTAGCGGCGGGTTTCGAAAAAGAAGCTACTTCGCAAGGTATTTCTGCCGAATCCCTACTGAAAGAAGTCCAAAAACAGAAGGCGGAAACATTTTATCGAGACAAATTCCTGTTTGATAAAATTGACCAGTTTGTTTACGGTGAGGTAGATAAGAAATCTCCCAAATCGGTTTCCACCGAAGAAGCAGAGAAGTTACTTAGCGGGAAAGAGTAAATATGTCAACATTAATGCCTTATGTGATTGAACAAACGAGTCGGGGAGAGCGTCAGTATGACATTTTCTCAAGACTCCTGAAAGATCGGATTATCTTCCTAGGATCAGCCATTGACGAGGCGTATGCCAATGTCATTTCCGCTCAGCTCCTATTTTTGGAAGCAGAGAACCCAGAACGGGATGTCTACTTATACATCAATAGCCCAGGTGGTTATGTGAGCTCAGGGATGGCCATTTATGATACCATGCAACTCATCAAGCCAGAAGTGAGAACTCTTTGCATAGGGCAGGCATCTTCTATGGCGGCTTTACTTCTCGCGGGTGGGGCAAAAGGCAAGAGATCGGCTCTGCCAAACTCGCGGATTATGTTGCACCAACCCTATGGCGGTGCAGGTGGTCAGGCCTCCGATATTGAAATTTCTGCTAGAGAAATAGTAAAGATTAAAGACAAATTGATCGACCTTTATGGTAAGCATACCGGCAAAACTTCCGAACAAATCAAGAAAGACACAGAGCGCAATATGTACATGAGCGCAGAAGAAGCCAAAGAATACGGCATCATCGACAATGTGATCCAAGAGCGCAAACAGATCCAAGCCTAAAGGGGGCAATATGACCAAACGACCTACGAGCACAGGCAATACCCGTGAAAAACTACATTGTTCCTTCTGCGGGAAAGCCCAAGATGAGGTTCGTAGACTCGTTGCTGGTCCTGGGGTTTATATCTGCGATGAATGCATTTCCTTATGCAATGAAATCATCGCCGAAGAGCCACAAGGTGGTGAAAAAACTGCTATTGTTGGCGAAATTCCAAAACCCCTAGAAATCAAAAAAATCTTAGACCAGTATGTGATCGGACAAGAGCAGGCAAAAAAAGCCCTCTCGGTTGCAGTTTATAATCATTACAAACGTATTTTTCATAACGATCGTAAGGCGGGAGATGTTGAGTTAGAAAAATCAAACATCATGCTCATCGGCCCGACGGGATCCGGAAAAACCCTACTAGCACAGACACTCGCTCGCATTCTAAAGGTTCCTTTTGCCATCGTTGATGCGACAGCACTCACGGAAGCAGGGTATGTGGGAGAAGATGTGGAAAACATCATTCTAAAACTGATACAAAATTCAGATAATGATGTGAAACGTGCGGAAATGGGAATCATCTATATTGATGAGATCGACAAAATTTCACGAAAATCTGACTCGGCATCGATTACGCGAGATGTATCTGGTGAAGGCGTTCAACAAGCACTCTTAAAAATCATCGAAGGAACCGTGGCCAATGTCCCTCCACAAGGTGGAAGGAAACACCCGCACCAAGAATACATTCCTGTCGAAACAAAAAACATTCTTTTTATCTGTGGTGGTGCTTTTGTAGGTCTCGATCAGATCATTAAACAGAGAGTTGGCGTGAAGTCGATCGGTTTTCACTCTGGCGAAGCAGTCAATGAAATGGGGAAGGCCATCGAGGTCACTGAAAACTTAGTCCATCATGTGATACCAGATGATCTTATGAAATTTGGATTGATTCCAGAATTTATCGGAAGACTTCCGATTGTTGCTACTTTGGATGAATTGACTGTGGAGTCTTTAAAATCAATCTTCACGGAACCAAAAAATTCCCTTCTTAAACAGTACCAAAAGATGTTTGATATTGAAAATGTAAAACTCAAGTTTACGGAAGGAGCCATTAAGGCCATTGCAGAAACTGCGATCAAACGTGAGAGTGGTGCACGAGGCCTAAGAGCTATTGTCGAAGACATCATGATGGACCTCATGTTTCAAATCCCGTCTCGTAAGGATGTGATGGAAGTGATCCTTACAGAAGATACGGTGAGAAAAAATGAACCTCCAATCACGATTTTAAAGGGTGATATCGAAAAGATCGCTTAAAAAGCTTTTTCCTTTAAAAATTATTTTTCGGGATTTTTTTACATAATTTTGAAAGAAACATTCGTCTGATTGCCTGAACGAGTGACATAGCCTGTTACTTAATTAAGGATTGCAGATGCACTGTAAGGTTTTGCTCGCTGAAGACGATACACCTGTCAAAAATTTTCTTACAAAGGCACTTCTTTCCAGTGGCATTGATGTCGTGGCGACTAGCAACGGAAAGGAAGCCTGGGAAGAATTTCAAAAACAGACTTTTCCCGTAGTACTTACTGATTTAGATATGCCTCTCCTTCGCGGAGAAGAGCTCATCGATAAGATCCATTCCAGCGATTTTAAAGTTCCTCCTCTTATCATTGTTCTTACGAGTTTGTTTGAATCACAGCATATCATCGAGATTATGAAAAAAGGAGTTTTTGATTATTTGATCAAACCCACGGATGCAGCTCAAATCATCTTAAAAGTAAAACACGCTTTCAAAAGTTACGAATTACAAAAAATGCAATATGTTTTGGAAAGTGAAAAGGAGTTACGGCTAACCGAGCAACTAGACTGGATCAAATACAAAAACAATATATCAAATAAAAACGCTGATGCCTTTAAGAATAATATCATTCAAAGTATGAGGCATAACCTGGGTCAAACCGGGGGATTCGGAAATCTAATGGCAATACTTGAGCTTGTACAGTTAGAAGCAAAAGAAGAAGGCGATCAATATATAATTAGCAAAGATATTTATAATTTGTTAAAGGATAATATAAGTATCATTGATAAAACCTTTTTAAATCTAGAAAACATAACCAAAATTTCAGAGTCCAAGTTGATACTAGAAAAAGTGTCAGCAAAGGATATTTATGATCTTACCTGCTCACTGGCTGAGGAATCTAAGGAGTTAGCCAATATAAATAAACTTGGTATTGTTATCGGAGATATTAGAGAGTCTTACTCGGAGTATTTTCTGGACTTTCATATAGAATCGTATAGGCAATTGATGAAAGAAGCTTATATGAATGCCTTTAAATTTTCAGAGCAAGGATCTAAAATTTATACGCTCTTTCGAGTCCAAGACAAGAAGTTATTTGTGTCGATTATCAATGATCCGACTAAAAGTAATGATATTGTAGGTATTCCCTTGGCATATAGTAATTTAGTATTTGAACCTTTCTTTCGCATTAACAAATTCGTGTTTGAAAAATTTGCAAGTATGGATATTGGATTGGGTTTGGCATTGATTAAAGAGCTTGTAAAGAAGTTAGGTGGTGATGTATCGCTGAACAATGTAAAAGAATTTACTAGTCTTGAGTCCGAGACAATTAAAGTAAACTTTGAAGTATATTTTCCAATACTCTGATGTTAGACGAAAAATCTAGAATTTGCGATTCGGAGCCGATTCATTTAATCAATGAATTACAAGACTTTGGATTGCTCATCATTCTATCTCCTCAAACAAAAACTATTATTGCCGTTGGAGAAAATGTAAAAGATTACCTAAATCGTCCTCCTGATGATGTTTTAAATCACTCGATAGATCATTTTTTGCCAGAATTGAATGACCATTTAATCGAATTGGATGAAAAGCTGGCTCAAGTAAAAAACAATGTTTTATCACTCGTTTTTACAAAAGGAAAAACAATCTATTTTGTAAACGTGAGAAAGATTGATGCATTCATTCTATTAGAGGTGGAAGCTGAAGAAGAAAGGCCTGCCGTCAATGCCGCTCAAGATTTTAACTCATATATGGCATCCATTTTGTCATCAAAAGACCTTAGTCAAGTATATGACTTTTCCGTGAAAACGATACAGAAGTTGGCTCATTTTGACAGAGTGGTATTGTATAAGTTTAAGGAAGATTTTTCGGGGGAAGTCATCGCAGAATCCAAAAAGGAAAATATTGATTCACTTTTGGGATTCCATTTTCCGGCCTCAGATATCCCACTTCCAGCACGTAAGATGTTCGAAAATAATCCAATTCGAGTCGTCAAAAGGAAAGCTGATCGCATATTAAAAATTATTAGAAATAGAGAATATTCGGAATTTAGCTTTAATTTAGGTGGTGCGGGTTTACGTGCGCCGCATCCACAGCATATGGAATATTTATCAAATATGGGAATCGACACTTCGGTTTCGCTCTCACTTGTCTGTGAGGGGAGGCTATGGGGTTTAATTATTTGCCATAATTTGAAAACAAGTGTTCCGAGACCTTCCGTAAAAAATTACTTATCTATATTCGCTAATCTTGTTTCTGTTCAAATTGATTTGATGTTAAGAAATGAAATTAGTGTCTCTTCCTTAGAGATTGAGAAGCATCTCTTACAACTGATTGGAAAAATCAATCAAAGTCCGATTGAAGAGATAACAACGATATTCGAAAAGGAAGCTCCCTTCCTTTCTAAAGTCATGAAAGCAGATGGATTTGTCTTTCAATGGAAAGGGAAAGTGCAAACATTTGGTGAGACTCCTTCGGTTTCGGTCTTAAACGAGATTCTGGATTTTTTAGATAAGAATCACAATCAGAAAATGTTTTATACAGACCAGCTAGGGTTTCTTCCAAATTTTGAGCGTGAGGAATTCCATTTTTTCCCTGGCGTTTTAGCGTTACCTATTTCCTTTCTGTTAGGTTGTCGACTTATATGGTTAAAAAAAGAGCTGCCCCGTACCATTCTTTGGGGTGGGAATCCAGATCATAATATTTCAATTTCTACAGAAGGCGTTTCGCCAAGGAAATCTTTCGAAAAGTTTATCCAGACTGTTAAGGGTAAATCAGAACCTTGGTCCAAGACCAAGTTATCAGCAATTGAAGGTTTTTTGGATGTGAGGGATATAATTGAGAGAAAATTACTCAAGGAAGATCTTGAACAGTCCTTGGTCCGAATTAAAAATTCTGAGGAAGAATTAAGAAATTTAAATCAAACAAAGGATCGTTTTTTTTCTATCATCTCACATAATTTAAGATCTCCTTTTTCTGGACTCATAGGAATGTCAGAACTCCTACTTGATGCGTTAGGTGATAAAGAGAATTTAGATATTTTGGAAGTCGAAGATTACGCTAGAAACATTAGCAATAGTGCGGATCAGGCGTTTAAGTTAATCAATAATCTCTTTGAATGGGGGAAATTGCAGACTGGAAAATTCAAAATCAATCGATCAAATTTTGAACTTTTCTCTTTTGTAGACGAGTTGAAGTTTACTTTCATACCAAAATTTAATGAAAAAAAAGTCGTTTTGAAAATCATCTCTGAAGAAAATCTATCAGTCCATTCCGATGATAGAGTTATATTTTCTATTTTAACTCATGTTTTAAGCAATGCAAAGAAGTATTCAAACCGATTCGATGAAGTCGTTTGTAAATTATCCCAACAAGATAGCATGCTAAAAATCGACATTATTGACGGCGGTGTTGGTATGAGTCAGCAGGATCTCGAGAAACTATTTAAAATTGAATCAAAATTTTTAAATCCAGGTACAGAGGGTGAAAATGGAACTGGTTTAGGTCTGATTATAGCAAGAGAATATTTAAAATTACTCGAGGGAGAGATTAGAGTTACCAGTGAAATCGGGAAGGGAACGCATGTGAACATTCAAGTTCCTAAAAACTGACTATCTAGTTCTTCTCACTACCACAATGCTGAGATTGTTCATGGGATTGATTAGATTTCTTTCCTTACCCAATGCTGTCATCTTCTTTGCGATCGCAAGTAACATTTCTCTCGATGATTTTGGGTTGAGGTCGAGTAAATAATCCACAAATTCTTCCATAATCTCGAATGATGTTAGACTGAATTCTTTTAGTGCCCGGTCGGTTCCCCAAACCAGGTAATCACCTACGTTGATTTCGTCAGCGATTGCAAATTCGTGCGTATGCATGGCATGCCAACTGTCATCTCCACTACCTTCGATGACTTGGATGCCATGGTTTGAGAATTGAAAAATAGGCATGTCCATGAAATGTAGAAAGTGAAGTTTATCACGATCTTCGCCGAGACCAAAGATGCTCAGTTTCAGACTATTTAGATTGAGGCCGTGAAGTGCTCCTTCTATCTTCTCCATTACCTTCGTACTAGTTTCCTGCGTATTTTCGAAGGTACAAATCAAGCCATGAATGAAAAGCTTCTGTGCAGATTCCGTAATGCCAGTCTCGACAAATCCTGCTAAAATACCGACAAAACCATCCTTAGTTCTGATGATGTGAATGTAATCACTGTTCGCACTTCTAATCAAACTAGGAAAGATGGAGATGTCCCAGCCTGGTATTTTTTTCAATTCCATGTCGGGCATGAGCTTACTGATATGAAGCGAGCGTCCTTCCTCCCACTGACTTCTTGAAGCTTCGACGGGAAATGAGGTGGCGTTTTGGGCTTGGAAGAGAGAAATCTTTAGGGTTCTCAGGAAATCAGATTCTTCTGATCCATCGGATTCGTGTTCAGAATGTATGTCTAAGTCCTGTATTTCGGAGGCAGCGTGTTTGAAAACATTATAGATATAACCAAGTACGTAGTAGGTGAACCCAGCGATTAACCCAGAAAATACCAATGAGAGATACAAACCTAATAATTTGAATGTAAGAGTATTTTTGCCAGCAGGGTTTTGAAAATGGGAAAAGGCAAATTCTGTAAATAGAAAATGAAACAGGAATAAAATGAACGAAAGTAGGCCGATGAGAATAGGGATTTTTACTCTAATTCGTAGATTCCGAATATTCATATATTTTAATCGGCTTTTTCCATTAACATCATGATGATCGCGGAGAGAAAAAATAAAAATGTTAATGGTAGGAGTAACATCATCATCGAGAAAACGTCTGGGCCAGGCGATAATACGGCGGAAATGACGGCTATGATGAGTACGCTTTCTCTCCATCGGAAAAAAAGGAATTTTGATGAAAGCACGCCAAGTCTGCCTAAAAGAATGAGTACGATGGGAAGCTGAAAAGAGGCACCAAAGACAAGATGAAGATTGAAAAACAAATCATAATACTCATCGATAGGAAGGTAAGGATCAATCCCCTCAGGTCTGAGAACCACGAGAAAGACACGCAAAAAACCTTCAAACACTGTAAACCAACAAAGCGCGAGTCCCGACCAGAATAACAATGTGGAGAATAGGATGATGAACTTGCCCCAACGTTCCGTCTTTTGGTCCACCGCTGGCACGATAAATCCCCACAGTATGTACAAAAGTATCGGAAGCGCAACTAACACTGATAATAGAAGGGACGTTTTTAAATAAATTAAAAACGGCGCCATCAATTGAATTTGGAAAAAATGTGCGTCTGGTCCGAGTACGTTTCGATATGGAGAAATTAGAATAGAATGAATTTCACTTCCAAAGTATAGAGTGACAATCATAAAGGAGAACACTACCAAGATAGAGTAGATCAATCTTTGCCGGAGCTCTTCGAGATGCTCGCCGAGAGTCATAATTTTTTCCCGAGTTTCGGAGTTCTCGGGAAGTGGAAGTGGTTTTTGTTTTTTGATCGCTGCCAATTCTGAAAATTAAGCTTTCTTTTTACGGGATTTGGGAGCTTCTTTCTCTACCACAGGCTCGTTTTTCGGTAAAGCGTTTGTTACTTCATCCTCAGGTGAACCCATCAATGATTTTCTAAATTCTTTTATGCCTGAGCCTAAATCTTTTGCAAGAGATGGTAAGCGCTTGCCACCAAAAAACAAAAGTGCTAAGAAAACAATAAGAGCAATTTCCCAAGGACCAAGATTGAAAAATGCGAGCGGCGGAATGAAAGTGATTGGAATTTGGATCATATTTTCCCCTTTGGAACAATATATATGCAGATGAACCTGGAAGCAAGCGGAATGATAGAATTCTTTAAACTCCTGCCGCAGGTCTGTTCCGGAGGCGTCTATTTATTCCATTCGAAAACGAATCAGTTTCTCTATACAAATCCATATTTTCAGACTGTTTTTTTTAGAGAGAAACAAAAATCAGAATATTTTACATCGGATCTATCTTCGTCTGTCCATCCTGATGATTTAAAATTATGGGATATTGAGATGGAAAAAGTCTCAAATCTAAAAATGAATCAAAAAAGAGAGATTACGTTTAGATTTATTTTCCCAGAACAATCGCTTGTTAAGTGGTTTCATTTTAGTGAGAATTTGATTTCAATTCCTTCTCTGAGTGAGGAGCCCCTCGTGATTGGTTTTGTCTATGATGTGACAAACGAGAAGGTCACGGAAGAAAATGTCCAGGAGCAAATCAGATTATTTCTGGGACTCTTTGAAAACGCTTCCGTAGGTATGGCATTGCAGGATTGGGAAGGTGGGTATTTTCGTATCAACCAAAGATTTACGGAAATCACTGGCTATACGATTAAAGAACTTACAAATTTAAATTTAAAACGAGTGAAGGGAGACATCCTTTCTGAAAATGAATTGGCTTACTTTACGATTCTTGGAGACGGTTTAGAGATTGGAGAGGCTACACTAACACGAAAGGACGGTCGTAAGATTAATATCTATCGCCGAACCAACACCTTTCGAAATGCTGAAGGAAAACCCGATTTTTATTACGTTTTGTTAGATGATCTCACGGAAAAAAAACGTGTAGAATCCTATATCTTACATTCTCAAAAAATGGAAACCATAGGGAATCTTGCCGCTAACTTAGCACATGATTTGAATAATTATCTCCAACCGATCCATGTTTTTTCACAACTTGGTAAAGAAATTTTAGGCACGGATCAAAAGCAATCTATGGATCAGTATCGGATGGGAGAGTATTTTAAGAAAATTGGTCAGGCAGCAGATAGCGCTCGTTCCATGATTCATAAAATTCTTAGATTTTCAAAAAGTACAGAAGCCGATGTAATCTCAGTCGTAGATGTATCTGCAGTGATACAATCAAGTATTCCTATTTTAGTAGCAGAAGCGCCAAAAAGTGTGGAACTTGAATTTTTCTTTTCTGAAGAACCATTGCTGGTAAAACTCGACCCAGTTCGTATTTCAAAAATTTTAGGAGAAATCATTTCTGGATCTGTTTTTAGCTGGGATACTTCGATGGTGGGAACCGTTGAAATCAACACGAAGCAGATAGTCGTTGATTATGGTCCCAAGGTACTCGTACAAATAGAAATCATTGGAATACATGCAGCAGATGCCTCGGTTTTTCAAGAATTTGAAAGTTCATTTTTTGAGGAAGATGAGTCCCGTTGGGCAGGTCTCCATCTGATCAAACGTTACGTGAACAATTGGGGAGGGGATCTCAACATTGAAAAGTTTGGTGAAACTTCGGTCATAATTTCCCTGATCCTCCCATGTGCAGAGGAAAAGTCAGAGGGGATTCTTCCTAAGTCTATAAATTCCACTCTAAAAAATGAAAATGTTTGGGATCGTTTAAAAGAGTTAGTTTTTTGGATCATTGAAGACGATGCACCCGCGAGAGAGTCCCTGGCACTAGTGCTCTCTTTAAAAAATATTAAGCCATCTTTGTTTGAATCCTCGACGAGCGCATTGCAGGAATTGAAATTTCAAAAACCGGATTTCGTAATTTCTGATTATCGCATGAAGGATCTGAATGGACTCCATTTGATTCGTAAGATTCGCGATTCTAACGAAAATTTGGTGGCAGTTCTTTATACTGGGAATACAGACGGACTTGATGAAGATGTTCTAGGAAAAGAAGGGATATTGGTTCGATCAAAACCAATATCTGTAGATGAACTTTACGAATCGATACTCTTATCTTTTGGGCTTCTTTGAGTTAGGTTTTGCAGTTTCGACGCCTGTTGATGCGGTGATGAAGGTTACCATTTCTCTAAGGAGAAGTGGCTTATCTACTTTAGCAAATTTTGAGAATAGTACATGATCTCCATCTTCGATTTTCACCGCTTTATTTAATGGGTTGTGCTTAGGGGAATTTTGAATGGTATCGAAAGCAGATAGCATCGCTTTCACTGATGCCGAACGATCTTGCATCGCTTCTGATTTGTAAAAATAAAACAGTAAAACAGGGGCTTCAATTTTCGAAAGAGAATTTTCTTTCTCTACAAATCTTTTTAGATCCATAATGTTTTGAATGGCATCATAATACTGATCTTTATACCAGTAATTATAGGAATCATTTTTGGAATCTTGCTCAACCGATTTTCGAATTTCGCCCATAACTAAATGAATGAAAGTTTTTCCCCAGGAAAATTTGAAAACATTCGCAGTTGGATCTGGAAATTCATAAAAGGGAGATGCTAGAATCACTGCCGCTATTTTATCGGGATGTTTTGCGGCTAAATATGTTGAGATCAGTCCACCCATACTTGTTCCGATCAAAACTACTTTCTCTCCTAAGGCCGAAGACATGAGTAGTGCAGTTTCTGCATCCTGAAGATAGCTTGTGAAAGGTGTATTTTTATGGTCTTCGACATTTGTTCCATGGCCAGGAAGTCGAACATAATAGATGTTTGCTTGAAACGCATCTGCTACTTGGTTTACGACTTCTTCTCCTTCCATTCTGCTCGCACCAAATCCATGAATGTAGAGAATCGCAATGGGAGTTTTTTCATTTGAATACCGGATGAGCTTTTCCTCATTGTCTGGGCGAGTCTTTTCGGCCTTGCTTGTTTCTAACTCTTTGTTGTAATACTCGTCAAAATCGGCATAGGTGGAAACCTGGTTGAAGGAATATTCAGGTGCTTTCCACTTGTAGGTAGATGCAAGGAACGAAAGTAGGACGAGTAGTGTGGCTACAAGCCACTTGCCAAGAATTTTCATGTGAGTTCTCTTTATGGGAAAGATAAATATAACAAATTTGACAATTCTGCTACTATTTCAAGTAGTTTTGTTTTTTTCGTGTAGAAGTGCACCAAATGGTTTCGAGGTCAAATTACTCCCAGAGGATGTGCATTCCTCAGTTGCTTATGGCACGCTTTTGATTGATTCTAAAGTGAATCAGACGTTAATTGGAGTCAAGTGTGATGGTTTCGAACGTGTCGAATGGCACGAATCCAAGATTGATGAGAATCAAATCATGCGGATGATTCAAATTCCCTATCCAATCCACCTCGTTGCGGATCGTAAGTATTCGTTTCAGCCAGGAGGAAGCCACCTAATGCTTTTTGGTAGAACCAGGAAGCTCATAGAAGGAGAAAATTTGCGTATTACTTTTTCTTTTTCTGACCTGTCAAAAAAAGAATCTTACGCTAGAGTAGTCAAATGAACAGAATGAAAGGCGCTTTAAGTCTAGTGATTTTGATTTCGGTCGTAACTTATTGCCAACCGAAGTTGGATTTGGGAGCACCGCTCCCCATTGGTGGTGACTTTTCCTATCCGGACAAGTCGGGTAAAATGGTCAGCCTTAAAGATTTTTCCGAACCTGTCCTTCTCGTATTCTTTGGTTATACGCAATGTCCCGATTTTTGCCCGAATATGCTCTCAAAAATAAAACTTGCTCAGTCACATCTACCTTCCGAAACTAAAAAATCATTTCGGACGATCTTTATTTCTATCGATCCTGTTCGGGATGGAAGTGACGTGGTCCAAAAGTATGTAGAATTTTATTTAGACTCTTCCAATGGATATTCCTTCCCAAGCGAAATTACTGCGAAGCTCGTAAAACAGTATGCGGCTTATGTAGCAGAGACCAAAGACGGATCGACCATCGATCATTCTACATATGTTTATGTGCTCGACAAAAATCGCAAAACAAGAGTTTTGCTAAAGTCAACAGATACCGCGGAACATTTTGCAGATACGATTAAACTTTTAAGCAGCGATTCCATTTAAGCGAAGTAATGCTTCAAGTTCAGGATCCTTTCCATAAAATCTTCTAAAAAGAACCATGGCAGATTCTGAGCCACCCTTTTCGAGAATGTCTTGGCGAAATTGGTTTGCAAGACTTTCTGAAAAAATTCCTTGGTCTACAAATTTGTAGAATGCATTTGCTGACATAAGTTCTGCCCATTTATAGGAATAATAGCCCGCTGCATATCCACCAGAAAAAATATGAGAGAAGGAATTCTGAAATTTATTATAGTTAGGCGGTGTGATGACTGCTACCTCCTCTCTAACTTTGTTTAAGATTTCTTGTACTTCTGCTTCTGAAGGACTACCTTCGTGGATCAGCATATCAAAAATGGCAAATTCTAATTGGCGAACAACGCCCAGTGCCGATTGAAAATTTTTAGCTTTGACCTTGGTATCAATGTATTCTTGTGGGATGGTCTCCCCTGTGAGATAATGTTTTGCAAACAATGCTAGAACTTTGGGTTCATATACAAAATTTTCAAGGAATTGAGAGGGAAATTCTACTGCATCCCATTCCACGCCATTCACTCCACTTACAAATGCTTCATTGACTCGGGATAAGAGATGATGGAGCGCATGTCCTAGTTCATGGAAGAGTGTGACAACATCGGAGGGCTTTAAGAGGGAAGGCTGATCCTTGGAGGCAACAGGAAAATTTCCGACAACAAAGGCAATGGGCAAAGTTTCCTGTCCAGTCTCATCGATAAAATGTGGCTTCCAATTATGCATCCAAGCTCCACCCTTTTTCTCACTTCTTGCTTCCAAATCGAGATAAAGCCTAGCACGAACCATGTTTTGAGTCAATATCTCATAACAGAGAACAGACGGATGCCAAACTCTTGTTTTGATTTCTTGAAACTGAATGCTTAAAAGTGACTCTAAAAATTGGAACATCCCACGAACTACGGATTCTTTTTCTAAGTAAGGTCGGTATTTTTCTTCCTCATATTGAAAGGATGATTTCTTCAATTTCTCACTGTAGAATATCACATCATGAGATTTAAGATCAGGGCAGCCTTCTGACTCTGCAAATTTTTTAAGAATTTCAAACTCATGTAAGGCGATAGGTTTTGACTTTTCTGCTAACTTTCGAAGGAATTCTAAAACTTGTTCCGGCGATTCCGCAACTTTAGTAGCAAGGCTTAGATGAGCATACGAGGGATATCCTAAAAGTTCAGCCTGCTCTTTCTTGAGTCTTAAAATTTCTTCAAGAATTTTGCCATTTTCGGGTGCCTTTGTTGTCGAGGCTCGGTATAGGATTTCTCGTTTTTCGCGATTTGGTCCGTAAGTCATATAAGCAATATAACTTGGGAAGTGAAGGGTAAATTTGTATTTTCCATCTTCTGTCTTTGCTGATAAAAGATCACCTTCTGGCATACCAATCACATCTTCAGACTCTAGAATCATCTCAAAGGAATTAGTCGCATTGAGCACGTTTTGTGAGAACTGATTGGAAAGATCTGATAACCTGATCTGGATTTGTTTAAATGCTTCCTTTTTTTCGGCGGAGAGTCCTACTCCAGAAAGACGAAAGTCTCGAATTTCATTTTTTAAAACCTGTTTTTGTTCAGAAGTTAAATTTTGATCTAAGGATTCAATTTTTAAGAGAGCAGAAAAGATGGCTTCATTTTGTCCTAAATTGGTATAATACTCGGTGAGTTTTGGCAGAATTCTGGCGTAAACGGCCTGGGATTCTTCGCTATTTTTTACTGAATTGAGATGCGAAATTTCAGTGCTCAGGTCGGAGAGATTGGTCTGGATGGATTGGTATGGTTTTAGAAAATTTGCGAAGGTGAGGTTTGGCAATTTTAAAAGAGAATCTAAGGTTTTTAAATTTGCGTCCATCTGACCTAAGATGGCTATTTCTTTTTCCAATAAATTGTCTTCAATAAAATCAGGGAACATAAATACCTCAGATGTTAGACTTGTGGAATTCCACTTGCTTCTACATCGTTTTTGGGAGGGATCCTCTTCGCAATGGAAAAAGAGGATCTGCCTTATTTAGCCAAGCTAGATTCATTTTTAATTTGTATGATCAACAGAGAAATGGTCTTGTTCCGATCATAGGCAAAAATGGATTCCTCCTCGGCAATGATTTCTGCTTTTAAGCCAAAGTTAGTTAGAATCATAAACATCTCAGGATCGATCAAGAGATAACTTCGATTAGGAAGAATCTTGAAATCCTGAATGTCTTTCATTACAATAATGGGATGGTCCAAATAAAAAGCGAAACTCGGTAGGGCATAATTCTTTAGCGAATAAAATGGCTCCTGATTGGGAATGGATCGATTCCATTTGGTTGCAACGATCTTAGAATCCATTCGATACGTATTGACTAGAGGGCTAACAAACAGATGCAGGGCTACAGTTAAGAGGATGGCAAATGCTAGGACTGTTTTTTTTAAGAATTCTGAACTGGCATCAGTGTATGATTTTGCGATCAGGATCGAGAGTAGAGGATAGGCGGCCAAAGTGTAAGAGGGAAGTTTGCTCATTAAAAATTCAAAAAAGACCCAACCGAAAAATAAACCCGAAACTAAAATCAAGCCCTCTACAGAAATAGATTCCGATTTTTTACGAAAGGAATCCTTTATCTGGACCAAATATCGAAAGATCGCCTTTAAAACGGAAGGTAGATAAATCGACCACGGCAACAATGTGACAAAGTATAACAAGAAGTAAGTCCCTGGAGGTCCACTTTGTCCAAAAACAGAATCGGATGCCCTTCTTAGAATATACCAGTCTATCATCCATCGGATCATTTCTCCATTGGTTCTCTGCCATGCCAAATACCCCCAGTAAACTAGAGGAACAATGGCGAGTGGTAAAAACAGCCAAGGCCTCAATTGAAGAACGTTTGCTCTTGTTTGTTTATGGAACAAACATAGGAAACAAATCCCGCCAAGGAAGATAAAAATCGGAGGTCCTTTGGTCAGGGCTCCTAGGCAAATCGCAATCCAAAAGAGAATGACCCAATAAATCGAAGATTTAGATTTTGGGATGAGCAATTGCACGAGTGCAAATAGACCTAATGTTTCTGTGAAAGTTAACAGACCGTCCACGAGACCAATTTTTCCATTTAAGGGAAAATAAAGAGAAGTAGCAAGTATAAGGAAACTCACCTCACCGACTGATTGGTTAAACAAATGTTTTGCGATCTGGAAAGTAAGTAAACACGTGAGAGCAAGCCAAAGCGATGGGAAAATACGAAGTGAAAATTCACTGATCCCAAAAAGATGGAAGGCAGAAGCTGTGACCCAAAGGTGAAGAGGCGGCTTTCTGTGTGGTTCTGAAAACGGAAATTCCTGTTTCACGAAATCGCCCGTAATTAACATCTGTTTGGCAAATCCTGCATACGCGGCTTCGTCTTGGTCATATAGAGGACTATCATTAAAGGAGAGCAAAAAAAGAAAAAATAGAGCCGTTAGTAGATAAATGCGTGGTATTTTGGAAAGTAATTTCACAGGTCATGGATCGAATGGCATAAGATTCTGAAAACAAGAAACTTTTGGATCCATGATTGTCTTCATTTTGTAATAAAAATGGAATCTAATTGGCATGAGAAAATGGCACATTGAAACATGCTTTTAACGGTTCCAGACCCGAAAAACTTGAAAACTTCGAAATTAAGCGAGCGGCAGACAAAACTTAGGCTGATTGCCTACGGGATGAGTATCCTCGTTTTTCTCTTTGTTTTATACCAACTATCTACTGTTATCTTTTTGAGAGATCCGATTCAAAGTTTACCGAAGGATTTTTCAGGCTCCCATTTTTATAACCCATACCAAAAACAAAATTGGAAAGATGCTTCTGAGAAAGTGGCATTGCACATTCACTCAGATCGTATCTGGTATACACCGGAAAGACACTCCAAACAGGATATAGAATCAGTTTATAGAAACAACGGATTCTCTGTTCTGAGCTTCACTGATTATGATCAGATTCAAGAGGATGCTTCAGACGAGACTGAATTATCAGGATTTGAATGGGGTAGAAACCTACGAAAAAGGCATGCCATTGTGATTGGTGGTAAAAAAACAACTTCGGATTTGTTTCCCATTTATGCACGTAGGGATAACGTAAGTTGGACATTTGGAGAGATGCAAGAAACTGGTGGCTATGTAATCATTGCACATCCAAAGCTAAATGATTCTTTTACAAGGGAAGATTTAGTTCAGATTCAAAATTATAATGCCGTTGAAGTTTACTCTCCATTTGGTGATGATTCCAAAATTTTAGATACACTCCTTTCTAAAGGACGCGAAGTTCATTGCATGGCCTCAGATGATCTCCATTATCTGCCTGAATCAATTACAAAGTCGTTAGGACAACCATGGTGGAAGGATTTATTACAAACAATCTTACTCCAGAGGGGCAGAGAGGGAGAAAGTTTGAAGCGTTATATTGCAACGGCATCGGGCGAGACGAATCCGAAATCGGTTCGCAAGGATCTAGGTGCGGGGTCTTTTTATTGTGTTAAAAAGTATTTTCGTGAAGCAGAGGATCCTAATCTTCCTAATATGAAGATTGATACAAATGGGTTTGTAAAATTAGATTCGAAAGAGCGTTATCTAGAAATTCGCTGGATCGGAAAAGATGGGGCAATGAAAAAAATAGATCCTGATACCAATGTTTCATTTTATCAATTCTCAAATGAGGATCCTTTCATCCGTGTGGAAATCATCGCACTCACGGGTTCTATCCTGTCGAATGCGATCTATCGAACGGAAAATCCGAAAGACTAAATACCCGTTTTAAATGCTAGCTTCTCACCTTCTGTGCCAGTTAGGCTGTCGAGATAATTTTTACTTGTATATTCATACTGTCTAGCCGCTGGTTTACCTGAGGCGAGTACACTTGTTGAATCGATACCAGTTCGGCTAAATGCCTCATCCACTGACATAAAATCGGTTCCTCCAACGGTGGGACTTGGGTAAGTGCTCGGTACTTCCGAGGCAGAGAGATTATCTTTCACAAATCCATTTACATCAAAAATTCCATACGAAAGTTTGGCACCAGTGATTGAGGATGAGAGATTGCAGATGGTTTCAGGAAACGTACCATTTGAAGTGAGCGGTGATATACTTGCTTTTGCTGTAGTATAAAAAGGACTATCGAACTTTTGCATATAAGCAAGACCGTAATAGATTTGATCCGATCCCCCACAAACAGACTTTAGGTTATTTAGAGAAGTGGTCTGGCTTGGACTAATCTCCGCTAACTTACTGAATTTGAAACGCACAACGGACCTAAAACATAATTGTTTTCCTGAATCAACTTCAGTTAACACCACACGCCCAATATCGCTAGGCCAGCTCGCGTTTTCGGGTCCATTTTTCCAGGTGTAGGCTTGGAATTTGGTTCCGTAACTAGATTCATTAGCTGTATAACTCTCGGTAATGACGCTTCCCACGTTTGCAAATTGAGCGGAATTCCAATCTCCAATACGATAGTAAATGAGTGCTCCATCATTTCCGAGTAAGGTATTTGGATCATCAAAAAATAACTGCAAGCTTGGAGTGGTATTGCTGGTTTTTGAAATCTCAAGAAAATGATTAAATGACTTTGAGCCTGTATAAGCCGTGGAAGTGATTCCTGAAATAGGCGATGCTTGTTGGTTAAGTTTGATGCGGATCGTGGTCGAACCCAAACCATCAAGTGTGACATTCGTAAAGGTTTGTGTAACGGGATTAGAATTGGAAAAGTATCCTGCTTTTTTGAGCCCGGCGATCAACTGATCCATAAGATTTGAGTTTCCTCGAGCCCAGGTGGCCGACTGCCTAACGAATCCCCAGGAATTAGAGTCTGCAAACAGGGGCTCTGTTCCTATGTCGAATCGCATGGCATCTGTTATATTATTAATGAGCGGAGAATTGTTTGGAAACATTCCAATATCGGAAAATCGAAAGGTCATTGACAAAAACAAAATTAGATAGAGGAACTTTCGCATACTTACTCCGCGATTCCCTTAGGAATACAAATCGTAAAGCCAGATTGTGGAGTACACGCAGATGAATTTTGGGTGAGAAGAAGTCCAAAGAGGAGAAGGGGATTTTTATCCTGGTTCTGGTTCGATTTCTTGCAAACTGCTATCCCGGAAAAAAGAAGAATGATAAATGTTATGCTGAAAATTCGTTTCATAATTCATTAATTTGATTGAATTCTTATAAGATGTCAAGTTTTCTTTCCAACCAAAATCATTTGGTTTCGTTTGACATTTTGAAATTGAATTTGGTTTCGTTTTCGGAATCTAGTTTGACAAAGAACCAAGCGAACGAGATACAATAGGATATACATGAAATGATTCGGATGGGTCATTTACCTTAAAATTATATGCTGCCATTCTCGAATCGACTCACTCCTTTGTTTTTACTTCTGGTTCTTTTTTTGACCGAGTATCCTTTGGATGCACAGACAAAAAAAAAAGGCATATCAGAAGATAACAATCGTCGTAAAGAAGAAGGAAATAAATTTGCGTTCGTTATCGGAATCAATAATTATAATGATCCGAATATTGGAAACTTAGATAAAGCAGAAAATGATGCGGCTGGCGTAGCAAAAGTCCTTCTCAAGTATGGTAATTTTAAACAGATCCAAACAATCGGACAAAGCCCCCAATCGCAGTCAAAGTATGAGATTGAAGCTGAGTTTGACCGGATGCTTGATGAAATGGAATCAGGAGATAGTTTGGTCTTTTATTTTTCTGGCCATGGTATGACAGATTATGATGAGAAAAATTACTTACTTACATCAGACTCTAGTTTAAAAAGTATCATAGGAACATCTATCTCTGTGGATGATCTTCTCGCGAGGACACGTGCGAAAGGTTTAAAGAAAGTTTTGTTTATCTTGGATGCCTGCCGTAACCCTGACAAAACAACACAACTGATTGGACCGAAATTTTTATCCAATGTTTCCTTTTCGGATGTCGATCAAGTAGCAGTTTTCTATTCCACGAAGCTTGGTTACTTTAGTTATGAAGATGACAAATCTGCCTATGGAGTTTTTACCAAATATTTGATATATGGAATGGAAGGACGCGCCGATTCAAATTTTAACGCAGAAATAACCTTTACTGAGTTAAGTGATTATGTAACGAATGCACTTAAAGATTGGTCAAGTGAAAACAAAAAGAATCAAAAGCCTTATGTGAAGTATTTTGGTGAGAAATCGGATGACCAAATCATAACGCATGCAAGTAATCCTGAGTTTAGTATTGCTGATTTAAAAATAAATGATCCATATAGCTCACGTTACTTGCTCCAAAGCTTGGCATTTCCTGGTTGGGGGCAGTATTCTCGAGGGGAAACGACAAAGGGAAAATATATGATGTGGGGGAGTGGATTTCTGTACGGTCTAATGACTTATAGCTATTTTCATCTCCAGGAAACGAAAAGAGAATATCTTGAAACGCCTGGGCTTCCGCCTTCGAGCCAACTCCTTGAGACATATTTGATCAATGAAACTCTTATCGCCAGACCTCGTGAAGAATACCAATCTGCTATCAAACAAATGGAAACCGTTGGAAATCTTTTTCTAATCTATCAAGTTTACAATATCATCGATTTTTATTTTTTAAAGAGAGATCCAACGGAAAGAATGATTGGTGCTACCTTTTCCAGAGAGCGCATCCTTAGCTCCTCAGCTAATCTTATAGAGGATAAGACGTATGTGTTTTTTCAAACTTCGTTTTAAATTACTATTTATAATCTTCTTTTTATTTCAATGTTCCGTTCAGGATGTCAGTCGACTGACAGATCCGAATAGCAAAGATTATATATCAGCTTCTTTAGTCTCAACTCTACTAAACCAATTTTCATATGATGTGGATCCTAAAGAAGGGACACTCTCATCCGTTCCGACAAGCATCATTTTTAAATCGCTAAATGAAAATAGAGACATATCGAAAACGAAAATAGAAATGAGCTTAAATGAGAACGTATTCTCTGATTTTACCTTTGAATTTATAGACAGACAAAGTATTAAAATTAATTTTATAAGTCAGGATTGGCAAGGCGAATTAAAGATAATTTTTTTAGTTCAAGGTGTAAGTGCTGATTTGCCTATCAATACACTCAGTCTTACCTATTTGGTTGATTCCAGTGAGCCATCAGTAACTGTATTAAATCAGGTTGGTGAGTATCCAAAATTCATTCTTGATAAATATATAGATGTAAATTTCAGTGAAAAGGTTTTAGGCGCTGAGAATGCCAATAACTTTACCTTTAGTGGAAGTGCCAAAGGAACTCTTGTCATAGTAAAATCAGTAAAGATTTCCGAAACGTTATATCGACTTTCCCTCCTTGGAATTCCAGATGCAAATTATAGCAATCTATCCTTGCAAGTTGCAAATATAAAAGATACGAATAATCATTTCATTCAGTCTACATTTAACTTCAAGATCCCCGTGATCAAAGAGATCGGCGATCTTTTGGTTCCGAGAACTTTTAGTCAGTGCGTAAGAATCAATAGTTCCGAATTGCTCGTTATTGGTGGTTGGCAGAATGGAATTCCTTCGACTACCGTAGAGAAGGTGAATCTAACAGACTTCAGTTCATCGCTAATAGGAAATTTAAACACAGCAAGAGTCTTTTTCTCGGCCACGGCTGCCACGGACGGCCGTATTTTGGTTGCGGGGGGATTAAAAGGATCAGACACCACTACTAACCGTTTGAATACGGCAGAGTGGATTCGTGTTAGCCCTTTTTTATCGTCGAATGCCTCTTTTACTCTGCCGGCTGTTCGGTATTCACATGATTCGGTATTAACTGATGATAATAATATACTCGTATTTGGCGGACAATCAGCTGCTGCATCCAAGCACACATCGACTAGTATCATCAATCCAAACTTAAATACGATCTCAGTCGGACCTTCCCTTGCTCTAGGAAGAGAAGGTTTTGGGTTTACGAAATATCAATCCAAATTATGGATTGGTGGGGGTGAGATCAGCAATAATTTACCCACAGATTCTATTGAAACGATTTCATTAACATCTCCTTATTCGATACGAACAGAAGGTAAGCTATCAGTGGCAAGAAGTCTTCTTCGGATTGTAAATGTTGGCAATGAATTGCTCGCGATTGGTGGAAAAAATGGAATCGCTGTTCCTGAAAAATGGAAAGCCAACACTTCCAAATTTGAAGCATTATCTGTCGCGGACAATGGAACACATTATGCAGGTTCCGTGACATGGGGAGAGAACCATATATTGGATATAGGAGGATTTTTAAATAGTCCTATTGAATCGCAGTCTAGAAGTGACATCCGTTTGATTGGATCAGTAAATAACGTATCCATACGAATCGGTAGTTTAAAAAATGCACGTTATGGTCACTGCACCATTCCTCTTTCTGCCAATAAAATTTTAATCGTTGGTGGCAGCCAAGGAAATACATCCAGTGCAAATTCCAGAGACACTCCTGCTATGGAGGTCATTGAATACAATGAGTAAACGGATATTATTTACTTTGATTATTTTCCTCTTAAGTTGTAGGATAGATCCGAAATTAAATGGAATTGATCCTTCCTCAGCAAATAGCCTTTTTTCCAATTTGCTTATCTTTCAGAATTCTTCCGATATATCCTTTGTTCCCCAATTGGGAACAGTGACAAATGATTTGTCAAAAATCGCAATTATGTTAAAGTATGAAGTTTCGGATCTATCCAAAGAAGATTTGATTCTTTATAATAATGCAATTAGAATCGATTATACGCTTGTTAAAGTTTCTAACAAATCCTACGAAATCTCGTTTCAGGGAGAGGAAGGAAAATTTTCTCTTGATCTAGTAAATCTCAAAACTAAATACAACCTAACTCCTCCTGCTAGCGAAGCATTTTGGGTTTTGGATCAAAATGTACCTTCTATAACAACAGAAAGCAAGATGCAAAATGTGCATTCGGTCGATTTGTCTGAGGGAAATGTGATCCTCACTTATTCGGAAGCTGTCGTTGGTGCAGAGGACTTATCAAATTATGAATTCATTTTTTCAGATCCAAGTGAGATTCAGGTTTTAAAAATTTTAAAATCGGATGAAATGAACTATCGTCTATTCTTTCAATCCTATACAGACAAACCAATGATCATAAAAGTGATCCCTCGACGTGTAAGAGATTATGCGGGCATCTTGGTACCCAGTGAGGAAATCATAATCAATGTTTATGGTTTTCGAAATGTAGGCAACATGATTGAACGGCGGTGCGATTTTTCTGCTATTGCCATAGATGAATAAAATATTTTACTGAGTGGAGGGATCAACTCAAGTGTAATCTCGAATACATTAGAAGTGTTTAATACTAAAACCGAATCTTTTCGATTGGTAAATTCTACCTTAACCAAGCCTTTGTTCTATCATAAATCCTTCAAACTGAGAAATGGTAAAATCCTTCTTGTTGGTGGATATGAGAACTCGTATTTTCCATCGGCGATTGGTAAATTTGGAGTTGTCAGTGTTAATGCATATCTCTATGATCCCGTGACGGATACCGTGAGCGTAGGGTCATCCTTGAACCAACCGAGGACTAATTTTGGCAGCGTGCAGCTCTCAGATGGAACAGTCGTTATTACAGGCGGTATGACAGTCGTATCAAATATTACTGCCGATATTCGAATTTCCAATGCCATTGAAACCTTGTCTCCGCAGAGTAACTCTTTTACTACGGCAACCTCTACCTTACCTACCAATCTTCACTCGCATACAGCCATTGGTTCGAGCGATGGGAAAATTCTAGTTTTCGGTGGACTGATTGATAGGTTGGATGCAACGACTGCTTATAACTTTTCTTTGTTAAGTTATGATTTAACAAACCAATCAGTGGTTACACTTAAAACTCTTCAGAATAATTATGTCGAAAGTTTTGTGGCGGTCTCCGGAGAAAATTTCCTTTTGGGTTCCGGTTTACGCTCTTTAAACGTACAAATTTTCAATAAGGAGACGAATGCTATTAGCACAATCGGCGGATTGGAAAAATCCTTAGGTCAAACTGTTTTTTCATCGGACACTCGTTATCACAGCATCCTATCTGGAATTAGTGGCAATAGTAGTTCTGCACCCTTGGAAAAAGTAATACATTTTAATAAGGATTATAAAAATTTTAAGCAAGGCATACAAATTCCAGAACCAAAATTTTGCAATGCGACGGTATCTCTAGGCAACAAACATTATATTTTTGGCGGTGCGACTAATTTTTCAGGATACATTAAAATTGCTGGTGGTTTGAATCTTTCGAATCCTTCGAGCAATTCAGTTTGGGTTTATGAAACGAAATAAGATTTTCATCCTCTTTGTTTTCATCCTGATGTATCATTGTAAAATCAATCCATCTGTGAGTCCCAATGATATGGAAGCAAATAATGTTAGTTTAATGACACAGCTGTTATTGAATCCTAGAAATTTAAATTGTAAATTCTCACCTGAGAATGGCGCGATCGTCCAAACCGTAAGTTCTATAGTCATAGAATGCCAAACAATTTTGCAACCTATCAATACCGATTCTCACGCAGAATTGGAAAAGAATTTTAGTTTGATTAGAAAGGACAATTTTAAGCTAGAGTTACTGCCATTGGAAACCGTTACGGAAGGAAAAATCCAAATCAATTTTGATTTTTTATTGGACACAAATGGTAGAACCCTTTCAGAACCAAACTATGAGATTACGGTAGATAAGACCAACCCCACTGTCAAAACAGAATTCGGAACGAGTCTTGTCGGTTTAAGTGATTTTGATAAAGGTTTCATCGAATTAGAGTATTCCGAGCCGATGAAAAACCATTTGGCAGTCGGGAACTATTCTTTTGGGGGAATCGGAGGAGGTGATTTAATCATTTCAGAAATTGCGAAGTTAGATGGAAATAAAATCCGAATCTTTATTCTAGGAAACG
Source organism: Leptospira ognonensis (assembly GCF_004770745.1). Taxonomy (GTDB): domain Bacteria; phylum Spirochaetota; class Leptospiria; order Leptospirales; family Leptospiraceae; genus Leptospira_A; species Leptospira_A ognonensis. The sequence goes on along the minus strand of NZ_RQGD01000020.1, from coordinate 22,522 downwards.
TTAATCGAAACGGAGGCGAGGTTACCTTAACTTTACGAAATATAACGGATATGTCGGGCAATACACTCAGTGACTCTCTTGTAAAAATTAATATGATTGGAGCAAGAATCGTAGCAAATTTATCCCAAGGACGAAGGAATCATGCGAGTGTCTATTTTAATGGGAAGATTTATGTCTTTGGAGGACGGGTTACCAACAGTGCCACCACTGCATTAAATACACTTGAAATATTTAACCCTGAAACGCTTCAAATTGAAAATTTAATCTCTTGGTCAGCAGGCATTGCGCCTGCTCTTTCTTTGCATCGGGCCGTTTTACTTTCGAATCAGAAAATTCTGATCGTAGGCGGAGTGAATGCATCGAGTGTGAATGTAGCTACTTCCTTTTTATTTGATCCAATTTCTGAAACCTTTTCAAGTGGACCGAATCTAACGGCGCAAAGGCGAGATTTCTTAACGCATACGATAGGTTCTATCCATTATATAATTGGCGGCACCGGTACCGGTTCAAATTCAATAGAAAAATATTCTGAAAGTTCTAATGCGTTTAGTGCCTCTTTCAATATGCAAAAATCAAGGACAGCAAAAGCTTCCATTTGTTCTAGTAATGATTCCACCTTTTCTGTTTTTGGCGGCGCAACGGGAACAGATGCCATTGAAACTTTTAATGTGAGTTCAGGTATAGCAACCGTTAGTAGTTCTGTAGATGCGATTGGAAATGTAGTTTGTAAGATCGGTTCGGAAGATTTTCGATTTGCGGGACAATCGGATAGTGCTCAAAAATGGAATCTGGCCTTAAATACCAAAACATCTGAATTTGTAATGGAACAGGCTGGGCGCTCAGGATTTTCGAATTTGGAATATGGCGAGACGCAGGATATCATCATTGGTGGTCTCATTGGCGCCAATGTCACAGACAGCATTGAGTTAATTGATTGGGAAAAAAACAAATCGCGTCAAATTGGAAAATTAAATTATCCCAAGTCTTCGGGCACTCTCACAAAAATACCAAATGAAAACAGAGCCTATTACATAGGTGGTCAGTATTCAAATGCTTCCTATAACATTATTGAAGAAATCCGCTGGTAATCATCAAAACTAGTATGTTAATTTAGTTAGGTGAGATTTCTAAATCCCATTCGGTCACTTGTGTATTTAAAATGGTTCTTGCCATAAGGTCAGGTAAGGAGACCGATTTCGTTCCCGTAAGGGCGGGAGGTAAAAGTTTAAAAAAGGATTCTCCTTTTTGATTTTTAAATTGGAAATCTGTCCATTCTTCTTTTGAAGCAAATACTTTGATCTTATCATGTCCATAAGGCGGCGAGGCTTTCAGAAGCAAATTATTTTCCGGTATCATGATACGCTCCCCTTTTTTCAAATAATTTACCGATTGGTTCGGATTCGGAAAAAGTAATAAAGGTTCGGCACTTTTCGATTCAGGTATAAATACAACATAGACGTAACTGTCCCCAGTTGCCTCGAGTTCAAATCGGATTGGCTCGCCTGCTACATATTTTGCCTTCAGTTGCGAAAACTTTATGGGCGCAGAAGGAGAAGACTTTCTTTCCGAAATGGCAAGGTAGATATTTTTTTTATCCAGGTATGCATAAAAGTCCTGGAGCAAGGATTTAGAAACAGAATCCGGGAGAGAATTTTTATATTCTATCTTTGATGATTCTATATCCACCATTTGAAGCTGAGTGACTCCGTTATTAGATTGTGATATGATGATTTTTTCAGGATTTTCTAATGGATGTAGTTTTTTTAATTCATTTAAATTCATTTCTCCGTTTTCTTTGCTTGTTAATTCATATGGTAACGTCCAATTAGTTTGTAAAATGGCATCGCCACGATTTGTTGCTATGACCTGCGCTTTTATATGCTGTAAAAGTTCCAAACTTTCTGCGGAAGTAGATAGAGTATAAAAAGCATAACGATAAACTGGTTTTACGTTAGGTGATGAATCGGCTAATGTGGAAATTGTAAGAATGGCAAAGGTCCATAAATATTTTTTCATTCGTTTTGTTTCCCTTTCATCTGATTCATGGTTTCTTCATTCTTCAATGCTTGATCCCGAATTAATTTATAGTTTTCTTCTTTTATCTGATCTAAGGATTCAAAAATTTTCATTTTCTCTTTTGCATAATCGGCAAGCATTTGTTTTATGAGTTCCTTACCTGTGACAACAATCTCTTCATTTTCTTTAACGAGAATTTCCTTGCTCTTTTCATCTTTTTGAACCGCGACTGTACCTTCATTGACGTAAACTCCATCCGGTAGTTTTAAGTCAGAGTTCACTCCGCCCGCATCGGGCAAGGCTACGATGAATTCGGTTCCGCGCACTCCTGCGACAAAACTTGGACTCGTGACCGTTAACTTATTTTGTCCTGAGGAACTTTGTTTGTGAGCTTTCACAAACAACTTTCCCGAATACGCTCTCACGGTAGTCTGTTTTGTTTTAGGATCCAGAAGATTGACAAGAGATAATTTCGAAAATTTTTCCATGCGGATCGTCGCTTGGGTTGCGAGTTGGATTTCGCAGACTCCATCTTTTGTTTCTATGGTATCCTCTTTTTTTAAGATTTGATTGATGCGCACGCTTTCCCCACCTGCTTTAGCTCTGGGTCCCGTTAAAAGGATTTTACCTTGAACGAAAGAGACGACACCGACTTCTTCGGAAAAAAGTGGAAATAGGAAAGCACTCGCAAATAAGGAAACAAGGATGAACTTCATACAGAAGATATTGCAAAGCTTTGGAGGACTTTCAAGTCAAAAAGTGCGCACTTTCTTTGCAGATTTTTTTCAAAAAAAAGGCAATAATTTGGAATAATTCGAATTTCCTTCCCTCTTCTAGATAGATGAATCTGGAAAGCCTAACATGCATCCTACTCGTTATCACTCTCTTGGCTCTGGATCTATCGGGAGAGAGTGCGCTGCCCTTGGACATGGAAGGAGCGGAGGCAGTGGGACTGACGAATAGTGTGATTCTTGCGAGCTTAAAAGACAGACGGGAAGTTTTCAAAATGCTGGCTACAGAAAAGTGGAGAAACTTTCTCCCTAGAGTAGGAATCAGTTACTTTGGCCTAAAAAACGCAAACGTAAACCAACCGGACAGCCAATACAATGACATCCGTCTCCAATTGAACCAGCTGCTATTTGATGGTGGAGAAACCTCGCTTGAAATTGAATCTGTAAAATTGCAGGAACTTCTCAATCACGAGGACTGGAAAATTGCCAGGGAAAAACTCCTACTGGAGATTCGCAAAGCCTATGTTAGGTTAATCGCCAGCGAAACAAAATCGTTTGCTTACACGAAATCATACGAAAGGACAATCAGACAATTAAAGGACGCAAAATTAGAAAGAAGAGAGGGCTTTCTTACTGATTTACAAGAGATTGAAATCGCAAATAAAGTCCAGGAACTTGAATTAAAATTGCTTAAGGCAAAATCTTTACATTTGCAGAATGAGATTGAGATCAAGAGACTGCTAAATTTGCCCTTAGACACTCCGATTGTCATCAAAGATTCCCTAGTTCGTGATTATGTTTTCTTCCCACCTAATCTCAGCTTTGGTGATGAATTCCGTATCATCAGCGATAAACCAGAAATCAAAAAATCAAGAATTGCCATCGAGAATTTGAGAACCAGAACGGAAATTATGGATAATCACTGGAAGCCGAAAATCTCGGTAGGTGGTTATTATGGGGAGAATGTGAACGGAGCGCTTCCTGTTAAAAATGAAGTGTATGGATTTAGTTTTTCGGTGCAAACGCAATTGGGAAGTTCTACCAACCAAACGAGTACAAATTATGGGATTCAAACCGACGGAACAGGCATCCAAAGAATTCCTGGTTTTGGGCCTCAGTTCGTTGGGAGGGGCGAAAATGCTTTTAATAGCAATACACTAAATCTTTTTGATGATTTGAGTTATAGTAGAAAGATCTATGAAGGTAAAATCGCACTTTCGGATGCCCTTCGAACAAGTAAATTAACTGAAATTTCATTGCAGGCGGAAGCCTTTAAATCCAAGGAAAAATGGATCGAAGCTTGGCAGCTCCTCTCTCTTGCGAATTCAAAATTTCTGTTATCTTTGCGTACCTGGAATTCGGTCCAAGCTAAGTTCGCAATCGGCTTTCTAAAAGAAGTCGATCTGCTTAGCGCAGAATCTGAGCTGATTAAATCTGTGGAGGAAGTCACTTCCTCACTCGCAAGTTATTTGGAATCGGGTATCGAATATTGTTATGCGACTTCCATTGCAAAGGAGGAAATTAATTTTTTTGAAATCAAAAAAGATAAGGGCAATTCTGTTCTTTTTGAACTCTTAAAGAATGAGAATCGATCTAATAATTCGGGAAATGATTTGGAATACAAACAGAAAATCGAATCGAAGTCGGTAAGGAAAAAATATGAATATCCTTTCTTTTTGGAAGAGTAACATGAATAATACGGTGTCTTATCTTCTGATGATTTTTTGTGCGCATATCTATTTTTCCTGTAAACATTTGAATTCTGATACTGAAAAGATGCTTACGCTCCTTCCCAATGACGAATCTCCGAAGGTCTTATCGGCCATACCTGGAATGGGTGATACTGGTCTGCCTCGCTCGCAAAAAATTGTAATCCTATTTGATAAACCCATGAACGTTAATTCATGTGTGCAAAGTTTTTCCATAGCACCGAACACCCAGGGATATTTTGAACTTACTGATTATAGTTTAACCTTCACTCCCTCAACAAGTTGGAATTATGGAACCTATACTTATACATTAACAAAAAATTGTGAATCCAAGAGTGGGAGCGATTTGCGCGAAATCCAAAGTGCCTCTTTTTCTATTGGAGAAGCGGGAACCGCAGGATCCTATCCCGCGCTAAGCGAAGTTTTAATACATACTGGAACGACGGAAGGATGCAACGGAGATTCACCCACTCAAAGCAATCTCCTTTCTGATTCACTAACCAATGTTTGTATGGGAACTCCAATTGGGAATACTATCATATTTCGTTTTTCACGGCCTATGGATAAGCAGGCAACGATGGCCGCGCTCGTTTTTTCTCCCTCCTTAATGGGAAGTTACACATGGATCTCCGATACAGTATTGCGGGTGTTACCTGATTTTCCTTTTGTCTATAAAACTAGGATTCATTTTAATTTATCTACTCAAAGCACGGATGTCCAAGGTATCAAACTCCAAGCTCCCGTTTCGGGTAGTTTTTACGTGGGCACAGGAAATTTATTACCAGTGATCTCGAGCCTTACGTTAAAGGCTGATACCTTGTCGAATTGTTTGCAGGGAGTGGCCGCCAGTGCAGACTTAACAACAACTGCCATTGCAAACGCTTGTTTGGGAAATCCAACTTCGAATCCGATTCGTATCACTTTTTCAAGAGCCATGAATCAGATACAAACGCAAGCAAGCATCACAATTTCGCCCAATCTCACTGGAACCTATTCTTGGTCGACAGACAATCGCTCCCTGACATTTGTTCCTGATGTAAAACTTAGTTATGGGACACGGTATACAGTAAGCGTAGGTACGGGTGCTGTCACAGTCGATAGAGTCTACGTGGAAGCGGCATCTATTTATAGTTTTGCGGCGGGTGGACGAGCCAATGAGGCTCCGACTGTACAAGCGATAGGAGTTGCATCACAAGGATGCGCGACCTCACTTCCTGGAACTGGAAACGCTCTAGGAGGGAACTGGCTCTCTGGCCATTGTTTCTGGGATCATACCTTGCCTTTACTTTCCGCATCAGCATATCAATTTCGTGCAGGAGATTCCGGAAGTGGTTCGATTGGCTCTTCCGCTTCTTGCGCCGACAGTAACACGGATAATTTTCGAATCATATTCTCGAATTATATGGATCTAAACCAGACGGTAAATGCGATCCGCCTAAGACGCCTTTCCCCACCCGGTACGATCCTTCAGCTTGCAAGTTGGAACTGGGAAGATTGTCAATCCTCATATCCTTACGGTTGCAGGGTGATCAATTTAATATTTTCAGAACTTGAAGCATCTTGCAATGGTTCGTCGGCGTTTGGTAATGCTTCCACCTTGGGAGACTTCAATTTATTACGCTCAGACGATACACAATCGGGCTATCCTTTTTATATGATCACAGTCGATACGACTGCGAGGGATGTTCTCCAAGTTCCGCTTTCTTCCTCATTTCATTTTAGTATGGAGGCAAAATAGATGAAATTTTCAATTTTTTGTTCCTTCTTTCTGATGGCCTGTTACGGACAAGGGTATCATGTTCGTTCGGCGATACATCTAAATGCATCGAATCAAAAATATTTGATAGGACCTGTCATTGCTCGGGACTACAGGACTCCCAAAACGGTGGCTCTCGATTTTCGAGAGCTTTATATTTTCGAACTGATGCAAAATGGAGTTTCAATCATAAATCATTCGAGCCAACCAGTAAAAAGAGAGGTGGAAATAAGAAACGAACGTTCATCACTACCCTCGAGCCTTAGGAGCAGTGCAGGTGAGAGTAACCAGATCCAATTTGCCTCCGAAAGACTTTTGGAAAAAGCAGATATTCAATCTCTCTTTGAGAGCAACCATTTCGATTATTTTATCCAAGGCATATACTCTATCCATGCGGGAGATATGGTATCACCTGAAAAGCAGAATCACTTAATCTTTTTAAACGTTTTTGATCACGAAGGCAATATCCTCAAGATGATCCATTCGCAGTCTGTTCGTGATTCCTTAAAAGAATCGGAACAATTGCGAACAGTGGCCGCCGCATTGGCGAAAAATACACGTGAGGTACCAAACAAATGAAAGTTTCCCTTCTTGTATTGATTGTAATGCTTTCTTCGTGCTCGGATCACAACACGGATCTGAAACAGGAATATGAGCTGGGAAAGCTGGAATATATAAAGGGGAGACTTGAGGGCGCTAAAAAAAAGTTCACGAATGTAAATTCCTACGAACCGAATTACAAAGATGTCTCACTGTATCTCGGCAAAATCGAATTTTACCAAGGACATTTTTTAAAAGCAAGTCAGATATTCTCTTCTTTGTTAGATGATGATACCTATGGCTATCAGGCCTTCCTCTTAAAAATCAAATCTGATTTTTTTTACCAAAAAGATCGATCAAAAATGTTAGAGGAAGTAGGGGCAGCCTTGAACAAAGATAGTTCGAATCTAGAATTGCTTCTCCTTTCTGCCAAATTGCATGAGGAGTTAGGAAAAATTCCAGAAGCAATACAATGTTATGAGAGGATTGTACAAGAAACCGATGTGATCATACTTTCGCATAAAGAACTCCATCGGATCTACCAACGCTTAGGCATCGAAGAAAAAGTTCAATTCCACCAGTCAAGATTAGCATTTTTTAACGAAGAGAAAAAGAGGAAATAAAATGATGAAACAAGTATTATCCATTGGATACCATATAGAGCAATGTAAGAATCTTTTTACGCCTAATTTTAGTGTTGTATATGAAAGGAACAAAACGGAAAAGGAAATTTTCCTCTTCGGTCTTAAATTATTTGTCTACACCTATTTGCTCTATGTCGGTATCTACATTTTCATTTACCTTTTAGGATATCCTTATTTCGCAAATTTAAATGAAATGATAAGATTGGATTTTGAGAAAAAAGGATACAGTTCTTTCAGTTTAGTTTTAAATTCTTATCCCTGGAATGTGTTGTATGTGCTTGCTTCCTTTAGTATCATCTTGTTACTTACATCAATTTTAAGTTATGCTTTTGCTCGATTTTTGGAGGAAGGGAAACGAAGCTTTCGTGTCCATATGGGCTTGTGTCTACATGGAATGTCGATTCTGCTTGCTTGCCTCTACATTGTCTTCATTGCCAATACGATCTTCCCCTTTAATGAAAATGCATCAATATTTGTCTTTAGTCTGTTAGTATCGATATGGATATTTATGTTCATCCTTGGGACTATTTTTTCCACGCGGATATTTGTGAAAGGGTCGTATAGCTATTTTGGACAGAATAAGAGAAGAGGGGCATTTTCTTGGTTGGTTCCCTTTAGTTTAATCGTCTATTTCATTTTTGGAATTGTCACGGGAATCTAAGATGATAAGGGAAAAATTTATCTTTCTGACTAAAATTCCCTTCGTTTCGAAACTAGTGGTGAGTACACTTATCTATCTAGGCATTACAATCCTTTATACTAATTTGACCTGGTCTGGCCTTCGTGCGAAGTTACCATTTTTCAATCGAATCTTTTATTCAAAACATCTCTCAATAAGTTCATACTATGACAATCTAACAAAAAATAAAGATGAAGCGAGTTCACAAATAGGTGCAGAAGGATTAAGCGTTCAAACGCAGACAATCAAAGAGGAATCTATAACTCCCATAATGAGTTATTCTGCAGTTTTGGAGCCACTGGAAAGAGTAGAGGTACACTCCAAAGTTAGCGGTCGTATCGAAACAATATACGTTAAAGAGGGCGAGAGGATCAAAAAGGGGAGTCCACTCGTAAAACTTGATAGTCTGACATTCGAATTGGATTTAGCAAAACAAAAAGCGTCTCATGATTCCGCCAAGGCTCTTTATCAATTATCCAAGGATAAATACGAGATAGCGAGGAAAAATTTAGAAATCAAATTGGGTGAGGCGGATAAAAGAAACGCAGTCTATAACAAAACAAATGAAGAATACCTCAGGCTTATGGAGATTGTTCGGAAAAAAGAGATTCTCTTCAATGAAGGTGTGATAGCCTTAGAAGAATATGAAAATCTGAAGCTGGAATTGCATGCGAGAGAAGTTGCTGCAAACAACGCCAGAAGGGATTTAGATATGATTCTTGTCGGAATTCGTGATGAAGATATTACTGATGCCGGTTATGCGCTTCCTAATTTAAAAAAAGAAAAGATCGAACTTCTAAAGACCCTTAGCACTCGATTGGAACATTCGGAAATGGAAGTTGCCGCAACCAACTTAAAAGCGAGTGAGGTAAATTTAAGAACAACGGAGATGCTCATCAAAGAGGCAGTTTTGTATTCTCCCATAGACGGTTTGATCGCTCGTATCCATAGAACAACCGGTGAACTCATTAATGCGGGAGGAGGCCAGCAACCAATAATCACGGTAATTTCTAGCCAAGGACTTTACGTTTCCTTTGCCGTAAATGAAGGAGATCTCGGAAAAATTAAGCAAGGTCAAATCGCAAATATTTCCGTCGATTCTCTTCCAGATAAAAACTATAAAGGAGTTTTAAAAAAGATAAACCCGCTTGTTGACCAAAAATCACATACGGTTGATGCCAAGCTTGAACTTTCAGGCAAGCAAGTTGATTTAAAGCCGGGCATGTTTGTCCGCGCTGATGTTAAGATTGGAGAAATTCAAAATGTGATTTTCATTCCTTTATCTGCCATTGCATCCTTGGAAGAGGAGGAAGGAGATATTTACGTGATGAAGGACCGCAAAGCCATAAAGCAGCGCGTAAAATTTGGAGAAAAGAGGGAGGATCGAATTCAAATAAAACAAGGATTAAGTGAGGGAGAGGTTGTTATCCTCAGCCCATTAAGCCGCTTATATGATGGAATCACAGTAGTTCCGAAATTTCAATGATTTCAGATCTCATTAAGCTGATATTAGAGCGTCGCATTGCCAGTTTGATGTTTTATCTAGGAGTCTGCTTATTTGGTTTGATCGCTCTTAAAGATATTCCCTTAAGCCTACTCCCAAACATTGAATTTCCACAGCTCACCATAATTACTTCATTTCCAAATGCCTCCGCAGAGGAGATTGAAAGTATCATCACGAAACCAATTTCTCAAATAGTAGGTACGATCCAAGGTGTAGAAAAAGTAGAATCCAATTCCAAAGAAGGAAATTCGTTTGTTTACCTCAGATTTAAAAATGGAACTGATATGGGTTACGCGATCTTAGAAATAAGGGAAAAACTGGATCTGATTCGGGATGTTTTACCTTACGAAGCATCAAAACCATTAGTTTCAAAATTTGATCCTACGAAAAAGGCATTTTTGGAAATTGTTTTTAATTCTGAAGCACTCGGTGATGAGAAAAATTTAAGGGGCTTTATCAATGAGCAAATAAAACTCTATTTTGAGCGGATTGACGGAATTGCTCTCGTTGAAATTAGAGGAGGTCATGAAAAGGAAATTTTTGTTGAGATTGATCCGAAACGACTGCGTGCATATAAAATCCAAGCCAACGAATTACCTCAACTCATCAGTTCGAATAATAAAAATTTTCCAGCAGGTCACCTACCATTTGGAAACAAAGATTTACCTGTTCGTCTGTTAGGTGAATTTAAAACAAAAAACCATCTGGAGAATTTGATCATACAGAGCCAGGAAACTAGTTATACAAAACTTGGCGACATTTCAAAAATTACTGAAACGTATAAAACTCGAAGTGGTTTTGCGAAATATAACGGCAAAGAAGCCGTCATTCTCTCTCTGTATCGTGAGCCCGGCAAAAATACTGTGAAAATCGCTGAGGAAGTTGGTTTGGTCGTCAATCAAATCAATCGCACGTATTCCAAAGAGATTAAAGGAGTGATCAGTTACGATGAATCGATATTCATTAAGGAATCATTAAACGGACTCTATCTGAATTTAGTGATTGGAGCAATACTGGCCTATTTTGCATTGCTTATCATTCTAAAAAATTTCGAGAGTCCATCCATTCTATTATTTACGATACCGGTCACCTTACTTCCAAGTTTCCTTGTCTTTCGTTCTCTCGGTATTGGTTTCAATATGATGAGTCTTGGAGGACTTGCCTTAGGAATTGGTATGCTTTTTGATTCTAGCAATGTCGTATTGAGTGGCATCGAACGTAATTTAAAAACTAAAAGTAAATTAAATGATTCTATATTGGCAGGGACAATGGAAGTTTTACCTTCTGTCTTCTCAGCGACCACAACAACGATCATAGTCTTTTTGCCCATCGGTTTTATAAAAAGTACACTTGGGATTATCTTCCGTGAGATGGCACTCTCGATTATCATCACACTTACTTTTAGTCTCATGACAGCAATTTTATTTATACCTCTATTGGCGAGTTATCTTTATAAGTATAGGAAAACGGTGACATCCAATATATTTATTTTTAAAATTTACCAAGAGGAGAAAATTATAAAAATATTTCACAGGTTTCTCTCTTCGCTTATCAAAGCCAAAACGCTTTTTCTTTCTACGCTACTCCTATTATTTTTTCTGAGTCTCATGCTGATTCCTTGGTTAACAAAAGAATATATGCCAAGTATTGATACCGGAGTTATATCAATCCAGATTGAATTGCCTCCAGGAAGTGATTTAGATTCTTTATCTCAATTTGTTGCGTATCTGGAAACCTCTCTCTTACAGGATAGATCTATCGAGTCCATTTTGACAACATTAGGCGGTTCTGAGGAAAATTTGCGTTTGAATCCGACTGCGGTTGCTGAATCAAATGAGGCCGAAATGATTCTGCAGTTGCGAGAAAGCAGAAATGAAACTACAAAGGAAGTAGTGGAAAGATTCAGGAATCGGCTTTCTAAGTTTGAAGGAGTAAAAGTGATTTTTGAGGCGAGGGAAAATGTTTTGGGGGAACTTCTTTCTGAAAAAAAATCGATTCTTGTCTTTGATATCATTTCGGACGAATTGGCTGAACTTGCTGAAACTGGAGCCTTGTTGAAAGATAAGCTTTTAACTCTATCTGGTGTTTTCTGGGTTACTCTCGGTAGTGAAACGAAAGCAAGCGAATACCAAATCAATTATGACCAATCCAAGATGGCTCGTTTCGGAATCTCGAATTCCCAAGTTTCAACATTTGTTAAACTTTCCTTGAAAGGACTTCACGCCTCAGATCTTCAAGTTAACGGAACATCGATTGCCATTCGCTTGGGCATTCAGAAAGGATCCTCTGATTCGATCGAAAAGATTCAAAATTTACAGTTTGTTGCACCTAACGGAGAATCTGTTTATCTGGGACAATTTATAAATATTTCAAAACGAGCAGTGGATACAAATATTTTTCGAATCGCAAATCAAAGAGTAAATCACGTTCGAATCGGATTTGATGAAGAAGTGGATCAACTAAAAAAGGAGATTCAAACTCTGATAAATCGTTATGCTGAAAAAAGTGAGATCAAGATTAGAAGCGGGGATGAAAACGAAAAATTAGGAGATTCTTTTCGGGAGGTTTTGTTATCTTTTCTTCTTGCCTTGTTTTTGATCTTCATGCTTTTATCCGGTCAGTTCGAATCCTATCTGACTTCCTTCGTCATGCTTGCGACCATTCCACTCATTTTCATAGGCACAATACCAGCGTTATTGATCAGCGGGAAAAGCCTAAATATCAGTTCATTTATGGGATTTATATTGTTACTCGGAGTTGTCGTGGATAATGCGACCCTCTATTTCGAATACTTTCATCTCTTCTTAAAAGAGTCAACTGATCCGGAGAAAGCCTTGTTAAAAGCAACTAGCACGGTTCTCAAACCAATCCTAATGAACAATTCGACCACTATTCTAGGAATGTTGCCTATCCTATTTTCAATTTCGAAGGGCTCAGAATTCCAAGCACCCTTAGGGATTGTTGTCGTTTTCGGATTGTTAACTTCTGTAATTTTGAGTTTATTTGTCATTCCGATTTTGTTCCTAATAATTGAGAAACGGAAATCGAGTTCTTTTGTTCCATAGGTTTTTGCAATTTTCGATTTGTCGCCCGACTTTATCGTTAATGGTCGGTATGATACCGGTTCTATTTGGCATGCTTACGATTCTTGAACTACCTTTCGTGAGAGAAGAAAAAGCACACTTTCCTGGCATTGCTATCAGGACGGAAGCTCGAGGTTTAGATGCAAGCAAAGTAGAATCTGAGATTACCAGGCCCATAGAGAGAGTCATTTCGCAGGTGGGAGGAGTGAGAAAAATGACATCCGTTTCTGAGGATGGAATTTCTCAAATCCAATTACAGCTAGATTCAAATCAAAATTTAAAAACTAAGTCCTTAGAGTTTAGAGAGAAGATCGATACCATCTTAACCTTATTTCCTAAAAATATCCACAGACCTCAGGTTTATCGTTACGATCCCTCTCATTCGCCTTTAATGGTTCTTTCCTTTTCAAAGAAATATATGAATCCTAACGAACTTAGAGATTTAGTGGAAAAATCTTTTAAATCAGAATTTGAATCCATTGAAGGTGTGAGCCAAGTTCTCATTGCCGGAGGGAAAATCCGAGAAATACAAATATCTTGCGACGCCAAACAGTTAGAAGCTTATTCACTAAGTTTACGGAATATTGTCGACCGGATATCTGAAACAAACCAAAACGATTCTCTTGGAAAAATCAGGCAGACAAAACTGGATTATCTTGTGCAAACAAGAGCAAGATGGAAACAGATGCATTTCATCCGTGATTTGCCCATACGCTTGGATTCAGCTGGTGGCATCGTATATCTCAAAGACATTGCAGAAGTGAATTTTTTGCCGAGAGACGAGGAAATCGGTGCAAGGATCAACGCACAAGAAAAAGTCTCTCTATTCCTCTACAAGAATGATGCGAGTGATCCAATCGTCATTACCGATAAAATCTATAAAATTCTTCATAAGAAAAATATCTCTCAAATACAAATTGAATTCAGTCAAGATGAATCTCTTTTAATCAGAGATACCACATTTGGTATATTAAAGTTAGTCGCCATTTTTTTAACAGTTCTATGTTTTTATCATACTTTTTTTTACAAAGCATCATTTCCCTTTTTTCTATTTTTGTTATCATTATTTTTTTCCTTTTTTTCTCTTTGTTTTATGCATTCTATGGTTTCAAAATCCCTCTCACTATCAGGAATGTATGGATTTGTTCTTGGAGCTTGCCTATGGTATCTCTTGCGAAACAAAGAAATCAGTATTAGCCAGACTAACATTCTTTATAGAGAAAAAACGAAATCTCTGCATTGGCTGATCGCAGTTTTTATCTCTCTTTTGATCTCCAATTTTCTATCATCGGTAGTATTCCGTTTTTATTTTATGCTTTGTGTCCAAATGATCCTCACTTTCTATTTCATGGATTATTATTTTCCAATCCTCTCTGCTCATTCCTGCTTTAAATTCCAAGGCTTAAAAAACTATTCAGATGCTTTCTATTTCACTTTACGTAGACTTCTGAGTTACTTTTCAAGAAAACAAATTTCCATTCTAAAGAAATGGGAGGATTCCTTATTATCGGATCGCAAGATTTTGCCTATAACTTCGATCTCCATTCTCCTGTTCAGTTTTTATTCTTTAGCACGGGTTGATTTTTATGACAACATACAATCAGATGCAAAACAAACCTTCGCCATTTTAGAATTTCCATCAGGTACCTCCTTCGCTCATACCAGTGAAATCACTCTCCAGGTAGAAAAGAAATTGAATGAAATGGAAGAAGTGAAACAAGTCATTAGCAAAATAGACCCATCTCATTCCCTCCTTCTCCTAACACTGGAAGACGGAATTTTACCATATCAGGAATTTTTACTCCGCATGAAGGCGGAGATTGGAAATACAAGTGATGGCTTTTTGTATTTTCCCTCGGAGCCAAATTCAAATTATTTCCAAGAAATTCTATTTGAAGTCATTGGTCCAGAGCAAGAAGTCCTCGAGGAAATCACTAAGGAATTAACTGAGAAAATTAAAGATTACGATGGAGTTTCCGAAGCAGTATTGAGATACAAACAAGCGAGGGAAGAATTGCAATTAATACCAAAATCTGAATCTATGAAAACTTCAGATCTAACAGTACCAATGTTTGGTGATGAATTGCATCTGGCTTTGCAAGGTGGTATCGCATCTAAATTTCTTTCCGATGAAAAGGAGATTGATATTCGTGTTCGTTATTCTGAAAAGTATAGAAATTCAAAACAAAACTTTCATAATATACGAATTAAAAATACAAAAGGTCAGATGGTCCCTATCTCGGAGCTGGTGGAGTTAAAGGAGGGAAAAATCCCTTTAAAATACTATCATAAAAATCGGAGTCGCATGCTTGGTTTTTCTGTAAAGCTGGATGGAAATTCCTCAAGGTTAAGATCCGAGGTGGAGGAGTATATAAAATCCTACGCCTTGCCGGAAGGATACCGAATCGAATCCGAAAAGGAGGCAGAGAGTTTTAACTCCTCTAAGAGCAATTTAGTCTTCTTATGTTATCCGCTTCTTTACAGTATCTTGTTTTTTCAATTCATCAAAAACAAAATCCCATGGAGAAGGCTGTACTTACAGGAATTATTACCATACTACTTTTCTTATTTTCTATTGCAGAGATTGTTTCCTGGACCCATGTATTTACCATTTCAGATCGGTATGCTTTTGTCTTTGCCTTTTTCGTTCTTTGCGGGTAAGTTTCGACTGATCATCCTTCAAAATCGTATCCACTTTTTCTGTGGAGTCACTTTCATCTTTGTTTTATTTTTCCCTGAAACTGTTCTAAGTTTTTTTCAAATATGGATCTGTTTAACAATCTCCACTGTTTGTCATTTTCTGATCCTTCATTTCTATAAAATTCAAAAGAAAAAATTTAGATAGAAATGAAGTCACCCATCGCTCGAAAGCTAAGATTTTAGATGCAGAGCTTTTGCGGTCCTTGCTCGGCTTTCTTGGCAGAGTGCAGCATTGCCTATCAGCGCCTCCCCATAAATAGGAATCATCGTTTTTAACCGGCTCTGCCATTCTGGAGTTTTAATTTTCTCTTTAAAACAGTCAGCTAACACCTCAAGCATGATAGCCACCGATGTGGAAGCACCAGGCGATGCTCCAAGAAGTGCTGCAAGAGACCCATCTGAGGCAGCGACGACTTCGGTTCCGAATTCCAAAACACCGCCTTCCTCTTTGTCTGCTTTGATAACTTGCACCCTTTGACCTGCGATGACGAGTTCCCAGTCTTCACTTTTTACGTCTGGAAAATATTCGCGGAGAGCATCTATTCGATCTTCATGAGATTGCATCGCTTGTCCGATTAAGTATTTTGTAAGAGGAAGGTTGTGCATACCAGCGGATAACATCGGAAAAATATTTCCAAGTTCCAGAGATTTTGCTAGATCAAAGTAGGATCCTTTCTTTAGGAACTTTGTCGTAAAACCAGCATAAGGTCCAAATAATAATTCTTTTCTTCCTTCCATAATTCTTGTGTCAAGATGCGGAACCGACATAGGTGGGGAGCCAACTGATGCTTTTCCATATACTTTTGCAAAATGAGCTTCTATCACCTCACGGTTTTTGCATCGCAACCATTGCCCGCTGACTGGGAATCCACCGAATCCTTCCGCTTCAGGTATGTCGGATTTTTCAAGTAGAGGGAGTGATCCTCCTCCTGCGCCTATGAACACGAAGTTTGCTTCATGGTGTTCTTTTTCATGGCTCATCAAGTTTGTAGAAGTGAGATTCCAGAGTCCATTTGGCTCACGCTCTAGATCCTTTACATGTTCATAATAGCTTATTGTTACACCTCCCAGACTTCCCAGATACTTAAACATAGCTCTTGTTAGATTTCCGAAATCCACATCTGTTCCAAGTTCCATTCTTGTTCCAGCGACTTTTTGGTAGGGATCCCTATGTTTCATTACAAGAGGCATCCATTCCGTTAAGAGGGATCGATCTTCCGTATATTCTAGTTTACTAAATAGAGGGTCAGTGATTAATTTTTCATATCTTTTTTTTAGGAAACTTACATTTTCCTCTCCCCAGACAAAACTAAAGTGAGGAACGGAGTGAATGAATTGGTCTGAAGAAAGAATGTGTTTTTCTGAAACCAAATAGGACCAAAACTCTTTAGATATTTCGTAATTTTCTGCTATATGCAGAGCTTTTTGAATATCAATGGAACCATCCGGTTTTTCGAGTGTGTAATTCAATTCGCAAAAAGCTGAATGTCCGGTTCCAGCATTATTCCAAGCATTTGTGCTTTCTCTGGCTGCGGCATCTAATTTTTCGAGAACTGTGATTGTTAGGCTAGGATCGAGTTCTTTTAAAAAAATACCTAGAGTCGCGCTCATGATCCCGGCGCCGATGAGAATAACGTCAGATTTTGTTTTGATTTGTTCGTGATGCATGCTGGATTCTATAAATTAAGCAGTCTAATCAGTGCAAAGGAAAAAAATTTCTAACATGACTTCATTTCTCAAATTTCTTACTGTCTTTACAACGATACTTGGAAGCGCATATATCTATACTGGAATTAGATTGGTAGAAGGGCTCTCTCTTTCAGGTCTTTCCGTCTACCTATTTTGGGGCGCCATCATAGTTCTTATCCTAATCATCCCCGTATCATATTTTCTCAGTCAAGTCACGGCGAGTGAATGGGTGCAGTCCTTTTTTTCTTATTTTGCCTTTACAGGTCTCGGCTTTTTCACGATTCTTTTTTCTCTCGTGATTCTTAAGGATCTTGCTACTTTACTTTTTCGTCTCACACAACTTTCGCTATGGTTCACGTTACCTCAGGTAGGTGAGGGGACGTATTTTAAGTTTAGCATTTCCCTTGGTCTGATTGGCGTAGCCATCCTTTTGACTCTTTATGGTTTTTATCAGACCCACCAAAAGCTTAAGACAGTTCTAGTAAAGATTCACATCAAAGACTTACATGCCGATCTTGAAGGTTTCACCATCGTACAAATTTCCGATGTCCACATAGGACCGACAATCAAAGGTAAATTTCTAAATAGAGTCGTAGCCAGAATCAACCATCTAGATCCTGACTTTGTGGCCATTACTGGCGATCTCGTGGATGGACCAGCCAGTCGGCTTAAACAACATTTGTTACCATTAGGTGATCTTAAGTCAAAATATGGTACGTTTTATATTACAGGAAACCACGAATACTACTCAGGAGTTCATGCTTGGATCTCAGAAATTAAAAAGTTAGGCATCCAGGTTTTAATAAATGAAAATAAAGTTCTTCATCATCAGGGAGCGACCGTTACCGTAGCAGGTGTTACTGATTTGAAAGCAGGGTCAATTGTTAGAGAACATGCAACAAATCCATTGCAAGCAATCCAAGGTGGCGAAAACTCAGATTTCAAAATCTTATTGGCTCATCAACCAAATAGTATTTTTGAGGCTGCCGGTCTTGGTTATGACTTGCAACTCTCTGGGCATACTCATGGCGGTCAATACTTTCCGGGTAATATCTTGATTTACCTGGCCCAGAAATTTGTCGCTGGTTTACATACATATAAAGATATGCTAATATACGTTAGTCGAGGAACCGGTTATTGGGGTCCGCCCCTTCGCATCGGAGCACCTTCGGAGATTACAAAATTGGTTTTATCAAAAGCCTAAGTCCTTTTTTTTGGCGCCTCACTTTTCTGTTAGTTGTCAACTTCTATTAGGTAATGACCCGGATATCCGCTAAAGGCCGTCCATAAAGTCGTTTATGAAATGGTGGGCGGGATTTATGCTGCGATCCGTGGCGCAGGCTCACTTTTGAAATCTATCCTATACTTGCCAAAAGGAATGTAGAAATTAAAATAGGCACATAGGCGAAAACATTGATTGAACCACTCTTATTATCCGTAACTTCTGTAATCACAAAATTTGGAACCCAGCAATTAACAAGTGCTACAGGTTTCTTTTTCGAAAGAGAAAACCGTTTGTATTTGATTACTGCAAGGCATGTTGTTCTCGATGAAGGGACACAGCATCGTCCGAATATCCTCATCATAAACTTACACATCAATGAAGAAAACATCACGATCACAACAGATTATTCCATACCCTTGTATCGGGAGAATCGACCCTTATGGATGGAAGCATATGATTCTGGGGGTCTCGTAGACGTTTGTGCGATAGAGTTAGATCGTAAGGCGTTGGGTGATAAAGTTTTTTTAGAAGCATTTCATGAAGATCAATTGGTCACTGCGACCGATGATGTTGAAGTCGGCACCTCCGCGGTGATTGCCGGTTTTCCCTTGGGTTTTTATGATACCTTACATAAGCTCCCCGTCGCAAGGAACGCTCTCATTGCTTCTTCGTTTGGAATTCGGTTCCAAGGATTAGGTTATTTTTTGACAGATGCGCAGATGCATCGTGGATCGAGTGGGGCGCCCGTTGTCATCAGAGTGGATTCGGAGTGGCACTTGATAGGCATTCACACCTCACGAATGGATATGGTCACCCGCGATAAGCAAGAAGATGACAGACTGAATCTGAATTGTGCCTGGTATGCAGATGTGATCTTGGAACTAACAAAAAAAAGATAAGAACTTCATTCCAAATTTTTTCAATCCTGTCATTTTTAAATATCTATCGGAACGAAGACCGATAGATCAACGTTATGAAACCTGAGACGGTAATCCTCCTGATAATAGATGGGTCCTCCGTAACCAAAACGAAAGGTAACATCATAAAAGGGTATTTCGAAAAAAAAGTAAAAACTAGAGACATACTTCTCTTTTAATTTAAAATCACTTTTAGAGACAGCGGCGAGTGAAAGGATTTGAAGTGGATTTAAATTTCCCTCTGCGTATTGCGAGATAAGTAACAGAGTATAACCGTTCATATTTGAAATGTCTAAATTCCCTTTGCTATATTGGTAGAGACCGAATAGTTCTAAATTTCCTGGTTGCGAAAGGTTTGAAAGTAGGTAGGTGTTAATCGGATCAGATTCTGGTTTTCCATTTCGTAATAAGGCGATATCTCCGTATCGATCGATTTTGTCAGAAAGTAATCCATTTCCGATCAGTGCGAGAACAGGTGCTTCGGCATTCCATCCATTATAAAAATCGGGATTTCCCTTCATGTGGACTTTGCTTGGTCCCAATCCGAGTCCGATCCGAAAAAATTCTCGTTCCTTATCACCGATATAAAAAATTGGCATAAGGCTTGTTATATTCCCTTTCATTTCGGTTCCAACATCATTTACCCGGTTACTCGAGGCATAGACATTCGTTCCAGTAGATAGAAAACCTCCGTATGATTTATTTATCGATTGTTTTGTGAGATCAAAATCAAAATTTTGATAGAGTAAAAATACACCCCATACTTCACCGAAATGAAAATCCCTTGATTTAATATCCATAAAGAATTTTGTCTCGCTAATTTCCTCATCAGGCATACGAAGCTTTGATCCGTTAGGCGCATTTATAATTAAATTACTCGATCGGTACTGAATCCCAGGCAAAAGAGAAAAAAACTCACGTCCAATCGGGCTACGTTGGTTGGCTAATCCGAATCTTTCCTTCTCCGATGAGTAACTAGGTTGAGTGGGTTCGGACAGGATTGGCCCCTGCAAGATAGCTCCCAACGCGATTGGCACAAGAAAGAAACACCATCTAATGATTTCCGAGCTGGAAAAGGAGTTCATTCCTAGTGAGGTAAAGATAAGTCCTCAATAAAATCGAGCCTATTTTTCAAAACAATTTACCCTACAAAGAACCTGACGTCGAAAAAAGGAGATCGAATGCAAGATGAGAACTGGATCAATTTGTATTTGCTCTCGTGCCAGTACTCGCGGTTCTTCCCGTGTCAGTGCTCGTGCCTTGTGTTCCTGCATTCCCTAAATTGAATGTGGAAAGCGTACCAGCTGAGGCCCCGCCACCATCCTTATAGATTCCCATAGAGTGGCCGCCGTTTCCTGGATCTGCTATATAAGAATCTCCACCTGAACCACCGTTCCCTGTTGTGAATTGATTGTTTTCTATTTTCAGGATGTTTGCAACATTCTTATAGAAGAAAGCAATGCTTGGTCCTCCGCCTCCACCTGATGCGGCACCACCGTCGCCGCCTTTGCCTCCGCGACTCCCGTTTCCACCCTGGCCAATTTCTGAGAGTCCATTCGTTCCGCCGGCACCTCCTTGACCTGCGGCTCCACCGTCCCCACCTTTTCCACCCTTTCCAGAATTCCCACCCTTGCCTGATTGAAGGTGATTGGAATCTAAAGACAAGCTGGTAATTTCAGAAACAAAGACCGCAACGCTTGCGCCACCCCCACTTGGTTTGAAGCCTTTTGTCGCTTTTGATCCGGCGGCACCACCTCCACCCCCACCGTTTCCGGTTCCATCGATAACAAAAGTGCTCGTTTGGCCGCCGCCTCCACCACCACCACTCCCAGGAGTTCCATCCGAAATTCCATCAGTTCCGTCGCTTCCATTTGCGGGATAATAATACATATTCACTGTGCCAAACGAATTTCCTGTTTTGGCACCTGGTGTTCCGTTGCTTCCATCAGTACCAGTGCATGTGGCATTGGATCCTGGGTTACCCGGATCCGCATTCGTACCCGCCGAACCACCACATGGTCCACTACCGGCTTGACCGACCGTGGCAGTATTGCCTTGGTCTCCATTCCCCCCGCGAAAACCATTCAAGGAGGAAAAGGAGGCATTCACACCTCCATTACCACCTAATACGGTCTGGGATTCATCATCAATGCGACCCGGTGCTCCCGGGCTACCATCTCCTCCCGAGACGCCGTTTGTCCCATTGGCACCATCGGCTCCGTTTCCGCCGTCTCCTGCCTTTATATGAGAAGATAGGATCGACAATTGGTTGAGTTGGTAGGCAACAAGTCCATAACTGGAACCAGGTGTTGCGCTTAGTGTCGCAGGAACGGATGTTGATTCAATCTTACTGCTTTTCAAAGTGAGTGAGGAGGTTCCATTTAATACCAGTATGCCGATAGTTGAGTTTGCTGCGTCTCCAGGTGGAGTCGTAATCAGGTCTATGCCAGAGATTTCGACAGCAGCATTTAAATTATTAATCTGGATTCCGATACGATTTGAGGTGATCTTCGAGAGATTTGCAGTTAGGTCGCGGACAAGGCTTGAGGAATAACCGCCCTTTAGATTCACACCTGATGGTAAGACAAGGATTTGGGCTGATTCATTATAGCTTGCGTTTCCTGCCCTTGAAATGATGCAAATCGTTTGTCCCGATGTGGCGACATTCGTGGCTCTTTGGATGGTTAATAATGGTAAATCTTTTGTTCCTGCATTAGAATTGTTTCCAGTATCCCCATTTACATACAAAACATTGGTGGAAGTTACACAATTATCTGAACTGCTCCCATTTACTGTGGAACTATCAGTAGTGGTGCTTGCATTCGATGTTTGGTTGCTTGAATTAGAATTTGTAGAGGAGGTGG
This sequence comes from Leptospira ognonensis, assembly GCF_004770745.1. Lineage (GTDB taxonomy): Bacteria > Spirochaetota > Leptospiria > Leptospirales > Leptospiraceae > Leptospira_A > Leptospira_A ognonensis. The sequence continues at coordinate 465 of NZ_RQGD01000020.1, read as the reverse complement.
AACCTGAAGAACTTTGAGGTAAATCGGAATTTTGTCCTTCTCCGTTATTCGTGCCAGAGGGACTGGCTGTTGTTGTCGCAATGACTGCCCCACCAAGCGCGAGCAATATGGATTTTGAATTTCCGGAGGCGTTTTTGCATCCAAGAAAAATGAAAAGGAAAAAAGTGAAACTTCGCATAACTTTTACGTTCATAAAACATGCGTAAAATGTTTCTGCGTTAAGGTCAACTCGATTAACCTAACGGTGAGATATTTTAGGGCGAGGGGACTCTTTAAGGAAATTTGTTTGGTTTGAATTTTGTTTCGTTCTCTTTTCCTTCCTATTCAAATCTTTCGCCTTCTGCCAACATCCGGAATGGTATTTCTTGTGATAAAAACGGGTTAATAATGATAAAAAAGGATTGACAGTGCGGGTACATTCCCAATGATGGAAAAACGGTAATTGTAACAGGCCCGGAAGGGAAC
>NZ_RQGD01000025.1 GCF_004770745.1 Leptospira ognonensis | reverse complement strand
AATTTTTTCACGGAATCCTCATGATGTACAGAAAACGATACCTGAACTTTTCCTTGGGTCAAGGTTTTTTGGCAGGTTAGATTTGGTTCGGCGGACCGCAAGGCACCGCCTTGAGTGGTGACAAGATAACAGAGCGATTGTTCTACGAGACATTGGTTTCTGCAAGCTGCAGAAGTTCGGTTTGTTCCCGTATTGGAGCACTGGGCAAATAAAAAGAAAGCTATAAGAGAAATCAGGATCCGTAACACATACTGTCTTGTTTTCATTTCGCGCCCCTCTCAGTCAAGAGTTGGAGGATCTCTTCCTTTTCTGTCATAAGTACTTCAGATAATGCTGTATGTCCTGCGTTTGATATGAGATTTGGATTGGCTCCCGCATCAAGGAGAATCTTTACCACTTTAGGATAACGATTGTATGCCGCCATCATCAGCGCCGTATGTCCGTTTCTTGTTTTGGCATCCAGATCCGCACGCTTGGAAATCAAAAGAAGAGCTACCTCCGCATGTCCTTCTTTTGCTGCAATCATCAGGGGTGTTAGCCTTTCAAATGTATCCTCAGGTGCATTGACATCATAGCCTTGTTGGATCAATTGTCTGACTCTTTCCGTATTGCCGATCGCTACTTGGTAGTATAGATTCTGGAAACGATCCTCTGACCTATGCTCTACATGGGCACATCTGGTCATAAGAAGGAGCAGAGTGAGGGCAATGAAGAATTTCTGTTTCATGCAAGCATTCTCGCATAGAAACAAAGGATTCAAAATGGCGGTTCACCGCAATTGTGGCAAACTACTATATTCTCCTTGAACGGAAGGCAAATGAAATTAGTTTCGGATTAGATTGTATGGAAAAAAGAAGCTATCGAATCCTTTTTCTTTGGTTTTACGTCGTCTCGCTGGTCTTATGGATCATCGAGGAGGCATACACCCTTACCAATCCTCCCGAAATCTTTGATCGGTTTCGTTTGCTCATTGCTACCTTCGAATCCTTCATTGCCATCTCCTCTTTTCTCGCAATCTCCATCCTATACCGAGAACTCAAAACAGAAGAAGGCGAAAATACCCAAGCCCAGACTCTCATTCTCGATCTCAAACGCACAAACCGCATCCTAAAAAACCCAGAATCCAGTTTTTGGATCGAAGTGAAATCCCAGATGGAAGCTTGGAAACTAACAAATACGGAAAAAGAGATCGCCATCCTCCTTCTCAGAGGGTTTTCGCACCAACAGATTGCGGGCGTCCGAAAGAAAAGCTTGCGGACAATAGAAAACCAAACTGCGTCGATCTATGAAAAATCCTCCATGCGCGGCAAATTAGAATTTATCTCTTTCTTTTTGACCCCACTTTTGCCCGAGGAAGATTGAAAAGAGAACTGCCAAAAAACCTTGACCCAAGGAAAAGTTCAGGTATCGTTTTCTGTACATCATGAGGATTCCGTGAAAAAATTGATCCTACCTATGGTCTTCCTTGCTCTCTTTATTTTGAGTGAGAACTCTGAAGCCCAATCGAACTTAGACAACAAAGCAAACGATAAACAAAATGCCCTACTGGAAAAAGACAAAGCCACTCGGGAACGCATCCTAACAAAGTACGCGCAGTTCTACTCCCGCATCAAAGATAAATACCCAGGTTTAGATTTTAAAGAACTTCCCATGGATCCGAGCCTTGCCAAGGACGTAATCGAACACAACGATTCACCTGGTGGCGGCAACAAAAAGGCAAAATCTATTTTTAGTTATGCGGCAGAGAATTTCATATTAAAAGCAGAACCAAACCTACTCCCAAAAAACAATTTGCCCACCAAAATCAGTCGTGGAGAAAAACTGGAAGTCATCTTAGTATTAAAAAATGATGGGTCGGCAAAGAAGGAGCAGTCCAATTGGTGCTTGGTAAGAACAGCAAATAAAAAAGAAGGTTACATCCCTGCGGAATATCTTTCCTCCTCACAGGTTGGCAAAAACGATACTCCTGAAAGGCGCTTAGCAAGCCTGACTCCACCAAACACGCGCTCCTTTGCCTTTCCAGACGAGGCCAAAGGAACCAAAAAAGCTCGTGGCACAGAGCGTCCCTTTTTTGATCCAGCGACAGGCGAAATGACAGAAAACATACCTGAATTTACAGAAATTCCGGGAAGAGAAAACGTAGGTACGACCGATTCGGGTCCAAAAGTTGACGATCGCTATAAAGATAAAGAATTTTGGGTGAGTGCCTCAAGCCTCAACGTCCGAGAAAACCCAGAAATCAATTCCATCATCCTAGACAGGATTGTCCGGGGTGGAAAGGTAAAAGTTTTACAATCCACAAACTATGAAGAAACCATTGATGGCCTCTCCGGAGTTTGGCACCAAATTGAAAGCGGATACCAAAAAGGTTGGGTGTTTGCGGGTTATTTAAGTTCCTCTGAAGTGGTAGCCTATGAAAACACCGACAACTCAGGCGGCCCCTCGTTTCCTTCTGAAAATCCAGAGGACTTAAAACCTGGTGCCAAAAGGTATGTTAGGTCCCTTTCCTTACGCATGAGAGACGAACCAAATGATTACGGAACCGTGATTACCACAATTCCAGGTGATGAGAGGATCAAAATCATTGATGCAAAGCCAGAGATAGAAACGATCGGCGGAGTGAGAAGCAAATGGATCTATGTTAGCTGGGATGACCAATGGGAGGGATGGATATTTGGCGGATTTGTCTCTAAGGATAAGGGTGCCCTCGTGGACAACGATGATATCTCTAAGTATTTTCAGATACCCGTAGATAACGATCGTTACGTTTCCTCATCTTTCGGAACACGTGTTGATCCCGTCACAGGAAAAGTCGGAGCCTTTCATAGTGGCATTGACTTACCTGCTACCATTGGAACCCCTATCCGTGCCGTGAGTGATGGAAAGGTTTGGAAAACCATAACAACCTCAGGTGGCTACGGTATGCTCACCATCCTCAGTCACAAAAATAATATTTATACCTACTATGCCCACCAAAACGAAAGAAAGGTAGCAGAAGGAGAAAATGTTAAATCAGGTGATGTGATAGGTGAGGTAGGAAATACTGGAAAATCCACGGGACCACACCTTCACTTTGAGGTGAGAAAAGGTCCGTCCCAACAAGCCCTCGACCCAGGCGCCTATCTACCAAAATAAAAATTCTATGAATCAAAAAAATAAAATGAAAACAAACATTCTCGTCCTTGCCTGTATGGCTGCCCTACTCGACGTACAATCCATTTCCGCACAGGAATCACCAGCGCCTGCGGAATCCGTGGCACCTGACATGGTGAAGATTTTGCTGAAAGGAAACCCGAAGGACTTTGATGCGGCCATCCAATCAGGCGGAGATATCAACTCGGCAGATGGGGACGGAAAAACTCTGCTCATGCTCGCTGTTGAGAAAAACCGAACCAAACAATTTGATAGTTTGGTGACCGCAGGTGCCGATCTCAACCGCCGTGACCTGACGGGAAAAACATTGCTCCATTACATAGTCACCTCTAAGTTTATCAATCAGTTCAAAAGTTTAGTAGAAAAGGGAGCAGACCCAAATGCGTACGATGGAGAAGGAAATACGCCCCTACACATTGCCGTATTAAAATCTACACTTCCTGTCCAAAAGACAATCGTAGAAAGTAAGGCAGATGTGAACTTAAGAAATAATCCGCGTAAGTCTCCTTTGTTCCTTGCTGTCGAAAAAGGCAAAATGGACACGTTAACCTACCTTCTCCAAAATGGAGCAAACGTCAATCTGCCGGAATTGACAGGAAGGACTCCCCTTTTTGTTAGTATAGACACTAAAAATCTAAAGCTAATGACCGTTTTGCTAGACGCAAACGCAGATCCAAATGCCAAGGATGCCAAAGAGACCACACCGCTGCTACTCACGATTGACAAATCCTTTCAAGCGGGAACAGAACTACTTTTAAATCGAGGTGCGGAATGGACTATCTTGGACAAAGAAGATTTACCACTCACCTTTTCAGCCTATGCAAAAAAAAATTATGGCATCCTCAAATTACTCTTACAAAAGGGATTGAGTCCTGATCTTGCGGGAAAACAAGGAAAAACTCTACTCGAGCTTTCGATTGAAAAAAATGACATCGCTCTCACCAAACTCTTAATCGAATACAAAGTAAATATCAACCAAAAGCTCACCACCAAACACTATCCATTAGAAGAATCATTAGAAAAAGGCAGAACCCCTCTTGCTCTCCTCTTCATTCAAAATGATGCAAACTTGCAAATTATGACAGATGGCGGGTACCAAATGATCCATTTGGCTGCCAAAAAAGGCAATGCCCAGGTCGTAGAAGAACTCATTAAAAAGAATGTAAGCGTTGACACTCTCACCATTCAAAATGGCGAAACTGCCTTAGCACTCGCTTTGGAAGCAAAACAAGGGAGTGTCGCCAAACTTTTATTAGCAAAAAAATCAAACCCGAACCATATTTCCAAATCAGGAAAATCTCTGCTCTCAGAATCCATTGAAAGAAAGGATGTCGATGCCATCAAACTGCTTTTAAACTCGGGTGCCGATGCAAACGAGCGCAATGCGGAGGACGAAACCTTGATCATGATTGTCGCCAAACAAGAGATTGACAAAAAAGATCAAAAATTCATCCAAGAGACAATTAAACTCCTGTTAACAAAAGGTCTTAACGTTAACGCAAAAAACAAACGCGGACTATCTGCCTTGCATCTTGCGTTCAATAGAAATAACGTGGATCTCATCACCATGCTTGTCAATCTCGGAGCGGAAGTAGATTCTGCCGATAATAATGGATTTACTGTTTTGAGAAAAGCGATCATTCGATTTTTACAATCCAAAGAATCGCTTGTATCCGACCAGTATAAGAAACTAGTACTTTTCCTAATCGAAAGAAGGGCCAATCTGAACCTTGTGGACAAATCTGGGAAAACTATTCTTTCCGAACTCGCGCTCCAATTCGATTCTGGTAAAAAAGATTCTGTACTCGAAGTGGCGAGAATTTTAGTTCTAAATGGGGGCAATCCGAAGCTAAAGGATAGCTCCGGGAAATCACCATTAGAATATGCGGAAGACAAAATGTTGACTGAGTTGATTGAAATCTATCGCGGAAATTAATGTCAAAAGAAAACACGATCAATATATTCGATTTTGTTAATACAGTTCCAACAAAATCTTTCAAACGCGGAGAAATCATCGTTCGAGAAGGAGAGCCATCTAACGAGAAGATGTATTTTATTTTAAGTGGCATACTTTCTGTCGGCATGGGTTCGCCTGACCAAAACAATTTTCATGAAGTGAGAAAACTAAGCACTGGTGAATTTTTTGGTGAGATCGCACTTATTTCCGCACATCCCAGAACGATGACTGTCTATATTCATTCCGACCGGGCCCAATTGGGAATCCTCGACAAACAAAACTTAATCAAAATTGCAAACTCAAATCCTATGTTTGTTTATGCATTATTACAAACGTACGTGGAACGATTGATCGAAGCAGAACAAAAATTGAAAGAGCTTACTGATGGGACTTAAAGAATCACTCGCAAAGTTATCCATGATTACGATCAAAAGGGGCGAAGTCCTCTTTAAAGAAGGTGTACCGTCAAACGGCGCTATGTTCTTTCTCTTCGAAGGCCAATTGGATATTTATAAGCATATCGAAGGAAAACATTCTAAACTTAGAAGCATCCTTCCAGGTGAATTTTTTGGAGAGATGGCTATCATAAATAATAGTCCTCGGGCCGCTTCCATCGTTACCGTTTCCGAATCAGCAAAGCTAGGCATCATCAATCGAAATACCTTTGTTAAGATGAGCCAAGAAAGCCCAGAGTTTCTATTTTTATTATTAAAAAGAGTGATCGAAAGACTTTATGAGACAGACTCTAAAATCAGAGCCATCAAACGGTCTAAGGACGATATTTCTAATGGTGTCACTAGCCCAGCTGAATCTGAGTCAAAAGAGGAGGCAGTTGATCCTGATTCGATTCCTATGATTCCAGTTGAGGGTATCATTCCAGAAGTTTAAAAACAAAACGCTATTTCCCGCCTAGCTTCCGCTATTTTTTCCTAATTTTAAACTTCTCTGGTTGGATGACGATCTCAGAAATGATTGTCCCTTCCCTTTGCGAAAGAATATTTTCAATCGCTTGGGATACGCAAGAATCAAGAATGTAGGCTTTCGGGTCCTCATCTACATCAAAAGTTAAATCCTTATAAAATTCTGTATCGGTCATGTCCGGAATGATATTTGTCACCTTCACTCCCGATTTTCTGAGTTCCTGGAATACTTCCCTTCCAAAATGAATCAATCCTGCCTTTGTCGCTCCATAAACTGATCCCCAAGGGGAAATTTTAGTTCCTGCAACCGAACCAATGAAGATGAGTCTACCTTCTGACTTTTTCAATTCTCTGAGTAAAGAGTTTGTGAGTAACATAGGGACTGTTAGATGAAGGGTAATCATAGAATTGATTTGTTTCCAGTTCAATTCTTCAAGAGGTGCAAAGAATCCCACTCCGACATTATGAATGAGAAGGTCAATACTGGCATTGGTCTTTAATTTAGTGATCCAAGCTTCGAGTTGGCTTAAGTCTGCGAGATCAACCTTGTCCAACTGGAACCGCTGATGTTTGTAATCACATAGTTCTGGATTTCGACTGCATCCGACGACCTTATATTCCAATGCAATGAGGCTTTTCACTAAAGCGAGGCCGATCCCGCGAGATGCACCAGTAACAATCGCTAGCTTATCTATTTTTGACATCATTTCATCCCAATTTCTTTAAAAAACGAAATCATCTCTTTTGCTCCATCCACTTCTTTTGTGGGATTTCCCATTTTGACGAAGGGAATCCTTTGATCTTGTCCCGGCCAGGAATGACCGCCTTCATTGATTCGAATGAGTTTCGTGATTGTATTCTCTTTGCACTCGGAATATTGAAAAAAATCCACAGTTGTTAAATCATCAATGTTATCTTGGTGAGATTCCACCAACTTCGAAGAACATCCATTCCAATGTTTCCAAACATCGAAACTATCTGTGGCACTTAAAATCTCTCCTCCATCTCTAACATAACCTCCATAATATGGTACCAATGGATCTCCGGTACCTAACATGAATCCAACAGAGACTGGTTTTGAAGGTACATATTTTTTAACAATAGCCATACTCAGATGAGCAGCCACGCTGAAACCTCCAACAAATATTCCCGAACGTTCCACAAGAAGTCTCTGTGTCATAAAACCACCGTTAGAGTGACCTGCAACAAAGACCTTTTTCCCGTCAACAGGATACTCTCGGATGAGCCTTTCTACGAGTTTTTCCAAAAATCCGACATCATCGACATTCTCCTGATCCGCAGGCGTATTGCCACGACCATCCGCCCAGCTACGCTTGTATCCATCAGGATAGACGATCATGAATTTTTCCTGGTCCGCATAAGCGTTCAGGTTTGTCTGCTCCATGACCTGAAGTCCTGAACCAAATCGCCCATGTAACATCACAACTAATGGAATTTTAGCATTCAATAAATCCTTTGAAAAAGGTACATGGACATAAAATTGTCTTTTTTTTCCTCCCCACTCGATCTCGTGTTTGGTAAAATCTTTTCCTTCTTGTGGATGCTTCTGAGATAGCAAACGGCAGTTCATGACAAATAAAACAAGGGAAATGAAACAAATGATAAATTGTCTGGAATTCATTCTTTAATCAGCTCCGATTTTACAGAAGACAATAAATACTGTTCAAATTCCGAAGAGGGCCAGAAAAAATAGGTAATGGGTATGAATAGGACTCCTCTCCATTGATGAAATACAGTTTTCAATTCAATTTCTCCCTGAATGATTCCTTTATTTCGAAATCTAAAGGTTAATTTATGTTCCGTTTGGACATGATACGGAATCGTTGTTAGGCTAACTATGGAAGTGACTAAATTTACAAAATGTAAATAATTATATTTATATTTTGCGTCCTCTTCTTCCAAGATTACTTCCAAAAGTAAAGAAGAAGATGCATCGAATCTATATCCCAAATCCTCAAGTGCCTCAGCAATCAATTTGCATTCGGTGTGGTATTTTGAAAATCCTGTAAAAACAACATCCACGGATTTTTGATTGAATCCACTCAACCTCTCGGTTCGACTCACCTTCCCTGGATAACCAACACAAGAAATGAATAGGCTCATGCTTAGAACATATATTAATAATTTAGATAAATTCATAAATTATCACCGTAAAAATCAGAGATAAATTTTTCGGTTGCCTTCGCATAAATGGATTCGATTTCCTTATGATCATCAAATGGTCGGAAAAGAAGAGGCACCCATCCTATAACTATATAATTATCAAGAGAATAAGTATAATCTTTTACGATTCGATTCTCTTTCCAGTGTCGAAATGTAATGCTAGTTTTTTCCTTCTGAAAAAAGGGGACGATAAAAAAAGTGCGAATCAAAAGGACACGATTGACGAATGTAAAAATCATTTTTGTTGGATTTCTTTCCAAATTCCGAGAGACGGGCTCGCTCTGTTCCCCGAAAAAAATCTTTATCCTTTGGCTCGATTGTAATATGATTTGAATTCGATTTTCTAAGGGATAGCGGAATGCAGATTTCACCTCCGCAAACTCCCCCGACTTGTGCAGAGTCGAAAGCACTTCTGAAGCATGAATCTTATCGTCCTCAAGTCCCCAACCCACCAACTCATAAGAAATTGCAAATTTCTTGTTACCTTGAATGCTCTTATGATCTAAAGGATCTCCAAGGTAATGACGGGAGCAGGAGCATATCATGAGGCAAAAAAAAAGCGAGATGTATTTTATAAAACCCAAACAATTACCGTCTTAAATTCATGGAGCAATACCCAATCTTCTTTGTATATTTTTTATTATCATTCTATATTATTTTCTTCCTTACTTCGCATTACATACGTTATGTTTTTAAAGAAAGTTATATTTCGTTTCTTTTTAATTGTATAGCGAAGTTGCTTGACAAAGAAACCCGTACAAGATAAAATTTCTATCCAACGGAGATTTTAAATATGAAATTAAGATATGTACTCTTTTCGATTTTACTTAGCAATTTGATTGCTTGTAATTATTATGAAAAATCAATTAAGGGAGTAACGATTACAGGAAAAGAAATCAAAGCTGAAATTAGAAAATCCAACCAGAGTTTAAGTGGTGTTGCTGTTGGTGCTCTTAATACACTTGCCTCAGTCACGGGTGCTTCTACAGCCATTACCGCAAAAACCTGTCCCAGCTATACAACCGACTCCGCTGCTCCCGATTTTACACTCCCTGGTGCCAATAGCTATAGCAACGTTAACTTAACGGGAACTTTAACTGCAGTGACAGGTACTACCACTTGGACAACAACCGTCCAAGAACCGATGATCATCAATGCTCTTAATACAAACACGTCGGTTACCTGTAATTATTTAGTCAACCTTGCAGGAACGACTCAGATTACCTCTTCGAACTCCGCTGGAACAACGATTACGATCTCTTCCGCCTTATCAAGATTAGATATAGTTTGTACAAACTTTGCTTCGACATCTGCTCAAACTTACACGGTTTCCTTAAACCCAAGACCAACCGCTGGTAGTTCCTCAGCTGTCTCCACACTTCTCAGCCCTGAAACCTTACTTTCAGACGAGATTTTTGCAAATGCTACGAAACTACAGGACAATAAAGTGTATCAGTATGATTCCTTTGCAGAATGTAAAAAGAAATATGAAATCATTGCGATCGCATTTGCTTCTGCAAATGCACAAATCGTTCAATACTACGCTATGTGTGGTGGTTACACAGCTCCTGCGGCTCAGAGTTATTTTCAAGCACTAAGCTGCAATCTCCATGAGGCAAACTTCATCCAAACCAAATAGAGAATTGGTGAAAGGTAAAAACATAAGGTCGATTCGCTTCGGCCTTTCTCTTTTTCTATTCTCTACCATTTTACATGCAGAGAACTCTCCTTCCGAGGATCCATGGATTCGAAAAGGTCGCATCTTTTACGAGGCTGGTTTGGCGGGAGAAGTTGTTCGTTCTCCGTCTGCAAAATCAAATGACTATGAAAAAAATTATTACCGCTACCTTGGTGCCACTGATACAAATTTTGCATTTCTAGGAATTGCTGGCATTGAAGATGCACAAAAACAGTTTTCCTATACTGGCAACAACCAAAAACTAAACTTAGAATATTTAATCACCAACTGGTTGGGGATAGGTGGCTCCTTACAAAATTCGATGATCACTACCTACCACCTAACAAAAAATGATACAGAACTCACAAGCGATTTGTACGGAAATCTGCAATCAGTAGCGATATATTTTCCTGAATTAACGGCACTCTCGGATTTTTTTAATGTTTATGGGCTTCTTCCAGACAGAAAAAAAACGCAAAGTCTTCGCACTTATGATTATGATCTCACTTTTCATCTACCTGCTCAAGGTAACTTTGATCCTTACTTCCGGCTTTCGATTGGGCGGGGTTTTTTGACAGAGGAGTTGATCGCTCGCTCAGGCTGGTCGGGAGGGTTCAAGTGGAAGCTCGATACGACCTTTTTTTTAAGTAGCGAGGTATACCAGTCAAGAATCATCGCAAAAGGCAATAGTGGCAATCTTGATGACTTTATTGAATCAGGAGTCCGTTTTGGTATGGGATTTTACTCGACCTGGCCCAAATGATAAATTAAATTCAATTGGGTTTTCTCTAAAATCTCCCTCGGCGAACTCTTCGCCGATTAATAAATATTTGACTGCATTAAAAATTAAATTACAATATGCACATATGAATGGATATAGAAACGCATCTTATGTTGGATTTGTACTTTATCTCTTTGGTATCGTTTTACTCATTTATGGTTTTTATAACCTCTCCATTGAAAAAGATTTAGACCAGAAAGGATTAAAAACAACAGGAGAGGTCTACGATTTGGAAGTGACCGAGCCTTACCGCCAAGCATGGGTCATGTTTACTACTTCCGAGGGCAAACAAATCAGATTTTTAGATAAGTTATTCTGGAATCATAGTTTTGAAAAATACAAAAAAGGGGACCAGGTAGAGGTAATTTATGATCCCGCAAGTCCTCACCAAACTGCTGTCATCAATCACTTCTTCCAGCGAACCACTGCTCCTTGGTGGCCGGTGATTGTAGGTGCAATCGTCTTTTTAGTGGGCTTCTTCATGCGAAAAATTATGCTCCGAAAAGCCTTAGAACTTGATGCAAAACTAAAACGTTAACCTAAAAATTTGCCGAGATTTCGGCTCACTCATTTTACAACCCATGCCTTATTTCATGGAGGTAAGTTTTGTGATCAATTGCATGGTTTCAAGAAATGCTTCGCTTGCCGAAGTCTGCAGCACGCTTATCATTGTTCGAAGAGCACGATCATCACCTATCGTCTGTTTAAGTGCCGCATGAAGTGCCAGAATATCTAATTGTAATTTAAATCTCTCTCGATTTTCCAATGCAAAGTCAGAACCGTGAAAGAAATCGGATTTCTTAATCTTTGCTTTCTGCATTAAAAAGCGTATGACAAACAAAAATCTCTGATCCCATCGAAGCGCTTGCATAATGGTTTTAAAAACTTGGATCTTAAGATTTAAATTAAAATTACTCGGTTTATTCACATTTCCCACTCTAGCATCACCTATGTCCAAAGTCTAAAATAAGTGGAATTGTCTTTCATTCTCATTTCCTTATTTACTGCTTTCATCATCTTAATCGTTTTTTTCTCTAAATCAAGTGCGAATCCTCGCACTAAAAGTTTAAATACGCAAACAGATTTGATCATTCTTTCGAGAGAACATTTAAAGGAACAAAATGAATTCCTCGAACTTCCTTTCTCCCAAATTAATTTTGACGCAGGCGAAAGCAATCTCAGCAAATCAAATTTGATACAGTTGCAGGAATTAATAGAATGTCTGATCTTTATACCAGACAATTCCTATGTAAGGATTCAAGGGCTGGCGGATGCAACTGGTTCGAAAAATAGAGAATTAGCAAAGGCCAGAGCGACGAATGTATATACTTTTCTCATCTCAAAGGGAATTCCCAAGGATAGATTGCGTCTCAAAAAACCAATCGTATTAAATGCCACGACAGGTATTGAACGAAAAAAATATAGATCCGTTACTTTTGAACTCGTTTCCGAACCAGTATAATCGCAAGGATGGACATGGGAAGGTAAGCGCCTAATACATCCAAAATGGAAAACCAGAGAGGGGAAGGTAACATAAAGACATTCGCTATTCCGCCTAACATGAACAATATACCAATTCCGTAGGAAAATTTTTCTTTATGATTTGCCGCAACAAGCATCGCGACCAAAGCACCAAAAAAAGTTCCCAAAGCATGTGCCAGAAAAGGCATAAGAAAATGAATGGGTTGGAATAAATGCATGGATGCCTTTAAGCCTTCCATTGTTATTACGTCGGCACCTTCTGGTGGAGGCACAAGCGAACCCCCGAATACGATGATTCCCATATTAACGATACTTCCGAGTACCGCTCCCAAAACGACAGCTAAAATATTTCGCGTGATTACTTTCATTTGACACCTTCTGCAATTTCCACAATTCCTTTATGGATTTACGAAATTTCAATCTCATATTTTTAAAAATAGACCCAACCTCTCCCGATCAAGCTTGCAAACTCAGTCGCTGAAACCAATGTGTGAAATCGTGGTCTACAACATTCTAATCTCTTACCTTCTATTTTTCTCTCTCGATGTCTTAGCCCAAGTAAAAAATCCCAAGACCGCAAAAACGTTGCTTCCAAATGCGGAAGCAAACGAAGAGATACAGTTAGAAAAAAAAGAGCCTGAATCCTTTTCTCAATTGCGTCTCATCATGGAAAACGATGCCTTCGGCGGTTTCTCCGACCGTTATTATACCAATGGAACCAGGCTAGAATTTAATACAACTGCCTCTGAATCCAATGTAACGCGCCAGATTTTTGGAGTTTGGAACCATTTGTTTATCCCAAAAACCGAAGATACGAAGTATTTAATGGGCATTACAGCAGGACAAGAATTTTACACTCCAACAAATATTCGCAAAGCGGATGTCTCCTTTGGCGATCGACCTTACTCCAGCCGAGGCTATGTTGGAAATACCTTAACCTCATGGACCGAATCATCGAGTGTAACAACCGAGCTTGAACTCGGTATGATCGGACCGTCTGTTGGAGGTAAGTCGGCACAAATCAACTTTCATAATTTGATTGGCTCGCCTACACCGCAAGGATGGGATACACAAATTCCAAACTCCTATTCAATAGGGGTGAATACAGATGTGAGAAAATTTTGGCATAAATATTTTGGAACTCATTATAATATTAACTTAGGGAATATTTATACAAATGCCTCAGTTGGGGTCATCCTACGATTTGGAAATGTAGATCAAAATCCCGGACCTGGTTTTTCCGCTCTAATGCCCGGAGCACCCATTCTACAAATTCCTGGCAAAGGATATTGGTATTTTTATATAAATCCAGGATCCACCTTACAAGTATACAATGCAACCATTCAGGGACAGATTGGCTCCGACAAAACTTATAAAAATCAAAGCAGAAGCTCTTCCCTAGGGGACTGGGATGGCTTTTTGAAAAGCCCCACATATGAAACAGGCGAACGCGAATTATTATATCGAACCCTCTCCGAGGATAACGGTCGAAATGCTTTGAGAAGGTTTATTATTTTTAACGAATTTCTAGTGAAGGGATCAAGCAATCCGTACGATTTCGGAACAAATTACCTGCTATTCAATATCATATTTAACGGCGCGGAGGATATTGAACGACTCTTCAAGTTGGTACTCATAAAAAGCATTTCTGATAACTGGGAAGCTCTACCAGAGAACGCTCGGATTATGGCTCTTTATTCCTTGTTTCGCCCGAAGGGGGGAGAACAGCCAGCCTTCGTTAGGTACTATGCCTATGAAATTTTATCCCAATTCATCCTCGACCCTACCCAGAGGAGTGCCCTTCTTGAACTACTTAGGCAGGAAGTTGAATTCCGAGAGGATAAAACCTATACGGGAGATTTGAAACGCGCCGTTGGATTTTTCCGGGCAGGATTTGTCTCTGTTTCTGAGGCAGGATTTCTTTTCTCCCTCAATTATAATTATCAGTCCATTGACTTTCAATCTGCCAAGGGTCTTCCCCAACAACATCAGTGGTTAGGCTTTCAACTAGGAAAAGTTTACTAAAAATTAAAACCTGGGACTGAATTAAAAAATTTTCTGATTGCGAAACTCGGATGGTTTCATATAAATATAGCACTCAAATTTCGCATCAGAGAATGAAAACTTCCCTACGTTTCAAAATCACCAAATTTTTTTCTTCCAGGATGAAGCCAATCATTCCGTTTGATCCGATCGATTTTCAGATTAGACGACTTAAACAATTATTTTGGATCGCTGAGTTTACTTTGACGATTTCTATCATATCCTCTTTCTCAACGGTTCCATTCCCTGAGACGATCGCAAAATTCTCAACCGCGATCTTCTTATTGTTAGTTTATTATTTCATTTATTTACGAAAGGTAATCTTAGCACGTGGACTTTTACTCTTGGTTTTAACCATGGGTTTTTCGATTTTTATTTGGATTGATTCTGGGATCCGAGATACGGGACTCATCGCCTTCTCTGGCATTCTGATCTGTGCTGCGGCGCTTGGTGCGAACAGGCTATTTGCCATTATCTTGGCATACACCATTGCCTTTATCATGGCAATGGGTTATGCGAATATAACAGGATTGTACATTCACAACATACGCAAATTAGACTACACAATCATTCTCGATACCATTTTGATCTATTCCACAATCGGTGCGATCATCTGGTTTTTAATTCACGACCTCAATGAATCTCTAGTAAAAGCGACTGCTGAGGCCGCCAAAGCCAATCGTTCTACCTTGCTCGTAGAGCATATGGTTAATCATGATTTATTGACAGGCCTTCCGAATAAGATCCTTGCTCGCGATCGATTCGAACAAGGATACTTACATACAAAAGCGAATCAAGGAAAAATAGCGTTAATTGTTTTAGACTTGGACAATTTCCAAACCATAAATGACTCTTTGGGTCATAGTATTGGAGATGAACTTATCCTTCGAGTTGCACATCGTCTGTCTGGAATTATGCGAGAGACAGATACGATAGCTCGTCTCGGTGCGGATGAATTTCTTATTATTGTGGATTCAAAAAATGATCTAGATATCGTATTTGAAGTGGCAATCGATATTATGAATCAAATGACTATCCCGTTTCGGCTGAAATCTATCGATTATGTGACAACATGTTCCCTCGGAATCGCGATCTCACCCGATGATGATATAGAATTTGATTCTCTCTTAAAGAAAGCAAACCTAGCGCTCGATCGAGCAAAAGCTACGACGAAAAATCGATTTGTGTTCTACGATACAAAAATGAATGTCGATACGCAGGAACAATTAAACCTTCTTCTCCATTTGCGAACGGCAATTCTCGAAAACCAATTTTATCTTTGCTATCAACCAAAGATTAATCTTTCAGACAACTCTTTGATTGGAGCAGAAGCATTAATTCGCTGGAAACACCCACAAAAAGGTATCATCTCCCCTCTGTCCTTTATTCCTATCACCGAGACCTTTGGGTTGATCATAGACATTGGTGATTGGGTTCTAAAAGAAGCCTGTAAACAATGCAAAGCATGGCATGATCTTGGTTACAAGAATCTAACAGTCGCAGTCAATGTTTCTGCCATTCAATTCAAACGAGGAAATATAGAAGAAATAGTCCTCAACGCGCTTCGAGATTCGGGTCTGCCACCCCAGTATTTAGAAATCGAAATGACTGAGTCCATCCTCATCGATGATTCCAATGTTCTTTTGGATGCCCTACTACGACTAAGAAATTTAGGCATAAAATTTTCGATCGATGATTTTGGGACAGGCTACTCTAACCTAGGTTATATTAAAAAATTTCAGGTTGAAATTCTCAAAATTGACCAATCCTTCATCAAAAAAATGAGTGAAAACATTCAGGACGAAGCAATCGTAAAGGCCATCATTCAAATGGCATCGGGGATGGGGCTACGGACGATCGCGGAAGGCGTTGAAGATGAAGCAACAAAAGAAAAACTAAAAGAATTTAACTGTGATTTTGCGCAAGGTTATCTCTGGTCGCAACCTGTGTCTACGGATGAAATGATCCGTTACATTCAAAAATTTCCTGTCTAGAGATATGCGTCACGGATCCGTAGGGCTTGGTCTGCCTTAGGCAGACGGAAGCGTCAGCGCACCCCGAAGTGAGCCAGCCCGGACGCCAAACATCCAAAAGCTGAAAAGGCGAACATTTCAAAGGAAAATTTTTACGTGTTCATAATCTCTCTCGCGTTTTTTTGGGGCGCGTGGTAGAGAGAACGCATTGGGTGGCGGGTCTAGTTCCCCACCCTCCATCGGGCGGGGAGCGTCATACCCTCTTCCCACCCACGGCCACATTGTAACAAAAATGACAAAAAAAACGATTTTCCTGCCCTCTTCCTTTTCTAAAACGGTATGTAAAAACAGATTCGGAAACCAATTTACATGAGAGAAATCAAAACAGTAACGATTTTAGGTGCCAATGGGGCAATGGGCTCTGGAAGTGCAGGCGTGATTGCCTCTTTCGGTGGTGCCAAGGTCCATATGCTCGCCCGCGACGTAGAAAAGGCGAAACAAGGGATCGAAGCCGCCGTGAATTCGGTCAAAACAGATACCATCCGTGGTCGAATGATTCCAGGTTCCTATGATGCCGACTTAGAAAAGGCAGTAGCCGAATCCGATTGGGTATTTGAGCTCGTGGCTGAAAGTTATGAGGTGAAGGAACCGATCAATGCCCGTATAGCGAAAGCAAGACGACCTGGCACGATTGTATCTACTGTTTCCTCTGGTCTCTCGATCGGAAGGCTTGCAAAAGCATATGACGAGGACGGCCAAAAACACTATTACGGAACACATTTTTTTAACCCTCCTTACAAAATGATTCTCTGCGAGCTTGTCACACACGCAGGAAACGATAAAAAAGTAACGAAGGCACTCGGCGAATACTTGGACAAAGTCCTTGGACGTGCCGTAGTTTATACAAACGACACACCAGCGTTCGCAGGAAACCGAATCGGATTCCAGTTGATGAACGAATGCGGTCAATTTGCAGAAAAGTATGCTGATAAAGGTGGCATTGCGCTCCTCGACGAAATCATGTCAGGATATACAGGTCGTGCCATGTCTCCACTGGCGACAGCCGATTTCGTGGGACTCGATGTTCATAAGGCGATCGTAGACAATATCTACGAAAACACAAAGGACTCTGCTCACGAAACCTTCAAACTTCCAGCTTACATGCAAAAGTTGATTAACGAAGGCAAACTTGGAATGAAATCTGGTGGCGGACTCACAAAGGTGACAAAAACGGCGGATGGCAAACGAGAAAAGTTTGTTTATAACATCACCAGCGGTAATTATGATGCCTATCCAAAGTTTGACATTCCTTTCATCAAACAAGCCCGAGCCTGCATCAAAGAATCTGATTATAAAGGTGCCATGGCGATTGTAAAATCGGCTTCCGGTTTCGAAGCAGACCTTGCACGTTATTTTATCAGCCGTTACATCAGCTATTCACTTTCTCTTGTTGGTGAAGTGGTGGAAACGAAAGAAAACACAGATGGTGCGATGGGCTTTGGATTCAATTGGGTTCCCGCTTCCGCGTTTGTCGATTTTCTCGGCGGTCCAAAAGATGCGATCAAATTGATCGAAGCCGCAAAACTTCCTGTTCCAAAAATCTTGGCAGACGCTAAGCCAAATAAGAAATTTTACGAGTTAGGCGATAAATTAGACGCACGCTCTCTTTTCAAAGGTTAATCTAGGAGACCCAATATGAGTGAAAAAGTATTCGTACTCGGCGGAGAACAAACAGACTTCCAAAGAAATTGGTCGAAAGAAGGTAAATCCTTCATGTCCATGATGCGCGAAGTCATTCAAGATGCTTTGGAAAAAACAGGCATCGAATATGATGAAATCAAAAAACTAAACAAGGAAAACCGTGTCGCGGTTTTCGTTGGAAATTTTGATGCAGAACAATATACAAACCAAGGTCACTTGGGCGCTTTCTTAACAGAAGTGGATCCTGCCTTTTACGGTGTGCCTGGAGCTCGTTATGAAGCAGCGTGTGCTTCAGGTTCGGTGGCACTTGATGCAGCGATCACACACATCCGCGCCGAAGATTACGATCTAGCGATTGTTCTTGGCATTGAAGTAATGAAAACTGTTTCTTCTTCTGTCGGTGGCGACTTCCTCGGAACCGCTGCGTATTACGAAAAAGAAGCAAAAGGTGTCCAATTTCCTTTCCCAAAACTTTTTGGAAAACTCGCAGATGTCATCCTCGAAAGATACAAGTTGAAAGAAGAAACTTTCATGGATGCTCTCGCTGAAATTTCTCGCATCAACTATGCGAATGCAAAACTCAATCCAAAGTCACAAACTCGTTCTTGGTTCATGAACAAAGAACATGCGATGGCTCGTGGTGGGGCAAATAACATGGCAGTAGGTGGAAGACTTTGTATTACAGATTGTTCTCAAGTAACAGATGGTGCTGCGGTGACCGTTCTTGCTTCCAAAGATTATGCAAAAGATTACGCAAAACGCCATGGAAAAGATTTAGGGGATATCCCGCGAGTCAAAGGTTGGGGACACCGTGTTGCACCGATTACGTTTGAAGCTAAAAAAAATGAATCTGAAGGCGATAAATACATTCTCCCTTGGACTCGCCAAACAGTAAAAGATGCTTACAAACGTGCTGATATGGATGTGAAAGACATTGATGTTTTTGAAACACACGACTGTTTCACTTCTTCAGAATATGCTGCCATCTCTGCCTTCGGTATTTCTGATCCAGGCAAGGAACACATCGCCATAGCGGAAGGCACCATTGCCCTCGACGGGAAAAAACCAGTCAATCCATCTGGTGGTCTCATTGGCGTGGGTCACCCAGTAGGGGCTTCAGGCGTTCGTATGATGCTTGACCTCCACAAACAAGTGACAGGGACAGCGGGAGATTACCAAGTGAAGGGAGCAAAGAACGGACTGATGCTAAACATCGGTGGTTCTGCGACGACTAACATGGTATTTATCGTAGGACGCTAGGATGCACTCGCCAAAAACAGAAACTTGGAACCGGATACTTGTCCGGTTCTTGCTTGCGTTTGCATTCTGGGAAGCTATCGCCATCCCCTTACGCATGTTATTTTTCTCAAAATTTTATTTTGACCCTTCATTAAAAGGGATTTTTATACCTGTAGCTGACGTGTATTGGATCGGACCGATTGCGGGAGACCTTGTGCAAACGTTATTCCTTGCGATTCTGTACGTATATGCAAGAGAAAGTTTGCCAAAAGGGCTTGTAGGTGGCATTCTCTTTGGGCTAATCTATGCAATTACCTCTGCCCTCGGAACGACTCTGGTACTCTCCAATCTAACGCAAGTTGCACCAACTCTACTCTGGTGGGTATGGGCCTGTTTCCAAACGATTTATGCAATGACCGTCGGTTCTATTTTTTCTATTGGTTGGGATGAGGAATAATCCCAACCTTTGTAGCCTCCGCACAAACCTCCGAATCTATCTCAAATTCCAAAGTACAATGTTGAATGTAACATTCCTTCAATTGTTGCTTAATTGAATTTTTAATACGAGGGATTTGAGTTAAATCAGAAATCAATATATGAGAAGTAAGCGCAATCTCACTTGTGCTGAGACCCCAGATATGAACATGGTGAACCCCCTTAACTCCCGTTACATTTAGTATAATATTCTTAATTTCAGCTAAATTGACAGACTCAGGTATGCCATCCAGAATAGCAATAAGGCTATCTTTAAATAAACTCACACTACTATATAAAACTACCATCGCGACAACGATTGCCGTGATCCCATCCATAATGTACAAGTCAAAATAATAGATGAGTATCCCACTCAACACCACGCCAAGGGAAACCAATGCATCTATTAGCAGATGTAAGTATGCTGCCTTTACATTTAGGTCATGGTCTTTCTCTTTTTTAAATAAAATTGCAGAAACAAAGTTGATACCAACTCCTACAGAAGCCACGTAGATGACAACCAGTCCACTGATTTGCTTGGGTTCTGCGATTTTCTGTATCCCTTCCCAGGCAATTGCTCCGATAGCGAAAGCCAAGAGGATCGAATTGACGAATGAGGCGAGAATGGATCCCTTTTTAAAACCATAGGTAAATTTAGAGGAGGATTTTACTTTTACTAATTTAAATGCTAGAAAGGCCAGAAGTAAGCCGGAAATATCGCCAATGTTATGAACAGCATCTGACAAAAGTGATGTTGAATTTTCTGTAAAACCGTAAATCGTTTCAATGATCACATAGACGAGATTCAAACATATTCCCGCGATAAAAGAACGATTGAGAATCTTTTCAGATTCCTTTTGGTGATTGTGTGCGTGTGTCATATTAGATAGAGGGTATCTCCAAGATTTCGTGAATGGATAAAAACTAAGGTTTTTTTGATTTCAACTTATCTGGAGTAACGGCACCTTTTTTTGTTAAATATTTTTCAATACGATATTTTCCTACGATATGAGCGGCATAGACTGCTTTGTTATACGGAGTATACGTATCAAAAAGTTTAGGATGATTGATATCACTTCCATACTTTAATAATAAGTCTATCACCTTTTCTCCGGATTCGTCATCGGCAATATTTCTGGCCGCATGTTCCATCAAATGGATCTCATTTTCAATCGAGTTCGGGTTGGCCTTAAAACGTAGCAGCAACTCCAGAATTTCATAATCTGCAATTACCTGATTGATAGGCAGATAATCCATCATCGTGTCCGACGCACCTAGATTCGGATTCGCACCAGCTTCCAATAACAGTTGGACTTCCTCTAGGTCCTTCTTGGAAACTGCTATATAAAGTAGATTTGTTTTTCGTTGGTTTCTTTCAGAATATACTTTGTTTGGATCGCATAACTTTCCTTTTAAAAACAATTTAAATGCGAATCTTTGATATCCACTAGAATCTTCAGCAGCAATCAAACAAATGGGTTTAGGATTATCTCTACTAAACATTACGTTCGGATCGGCTTTCTGTGAGATTAGTTTCTTCATGATGAGGTCACTTTGGGAGGCATAACTGGAATCAATGGCGTATGATAAGACAGATTTTCCATCGCTATTTGTGTCTGTAACATTCGCACCTGCTTTCATTAAGTGATTGAAGATGGCAATCATGGCTTCATCATCTTTGTAAACTGTCTGATCTGCATCATTAGTTTCAGTATTCATAATGTATTTTTCCATAAAATGCATAAGAGCTGTCTTTTTGGTTTTTGGAATCTTAAGATTGACATTTGCTTTTGCATCCAACAAAGTTTTAACTAAGTTCGGTTTCATCGTATCGATCGCTTTCATTAAAATGGAAATTTCTAAGGATGAATCGATTTGATTTACATTTCCTCCAGACGCTATGGCTTTCTTTAATTCGGTTTCATCTTCCCAACCTATGGTTTCAAAAAGGTCAATCGAATCGGAAAATATAGGACTTGCAAATAAAAGAAAAAGGAAAGCAATACATCTACATCTGCGTGAAAAAATCATACCCTTTACCTGCTAATTAAATTTTTCTCTAGAGCCATTTTTGTAAAATATTTTCGAAGTCGGCCAAGCTAACAGGCTTAGAAAGATAGTCGTCCATGCCGGCGTCAAGGCACTTTTCTAACTCACCTGAGATTGCATTCGCAGTAAGCGCAATGATCGGAATTCTCTTTGCATCTTCCAATGAGCGGATGGCCCTCGTTGCTTCGTATCCATTTAGTATCGGCATTTGAATGTCCATAAATATCAAATCAGGTTTCTCAGTTTGGAAGATCGATATTGCCTCTTCCCCATTTTCTGCTTTTACGAAAGTAGCCTTGGGAAGTAATCTTTTTAGAAACGTATTTGCCAACTTCATATTGACATCATTGTCCTCCACTACTAAAACCTTACAAGTAATCCCTTTAAACCTATTTGTATTCAGGAAGGTTTGAGTATGCTTAATCACTTCTCTCGTCTCTTTCTCGCTTGTTTCTTTGGTGTAAGGAACAATCAGAACAAAGAAAAATTCTGATCCTAAACCTAACTTACTTTCTAATTCTAATTCTGAATTCATTGCACGAAGCAATCCATTCGATATAGTCAATCCCAGCCCCGTCCCACCAAAATTTCTCGTTATTGAAGGGTCTTCTTGAATAAAAGGCTGAAAAATTTTCATCTGATTTTCTTTGGCGATACCTATTCCGGTATCTTTGACACTGATTCGGAGCTTTACCATCCGATCAGAGAGTATCTCCATGAGCTCGATCGAAAAGAAAATTGATCCTCGAATCGTAAACTTTATGGCATTCCCGAGTAGGTTAATTAGAATTTGTTGTAACTTCTGTTTATCGACCTCAATTTTCTCTGGAAGGTCATCACTTATTTTCAATTCTAGAGTTATTTTCTTTTCATTGGCACTGTGTGAGACAAAATCTTTAATCTTCAAAGCAAACTGCTTTATATTTACAACCTCTGGTAATAAAACGATTTGGCCTGATTCAATTTTTGAAAAATCTAAGATATCATTTACAATCTCTAGAAGGGAATTGGCACTAAGACTGATTGTCTCTAAATATTCCCTTTGAACATTCTGAAGCGAAGATTTACTAAGCAGTTCAAGAAATCCCAAAATGCCATTCAATGGAGTTCGAAGTTCATGACTCATATTGGCTACAAATTCCGACTTTGCCTTGTTTGCTTTTTCCGCGATTTCTTTCGCGTTGAGCAAATCCTTCTGAACTTGTATTTTCTCGCGTATATCTCTTGCGAAAAAAGATGCTGAAGTGATTTCTCCTCGGAAATCTGGAATTGGCGAAATCGTCAAGGATACATCTATTCTCTCACCATTTTTGGCAATCCTAACAGTTTCGAGCTGACTAATACCAATCTGCATGGCCAGTTTGAAAAAAATTTCTGTCTCCTCCTCCCTTCTGTCGGCAGGTATAAAATTCTCAATCTTCTTACCAATTACTTCTTCTTCCGCATATCCAAACAGCCATTCTGCAGTTTTATTCCAGGAAATAATTTCCCCTTTCATATTCTTGCTATAAATAGCATCGGTTGAGGCTTTGATGATACTTGCATAACGACTGTTGATTACTTCATGAATTTTTCTATCATTGATATCTTGTAAGGTACCTATTAGGCTCTTCAATTGGCCATTTTCGAAAATTGCCTCTGCTACAATTCTAACCCAAATGACCTCTCCGCCCTCTCTTCGAATTTGAATTTCGGTAACAAAGGAACTTCCGTTTTCCATCAACTCTTTAAACTTTTGAATGAACTCATCTTCTTCTTCTTTATTAGCAATAAATGTTTGCAAGTAATGAATGTCGGGGACAAAATCCGTTCCGACACCTAAGATTTCTTTTAGGATAGCTGACCAATATATGCGGGTGGTTTCTTTTTGAATCTCCCAGCCACCCACCCTTGCCATTCGTGTGGTCTTTTCAAGAATTCGTTTTAGATTTTCAATTTCGAGATCGGAAATTCTTTTCTCGGTGATGTTCCTGGTAATTGTAAACATCGAAACATCTGGCAAATCTAAAGGCACGGCTGTTACACTAGTCCAGATGATATCTTCTTTTTCGATTTGGATACCGATAGTCACATCGGAGACCATACGATTTATTTTTCTGGCTTTAACAGTTGGGTATTCCGATTCCTCATATTCTAGATGGTTAGGTTTCAAGAACTTACGAACTGTTTTATACTTTCCTGCAAGAATTTCTTCCTTTTCGAGCCGAAGGATATCCAGAAGTGCCGCGTTCACTTCAACGATTTTTCCCCTTTGGTCTAAAATGGCGATACCTAAGGGAAGAGCATCAATGATCGCCGAGAGTTTTTTCTGTTGGATTTCTGTCTCCTCCTGGGCTTCCTTAACGGTTGTTATGTCGTTCACAATAGCAATAAACCCATCAACTTCCTGATTCACAAAAATTGGTTTATAGAAAGCCAAAGAATGCCTATACCCTAACCCATCTGGTTTAGGGATTTTTCTTTCAAAAACTTGGGTAGTTCCTGCCAATGCCCCTTCCAGATAAGGAAGGTTCGCAGAATAGATAGCGTCTCCCAAAAGAAATCGAATGTGCTTCCCGAAAATTTCCTCTGGTGTCTTTCCAAACCAGGATGCGTAAGCGGCGTTAGCAAAACGATTGATTAAGTTCTTGTCCCAAAACCCAATCATGGAAGGTACTTGGTCCAGGATCTGATGTAAGTTTTGATTGTGTTCTGATTCGGATCTTTGAAAGGGAAAAAAAGGTAATGCAGGAAGGGAAAAGAGAACAAATGGTACACCTTGTTTCGTTACCCAACGACAAGATTTTAAAGACATTGGTAACGATATCCCGGCTGGACCGTGAAAGCGAATTTCTAAAGGCTCGGGGAAAATGCCGTTCTCATTGCATTTCAAAATTTGACCAACATCAGTGGGAGAAAGGATACTCGTGAGAGGGAAATAGGATTCCCTAGTCTAAATTCCAAACAGTTGCTGAAGTGATTTGCTAATCCAAACCTTCGGATCGCTCCCTCTGCATAAAAAATATCCAAAGGTATTCTCATTCAGTAAGAAATCTAAAGCCTGTTCTGAATTTTTAATTTCTTCTATAAAATCTTGTTTTTGATCACTGTCCAACCCAGAAAGATTATACGATTTAATGCACAAATTCAAGAATAATTCTGCAAATTCATTTCAAATTTTACCGCACTTCAATCAGTTTGAAAACGAAAGATGTATAACATACATTACACTATCTTAGAACATAAAGATTTACCAAACTTTCTGTTAGGTGAAAGCCGTAAACATTAGAACTTTCCCTAAACGAAGACGGAAAGTGAACAATGCTTACGGAAAGTAAAAGTCATGATTTTCTTGACACTTCTCCATCGATTGGATTCTTTTATCTAGCTTAGGTATCCAATGCTAAAATCAACTTTTATCCCTCTTACCATTCGACTAGAAGCATTTACTCATCTCGTACCTGTTCCCTTTGCCATTTACATGGCCTCTATCACACAAGAGTATAGTCTTGAAGATTGGATTCGATTTCTTGTTTTATGTTGTGGTAGTGGTCTACTCATGGTAGTAGGTGGTTGCTTTTGGCGTTTCCAGATTTTAAGAAAATTATTCATCGAATTAGAAAACCTCAAAAATACAGAAGAACAGCTTTCAGAAAATATAATTAACGAGAATGAAATTGATCTATTGAATGAAAAAGAAGATTATCATCAAAAAGCTAAACGCCTAAAACTTTTCCTTTTTCGATATCCTTTTTATGAGGGGTTTGTCATCATTTTACGCTGGTTCATCGGGGTTGGTCTTATCTTTGCCCTGACTCCGATACTCGGGCTTTATCGTCAAGAACTATGGACGACTTTTTTATCCTATCTCATTATGATTCCGCCAATATCTTTTGTGGCATATTACTTCATCACAGAAAATTCATTTCGAACGATTTTCAATCTGAAAATGGTAAGACAGGTAAGGATAGAACCAGAAGAAATTCCAAAATTTGATTATTTTAAGAGAATCCTCATTTCGTTTTTCTCGCTAGCTGCATTACCCGTCACTGTTTTGAGTTATATGTTAATCTCGGTCGCCAATGGAGATATGAATGTAAAGAACCCTCTTCTTCAGGTTTTGGTAATTGGTGGCATCTTCGTTTTACCATTGCTTTTCGTCGCCTATCTGGTGGCGAAAGCAGTAAGGACGGGCATCAGCGAGACGAGCAAACTTTTAGATGAGTTGGCCAAAGGAAACTTCACTGTCGTTTCCATGCCTTCCTCGGGCGATGATTTTGGACAACAATCCTTTCATATGAATCGAGTGATTGAACAGTTGAATACGATGTATACGGAAATTTTTACCTTAAACATTGGACTAGAATCAAAAGTAAAAGAACGTACACTCGAACTTGAAAAATCTCTTTCCGAGGTCAATGCGCTCAAGTTCCAACAGGACGGCGATTATTTTTTGACACATTTACTGCTCAAGCCACTCGGAAAAAACCAAGTTAAAAGTGAGCGTGTAGACATCCAGTTCCTTCTCCGGCAAAAAAAGAAATTTGAGTTTCGGGGCAAAGAATATGAGATTGGAGGAGATTTAAACATTGCACATAACATCATTTTGCAAGGGAAAAAATATACTGTTTTCGTAAATTCAGACGCGATGGGAAAATCTATGCAAGGAGCTGGAGGAGCACTAGTATTAGGTGCAGTGTTCCAATCCATTATCGAACGAACCCAGTTCTCCTCGAGTACATTTTCTCAAGCCCCCGAACGTTGGTTAAAGAATGCATTCATAGAGATGCACAAAATTTTTGAAGGTTTTGATGGAAGTATGCTAGTCTCTCTCATCATTGGTCTTATCGAAGAGAATTCTGGTTTCTTATATTTTATTAACGCAGAACATCCTTGGCTGATTCTATTTCGAGATGGCAAAGCATCCTTTCTCGAAACAGAACTGAGTTACAGAAAGCTTGGTACGAAGGGAATCGAATCTGGAGTCTTCATAAAAACATTTTTATTACATCCGGGTGATGTTTTGATTTCTGGATCTGACGGAAAAGATGATTTGGTATTGCATGAGACTAAGCAAATGGGAAATGATAGGCTCATCAACCACGATGAAAATTTAATCTTAAAATACATCGAGGAAGCGAGAGGAGATCTTCCCTCTCTGTATGAAAAATTAAAAAGTGCCGGGGAAATTACAGATGATTTATCTATCGTTCGTGTGGGTTACACGGGAAGGCCACCAGAACGCCTGGAAAACAGATTTATCAAAACCTATAAAGAAGCTAAGAAAATCGCAGAGGCCGGAGACCCCAAAACGGCGATCCTAACTCTCAAACAGCTCCTCTCTGAGTTCCCGCACACCCATGCAAAACTACATAAATTATTAGCGAAACTTCTTTTTAAAAATAAAGAATATGCGAATGCTGCCGAACATGCACAGGCATATATGGAGACTCATCCTTCGGATCTTCCTTTTATGGAACTTACATCTATTCTGTGGCGAAAAGCCAGTCGTCTCCATCAGGCGATTGAGATTGCAGAAAGGATTCGACTCCGCGATCCAAATCTAACAAAAAATGCATTCCACCTTGTCAGTTTGTATTTAATGACTGGCAATCGAAATCGGGCCGACACAATACTAAAAGAGTGGGAAAGCAGCTCGAGACCCCTTCATGATGAGAAGTGGAAAAAGCTCAAATTTGCTCTAGAATCCAAAATTCGCAAGTCGGTGACCTAAGTTAAGCCAAGCTTTCCACCGATACTATAGGTGGTGGCAACGTGAACAGAAAAAGCCTATTCTGGGAGCTCACGCTTAAGCTTGAGGCCTTTACACACACTGTCCCTGTACCTTTTGCTGTTTATTATGCGGTGATTACCCAGAAAATGGAGACCGAAAAGTGGGTCATTTTCATCGCACTTTGTGTGACTTTTGCGACTGGCATCGGAATCCTCGGAACCATCATTCGATATTTTCTAATCAATAACCTCTTCACTCGGATTGAAAAAATTCGACTCTATTCACAAGACTCTAACATAGCTTATACTTACGAGGATAGAGATTATGCTAAAGCCGTTAAATTATATATTTTTAAATACCCTCTAATTGAATCCATCATTATAGTCATACGATGGTTTGCGGGCGTAATTCCAATCTTAAGTCTATACACTATCATTGTCGAATATACGCCATCTGTCATTCGTTCAGGTATTTTTACGATCGCAATGATCCCGCCGATTTCTTTTGTTACCTACTATTTCATTACGGAAAATGCACTGCGACCATTATTCGATCTACCACAGATTAGAAACGTAGAGATTAAACCCGATGAAATACCAAAATTCGATTATTTCAAAAGGATTGTTCTCGCATTTTTTAGTTTGGCGGCATTACCCGTCTCGGTTTTATCTTACATATTATACTCAGTAGCAACGGGCGAGACCATGGTTTCTCAACCACTCATTCCAATCTTTTTGGTGTCCTCAATCTTTATCGTTCCATTGATAGTCTGCTCCTATATCGTCGCAAAAACGGTAAGACAAGGATTATCCGAGACAAGCAAGTCTCTTGATGAGCTAGCCAAAGGTAATTTCGATGTTGTCGTAACTCCTACCTCTGGAGATGATTTTGGCCAACAGGCCTTCTTCTTAAATAATGTCATACAACGTTTACGTGGTATGTATGCTGAAATCCGCGGACTAAACGAAGGTTTGGAAGGCAAGGTGATTCAGAGAACGGAACAGCTCAACCAATCTTTAAATGAAGTTCAAGCCTTAAAATTTCAACAAGATGGAGATTATTTTTTAACGTATCAATTGATTGCTCCACTTGGATTCAAAGAAGCAAAAAGTGACAAAATTGATTTAGAGTTTTTTTTGATGCAAAAGAAAACGTTTGATTTTAAGGGTATAAATTACAATATCGGCGGCGATCTCAACATATCACATAACATCTACTTACGTGATCAAAAGTATGTATTATTTGTAAATGCAGATGCCATGGGAAAATCCATGCAGGGTGCAGGTGGCGCATTGGTTTTTGGAGCAGTATTCCAATCGATCGTACAAAGAACTCAAAATAATATTACTTTCCAGAATGTCGGACCTGAGCAATGGTTAGCGGCCGCATTTACAGAATTACAGAGAATTTTTGAAGCGTTTGACGGAACCATGCTGATCTCACTGATAATGGGGCTGATTGAAGAAAAATCCGGTAGACTCTACTTCGTCAATGCTGAGCATCCATGGCCTGTTCTTTATCGTGACGAAAAAGCCTCTTATATTCTTTCCGATTATTCTTACCATAAGCTTGGAACACTTGGTAGTAACCCAAATATTTTGGTAAAAACATTAGATCTCAAACCAGGTGATGTGATCATAGTTGGCTCTGATGGCAAAGATGACATCCTAATAGAAAGACCTGGTCTTGAGTCAGAAGTCAATTCTGATGATTCTTTCTTTTTAGGCATGGTTGCCGCGACTAAAGCTGAACCCAAAGAAATATACCAAACACTTTTGAAAACTGGTTCAGTGATAGATGATATTTCAATGATTCGAATAGAATACCTTGGTACTTCACGCAATAAAGACCTGCTAAGCGAAATCGGTAAGGAGAAATTCAAACTTGCAAAGAAACTTTATGTTAAAGGTAAGTTTAACGAGTCCATACAAGCAATTCATGAGTTGATCGAAAATGAACCGAATGCAAGTGTAAGATTACAGAAAAATCTTTCCAAACTATACTTTCAAATATCAGACTATCAACGTTCGATGGAGCACATGAATCGGTACCTCGTGTCCAATCCAGAGGATGAGGAATTTCTATTTTTCTGCACCAAAATGCTTTTAAAAATCGGGAAAATCGCGGAGTCCTTGCAAATTGCAGAAGGACTAAGACTCAAAGCCCCTCGAAAGATCAAATATTTGATCCATTTGTTCCAACTCTATCTAAAGGTTCCGAACCAAAACAAGGCAAGGGAAATTCTCAATGATCTGCGCATTTTACACCATCCGGAGGACCAAATAAAAATTCTTGAAGCACTGATTGTTTAAATTTCCCAAAATTGACGAATGTATGAGTCAAATAAGAAAACATTCTCATGAACAAAAAACCTCTTACACTGCCAGTAAAACTGGGATACGGATTGGCAGAGACGGGAATAACAGCCGTTCAGCTTTTCACACAAATTTATTTACTAAAATTCTATACAGATATCGTCGGTTTGATGCCAAGTTTAGCAGGTATCGCACTTGCAATTTCTGTTTTATGGGATGCTGTCAGTGACCCTCTTATGGGAAATATTTCGGACAGGACAAATTCCAAATGGGGAAGACGAAGACCTTACATTCTTGTCGGAGGCATCTTTCTCTCTCTATCCATCCTCATGCTCTTCTCTCCCCCCAGCTTAAACACACAGGCTGGTAAATTCGCCTACTTACTTTTTTCCTACCTTCTGGTAAATACAGCAATGACTGTTATTTCAGTTCCTCACATTGCACTCGGAGGCGAATTGACTTTTGAGAGAGACGCAAGAACCGCCATTTTCGGATGGAGGCTTTTTTTTAGTAATGTCGGTATGTTAATAGGAATGATCGTTCCTGCCGCCATATTGCAATCACTAGGTGATGAAAATTCAAAAGCAAATATTCAATCTTCGCGATTGCAGGCAGGTGAAGTCGTCTCTGGTGTCATACTCATTTCTTCGATGATCACTTTTTGGGCGACCAAAGGGAGAGATGAGAATTCCAAATCGAACTTGCCAAACTTTGCTTTTTTTAGTTCGTTAAAATCGGTTCTCAGCAATCGCGTATTCATACCTTTATTACTTGCGTTTGTCATCGCGACAATTGGAAGAACGTTTAATTCCGCAATCGCACTTTATTATTACGAGTATCGTCTAGGACTCAAAGAATCGGAAGTTGTAATGAACATCCTATTGCCTTTCTTTCTAATTCTCATGCTTTCGATCGGTTTTTGGGTTTGGTTGTCTAAAAAATTTGGCAAAAAAAAACCAGCCTTCTTTGGAATTTTTGGTTTAGGACTTTTAACGGTCATAGCCTATCCTTTGTTTCCTTATGGCAAACTCCATCCTCCCCTCATAGTTGCCGTGTTTGGTGGTATCTTTGCGGGATCGATTCTCATTATGGACTCGATTCTAACCGACGTTGTAGATTATGATGAATGGAAAACAGGTCAAAAAAGAGAAGGTCTTTATTTTGGAGTATGGAAAATGGGGGTTAAATTCTCTCAGGCAGTCGGCATCGGACTGAGTGGATTCTTACTCGATTTCATTGGTTTTGATCCTTCGAGCACATCCCAGTCCTCTGAGGTTGGCTTTCGACTCGCTATGATTTTCGGACCTGGCGTTGGATTTTTCTTCATACTGGGATCTCTTATCTTTCTCACTTTTCCCTTGACGGACGCCAAACATATGTCAATCCAAAAGATACTTTTAAAAAGAAAAGGAATCTCTCAGTAGGTAGTACTATGATCAGTAAACATCGACTCAAAATCCTAATTGGCTTCGCATTGGTTTATATAGTGATTCCTGTTACTTCAAACTTTTTTGCACTACTCTTTGCCAACTATACTTCACCACAGTTTTTACCAAAAAATTACATCCAAATTTTCGATGGGATTCGCATGGCTGAAGATTTTCTTCTAACTTTCATAAGCTGGGCTCCCTTTCCTATCATTAGTGCGATCATCACTTTTTATTGTTATCCCATCATTCGTTCTTTTAAGAATCCATCAACTTATCGAGACAAATCAGAACTCGTCAAAAATCGAATTTTAAATTCGCCTTTTGTGATCAGTCTCTTGGGAATGATAGGTTGGGAAATCTCGACGGCACTCTCCATACTTAGAATTTATTTTATTTTCCCGAACCTAAGTGAACAAACATTGATTCTACTTTTTTTTATTTTTGCCTATTGGGGATTTTTTGTTTTTGCGTTCTCATTTTTCACGATTGAATACTTAAACCGTATATTTATCATACCGGAATTTTTCCCAGATGGCGGGCTTGGTAAATATGCAAATAAGGCACGATTTTCTATCATCGCCAAACATATTTTACTCTGGATATCTGCTTCTCTTTTCCCTTCCTTACTCCTACTCTTTGGTCTGATGAATCGATCTGAATTAAATATTTATGATATGTTTCATATTTTTGAAACGGATGTCCTCTTCCAATTGGCATTTGTCCTACTCATTCTTTCCTTATTGATTACCTATGTGCTGGCCAAAAGCATACACAATCCATTGCGTAAAATGGAATCAGCAACATTCAAAATTAAAGATCAAAAGTTTGATACCCGTGTCATCATACATAGTTCTGATGAACTGGGGGTTCTTGGAGATGCGATCAATGAAATGACAAAGGGACTAGAGGAAAAAGAGAAAATTAAAGATACCTTTGGCCGTATTGTAGATCCTCGCATTCGGGACTACCTTCTGGCCAACGATCAAATGCTAGGTGGCAAAACGGTAGAGGCCACTATTTTATTCTCAGACCTTCGCGATTTTACAAAATTGTCTGAAAAACGAACCCCGACTCAGGTATTACACATTCTAAACCGTTACTTCCAGGAAATGAGTAATGCCGTTGAGACTCATGGCGGTTTTATCAATAAGTTTATCGGTGACGCAATCCTTGCTATTTTTGGTACACCCATGCCATTAGAAGAACCCGAGGATACAGCCATCATAACGGCACGAACCATGGCACAAAACTTAATTTCACTGAACAAAGAATTTGAAAGCGAAGGTTTACCCACACTCAGAATGGGAATCGGAATTCATGTGGGTCAAGTCCTAGCAGGCAATATTGGCTCTGTCAGTCGGATGGAATATACTGTCATAGGCGATACAGTCAACATTGCCTCACGTGTCGAAGGCTTATGTAAGGGTACTGGGAAAGATCTCTTGATTACTGAGGCTTGTTATTTGCGGTTGAGTGAAAAAACGAAAGGGTTTTTCCAATATTTGGGGGAATACGAATTGAAAGGGAGAAACAGCAAAGAGAAACTTTATTTTTAAATCGCACTTGCAGAAATTCTGTTATCTGTTTACCTTTTACTGTATGAGACTTCTGCCATTTCTAATTCTAATCCTTGCCTCGTTTTTACTAACTTCATGCGGTGAAAAACTGATTAGCAGACAGGATATTTTAGATTTATTAGAAGACGATGGAGGCGCTCCAGGTTCTAGCTCACCATCCTCTAACACTCAGTCTGAAAACACAGGAAACAACACACCGATTTCCAATTCCCAAAACCTTGATTACTATGGACTCACAAACTCTCCGACAGGAACAACGACTGGTGGAGCTTCTGGTTCCCCTGCAGGAGCAAACCCCACAGGACGTTAGGATAAAAGTCCCACTTCCGGATCTATTTTACATACTCAAAAAAATCGTCCATCAGGGGCTTAAAGCAAGATCGTAAGGTTATTTTTGCTACTTTTTCATCTTTCGGACCGTAGTTTAAAATGATATCGTTCGGATCTCGAATGAAGGAAAATATTTTTTCTACCAAAAATGTGGCATTTCCATCACGAATCGTTATCTTATACTGAAATTCGTGCTCGTTTGCGTCGACTTCCCCAACACCATATGGCACATAACAACGAATCAATCCAATTCCTTCAATTAAGCCAGAGTCTGGATTTTCATTTTGAATTCGTGACGTTTCAGGTGACAACTTATACTCTAACCATTGTTTCGCCTTTAGATAAGACCGCGTCCTTTGGTAACTTTTGTTTTCCCGAGACTCTTCTATAGTTCGATATTTGCCAGAAACAATCCAAAGCCGAAGGCACATCGAGTTCGAAAAAAAGAAGAAGAAAACGGTGAAAAGCAACACTTTCATATACATCTCTTAGGAGCCTTCATGTTCCTTCTCACCGGCGCAAAACAAATCTTCACAAAGGTCAGAAATTTTCTCTTTATTTGGGACCACACCTGGGAAGGGGATCACGTTATCGGGCAATTGCACTGGAAACTGGTTTTTAGTTTTGATCTTATGTCTCTTGGACTCGATTCTTTCTCTCACCTTTATATCATCGGGATTCGGTACCCTCAATCTAGAGTGTGTGAATAAAAATCTGACTCGCAATTGAGTTTCTTAAATTAAAAATTGGATTGAATTCCAAGAAATATCAGTCTGAAATCTAAGGGAATAAGGGAAGGATTCCGAAACAAATGCCCGATTTTGATCGAATCGATCTAATGAATTTTGCTATCTACGGTAACGATTATGACTCTCAATGGGATGAGATTCGTGCCTATCTAAAGTCCAGTGCTGCCGCACAGAGGGAGTTAGAAGAAATCAAACGTACTCTGCCCTCAACCTCGTCTATGGGGAAACGGAGGCGCGATCCTATGTCTATGGGAGAAGCCGCCGATCCAAATGATCCAGAGCATGCAGGTAGAGATTCCTCCTCATCCAATGCCGACCACCAAACGAAGTCCTGGTGGAAAAAAATAATCGGTGATTAAATGGAAAATCCAATTGTAGATCAGGCAAAAAAGAATGTGGAGACAATGAAAAAATTCATTACTCCATTTTTCAATTTAGCAGTAACCACAAACGTTTATGGATACCATAATATTGTTCCTACAGGGAAACTCATTCTTACCTGCAATCACAGAAGCGATATGGATCCATTCGTCATTGGATCTGCTTTTCCTAGATTTATTTCTTGGATCGCAGCCGAATACACGACAAGGATCCCTCTCTTCAAAGACCTAGTCGAAAGAACAGGGACCATTCCAATGGCGATCGATGGAAATATCTCTATGTCGAGTATCAAGAAAGTGCAGCAGGTTTTTAAGAATGGGGATGTGCTCGGGATTTTTCCAGAAGGTCATGACTATATGGTAAAAAATGACTTTGCTGGCCCACTCGCGGAGTTCCATCATGGTTTTGCTGCCTTTAGCTTGAGAAACAAAGTGGATGTGCTTCCTTCAGTCATCATACCCGACGAAGAAACGATTTCTGATTATCCAATTCCTCCTCTTGTGCGATCCTTCATGGGTATGCCAAAGGAAGTGTGTGATATTAAAAAAAGGGTAGTATATAAAAAAGTCAACCTTGTGTTTGGTGAAGTTATCAATCACAAAGATTATCTGCATCTACCTCTTGACCAAGGAATGCTCGCCATTTCTGGCGAAACAAAAAAGAGAATGGCGGAACTTCAACAAGCAAACTTTCTTAAAAAATAAATCTATATCTCGACAACTCCGCTGAACACTTCTTTTGCGGGGCCAGTCATAATGATATTACCCTTTTCTGTCCATTCAATCTGCAAACTTCCACCCCTTAGGTCGATATTCACTTTTTTCCCAGCCTTTCCATTCAAAACTGCAGCCACCATGACAGCACAAGCACCAGTTCCGCAGGCTAGAGTCTCGCCAGCACCTCGTTCCCAAGTTCTTTGGTAAAGATGGTCCTTCCCTTTGATAGAAACGAATTCCACATTCACTCGTTTCGGGAATAAAGGATGGTTCTCGATGAGTGAACCAATTTCGTGCACTGGAAAGGCGTCCGCATCGTCTACAAAAATGACACAGTGCGGATTTCCCATACTAACGGAAGTAAAATGATACGTTTTCTCTTTAATCTCTATCGTTTGATTGATTACGGGGTTTTCGTCTGCCCATTTTAAAGGAATTAAACTCGGCTTCAAAATCGGCTCACCCATGTCTACAGATACCATCGTGACTTTATTCTGTTGGTCTGTAGTCAGGTCAAGAGTCAGAACACCCTTACCAGTTTCTATATTTGGTCGCTTATTTTTTGTTAGACCGTGATCAAAAACAAATTTTCCTACGCAGCGAATCCCATTACCACACATCTCTGAAGAACTTCCATCAGAGTTGTACATATCCATCTGGAACTCACCTGCTTCAGAATTTCTTATAAATATGACTCCATCGCTTCCAATTCCAAAATTTCGATCGGAAAGAATTTGGATCTGTTTGGGAGTGAGGCGAATGTCTTCCTTGGTTGCATCTATATAGACATAGTCATTCCCTATGCCTTCCATTTTAGTGAATTGAATCTTCATGCTCGTATGCCCCTATAACTAATCTTTTTTTGGTCGAAGGTCTGGCAAGCAGGATAGAGTGTTTTTTGATTTGACCAACTCCTGCCAAAAATTCAGACTATTAGCACATCCATTAAAATGAAAAGTTGTATCCTTTGTAACTCCACCGACTCAAAATCCGTCTTTACTGAAAACGGGATCGATATCCTAGAATGTAAAAATTGTAATCACGTATATTCATCCTTTGAACAAGCCGAACATTACGATGGTTACTGGGAAGGTGAAAACCAGACCTATGATTTAGACTGGTGGGACACAGCACACAGGTCGGTATACAAAGATTTTATTGCGAGTTACCTAAAAACAGAATCAGGGAAACTTCTCGATGTTGGTTGCGGTTTAGGTTTTTTCGTGAAAGCAGTGTTAACTTCGAAGCCGAAATGGGATGCCATTGGATACGAAATCTCTACACAGGCAGTTGCTTTTGCAAACAAGGAAAATGGCCTACCAAATATTTTTGCAGGACTAGTCCAAAATTCAAAGCTCCCTGAAAACATGTTTGATATCATTACTCTTTGGGATGTGATCGAACATATCCCAAAGCCACATTCTCTCCTCACCTACCTATTCTCTCTTCTCAAACCAGGTGGGATTCTATTTTTGCAAACACCAAATTTTCCGATCCAGCTCGCGAAGGCGAAACTAAAAGTACGACTAAAAGGTATGCAGGAAGATGGTCATTACCTGGAAGCCAAGGACCATGTAAATAATTACAAAATGCATACACTTGCAGACCTCGGTAAACAATGCGGTTTTATCGATCCAAAATACAAAGTGCTTATGCCAATCTTATCAGTGGCCGGTTCAAAGAGTAAACTTGCCATCTATGCAAAGATAGGTTATTATTTAGTAACAAAGTTTATTTTTGCGCTAAGTTTCGGAAAGATCAACTGGAACAATACTTTATTTCTGACTTTAAAGAAGCCTAAGTAACTTGGTGTGGGAATGGATAGCAAAGCATCGCACCACATCTCTTATCTTGAGTTGCGAATTTCCAAATTAAAACAAAATCCTGAAAAAAACCAAAAGCAAATTCAAGCCTATGAGAAAGTTTTACAAGTTGCCACTACTTCAACAAGTTATGAAGAATACATAGTTGAATTAGGAGAGGATGCTGATTTATTCTCCCTTGCCCAGGCCGAACAAATCGATCGATATCGATCTATGCAAGGTCTTTACGAAAAATTTGGTTTAGCCGAAAATGCAGAAGTTTACAAAAAACGATTAGAAATTGCTTCAAAAAGCAAAAGTTATGCAGACCTTGCGACAAAACTTCCGCAGACGCTATCGCTTTCATCGGAAAATCTTGCTACAGAAAAAATAAACCAATCAGTAATCCTATTGCAGCTACTCTTTCAAGTAAATACATTCGCTAAGGAAACTTCACGTAAAGCAAAAGCCAAACAGGCGCATGAAACTTTATTAAATCTAAAGGCGTTAGATGAGAGTTTCAGTTTTGATTCATATTTCAAGAATCCATATCTTTTGGTAAATCCCTTTACAAAGGAACAATTGAATCGCCTTCTACGTAATGCAGAAGCTTTACTCGGAGAATCTTTTTAATGGAAGAAGAACTAAAAGATTTACTAGCATCCTATCGAACCGGTCTAAAGACTTATTTTGAATCCTTACCTGCGGATAATCCAGAGGTCTTAAACGCAAACCAATTGCTCATTGAAATGGAATCCCTTGCGGAAAAAAGCAGTGATTATTCTGCCTTTTTGACCGAAGCCCAGGAGAGGAATTATTTCACCGAAATCATTGGATTCCATTCAAAGCTAGGAAACGAGCTGTATCGATTAAAACCAAAAAATACGACAATACCGACTCCTTCAGAAATCGCAAAAGGGTATCATATCGCTTTCGAATCAATGGGAGACGCCAAAAACGATACTAACATTCGCAAGGTTTACGAACGCGTGTTTGCTTTAGAAAGAGAATCCAGTACTGGACCTGAGTTTATTTTTCGAATGGAAGAAGAAAATCTATTTTTAGAAATGTCAAAAAGCCATTTAGTCCAGACGATGAGAGAAGGTTTAAACAAACTTTTACAATCTGGCAAAACCGAATCTTCCACGGCCGAAAAATCTTTAGGTGTCGTTTCCAGTCCACAGATGGAACATTACTTCCAATCGATGCAAAAGAAAATGAACAACTCGAAGTCTGTAATTGAAATGGAACTTTTGGCCTTTGAAGAAGCCGAAAATTCTCGATTTTCAAATCTATGGGATTCCACTTTTCTGTTCGCTGCCTTTCAATCTGT
This sequence comes from Leptospira ognonensis, assembly GCF_004770745.1. GTDB lineage: Bacteria > Spirochaetota > Leptospiria > Leptospirales > Leptospiraceae > Leptospira_A > Leptospira_A ognonensis. The sequence continues at coordinate 147,390 of NZ_RQGD01000025.1, read as the reverse complement.
TCTCTCCCCGCTTGTTTCCTACCGCATGACAGGTTCAGACGAGTTTAAAGAGGATACTAGGCAGGCTTACGAATTTGTTTGTGATTTTTATGGAACGAACTGGGAAGACCTATTTAATAACACTCGCCTTTGGGACTTTTTTGAGCGTACCATTTTTGGAGGAGGGATCGATTCCTTTCGCTCGCAAAATATTCCTACCGCAAAAGCGTTGCAAACAGACTTAAGAACTCATTTAGCCAGATGTGTGAAAACATTGGATATACCCTCGACTGAGTCAAAACAAATCGTGAATTTTCGCGGGAAAGAAATAAGTCTTTCGCAGGTTCATTTAGCATTTGGAAAGATAAGCTAAGTCTTTTTTTCACAGATCCAATTTTTCAAATCCAAACAATCGCCAGAATGTCATTGATTTGTAACGGATACTTGTGCAGAAATTGACAATTATGATTGAATCTTTCGCAAAGTTCAGTAACGTATTTTTCAATTATCATCAGTATGAAAAAACTTTCTCATTGGAAAATGTCTCTCGATTTCTTGCTTGGCTTGCAGAATAACAACGATTTATTGCCAGATGTCAAAGAGATACAGATTCCTGTAAAAAACTCAATTCTCAAAGCGGATCTCTACCAACCAAAGCTAAACTCAAAAGGCACGATCATGACGATCAATGGTTTGGCTCCTCTAGGCCATAGAGATCCCAGATTTATTATCGTTAATAAAAGTTTATGCAAAATTGGCTACACGGTTGTCAGTCCCTTCTATGAAGAAATCTGCAATTTTAAAATCTCACTCAGAAATATAGAAGATATAAAGGACTCCATTTCCTATGTTTCGAAACAATCTGAATTTACAAAAACGGGTAAGGTATCTTTATTCGCTCCTTCTTTTTCTGGTTCTTTAAGCCTGATTGCAGCCACTGATGCAGAAATCAATGAGAGAATCAATGCTATTTGTACCATTGGTGCTTTTGGTAATGTGGAGACAGTGATAAGAAATTTATTTGCGAACCAAGAGCTAGATGCATATGGAAGAATGATTTTATTATTAAATTTCCTTCCCATATCCATTGGTGAAAATGAAAACTTGTTTCGAGCTCTCACTTTGGCGATCTTGGATAACTATCATAAGAGTAATGAGGCAACCTTAGGCCCACACTACCATTCGATGAAAAAGGAGGATCAACTCTTATTTGATCGATTAAAAAATGATACCGAGTTTCGAATGTATCATTGGAATCAAATCGTTCAAAATGGAGGAGAGAGCCGTGTTTTATTAACCGCATTATCTGTCATTGAATACATAGACAAAATGAAAATCCCGACCTTGCTTGTTCACGGGATCAAGGATGATGTTGTTCCTTCAAGCGAGTCCTTACTCTTATATAAGGAATTACGAAAACGTCAGATTAAAAGCAAACTATGTATCACGAGTTTGATCTCTCATGGAGATACTGGTTTTTCCTTGAAAACATTAATAGAATTTCCTACGATCATCGACGCCTTTTCCTTTTTCTTTGCGAATGCGACTGATCTCAATCCTTAAGAGTTTTGAAATTATTTGTATTGCTTTACTCGTTTTTCGATTTATAATACGAACTTGATTATGAGCACCATGAAACTTTTTTTAAGCGTTTTTTTCTTATCCTTATCCGTCTCTTTTGCGGACAGTATCCCTGAACCAGTTACGACTGAGCAAGCAGAGAGAGACCTCCGTTCCGCCTGGTCAAAAAAATACCCAGGTGAAAAAATTCTTTCTGTCACATCCGCAGGCGAACCTGGGACACTTGAGAAAGTCGATAAGAAGGGAAAACTAGTGGAACGTAAGCTGAAAATTCCCTTTCAGGTGGTTGCGGAAAAAGCAGGTACTCAAAGAGAATTTGAAGCCGGCGCAAATTACATCCAAAAAGGTAAAAATTGGAAGTTCTCCGAAATTGGGGTTGGCGATGTAAAAACTGTAGCTTCTGAGGAAGAAAAGGCGCCTAGCAAATCAGAGGTGAAAGAGCTTGTAATTAAGGCTTTTTCTAGTAAGTATTCGGATTATACTTGGTCAAAAGTTTTAATCGATGATGGTACTTTTAATAAAGGCTCCAGTGGCGGCTTTTATCGTTATGAAGGAGATATCAATAGAACAGATGCAGATGGCAAATCCATTCAATGCCGTGACATAGACTTTATGTTAGTAAAAGATAGTTCTGGATCTTGGATGGTTGACATTACTTCGCAAGGAAAGTGTTACTAGAGTCTCCTCAATGATTCGATTTTCTCGTATCTTATCTATACTTTTTTTACTTCTCGGTTCGATCCTTGCGATTTATGGTTTTTTTACGGAAGGTGATGCTATGTATTCAGTTTCACTCGGCAAAAACATAAATCTAATTTGGGGCATTGTACTACTAGGAGCGGGCTTCCTCTTCGGAATCAGCTCGCTCGTCCCCGAACGAGATTAAGCTTCCGTTTGAACTGCGGAAAGAATTTCTTTAAGAAGAGGGATCATATTCTCAAGCAGTTCAGGAAGTTCATATTCTAAAATATCGCCAGCGTATACGATATCATTTTTTTCCATCGCATCCGCTACATTACCAAGTGCATCATTGAGAGCCGTTGTCACTTGAGAAAGTGCCTTCTCCCCTGATTTAAAGTCTGCCCAATTGATTTCAGCATGTCGACCTTGGATAGAAACCATCGCAGATATCAAGGCATTGAGTCTTCCCACTGCATCTGTCATAATCTCTGTTGCTAAATGGTCTTTTCCGGATTGGAAATTTTCATTGATCAACATAAAGTCCTTAATGATCTTATCTTTATCATCAACAAACTTTTGTATAATGACGAGCAATTCTGGATCTTCCATTCTAATGACAGCAAGTCTTGAACTTAAATCCATCAGAAATAGCTTTAAATCTCTTAGATCTTCCAAGAATAAATCAATCGCAGAGGTTCCATCTAGATTCGCTGAAACTTCTTTTAGAGAAGCGATGATTTCTTCAACATTTTTCCCCTTTCCCATGGGTCTGATGGAAGCCAAGTTGAGGTGTAAGAGATTTTTCGTAGAAACGAGCATATTTTCAATCCAAGAAATCCCGTCCTTGAGATCACTTGTTTCTTTTTCTGTGAGCGAATCCCTTCCGACCAACGTAGAGCCCACTTTATCTACATAAAGATCAAGCTCTATCAAACTATCCTCAATGATGTCAAGCTCTACTCCTACATATATGTCGAGACGATTAACCTTTGCTAGCTCCATAGATTCCATTTCTTGTCGGTTAATTTCTTCACCGTCTATCGCATAATAGCGTAAATACTTACCGTTGGATTCAATCCATTTTAAAATTTCATCAAATACCTGACCAAGATAGGTCTCACCATTCAGTGAAGATTCTAATTTCTGTTCGTTGATATAAATTTCCATATTACTCCTGATTGTTCCTCATATTATTTTGAAGGTAGTTTCCTACTGACTTGTTCTTTCCGACGCCTTGTTCCATATAGAGAAATCGCTGTTTTAGTTTTGCTTCATAGCTTACTAAATGTGATTCGTGCTCTTTGATTTTTTTATTATTACCAACAACATTTTCTTCGATCAGCTTTACCTTGCTCGTTATGATGCCCGAGGCATACTGTGTGTACGGCTTCAAGGTATCGAGCAGTCGTATCCCCACTCCATCTTCCATCTTCGCATCGTTATTTGTATCAGAGGCAAATAACTCTCTGAGGCCGTCAGGATTGTCGGCAAGAGCCATCGCGAGCTTTTCTTCTTCTATGAGAAGAACTCCATCTTGGATTTTTTCCCAGTTAGACCCAACAGCTCCCGTTGAAATACCGATATCTGTAAGTACGCGAAAGCCGCCCTCTTTTGTTACAGGATAATAAGAATTGGCGACTGTCTTCATGCTCGCAATAAGCCGAAGCATCGAGTTTTCACCGGCCAAAATCCCGGATTTTACTTTGTTATCCCAAAACTCTTTGGAAATATCCAATTCTTTCGAATTATCAGAGGGTTTACTATCTGATACTTTTCCATTTTTATCGACGGATGTGACTTCTTTTGAGAACTTCATCAAATCATTGTAAGCGGCTACCCATTCTTTTACTAGCGTCATCCCTTTTTGATGGTCAACGTTGATCTTTAAGGTCACAGGCTCGGTAGTCACTTTGTGGATATTAAAAGATATACCTTCCAATACATCTGCAATTGCATCATTGGATTCTCGCGTAATCTCTACACCATCAATTTTAAATTTGGCATCCTTAGCTTCTGCGAGGACCTTTAATGGTTCCGCCGTACCAGGCTTTGGTGGTGCCACGAGTTGCAAACTTCCTAACTGGATGTCCGCAGCTGCTGTATTTGTGATGATGATTTTTTTGAGGTTTTTAGCTTCTGCGATATCACCGATTTGAAGGGTATATTTCCCATCTTTGCCGGCAACTGGAATTAACTTTGTACGAAGATTGCCTTCTCTTTCAAAGGTAAATCCGATTTCCCAAACAGCAGGCGCATCGCCAACGACGGAAAATTCAAGATAAGATCTAGCGGGGATATTTGCTGATTCATAGGAGAAGGCAAAGCCTGTATCGGGCTTAAAGCTTATACCAGTCTCTGTTTTAGCCGGTGTGTTTCCAGGTAAGATTGTATTTTTATATTTCGTCTCTTCATAAGGGGTCGCGGTAGCGATGTCCAAAGTCAATGGAGTCACGACACTTTCACCAGATGCTTTGTTTTCACCTACGATCCCTGCCAATTTTAAGATCCCATCTGGATCTGAAAATTGTAAGGCATTCAACTTACCAGTCTTAACTGAGATGATTGTGACGAGTGAGGAATCTTTATCTATTTTTATTAGAGTGGCCCCAGCGAGAGAGCCTGCGGAATTTCGAATCGCAGTTGAAAGTTCGAGAAGAGACCCACCTGAAAAATTTACTTTCTCACTCTGTTTGCCAGAAAAGATGGTAAACGTCCCTGCTGGCAGCTTAATGTCCGAATCAACTTCAACTCCAGATATCTGATGTTTTGCGGCAAGCTCAACAATTTCAATTGGCCGTTCTCCCGATTTAGCTGCCCGTGAAGCTTCTCCCGTAATCACACCTTCCGTGGAAGAGGATACGGATTTTGTCGCAAACGGTGCTGTAAAGGAAGTAAGGGCTCTCGTTTTCGTCTGCAAATTGGCTGTCAAATTCTTGACTTCATTCCAAACGGCCACTTGCGCTTTTGCGTATTCATTTTCTGTTTCCCATCTTTTGATGGGTCTGCGCTCGAGTTCTACGAGCTTTTTGACGATTTCGTTTGTATTTTGACCGGTCATAAGACCTGGCATTGTATATGCTGGCATGGAATTTCCCTATAACCCTCATTCCTAGTGTCGTCGATTTCCACCAAATGATTAGGAATTTACAGAATTTTTCCTTCCCGAATTCTAGAATTATGACTGCTAGCCCGATCGAAAAAATTGAACTAGGGAACCCAAATATCTTCTTTAACCGCGAACTCTCCTGGATCGATTTCAATTTCCGAGTCCTTGCGGAGGCTCAGGATAAAATGAATCCCCTACTTGAAAGATTAAAATTTCTCTGTATTACCGAATCGAACCTAGATGAGTTTTTTATGGTCCGGGTCGCAGGTCTTATCAACTTAAAAAAGGCAGGCGTGGAAGAAAAAAGCCTGGATGGCAAAAGAACCTCGGAAGTCCTCACGGAATTGTTTCAAAAAGTAACAAATATGGTCAGCGAACAATATACTTGCCTAGATGATATTTTAAATGAATTGAAACAGAACGATATTCTGATTGTTCAAGATCCGGCAGATCTTGCTGGAGATGACATCCAATTTGTAAAAGATTATTATAAACGCGAAGTTTCCTCAATACTCACGCCACTTGCCATTGACCCCTCTCATCCCTTTCCGCATATCTTAAATCGAACTCTCAATCTAGGGATCACTCTCTTCTCCGATGATGATAAAAATAAAGTCAAAGAACTTTTCGCCATTGTACAAGTACCAAGCGTTCTTCCCAGATTTTTACAACTACCGAGAGCAAACGAATCGGAGGCGCGCAGATTTTTTCCCTTGGAAGAAATCATCAAACTCCATTTAAGTGATTTATTTTATGGAATGAACGTCAAACAAATCCATACTTTTAAGATAGTTCGCGATGCAGATATATCTATCAACGAAGAACAGAACATAGGTGATCTACTCACCACCATGAAAAATGAATTAAAGAATAGAATGTGGGGAGATGCAATTCGACTTGATGTTCATAGTGGAGCAGGACACATTCGAGATATTTTAAGAGATTTATTAGAACTCGATGACTACCAGGTAATGGAAATCCCAACCTTACTTAGCTTAAGCGATTTAATGTTTTTCCAATCGCTCAAAAAAACTAGCCATCTAAAATTTTCTTACCCTGTCCCTAAATCTGGCTTCGCTGTCCGCAAAGGAGAGTCCATTTTTTCGGAGATACGTAAAAATGACCAACTACTCCATCATCCATATGAGAGTTTTAAATCAATAGAGGATATGCTTAAAATAGCGAGTGCCGACCCAAAGGTATTAGCTATTAAGATGACACTTTACAGGACTTCAGGGGATTCTCCCATCGTACAATATTTAGGCGAAGCCGCAGAGAATGGGAAGCAAGTCACAGTCCTTGTGGAATTAAAAGCACGATTTGATGAGGAAAGAAATATCCGCTGGGCAAAAAAACTCGAAGATTCTGGCGTGCATGTCGTCTATGGTGTGGTTGGTTTAAAAATCCATTGCAAAATGTTGCTCATTGTTCGGCGAGAAGATGATAAATTAAATCGTTATGTCCACCTCGGAACTGGAAATTATAATTCGACGACAGCTAGATTTTACACGGACCTCAGTCTTTTTACGGCGAATCCAGAAATCACCGAAGATGCCGCCATCCTTTTCAATACGATCACTAGTTCAGGAAAGATGCCTCGACTTTCAAAAATCCATGCTGCTCCTACTTTTTTAAAAGAAGAGTTCATCCGCCTAATAGAAAGGGAATCGAAAAATGCTTTGGAAAAGCGAGATGCACGCATCATTTTTAAAATGAATTCCCTAGTTGATCCTGACATCATTATGAAGTTATACGAAGCATCACAAGTTGGTGTAAAAGTGGATCTGATCATTCGTGGAATTTGCTGTTTGCGACCAGGGATTCCTGGAGTCTCGGACAATATAAATGTTCGTTCCATTATCGGAAGGTATTTAGAACATTCACGAATCTACTATTTTCAGAATGCTGGAAAATCCGAAGTATATCTGGCTTCTGCTGATTGTATGCCTCGAAATTTTCAACGCCGAATCGAAGTTATGTTTCCGATACTTGCAGAAAAGCATAAAAAAAGAATTAATAAGATATTCGATTATTTGCTTAGGGATAATACGCAAGCTCGTATTTTGAATTCTGATGGCAGCTATACCCGATTGATGCCCGATGATGATGACCCTGCCGTAAATTCCCAAATCGATTTAGTCGAAGTTTAACAAAAGGATCTACCTAATGCCAGTTACAACCTTACAAGATCTCATCGCACTGATTGGAACAGAAAAAGTTTTTTCGAGGGAAGATGGGAAATTTGATTCAAATACGTTTGATTCTTATGGAACCGATAGAACAAAAGTTTATCCTCCAAATTACCAGATTTTACTCTTCCCTGAATCTACAGATGATGTAGCTAAAATTGTAAAATACGCGTTCGAAAACAATATATCAATTGTACCATCGGGCGGACGCACTGGATACGCAGGTGGTGCTGTAGCAAAGAATGGTGAAATCGTCATTTCACTAAACAAAATGAACAAAGTTATAGATTTTGATCCATTTCTTGGCGCCTTACACGTACAAGCTGGTATGATTACAAAAGATTTACATGCCCAAGCCGAAGAACGTGGGTTTTATTTTCCTGTAGATTTTGCAGCTACTGGATCGAGTCATATTGGCGGAAACATTGCCACGAATGCTGGCGGTGTTCGAGTTGTTAGATATGGTTTGATCCGCGAATGGATACTTGGATTAACGGTCGTTACCGGTAAAGGCGAAATCATGAGATTCAATGGGGAAATTTTAAAAAACAATACGGGCTATGATTTAAAACATCTTTTTATTGGATCAGAAGGTACGCTTGGTATCATTACCGAAACAGTGGTTAAATTAACGAAACCGCCGAAAGACATTCGTGTCGTTTTTTTAGCCGTCCCTGAGTATAAAAGTATTCTTGAAATTTTCAAAGAAACACATAATTTTTCCCTTCCAATGCTAGCTTTTGAATTTTTAACCGACTATTGTTTAGAAAAAGTAAAAGAACATCTCGGAGTTGCCGATCCTTTTCAGGCACCAAGCAAGTATTATGTACTGATGGAATATGAAATCAATGAAGAAGGTGACGAAGAGAAACTGTTTGCCATTCTTGAATCTATCACTGAAAAAGAGCTGATCACTGACGGTTCCATTGCCCAAAACTCACGACAAAACCAAACCTTTTGGAAATACAGAGAGGGAATATCAGAATCACTTTCTCTAGCTCATACCGTTCATAAAAATGATATATCCCTACCTCTTCGCAATATGGAAGCTTTCTTAACTGATATGCAATCTCTGCTGGATGCAAATTACAGTGGTTTTGAAATTGCCCTCTTTGGACATATCGGAGATGGCAATTTACACTTAAACATTGTTAAACCCAAAGCTCTTTCAGACAAGGATTTTTTCCAACGCTGCAAAAGTGTAGATCCTGAAATGTTTGCTCTCATCCAAAAACATAAAGGATCTATTTCTGCGGAACACGGTATAGGGCTTCTAAAAAAAGAGTATTTAGGATATTCAAGAAGCGAGGCAGAAATTGCAACGATGAAAGCCATCAAACAAGCGTTTGATCCAAAGAATATCATGAACCCTGGCAAAGTTTTAGGCTAGTTACGATGGCAGCCAAGAAGAAAGCCAAACCATCGAAGGCAACTAAGTCCGAGAAACACAAATTAGAACTTAGATACCTTCGTCCTTCTGATTATGAGGATGTCCGAAATATCATGGATACTGTTTTTTCTAAACAGTTTGATGGGGCTTGGACAAAAGAAGAATTCGAACGTCAAATTTCCATTTTCCCCGAAGGTCAAATCGCAATCGAAGACAAAGGTAAGGTCATCGCAGGTGCTATTTCTATGGTCGTGAAATACAGCGAACACGGAGACAACCATAAATACGACACAATCACTGGTGGCGGTGGACTTCCCAATCACAACCCAGACGGTGATACACTCTACGGAGTTGATGTTTTTGTAAATCCAAAGTACCAAGGCTTGAGACTTGGTAGAAGGCTATATGATGCCAGAAAAGAGGTCTGTGAAAAACTAAACCTTCGTCGTATCATTGTTGGCGGGTGGTTACCTGGCTATAAAAATCATGAAGGTGAGATGACTCCGCAAGAGTACGTTAACCTTGTGAAACAAAAAGAGCTCTTTGATCCAGTTCTATCCTTTCAATTGGCCAATGATTTTCACGTAAGACGCATCGTTACCAATTATTTTCCAGCAAACAAAGGCTATAGCTCTTATGCATGCTTATTAGAATGGCTCAATATTTATTATCAGGAAAAAGAGAGACTCATTGGTGGTAAAAAAACTGTCGTTCGGGTCGGAGCCGTCCAATGGCAAATGCGCTCTGTTAAATCCTTTGAAGAACTCAGAGACCAAGTAGAATTTTTTGTAGATACAGTTGCAAGTTACAACGCAGATTTTGTATTGTTCCCTGAATTTTTTTATGCCCCCCTTCTCACGCAATTCAATAAGATGAATGCTTCTAATGCTGTTAGAGCCTTAGCTGATTACACAGAAAAAATGCGAGACGAAATGGTCAAACTTGCCGTCTCGTATAACATAAATATCATAACTGGCTCTATGTTTGAATATGAAGACCAAGAACTTCGAAATGTTTCTTTTTTATGTCGAAGGGACGGTACTCATGATGGTCAATATAAACTACATGCTACACCTGACGAGCGTTCGTATTGGGGCGTGATTGGTGGAGATACCCTTCGCGTATTTGAAACGGATGCTGGAAGGATTGGGATCCTCATCTGTTATGATGTCGAGTTCCCCGAACTCGCTCGTATACTTTGTGAACGGGGGATTGATATCCTTTTTGTTCCTTACTACACTGATACGAAAAATGGCTACCTACGGGTCCGAAAATGTGCCCAAGCACGGGCGATTGAAAACGAAATCTATGTGGTCATGACAGGTTCCGTAGGCAATCTCCCGAATATCGAGAATATGGACATACAATATTCCCAATCCGCTGTTTTCACACCCTCTGACTTTTCCTTTCCCCATGATGCCATAGCCGCCGAAGCAACTCCGAACACGGAAATGACGCTCATAGCGGATTTGGATTTAGATTTACTCAAGGAAGTGCGGAAAAAAGGTTCTGTCCGTAACATGCTCGACCGGAGGCTAGATTTGTTCCGGATCGAGTGGTTGGGAAAAATTTTGTAAGAATTTTACCCAAAAATCAGCATTCTGCTCAGAAAATGCTAGATTTTAATCTCAAATGTGCGATACTCGATGCATGGCAATGAAAATGATACGAGGATTCGGGATTTCCCTACTTTCTCTATGCTTGGGCTTTGCCTTCTTATCAAATGAGAATCTGATTGTTCGTTTGAAATCCGCTCCCTCTCAGAGAGTCGGCGGCAAATTCACTCAAATTTCAGAAGTTGCCTTTACAACCTTCGGATCCTTTGACCAGGAAGAATCGAAAGAGAAAGACCTAACTGATGAGATTGCTGTCAGAGCGTCTGCTTTTTTTAGTTTTATTCTTATCGATTCCGCACAGCTGACAAACATTGAGCCTAGAACTCGCACTTTTATTCTACAAGACTTGTATTTAAGTCTACCACCACCAGTTTAACTCCTCTCTTCCCTTAACCTGTGTTCTATGCCTTCTGGTTTAGAGCACAGGCTGTTTTTATCAAATTTTTTTTAAGCGTCGTTTATTTCTCATTTGCCAATCTCTTTGACCGTCCTTGTATGTTGTATTCAAGGGCGGTCCCCTTTTTGGATCATTCGTACAATACCTGATACAAAATTTCCTCTATAACTCTCATTGTAGATTGCTTCCAAAGTCGATCTTAAAAAAATGGATAGGAATGCTTGCTGCGTGGTGTAAAAATTTTCTGATTTCACTGATTCTCGTGATGATCATCATGCCTACCGAGGAGGATGGGGTATTTGCCTCCGTATTCCTTCCCAGCACTCCAGATACCAGCCATATTGCGACAAAAAAGAAGATCCTCGCGCCAGATACGTTAGCTGAAACAGAGATCACTGGTGATGAAGAATCTGCCACCTTTGTCAGAAACCGATGTGATTTTTTGGATCTCGTTGTAGATTCCATTTACAATCAGAATATCTCTCACTCAAGTTCCTTCTCCCAACCTCATCTTGGTCGTGACGACCTACATCATTTTCTATTATCCTATTTCCTTCTCAACCTTCCTCCTCCCATCGTTTAACGCATACGAAACTTTCCCTGCGCATTTAAAGTAAAAATTCGCCTATTTGAATTAGGACGTTTTTTAGCCTGATTGCGATTCGGGAATCAGTATCAGGAGGATACGATGGAATTTTCAAATCTATTCAAACGTCAGGTTCATGCATGAAATTTAGTTCGTTCGTGTTATTATGCACATTATTTTTTTCAACAATTGTCTTAGGACAAGCATCGAAAGATAGAGCTATCGACTCCCTCGAAAAACAACTCTCAGATGATGACCCCACAGCGCTCGGTGCAGAACTCTATCCTACTGATAGGAGGACAGAGACCAAACTAGATATCGAGCATGCGGAGTATCTGCTTTGGAAAAACAATTTACTTCTCATTGCAGCAAAATTCCAAGTAGATGCCAAAAAAGCTGGCATATTACAAGCGGGTCTATATGCAAATCCGAATATCTTTATTGACCAAAGTATTTTTGCAGAACCAACACAAAGATACTTCGATACCACACGATCGGGTCAATCGGTTGTCCAAATCCAGCAAGTTTTTTTGCTAGGTGGAAAAATTGACAAACGTGTCCGGGTTGCCGAATTCAATGCTAAAATCAGTGAACAAGAATTTTATGATTTAGCAAGAGCGCTCCTAACGAGGCTTAGACGAACTTATTATACAATCTACTTCTACCGCAAGGCAGTTAATTTTTACGACAAAAGCATTGCTTCCATAGAAAAAACTGTGGAGTCATCAGAGCTCGCTTATAAAAGACGAGCCATTCTACAAGCAGAACTTCTTAGATTGCGCGCACTTCTCTTTTTTCTTAAGAAAGAGAGAGAGGATTTAGGGATCAAAGTCTATGAACGAGAAGCCGAGCTTAAAGTTCTCTTGAACGATGATAAATACAGGGCGGCGGATGTGGCAATCTTTCCAATCGTCGAGGAACCGACGTTAGATCAGATCAATCCCAATTCGGCGAAACTCGCGGAACTTGTGGAAAAGGCGAGAGAAAACCGACCCGATTTAAAAGTCGCACTCCAAACCTTAAAGTATGAAGAAGCAAATTTAGAACTACAACATGCCAATGCAATCCCCGACTTAGCTTTCGGACCTACCTACAACCGAGGTGGAACGGCATTTCAAAATTATTGGGGAGTAACCGCTCAACTCAATGTGCCACTCTTTGATCGCAACCAAGGTAACATTCAAGCTGCAGAAAAAGCAATTTTGGTGCGCAAACAAGAATTAAAAAACCGGATCCTAGAAGTAGAGAATGAAGTAGCCATCGCCTTCCAATCGGCTCGCATCAAGGATGCATTGTATCGAAGATTTATCGATACATATCTGAAGGATTATGCGAATTTATCTCTCGATATGATTATGAGCTACGAGAGAAAGTATATTACGATTTTAGAATTTGCCGATTTCTTTGAAACTTACAGATCCAGCGTCGTTGAAATGCTAAAGCTACAAACCGATCGAATGGAAGCAATTGAGAGCGTCAATTATTCTGTCGGACTCGGAATTTTCATTCCCAAATCTAACACCACTAAAACTGAACCAAATACCCCATAAAGAGGAATCAAATGAATAATCCTATCGCATCACTCAACCGTAGAACATTACTTCTCTTAGCTGGCGGAACGATCGCTGTCGTTGTTACCATCATCATTGTGCTTGCAAGATCTCCTAAAAAGGTGATCGCCCATCCAGAGAAAGCTGTCGCACACGAAAATGGGCTTCGCATTGAATTTAAACCCAATAGCCCTGGCCTCGAGATTGTTAAATCAACGGTGATCGGTGGCGGAGGTGAATTTGTGAGTTTGGAAGCGCCCGCGAGGATCATCGCTTCTGCCTCCCCTTCTGTAAGTAGCGGAAATCGAATCATTCTCTTTGAATCATCTGAGTTAAATGATCTTTATGTCGGCTACATCCACTCTAAAAACAAAGTCTATCGATCTAGAAAAAACCTAAATCGAATCGAGGATATGTACAAACATCGGGTTGCAACCGAAAAGGATTTGGTAGAGGCTGAAACGGAACTTGGCAATGACTCAGCAGAATTAGCAGAATTCGAAGGTAAGTTGAGAGCACAAGGATTGAATCCAAACGAACTGGCATCAGGCGGGAAGAATAAATCTTGGATTATTTCTGACGTACCTGAATCTCAAATAACAAGCCTCAATAAAGGGAAAAAAGTGAAGTTGGTCTTCGCATCGTTTCCTGAAGAAGAATTTGTCGGGATCGCAGAAGCCATAGGTGATAACGTTGACCCGCTTACCAGAACAGCAAAGATGCGTATCGCCGTTGTTAATGTGGGGTTCAAACTAAAGCCAGGAATGTTCGGGACAGTTCGATTCCCCGAGGAAACTGAGAGTCAATCTGTTGTGCTTCCTTATAATGCCATTGTCACAGTCGAAGGAAAAAACTATGTTTTCGTGGAGGAAGTTCCTTTAAATTTCAAAAGACGTGAAGTTGTACTTGGAGTATCGACTAAAGAAAGAGTGAACATCATAGAAGGATTACAGCCAGGAGAAAAGGTAGTCATCCAAGGTTCGATTCTACTAAAGGGACTCAGTTTCGGATTCTAATATGAAGAAAATCACAGTATTTGTCATTTTATTATTTCTGATCAGTAGTCATTTATTCTCAGAGTCACCTTACCAAAAGGACAAGGACGATAAAGAAATCAAACCAGATTGGGATTGGAGTCCAGGCTCGGATAAAAAATCTCAGATCGGCAAAGAAGATTCTTTGAACTCCGAAACCCTCAAGGAAAAAAAGTTACCTAAAACAACTGATTTTTTTGTCTATGGTGCGTCGATTGGATCACCGGCAAGTATCAACTTCAATCTTGGCTACTATTTTAAAGACTTCGTGATACGCGGGTCAGGTGGGAGATGGAGACCTCATTGGTATGGCGGGCAAATCGATTTTGGTTATACGTTTTGGAAAACTCCTGTCATCACTCATAGTATATCACTTGTTGCAGGTGCTTTTCAAGTTGACCCATTTAATCCTGAAGTGGGGCGCGGGGGTCAAACATCCTACCCTACTGGACTGGATGTGCCGGGATATCAAAATCGAAATCCTACATATGAGGACATTCTGATCCGCTCCTATGTTACTTCCGTAGATCCTACGGCTGCCTTCATTCTGGAATATGAAAGCAGGGACAGACAAAAAGTATATTTAAAACAACAATACCTCGGGCTTACTTACGACATTTTACTTGGAAACTTCTTTCTTCAGTTAGGAGGAGGGATCGGCCAGGGAGATTATAAAAATCCTCAACTTCTCTTACAGATGGGGTATCTTTTTGACACGAGGTCAAACCAATGATCAAAGATTTTATAGAAAAAGCGTTACAATTCAAACTTTATACACTTTCTGCGGCTTTAGTCTCGGTCCTTTTTGGAATTTGGGCATGGGTAGATATCAGAAAAGAAGCCTACTCGGATATTGCTGACACGCAAGTGCGTCTAATTGCCAAGTTTCCTGGGAAAGCAGCTGTGGAGGTTGAAGAACGAGTCACACTTCCCATCGAACGCGTATTAAATGCAATTCCAAAGGTTTCGGTACGTAGGTCGAGAACTATCAATGGTCTCGTGGTATTCCAATTCGTTTTTGAAGACGGTACAGATGATTACTTTGCACGTATGCGCCTTATGGAAAGAGTGGCCGATGCCGACTTACCGGAAGATGTCCATCCTTCTTTAGGTCCGATGAGTTCACCCGTGGGTGAGATTTACCGTTATGTCATTGAATCAAGCGGAAACCATACGCCGATGGAACTTCGAACGATTCAGGACTGGATTGTCATGCCTAAGATGCTCCAGATACCAGGGATTGCCGATGTAGT
This sequence comes from Leptospira ognonensis, assembly GCF_004770745.1. GTDB lineage: Bacteria > Spirochaetota > Leptospiria > Leptospirales > Leptospiraceae > Leptospira_A > Leptospira_A ognonensis. The sequence goes on along the minus strand of NZ_RQGD01000025.1, from coordinate 132,028 downwards.
CACATTCGGTGGGCTTCCGAAACAATTCCACGTAGTGACTTCTCCAGACAAATTAATTCGATATAAATTAACGATACGAGATGTCATCACCGCCATCCAAGAAAACAACTTAAACACAGGTGGAAATTTATTACTCCAAGGGGAGCAAGGCTTTCCGATTCGATCGCTCGGAGCCATTCGTGATCCAAAACACATTGAAGATATAGTCGTAAAAACTGTAAATGGCGTTCCTGTCTTCATACGTGACCTTGGAACAGTCGAGATTTCACATCCGATACCAAGCGGTGTGCTCGGATATACGATACAGAACGACATAGATGGATTGATCGATGTTGACTCCTCTGTACAAGGGTTAGTTGCCATGAGACGTTGGGGTGACCCGAATGAGATGGGGGAACGAATACGTGCAAAGGTCAAAGAAATCAATGAAAACTATTTACCTGAAGGCGTACAGCTTCGAAATACTTATGATCGAACAGACCTTGTAAATTATACATTACGAACGATTGGTAAAACATTAATTGAAGGTATCGTAGTTGTCAGTTTAGTATTAATTTTCTTTATCGGTAGTGTTCGAGCATCCCTTGTCGTTGTCGCTACCATACCATTCGCCATGCTGTTTGCTTTTTTACTAATGAACCTAACGGGCATTCCGGCAAGTTTGCTCTCGCTAGGTGCCATCGATTTTGGTATCATCGTAGACGGTGCTGTAATTATGGTAGAAAATATCATGCGGCGTTACAGGGATGCGACACCAGCAGAAAAGCAAAAAGGTATCCTTGTTTTTACAAGAGATGCATCGGCAGAAGTAGGAACAGAAATCCTCTTTTCAATTTTGATTATCATATTGGCGTATCTACCTATTTTTTCATTTGAGAGAATCGAAGGTAGACTCTTCAAACCTATGGCCTTTACAATCTCTTTTGCCATACTAGGTGCTCTCATTTTTGCGATGACAGTCATTCCCGTCATCATGTCGATCATCTATCGTAAGTATTTTGAATCGGCAAATCCTGGACCAATCGAATGGCACAATCCTTTTTATCATTGGCTTGAGAAGAAATATGAAATTTTGATAAAATACATTGTAGAACGATCTCGCAAGGTGGTGAAAGTCACTTTCAGTGTCGTTACAGTATTGCTTGCCATCGGAATGTATGCAATGGGAACCGAGTTTTTGCCAGAGATGGATGAAGGCGGTTTTAACATTCGAATTTTCTTTCCCGTCGGTATTTCTCTCCCAGAAGCAAGAAAGTTCATGCCTAAAATTCGCCAAACAATTTATAAGAATGAACAAATTGCAGTTGTTTTATCACAGTTAGGTCGAAACGACGACGGAACTGATCCGCTTCCACCAAACAGGCTAGAGGTGCTCATCGGATTAAAAGACTATGATGATTGGAAAGAGAAGATAACGAAAACTCAACTACTGCTGCGAATGAGAAATGACCTAGAAGCAACTCTTCCCGGAGCTCGCATTAGTTTTTCTCAGCCAATCATGGACAATTTATCGGAAGCCATCATGGGGACGATTGCCGATTTGGCAGTTTTCGTTTCAGGCAATGACTTAAAAGTCATGCGAGATATCGGAACTGAAATCTTAGATATTGTTAAAGACATGAAAGGGGCTAGCGAGTTTGGAATCGAGCAAGAAAACCAAAGTCCCCAACTCACCATCAAAATCAATCGTGAGGCAGCCGCTAGATTTGGCATCAACGTCATTGATATCCAACAAATGATCGAGGCAGCCATCGGAATGCAAAGAGTGAGTACTCTCTATGAAGGTCCATCGGATACGCCACCCAAAACGCCAGCACGTTTTGGAATTGTAGTGAGATTTTCAAAGGATTACCGTGCCTCCAAACAGGCGATTGAAAATATGCCGATCATCTCGCCGAAAGGTGAACGCATTCCACTATCTCAACTTGCCGATATTGATTTGATCGACGGTCCAACGATGATCTTTCGACAAGAAGGACGACGTGTTGTTACCGTTCGAACAAATGTTAGGGGAAGGGACCAGGGTGGATTTGTTGCAGAATTGCAAAAGAAAGTCAAAGAAAAAATTAAATTACCAGATGGTTACGAAATTAGATTTGGTGGGCAATATGAAAATTTAGCCCGCGTAGGTAAAAAATTAGCAATTGTAATTCCAATTACTATTCTAATTATCTTTGGCGTATTGTACATGTTATATAGAAATTTAAAATATGTATACGTAGCTCTCGCTTGTATCCCACTCTCACTAGTTGGTGGGATCTATGCGCTCTTATTACGTGGTTACTATTTTAACGTATCAGGTGGTGTTGGTTTCATATCCTTATTTGGGATTGCAACGATGTCAGGAGTACTTTTTGTATCCAGAACGAACCATCTACTCATCGATGAGCCTAACATATCTACCAAAGATGCTGTAAGTAAAGCAGCCGTGATCCAGCTTCGTCCCATGCTTATGACGATGCTCCTTGCTTTACTTGGATTGATTCCAGCGACTCTAGGAACGGGTGTTGGTTCCGACATCCAAAGACCACTAGCAACCGTAATTGTTGGTGGACTGTTCTCTGCAATGTTACTCGTTTTAACCATTCTTCCGTCTCTTTATCTGATGGTAGTCGGGGAAAGAAAAGAGGTATCTTCGAAGGAATATTTTCCTAGCCGAACATTTGATTCTAGCTTCGCACATTCTGCTGAAGAATCAGAACTGTCTTCGTATGAAGAAAAGAAAATCGCGAAAAAAAGCAAGAAAATGAGTAAAAAAAGAGATGGATCCGCTGGCTCTTAAAAATACAAATCATTAGAAAATACACATTTTGAAAGCCTTACCAATTCATGAGATTGTTTAAGGCTTTTTTATTTTCATCATATCACCTATTTTCCTTTTGATATTCAATTTGACTCGCTCGATTCAATTCTTTAACCTAAGCTAATTGTGCCTACCCTCCTTCGCTATCTCTATTTCGGCACGATGGTCTTAGCATTTAGCAATCCCTTGTATTCTCAGGAAAAAACCAAGCGCATCGAACTTCACGAAGATAAAAAACTCGACGAGGAAGAGTTAGCTCATAAAAAAGAGGGTTTTTATTTCAATGCCCTTCCGCTTTTTAGTTCTGATCCTGTTCGAGGACAAGGGGGTGGCCTACGGACAAACTTATTTTTTAACGGTAAAAAAACCGATGAATACTTCGAATACCAACCTTATCAGTACAAGGTGAGTTCCCAACTCTTCCAAACTAACCAGGGCGTGAGAAATTATTTCATCTCTTTAGATACTCCTTATATTTTCGAAACCGCATTTCGATTCAAGTCGAGTCTTGGTTGGGATTATAACCCGAATTCTCAGTATTTCGGTGTCGGTGAAAAATCCCTAGAAACATTAAAGGAACGTCCGAGAAACCAACCAGGATATGGTGATTATGATAGCCCCAATTATAATGGCTATGAGGAAAATCAATCTTATAGACGTCCTGCATTTAAGCCTTCTGAAATTGCAGGAGGGAATTATTCAGACCAAGGTTACAATAGTTATACGTTCAATTCAACAACCTTGTTCAACAGTATTGATTATACTTTTTGGAAAGCGTTTAAATGGATCGGGGCTAGTGAGATTTCCAAAAATATCATCCGGCATTCTGACAAGGCCTGGTCGCCTTCAAAAGATCCTTTGTTTGGCGACGCCCTTTGGGAAACATCAGTTCCAAATAGTGAGTCAAAATTAACCGAAGATTTTTTAGCGGGAAGGATCAAAGGATATAATGGTGGTCAGGCGAATTATTTCAGGACAGGCATTGCCTACGATACCCGTGATTTCGAACCAGACCCAGATAGTGGGATTTTGGTTGAGTTCAATATTGCGAATGTATCCAAAAACACTGGTTCCTCTTTTGATTATAATAAATTATTCTTTCAGATGAAATACTTTAGAAAACTATTTCCTTCGGTCTTTGAAGAACTTGTTTTTGCCACTCGCATTGCAGGATCATACTCCTCATCTGGTACTCCTTTCTCTGAAATCAGATATATGTGGAGCGTGGACGGTCCCCTAACGGGCATTGGTGGATTGCAGACAGTCCGAGGTTATAGACAAGATCGTTTTATTGGTACCATGGCTGGATTCGGAAGTTACGAAGTAAGATGGAGATTTGCCTCACTGAAAATGGGTGAACAAGAGTTTACCTTTAGTTTCGTCCCTTTTTATGATTATGGAAGAGTCTGGGATTCAGAGAAAAAAATCGGATTGCAGAGCTATAAATTTTCTTACGGAAGTGGATTACGCATTATCTGGAACCAGGCGACAGTGATTCTGATCGATTTAGCGAAGTCAAAAGAAGACACACAGCTCTTCATCGACTTCGCGCATGCCTTTTAATTGTCCGTTTCAAAATACGCGCATTTGAACTTTCACTTACATAAAATTATTTCTATAATTTCATAGAGAAGGCCACGACAAGGAAATCTTCCTTCTTGGAAGTAAGTGAGTTTCTATACTCAAAGACCGCGTCCGCAGACCTGCGGTAGGCATACTCAAATCGCAACAAACCAGGATGAAACGAGAGGATATCAAAGGTTGTCGTATATCCATTTGTCATAAATCCATTTCGTGTTCCAGTTGATGCAACAACTTGCAAAGGATCATACATGCGTTCCAATCTAAAACTCAATCGATAATCTGGAGATAGATTGAAACTAATCCAGAATGTTCCATGGTACCACTGTTTGTATGCACTCGCCGCCGCATCTCGGTAAGGAGATGAAAAAAGAGCTGGATTGTAACTTTGTAACCAAGGTTCATAAACTAAACTTTGTTTGGCTTTCTGTGCACCAATATCAAATTGTCCAGCAAGCGACAACCACTCCAAAACATTCCATTCAAGAATGGTGTTATTATAAAGACGAACTTGCCTTCTTTCATTGTCTGGCGCATCATTTCCCACATACTGATTGAGGGTCATACTTAATTTTGGAGTAAATAAATATTTAATTTGGCTCCCGAAGGATTTATCCCTATTTGTATCCGTGATGATTTGCCATCCATTTAAGATCTGAAGTTGCATGCTCAATTTATCTGAAAACTCATGTGAAAGTTTTACGCCTGTAGAGTAGTAAGGCACGTAGTCCAGTGCGAAAGCTCTCGTATAGTTCCAATTCTGCTGTGAGATCCAAGATTCACGTCCGATATTTCCAAAAAAGATACCGCCATCAACCCATGTTGACTTAGATAATCTAAATCCTACATAGGCTTCTTGTATATTTTTAACAGAAGCTTGGTTTGAAGTTACATCCTTTGAAATCTCTCCCGCATAATTGCTGTTTACTGATGTCCCCCATTGCAGTGCTATCCTTCCTCTATACTTATCTTCTTCTACCTTTACATCGATATGCGCTAAGTTGATATTGAACTCATTGTTTCTTACACCTTGTGTCGTGAACTTTCGCTCTGTACCTTTAGGTAAATTGAGATTGTATAGGTAGTAGGCATCGATAAAAGCACCAAATTTCAGAGACTTGGGCAATACCTGATCAGTCGGCAAAGGGTTGAAAGGTTTTGTGTCAGTCGTTTTAACAGAAGACTCCTTTTCGATCGCTTCTGAAAAGATCGAGAGAGACAAAATGAAAAATAAAATACAAAATTCTTTAATCATTATAATTACTATTTAAGCATAATGATTAAAGAATAGCTAGACAAGCGAGATTAAGAAAAATTTTTCATAATTAAGAAACCATTAACCTTATTTTTTCTTGAGAAGTGTTTTGATTTCCTCGGGAAAATTTCGAAACTCTTCAGGAACTGAAATCAACTTTTTGCGGTACTTTTTCTTATAGTCTTTCTTAAACTTTGTATGGCAGGATTTACAGGAATCTTCTGGTTTACCAACTGCCAGTTTAGAATCTATAATCTCTTTCCATTCCGCCTGTTCGTCAGCCGGTGCCATAGCAGAAACTTTTTCAAGAATCTTATTTAGATACTCTGCATTTCCTTGCTTGTCGTATAACTTTGTGGCTGGTTTCGTATAGTCTTCCATAAAATCATGAAGGGTCATCTCAGACTGATAGGTTTTACTTTTTTTTTCGGAGTAAATGACCAAAGTGAAACAAACAAACAAAATAAATGAACTGAAGAGTAATGATTTTTTCATAGAATGTTCCTATTCGTAGATTGCAGAACAGTTATAGTGATAGGCTTGGATACTGCAAGTCCGATTTTCTGATCATCTTCTGTTCAATTTTCAGATTTCCAAGTCCTCTTAAGTTCACCTTTTCCGAGTATTCATCTCTGAAATTCCCGAGTTCTCTGCAAAATTCATCGTTAAGTCCAGCCAACTTTCGTGTCTCTGGAAAATAAAAAAATCCTTTTGCCCTTCTAGGTGTCAGTGGATACTCAAGTAATGATAGATAATGGCTCCACTCTAATGACGTAGATGTCGTTTTGTTTTGAAGGATTCTAAGTCCTCTTTTCACGTGTTTCACTTCATCCTCAAAAACTTGATTCATGATTTTGGCAGTTTCGAAATCTCCAAAGTGAAGAAAGGCTTGGGTATAAATTTGAGAAAAATCCAAATTTGCCCCTTCAAAAGAAATCGACATAATGGCACTAAAAGACTCCAAGGATTTCATTTTAGGAATTTGTTTCCAGAACATATAATTTAGAGGGATATCTCCAAACTGGATTCCAAAATCATTCATGCGATTAAGATAAAGCTTTAGATGAAATTGTTCTTCCTCTATTGTTTTAAGAAAACCAAGTTTAACCCTTTTTGGAGCATCCGGAAAGGCTAACAAAGCAAATGCGAATAATTCGATAGCCATCAATTCGTGATTGGCAAAATGGTGCAAAGTCAATCCACGTGCAGAAGGCTGGTTCAGGTGTTCTACTCTCGGAATTTTCGTCCTCTGATCGGAAAACATTAATGCCGCAGGACGATTCGGTTTTTCAATACGGAGGGGATTTTTTTCGTCATCCTCTTCCCAAACTTTTGCTGGTGCTAAAAATTTATCCTCTAGAGAATCGGAAAGTAACAAATGTTTTGCGTATTCGGATATTTTCATTTTATGGATTGAAGGAATCTCTAAGGAATAGAATCGTGAATTTGGGATTTACTGAAAGCTTTTTTTACACATGAAAAATCTTAGTTTTTTTACCCAAGTTTATGCCACAGTGCAAAAGATACCGTATGGCAAGGTAACAACCTATGGGACCATTGCACTAATCCTTGATCATCCTCGGGCGGCCCGTGCCGTAGGTTATGCACTAAATGCCTTAAAAAAAGAAGAAAAATCACAATCTATTCCCTGGCATCGCGTTATCAACGCCAAAGGACAGATTTCTTTCAAGGGAGATACACCAAGGGCCATTCTGCAAAAAAAATTACTGAGCTTCGAGGGAATTGTATTCGACAACACAGATTCGATTGACTTTAAAAAGTATGGCTGGTTCAAATCTTAAAGTATGAAACGTTTTCCTATTACACTCAGTATTGCTGGTTCCGATTCTGGAGGTGGCGCAGGCATTCAAGCAGACCTCAAGACTTTTACCTCACTGTCTACATTTGGGACAACGGTAATGACTTGTCTGACAGCACAAAATCCCGATGGAGTGGCTGCGATACATGAGGTGCCCGTAACTTTCATAAAATCACAAATGGATGCCGTACTAAATTATTTTCCCGTTAGCGCCTGCAAAACAGGAATGCTATTCTCGGAAGGCATCATATCGACCGTTAGCGATATTTTATCTCAGAACCGAAAGATTCGACTCGTAGTTGACCCTGTTATGATTGCAACAAGCGGCGCAAAACTTCTACAAGACGATGCGATTGAAGCCATGAAATCCAAACTCATCCCACTTGCTGATATCATCACTCCAAATTTAGATGAGGCTTCCCATCTCTTAAACAGAATGATCGCTGAGTACGATGAACTCGGGACTGCTGCAAAGGAACTCTATGCTATGTTTAAAGTTCCGATTCTACTAAAAGGAGGTCATCTTAAAAATGCGAAAGAAGCGATTGATATCCTTTTCGACGGCCAGTCAATGTTTGAATTTAAAAAGCCCTTTATCAAAAATGCAAATACTCATGGAACAGGTTGCACCTACTCCTCAGCGATTACCTCTTATCTTGCAAATGGACTTTCCCTACAAGAAGCCGTTGGGCGCGCCAAAGATTACATCCAAAATTGCATTGAAGATTCGATACAAACGGGAAAGACCACTCACCTGAATCATTTCCCTTATCGTTAAAAATTGAGACTAATATTCGATATTAAGCTCTTTTATCTTTTTATCCAATGTGTTTCGATTGATTCCTAAATACTTTGCGACGCGTGTTTTGGTGTATCTAAACTTTTTCATGGCGTATTGAATGAGTCGTGACTCGACTTCATTCACAACGATCTCCATTGCCTTTCCATCTAAATTATCTAACTGCCCCGGTGTTAGTTTACCAGAGGTTAGGTCCAAAGCTTCAGCATTAGCAGGTATTTCCACATGTGTAACGCTCGCAATCTCTGGATTGGTTTCTGCATGTTGATCCACACTGAATACGAGATCAGAAAAATCATCTTCCGTTAACAATTCATCTTGCGATAATACTACCGCTCGCTCTATCACATTTTCAAGTTCTCTAACATTTCCGGGCCAACGATATTTTAACAGCAGTCGACTTGCTTCCCTTGAGATCCCTTTTATGTTCTTATTGTTTTCTTTGGCGTATTTATCCAAAAAGTGACTTATAAGTAGCGGAATGTCTTCTGTCCGTTCCCTTAATGCAGGAGTGTTAATTTTAACAACGTTTAGACGATAAAACAAATCTGCACGAAATTTTTTCTCAGCGACTAGTTGCTCTAACTCCGCGTTGGTGGCAGCAATAATTCGGACATCTACCTTTTTAGCTTTTGTGGAGCCTACAGCTTCTATTTCACGTTCTTGTAAGACTCGCAAAAGCTTAGATTGAAGGTTTAAATCCATCTCTCCGATTTCATCTAGAAAGATGGAACCGGTATCGGCTAACTCAAATTTACCTTTTTTGTCACTGACCGCACCGGTAAATGAGCCCTTTTTGTGTCCAAATAGTTCACTTTCGAGTAAGTTTTCTGGGATGGCGGCACAATTGATCTTTATGAAAGGATTCTCGGAACGCGCGCTATTATAATGGATCGCATTTGCTATCATCTCCTTTCCCGTACCAGACTCGCCAGTAATGAGGACGGATGCACGAGAATCAGCAACAAGCTGAATCTTCTCAAACATTTTTTCCATTGCTGTTGCTTTACCAATCAATGTTCCAAATTTATATTTATTCTTAAGTTCTCTCTTTAACTGAATATTTTCCCTTGAAATTTCTTTTTTTGCTTCCTCCACAAGATTTTGAATCTTAATCGATTGCGAGGTGATAGACGCAACAACTTGAAGGAAGTCCAAATACGATTTCAGGTCGGTATGTTTATTTTGGACAATAAACGCATTGACCACTCCCAAAATATTTTGCTCACTTAAAATGGGAGCACAAAGTAAACTAACATTATGCGGATCATGTTTGAAATGAGATAGATAGCCAACACGGTTTAAAAAATCGGGATGATTGGCTACGGATTCGATGATCATCGGTTCGCCAGTTTCAAATACCTTTCCTGTGATACCCTCTCCTGGCTGATACGTTCCTTTTTCTACCTCTTCCGGAGACAAACCAGAAGCCGCAACAATCTTTAAAAGACCATCCTCTTTATTATAAAGTACGATACTACCTTTCTCTAGTCTCAGTGATTTATCTATAGTTACCATTATCCCTTCAAAAATTTCGTTTAGATCCAAAGTAGTAGTAACAACTTTGGAGATTTCGATTAAGGTTGCTTGGATTTTGGTTTTCTGTTCTAAATTACGAATAGTCTGTAAATTTTTAAAGACCTGACCTGCTTGGTTTGCAAGAACGCTTACGATTTCAAGCATCTCCGCCGTAAAGGCCTGCAACCGGTTCGAGTCTAGAGAAATGATTCCGATGATTCCATCCTCGACAATCATTGGAGCAACTAACTCTGATTTGATATCTTCCTTTACCTGTATGTAATCTGGATCCTTGGAAACATCGTTGATCAGCTTTGCTTTGCCTGTTGATGCGGCCAGACCCGTGATCCCTTGCCCGATTTTGAGTTTCGTATCGCGTAAAACTTGTTGGTTCATTCCGCGCGAGGTCACGACATCCAAGACCCCCGATTTTTCATCGATGAGCATGAGAGAACCCGATTCTACGCCACAAATCTGGATGCACCTGTCTAAAATGAGCTCAAGTAGCCCGTCGGGGTCCTGTGTCGAATTCATCGCGGTTGCCACGTCATGAATCGACTGAATCGGATTGATTTTCTTTGTACTCATATCATTTGCTCTTAAAATCTACGCACTGCATAAAATAACGACAAAATAGCACTGCTTAATTATATTTCATACTGCCTCATTCAAAGGCAATAAACTTATTGTTTAAACATTTAGACTCGGTAATTCCCGATTGTGCGAGAATGACCTAGTTTTGCTTATACTTTAAGCATAAATTGTACCAACTCCCACAGATCTTGGAAAATACTTGTAGTATCTAAAAAATTCAATTCTACTATCCTTTAAGTTACGAAGATGGATATGAACCCTGTGGAAGAGACGTTTTGCCTACTTTGCCAAGAACCACAGGTGCCGGATGGAATCACCAATCAGGGCAGATTCTACTGCCGTACTTGCGATAAGGAATGGATACTCGAGAAACGTAAAATCCCACGTGCGGCAAAAACGGTTCTGAGCTCCGAAGAGAAAACAGAATTTCTTTTAGATTGCCTTTCGCTCTTCAACTCTTCTATGGGTTTAGATGACTTACTTTACCGCTTTACGGAACTTATACGAGATAGACTCAAAAGAGAAAAGCTTGCCATCTTCATCGCAAATCTAGAGCTAGGCGATATCCGTTTAGCGTTTTATTCGGCCAATCAAAAGAGTTTACAACGTGCAATCAAACGCATTCACATTGATTATGATTTAAGCTTTGGAATTCTTGTTGAAAGTATGGCTAAACGGGAAACGAAATTTTACGCCCTTGCCGACCAGTCGCATCCTTTTTATAAGTTTTATGGTGATCTAACTGGTACAAAAGCTCAGCTTGTAATTCCCATACTTTATGCAAATACTGCAGTTGGTATGTTAGCTGTCGATTATGAAGACGAAGATATTGAACAACATTTAGAAGACCAAGATATTTTGCAACTCGTAGTAGGTCAATTTGCTGTTTCTCTTCGCAATTCTCTTCTTTACTCGAAATCTCAAAATCAGTCAAAAAATTTCCAGAGTCTGCACACGGCAGCGCTTACACTGAGTAAATTATATTTAGATAATCATCATGAGATGATTCGAATGATTTTACTTACTTTATCAGGCATCGTAGAATCAAATGTGGCTTGTTTAATTGAAAAACCTAAAACGACGATGACAGTGAAGGTATTCAAATTACAACGCGATCTTGATAATTTTCAGATCGATACCGAAACCAGCATGATCAATGTAGCAAGTCTTTTCCACCTAATGAATGCTAAAGAAACTATAACAATTGATCCAAAGGATTACCCCTTATTTTCTACATTGGGCGTGATCGGAAAGGAGATAGTAATACTTCCTGTTACTTTAGATAATGGTACAGATTGTATTTTTGTTTTAGCAAAACCTGACTCACGATTTCCACAAGATGAGATAGAAGCATTGAACGCGTTTGTTTCTCTTGCCCGCATCACCATGGAAAATGCGACTCTTTATGCAAATTTGTCAAAAAAGGAACGACTCGAAAAAGAAATAGAAATCGCAAAGGAAATCCAACTGACTCTTTTGCCGAGAAAAATTCCCGAAACTGACTATCTTTCTTTTGGTGGCTTTATGATGCCTGCTCGTGGAATCGGAGGCGATTACTATGACTACATCATTTCTCCAAATCATAAAGAAGTATTTTTATGCATCGGTGATGTAAGCGGGAAAGGGGTTGCTGCAGGTTTAGTGATGGCTACGGTCAGAACCATTCTCCATTCTCTCGTTCGTGTTAAAGATTCTCCTTGGGAGATCATTAATGATATAAACAACTACCTCTATTCAAGTTATAGGGATGCAGTGACTCCGAGATTTATGAGTTTAATCTTAATTCGATGGAATTTGGAATCAAATAAGATTGTGGTTTCAGGGGCAGGTCATGGCAATTTTTATATCCATCGAGGAATTGCGAATACTTTAGAGGAAGTGGAGACGGGAGGAGTCATACTCGGAATCACACCCGATATCTCAAATTTCAAAAATGAAGAATCTGTATTTATGAAAAAAAACGATACCATCTTAATGTTTACCGATGGAGTCACAGAAGCTTATAATGAAGCAGAGGATCAGTTCGGTGAAAGTGCGCTTAAGAAGATTTTTCTAGATTCGATTCAAAGCGAACCGAAGATAATTTTGGAATCGATCTACAGTGAAATAAAAAAATTCATGCGTGATAAAGAACAACACGATGATATTACGATGGTCGCCATTCGCAAATTATGAACTTTCCCCGAGAGATCCAAAATATATTAGAATCCTTGATTGACCGAATCGGGAGAGAACAAGTTTTAAAACCATCTTTCGGTAAATACGCACTTATTTCCTACTCTGGCGGAAAGGATTCAAGCATCTTACTACTGTTTTATGAATACTTGCATTCCAAATATTTAATCCCTCGGCCTCACATCTTCCATCTCAACCATCAAATACGAGACAATGATTCCCAAGAAAACGAAATTGTTGACTTCATTCGTTCTCGTTACCCACACTTTGACCTAAAAAAAAAAATATTCCTAACCTAGCAAACCGCCTTTCCAAAGGTTTGGAAGAAACGGGACGACTCGTCCGGTATAAAATTCTAGAAAAAATCTCCAATCAATTGTCTGGGTACTATGTAACAGGACATCACTGTTTCGATTATGGCGAGTCCATTCTCATGCACTTGACAAGAGGTGCTGGAGCCGGTTCTTTTCATACGTTACAACCAAACAAGGGTAGGCGTTTTTTGCCTCTAGTCTTTTTAGAAGATGCTGAACTTTTAAAGATGTATGATTTTTTACCAAGCTTATACCCAATCTTTGAAGACGATTCAAACGTTGATATTGGTTTTAAAAGAAATAGGATACGAGCGGAAATCCTACCGCTCCTAATCAAAGAAAATATGGACTTCCATAAATTCTACTGGAATTTTCATGAGTGGGAATCTTTTTCATTCTTTGATGAGAGGGAGCTAAACGAACAAATTATAAAAAGAAAATCTGAGTGGTTTCAGATTCCAAAACAAAATTATGAGCATTTAACAAAACAGCAATTAAAGGGCATTTTAGACTCCTATCTTTCCATTCTAAATTTTCCTCCATTATATAAAAATGCCTTTGAGAATTTTCGAGAGCAACTGGGGCATGGTAGAGCTCATCTGGAATCAAATGGATATTTCTTATTACGGGAGCAATCGGAATGTATATATATATTTCGTAAGGATTCCGCAGTATTTAAGTCAGTGGAATCTTTTTGGAATGAAAATATATTCACTGCTAAATGGAATCACCAGATAAGAACTTTTGAATCCGCGGAAAAGGATTTGATGATACGTATTCAGAGTCCAGGAGAAAAAATGCAGATGAAATACGGGAAAAAGGAAGTATCCGAAATCTTTCGTGAATGGAAAATTCCTCTTCTTCTTAGGAACCATATTCCCATTCTTTATAAAAAAAACCTACCAATCAGGATCCTGTTTTCTATGTTTGATCCATCCCTATCCGATTTCCCAAAAGCGATATCAGAATCTCAATGAATACCTCCTCAGGCAACCCTTACCACGAAGAAATACACTTTCCTAATACATATTTTGTGTCTTCCATCGGATCGTTTGCAGAGGGTGCTGATTTACCAGAGGAGCCACTTCTCGGCTTTGTCGGTAGGTCGAACTCTGGAAAATCTTCACTCTTAAATGCGATTACCAACAAAAGAGGACTCGCAAAAGTCTCAAAAACACCAGGAAAAACAAAACTGATCAATATTTTTGGGACGAAAGCCGGCTTTAGTTTGATCGACTTACCTGGATTTGGTTATTCGAAGGCTTCTTACAAAGAACATAAAGATATGATGCTCTTACTTGATCAATTTCTAAACCTAACAAAAAATCTCAGATTTTTATTTATACTATGTGATGCAGCAAGGACTTTGCCAGAAGAAGAAATGCAAATGGTAGAAACATGCCATCAAAAAAAGATCATTCCTGTTGTAGTAAGGACGAAAGTAGATAAATTAAATCAAAAGGAAAAAAACTTGGTTCAGAAAGATATGGAGCTTGCGATGAATGAGCTTGGTTTTACTTTTCCATTGTTTTTTACTTCTACCAATTCTGGGAAGGGGATCAATGAAATAAGAAAGTTTATTTTAGAGAAAATGAAGGTATCTTTGCCAGCAAATCTGGGTTAGATTAAAGTATTTACGAACTGGCCTGGTTTTGTTTCGTTTCCGACTTGCATAATTCCGAGTACGTCGGAAAGCATCTTACTCCGAATGTCTGTCAACAGGTCAAAGGACTCCTTGAGTGCCTCTTTCATTTTTAAAATTCTAACTTGTTCTTCTAACCTCTGTTTTTCTTTCGCGATCTCGTGAGTGCGTTCATTTTTTTGGGTTTCCTCTTTCGGATCTTTGCCTTCAGCTGCGATTTTCGTTTTCTCACTTTCCAGTTTCACAGAGAGTTCTTTAATTTTTGTCTCTAATTCTTCTTTCTTTTCTCGTTCGCTGATTTTTAAAGGATTTGCTTTCGGCTCTTGGTTCTCTTTTTTCTCTTCTTCTAAAGAATTTGCATATATATCCTTAAAGGATTTACCATCAGAGTATGGTTCGAGGCTCGCATCGGCAGATTTCCTTTCTGGTCGCTTGCTTGTAATTGCTGAGGTTTCGCCACTGACTGCGACCATGCGACCGTCACGCAGCTCATAGTTGATCTTGACATCAATATTGCGAACTTCGCTGCCAGAACGATACGCTTCACCACGAAATTCCTGTACATGACCCATTTCGTGAGCAATCACATGTAGCGGGGAGAGAGTTTCAGGCGAACTCTCCAGCCTTCCGTGACCTACATAACTCACCCGTCGATCCGCTAGAGGATTTAACTGAGTGGCACTGGGCTGTAGAGCGATGCGATTCATGGTGTTTTGTATCCGAAGTTACCTAAATGGTACTTCGGCAACTCCATGAATTAGATTACCAAAAAATCGGAAAAAGGAAAGAAATTTCTGGAAGCCCCTCAGGGGAGAGGCTGGGAATCGACAAGACTTAGTAGCTTTTTACGCAGCGAAGGTAATTTCGTTCTGTCTTGACCGTTTTTATTTCCTGACCGAAGGACTGTCTGTCAAAGGAAATGGAGATCGCAGTTTCACCCGGCAAATCCGTTACTTCCGACAGATTCGACCAGTATTCGCCCTCTACCGTATTTGGAAATCGAGCAAGAACCGCATTTCTACCCGTTGCCGTCAATCGTTGCAATTCATACGGATTGGGAACACGGTATCCGCCGCTACTATCGATTACAAGTGCATTACATGCGTTAAATGCCTCACTGCTTCCAACAATCGCAATTTCTGACGTGGCGATCAATGTTTGTGGAGGTGCTACGCGGTTGCAAGCATGCGTACGAGAATCACAAAACGCAACGGTTTTTGCGCCATACCTGTAGGGATCTTGTGGATTTAAGACAGATCCAGTAACAGCGCCCTGGCAATCGTTTGTAGCACTTCGATACACCTGACCGAAGGAACACTTTTGCCAAATGAGTCGTAAATTTGTATCGGTGATCGTCCCATTCGTATTGTCGATCATATTGACATTGGAAACGACTCCAAGAAGAGCCACGTTAAAGTCATCATTCGTGAATCCGTATGTCTCTTTTTCGGGTTTTGCTTCGCAGTTCCCAAGGAGAGCTGCAAAAAGTAGAAGAAGGATTAGTTTATAATATTTATTTTCTTTCATACGCCTATGTGCCTAAAATATGTGATTAAAATTCACGAATAGCTGCGAATCTTCGGATGACTTAGCATAATCGAAATAGATAACAGTGGCTTGGTTCCAAGGAATTCTGAGTCCGATACCGCGTGAGTGTTTGTATCCTTTCAAGCCTATATCTGCTGTTCGATCCCAAACCCTTCCCACATCATAGAAGGGAACCAATTGGAAGTCAAAGTGCTGACCCCAAAGATCCGTGGAGGCAAATTTCCATCGAATTTCGAAGTTCGCATAGGCCATAGTCTGGCCCACAAAACGATCTTGTTTGTAACCGCGAATGGTCGTTCGTCCACCTAGACCAGACTGGTTTGTTTCCGTTCCCCACATGTTTCTGTATTCATAGAAAGGGGCATCACCGTTTGTTTGGACGGCACCACCACGGATGGCAATGACTAACTTCTCGAGTAATTCGGGAGGCTTTTTCGTAAAATAAGTAACAGGGCTAACGAAAAGTCTTCCAGATACGAAGTTTTTATTAAAATCGTAAGTGGAACCTGCGCTCTTCGAAGATCTTTCATGCGTATATTCTAAAAACAAACCACGGTTCGGATCTGGTTCAAAATCTCGGGTATCATAAACGATACCTGCGCGAACCGTATTAACAAATCCACCTTTGAATCCAAGTATCTTATCATCATTGTTATCGCGTGTTAAGCGAGTTTCTCCTTGTGGAGTTGTGAGTGTTCTGTCTGTATCAAAAAGCCCAAGCGGAAATCCAGCAATTTGATCAAAAGCACCAAATTTTGAATCATAAGACTTTCCATCATAGGTACGAACGATCTGCTTCGATAGACGAATCCCTGTTACAGCACGAATCGTTCCTCCAAGAAAGGAATATTCACCCGAAGTTCCGAAGTTAGGGTTTTCGATGTCATAACGATTGTATCTAGAATTTGTGACAAAAGGAGCTTCCCCGACACCAGCATCTCCTGGTCGTCGGTAAGCTAAGTTTGCCTCGTAGTCATTAAAATTGGCATTTCGAACTAAATTTCCAGAAGGGTCATTTCTCTCCAGGTAAGATAATGGCTGTAATGTTTTTTCACCAATGCCAAAGTAAAGAGAGTTTGGATTTCGGTCATAAATCAAATCGGCCCTAAGGCGCCATTTTGTATCAAAGATGTACGGAGCGTCTATGCTTGCCCAATGGTAAGGAGCATTTTTTGTCGTATTAAAGTATTGGGCAAAAACTCGGAATCGATACGGTGTGTACTCGAACAAAGGATTTTTACGATCCCCATTGTAAAGATAAATCACCCGAGCTCCGTAACCGATACCTACGTTCGGGTCAGAATTGATCAGAGGTAAGCCTGTAAAATAGCCGCCTTCTTTTTTCTTCTCGACGTCTTTTTCTGACATCCTTTTCTTTTCGTCGATTTCAAACGGTAAGTCGGTTCTTGGTTCCCTTACTGCCTGTGCAAGGAGTGACAAGTTTGAAAATAGAGCTAAAATGATAGCGCTTTTGATGAAATTAGAATTCATTATCCACCTATTTGCCTAAACAGGCTTGGTAATGGTTCTGAATGGAATTAAAAATGTCAAATAAATTCGGATATTTATGTTTTTTACGTTTTAATCTTGTCTAGTATGACAATTGACTCATCTTGTTGCACGATTTCCCCAACACGATGTAAAATTTCTTTCACAGAACAAGCAAAGGGTGCCTTGATCGCATTTTCCATTTTCATTGCCTCTAGAATGAGGATCGTTTCTCCTTGGGCAAATGTTTTGCCAATTTCAGCGAAGAGCTGGATGATCTTTCCTGGCATGGGGCTTTTGATTTCTGGCGAGGTCGAGTGAGTGAACGCGACTTCCCGCTCTTTCCTCCGAAACGACCAGGTTTCCCCTTGGAAATGTAAAAAAAGTTCCGATTTTACCTGTAGATAGGTCAGGCGATGGCCATCTTCAAATAGGATTTCCCCGCCAAATGGTTCTCTGTCGAGAACGGCCTCCACTGGGGCTACTTTCCATTTATGAACCTCGCGACCATCGTTTATTTTTAGAAAATTTTCTGACACTAGGACGGAAAAATCGCCGCTGGCGGTCTCAAATCGGTGGTTCATCGGTTTTGCTCCTCAACAAAGAGCCAGGGATCCGAGTCTCGAGTAACGGAGCTGGCAATTCCGGCAAGTGCAAGTCGATCCAAAAGGCTAACCTTACGCTGCTTCAGGTCCTCCTCCTTACTCGCAATAAAATGAGTAGATACCTTTCCGCTTCGAAACTCATCCATCGAAATTAGAGATTTCAAAAAGCTAACATTTGTAACTGGACCGAAGACTATAGTTTCATCTAACACAGAAACCATTTTATCAATGGCCAGAGCTCTATCTTCAGCCCAAACGATGACTTTGGCAATCATGGGATCATAAAAAATAGATATCTCTGAACCAGACTCCACTCCCGAATCAATGCGTATCCCCTCACTTTCGGGAAAAGAAAGAGCGTGGATTTTACCGATCGAAGGCAAAAATTGGTTGGAAGGATCTTCGGCATAGAGCCTAACTTCTATGGCATGTCCCGACTGCTTTGGAGTTTCTGGTAACCTCCCACCTTCGGCAACGCGAATTTGTAATTCTACTAAATCGAGGCCCGTCGTTAGTTCGGTTACTGGATGCTCTACCTGTAATCTGGTGTTCATTTCTAAAAAGTAAAACTCTCCCCCTTCACCTAAGATGAATTCAACGGTTCCTGCGCCTTCATAGGCTACTGCTTTCGCGGCTTGTACGGCGGCTTCCGCCATTTTTTGTTTCAACGCAGAGGGAAAATTAGGAGCGGGGCTTTCTTCTACAACCTTTTGATGTCGTCTTTGTAAGGAACAATCACGTTCATGAAGATGGATTACATTCCCATGAGTATCACCAAATATTTGAAATTCCACATGACGAGGATTCAAAATATATTTCTCAAGAAGGATTCGATCATCACCAAACGAAGACAAGGCTTCTCTTTTTGCAGATAAGATGAGTGGTTCAAGTTCATCCATGGAGTCGACTCGACGCATTCCCTTTCCTCCTCCACCAGCGCTCGCCTTTGCCATGATAGGAAATCCGATGATCTGTGCTTCCTTACGGAAGCGCTCCATGGTTTGGTCCTCGCCTTCATAACCGGGTACCACGGGAACATCATACTTAGCCACTAACAAGCGTGAACCTATTTTATCACCCATGGCTCGTATCGAATCAGGCTTTGGTCCCAAAAACTTAATTTTATGTTGGTTTAATTTCTCAGCAAATTCAGCATTTTCGGAAAGGAAACCATAGCCAGGATGCACTGCATCGGCGCCTGTCTCGAGTATCGCAGAAAGAATGACATCCTGGTTTAAGTAAGACTGCCTAGGTTCCGAAGGTCCAATGAAAATGGCCTCATCCGCAAGACGAACATACATACTGTCCTTGTCTGCTTCGGAATAGACCGCTACTGTTTTGATTCCTAATCGTTTCGCAGTACGGATGACCCGAACCGCAATCTCACCGCGATTCGCAATTAGAATTTTTTGTATGTTCATCATGGATAGTTTCACTCTCCATGATGACTTTAAATAAATCAACTACGATTGGAAGGGAGTTGACCAGAACTAAAAAAAGGCTTTGATGGAATAGAATGAAACGTTTCTGGCATCGACTCTCCGAATTTGATAGACTGTTCCTTACTTACTTAGCCTCCTTTTTAACTTTATTCTCTGTTTTCCGTGTTTTATTTTTCCTACTCTACTCTTATCGTATCGTCCAGTTTGATTGGCTTACGATCTGTTTCACATTCGCAATCGGTATTAGGTATGATTTAGCAACCTCAGCCATGATTCTCGGGTTACCTTATGTTTTATCTAAAATGAGTTTTTTAAATCGATACTATGCCTTTCGATTAGTTTGGTCTTTTCTTCCGATACTCCTCTTTATTTGGAGTTTCGGACATTTGACAAGTGACTTACTCTATTACGAAAATGCCAACAAACACATAGGATACGAGGCTATTATTTTTTTTGCGGACCTACCGTTATTAATCAAATCCGCGCTTATGGAAAGTCCTTACTCGATGAGTGCCATCCTTTTGGGATTTGCCTGCCTGATGATTGTCTTATTTACACTTTACTTTAAATATAAAATTCTGAATCGAACGGATAATACATCTCTATTAAGAAATATTGCAAAAGGTTTGGTTGGTTCTATTCTCATCATACTCGCTATCCGAGGCGGAGTCCAACAAACACCTCTAAGAGCAAGTAATGCCATTGTCGGCGAAGATACATTCACCAATAACATTGCACTTAACGGTATCTATACGACTGTTATGGATTTAAAGAGTCAATCGATTCCTCAAATTCATAAAATGGGAACCTATGAAGCAACCCAGATATTTCAAAAGGAAACTGGCTATGAAGGAGCTGAATTTATTGGCGGAGAAGAGTTTCCTTTGCTCCGCCGACAAATGGAAACAAATGATGGTAAATTTCCAAATATTGTTCTTATTTTTCAGGAATCTTGGACAGGAAAATTTGTCTGGCCTATCAGCAATGGCATCATTCATGGCAAAGAATTAACACCTTACTACAATCAGCTTGCACGTCGAGGTCACTCTTTCAAAAATTTTTATGCAAACGGAGGTCGAACCTCTAATGGACTCATGTCAGTTCTCACCGGAATTCCCGACCGACCCGGATTAACAGCTGTTCGTTCTCACCAAATATTGGGGAATTTTTCTGGCCTAGGAACCGTATTTCAAAAATGGGGTTACGACACTATATTCATTACTGGCGATGACTTACAATTTGATAATCTTGGAAAAATCATCCCTCATTGGGGGTTCAAGAATTTAATTGGGAAAAAAGAAATCGCAAACTCCGGAAAATATAAGATTGGGGCCTGGGGCTATGATGATGAGGATATTTTTTCCATTTTACACGAACAGATGAATGATTCCTATTTAAAAGGTAAACCATTCCTGGGAACAGCATTAACTATGACTACACATTATCCGTATAAGGTGCCGGATAAAAAATATGAAATCTTTGATCCATCGATCCAAGATTATGATTATTTAAATACCTACCATTATTCAGATGCAGCTTTGAAAGATTTCATCACTAAGATAGAGACTGAACCCTATTTTAAAGATACGATTTTTGTTTTCGTGGCAGACCATACTCACCATCGCTACCTATCTTATTATGAAGATCGAAATGTACCTTTTTTAATTTATTCCCCCTCAAAGATAAAGGCAAAATTAGATGATACCATTTCCTCCCAATTGGATGTTTTTCCAACGATACTTGGGTTAGTTGGCAAAGAGACTACTTTCTCGGCCATGGGCAGGAATCTTCTTGCTAAAAACTTGGGGCCGGGAAAGGCTTATTTTGCATATGGCGCAGCTTACGGATGGATTGAAGGAAATCAGTTCGTATATCAGTGGGTAGATGGAGAAAAAAGTTTACACTTTACGGCAAATCCTCCATATACAGAACATAAAGAATGCAATCTCTCTAAAGAAGTTTGCGCCTCATCGCTTTTGAAAGCAAAATCCTTCTTTAATCTTTCCATCGATTTGATGAATCAAAACAAAATTTTTCCAGGAGAAACATCGGATGCCGATTCGAAATAAAATACAGAATGTACCCGTATGCCTAGAGCGAAATATGAGTGTCTCGTTTTGGTGGTTTTTTGATAGCTTACCACAGAAGGCAGTCGTCGAATCAAAGATTTATGATAGATACCATGACATCAGTTTGCTACTTGAGATCGATTTATCAAAACAAACCATTATCGAGTCTGAGATAGAGGAAAGAAGAACTCCTTTCTCTTCATGTCCTGGAGCCATCACCAATTATGATTTTTTGAATGGAAAAAAATTCAATCGGCCTGCTTTAGAAATCATGTTAAGAGAGCACATCCCCCTCTCCAAAAACGGATGCATTCGTATTGATCAACTTTTATTCTATGCGGTAGATAACTTTATTTCGGCATTAGGCTACGAACTTAAAAGCAGACAACTCCCCAAAGAATGGAATGAAGAATATCATAGCCAAGAATCAAAACCTTTTGCTGAACGAAGTGCTGCTGTTCACCAATGGTGGATTAAAGACCGAGTCATGAAAAATAGTTGTTTTACGATGAGTGCAGATTTTGAAAATTTAGAGGCAAGAGAGAAGCTGAACACTTCACTTAGCATCACACCATTGCTATTGGGACTTCGAAAAGGGAAATAATTCAATCTAGTAATCTTACCGACTTGAAGAAAAATGAATTTCTTTTTTTCGGACTTTCGTTGCATTTTGAGAGTGTTCCTATAAAAATGTAGTTATCGATAGCCTACTTACGTTCACTTTTTTAACCAAATGAAATTTTTCACGTCTCAATTTAGAATCTTCTTCCTTGTGTTCTTTTTTTTATTTAGCCTGACGCCCGTTAATGGGAAAAAGAAGCAACCACGTCCTGTTTTTAAAATTGCGTTTGGTTCCTGCCTGGATCAAAATCTGGAAATAAAAATCTGGAATTCGGTTTTAACCAAAAATCCAAACATATGGTTATGGTTAGGTGACAATATCTATAAAGATACCGTGGACATGAATGAAAAACAATCTGCCTATGAGATCCAAAAAGCAAATCCAGAGTATCAAATACTGAGAAAAAAGACGAAGGTCTTAGGAATCTGGGACGATCATGATTTTGGTTACAATGATGTAGGCGAAGAATATCCAATGAAAAAAGAGAGCAAGGATCTCTTTTTGAAATTTCTGGATGTTCCACAAAATGCAGAGATAAGAAAGCATGAAGGAACATATTCTGTCGAGAATATCATTCACGAGGGCATAAAGATAAAACTGATTCTTCTCGATACACGGAGTTTTCGATCTCCCCTTGTTTCAAAAATAAATGAGCTTGGGATTAAAGAGTATGTTGCCAATTATGAAAAAACAGCAACGATTCTCGGTGAAGGACAATGGAATTGGCTTGAGAAACAACTCAATGAAAAAAGCGACGTAATCATCATCGTTTCCAGCATACAGGTATTAAACGATTCTCATCGATTTGAGAAGTGGGGAAATTTTCCATTAGAAAGAGAAAAGTTACTTGCTATGATAGACAGGTATACTTCCGGAAATGCGATGTTTCTATCTGGGGATAGACATATCGCTGAAATCTTTCAAGAAAAGTTAAAATCGGGTAATACCATTTTGGACATTACCTCCAGTTCCTTAAATAAACCGATACCAAATCGCGTGCAAGATGATACAGATCCGAGAAGGATAAGCAGCGTCTATGCAAAAGAAAATTTTGGTTGGATTGAAATTTCTAAAGAGAAACAGAGTATCGCTGTTGATATCTCAATCCAAGGGATCGATGAGGAAGCCTTACATACAAGGATCAATCCAAAAAAGTAAGTTGGTCCGAAGCTAGGGAACACCTGGAAAACTATTTACATACTGGATTTTAAAATCGGGGAACGAATTTACAATTTGGATTTTAAAGTCTGGGAACGATTCCACAAATTGCCATTTCCCGCAATCATTCGGAAAAGATGTTACCTGCTGCACTTTTAAATCTGGAAATGAGTTTACGATTTGCACTTTAAAGTCAGCAAAGGAACTCACGATTTGGACCTTTCCGGACATTTTTTTTCCCTTTATTTTACAATCGGAACCTACACTCCCCGCATGAAGCGGTGACATCATCACAGAAATCATTAGAAAAAGAATGACTTTCATTTTCCCTCCCAAGGACGGTCTCTGATTCTTTCTTCCCATTTAATTTTGCAACCAAAATCAAAATTTAAACTAGATTTTTATGAGTTTCTCGTCTACATTTCTCTGCATGGCGAAACCTTCTGCAATCTTAATCACTCAATGCCTCCAAAATGATTTCACATCCTTACTGGATAAATATGATCCCTTACCAAATGCACTTCATGTCGGTTATGCGGAATCGAACCGACTCCTCGGGGAAATGGCGGAGCATGGTCCTGTTTACTCGCTGATTGAGTGGGCGTATCAGACACCAATAGAAAATTTAGAAATCATTCACATTCGTGATTGGCATGATGCCGATGCGATCGAACAAAAGGACCATTTGCTTCAATTTGGTCCACACTGCATCCGAGATACAAAAGGGGCAGAGTTTGTGTTTCAATCCTGGATCAACGAAGATCCTACACGCCATCAGATCGTAAATGCATCGGGTTTGAATGATTTTGTAAATACCGACTTACAAGAAATTTTACAACCATACAAGGGCAGGAAAATTAAAGTAGGGATTACAGGAGTCTGGACGGAAGCAAAGGTTACTTTCTTATGTTATGACTTAAAGACGCGCTTTCCGGAATTTGAAATTGCTGTCTGTTCGGCTCTTACTGCGAGTTCCTCTCTCTCTATGCACTTCATTGCTCTCGACAAACTAAAACAAATCTTAGGTGTTACGATCTATCCATCCATAGGCTCGTTCACTCAGTTTTTAACTGGATCTCAACCAGATTTAGAAAAGAAAATTTCAACGCATTCACGAGTTTCATCAGATCATTTGAAATTAGATCCAAAGTATCCGATTTCCGATACCGATAAAAAAATCCTTCTCTATCTATTCCGGGATTGTAAGGAAGCCGAGTTCAAAACATTGGATGGCGGTTTCTCGGGAAATGTTGTCATCAAAACAAAGGCCATTGATTTATTCGGGCACACACAAGTTCCTTGCGTGGTAAAAATCGGAAATCGGGATTTAATAGCCAAGGAACGTACTTCCTTCGAACGCATCCAAGAGGTTCTCGGAAATAATGCTCCCTCCATAGTAGATTTCTGTGAATTAGGAGAACGTGGAGCGATTAAATATCGTTATGCGGCCATGCTGGATGGAAATGTTCGAACCTTTCAAAAAATGTTTGGAACCATAGCTGATCCATCGATGGCAGACAATGTCATCGAAGTCGTTTTTAAACACCAATTAGGAAGGCTTTACGAAGCAAGTAGTGTTGAAAAATTAAATCTTTTAGAATATTACGATTTTCAATCAAAATACAGTAAAGGAGTAAGATCTAGAGTTGAGGCTCTTATCGGTAAACCCGCTACTGGCGATCAGATTGAAATTGCAAGTGGTATTACCGTAACAAACCCCTGTATTTTTTACGAATCTGATCTATTGACCTTAAAAGAATACAATGCAGTGAATCATAACCTAGCGTATGTTCATGGAGATTTAAATGGTGCAAATATCATATTAGATGCGCAAGACAATGTCTGGCTCATTGATTTTTTTCATACGCATAGAGGGCATATTTTAAGAGATCTTTTGAAGCTGGAAAATGATATCCTATACATCTTTACCAAAATTGAAACGGAAGATGAACTTAAGGAGGCGATCACATTGACAGACCGATTGCTCAACCAAGAAGACTTGGGGATTCCTCTTTCTTTTGCTATCCCTTCTTTCCTAAAGAACGAAAAATTACAAAAGGCTTACCGCGTCATCGCGAAATTAAGATCCTTTTTTCCAGATCTTGTCAAATTAGATAGAGATCCATACCAAATGCATGTAGGTCTTCTTCGTTATGCGATGCATACTCTTTCTTTTGATGAAAGCAATGAAATCCAAAGAAAATGGGCCTTACATACGGGTTGCATTCTCATTGATAAAGTCAGGGCTTACATATTAAAAACAAAATCGCTAAGAATTGATTTTGTAGAAATGGATTCAGGAGAAGAAAATCTGTATGGAAAGCGCATTGGGCTAACCATCCTTCCTGGTCGGAAAGACCGAGGACGATCCCTATCAGAAGATCTGATCGAAATAAAAAGGCAAGGTATCACACACATCATTTCTCTCCTAACCGAACAAGAATATGGTCAATATGGTGTATCCAACCTAAAGGAAGAATATAAAAAATCTGGTTTTGGCACGCACTATCTTCCCATTTTTGACCAGCGAGTTCCTACCACAGAGGCAATTCTAAACACATTGCAATGGATGGAGGAAACGCTATCGAACACTTCAAATAAAATCCTCATCCATTGCGTGGGCGGGCTTGGAAGGTCAGGAACTCTCGCTGCGGCTTATATGATTTGGAAGTATCACATAAGTGCGGATGCTGCCATCCAAATGGTTCGAAAATCTAGAAGTGAACGGGCAATCGAGTCAAGAGAACAAGAAAGGTTTTTACAGAAGTTTGAAATCACCAATATCGGAAAAGAGTAAACCTTTCCATGGACACGATTGTTCAAAGTAAGGATTGGCTTGGTGGTAACATGAAAGGGAGCGGGGTCGAGGCCCTACCCCTTTTCGATTTCCTTTTTTACGAACACATCTAATTCTTTTTTCTTTGTGACCATGAGTTCATGCAGGTGACTTTGTAAGTCTTCATACTTAGAAAAATCATTAGGGTTCAAAAATCCGACTTCCATATAACCGACGGTATTTCCCTTTCGGTGCGTTTGGTAAGAAGTGACACCTGATTTTAAAGCTAGGTAAATCGGAATTTTTTGATCAAAGGCAATCTTTACCATACCTTTTTTGATCGGTAAAATGTCTTCGCTATAGGAATTATGACCTTCAGGATAGACGATGTAGGAAGTTGTCGCCAAACCAGCAATCAGGTTTTTAATGGATACGGCAATTGACATCGCTCTGGAATTATCAAAAACGAGAGAACCCATTGCCACCATCCACCAATACGCGAATAACGTTTTTTTAATCACTTGATTGGCAAGATACGGTCTTCCTATCGCATAACAATCATACGGGAAGTCGATTTCGTTCACATGGTTTAGGAAAATAAAATGGCCCTTCACGGGCGGCTTTAGTTCGTTAAAAAAGACTAGGTTGGCTTTTGTAATCTTACGTACATCCTCTGCCCAAACTTTTGAACCTTTTAGAAATGCCTCTATGCGTTCTTCCTTTTTGCCTCGAGCAGCATACCAGAGTCCCTGAACCAAATATGGACTCGCCTTCCCGAAAATAAGTAACAAAACTCTGAGATAAATCTTTATCACAAAGTGTCCATATTCAGCAGTTTGGCCTTTTAAAGCTTTGGTGAGAAAATCATCGAGTATTGGAATTTTAGCCACAGATAACAATTAGTCTAGGATCGGTGTTCTAGGAAATAAAAAAAGCCCGGAAGATCCGGGCTTTCACGGCAGAGTAAACGGTGTTAGTTAGGGAGTGGTTGCGCCACTTCCTGTTGTTGGTGTTGGTTTGTTTGGAACGTTTAACTGTTTTTTACGTTCCGGGTCATATTTGAAATATACAATATTTTCGGAATCGATATCGTAAATTCTTCCCCTAACGTCAGCATGGTCCACGCGGTAATCTTCGGGTACCCTGATGTCAAACATCGCTTGGAGTCTATGATCATACTCTACATATGGATTTTTGGAAAAATCATAAGTCGATCCATCGATCTTTACAGGTTCTCCATCAACTAGTTTTCCTGTTTCATCTTTTTTTCCTTCTGACTTAGCAGCAGAATTATTTAGATAATAGTTATCATAAGGATATTTTAATTTAAAGATATTGATCGCATTGGCTTTTGAATCACGACAAAGATTGATCGCGCCAAAGTAATTTTCGATTCGATACTTTCTATGACTTGGTTGAAGCTTTTGGTGTTTTTCCAAATTCTTTTCTACTTTAAGGGCTGTCACTCTAGCTTCTTTTGCAAGTCCCAAATGGCGAAATCCCAATTCCATGTTTTTTTCAATCGCATACTTATTGTATACGTAGTGAACTTCCTTAGGATCATACATCCTTCTAGAGAAAGGCGCTTCGCGGGGAACGTCCATGACATCGTGACGGAAGTAGGAACCTTTTCCGTATTCAATAGAAATGTCTAACAACGCTTTATCGAGTTCATTGTTTGAATTCTTTCTTTCCATCGCCATTTTCATCATTTCTTCAGCACGTAACACATACAATTGAGATAATTCTTCTGTTACTTTCTCAACACCTAACTGGCATTCAAGAAATCTTTGGTAAGCAGATACATAATTTCCTTCGAAGTAATATTGCAATCCTTCTTGGTAAATACGCTTTAACTCATCGTATTTTTTCAGTCGAAATCCTTCTTTGCCTTCGGGGGCTTTGATAGGTGTCGGTTTGCCTTCAGGGTCTTCACCACGGAAGTTTTTGATCATTGGCTCTAACTCACGTAAGTAGGTGAGAAGTTCAATGCGCTTATTGTAAGCTTTGTTGGCTACTGACTCCGCAAACAACGCTGTTTGTGCCGCTAGGGTCAGGATTAATATCAGAATGGAATGTTTCATTGCTCTGCCGCTCATACCTTTCTGTAATTTCCTTCACATGAAGAATCTTACAAGTAATTTCAGGGTGGTTCCCTACAAGGATTATCGGAGATTTACGATATTGGATTGACAGAATGTATTTAAAAATCAGGCTTTTATTTGATTTTTAACGATGTCTACAGCCGCAGCCCAATCAAAAAAAGTATCCTTTCGCGCCAAAGAAGTGACAGCTTGCCCGATTTGTGATGAAAATCACCAAAAAGAGCAGATGTTCCAAGGGGGTGGCAGGCTGATTGCAGGCAAACTTGCCCAAGATTTACGCAGAACCTATGAAAAAAATAAAAAATTCGGTCGTGTGAGTCCCCTAGACTACGTGATGACCGTTTGTCCGCGGTGTTATTATTCCGCTTTTCCGAAGGATTTTGGAACTCTCTCGAATGCGGAAAATGAAGCCATTCGGATGCAGACAGACCTGCGGAAGTCCTACATTGAGAAAATACTTGGACCCTTAGATTTTATGCAGGATCGACATTTAGCAACAGGCGCTGCCTCCTACCTACTCGCCTATGACTGTTACCAATTGCGCGGTCCAGCCATTGCACCAACTCCTAAAAAAGCCGTGAGCGCGATTCGTGCGGCATGGTATTTTGGCGACCTTCATGAAGAATTTCCAAATCTTGGATATGACAAGATCAGAGATTTGATGTACCAAAAAGCAGCCATCATCTACGGCACGACATTGGAACTCATGCAGAGTGGACAAGAACCAGTCGATTCGGCAGCGGGTATGCTTGGTCCCGATACTGACAATAACTGGGGTTTTGATGGTGTGATCTATTTAAATGCCTATCTGACCAAACGTTTTAAAAACGAATTGGCTCCAAAACCAGAAGACCAACTCCTTTTACTCTCCCGAGCGAAACGTACTTTGGCTCGTTTGTATGGTTCCGGAAAATCTTCCAAAGGAAAACCAGGACCTATTCTCGAAATGTCGAGAGAGTTATACGACGAGTACAATGTTCTGATTGAGGAATTGGGCGGAGAAAAGTAAGGTTTGCCCAACTACGCCTTATGTGTCGAATACGATGGAGCTCGTTTCCACGGTTGGCAAAGACAAAAAACATCAAAATCTGTCCAAGGCAGTATCGAAAATGCTTTTAAAACCATACTCCGAACCAACCCTCACACCCACCTAACCGTAGCTGGACGGACCGATACAGGGGTTCATTCCTTGGGGATGATCTGCAATTTCAAAACAGAAAACCCCTTACCCAATCTACACAAACTTATTGTTTCTCTGAATGCCCTTACGGATGAAGGTGTTGTCATCAGAAGAGCCATGGAAGTACCACCAGAGTTCCATGCTCGGTTTTCATGCACCTCCCGGGAATATATCTACCAACTCTACTACTCCAAATACCAGAGCGTGCTCCAGGAAAATCGGTCTTTCTGGGTCAAACATAGGGTGGATTGGGACAAAATTGCGGAAGAAATCCCCAATTTACTTGGAGAAAGGGACTTTCGTTCCTTTACAAAGGCAAGGTCGAGCAAAGGAAGGCGGGCGGTTCGTAGGATCCAGTCTCTCTCCATCGAACGGGATGCCTTTATTCCCGAAATCTACCGAATCCGCATCCGAGCCAATGGTTTTATGCACAATATGGTAAGGATTACGGTAGGAACTTTACTCGACATCGGAAAGGGGCGTTGGGAATCTAGATCCATTGAGTCAATCTTAGAGGAAGCTGACCGTACCCGCGCTGGGGTCACACTTCCACCTTACGGTCTTTATTTTGTACAAGCCCATTACCAAGAGTATCCAGAAATCCAATCTCTCTATGACACGCTTTATCCTTAAAGGGCTCAGCATTCTCTCCTTTTTTTGTCTGACGGGCGCTCTCTCGGCGCAGACTTTGGAAGATTACAACAAGCGCAGATATGAAGTCGGAGGATGGGTGGGTGCCGGAAATCCCTTTCCAGGATCAAAAACCATCCAATTATTGGATACCACCCTCGGAGGCGGTGCTTACTTTCGTATGCCGTTTCCCTACATTTTTTATACCGAAATCGGTACCTCGTATGCCGTTTTCCTATCTAAATCCGAACGAGGTCTAACCACGATTCCGCTCTATGCAGCCCTCGCTTACCGCATTCCCATAGAAATGCCCTTACAATTTTTTGTCAAAGCAGGTGGGGGACAAGCCTATGTGGTGGCAAGACCTGCAGATACGGCTCGTTGGGATCCGTTAGTTTATGCGGGTCTTGAAGCGAGTTTCATCGCCGGCAAACGAATCCGCATCGGAGTCCGTTTGGATTACAACCAGATTCGGGAAACAAATTTAAATCTTCCCGCGACCTATAACGTTCCCCTGGCGAGTCCCTACGACGACCCAAGGCTTTTAAATCCGAATTATTACCGACTCGAAAATGCCGACTTTTTCTATTTTGGTCTTATGGTCGGAGTGATGTTATGAAAAAAAATCAATTCATTTTACTCGCCTTGTTTTTGTTAGTGCAATGTAAAACGAAACTAGACCTCGGGGACGAAACAAGTCTTCCTGTACTCTCCACATTATTTAATAATAGAATGTTACTTCTATTAAAAGGAACTTATTCTACGGACAGCCCCCTAGAATGGTCGGAGTTGAATAACGGTACAGGCGCACTCTATGTAGACAGTCAGGTTGAGGGCAATGATCCCGCAATGTCACTCACTAACCTACCAACTGTTGGTGGATTGCCCATTTTCATAGATATCGGTGAAGTCAGAATCTCAAGTAAATATACGAAGGGTATCAATGACCTAACGCAGATTAGAGATAGCTTGGATTCAACAAAATTCTGGGATTTTATAGGAAATGAAAGGCAAGTGTACTGCACCGTTTCTTATTCTTTTGATGAAAATACGTGCGTTCAAAATAATGGAATTGCAAAAGCTGTTGATTTTTTCAATGGAGTCGGAGCTCAGTACCCATCCAACGATCCTTCTGCCAAAACGGAAAGTGCAGGTTACGGACTGAGTACCTTCGGAAGACAATATTATTATTCGGGTATCTACTTTCGATCACTTGTAACTGGCTTCGCAAACGATGCTGGAGTTCCGATCACTACAACTCGGTTTGATAACAAACCAGTGATCGGTTTAAACATTGTTCCGCGAAATAATTACAATCCAGGCACCTCCTCCATTTCCAAGAGTAGCATTGTTCCCAAAATGTTTCCCGTCCTCTACTCCCAAAAACCGACGCAAGCAGATATGGAAATTCGTGAAGGTTTCGATCCTTATATCTTAGAAGTTCGAGTCAATTTGAAAGAAAATCTTATGCTCCATTCCTACCTCTCGGCACGAGCTCAAGTGATTACCTACGTAGGAATCAGTGATATCTTCAACGACCACAAAGGAGAGGGGGATGCTGGCGGAAATTTTCTTTCACGCGCGCGCGTGATTTATCCTGAAACCGCATCAAGCCTCAGCATAACCGGCGGAACTGGTTCCCTACTCCACCATTATGCCGTTTTCAGAGCGGCAGAAACTGATTTAACAACGGTTCTTCCTCTGGCAGCAACACCTGCAAAAGCGGGAGCCAAAATCAAATACCTCAATCCAGGCCTCTATACGCTTGCTTGTATGGGAGACATAACTAGGGTTGACGGCTTTCCAGAAACGGTAATCAGCCAAACTACTTTTGCCATTCCCGAATATCCCTTCCGTCAAACATACTCAGTCGACCTTTCCTGCCCGTAAGTGCGGCTGAAATAGGGATTTCTCTAATAAATTTTGGATAATTTTATTTTTATCTTTTTTGTGTACTAGTGGTATACGAAAATAATACTAATAGAATAGAATATGAGCTCCAGATTTAAATTTATCACCAACCTCTTTGCCAAAGAAGATTCAAAATCTCTGAACTCGGCGTTTCCAATACGCTTCAAAATGTTACTGATCATCTCATTCGTCTTACTTGTCTCGGTATCTGGTGTGATCTTTCTCGCCTCCTACTTTTTCAGAAAAGACAGTGAGGGGGTGGTAAAAGAGAACAATATCAAAATCAACGATATCTTAGCCTTAAAAGTTAAATCTGATTTGCAGTCGATCCGTCAGGACGTTCACATAACAGCTGCAGGTATTTTAAGGAACCCGAAAGCATCGCAAGCCATTGCCAAAGAGCTTTTTGGATTTGACCAAAGTTTTATATTGATCGGTGCTTACGGTCCCGGTCTCCAACCAAAATTCGAGGTGTTAAACGAAGATTTTCTTCAAAACTTCGATTATCAAAAATCTGAAATTCAAAATCTGATGGGGACGATTAAAGAGAAAGTTAAAAAAGCATATTCGGGTTCTACTGTCATATGGAATGCCAGTCCCTACTTTCGTCATCCTATGTTATGTTTAGCATTTCCACTTTCTGAATCAAAAGATACACAAACCATTCTTGTCACCTTAGTAAAGTTAGACAGGCTTCTCAATGCTTTCCAAACCTCAGGAACAACCGAAACATTTCTTATTGGTGAGGATGGAAGTGTCCTAGCTCATCCTGACGCCAAAATTGTATTATCTGGTTCAAAGTTAAACGACTTACCCATAGTTGAAAAGATGAAAAAGTCTCTCGTAGACAATGGGCAGTTCAGATATGAAAACAAAGAGGGTGCATACTATCTAGGCGCATTTAAAAAACTGGGCATCGGTGGTGTTGGTGTTATCTCTCAAGTAGAAGAAGAGAAGGTTTTTCAAGCGGTCAATGACATCCAGAAAAGAAACATGTATTTGCTGGTTATCTTTTTAGCTCTCGCTTTTATCGTTGTCTATATTTTTGCAAAATCACTTTCCACACCTATACTCGCATTAGTCGAAGCAGCGCGTATGATCCAGGCAGGTCAATTCCGACTGAATTTAAAAGCCACAACAAGAGATGAAATCGGAGTCTTGACACGATCCTTCGTTTCCATGGGCCAAGGCCTGGAA
This sequence comes from Leptospira ognonensis, assembly GCF_004770745.1. Lineage (GTDB taxonomy): Bacteria > Spirochaetota > Leptospiria > Leptospirales > Leptospiraceae > Leptospira_A > Leptospira_A ognonensis. Next base: position 98,797 of record NZ_RQGD01000025.1, on the reverse strand, counting down.
GAAAGAGAAAAATTGAAAGACTCCTTTGGTAAATTCGTAAATACAGACATAGCAGAACTCGCCGCAAAAGGACAATTATCCATCGGTGGAGAAAGGAAAAACTGTGCCGTTTTCTTTTCGGATATTCGTAGTTTTACTGCCATTTCCGAAAAGCTCGAACCGGAAGATGTGGTCGAATTTTTAAATCAATATATGAGTGAAATGGTAACTTGCGTCAAAGAAACGGGGGGGATCGTCGACAAATTCATCGGAGATGCCATTATGGCAACCTGGGGAGCGATTCGAAGTTCCGGTAATGATTCACTAGATGCAGTAGAAGCAGCAGTTCGTATGAGAGAAAGACTCCTAATTTTTAACAAAGGTCGTGGTAGCGTTAAAAAACCGATCATTCGCATCGGTTGCGGCATTAACACTGGCTATGTGATTGCGGGACAAATTGGATCTTCAGACAAAATGGAATACACGGTCATCGGAGATACAGTAAACTTAGCTTCAAGAGTCGAGTCGCTAAATAAAGAATCCGGAACGGATATATTAATCTCGGAATATACATATGATGATGTGAAAAGTAAATTTAACACCATCAGCATGGGAGAGATCAAGGTGAAAGGAAAAGTAAAAGCGCAGAAAATCTATGCTGTACTTGGAAGAAAAGGTGACCCAAAATGCCCGAAAACCCTTGCTGATTTACGTAAGTTAGTAGGGATTCCTACTCCAGAAAAAAAATAATCGATCGAATATGAAACTAGACAAAGCCGATTACCGTGTTTTAATTTTATTGCTTCTAATAGCTGTTGGGTTCACTTCACTCTTTTATATCGATATAAATAAAAAAATCGATATTGGTGATAGAGAAATTATAGGAACCATTCATTTTAAAAATAACATCGTACAGAGAAAGTTGGAAGATCAGGTCGTTTGGGAAACTTTAGAAAACAATAGTCCCCTAACGAATAAAGATACCATTCGCTCAGAAGCCTTCTCAGATGCCATCATTCGCCTTAAAGACGGAACGGAAATTAACATTGATGAAAATTCTATGTTCAACTTGGATTTGTCAGGTGATAAGCCTAGTTTAGAATTTTCACAAGGTTCCATGCAAGTCAAGAACGGTACCTCCAAAGATTCTAATCTTGTAATCAAATCCCAAGGAAGTGAGATTGATGTTGGAAGCGGAAATCTCAAAATCGAGAAAGAAGCAAAGAAGGATCTCAGCCTTTTTGTCGAAAATGGGTCTTCAAAAATTACGCATAACGGTAAACAAATCGAAGTTGAAAGTGGAAAAAAAGCTGATTTGGTCGAAGGCGCGGAAGTCACAGTCAAAAAAATTCCGGTTAAATTGGCGCTCCCTTCTTCGCAACAGTTATACTTAAGTGTTGAAGGACACGACGCCCCTGTATCATTTAACTGGCAGCCAGATGCTGGTTACACGGAATCGCAATTAGAGGTATCTAGGTCCCCTTTGTTTAAACTGCAGCTCATTAAACAGCAAGTAAGTGGGAATAATTATAAAACTGGATTTAAAGAAGGAACCTATTATTGGAGAGTAAAAGTAAAGGATCCAAAAACTGAAAAATGGGAATCCAGTGATGTGGGTAAATTTTTTGTCGCAAAAGACGAGCCACTTCGTCTCGATACACCAAGTAATCAGACTGAATTTAGTTATGTTACGGAACCTCCTCTCATAAACTTTAGCTGGTCGAAAATTACCACGGCCCGTGCTTATAAATTTGAGCTTTCAGACACCGCTCAATTTACTCATTTAGTAAAAAGTCTTGAAACCGAGGCCAACACCTTATCTTTTGATGACCTTGCCGCTGGAGAATACCATTGGAGAATCACAGCTCATTCCTCTTTTCCGGGTTCGCCCGATAAGAAGGTAGGACCTAATCATTTCAAAATTAAAAAAAATGAATCCTATCCTGCCCCTCATCTGATACGACCTTCGAATGGAATTGAAATCACTTTAGAAGAAATTCAAAAGGGTCAAGCCATCATGATTTGGGAAGGGAACCCAGAACTCGTAAAATACAAAGTCGAGCTTTCCAAAGATCCAAAATTTGCATCCACTCTACTTTCAAAAGAAAGTGTATCCAATTTTTTCACACCGAATTGGAAAGAATACGGCCAAGGGGTATTTTATGCCAGAATCAGAGGGATTGCTGAAAATGGAAAAGAGGGAGAGGTCTCACCTGTTTCTCGTTTCACGATCGTAGATAAGAAAACTCCTGACGAGATCCCTAAGCCTGAAGAAATTAAAAAAGATGATAAGCCTAAACCACCTCCACTAGAACTCATTTCGCCCTTCAATACAGTCGTAGAGATGAAAGGAAAACAAAGCATAGTATTTACTTGGAAAGCTGGCCCTGGCGCAGACAAATTTGAATTTGTTCTCTACCAAGTTGAAGGCGCAAAACGGACAGCGGTTTTTAGATCACAATCGAAAACTTCTCCCGTTACAATTAAAGATTTATCATTGTTAGATGAAGGTCCTTTCTCATGGGAGCTGATTGAGTATCGTGATGGTGAGGCAACACAGTCTCGAAAAGGAAATTTCATCATCACATTAGATCAATTAAAGACTTTGAAGTCTTCCGACATACAATTTATATCACCTAAGAGACTTTATAAGGAAGGGAAATAAAAATGAAAAAGCAAAAAAGATATTTAATACTCATTAGCTTTTTATTCTCATTATTTTCCCCGATGCATGCGTCGGATCCATTAAAATTTATCGCATGGAAACCGATTGTCGATGCATCTGGCTATCAAATCCAAATCAAAGATAAAAAAGGGAATATCATCATTGATAGAAAAATTGAAAAAAACTTTTATTCTGTCCAAGAACTAAATATCGGTGATTATACGGTTCGTACGGCACCTCTCAACCTTTTTAAGAAGCCAGTTATATGGTCACCCTGGCAAGAGATGGAAGTTCTTTTATCTGCGGTTCCAAAAGTAGATTTTTACAAAGACAAACCTACAATTAAAATCAAATCTGTCGATTCAGAAGAAGAAGTGGATGAATTGGTGGATGCGCTAACCGGAGGTCCTGTCGAGGTTGGTGAGGATGGAAAACCGATCCATGGGCCGCCAGTCAGCAAAGGGAAAAAGAAGTCCAAGGTCTCTCTCATTGAGATCGATGGAGAACATTTTTTAGATGTCACTGAGGTCGAAATCTCTCAAGAGAAAAAACAACTACCGATTCTTAGTAAAAATTTTTATAATGAGAAACGTATCGATGTTAAGGTCGATACCACTGGTGCACATCCAGGCGAGTATGATTTAACGATCATCAATCCATATCAAAAACCTCAAAAGATCCCTAAGTTCCTAAGTATAGAGAGGGAACCGGAAAAACCAAAAACAGTAGTGGCTACGCCCATCGAAGTTCCGCGCGGGATAGGCTTACATACGTATAGCTTTGCGCAACTTATGGCATATCTTGCAGAAAACAAAGCCAAAAACTGCCCGGCTTCCACTGTCCCACAACCTGCACTCTCCGAATGCTTTCAAACCTACGTAACCCTAAATTCCAAATCAAAAGATAGTAAAGACATATTCGCTTTTTACAAGCTCATCAGCGAAAACCAGCAAGACCGCATGAATGGTTATGTTTATTTTGAAAATCGATGTAAGCCCGTGTTCCGAGCAGCAAAAGAGAGAATGAACGATTTTTATTTGAAACAACGAGGTTCCCTCGACCCAGAAGAGATCGATTTTCTGGGAAAATCAGTAAAAAAAATCAATTCTTGCGTAGAATAAATTGAAATAACCAGAAGGTTCTGAGAGAATTCAGAGAGTCCGATATTATGATGAAACGAATTTCTAGAACCTTGCTACCTTTCCTATTGATCGCATCTTATACATTGTTTGGCCAGGGTGGCACTGGCTCTCTACTCAACTTCAATGTCAAAGAAGTAACTGCTAGAATTCAAGATTTAGCTCTCTATCCGAATCTATCCAAGAAACGATTGTATGGTGCCGTTACAAAAGGGGAAACCATACGATTTGACCTACGAGCTACCGAATCCCAACCTCAATCCATTGGTATCGGCATTGCTGGCGACGGAACCTTGCGCGAATGGCAACTAACAGTGTATAACGGTGAGGGACCGGATGATTCTGCCCAGATTTTAAGGCGCGAAAAGATTGTCGGAGAAAACCAATGGGTATTCGAAATCCTAGCGCCGCCTGAAGACGTTGTCGTTGAAATCCGCAATCTCTCTTCTACCGGAGCCATCGCGGTCGTGGAAGTCGTACACGGGTTTTACTATGGTTATTCCGTGGATAAAGAAAATAGTACAAAACCAGTGATGCAAAATCCTGCTCAAAAGGTAAGTCCCACGGACACTGAAAAACTATCGCCAATAGATACTCAAAATCGTGTCGAATTTTTTAGAACACCGATCACTAAGGATTGAGCAGAAGAACTCTCTTCATAATAAAATCCGTATAATCTTTGTAACATGATGGGGACATATGCCCCGCATCACTAAATTCATTACAACTATAATGGGGATCATCATTCATATTCCAAAACGGCACATCGGTATTCTTTTGATACTCTAAGATTCGCGGGATCCAAGCATCATAGACTGTCCCATTGCGCGAATCATTTATTTTTACCAGATCTTCTCTGATATGCTCCATGTACGGAAGAGACAATCTGACCCAGATTGTGGCGGATGGAACATTTAAAATCTTTGCAATTTGAATGGATTTATCCAAAAAAGTAAGCGTGTTTTCAGAAAATTTAAATGGCACAAGATACGATTGGAAATCCCCACGTGAAGATTTTTTTAACAACTCCTCGGGCAAAACCGCCTGATGAGTTCCTGGCGTCATCGCAGAACCTCTATTTGCATTGAGTCTGGAAAGTAGACTACTCCGAAGCTCTCTGTAAGAATATAGAAATTTTTCTTTTTGTTTTGCACGTCCAAGGATCACTTCTAGCTTCGGGCGATACTGATAACTTCGAAACATACGTTTGGCGATAAGGGTAGATATCTCATCCATTGTAAATAAATCAAAATGCCTGAGTACAAAACTAACATCCAGACCATTGGTCAGTGTCTCATCTACTTTTAAAGTTGCGGTTTCATTGTACAATTCTACGGAATGATCAAATAAAAATGCATCAGGTTTAACATGTTCTGTTTCAAATTTTTCCATCCACTGTAAAGTATAATCGGATTTTCCTCCTGGAACGGAAAAATTAAACATCGTCCAACCAGGATATTTTTTTTCGATATAATCTGTATCAAAGAGAAGTGCTCTCGAGTTCCCAAAGTAAACAATTACCTTTTTCCGATTCGGGGTGGAGAGATAGGATTTCAGATCTAGAAAAAGCTGATTTTTCTGAATATAATTTATATCCGATAATGATTTCGAAAAATACGTATGTACATTTTCTATTAAAAGTAACTTGTCAAGACCAAAGGTGATCAAGATGACAAGAAGAGGTAAAAGTAAAAAACGATGTTTGATTAAATCCATATTTATCGGTTTATCTAAAATTTATAATAGATAAAATCTCCTCCATCTTGTGAAAGTGTAGCGAGCAAAAAGATTGTAATCACGCCGCATACTGGTGCTATATAGGCATCATATTTCCTAAACTTTGCCCAGTATTCAGGAAAGTATTGGAAGTGATGAAATAAAAATAAAGCTACAGACATATACGAGACTCGTTCTAAATTTTCAATGTTAGAAAATGAAAACAGAGAGTCTTTCGAAATCAGAGTGGTAGCTGAGATTAACCACTCATTATTCTGACTTTGCAGGAAATGTTCCAATGTGTGCGGGAAATGTGTAAAGATTCCAATAAATAAATCAACCATGGAAGTTGCATTGTTTGACCTAAACATCAAACCGCTAATGGAAAAAAGGAAAAATACTATAAAGGCTTTTAAGACGATCAGAGGAAGACTTTTTGTAGGAGTTAGCTTCCATCCTAATCCATCTTCTAAAAATCTTTCACCAGCAAGGATCACACCCCAATAAAATCCCCAGCAGATAAAAGTATAGTCTGCACCATGCCAGAATCCTCCCAATGTCATGATCACGATTAAATTAAAATAGGTACGAGCTTCTCCGAGCCTTGAGCCACCGAGAGGAAAATAGATATAGTCTCTCAACCAAAAAGACAAAGTGATATGCCACCTTCTCCATAGTTCGCGGCCAGATGTAGAAAAAAATGGTCCCGTAAAATTTTCAGGAATTTCAAAACCAAGGTACAAAGCAATCGATCGAGCCATGTCTGTAAGCCCGGAAAAATCGCAGTATACTTGGATCGAATAACAGATACCTGCCATTACTAAAGAGAAGGAATCATAATTTGACGGGTTTGAAAAAATAGGACTGATGGTAATCGACATAGGATCAGCAACTAACACCTTCTTAATGAGCCCAAGCATCAATAGGTAGGAAGCCCTGTACATTTTATCTTTATCAGGATCTAGTTTTTCTAAGTTTGGAAGAAAGTTTTCGAACCGCATGATGGGCCCTGCGATCAGCACCGGAAAAAATGCTACGAAAAGAAAATAATCCCGAATGGTTACAATTGGTTTGGAAGCGTCTCTATAAGTATCAATGGCTGCCGCGATGACCTGAAAAGAATAAAAACTGACTGCCAAAGGAAGTACAATGTGTACAAAATTTGGAATATTTTGAAAGAAAGGATAGCCGGTGATGTCAGCTAGAACTCGGTTAAAAAAATAAAAATATTTAAACACACCTAGGTTTAAAAGATTCAACGTCACCGTAACGCTGATCATAAACTTCGTCGGGTTATCTTTAATTTTTCGATACAGGAAATAATTTATCGCAATGACAGATAAAAAATGAAAAGTAAGTGAAATCGAAAAGTAAGCATAAAAAGAAATGCCAGCTAATAGTAAAAAGTTTTTTCTATAACCTTTTGGTATCCCCCAATAAAAGAGGTATACAATGGAAAAAAAAACAAGAAATGGAATGGAATTGAAAAGCATATTGATTTAGGTTAAAAACTGTTTTGCCCAATAATCTTGTTCTGGCATTTCAGTTAAACCCTCCTTTATTTGATTTAATTCTGCGTCTTCTTTAGCTTGAAAGTAGGAAACCCACTCCGTATAAAAATCTTCCGACGTTTTTCGTTTTGCTCTGACCTTACGAGCAAAATTTACGATTTCCTTATCTGAAGTAATCACCAAACACTGAGAAGGTATCGGTGTCTGAGTCAAATATCCAATGATCAAATCATCGGCCTTTTTAGCATGGCTATAATGGACGGACATACTTTCATACACTTCCGAATAACAATCAGCATCCGATAATTTTTTCCCATCAAAGAAAACCAAAACTTCCGACATTTTCTTTTCCTTGTAATACTGCCATAAATAGGATAAAAGACCTTGGCGTGCCTCTTCTAATTGAGAATCTACAAGAAAAGAGGTCAAATCTGGGAATTTATAGATTAAATTCATCCCATCGACTAAGATTCGTGTGGAATTGGACACTTCCCCTATTGAATGAACTTGCCAGATTCCATAAAACCAAAAAATAGGAAACAAGATGAAAAAAATAATCGTCGTTGGCGCCTCTAGTGGGATCGGAAAAGCAATCGCAGAGGCTGAATGGAAGAAAGGTTCAAAAGTATTGCTTATGGCAAGAAGAGAGAGAGAAATGAATCAGATCATATCTCTCTGGAACAAGGCAGAAAGTCCGCGGGCTTTCGCTCTAGCCTATGATGTGACTGATTTCAAGTCCGCAGACAAGGTGTTCACAAAAGCCTTGAAGACCTTGGGAGGACTCGATGAGATTTACTATGCCTCGGGTGTAATGCCTGAAGTTGGCAAAATAGAATACAATACAACTAAAGACCATGCGATGATGAATGTAAACGTTTTAGGAGCTATTTCCATTTTGAATTTAGCAGCTTCACATTTTACCAACCAAAAGCATGGAAAAATCATCGGAATCTCCTCGATCGCAGGCGAACGAGGTAGAAAAGGAAATCCTGTCTACAACACCTCCAAGGCTGCCTTAAATACTTACCTCGAAGCGCTCAGAAATCGTCTCTCGGAAGTTGGTGTCCAAGTAACAACAATTAAACCTGGATTCATTCGGACAGAGATGGTAAGTGGTCTGGTCCTGCCTGAGAAAGGATTGCTGAAAGTAATCTCAGCAGAAGATGCCGCCGATCGAATCATAAAAATCGTAGAATCAGGTAAAGATGAGGCTTTCGTACCAGGAATTTGGGCACTCGTAGGTTTCATCATTCGGAATATTCCTAATTTTATCTTTAAGAAAATGAGTATATAGCAATGGTCGCAAAGAAAAAAATAACAACTCCAAATATAGTTCTACCAAAGCCAGAAAAAGTCGAAGCTTGGGGGATGAATTCATTTTCTCATAGTCCCGTCCTTCGCCCGAAGACCGAAAAAGAAATTCAGGACATTTTTCTATGGGCAAACACTACAAAAACAAAAATCGCACTCCGAGGTGGTGGGTGTAGTTACGGCGATGCTGCAACTAACAGCGAAGGAATTGTATTAGATTTATCCGATTTTAATCAAGTTTTAAATTTTGATTTAGCCACTGGTATCATGACAGTGCAATCAGGTGCACGAATTAGAGACCTTTGGCAAACAGGTATCGAAAAAGGATACTGGCCACCTGTAGTTTCCGGCACCATGCTACCGACATTAGGTGGGGCACTCTCTATGAACATCCATGGAAAAAATAATTTCCAAGTGGGTACCATAGGGGAACACATCAAAGAATTTACCTTTCTTACTGCGAAAGGCGATATTCTAAAATGTTCACCAAAAATAAATTCGGAGTTATTTTACTCTGCAATCTCCGGATTCGGGATGTTAGGCTGCTTTTTAACTGTTCAAATCAAAATGAAAAAGATTTATGCTGGCAAAATGCGAATCTCTCCCGTTGTCGTCAAAAATTTTGACGAGCTTTTTACTTACTTTGAAGAAAACTATAAAACTTCGGACTATCTTGTTGGCTGGATCGATGCCTTCGCATCGGGTAAGTCAATGGGAAGAGGTCAGATTCATAAGGCAGTGAACCTGAAAGAAGGTGAAGATCCAGATTATCCTCAAAATTGCAAATTGGAAAGGCAACACCTTCCCTCGATGCTTTTTTACATCATACCTAAGAAGTGGATGTGGATCTTGATGAAACCATTTAGTTTCAATCTAGGAATGAGGCTCATCAATTTCGCTAAATATGTTGCCAGCATTTTGGTGAACCATAAGGACTATTATCAGGGACATGCCGAATACGCCTTCCTTTTGGATTATGTACCGAATTGGAAATTTATCTATAAACCGGGTTCGATGATCCAATACCAAGTATTTCTTCCAAAAGATACCGCAAAAGAAGCAATGAAAGAAATCTTTACACTTGGCCAAAAGGCAGGAATCGTAAATTATCTTTCTGTCTTTAAAAAACACAAACCTGATCCCTTTTTATTAACCCACTCTCTAGATGGATTTTCTATGGCCATGGACTTTCCGGTTACAAAAGCTAACAAGCAGAAGTTATGGGAACTGTGTTATGCGATGGATGAAGTGGTCCTCCGCAATAAGGGTAAATTTTACTTTGCGAAAGACTCAACTCTCCGAAATCGAATCATGGAATCTTACTTTCCAAAAGAGAATCTCAAAAAGTTCTATGCTTACAAAAAAAAATACGATCCGAATCAGATTTTACAAACAGATTTATATAAACGGATTTTTTTAACAAAGTAGCAAAAACTAAATTAAATATTCATCCGCTTATACAAAATATAAGCTGCCGAAATAAATAAAACGGGGGTAAACCAAATTCCAAACCAAATTGGCAGACCTCCGTTTTCTGCAAGTGTTTTCATCGTAGAGTATAGAATATAATATAACAAAACAACTGCGATGGTCAAGCCTAAAGAAGCCACACCAGCAGATCTTTTGGTGATGGCACCTGCAAGCGCACCCAGTGCGACGACGACAAAGGACATTAAAGGCATAGCGAACGTTACATGCCTTTGTACAATGACATCTCTATAAGGGATACCTTTGATGATGCGAGATTCAATTTCGTCAGCCAATTCGAAAAAGTTCATTTGTTCTGGGTTTCTCGTTGGTTTTGAAAAATAACTAATATCTTCAGGAAAAGGATAATCCCTCTCGACAAACTTTTCCCGTGACGTAATTTCCAAATCTTTGTTAAATCTAATTTCTTCTGCATCATATAAAGTCCAGTGATGAGGTTCAGGAGTAAACTTTGCTTTCTGTGAAGCGACTACAAAATTTGGAAGACCTTCAGAACTGATATCGATATAGTTAAATCCACCTTTTACTGTGTTTTCTTTCTCATCGATCCAGTAAATGTAATAGAAACCATTCTTTCCCTTGATGTGCAATTGATAGACAAAATCTACGAGTTTATTCGCTCCCTTGATCATGTAACTGTATTCAATTTGGGCTTTTTTATTTGCTGGGATTACGACAAATTGTGAGAAAATAGACATAAAAATCCATATGCAAAAACCAAAAAACAGAATGGGTGTGATGATTCTCAAAAAAGAAACTCCAGCAACCATAATTGCCACAAGTTCTTTGTTAACGCTATACTGACCCACAACGAAACATACAGAAAACATCAATGCAGGCGAGACTACCTGCACGATCATTCCAGGAACTGAGTAAAGTATATATAAATAAACATGCAGCTGGTCTACCTTCGAAGACACAAGATACTTCATATTATTTGTGAACTCATAAATGACGATCATCGATGTCAGAAGGATTAGGGTTCCAAGAAAATTCTTCAAAAAATCGAAGAAGAGATAACGGTCTAAAATTCGAAACGGAATAAATTCTCTTCTAAACCAATGAATTGGATAAAGTAATCTTTGTATGTTCATTCCATTTCCAATAGCAACATACTAATATCATCTGTAGAAACGCCATTAGAAAAATCCGAAATATTTTGATAAATTGATTCTAGCAAATTTTCACCATCTAGCTCTGCATTTTTTTTCAGCAGTGATATCAACGAATCTTCTCCGTACATATGATCTTCTTCACTAAAAATTTCGATTACACCATCCGAATAAAGAAGTATCTTATCTCCAGAATCTAAAATTCGATTAAAATTCTTTAACCTAGGCTCCAAAGCGGTTACAATCAATGTACCCTTGCCTTCAAGTACTTCTAGTTTACCCGAAGAATTAATTAATAACATGGGGGGATGTCCCGCATAAGAATAATCTATTTTTTTCTCTTCTGGAGAAAAATAAAGGATGCATGCACTGATATGATTTGTGCTAACCAAATTTTTAAGACCGTTATGCATAGCTTTTAAGCAAGATGCAGGATCCTCGTAATCTAACGCGTTATTCTTAAAAGATAAAACTGCCATCGCTGAAACCATGGCAGATGCAATTCCATGTCCAGAAACATCTGCAAAAAAAAATACGATCCTTCCATCCGGTCTTATGACATAACTGATGGCATCTCCTCCGACGCCATCGAATGCTTTAAAAAAACTACTGCATTTGTATCCCTTAGTTTTTGGCCAAACCCTTGTTACAAGATTGTTTTGGGTATCCGAAGCCAACTCTAAATCATAGCTCATACGCTCATGAAACAATTTTAATTGAAGTTGAGACTCTCTCAGTTTTTCGACCGAACTCAATCGTATATTCAGGGTTAGATATGAGACTATTGCCGGTGTCAGAATGGCTGATAAGTATAGTGAAAGGTCTACGTCTGGTTTTTCAGTATATATACCTACGAGAATTCCCGCGGTGACAACAAAGCCTAAATAGTGAACAAGCCATCTTCGGTCCACAAAACTGACACCAATACAGGTGATGACTAAAATCATACCTACCAGGTATCCAATATACAGATCATTCCAATATAAGAGTATAAGAGAATGCGCGCTCATTGAATAAAACAAAACGAGCATCACTGATTGGATATTTTCTCTGAGTTTCGATGAAAAGAATGTCAAAGCGAAAATGATTAATGTTACAGAACTGTGTAGGATCCGCATCCACTTAGGATCATGTAATCCGAGTTCCTCTGTTGGTGCAAAAATCCCGAAAGAGATAAATGTAAAAAATACAGCGAGGCAAATTCTAGATATCTTAAGGACTTCTTCATCCAATTCAAACGCATCTACCCTTCTTCGCTTGTTCTCCATTGATGATAATAAATTACTTATTTATTATATTGGCTACCAAATTTTGTTTTGAATATTTCTGGAATTTGAGCTGGCTTGCCCATTTCAAAGTCAAACCAAACGAGACCAGCGGTGGCCGTAGCCACACAATCATCCTTCTCATTCCACATAGAGCAGATCACACTAAACCCTCGTGAGGAAATCGAGTCTACCTCAAGTGTAATCTCCAAAGTTGCAGGAAACACAACTTGTTTTCTATAATCCATATCAAGGTGAACAAGAACAGGACCAAATCTAACAGGCTTTAGAGGAGAGTCCCATAATGTCTCTGCAGAAAAATAATCTGCCCTCGCTGATTCAAAATACCTCACGTATGTTACATTATTAACATGACCGAAGGCATCCATTTCTCCCCAAGCCACTTGTTGTTTGTAACGATGTTTGTATTTATTTGGTTTAGGCATCCGATTTATCTCACTTCAAAATTAGTTTTATCTAAAACTTTTCCTGTCTGATCTTGCAATTCTAATATAAAAATACCTTTCTCAACTGTCCAAAAAAAAGGGATTGATGCATCTCCAATGACTTTTTGATTCAAAACCCAATTCCAATTGGCATGATACACATTTGCCTTAAAATATATTTTCTGGTGATTTACAGGTATGTCGGGATCAAACGCATAAATAGTTTCATCCGCAGGAACCAAAATTTTAGGAGGGACTTTTTCCCTATGTTTTGATCCTCTCTCATCTGCCAGCTCCTCCATTCCAATTTCAAAATATGCTTGTTTGTTGGAATCATAGATAACACCGCTGGGCATAGTTGGAGGATTCGAAGGAATATCTTGATGGAGAACTTCCATCACCTCTCGCCAAATAGGGCCTGCTCCTGAAACGCCAGTAACATCTCGCATGGGTTCTCCCTTTGTGTTTCCAATCCAAACTCCGACAGTAAATTCACTAGAGAAACCCACGCACCAGTTATCGCGCATGTCTTGGCTTGTTCCTGTTTTGACTGCAGTATAAAATGGAGTGGATAGATTGCTTTCCCATCCAAAGCTTAAGGCTCGTGCCTCCCTATCGGAAAGAATTTTTTGGATTAAGAATGTTACCGATTCTCGATAAACTTGGATTTCACCTTCTGGCCTCTCAATTTCGGTATTCAAAGAGTTGGAAGGGAGGAGATTTACTTTCGTAAACTTACCGCCATTCGCAAGAGTTCTATAAGCATTTGTTAACTCCCATAAAGTAATATCAGCAGACCCAAGCGCAAGAGAAGGGCCATAAAATTCTGGATATGCAAGTTCCTTAAATCCCAATTTGGAAAGTGTGTTTAAAAACTTTCCCATATCCAAATAGGAGAGTGCTCTAACAGCTGGTATATTCAAAGAAGATCCTAAACTTTGTGTCACCGTCACTTTCCCTTGGTAACCTTTACTGTAGTTGAGTGGACGGTAAATTCCGCGAAATACCGGTAGATCTATCGGTGCATCGTTTAACATGGATAAAGGATTAAGTTTTTTCTCCTCAAATCCTTGCGCGTAAACAAATGGTTTGAGTGTAGACCCTGCCTGCCTTCTCGCCTGAATCAAATCCATTGATTGAACCTTACTTTTTTTTCCCTGATTGGCCACATAAGCGAGCACATAGCCTGTTCGATTGTGAATTACCAAAACTGCACCATCATCTACATTCTGACTTTCTAATGGTTTAAGATTTTCTTGCATTAAGGAGAGAATTTTTGTTTGTAAAGATAAAGATATGGTTGTCTGAGTTTCATATGGTTGGTCTTTACTCAGAAGGTCGATCAAGTGTGGCGCAAAACTTGGTTTGGAAATAAAAATTGGAGTTCTAAATAAAGTTTGTTTAACGAAGAGATCAAATTCTTGACAGGATTGAAAACGATCTTCTTCAAACTGTTTTTTCAGACTACATCCCCTTTGAACAATACGATTCATAGGTGCCTGAGGCGATCGTATCAAGACGGTGAGCAAATAAGATTCGTTTGGCGTAAGAAGAAAAGGCTCTTTATTGAAGAGTCCCATGGAAGCTGCTCCGATTCCCCTTAGTTCGCTCCGAAAATAAACAAGATTCAAATACGCTGTTAAGATTTCCTCCTTAGTCCAAGTCTCCTCGAGCTCGATCGCTCTCTGTATTTGTTTGATTTTCTGAGTCAGAGTCCTTCGATTATTTTTAATATGTAGCTCAGGGTCTAATAGGCCGACTAACTGCATAGTAATTGTGGAGCCTCCTCGAAGTGGCTCACCGCGTAAGCTGGAGAACAAGGAGCCGACAAATGCCAAGCTATCAACGCCTGAATGTTGAAAGAATTTTTTATCCTCAGAAAATAGAATCGTTTTTACAAAATCGCTAGATATCTCTTGTAGGGAAACCCAAGAAAGAGATCGGTAATCGTAACGAACACGTTTCGCTTGTAGGACTTTTCCTTCTCTATCGTAATACTTTAAATCCGAGGGCGCAAAATTATCTTTTACAAAGGCAAATGTCGGAAGTGCAGATTGGCAAGGTAGTCCAAGTGTAAACACCAATAAGAGAAAAACCAGAGAGCATCTCATCAACGATACCCGTTTTACTCGATGGTTAGTTCGACTATGATGTGACTTCCATATTGTCTTTCTCGAAAAGGAAGTCCTTCCCATATTTTACCTGTCTTTTGCTGTTCTGGGATTTGGGAGAGAATGATACAAGGCTTGCCTAGACTTTTGCAATGATTGAAAAGAGAGTCTATCATCTGTCTCATCCGATCGGGTGTCACAGACCAATAAGTATACGGAGGATCTAAATAAAAAATGCAGACTTTTTCTTCTCCCACCTCCCACTTGAGCGAATGTTTGGTGGCGTCTTTTCGGAAAAGTGTTATGTTTTTTAAACCTTTAAATAAACTAAGTAGGCTTGAGAATCGTTTTTGATCCAGTTCGTAAACAAGAATTCGAAAATAATCTCGACTATAAGCCTCCGCTGATATTTGCCCACTTCCTGCAAAAAAATCACAAAACAAAGATTCTTCAGGACTAAACCCCCATCCTTCTAATTTTGAATCTATTAAATCAAAAATGGATTTTTTAATTAGGCTATTGGTAAAGTTTAAGTGACCTGATATCTCTTCGGGAGCTGGAATTTCTTTTCCTTTCCATTTGCCTGCCGCTACTCGAAGGCTTTTCATTGCGCTCCACTCTGTTTGAGCTCAGATTTAAATTCAGCAATTTGGCTTTGTAATTTCACCGTCAAGTTTTGCTTTTCAAGCTCTTCCAGAATTTTACTGGCTTCAGAATCATTTTTCAAATCCGAAAGAGAATACGATAACATAAATAAAGCGTCAGGATAACGAGCATTCGATTTGCCATCTTTTTGGAATTGCCTTCCGTATCTTATGACCAAATCGCTTTCACCAAATACAAGCGCTCTTTCCATGAATAAATAAATGGCATTCCAATAAAACGAACTATCTTTTCCTGTTGGGTTGGTATAGCTTTGAACTGTAGCTTTTAGCAGGTTCCAATCTTTCTCGGTTGAAATGTATAAAAAGAAAATTCTAGGATCTTTGGAAGGATCTTGGGACTTTAGGGATTTAACGGCGAGCCTTGCAACCGTCTCATAATTTCCTTTTTTGTATTCTTCATGAATGTATTTAAAGGATAAATCCTCAGCCACCAATGCATTCGTGAAAAGTAAAAAGAATAGGAATTTGAGCAAAACCCAATACAAACTAAAGTTCTGTAATATTGGCAGAGCCGCACATCGGGCAGATCAATTCCCAGGACTCGAGAAATTCGTCTTCGGTATCTGCCTCCCATCTATGATCACAATCTTCACAGGCATAGGTAACGCCATCCTCATTGAGGCTATCCACATCAAATTCATCGTCGTCTAATATATCTTCTTCCATACCCTTCTTACTAAATCACAAAGAAAAAGCCGTGTCAAGTGCGGAGGTAAAAAAAAAATGGAGACTACAAATGATGAACCATACCAGATACGAACCGCACCGCAAAAAGAAATCTAAATCAAATTGGTTTCTTTTGCTTTTTTTACTTGGAATCGTTTCCCTCGGCTATATTTATCGTCGCGATATTTATTTCCTTTTTGCCAGGGACCAAAGCGTTCGGGCAGAAAAAGCAAAGGAAAAAGCGATTGAGCTTTGGAAAGCAGGCAATCTGAAAGAACAGGACATCATTGATTTTCAAAATATTGCTCAAACTTTTTCAGAAAAGGATCCGCTTGATCCCGTTGCTTTCCACCTAATTTCACGTAGTCTATACTGGAATCTAATTCGATTAGGAATCAGCTTCGACTCTTCTAGTTTGATTTTAAATTTAGGTTCAAATTTCTCAGATTTTATCGGCCGTACCCAGCTTGCCGAGGAGACGCTCGATCGGATTTTTTGGAATGCAAGGCAGGCCGAAGCACTTGCGAGTAGTCCCTTTTCTGATTGGGAGAACAACAGAGTTTTACTTTTTCTCGTGGAAACTCATAGACAGGTTAAACTACCTCTTGTTCTAACCAAAGAATACGGAAGCCTGGATACAGAGAAAATGTCTCCTGAATTTCAATCTATGTTTATTTGGTTACTAACATTTAATATGATGCAGGCTGGAGATGCGAATGGGCTTGAAAAAATAATCGAAACCACCAAACAAGGCACCTACAAAGGTGAAATCAAGTTTTCACCAAGAGAAGAAAACTTTTTAAAAGGAATGGGCAAATATTATAAAAAGGATTATGTTGGCTCTCTTTCCCTCTTACGCAGCACCAAAACGGAGAACCCTGATCGAATCACAGAAACATCTATTTTAACAGAAGCCACGATATTCCATATGCAAAACCTGACGCAAAAAGGAATAGATCTACTAGAGGTTTATTATGAAAAATCAGGAAAAAGAAATCCAGAAATATTAAATATTGTAAGACAAATGATCAAGGATCGTCCCGGTACGAAAACGAAGCTTGATATTGGTCCGTTGAAATGAAATCCTACATTTTTTCATTTCTCTTCTTACTTACTGAGGTCGGTATTTTTAATTGTGGACTCTTTCATAGAGGTCTGCCAAAAAAAGGCGAATTCTGCTATGTCCTCGCAAAACCTCCGACTTGTCTCTTTGCCGACTTTGAAAAACGTAAACTTTTTTATAACGAAGGCGTGTATGATCTAACACTGAGAACACGTACGGAATATACATTCCAGTTTAAGGATCAAATCGCAGAACTTTTAGTTTCGACAGAAAATAGAATCGATCTAAAATTTCCTGGGGAAGCATTGAATAAGTTCTATATGCGTAAGAAAGAAAAATTTTCCCAGTTTCCTGAGTCTAAATAGTATCCAATGTCGATGAAATCCATTCAAGAAATCCAAAATCAAATCATCTCAGAATTTTCTGAACTCACTGATTGGGAAGAAAAGTTTCAGTATCTCATTGAGTTAGGAGAGGAGCTTCCTGAGTATCCAGAAGATAAAAGATCAGACGCCTACATTGTTCCGGGTTGCCAGTCTCGAGTTTGGGTTTGTCCTATACTTAAAGGAGAGACACTGACGTTTTATGCGGACAGTGATACGGCTTTAACCAAAGGACTCATAGCAATTTTGATCCGTGTGTTTTCCGGCCATTCGGCTAGTGAAATTGCGAATGCTTCTTTAGGTTTTATAGATGAAATTGGACTTTCCAAATTCCTTTCCATCTCAAGACGCAACGGTCTTTCTTCCATGGTAAATCAACTACAAGGTTACGCAAAAAATTCCAAAACTTAATTTTTGATTTGTCCAATTTGGTCAAATCGCGAAAACTCTAACGATCAATCTTGTTCCTTTGGGTTTCTAAATGAAGAAAATATTTTTCCTCTTATTCATGTTTGTTCTCCTAAATTGCGGAAAGGATTTATCTCCTTACGGCGGGGCTCCCGAAGTCTCTAATTTACCGATAAGGGTCAAACCAGATTGGCCGACAGTTGATTGGAAGGAAACCAAACCAGAGTTTGTTGGAATTTCTGGAGATAAACTGAAATTAGTAGAAGATTATGCATTTGAACGAACAGGTGATGAAAAAGATAGAAAGGGCAGACGCACGGATTCCCTTGTCATCATACGCAATGGCAAAATAATTTTAGAAAGGTATGCTCGTAATTTCAAAAAGGAATCACTTCACCTAACATGGTCTGTATCAAAGAGTATCATTCAAACACTTTATGGAATAAGCATCAAAAACGAACTATTAAAATTGGATGATCCAGGCTATTATCATTTTGAAGCATTAGGAAAAGATGAGGCACATAAAAAAATCACGATCAGACATTTGTTAAATATGTCATCTGGCTTAGAAGCAGAAGAAGGCTATGAAAGTGGTCCTTTAAAATCTTCGGTCATTGCCATGTTATATACCCGAGGTAGAAAAGACATGGCTACCTTTTGTAGTTCTCTTCCAATCCGTTCTGAACCAGGTACTCAGGTCTACTATTCTAGCTGTGATACAAATATTCTATCTGCGATTCTAAAAAATATTTATGGGAAGGACGCATATAACGATCTCCCTTTTAAACATTTGTTTGAACCATTAGGGATAAAAAATGCTACCTTTGAACAAGATGCCTCAGGAACTTATGTCGGATCGTCTTATCTCTATTTGTCGGCACGTGATTTAGCCAAAATTGGTTACCTTTACCTAAATGATGGAGTTTGGGAAAATAAACGTCTTTTGCCTGAAGGATGGGTGACATTTACGATGACCCCCGCACCAGGTTACAAAACCACTCCGTATTCCATTGAATTGCCTGAAGATAATTATACTTCTCATTGGTATGCCAATACAGGTATTCCAGAAAGGGGAGTTCCAGAGCCATGGCCCGATGCTCCCAAAGATACATTTGCTGCCTCTGGACATTGGGGACAGATGTTATTCGTTATACCAAGTCTTGATATAATCATCGTTAGATATGGTGATGATAGAGAAAAAGCATTCAACAAAAATGAATTTTTAAAATTAGTTAAAGAATCGGTCATCAGGTAAATCAGATGAAAAAGAATATATTCACCGCACTTTTAGTTTTTACCTTCCTTCTTGGTTTCTGGATCCAATGGAATTGGAAACACGTAGAGGCATTTCCTTCCATCATCTCCAGCTTTTATTCAAAAGAATTTTGTTCCTGTTATTATGTTATGAAACAATCGGAAGAGCAGTGCCACGATTTTGCTAGGCAGTGGGTTCCTATCAGTCAATTTACAAATGATATAGAAAAAAAAGAAGTAAGTGTGACGGGACTTGGAAGGACCAACAAAGCTATTTTCCTAAACGAAAAACAGGGCTGTGTTCTTGTTAGCGAATGATTCTTTGCTTTAGCGGTAGGCTCCCGGAAATATAAAATTAATACCAAAAATTAAGCCTTTTGCTTTGATTTCTTCGGGGACAGGACCAAAATTCTGTCCTCGGATCGAATCCATACAGGACTGATCCACAACGACCTGACCTTGTGAGGAGATGAGCTTCACATCCAAGACTTGTCCACCTTCGCTGAGTAAAAATTGTACTCTGGTTTCTCCAGGTTTGATCCCCTCTCTTACTACAGTACCTGCCATATCTCGGTAGGCAAAATTCCCACCCCCAGGCGGAGCAAAGGATTCTTCAATGCGCCTGAGCATATTCTTAAAATAATAAAAACCTGCAAACTGTTTGGTGGGGACGGTCAATGCTTTCGCTCCATCCCATCGAAACAAAAAATCTTGTTGGAAACGATAATTGAAAGGTATCTTCATCATTTTTCCAGAAGATTGACTTTGGTTTGGTGATTCTTCTTGGTTCTGTTTGGAAATAGGATCTGCTTTAAAGATTCCTACTTCAAAGATATCTTCTTCTTTGCTTTGTTCTGCCTTTGGCTGAGCTTTGGAGGGATTCGAAGCGGCGCTCCCAAAGATAAATTCTCGAAAAGGTGATAAGGTATGAAATCCTTGGTTTTCTGTGATCCCCCCTCCTCCAGCGGAATCTTGGTTTGAGAGTGCCTTATATTCGTCTTTTTTTTCTGGATTGATAAACTGTTGTTCCACGAGAACATCATAAATTTTTTCTTTTTCCTCCGCGGGCAGCATCATCGTCGAATTCTCTTCACCTAACATTTTCCATAACATGTTACGCGTGACAAAATGACCGAGGAATAAAGAGCAAATTAAAACTACAAACGAAGCTGAATAAAATAACCGTCTTTCTCCTTCCTCGTTTTCAGGAAGATCAAATTCAAAATAAGGTGGGCGCATTTGTATCTCCCCCTTTTAAACTGTTAGAATAAGTTAGATTCAAATGCTCATAGGCAAACCTTGTCGCTACTCTTCCCGAAGGGGTTCGGTCAATGAGTCCTGCACGAACCAAAAATGGTTCATACGTATCTTCGATCGTCCTTTCCTCTTCGCCGACAACGACGGCGATGGGTTTGATGCCGACAGGCCCCCCGTTATACCGATTGATTAGTATATTCAATATTTGGCGATCAACTGGATCTAAACCCAAGTAGTCGATCCCCATCCTTTCGAAAGCATACAAACAGGTTTCTTTACTGATACTCTTTTCATTCTTTACTTCCCCAAAATCACGGACACGCTTCAAAAGGTGGTTGGCAATTCTAGGTGTTTTGCGGCTTCGCTTTCCAATTTCAAAAGCGACATTTTTTTCTAACTTCACGGACAAAAGAGCAGCGGATCTGTCGACGATGATGGCCATCTCCTCATCAGAATAAAAATCCAATTTCAAATGGATTCCAAATCTCGATTTTAACGGATCACTCACTAGACCGGACCTAGTCGTAGCTCCGACTAACGTAAATGGCTGAAGTTGGATTTGGAGAGCACTAGCAGTAACCCCTTCTCCCACCACGAGGTCTACAAAATAGTTTTCCATGGCAGGATAAAGTAGCTCTTCCTGTTTTTTTACAAAACCATGGATTTCATCAACAAAGAGCACTTCATTGGTCTTTAAAAGAGTTAAAAAACGCACCAGGTCTGCTCCCTTCGAAATTGCAGGGGCCGAGGTAGGCGTAAAGGGGGCATGTAACTCATTGGCAATGATGTTCGCAAGTGTCGTCTTTCCGAGCCCTGGCGGACCCGAAATCAATACATGGTCTAAAGGATTTTTTCTTTTTTTGGCGGCTTCAATATAGACGGAAAGATTGGCCAAAACTTCTTTTTGACCTATAAATTCTGATAACTTGGTGGGACGAAGTGTCGGTTCGTCCTCACCAATAGATTCAATTTCTTCTCGAAGACTCACTCAATTTGGTTTCTGCTCCGGAACGATCGCAGTCAAGATTTCATTTTTATTTCGAATGATTTTTAGCTCTATTTTCTTGCCAATTTTAGAACTGGCAATGGCAGCTTGGACATCCGAAGGAGATTTTACCGGTTTGCCATCAATTTCGATGATCACGTCATACGGACGTAGGCCAGACTTCTGGGCAGGCGAATTGCCAGCACGCTCCATAATGAGTGCCCCTTCCGTCGATTTGAGTCCCAATTGGTCGGCAGCTTCTTTATTGATAGGTGATAGACTCACACCAATCCAAGGCCTTGTGACTCTTCCATCCACTTTGATCTGCTCTGCCACGCGCTTGGCTTCATTGATCGGGATCGTCAGTCCAATCCCTTCCGAGCCGCCTGACTGAGATAAGATCATGCGGTTGATTCCTATGACTTCTCCTCGAATGTTGAGAAGCGGCCCACCACTGTTTCCTTGGTTGATAGCAGTATCTGTTTGGATGTAGGAAAGGCCAGATTCATCAATGCCACCTCTTTGCACGGCGGAGACAACACCGACAGTGAAGGAGTATTCAAGTCCAAGCGGCGCACCGATGGCCATCGCCCAGTTTCCGACTCTTACTTTATCGGAATTTCCAATCCTTACTGGTTGCAATTCAGACTTCGGAGCATCTATCTTGAGTAAGGCGACATCCATAGTCGCATCGGAGCCGATCAACTTGGCATCAAATTTGTTTTTGTTTTTCAATTTGACTGTCAACTTATCCATTCCATCAATCACGTGATGGTTGGTAAGGATGTATCCTTCCTCATTCAAAATGATTCCCGAGCCAAGACCATTTTGAATTTCTTGTATGACCTTACCTCCATTCATTCCTTGCCTACCGAACAAATGGTCAAAGAATGGATCTCCCGTTAAGGGACCACCTTGCCTTCGGTTCACTCGTCTCTCTGTTGCAATCGAAACAACACTGGGAGATGCTTTTTCAAATACCTCTTGGAAGGCGTCTTCCAATGCGACAGCTTGTGTCTGCGCAGGTGATAACTTATCGGAGCCGTCTGCTTTTAATTGCAAGGGATTGTCTGAACGAGAATCACCGCAGGTTAAAATGGGGGATAAAAATGTGCCCAACAGTAAAAATGTGGAAGCAACGGCAATAAACTTAATTTGATTTGATTTTGTTTGGTTCATAGATCGCGAAACAATACTCTCCTCTTATATCTTAGACTTCGTTTCCGGGTAAAAAATCTAAGAAATAATTTCGACTTGAACAACTTGTTCGAAGAAAAAGACTTTCCCTCATGAAAACAAACACACTGATTCCATTTGCACCAGGATTTGAGGAGATGGAAGGAATCATTTTAGCAGACGTACTCCGTCGTGGGGGAGTGAATGTAACCATAGCGTCGTTATCAGAAGGAGTGGTTCTTGCCTCACGAAAAACTTCTCACCTAGCAGACACCATCCTCGAACAAATTTTTTCCCTCACATTTGATTTGATCGTTTTGCCCGGAGGACTCGAAGGAACCTTGAATTTACAAAATTCGAAATTACTCCGAGATATGGTGCAAGCTCAGAACGAGAGAGGGGGTCTGATAGGAGCCATTTGCGCTGCTCCCAATGCACTTAGAAATTGGGGCATCATAGCAAACGACGATCCATTTACAGCCTTTCCAACAAGTATCTCTCTTGCAAACGGTGGTAAGTATACTTTAGAACGCATCGTTCAAAATAAGAATATTATCACAAGCATTGGTCCGGGATCTGCATTTGAATTTGCTTTATTTCTTTTGGAGATACTAGAGGGAGGAGAGATACGAAAGAAAGTAGAGGAAGGTCTTTATTTACCAAGCTAACAGGGGCAAGCCTCTCGGCCAATTCATACCACTCTACTGTGGTGGGGGTGGGCTAGAATCTCTTTCTGATATCAAACTGGCAATCGCCGCCTTTTCGTCTTCCAAGACTTGTAAGTGGCTCTCCATTCCCGTGAGTTTGAAAACTTTTGCCACCGAACCATGTACATTGCAGACTTTCAGATTTCCATGATATTTTTTCAGTTTGTACATAGCCGTCACGAGAGTTCCGATCCCAGAGGAGTCCATAAAGGGGACCTTTTCCAAATTGATTACGATTTCATACTGTTGGTTTTTGATTTTCTGATCTAAAATATCCTTCAACTCTTTCGCATTGTAGAGATCTACCTCTCCTTCAATGGAAACGACTGGGATCGTATCAACAATTTTCTCGTGTATCAACATTTGTCTGATGATTCTCTCTAAAGTGAAATAGAAAAGAAAAAAATATCACATTCGGAAAACCCCAAAAGGTTTTCTTTCTTCTATCCGAGATGACACGATGGACAATGCTCTTCCCAGGATATCTCTTGTTTCGCTTGGATCAATAATGCCGTCATCCCATAGACGCGCGGAACTAAAAAGGGAGGAAGACTTTTTTTCATAATCTTCTAAAATCGGACGCTTAAATGCCACTTCTTCTTCCGTTGTAAGACTTTTCCCTTCTTTTTCTGCCTGTTCCAATTTTACGGTCCAGAGCACATTGGCAGCCTGTTCCCCGCCCATAACAGAAATGCGAGCATTTGGCCACATCCATAAAAAGTCGGGAGAAAAAGCTCGACCACACATTCCGTAATTGCCTGCTCCATAAGAGCCACCAGTTACGACTGTTAATTTGGGAACCGTTGTCGTAGACACAGCATTTACCATCTTTGCTCCATCGCGGGCAATCCCAGAATTTTCAAATTTTTTGCCGACCATGAATCCAGTGATGTTCTGCAAGAATAATAAAGGAGTTCTTCTTTGGTCACACAGTTCAATGAAGTGAGATGCTTTTAGAGCGCTCTCTGAAAACAAAACTCCATTATTAGCAATGATGCCGACCGGATAGCCGTGAATTTCTGCAAAGCCACAAATGAGAGTATTCCCATATAGTTTCTTGAACTCATGAAAAAATGATCCGTCTGCAAGACGGGCAATGATTTCTCTTACGTCATACGCCTTCCGTGAATCTTTTTGTATGATGCCATAGATTTCTTCTGTTGGATAGAGTGGGTCCAAAATGGATTTTGGGAAAACTTTCTTTTTATAATTTAAATTTCGAACAATTGAACGAGTGATTTCCAAAGCATGAAAATCATCTTCTGCGAAATGATCAGTAACGCCCGATATACGGCAATGTACGTCTGCTCCTCCTAGCTCCTCTGGAGTCACAACTTCGCCCGTCGCCGCTTTTACAAGAGGGGGACCTCCGAGAAAAATGGTACCATTCCCTTTTACTATCACAGACTCATCGCTCATGGCAGGGATATAAGCTCCACCCGCAGTACAAGAACCCATAACAACCGCTATTTGCGATATCCCTTTCGCACTCATATTCGCTTGATTAAAAAATATTTTGCCAAAATGATCTTTATCGGGAAAAACTTCATCCTGCATCGGAAGAAACGCTCCACCCGAATCCACTAAATAGATACAGGGCAGATAATTTCTTTCAGCTATCTCTTGGGCACGAATGTGCTTTTTCACCGTGAGTGGGTAGTAGGTCCCACCTTTCACTGTCGCATCATTAGCAACGATCATACATTCAATGCCTTCAACGCGCCCAATGCCAGTTACTATCCCGGCAGAAGGAACATTGTCAGGGTAAACTCCTTCTGCAGCATAGGGTGCTACCTCTAGAAAATGGGTACCATCATCGATCAAATGGGAGATTCGTTCTCTTGCAGTAAGCTTTCCTCTTGCTTTATGACGCTCTGTAGCTTTTTCGCCACCACCTAACTTTATCTTCTTTAAGAGATTGCGAAGGGGGACACAAATCTCTAGAAAAGCGGACCGATTCTCAAGGAAATCTTTTGAATTGGATTTGATATTCGAAATAATCGTTTCCATAGTAACTACTCCTCTCCATTCGGTTTGGTTCGTTTAAAATGAAATGTTTTGGTTTTATTGCTGTTTCGTGAATAAGAATCCACGAGAAACTCGATCTTCATCGCTAATTCTTCTGGACATTCTTCCATGGGCAAATGATTGGAAGGAACTACTGACAAAGCGCTGGTTCTCAGTGTTTCTTTAATGAATTCTGTTTGATAAGGAGAAATGCGATAATCTACCTCTCCGATAATGATCTGTCTCAGTCCGACGAGTGATTTCACGCCATCCTCGAGATCTCTCAAAGTATGTGAGGACCTGTCTACGTTTCTCAGAAACTCTAATGTATTTCCACGATTCTTTCCTGAAAATAGCAACTGATAGGTGTCTCTTTCCCAATCCGGGTCGAATCGAAAACCTTTTTTAGTTAAGAAGAGTTGGTATATCCATTTTAAGAAAGGAGGTCGAAAGAAGAATGAAAAAACATCACCGAGCAGGGGAATTCGAATGATACTTAATGGTAAGTAAAATCGAAATTTAGGAAGATTTAAAAATCCGTTCACAATGGAAAGCGATTTTATATGTTCAGGATGTTCTTTTAAAAGGAATCCAAGAATGGGCAGCGCAAAATCATGAGCCACCACATGTACTTTTTTTTCATCCGTTACTTTTTCTAAAAACTTATATAAATAATAGGCCTGCATTCTATGTGAGAGCGGTGTCGATGGTCTCTCGCTAAGCCCGATGCCTAAAAAGTCAGGAGCGATCACCCTATATTTTTTTTCAAGCAGAGCGATCAGTTTTCGATAATGATAGGAAGTTGTCATAAAGCCATGTAAGAGAACCACGATTTCTTCTTTATTTCCAGAATCTCGATAAAAATATTTTATCCCATCTATTTCAGCGTATTTGCCAGAGTTGATGTGATCTTGAAGTGAGGGGCTCAATTTTTGGAATCCACTAATTCAGAATATAATGATCTTAGATATTGCTCTTCAAATTCAAAAAGGTTAATTCCCCTACGTGCCATGATTTTTTTGGTATCCGCTATAAAGGCCTCTTTTTGGTAGTGACTGCCTTTCGATATCCAGGTGAAAGGATGTTGGTAACCAGAGATCCGTGATTCAACTAAATTCGAGCCTATGTCTACAACAGCGCCTGTATTTAACATAACACCGATGGCTACCTTCGAAAATGGTCCAATGATTGAGCCAAATTTTATAGTTCCGGTATTCACTTCGTGTGAATCTATTTTCAATTTCACGATGCCATAGTTATTTTTTAAATCGGAAGTGGTTGCTAGAGCCCCAAGGTTTACCCAACTTGAAACAAAAGAATGACCCAAAAAACCTTCATGATGTTTGTTGGTGAAATCTTGGATGATAGAATTTTCAACTTCCCCGCCGATGCGACAAGACCTACCTATGAGTGTCCCACCAGTAATTCTGGCATTGTCAATTTGGGATCCTTTTCCGATGTAAAGTGGACCTTCCAGAAAACTGAACGAAGAAATTTTCACATCTTCATCGATAATGATCGGACCAGTTGAAGTGTCGAAAACGACCCCTGGATAGACAATGGCCTTCGGGTGAAGATAAAGATGTTTGTCTTTTCCAACGACATGAAAACCCGCCGACTTTACTTTGTATTTTTGTCTAAATTTCTTCCACTCTTTATTTAGAGTTAAAGTATCTTCAATTTCAGAGGGAATGACTCGTTGGAGATCCCATGGAAGGAAAGAATCAGGTGTTAAAATCAAATCATACGATTGCTCTTTAAAGGGAAGAACTTTTGGGTAACGTTCCAAAATGAGATTTTGAAAGAGAGGATCGTTACTCGCATAATAAACCAAAGATCCTGGATGTTGAATTTCCAGTTTTTGAATCAACGTCAACCCGCCAAGGTTCCATTCCATAAAAGAATGAAATCTCGAAAGTGGGTCTAAGGAAATGGGCCGATTCCTTTCATCTATTAAGATTTTTTTATTCACAGACACTATTCTACCGTTACTGATTTTGCCAAATTTCTAGGTTGATCCACATTACACCCTCTAAGGATCGCTATGTGGTAGGAAAGAAGTTGCAAAGGTACTACGGCAAGAAGTGGAACTAATGGATCGGCAATATTCGGTATTTCGAATGTAAAATCAGCCATACCTTTGATCTCCGTATCACCTTCAGTTACAATCGCGATCACTTTTCCCTTTCGAGCTTTTACCTCTTGTATATTAGAGATTACCTTTTCGTAGGAACTATCCTTCGTTGCGATAAAAACAACTGGCATTTCCTCATCAATGAGGGCAATCGGCCCATGTTTCATTTCCGCGGCAGGATACCCTTCTGCATGAATATAGGAAATTTCTTTCAATTTAAGTGCGCCTTCTAAGGCAACAGGAAAATTATAACCGCGCCCTAAATAAAGGAAGTTAGTTGCCTGATAAAACGATTTTGAAATCTCCAAAATCTCATCAGCCTTGGAAAGAATTTTGGATACTTTATCAGGCACAGAATCAAGAGCATTTAGCAATTCTTGGTATTTAGAGAGCGGAATCGTTCCTTTTTTTAATCCAAGATACATCGCCATCATCGCAAGAATGGTTACTTGAGATGTAAATGCCTTGGTAGACGCGACACCTATCTCGGGACCTGCATGCAGATAGGCACCTGCATCAGCAGTTCTTGCGATAGAAGAACCTACAGCATTACATACACCAAATATCAGAGATCCTTTCGATTTTGCCAATTCTATGGCCGCCAATGTATCCGCCGTCTCACCTGACTGTGATATGGCGATAACGATATCCTTATCTCTGATTACGGGATTTCTATATCTAAACTCAGAAGCATATTCTACTTCTGTAGGTATCCTGGCTAAATCTTCAAATAAATATTCCCCTATGAGTCCTGCATGCCAAGAAGTTCCGCAACCAATTAACAACATACGTTCAGCATTAATAAACCGATTCAGATATTGATCAATTCCGCTTAGAATCAACTGGTGCTCCCTGAGAACCAAACGTCCTCGCATTGCATCTCGTATCGATTTTGGTTGTTCAAAGATTTCTTTCAGCATAAAGTGCGCGTATCCGCCCTTTTCGATATCTTCTAGATCCAATTCTAATTTTTGAATGAAGGGAGTTTTTACGATATTCTCTAGGTTTTTAACGACTAGACTACCATCTTTAATGATTGCCATTTCACGGTCATTCAAGTAAGTAACATTATTCGTATATTCGATGATAGGTGTAGCATCGGATGCTACAAAAAATTCATCTTCGCCTATACCAATAACTAAAGGAGAACCCTTTCTTGCAGCAATCAAGGTCCGTTCTTCATCTTGAGATAACACGACAATGGCATATGCACCTACGACTTCGTTTAATGCTAACCTTACTGCTTCTTCTATATTGCAATTGTTTTGAATTTTGATTTCTTCAATGAGATGGATCAAAACTTCTGTGTCCGTATCTGATAGAAATTTATGCCCGCTTTTTTCTAACTCTTTTTTCAAAGAAGCATAATTTTCAATGATGCCGTTGTGAATGATTGCTAATTTACCATCCGTGCTCGCATGTGGATGTGCATTCTTATCATTTGGCTCACCATGTGTTGCCCAACGAGTATGTCCCATGCCGAGAGTTGCATCCATGGGCTTCGATCCGATCTCATTTTCAAGATCGATCACTTTCCCTTTTTTTTTGACGATGTCAAGAGAGCCATTCAATAACGCAATGCCAGCGCTATCGTAGCCTCGATATTCAAGGCGTTTCAGACCTTTAATGATGATCGGTAATGCCTGGCGCCTACCTAAATATCCTACGATTCCACACATTTTTTTACTCTCTTCAAAGTTTCTTTAAGATCCGAAGCCGATTCTGATTCGGCTATCACTCGAAAGATTGGTTCGGTGTTAGATGGGCGAATATGGATCCATCTACTACCCTCAGAGAGCCAAAGCCCATCCTTGGTAGACATCTTTGCTTTCGAAAATTCCGATTTAAATTTTTCGTATAAGGTGGAAAGAGAAACATCCTTTGCCAATGGAAATGATTGCTTTTCCATACAAATCTCTGGCAATTCATCGACAAAATCATCGATCTTTCGATTTTCCTCTGCCATTAGGTTTAAAATATGCGCGATTCCAGAAAGCGTATCCCGCCCAAAAGAGGGGATTTTTGGATCAATGACTCCGCCGTTTCCTTCACCACCAAACACTGCTTTCTCGCTCATCATTTCAGAAACTACATTTGCCTCTCCTACTTTGGAGCGTAAGACTTTCATTCCAAATTTTTCTGCGACATGTTCGTTTAAAAAGCTTGAGGAAAGATTTACGATCACTTTGCTACCTCTTTTGGCTGATCCGAGAGCACTTCTTAAAGCTAGCGGTAATGTCAATTCTTCTGAAATTGCACCTCGCTTTGGCGTAAATAACACCAATCTGTCTGCATCAGGATCGAGTGCAAATCCAATGTCGGCCTTCGATTTCTTAAATGCTTTTTCAGAGGATACAAGTGCTGCTGGTGTCGGTTCAGGTGGGCGAGGGAAGGTACCATCTGGTTTACAATTATGTTCAATCACCGTGCAACCTAACTGCCGCAATAGACTAGGAACAACGAATGAACCCGCTCCGCCTACTGCATCCACAAACACTTTATATTTTTTCTTTCGGATTTTTGCTAGATTCACTCGAGAGAGAACAGATTTAATATGCAAATCAATATAATCTTCTCCCGACTCCACATAACTTTTCGGATGGATTAAACTTTTTGCATATTTACCATCCTTTAAGATGGAGACTAACGTTTCATTTTCCTTTGCATTAAAGAAAAAACCATCTTTCGAAATAAATTTAAAAGCGTTCCACTCCATAGGGTTATGAGAAGCAGAAATCATAATCCCACCTTTTGCTTTGGCAAGTTTTACGACTGCTTTGGTGGTAGGTGTGGGTACGAGACCTAAAGTAAGGACATTTGATCCCGTCGCAAGGAGAGATGCGATGAGCAAATGTTCAAAATAGGGGCCGCTGGGTCTGGAGTCTCTACCGATAACGACTGTTTGGCCAGCCATCATGGTTGCAAAAGATTGGGTGAAGAGTAATGCTTCTGGCAAGCCAAACCCGTTGTTTATTTTTCCCCGAACTCCCGAAATGGAGATCATCAGGTTCGATAGATCGTATTGTCTAGAGATGATCATGTAATAGAGTCCAAGTTGAAGCAAATCAGACGGAAGTCTATCTTTTTCAGATCCATTTTGTTAGGAGTATCCCCTCTGAGCAGAGGGGGTGAGATGAGATGAAAACGGATTTGGGCGATGACAGGATTGAACTGCCGACCCGCTGCTTGTAAGGCAGCTGCTCTCCCAGCTGAGCTAATCGCCCGTTCGTAATGTCATTAAAAGCAAGATGGTGTCTGCTGTCTATAATTTTCAGGGATAAAATAAAAAAGGCCACAGAAACTGTGGCCCATACAAGGAATAAAAACGATGCGTCAGAGTTATGCGGTAGCAGTCTTTCCGATCGTATTGATACGTGCTGCCATTCGAGATTTCTTACGATCAGCATTTTTCTTGTGAATGAGTTTTGTTTTCGCTGCTCTGTCCAATCTAGAAGCATATTTACCGAAAAAGCCTAAGGCTTCTTCTTTGTTTCCAGATTTGATTGCTTTCAGCAAATTACGTGCATATGTACGAATCTCAGTTTTGTCCTGAGCGTTGCGCTCTTTACGGCGCTCTGAGCGTCTGATGTCTTTTTTGGAGGATCTTAAATTAGCCAAGGAACGTCCCCTACGAGGAATTTTTACTTATCTTTTGAGTACCAGTCTGAGGGTCAAGGGGAAACATAAAAATTTCCGATCCAATTTGCGAGAATTCGGACCTTAAATCGAAGAGGTGCCCGATGTTTTACAGCCTTTTGGAAATCGACAAAGAAATAGCACAGATTTTAAATGAAAAACATCTCGACTTAGGATTTATCATAAGACTTGCCATATTAGAACTTCAATATAACGAAATTGACAAATGGGAATTTTCTTTGGAAAGAAATTCCGTATTTGAGAGAGTCCATCTCAGTAGGAAAGATTTTTTTGACTTATATCGAAAGTCACAAGAGATCGAAGTTGACCCAAACGTGCTCCTCTCATATGCTTTTATTCAGACATTATTGGATATACTCAGACTGTGAACCCAGAGAAAGGAAAACAAACTTATACCAAAATCGACTCCATTTCGGATATCGATCCAAACAAAATGTCGATTTCACAAATCAATCAGCGATTTATAGATAAAGATAACAACCGATATGCGCTAAGATTTAACAAAGAAATCCGACGCATGGAAATCATTAAACTAACTACGAACCAAAGTGTTGAGGTGGTAAAACCTGCCATTGAGGCACCGGAACGAACTCCCATACCTACAGTAAAGGAAATGCTAACACCCCAAGCCCCTCTCGCGCCTCCCACTCCTCAAAAAGTACAAGCAGAACGCAGAAAATTTCCTAGAGGGCCAAAGCCAGAAGCATCAGAGGAACCTCTTCTTGGAGGAGAAATTGAATTGGACATCATGGGTATGGATGAGTCACGCGTAACAGAAAAGCAATCCGAATCCATTTCTAATCCTGAATCGGCTATTTTTGCCAATGATAAAATTGACAGTCGCCAACCAAGCAATTTGATAGAGCATTTCATTAAAGTATTAGGTACCTATAAAGAGCGTGCGAATGCGATGATCCGAAACATCCAATCTTCTCGCATCTTCGAAGTCACGGGTGACCCTTCTGAAAACAAAAACATTGTAGGTAATTTAGCTAGAGAATTTGAAGCCCAAATTTTTGAGGCGATCGATAAAATGATCGATCTTCATAAAGAAATGACAGCCTACCCTCGTCCAATAACATATTATATTTCGAAAGCTCCTGCAGATATGCGAGAAGATATGAAATCAATTGAATCGGATCGTGAAAAATTGGATAAACTTCACCTTTATGAAATGCAACGTCATACGTCTGCTATCATCATTGATATGAAAAAATTGAGTTTGCAACTTATGAATATCATGAATTTGAAAACAGATTCCCAAGTCAAACAACTCCAATATCCCAACCAATTGATGTTTGTTGATGCAAAAAATGCCTCACTCTATTTCTCTCAAGACCTTGATAAAACAATGCTGGAAGTCGATACCTGGAAAAATCAAAAATGAGCAAAGAATTATCTGAATATGAAATCAAAACACTATTAGAAAAGATAAGAAGCGAATACCAAGAACATGGTAAGTTAAATCCAAAAGTATTTGATCAAACAAGTTTCGAAACAAGATACTTACAAGTTTTGAGACTTAGAGGAAATCTAAGCAAGTTTCTTTCAGAAGAGATAGCCTTTCTTGAACAATTAAAAGGAAAGATACAAAATTTAGCTGCGAAAAAAGAAGCAGCTAAAGCTAGCACACTTAACCGAATCATGGATGAGTCCATGGAAAAGCTTGAGAAATATCAGAAAATTGATTTTCATCCTGTCGCCAAACTAGAGTTACGCTATTTTTATGGTGCCATGGTACAATTTGCCGATACAGAATTGCCAGTGTTATTGAATATATTCAAAGGAACTCCCGAATATTCTTTTTTACAAGATAGCGTCTTAGTTCTTGAGCGGATCGGTATCTCGAGACGAGGAATGCCGTCACTTAAGATACAAGAAGTTACAAAAAGTCTGCTCGATGCGAATGGCAATCCTATACTTATCGAAAAAGTTTCGCAGGCACTCCTCCGGGACGGCTGCATCGCTTTAAAAAATGTTTCGCAATCCATTCAAGATTTGACTGCTAAAAATCGCATCAATCCAGACTTAATGGTACAAGTATCTGACAGGGAATATCCGAAAGCTCACGTGGTTTATGGTGGTAAAAGATTCGGAAGGTCTCTGGAAATGATCTCTGAACGATGCAAGGAAATCATACAAGATTTTCGTATGAATTCGTTGCTAGGTATGGAGAGTTAATATTTTCTTACGAATATGAAACCTATTTTCCTCGGTGTTGCCGATACGATCGAATCAGAATTTGACCAAGATTCATACAAACAGGCAAGCACGATGGAAAAATATTTTAAATTATTATTCCGATCCGTCGACAAACTCTGTACCTTTTTGGGTACAGATAGAAATCGTTTAGCTCCCTTTTTGACAGACTTTGTATCGATAGATTCACTTTCCTTAGGCCGAACGGGTTACGGACATGCCGTTCGGGATGCGAACGATTTAGGATTCACGGGTATATCCTGCCATATGGTCGACCTGGGCGGGGCAAGTGTCGGGGGTGCTCTTCATCAAGCATACTCAATCGTAACGAGCAATCCCAACGCCGTTGTTTTAGTCGCCGCGGCAGATGTTCCAAAATCCGTTTTTAAACAAGTATCTGATCTTAAACGTTTAACTGAAACCGTATGCCACAAAGATTTTGAAATCAATTATGGTGCAACGCTCATCGCCTTATATGCATTACTTGCCGAGCGGCAGATGAGTGAATCTGGCGTTACGACAAATGACCATATCGATATTGCCAAACATTTTCGAAGCAATGCAGTAGGTAACCCCAGGGCATTTCAATACCAAAAAGAATTAACGGATAAACAGCTACATCGTCCTCTGGCGGGTCCATATTCCACACCGATGATCGCTATCGTCACCGACCATGCATTTGCTACACTTGTGACGACTGTCGAAAAAAAACAAGAGCTGATCGATAAGGGCATCCTCAGAAAGGATGCTCAGCATATTTTCATGACAGGCGCAAGTCATGCAGTTCATGCAGAATATTTTTATCAAAAAAAAGGCATGGGCAGTCCCGCGGCAATCGCATGCGAAAAGGCTTTCAGTCTTTCCGGATTTGCCAGGGAAGAAGTCGAGTATGCCTGGATCTATGATTGTTTTACAGGAATGATCATCCAGCAAGCAAGCTTGTATTTCGGTGTCTCACCCCGACTCGTTGCCGATTCTTTAAAAACAGGTCATATCAGCAATGGTAAAAATGATATCCCTATCAACTGCGGTGGCGGAATTTTAAACTATCAGGCCGCCATGTCTCTGTCAGGCGTAACCGGTCTGATTGACGTAGCCAGCCAATACCAACTAGCCGTTGATCCCATTCCAAAAATTTTAAAATCTAAGCCACGAGTAAGCCTACTTGGCGGAAATGGAGGAATCGATAGCATCAATTCCGTTGTCATTTTTTCGACTGAAGAGAGTTCAAAGCCGATTCGCATCCCTCAATTCCCACGGCCGATTCAAGTGAATGAAGTGGATGCAAAGGCTGGGGATGTTTGTGAAATCCTATCAGCGACAACTGTACATTTCAATCCAGGTGGTGAAAAAAAGCCTCCCTATGTTTTATGTGCACTACAAACAGAAAGAGGAAGCATGTGTGTTACGAATCTATTCACCTCTGACGAAAATGAAATCGAAACAACTGATGGATTGGATTTTCGCAAAACAAAGGTTCAGTTAAAAATGATCGATGGAAAATTACAAGCGATCTTAAAATAAAAGATTTTACGAAAGTCGAATATTTAAGTAACTTAAAACTGATTCAAAAATCGTAAATTTCCAGATTGGAAATAGCGGATATCATTGATACCATACCGCATCATCACGAGACGATCAAGTCCCAGACCAAAGGCAAAGCCTGTCCATTTTTTTGGATCGTGCCCCGCGTGACTGAGGACATTGGGATGAATGAGTCCACAAGGAAGTAACTCCAACCAACCTGATTGTTTGCATACCGAACATCCCTTACCTTCACAAACAAGACACTGGATATCAAGTTCAAAACCCGGTTCCACAAAGGGGAAATATCCCGGACGGAGTCGGGTTTTTACACTGGTTCGAAAAACACTAGAAAGAAGAGTTTCCATCGTATAAATTAAGTTAGCAATAGAAATATTTTCACCGACCACCATTCCTTCTACTTGGTAGAAGGTGTTTTCATGAGAGGCATCGACTTCTTCATAACGAAAGACACGCCCAGGTGCAATGATGCGAAATGGTGGTTTTAGGTTACGAAGTGCACGGACTTGGATCGCTGATGTATGCGTGCGAAGCAGGTTTCCATCTGTCGTATAAAACGTATCCTGCATATCGCGAGCAGGATGATCCTCTGTAAAATTCAATGCCGCAAAATTATTTTCATCCGTCTCGACTTCGGGACCATCCATCACAGAAAAACCCATGGAAGTAAAAATATCTTCAATTTCGTATTGAATTTGAGTGATCGGATGTAAGGTACCTCTTTCATTGCCATTTACTGGCCTAAGTGCATCAATAAACTCTTCTTTCAGTTTGATTTGATAGAATTCTTCTTTTAAAGCTGCTCGGCGATTTTCTAAAAAGGATTCGATACGAACTTGCGCTTCATTGGCAACTTTACCGATGGTTTTCTTTTCTTCGACAGATAGGGCGGCGAGTCCTTTTAATACCTGTGTTAGCTTTCCTTTTTTTCCAACAAACAAATTCTTGGATGCATCCAATTCCTCTTCGGAATTACATTTTGATAGTGAAGATTCTGCTTCAAGGATTAGGGAATTGATTTCTTCGAGTAAGCTCATTTTTGCTCTCTTTCTATAACAAGTTTTTTTAACTCAGGGTAGATTCCACCAAATGCACCATTCGACATGGCAAGTATGATGATCTTGTGTTTGTTAAATTTATAAATTTCTTTTTGTAAAATGTGCAGAATGTCTTTTGGTTCTTTGCAATATATGGCTGTTTTTTTTGAATGTTTGGCAGTGTCTTTGATGAGTCGTTTTACATTCAATCGATCTTTAGCCGAAACTTTATTTACTTGGAACACTTCTGTTATGAGCGTTAAGTCGGAGCCTTTGAAAGCTTTTGCAAAATCATCTTGAAACACATTTCTATGAGAAGTCGCACTTCTTGGTTCAAAGAGAGAGATGATTTTGTAACCAGGATAGGCCTCCTTATGAGCCTTAATCGTTTCATGGATCGCTACTGGGTGATGGGCAAAATCTTCTACCAACAAACTATTTTCAGTCTTTGCTAAAATTTCCTGCCGTCTTTTGACTCCAGGAAAACGTAAAAAAGCTTCTAGAATTTGTTTTCGTTTGTCAGGCGCGATCTCCAAACAAACACGTACGGCAGCTTCCGCATTGCGATAATTATGCGCCCCAATCAAAGAAGGTCTTAATGTTTGTTTTGCTTGTATGTCTTTTAAAATGCCTTTTTTATAGCTAAAAACCGAGCCCTTCTCGCCAAGTTCAAAAAGTCCCACTGGTGCATGCTTAAAATTTTCTAATATCGTATTTAGATTCTTGGATCCTTTCCAAGACAAAACTTTCCCTTTACTTGGGACTAAGTTAAGCAATCGTTTAAACATCACTTTAATCGCGTCTAAATTTGCAAAAATATCTGCATGATCAAAATCGAGTGCGTTTAACACAAGGTAGTAGGGGCGGTAATGGAGAAATTTTGAACTCTTATCGAAAAAAGCGCTATCGTATTCATCACCTTCTATGACAAAATAATCTCCCCTTCCTAAAGAAAAACCAGCATGACCATCGGCACGAATTCCACCGACAAACAAACCCGGCTCAAGACCAATCTCTGAAAGCAAATAATGTGTAAGAAATGTAGTCGTTGTTTTTCCATGTGTCCCTGCAATTACAATGGGCTTTTTACCTTTAAGAAAAAAATGACCGATGGCCTCAGCCATACTCATATATTCCTTTCCAGAATTAAGAACGGCTTCCACTTCTGGATTTCCACGAGAGATCGCATTTCCTATGATTACGAGATCCGCTTCTTTTACATTATCTGCATGATAACCTGATTTAGGTGATAGACCCCATTCTACTAATTTATCAGACATGGGAGGGTATAAATTTTGATCCGAGCCTGAGACTTCATGCCCAAGTTCTTTTAACATGTAAGCCAAATTGCCCATGGCAATACCGCCAATACCAACTAAAAAAATCTTCAATTGAGAGCCGTCCTGATTACATGATAAAACGCCAGAGGAATGGTTATTAGAACTAAAAAGAAGAGAATGACCCTCATCAGGAAAAAGAAAAATTCAAGAGAGGTCCATGCATGGTGAATGGATAAATACAAATATGCTAATTGCAAGGAATACAAAAAGCCAAGACCTAGGATTAACAAGGGAAAGGGAGGCGGTAAAATCCAAAAAACTGCGCTAGAAGTAAAAGGTAAAAAGGAAAGTATAAAAACGTGAGGTTCTGGTCCCGACCAATCTTTGGATTTATCGCGCATTTGGTGATACATCCGAAAACTATCAGTTAATCTAAGTAAGGCGTATATTAGAAGATAAAATGTAATAAGGGGAATGATTCCTTGAGTAAGACTTAAGGTCGTTTCCTCATCTATTGTGGTCACTTTGAATATGAAGATTTGGATTATATTGCCAAAAAACTTCATTAGCCCGCCAATTAAAGCGAGATTCAAATGGATGAGAAACAAGTCTCTTCCGCCCAAATCTGATTTCTGGAAGTAAGACTCAAAGGCCGACGTTGGCGAGAAAAAGATGTCTCTTAGAAGTTGCCGTCTGGCATTGTATAGATCTGTTTTTTGCACCTTATTGGATTTTCTGATTGGGACGTTCGTAGCGGGAAGCACTTTTCACGCGAAGTGCGCTTTGGAGAAAATTTTGGAAAGATTCTTCATTTACAAAGCTCATACTCTCTGATAAATAGGGCGATATTTCCCTCAGAACAGGTCTATAGGTTTTGCCCTTCCATTCTACTCGTGGATAAATCGAAAGTTTCCATTCCTGGGAATCAGAATGCGCGACCGAAACCGTAAACTCAGGAGTCGCCCCTTTCCATTTTTTAACTTCGGAAAAACCTGGACCCTCCACATCGTCTGGGTACAAATCAGCGCGTAAGGCTTTCAATTTTATCTCCCAATCATTTCCAATATCTGGAGGGAGAACGATTCGTTCTCCAGTAGGTCGACTCCATTGGTTTACGTAGGATTCATATTGATTTTTTTTTGCAAAATTTTCAGCAATAATTCTCAGACCTTGTCCTGTGAGCTCAATTCTCTTAATATAACCACCGTTATAGGTAAAAAATTGTCTTTCACGTAATCCAACAAGACTCCCTCGAAACTTCTCTAATAAATAAGCATAAGGTGAGATTAACTGCATTGATTCGCGAGCAAGGATTCTAGCGGAATCAGACTCTACTTTTTTCCCAAAATAAAGTGTCTTATTAGATTTAGTTTCTGACACAAGAGGTGAATCAAGACTTAAGATAAATTTCGGTGCATCATCTAACAAACAATATTTACTAAATTCTTCTTCCTTGGCGGTATCTATAAACTTAGTTTTTAAGACACTTAAATCTGAGAATGTATTCTTAATATTGTAATTGCCTTCGTAGGTAACGATTTCCTTGGTCATTTCATCTATAGAGGAGATAGAAAATATAGGAGCTTTTTTCCAACCTCTATCATAAAGTCTCATCTCTATTTCCGTCGAGATAAAGGCAGGTTCGCCCACTCCGCACCATTCCTTTTTAGGTGGTTGGAAATGAATCGATTTCCAATTTTCTTTCCAGAAATTTAACTCGGATTGGTTCTCAAGCTTCTCTTCTTGGAAAAAGAATACTACGAGTAAAAAAATTAAGGTGAAGATTAAATATAAGAAACGTTTGTTCATACTTCTATAGATGCTTTTTTTCTTCTTGAACTAACATAGTAAGCACCCAGTCCAAAGATGAATCCTGGATAGAGAAAGACTCCGATCGCCCAGACGATGAGCTTCTGACTGTCAGATAGATTCACAGTTGTGGCTTCTTCCTTCTTTTTCGGAATCTCGGAAATGGCCTCGTCTAAAAAGAGTCCTGTTACAAGGGAATTTGAGTAAGCCACATTGATCGTATAAGAAATAAACTGATCCGTAATCCAGGACGTCCCTGCATGAATCACAACTCTTCCTGTTTTATCTCCAGTAAGTGATAGGGGAGTGAGAATGGCACTTAAGATTCGATTCTCTTTTTTCTCATCTGCATCCAATTTTGAATTTTTATTTAGATCGGCATAAACATCAAATCCCGTCTCGAGAATGTTTTCCGATTTAAACAAAAATGGATTGGTTCCCGCGGACACTGTCACAAAATACCCGCTATACGGGAACAAGACTCCCAGATCTTTTTTGGGAATCAGTTCTGTGATTTTATGATCAGGCATTCTTTTCGCGACAATAACCCCTGGTTTTTCTGAAACTTCTACGAGTGCTTCGTTTTTCATCTCAAGCCCAGACGCGGAAAGTAACCAAGAAAAATCTTCTCTGCCACGAGGGTCTATGGTTACAAAAAGTTTTCCATTTTTTTCAAGTACGTATTTCTTAATTTCGGCACGTGCTTCCTCCGAAAAGGGTACGGTCGCGCCTATGATTGCCACCATATCTGCATCTGTTGGAAAGGCAGAAGGCCAGCCTTGTGCGAAACCCCACTCACCCGCTTTAAAATTCAAAAATTGGAGGTTACTCGTAAAGCGATTGATTTGTTCATTCGGGAGAGATTTGAACCCGACGCCAAATCTTTCCCCATTCGATGTCGTAAAATATACCTTCTTCTGCTCCGTCGCTACAGTAAAAAGAGCAGAGATCAATTTACGTTCCATCTCCTCCAGATCAGCCACATCTTTCACGAAAATTTTTTCTTCAGCAAAAGGGATGTCACCGACAACAGATTCTTTTTTCGCTCGAATCACGATGCTTCCATTGGCAGCCTGGGGAAAATCTTTGAGAAGATCTGTCTCTACGTCTGCATTGATAAATTGTGTCGAAATCATTGCATTTTCAGCGCGGATTTGATCCAAAATGATTTCTACATCTGGACGAATCCGTGTTAACGTAAAAGAATTTGAGGGACCATCGGCCTCCAAAGGCCTTGGATAAAAAGCAGTAATGGAAGTTTCTTTTTTGATTTGTTTTAATAGAGTTCTTGCCGTTTGAGACAAGGAATATTTTCCCTTTGCACTTAAATCAAAATTATAATTTCTTTTGATGGCAAAATAATTAATAGCAACAAGCACCGGAAGCAATAATAAAAATCCAAGAAGAGCATTTTGTAACAACGAGCTCTTTGACTTAGATAGGTTGCTCTGCGCTTCGAGTGATGCTCGACCAACTTCGAGTAACACCACCTGCAATAGAAACGAAAAAGCAAATATGACGACAAGGAGTAGCAAGAACTCTCTTACCTTCGGAATGGCACTTGCCTCTGCATTGATCCCAGCAACATTCGATATATCCAGATAATCACGAAGAAGAGATAAGAAAAAGGAGGAAAGACCCAATCCTGTTCCTATATATCGGTTCTGATCCTCAGACCGTATACCGTAAGAGATGATCCGATAAATGACATCGGAAAGAATAAAGAGCGCAATGATGCCTAACCATAGCCACCTCTTAGCAGGATCGGTGACCATTCCATCGATTAAAAAAAATAGATATAAGGAAAGAACACTTAAAAACGGAAACACTCTATCTAATGGAATCATGATCGAACTACCCCCTCCATCTTCTCGATTCGAGAACCTTTACAGTCAGATATAGAAAAAGGAAAGTGCCACTTATAAAGAATATAATGCCCGTAAGCGGAAGCACGCCTTTAGAAAAACTGATAAAATGCGAAAAAATATGCAAATGAAACAATACCTTTCGCGTCGTTGATTGGAATAGATGAGAAAAGTATCCGACAACCCAAAGAGTCAAAATGATGACCACAGAAATTAAAAGAGAAATCATTTGGCTCTTCGCTAGACTTGACGCAAATAGTCCCACTGTATAAGTAAATGTTCCTAATAAAAACACCCCTATCATTCCAGAAATTACGATATATAAAGGTGCTTGCCAATAAGAATACAAAAGAATCGGAAATAGTCCATTGATAAAAACTGTGATGATCGCACATATTGTCACACCAAACAAAAATTTACCGATGACAATATCTACATCTGTAATGGGACTCGTAAAGAGAAGCTCAAGTGTACCTTTATTCTTTTCTTCCACAATGGAACCCATAGAAATAATGATCATAGCAATGAGAATCGTCGTCATAAACGAGACAAATGTAACCACCGTCGCCTCCTCATAGTTTGCTCTTCCGTTAAAATTTAAAATCATAATGAAGAGAGCATTTAGGAAGGCAGTGCCTCCTAAAACAAGAGGTCCCATATAGGTTCCAAAGAATAATTTTAATTCTTTTTTATAAATCCAGAGGGATGTTTGAAAATTCATATCTTCTCCAAAAAGATTTGTTCTAGAGATACTTCCTGTTTGCGAATCGATTCGATTTGTATGCCCGAAACATTGGCTTGACTAAAAAGTTTTTCTTTAAACGATTTTGGGTCTTTGCTATTCACTAGAAAAAGCTGTTCTTCGGAACTTCCACTGATAAACTGTAGTTTATCATCTGCTGCCAAAAAAGTTTTTAAAAAAATCTCTAAATTCTCTTTTGTGCCTCCTGAAAGCCCGATCTCCAATCCCGCAAGTCTTGACATTTCTTCATCTAACTTAGAAAAGCTGAGCTCCTGTCTAAGGGCACCCTTATGTAAAAATAAAAACTTATCACAAGTTTTATAAATTTCACTTAAGATATGGCTGGATATGAGTACTGTATGTTCTCCTGCTAAACTTCGTATGAGATTTCGAATTTCTACAATTTGTTTTGGATCGAGACCTGAGATTGGTTCGTCCATGATGACAACTTCTGGATTGCCAAGGATCGCCTGCGCTATGCCCACTCGCTTTCTGTAACCAAGAGAGAGCGTAGAGATCAGGCGGTCCCGAACATCCACGATATTTGTTTTGTTTAATACTTTTTCTATTTCTGCGGGCAGTTCTGTTTCAGATATTTGTTTCAATCTTCCCACAAATTGTAGATAATCAAAAACCGCAAAATCTTCGTAAAGCGGAGGCGATTCGGGCAGGTATCCGATTTTCTTCTTCGCCTCGAGTGGATAATCAAAAATTGATTTTCCATCAATCAAGGCATCACCGGCACTTGGAATCAGGAATCCAGCCAAAATTCGAATGGTTGTGGTCTTTCCCGCACCGTTCAGGCCGAGAAGCCCAACGACTTCCCCCTTCTCTAGCTTAAAATTCAGACCAGAAATGGCCCGTTTTTCCCCATAAAATTTAGATAAATTGCTGACTTGGATCATAACTGTAGATTTAATTTAGATATATTTGGACTTATGTACGAAGAATTAGAAAAAATCAAAGGCTTTTTCAAGGATGAGCCCAGCTTTTTTGCCGCAAAGCAACTTCTTTTTGAATCCGAAGGAAAATTGCCTAAATTGATATTATACCGCATCATTGATTCGTTACGTGATGCTGTTTTCATTATCAATCAAGAGTGGAAATATGAATATCTGAATGCCAAAGCAGAAGATATCACTCGTAGCCGAAACGGAGAATTGATTGGAAAGCATGTCTGGCAAGTTTATCCCGAGATTAAGGATTCCAAGCTTGGTATCGCCATGCAATCGGCCCTTGCAGAAAATAGAACAATCAAAATCGATCAGTTTAACTATGGAGATGGAAGATGGTTTGAGATGATGCTCATTCCATTTAGTTCCTATCTAATTGCACTTTCCTCGGAAATCACAAACCTGAAACAGGTAGAATTTGGTTATGATAATATTATAATAAAAAATAGAGCCATACTTACCGCCATACCCGATGCACTTTACAGAATCCATATAAGTGGAAATGTAATCAATTACAAAGAATATCCAGATTTTTCGGATTGGGAGGATCATTCAGGAGTTCAATTTTTAAGACTCAATGAAATTTTCCCAGGTAATCGGATAGAATCTATCGAAAAAATGAGACAGGAAGTTTTGGAAAAGGATTCTGTCGCAACTCAGGAATATTCTGTTGATGATTATGATGGTGAAAAATTTTATGAGATCCGTCTGACAAAAAGTGGAAACAATGAAGTTCTCGCCATTGTCAGAAATATAACGATTAGAAAGAAGGCGGAACGATTAAAAAACGAATTCATAAGCTTAGTCAGTCATGAGCTCAGGACTCCACTGACATCGATTAAAGGTGCCATCGAACTTCTTATAGGTGGAGTGGCAGGAGAGATCAATAGCCAGGCAAAATCTTTGCTAAATATCTGCAGAAAGAATACACTCAGGTTGGTTCGGTTCGTGAGTGACTTACTAGATATCGAATCCTTGGACTCTGGGAATATCAATTTTTCATATCAAAATCATCAGCTCGGAGAACTTGTACTCAGTGCAGTAGAAGGTATGAGAACTTTTGCCGAACAATTTCACGTTGTATTACAATACGAAAAACCTGAAAGTGAAATTTTCGTCTTCGTTGATGACGATAGACTCAATCACTGCATCGGAAATTTAATTTCCAATGCAGTAAAATATACTCCCAAGTATTCCTCAATTCTAGTTAAGATCGGGGAGAATGAGTCGATGGCATTCTTGACGGTTCAGGATTTTGGACCTGGCATCGATCCGGAGTTTCAACCCAGACTCTTTCATAGGTTTGCACAAGGTGTTCCACCTAAGGATAAGTTGGTGGGAGGTTCTGGACTTGGACTTGCGATTACAAAAGCATTTGTCGAGGCCATGCTTGGAAAAATATCTTATTCAACATCTACGGAAGGAACAACATTTATGATAGAACTTCCAAAAGTAAAAGTGCATGCACATTCGATAAACAACCAGTAGCCTCTTTATGAAAAAATTAAAATCCATCCTTATTATCGAAGATGAGGAAGACATCACCGAAATTTTAAAAATAGCCATTGAGCATAGTTCCGATATCTTACTATCGTTCGCCACCAATGGCCAGGACGGTCTCACAAAGGCAAATATCGAAAAACCAGATTTGATTCTATTAGATGTACTTATGCCTGGCATGAGTGGACTTGAGCTGATGGATGAGTTGAATAAAAATGAGATATTGAAACAGATTCCGGTTATATTCATTACCTCGAGAGTTCAAAGAAGCGAGATCCAAGAGTATAAAAAAAGAGGCGCGATCGGCTTGATTGAAAAACCGTTCGCACCTCTCGAAATCGTAACACGCATCCATCTTCTCCTGGAAGAAAATGAACAGTTAAAAAAACTTAATCCTTAAAATCTTTTAAAATTTCGT
This sequence comes from Leptospira ognonensis, assembly GCF_004770745.1. Taxonomy (GTDB): domain Bacteria; phylum Spirochaetota; class Leptospiria; order Leptospirales; family Leptospiraceae; genus Leptospira_A; species Leptospira_A ognonensis. The sequence continues at coordinate 54,344 of NZ_RQGD01000025.1, read as the reverse complement.
CTTGTCTACCAAGTAAGTGGATTGTGAGCCTTGGCCCAACTTCCTGCACTATACGCGAGGCTACATAGTTTCCCCATCTGGCAGATTTCGCATTCGAATATCCATGAGTTAAGCCATAAAGCGTACCAGCAGCAAACGCATCACCAGCACCTGTCGTATCGATTGGTTTCACAGGGAAACCAGGAACAAGCGTTACCTTTCCATTTTCGCAAACATAGGCCCCATCTTTTCCCGCGGTCATAAAAACTAAACCGGCAAGACTTCCGATGAAGGCGACTGCTTCCTTAGGATCGGTCTTTCCGCTTAGCGCCAATCCTTCCTCAGTATTGCAGAAAACAACATCTACATATTCTTTTGTTAGGCGGATAAACTCTTCTCGAGATCGATTCACACAGAACGGGTCACTATAGGTAAATGCCACTTTTACTCCATTTTTTTTGGCTTCAGACATGGAGAGTTCACTCGCCTTTTTTGTCGAATCTCCATCCCAAAGGTAGCCTTCCACATAAACATATGCTGATAATTTCAATCTTTCTAAATCAATATCCTCTGGACCAAGAGAAGTTGAAATACCTAAGGAGGTAAGCATCGTTCTTTCCGCATCTGGTGTTGTAAGTACGACGCAAGTTCCTGTGTGACCTGCCTTGTCTGGTTTTGTCTCAAAAAAGACGCCTGCATCTTCCATATCTTTTTTATAAAATTCCCCATAGGTATCATGGGTGACTTTGCCTGTATAAGCGCATGTACCTCCGGAATTTGCGATCGCAATCATCGTGTTAGCTGCACTGCCACCCGAACGTAATTCTTTTTTTATATCGTGTAAGTCTGCAAGAATCTCACCTTGCCTAGTTTCATCCACAAGGGTCATGACTCCCTTGCTTATTTTCTGTTTTTCTAAAAACTTCGGATCGATAAACGCGATAATATCTACGAGGGCATTGCCTACACCAAAAACATCATATTTCTTCATAGAAACAAATCTTTGAAATTCCACTTCAAAGTCCGCTTTTTTTCTTAACCTTTGGATAATAATTTTACCACTAAAAATTGACATTCCTCTAGGCTAAAGGGAGAGTGATTTTAAGTGAAATATCTTTGTTATGTTACTATTGCCATATTTTTTTTATTTCTACCAAATCTATACTCCCAAAGCAATGAAACGAAAACTATTGAGGTAAAGGCCGAAACAGACAATTCCTCTAAGAATGTAAATTTTTCGAAAAACCCTACTTCCTTCCAAAAAGAAATCTCTCTTGAAGGAAGTAAAAATCGCTACCTATCCTTACCTGATATTTTGGAAAGAGAGGCGGGCATTCGGATTCGTCAATACGGAGGTCTTGGATCCTATTCCACTCTATCCATTCGCGGGACAAATCCTAACCAAACAAAAGTTTACTGGAATGGCATCCCACTTAATAATTCCCAGGGGGGCGAGATCAATCTTGCTGATTTACCATTTGATAATTTAGAAAAAATTGAGATATATAAGTCATCGACACCTGCAGGCTTTTCTGGATCCAATATCGGCGGCTCGATCAATTTAGTTTCAAAAACTGGGTCTATCAAGCCGAGCACGCGGATCACCGTTCAAGGAGGAAGTTTTAATACTGTCAAATCTACTATTTCGCATACAAATTCTTTTAAAGATGGTTCCTTTTACGTGCAGGCATTAGGTGAAAAATCCGATCAAAATTTTTCTTATTTTAACAATAAAGGTACCTTACTATTTAATACGTATGATGATTCAATAGATAGACGTAAAAATGCCCAATATGAAAAATCTGGCTTCACTGGAAATTTAAATTACAATATTGGAAAAACGACAGTATCACTTTTGAATGACTACCTCTATCGAAAGCAAGGTCTACCTGGTCCGGGCAATCGTCAGACTGATTCAGTTGAAAGAAAATTTTCAAAATTATCTTCTGCCATTTCGACGAATACGAAAGAATTTTTATTCGATCAATTGGCTCTTGAAACAAAACTTTTCCACAACCGCTCTCGCGATGATTTATTTGATCCAAAAAGCGAATTCACTTCTGGCATACCAGATTCGCGAACTGATATTTCACAATATGGCCTCCAAATTACCCCTGTACTCTATTTATTAAAATACAATCAAATCCTACGCCTTTCGCTAAATGCCGAGCAAGAATTCTTTAATCGCCTTCGTAAACGAAGTGACCATGAAACAGAATCTAAAGATCCCTCAAAACGAAGAGATTACCAAAGCTTACAAATCCAAGACGAATTCCGATTTTTTCAAAATCGACTTTTCATTGTCCCTCAAATTCGTTTTGACAGATATAAAGACAGGTTCGGAAAAGATTTAACATCCGTTAGAAATCAATTCAACGATCCCTTAACTGATCAATTTGTTGTAAACAGAAATTTTACTAATCCGAGCCTAGGATTAAAATGGATCATATTGCAGAATGCAAACTATGATTTTGGAATCATGGGAAATATCAGTAAGGAATTTCGGATTCCGACTTTCATCGAGCTATTCGGTGAACGTGGAAGCATAGTAGGCAATACACTACTCAAGCCTGAAATGAGTCGCAATTCTGATTTAGGCTTCTTTGCAAAATCAAAGGTCGCAAAAAATTGGAAGTGGGATTTTGAAATTGCCCATTTCCAAAAGAAAATTTACGATATGATTTTATTTTTACCCAACTCTCAGTTCACCTTGCGACCAGAAAATGTTGATTCTGCGATCATCAACGGAATCGAAACAAGTAACTCGATTACTTGGAACCAAGGATGGAAATTTAATATACAATATACATACCAAAATGCAAAAAACACTTCCGACGCACCAGCGTTAAACGGTAAATATTTACCACTCCGACCTAAAAACCAAATTAGTTCCCAAATTACTTATTTCAAAGATTGGGGAGAGATCGGTTTCGAGTATCTATTCATTGGTGCCAACTACAGAGACAGATCCAATGAATATTTTGGCTACCTTCCTGCGCGTCAAATCTATAATTGTTTTTTCACATATATACCATACCGGGACCTCGAATTGGAGCGGGAATTTTTGCTCACATTTGAAATTAGAAATTTAACAAACAAACAAGTGGAAGATTTAGTTGGCTATCCTCTGCCTGGACGAAGTGTCTACCTAACAGGGAGTTACCGATTCTGATATGATAGTATTTAACAAAAAGAGCACTTTGGCATTTCTTTGTTTTCTCCTTCAATGCAATCAAATGGAGATCAATAAACCAGACTTATTCCAATTTCTATTTCTTTTTTCCTCTCCGACTTCTGTTGGGGTCATCACTACTGACTTTGGAAGTGGGGGCAGGTTTAAATCTTTTGATCCAAATTCTTTGACTCCTTCACCAACTTCTGCGCTCATTCACTCAGATGCCATCGGAAGATTTTTTAATAATAAAGTTTATATCATCAATAGACTTAATCGCGATACCATCCAAGTACTAGATCCCAATCTTGCCTATTTAACTGTCCAAGATTTCAGTGTAGGCCAGGGTAAAAATCCGCAAGACATCTCCGTATGGAATAACAAGTATTATGTTGCTCTTTATAATGCAGATTACATTCCTATATACAATGCTTCTACGGGCATCCAACAAAGTTTCATATCCTTATCTGCCTACAAAGAAAGTTTTTCGAGTTCAGGTACTCCAGATGCATTCGTCGAAATTGGAGCCATGGTCCAACATGAATCAAGTCTATTTGTAACATTACAGAGATTAGACAGAAACGACGTCTCTGGATTTTTCCCACCAAATTCTGATTCCCTACTCATCGAAATTGACATGAATCTAGACCAGGTCATCGGTGTTTATACTCTCCCAATCAGAAATCCATCCGGCAGAATCTATAAAAAAGTGATCTTCGGTGATCTATATCTTTTGATCTCATGCGTTGGTTACGTTGGATTTTTATCTAGAGCTGATGGTGGCATTCTTGCATTCCATCTACCCACGAAAACTTTCCGTGCCAATGCGCTCTTTGCTGAGTCCACAGCGGGTGGCGATATCCTCAATTTTCAGATCAAAGATGAGTCTATTGGCTATGCGTCTGTACTTGATGCGAGTTTTAAAAAAACCATACAGGCCTTTCGACCAGCCACAGGAGAGCGATTAGGAACTCTACTAGAGATCCCTGGTACGACTGGAGTTAGCCTAAATGGGATGGCTCTGACAATGGATGGAAAACTCATCATTGGTGTTACAGACTTTAAAAATCCAGGCTTGAATGTATATGACACAAATCAGGGCAATGTTTTACTGAGTCCAACACCGATTTCCGTTGACCTTACGCCGCTAGATATCTTCCAGTTGCAAAATTCGGATTAATTCATACTATGGAAAATCAAGAGGAATCTAATCTATGTTAACTCTTTTAAAGAACCCCCAGGGACCGATCTCGAAACAAGTACTACTTGTTGTTTTAGATGGTGTAGGATACACCGAACATGGCATAAAAGAAGGAAATGCAATAGCGGCCGCAAAAATGCCTGTTCTCAAAAAATTATGGTCTGAACACCCTTCCGTTTTCTTAAGAGCTCACGGAACTGCTGTGGGTATGCCAAGTGATGAAGATATGGGAAATTCGGAAGTTGGTCATAATGTGCTCGGCTCTGGAAGAATATTTGACCAAGGGGCAAAATTAGTAAGTGCCTCAATTGCATCCGGTTCCCTTTTTGAGGGCCCCATCTGGAAAAAAATAATAGATCAGGTCAAAACAAAAACATCCACCTTGCACTTCTTAGGCTTATTCTCCGATGGAAATGTACATAGTCATATTGACCATCTAAAAGCAATGATTGATGTTGCAAAAAACGAATCAGTCAAACGCATACGCATTCATATCCTACTCGATGGTAGAGATGTACCAGAAAAATCTTCTTTGGAATATTTGACACCCTTTGAATCATTACTAGATTCTTTAAGGGCTAAAGGTCTCGATATTGCGATCGCTTCCGGTGGCGGCAGAATGGAAATCACCATGGATCGCTACGATGCTGATTGGTCCATGGTGGAACGGGGCTGGAAGATCCATGTTCTAGGTGAGGGTCGCAAGTTTAAATCAGCAAGAGAAGCCATTGAAACTTTCTATAATGAAGATCCGAAGCTTATAGACCAGTATATGCCTGGTTTTGTGGTGTGCGATGAAAATGGCATTCCGCTAGGCGAAGTCAAAGATAACGACTCAGTCATCTTCTTCAATTTCCGAGGTGACCGCTCGATAGAAATCTCACGTGCTTTTACTGAAGAGTCGTTTTCATTTTTTGATCGCGTTCGTTTCCCAAAAATTGAATTCGCGGGAATGATGCAGTATGATGGTGATTCATTTATCCCCAAACAATACTTAGTTTCTCCACCTCAAATAGATAGAACCATGGGAGAATACCTTGTAAACGAAGGTGTCGCTCAGTATGCGATTTCTGAGACACAAAAATATGGTCATGTTACCTTTTTTTGGAACGGAAATAAGTCGGGTTATTTCAATCAGTCCTTAGAAACATATGAGGAGGTAAAATCAGATATCATTCCTTTTGATCAAAAGCCAGAAATGAAAGCAAAGGAAATCACGGACACTCTTGTCCTTGCGATTCAATCTCATAAATACCCATTTTTACGAGTTAATTACCCCAACGGCGACATGGTTGGGCATACTGGAAATATGGAAGCCACAATCAAAGGATTAGAATATCTTGATGCTTGCATAGATAGACTTGTAAAAATTTGCAAAGAAACGAATACGTTGATGTTCATTACAGCAGACCATGGAAATGCGGATGAGATGTACCAATTAGATAAAAAAGGAAACCCACAAATTTCAACAAAAGGAGAGCCCGTTCCTAAAACGAGCCACACTCTCAATCCTGTTCAATTCGTAGCATTCGATCCCGATTCCGAAATACAGTTTCGGAAAGACTTAAAGTCCTATGGCCTTGCAAACGTAGCTGCGACTGTGCTCGATGCCTTAGGATTTCAGGCTCCAGAAGGATATCACGAGAGTCTAATAAAAAGATAACATGCGTTTTGTTTTTTCTCTTTTTTTCACTTTCTTTTTCATTATTTCCTGTGGTGAAGATTCCATGGGATCTTTATCGGAAGATAAGAAAAGCGAAATTAGGCAGAGATTAAAGGCAGAAAATTACCAAGGTGTGGTTCTCATCGCAAAAGGAAAAGAAATCCTCATGCGTGAAACGATTTATAACAAAAGGGGAGACAAACCAAAACAATTATATAGAAAACATAGCTTTCCCTTAGGAGAATCTTCTAAACCGTTTACGACCTATGCGTTAAAAATTCTGCTCCTTGAAAAGAACATTAAAGAATCCGAATATGTGAAAACCTATCTCAAATGGTTTCCGTATCCTAAAGTTCGCATACAAAACTTGCTCTCTCATACGAGTGGACTTCCCAAGCTTTTAGAACTCGATCCAAATTACGACGCAAATGACCCGAAAAACCAAAGATCGAAATTGAAAACTTTACTTTCGGAATCCAAATTAAAACCTGCATTCCCCGAGGGAGAGTATTGGAAAAATAGTCGATTGGATTATTTTGTATTGGCCTATTTGATTGAGGAAATATCTAAAAAAACTTTCAAAGAATATTTACAAGAAAAGATTTTTTCTCCCTTACACCTCGAGCATACTTTTGTCGATATGAGTGATCCAGTCCTAGGCAATTCTGGAATTTATTCGAATCCGGAAGATTTAGTGCTTTGGAAAGATGAACTATTTAAACCAACACTACTTTTTAAAAAACAGGTAGATCGTATTTTCGAAAGAACTATATTGCGTGATGCCGTTGCCAGTGATCCGATCTTTTTCGGAGAAGGAGTATTCGTCGGAGACTACTTTCATTGGACTTACGGAAATGATAAAGGTATTTCAAATTTCATTTACCAAGATAGAAAAAGTGATTTTTTCATTTGTCTCGCAAGTCCATGGGGAGATTCCAAAGGGGAATTATCTTCTTATAAATCTATCATCACTGAAATTATGTTTGGCGGCAAAAGATTAAAATTAAAGGAACCTATCAAATCAGAATCAGAAATATCTTTAGAAGATGTAATGAAGGAACAAAATGTACCTGCTGTCGGAATTGCCGTATATAAAAACCATTCCCTTTTTTGGAAAAAGAATTTCGGTGTGCGTAATCTCGAGACCAAAGAGAAAGTTACAGATCGTACCTTATTTCGTGCGGGTTCTTTATCTAAAACTACAATCGTCTTCACAGTTGCATCACTTATTGATACCAAACGACTTGATCCCTTCCAGAGTTGGAATGGAAAACTGCGAAAATTTAGAGTCGGTTTAGGGAAGAAAAAAAAAGGCGAAATCGTAAATCTTGATCAACTTCTCTCGCATACAAGCGGGCTCACGGAAAAGGGAAACTGGGATGATCCGATCAACAGTGGCAAAAAGCATATAACGGACATTAAAGATATCTATTCTACGAAAAATGGAAATGGACTTGAATTATATTACACTCCTGACTCTAAATCTCGATACTCAGGAGGAGGCTATTCCATCATTCAAGAAGCACTTGTGGATGCCTTACGAATGAATTTTCCAAAAATCATCGAACGTTACGTAGGAGAACCTTTGCACTGGTCCGAGAGCACCTTCCGACAAAATTTGTCGGCAGAAGATGACCATTGTGACGGACACGACGAAGAGGGAAAACTACTTCCCCTCAAAAAATTCATTACGCCAGAACTTGGGTCGGGCGGTCTCTGGACACGACCTGAGGAAATCGGCTCTCTTTTTAATGAGATTGCAAAAGCCAATGTGGGAAAATCGGAACTGATTTCGGAAGCAACGGCAAAGTATTTGCTCACTCCCAAAATGAGCGCCGCCAATCTTACCGTACATGCACTGGTGGGAAGGGGGTTTTTTCTGAATCGAACGGGAAATTCTGAGTATTTTTTCCATGGTGGCCATACCATGGGTCATAAGGCCCTTGCATTTTTTAACTCTCGAAAAGGGTACGGAATCGTGATTCTGACCAATTCCGAGAATGGATCCAATCTGATCTGGAGGATCCTTCGAAGCGTTTCCATGCAGGAAAAATGGGATAAATTTGTAAATTAAACTGATTGACCAAACAACAAAAACGATTATTGTCTAAGCGGTTGAATGGAATACACTGAATCAAAAGTAGAAGGCGTTACGATTCTCAAACTTTTTGGAAACCTTGACATGCTAAATGCAGGGATTCTCAAAGAAAGAATCAAAGAATCTGGGTCAGCTGGAGAAATTAAATTCATTTTTGATTTAGGTGGTGTGAGTTTCATCGATTCATCTGGCTTTGGTTTGATCATGTCGTTAAACGATAAATTGGCAGCCCAAGGTGGTGGTTTAAAGATTGTTAATGTTTCAAAAACCATCCAACAAATCTTTAAAATTTCAAAAATATCCTCGGTGATCCAAATTTATGTGACCACTGAGGACGCGATTTCTTCGTTTTAAGATGTGACACTTAAAGACATCTTTTTCCAAAAGTATCTTAACTTTGAAACCTTCGGATTGTTAGGAGACATTTCCTCCATCTGGTCTAATATCACTTCCGATTTTTTTACATTTTTCATGTGCATCAATATCTCACATAACAACATCAGATTTTTAAAGTTGTTTGGATCCCTTAGTCTTAGTCTCTCCGAAAAATCACAAGCAAAGCCAAAGTTTCTTCGTTGTTTGTAAGCAAAGGCAATATAAAACAAAAATTCCGTGTCATGGGGATTTTGATTTAAATACGTTTCTGCGAGATCGATTGCTTTATCATAATTTTTTGTCTTCAGGTAGAGCTTCGATAATTCGCGAAGGCAGTAGGCATCATGCGGCTCGGACTCAAGTGCCAACTCCAAAGAAATGATCGCGTTTTCATAAAGTCCATCTCGAAAGGAGAGTATGCCTTCGCCTAATCTTCGCAAGAATTCATCTTGATGATAAGTTCCCGATTCGTTATTTGATAGTTCTTCCTGAAAGGAAATACGCATCATGCTCAAATCATCCGTTAACTCACCTAAATTTTGAATTGAATTGAGAATCTCATTTAACTTCCCTTCTCCTTCATTTACATGATGGAGAAACATATTTTCATCGTCATTGATCACTCTCTTCTCATCGAGACCGCTCAATAGTATATCATCCCTACCATCTGATCCTATAATGATTACATCACCTGGAGTCATGGCGAAAACTTCTATCACTACTTCTTCCCCACTCATCTCTGTGAATCCTATCTTTCGTAGCGAATTTCCAGGATTGATGAATTGAGCTGTCTCATCTCGATACAAGACAGGCCAAGGGTGTTCCGCATTAATGTAATAAAGAGTTCCGGTTTCTTCGTCCACGAGGCCCATAATCGCAGATATCAACATATGACCATCAAAGCTGATAAATACATTGTGAATTTCTTGGAAACACTCTTTTAACCATCTTTCCGGATGTCGATCTTGGATGTATTTTAATTTTTGAGTTCTTGTCAAAATAGATTTAAAGACTGTCCCCATAACAAGTGCTCCACCAGCACCCTGGATGGATTTTCCCATGGCATCTGCATTTAAGAAAACAGTATATTTTTTATCCATAAGAAAAATACTATCTGCAAGAGTGAGATCACCTCCGATCTCGCTCTTTCGATTGCGAAAGCTAAACTCTTTTTTTTGCCTTTCCAATATCGAGATTCTGACTGTCTCAGATTTTGAAAAAATGCCACCTAATGGTTTAATAAGAAGAGATGTTAAAAAATAATCACCATCCTGCTTTTCCTTCAACTCCCGAATTTCAGCTAAACTTATGTTTAATTCTAAAGTTCTACGTGCGACCATTTCCTCTAAATGATTTTGATGGTGTGAAAGTTCCTCTTTCATACCAACGAAAACTCGCCCCATCTGACCGATCTCGTCAGACCGATGCGTGGGTAGAAGATTTGGTTTCCAGTTTTCTAAATCGTTCATTGCAAACGTTAAAACTTTTATAGCTTCCACCATATCTCTGGAGAATACAAATGAGATCAAAAAAATGATGCCGAATAACAGAAAGGCAGCGATGACAAAAAACGTCCAAATTTGAAACGTTTTCGTCTCCACCTCATTCTCATCAATCATAACTGTAAAATTTAAATCAGGAATTGTATTTTCTTTCCCTGTATAAGGAATTTTTACTATGTAATACGGCTTATCTTTATAATGGAACCTTCGATTGTTCTCCAACAAATCAGGCTCTTCTTTGATGATTGCTCTCATTAGATCCGAGCCGATGGTTTTTAGATTTGTGTTCTGGTAGATTGCGAGATGTGTGCGTTTGTCTCTGGAAATTGTTTTAGTAAATTCATCATCCACGACCTGGCCTATGAGGATCGTGGCATTATCAAACAAGGGAGATGCGAGTCGAAATCCCAAACCACTATGCCCATTTTCAATGCTTGCGAAAGTCTCTCCTTGCAGAGCTTTTTGGATCATCGGTTGGTTAACTTTGCTATCACCAAAATCCTTTGGCCGATGAGCACGAAACTGGACAATGCCCCGTTTATCTCCAATTTCAAAAATCGAGAGATCGTATTTTGACATGAGAGATTGAAAAAATTTTAGCTCACTCATCAGGACGTTTCGATTTGAAATTCCGCGCCTTAAGATACTGTTTGTTGTTGGATTGCTCGTGATTTCATTGAGTAATAATTTTAATTTTTCTTCCTTGAATTCCAGTTCTCTCTGAAAGTTCCGGGAAAGATCTTCTGCTCTTTGTGTTTGAGGGATGTTCTTTACAGCCTGAAGCAGGTAGGCAAAACTTGTGGTAAGTGCCACCAAAAGTAATATTTGACTTACACTTAGTATCAAAAGAAATTTATATCGAATGCTCATGGTTTTGTTTCCGATCTTCTTTATACCAGAGTTTCATTTCAATCTGATGACATTCTATTAAATCATATGTTTCATCTTTGTATTATAGGATCATGAAATCAACTACACTCTTTTTTTTCTGCCTTCTTTTGGTTCTGATCGTTTTTCTAACGATCGAGTATTTTGTTCATAAACATACCCTTCGTCATTTTAAGATCAGAATTCATGTCAATGGTACACGTGGAAAATCTAGTATAACAAGACTCATCCGAGCTGGTCTTTCAGAAGCAGGAATTAGCACTTTTGCGAAAACAACGGGTACTATGGCAAGGATGATCTATCCCGATGGTTCAGAACATGCGATCCAAAGATGGGGAAAGCCTTCCATACTGGAACAAATTGGAATACTAAAAACTGCCAAAATTGAAAAGGCTTCTGCAATCGTCATTGAATGTATGGCACTTGAACCCAGATACCAATGGGCTTCGGAAGGCCAGATCTTAAAATCTCATATTGGTGTGATTTCAAATGTGAGAGCAGACCATTTGGAAGTGATGGGTCCAACATTACGAGACGTTACACTCGCTCTTTCCTCTGCTATTCCCGTCTCAGGAAAATTATTCTCAAACCCAGTCGTTCACGAGGATATCCTGAAAACGGCTTGCGATGAAAGAAAAACGAAATTAGAAATACTAACAGAAACAAATCGATTCCAGATCACAGATGCTGAAATGGATAATTTTTCCTATTGGGAACATAGAGAAAATGTCAACTTAGCCCTTGCCGTCTGTAATGAATTAGGTGTCGATAGAGAAACGGCACTAAGTGGTATGTGGAAGGCAAATCCAGACCCTGGTGCACTTCTTCCGACGACGATTCATTTTTTCGGGAAAGACATTATCTATTTAAATGCTATGGCGGCAAACGATTCAGAAAGTACTCGAAAAATTTGGGATGAGTATTCTTTGCGTCACAAAAAGGAGAGAACTGCATACATTTTGTTCAACTGCAGAGAGGACCGTATGGATCGAAGTGCTCTTATGGCTGAAGAGATTGCACAATGGGATGGAATCGAAGCTATTTTTTTAATCGGAAGTGGAACAAAATATGCTCTTCATACGTTAAAAAAGCGATGCAAGGAAGGAGCCCACATTTTCAATTGGGAGTCTGCGGAACTAGATCATATATTTGAATCACTAGTGGAACAAGTGAAAGAAAAATCCTATATCATTGGTTTGGGAAACATTGCGGGTATTGGTCTCGAAATGAATCAATATCTGAAGAATCGAGCGAGTTCTAGTTTATGAATGACATTCTATCTTTATCCATTGGACTCAGTTTGCTGATCAGTCTTGTGTTTTCCGAACTTTTCGGGATCGTCGGCCTTGGTCTCGTTGTTCCCGGATACATAGCCTTACACTTAAATCATCCGAAAAATTTACTTGTCACTTTTTCCGTAGCAATCCTTGCCTATCTTACTGTTGAATTGTTTTCCTATTTTTTTATTCTTTTTGGAAAAAGAAAAACAGTACTTATACTCTTGTTTGGCTATTTTTTCGGTTATCTTTTTAATTATCAAATTTTGCCAGAGCTTGAATCTCCTCTAGTTTCAGATATTCGAAGCATCGGATTCATCATTCCCGGATTGATCGGAATTTGGTTTGAAAGACAAGGCATCATCGAGACCAGTTCTATATTGATTATAGGTTCGGTTCTTGTCAAAATTTTACTCATACTCATTCTTGGTTCAGAGATAACATGATTAGACGTGTTTATTGGCATCTTTGGAAACATTCGCGGATTGGAATCGCGATCCTCGCCTTACTTGCTATAGGTGGATTAATAACAATCGAATCATGTAAAGTAAAAAAAGAACAGCCATATTATAAAAAGAAAATGCAAGCCGCAAAATTAGCGAAACGCGCCTTCTCTGCCATTAGACCCGAATTGCTTAAATTAAAAAAACCAGATTATTTAGAATTAGATCCAGCAAACACAGGTTTGATTGGCGATTTTTTAAGTCCTGTCACCAGTAACTCTGGTTCCCTTACTGCAAAACAGACTTCTATCAATCCGAACTTTGCAGCTGTTTTTGTCCAATTGCTAAAGAAAGCTGGCGTAGAGGATGGAGATACCATCGCTGTGGCTATGTCAGGATCATTCCCTGCTATGAATATCTGTGCGTATGCGGCATTTGAAACTTTAAAATTAAAAGTGATTATAGTCGGAAGCGTCTCTGCGAGCCAATACGGTGCCAACCATCCTAAGTTTTTATGGCTAGATATGGAATCCGTATTTATAGAAGACTCTATTTTTACAACGAAAACAAATTTTGCCTCTCTTGGCGGGACCCAAGATAAGGGCATTGGTATGTCTGCAGAAGGGAAATCTCTTTTGCTAGCTGGCATTAAAAGAAACAAAGTAGCGTTGTTAACTCCCACTAGCTTTGAAGACTCCATCAAACAGAGAATGGAGATTTATACTAAATTTGCAGGTACGAAACCGATCAAAGCATTTGTAAACGTTGGTGGGGGCACAACGATCCTCGGAACAAGTTTAGGCAAACAAATTTATAAAAGCGGTCTTATCAAACAATTGCCTGAAGACGTCAATCCGCCTAACTCGGTTTTAAAATCCTTTCTGGAGAAAGATATACCTGTCATCAATTTCATTCAAATAGAATCCTTAGCACGAAAGTTTGGATTACCATTAACGCCAAAGATTACACCTAACCCGGGGGAGGGGAAGGTATTTTTGCAGGAAGAATACAATCCGTATCTTTGCCTACTTGTCCTGGCATATCTATTCCTTGGCCTCTATGGCATCACCAAAAGAGGTTGGGGGCAAAACCCGATCGACTTCCAACTTCCCCAAACCGTTCGACGAAAAGAGGGGAAATAAGGAAAAGACTTGAATCAATTTTTAAACTCTGTCAGTCTAATTACGTGATCAAGATTCTGATTTTATCTTTTCTCCTGTATTATGTGTTTCGGATGATAGCTCGGTTTTTGACTTATCCGGCGCGCATGAACCATGATAGAGAAAATCCCCGTGTATTCGTCTACCGAGAGGACGTCCAAAACCTTAAAAATTCTCCGAAAGAAAAAGACATTTCTGACAAGGGCCGCGTCATCGACAAGTAACTGACATTTTTTCCTTTTCCACCGTGTGGAAAATTCGCAACGTCCCGATAATCAATTTAGCATGTCTCTCCTGATCCGTTTCAGTTTGTTTCTTGTTTTCCTTTTTACGATCCACTGCGGGATTCCAAAGGGTGATTTTGGATGGGCTACCTCTAAAGCAGAAAGTCTCGACCTCTTAGAGCGTCACATTCAGATGATTACTGATTATAAAATGATGCGAGATGGACTGATCTTTTCTCCGAATGATACCATTCATTATGTGTATACATTTTCTCGGAACCCTGGGATCGAAACAGATTTCTATATCTCCCTCAATCGATACGAACTAGATTATGTAGAAATAGATATCAAAAAAAAGAATGTCGAAGCTGAATCAGCATCAATTCGCGATAGTTTTTCACAGCTGCGGACGGGAGAATACTTGATAAAAATTGTTCATGATGGAGAAGTCCTAGATGAAGTAAAGTTTCAAGTACTACCTGAGGAAGGTTATACCGAGGAAATCATAGAACAAGAACTTGCAGCTGAGCAAGAAGATGAAATTATCAAATACTCTCGTTAAATGGCGACAAAACCACACCATTTTCAATAATTTTTAAGACTCTCTTTTTCTCTTTTAATGCCGCCTGAATTTCGGTCTCTCCCCCTAGCTCAATCACAGAATCATAATATTCTATTGCTTTCTTAAAGTCTCGATCAAATTCAGACAACACTCCTGACCTAAATAAAACTTTGAGAACAGGGATTCTATCTAACTTTGTTTTTAATACTCGAAGTCTAGCTTCCTGGTCTTCAATTTTTAGATCCAAAAGCCGGTATTTTGATAATGCTTCATCTTCTGTGGTAACAAGAAGGTCTTTTTTTATTTTTTGCTTTTGGTTTTTCAAATTTCCCAATTCTTTCTCAGCAGCAACAAGCTCCAGATCAATATTTTTCCATTTAGTATAGGAAAGATTCAGTTTGTTACGTTCTGCATCTGTTTTTCGATTTTGCTTATCAAGCTTGGCGAGGTAATAAAATGCGACTCCTTCCAGATCCTCCTTTCCTGTTTCCTCTGATAGACTTGGATTCCAATCTTTACTATTTCTCTCCAACCAATAGGAAAAGTATGCGCTAGATTTTTTTAGATCTCCGATGTGCTCCGCAAAAAAGACGCCCATTTCGAAGGAAACTCGAGTTTTATCTTTTGTATCAGGAGATAGTTCGAAATATTTTTCGTAATATCCACTCGCGATGACCTTACGTTTGATATCTGCATTAAGAGTCGCAATACGAAGATAAGTATAAATCAATTTTTCTTTTTGTGCTTCATCAAGGTTCTTTTCCTTTGAAAGAAGATTTACATACTTCTCGAAGAAATCGATTGCCTTGGCTTTTTGGCTATCTTGTCTGTATTGTTCGGCCACATCATAAATCACATTTGGATTGTCTGGCCATTGGCTGTAGGCTCTTTCGAGTATTAATTCATAAGCAAAAAAATCAACATTGCGCTTATAATCAAATAATACATAAATCCCTTTTCCAGCTGTTCCCAGTTTGTTGATGATTTTTAGCCTTTCTTTATTATCATCTTCGACCTTTTTAACCACATTCGCCATTTCAAACAGGGTCATTGAATCTGACTTCTGTCGATCCGAAAGATATTTTCCATATCTTTCTTGGACGGAGGCTTCATATTGTTTTTTAGCCTCCAAAAAGAGCCTATCTTTTCCTAGGATAATCTGGTCGAGTCTTGTCTCTTCTCGCTTGATTTCCAATAAAGGCGCGTTTTTTCTGGCAAGATTAGCGATGATTACATGTTTTTCATCCTTACTCTCTCTTAGTTCCTTCTCAGTTTTTCTTAAATTTTCATACGCAGATTGATGGTCTTTTGCCTGGTTCACCCAGTTTCCCTTATAGTCTTCTTTTTGCCATTCCCCACTGCGATACATATCTTCTGTTAGGTCTAAAGGATGGTAACGAAAGGCCGCAAGGTAATGTCTTAAAGAAGGTGCTGTTTTGCCGTTTTCTGCATAAAGCTTAGCGGCTCTTATGTGAAGATCATATAAGATAGGAGAATCTCGAACAATGAAAGTTTCGGAGTCCTTATGAGTATTCTGCCAAAGTAACAACCGAATATCATTTTGATCGGACCGAGAGTTATAAATATTTCCTCTTTCCCGATCTTCCCATATACGTTTCTCTTCTATGAACTGACTGTAATATCTTTTTAAAAGTCCTTCTGCTTCACGAATCTTGGTCTCGTTCGACTTTGGGCCTGTCTCGGCTGTCGGATCTGTTGGAGTTACGATCCCATCCGCCGGTGGAATTGTTGTTGTATCTGCGGGTGGTCTCGGAGTCTCTTTGAAGGCAATTCCCGAATCTTCATCAATGGGGATTCTCTTGTCCGTATCCAGCCTTTGGAGCTCTTCCGGTGATATGACCTGCAGTGGATTTAGGTATAGATCCTTAAGCGCATATCGCCTATCCTCTTCTCCTGCCACAAGCTCTGTTGCCTGCCTTAAAAAAAGGACGGTCAGAACAAGGAAGAAGATTCTTTGCATTTTTAAAGCCATACCCACTACTCCTATCGGCTAAAAAAGGAGAACGGCTTACCAAAAGGTGTTGCCATGAAAGTCATATATAGTTAGATTTTTCATGCGAGTGGTCTGGAGGCTTAGTGTCAAAAAATATAGTAGAAAGATACCTAGTTCTCAAAAACAAATACCGAAATTATGATACCAAGTATGCCCTTAAGCGCATGCAAGCCTTTCGCCTTGCCACCCAAGAACTTTCTCGAAAGGGCTACGAAACCGCATTAGAAATCTTAGGATCGATCAATTTTGGGATTGTAGAACCAACCTCTGACGTAGATTGTATTTTACTCATTGAATGTGATTTACATAAAGACCAAGGGTCATGCCCAGCACATTGCCCTAACGTTACCTACGTAAAAGATGAGATTCGGAAATTCATCAATAAGCGCTTACAGCCAGAAACTTTCAACATAGAGTATCTTGATACGATCAATCTAAAGTATGTTGAAGAGAAAATTCGTAGGGATGAAGTCCTAGGAGATGAAACGCTGTATTGTTTACTCTTTTATCGAAATATAGGCAGACCAGTCAACAGACCTCTTTTCATTCATTATTGTGATGAGTTAGAAGAAAATCACGACTTTGTAAAAGAAATCATACCTTGGGCATCCGAAGCCTTGGAAGGTTATCTTAGCACGAACCAACATAGGATGTCATTTAACAAGTACAATGAAAGGATTCGCGCAAGAGGTCTAGATTTACCAGAAGGATTGCAGCAAGAATTGCAATCTTATATGGAGGGTAACGAAGGTCGTAAATAAAAAAATTCTATGACAAATTCAAGTAGTTTGATTCTCCTTTCCAAACTCCTACTTCTTTAAAGGGAGTAAATCTCATCGTTGTGAATTCATAATGAAAATCCTTTCGGTTTCTTTCCATCATCGCTAGCTGATGACTTTCTCCGTCAAATTGTCTGTCTCGACCGTACACCATATCGATCATCGCTGATTCATTTTTCCAAATACTAAATGTGGAAAATGTGTTTAACGGACGCAAGGCGGCAAGGGCAAGTATTTGACCGCTATGATTTTTAACTTGTTTCTCAACTGGCTTGCCCCATTTGATAAAACGAAGCGTTTGCGTCAATTTTAAACGAGCAAGAGTCACGGCAACCACTGGTTTTTCCGAAAGTTCTTGTTTTGTGACAATCGTGGCTTCTTTTAAGGATGAAATCTCCCCCCAACGTCGGTACAGTTTCATTCTAACGTGCCATCCTTCCTTCAAAATTCCAAAAGAAGGGTCATTGAGCATTGCATCAAGAAAAGATTCCTCTCGCCACCAAACAAAAAAAGCAAAACTCTGGAGGTTGTATCTATTTGGAGAAAAAATGGATTCTCCTAAATTCATGGTAAAAAAACTTTCCGAATGTAACACACCTGGTATGTTTCTTTTGTGGAGTGATGAAAACAAAAATTTTGGCAGGGAAAGAAACGGTATCTTTACCAAATGAAACGTAAAAATTTCGTTAGATTGATTTATACTTCTCATGCATTTGAACTTGTAATTATCATGAAATACTTTGTATCTTTAGAGTTAAGTCAATTAGAAGTTTTAAAAAAGGAGTTCCGATGCTTGAGATTTTAATACTGAAACTGCTGCTCTTCGTTGGGTTGATCATCGCTCCCATACAAACAAATCATTTTTTCTTAAAAAACTCACGCGCCTACTCTGATGCACATAAAATCGCTATCTATACTTTGTTATGTGGGCAATTCTTAAATCAGACTTTTTGGTTTTTTATTTGGCCTTTATTTTGCCTTTTTGGATTTTTGCTTTTTTTACGTAACGAATACAAAACTATTTTTTCGGTTCCATGTGTGGCCTTTTCGATTCCATTTATTTTTAGCCTTATCTCTTCTCTTTGGATGGTTTCGGGCATTCTAGATTTGCGTTTACTCGGCTATGACCCGAAATGGAGCTTTTACGCAGCCTTACATGGGTGCTTTCTCGGTTGGCTTTTCGTCGGATCCATTGCCTTTCTTTATAAACGCGAATCCCGAAAAATCTATTTAACGAGTTGTTATCTCATTTTTTTCTGCTTTCTTTTGGTCGCCTTTGGAATCAATGGTGTTCCGTTTATAAAGCGTTTGGGCGTAGTGGGATTATCTTTGATTCTACCCATTTTGATCGCAGATTATCTATTTCATTTAAAGGTGAAAAACTCGTCTTCGGTTTTGTTTGCAGCTCTCAGCTTCCTTTCCCTTGTTTCTTCTATGATTCTCGCTTTATGCAATGAATTTTATCCTGGATTTCCGAGAGAGATCGCGGGCAAGAGCTTCATGGCAATGACCCATGGAATCATGAATGCCATAATTACGATACCTTGCTTAACCCTTTCCCTACTTTTTGAAAAAAGGCGAACCCTTCACCAAACAAAGAAACACGACTCTATCATATTTTTTGATGACATCTGCGTACTTTGTAGCCGGACAGTCCAAATCCTCATCAAATTGGATCAAAATCTAAGATTAAAGTATTCTTCGTTAGATGGAAAGATCGCGAAGTCCCTTCCCTCTTTTAGAGATAAAAATGCCAAAGAGAGCGTTGTTTTTTGGAGCAATGGAGTTTTACATACCAGGACAGATGCAGTGATTCATATTCTTTTAACGCTCGGTAGCATTTACTCAATCCTTGGGTTCACTTTAAAATTATTTCCCTTATTTGTCCTCGATTTGATCTACGATTTGATTGCCAAACATAGATACCAAATTTTTGGTAAAAGAGAAACCTGTTTTCTGCCAACCAAAGAATCCAAAGATCGATTCCTTACTTAAGCCGAGTTTATTTTACATTTAAAGTAGAAGCTGCTCATTTTTAAAAATCAAAAAGGAAAACCTAAGGAAACCGAACCGATCCGACACTCGAATTTTCCAAATGGCGAATGTCTTTTCCGGTATTGAGCCGAACTAGCTCCTCTGCGACATTCACTGCATAATCACCTAACCTTTCTAGTGCGAGAATGATACGATAGACATCCGCAAATTCCGTTTTTTCCATTTCAGAACTTCTATATTTTTTGAAGGCATCATCACATAGTCCATTTAACTCATCTTCGATCGTATTGACGCTTCCCATAAACCGTTCTTTCTCTTCTACGAGAGATTCGATGGCCATCCCAGCAAGAGTCGTCACACGAGAAAGGATGAGCCCCATTGGTTCTTCTTTTTTAAAGACTCCTGGTCTAATGGTTTTATAACGGAATACTTCCGCACAATTTACCACTTGGTCACCCATTCGTTCCATATTTCGCGTGATGCGGATGGCAGAGAGAGCAAATCGCAAGGGATCTTTTTTCAAAACGATTTCGTTATCAACATCTCCCATACCTAAAATGTTTCGATTTGTGATGGCTTCTAAGATAGCAATTTGGGAAAGGTTGTCGTTTTCTTTCTCCAAAACATCGATCATATCATCTCTTTCTACGATTTGATTGGCGAGCTCATAATCATCATTCTCTAAGGCCTCTCCGAGCAGGATGACTTGTTCTAGGACAAGTTCCGCCATCGAATAAAGATTTTTCCTAAGGTAATAAAATTTTGAAATGATCATGGTTGTTCAAGGAGTTAAACAACTGCCAGTTCCGAAATTTCCTCAACTGTCAAAATTTTTTCGATATCGATGAGGATTATGAAGCGGTTGTCTTTTTTTCCAACCCCCGTGATATAACGAGAAGAGATGCCTTTCACGGATGGCGGTGGCGGATCCACTTGATTTGCTGGAAAGTGGATGACATGGGAAACTTTGTCCACGATGACACCCACGGATTTTCCAGCGATATTAATGACAATCGCGCGTTCCGCGGTTTCTCCCGTACTTGCATTTCGAATGTTGAGTCTTTTGGTGAGGTCAATCATGCGCACGACTTTGCCACGGATATCCATGATGCCCGCAAAATAACTCTTAGATTGTGGCACTCGGATTAAATTTGTAATTTTTACAATTTCTTCCACAATCGTGATGGGAATGGCGTATTCTTCCTCTCCCAAATTAAAGATAATATATTGTTCGTGTATGAATTGATTCGTGCTCGCGGGGTCTTTTGCCATGTTCTTCTTTTACAACTTTGTCTTAGTAATAGACGAAACCGTTATAAAAGAAATATGAACCAAGCGAGAGAAAAGACAACACTTTTGTCATTAGGATCGCACGTTTTCTCACTAGAAAATCTAAGAGGCCTGCGACCATACCCATACAAGCAAGGCTCCAACCTAATAAGACATAATCATAATATGCATAATATACAAAACTAGCTGTTCCTAGACCAAAACATAAGTCCTGTACATCTCCCCAAATTCGACGCTTAAATCTCTCCCAAGGAGTTCCTAACGCAAGTCTAGCTTCTCTTCGTTTGCGTCGCCAGCGCTGGAATCTGGTCTCTCTGATAATACCAAAAACGGAATCGTATCGCGTGGAAAACGGAGAACCTCCGCGTCGTTCGCGTCTTGCATATGAGTCTTCTAAATCCTCGTGCTCATGAGGCGGATAGATCTCATAAGAGCCCCCGATGCAGGAAAGGAGGTCTTTGTCAGGCAAAGCTCCAAAAAGCTCTCTAAAGGGCCAGATCTTGCGAAAAACAGGATAGGCACGTCCTGAGGAGACGTCTTTTTCTTGGAGTACAACTCCGTTGCGAATCGTGGTCGCATAAATACGACCCTTTTCTTCTTTTATTTCTGCTGTTAGCCGAACGAGCTTTTCGTGGAAGTTAAACTCTGCCTCAAGGACATCGCCCCAAGGAGTTACCATATGAAATGCTCGAATGAAACCTGGTGTTCGGGGTTTCTGCTTCCTCCAGACTTGCTTCATAGCAAATCTATCGGAGGAAAGAGAAAGTCACTGAAGGAAGATTATTTCTTCTTTTTGTGTCTGTTGGCTCTTCTTTTCTTCTTACGTTTATGGGTGGCAATTTTTCTGCGCTTTCTCTTTTTTCCGGAAGGCATTCCTTCCTCCTTACTACGGCCGTTTAAGCCAAAATTCTAATCAAGGTACTTTTGTAAAACTTTATTTTTCCTCATGGAAGCGAGCATGGATTTGATCTCTCCAATGCCGTCTCTAGAAGATACAAAGAGTACGTCGGGTTCCTCTACGACAATTAAATCATCTACCCCTAAAAACGCAACGAGGTCTTTTTGTACAGAAGAGATATTTCCCTTCGCTTTATGATAATAGACTTCTTTGCCTTGGTGGTGATTTTTAAACCCATCCCCTGGAAGTATCCTTTCAAGTGACATCCAGGAGCCTACGTCATCCCATTGGAAGGTAGCTTCGACCATTCTAATGCGGGTGCTCTTTTCCATGATGGCTGTGTCAATGGCCTCGCTTGGTAGGAGTGCAAATGCGTTTTTTAAATCCCCAAAATTTTTGAAGGGAAAACCATTCTTTAACGCCTGCAAAATGCTCGGAGCATGTTTTTCAAATTCGGAAAGAATGGTCTCCACTCGGAAAAGAAAAATACCAGGATTCCAGTAAAAATTCTTCTTTTTAATGTATTTTAGTGCAGTTTTGAAGTCTGGTTTTTCGAAAAATGCCTTCACTTGGTATCCCACATCTGTTGGTTTTCCAGCACTTATATAACCATACCCAACTTCTGGGCGGTTTGGCTTTACTCCTAACAGAACCAGACCATGTTCCGTTTCAAATAATGCCTGTTTTATGGTGTTTGTGAATTCTTTGACAGGGTCAATGAAGGCGTCTGCGGATAGCACGATGAGGTTTGGATTTCCAAATTTCTTTTGAAAATGAAGGGCAGAAAGAGCTATGATGGGTGCCGTATTTTTTCCTTCGGGTTCGATGATAAAATTATTCGAAGGAAAATTTGGATCTTTCTTTAGGATCTCAATTTTTAGATTTGCATTGGTCCCGATAAAAATCCGATCCATGCTCGTTACTGTTAGAGCACGATCTATGGTCTCCTTTAGGAGGGTTTTATTGGAATAAACCTTTTGGAGCTGTTTGGGGGAATTGGTTCGGGAACGAGGCCAGAAGCGCTCACCTTTCCCGCCAGCCATAATGAGTACTACTGGTTGTTCTTTTGGTAACTTTGCCATATCGGAATAAACTTTCGTTTGCACCAATATTTAGGACGAGATCAAAAACAAAACCAAAAAAGAGGGTAGAGAAATTAGACCCCTTCCTTCGGTAAATCTTCCGAATGAAGTTTGATCGGTTTCGCAGGGATGATGGTCGAAATGGCATGCTTATAAACCAGATTTTGTTTTGCTTCATTTTCGAGGATGATAGTGAAGTTATCAAAACTGACAACTTTCCCTTTAAGGGGGACTCCATTTAACAAATAAATGGTGAGGTCGATTTTTTCTTTTCTTGCTGTGTTGAGTAGTTGGTCTTGGATGTTGTTTTTTGCAGACATAAAAATCCCGAGTGTTTTCTATATTTTTTCTATATTTTTAAATTCATCAAGCACCTCATTCCAAGTTGCCGGAAGGAGGAGAGGGTCTTTGCGAAACCAAGTGACCTGTCTTTTAGCATAGTTTCTATGTGCCTGTGCTAACTGCGCAACGAATGAATTAGTATCAATTTTTCCAGACAAGAAATCAAGCGCAAAATTATATCCCAGAGAACCCAGGCCCGGGCATTGTTCTCCGTATTTTTCTAATATGATTTTGGTTTCTTCGAGCATACCATCTTTGATGAGTTGGGGGATACGTTCATTGATTCGCCTGTACAATTCTTCCCTTGGCCAATTGATCCAATACCCCTTCAGCTGGAGACCCGGATGGTCTTCCAAAAATCCTCCAACGGTTACTTTTGACACTTCAGACCACATACTTCCCGATAGAATGACTTCTAAGGCTCTACGAACTCGGTAAGCATCTGTTTCATCTATATTTGCAAGTGCTAATGTATCCTTTTTGCGAATGATCTCCAAAGCCTCCGCCAAGGGTATGTTTTGTGCCTGTTCGCGAATCTCGGGAGAAATGTCTGGGACAGGGTACATTCCCTTCAAAAAGGCACGAAGGTAAAACCCACTCCCGCAAACCAAGATCGGTATTTTGCCAGCATCCCAGATGCGATCAATGGCAAGTCTAGCCGCTTCGGAGTAAGCGCGCGCATTGATGGATTGGTCCGCCGTCAAGATTCCCACAAGAGCATGAGGCATGAGTGAACGTTCTGTGGGTGAGGGAAGTGTCGTTCCAATAGGAAGTTCCCAGTAGACCTGTCGGGAATCAAAAGAAACGACTTCGAAACGATCCGAGGGGAGAGAGCAGACAAGGGATGTTTTACCGGAGCCCGTAGGCCCGGCAAGAACAGGTAGGATACGAGAAAAGGGAGGCATATCAGGGGCACCACAGTTCGTGCGGTGTTTTATTCCTCTTCTTCGGCAACAACCTCTTCTTCTTCTTCTGTCTCCTCTATCTCTTCTGCATCTTCGAGGATTTCATCATCCTCAACGACCGGCTCTTCTTCTTCCTCAACCTCGTATTCGCTCTGGCGAAGGGCAGCTAACCTGGACTTGATGGCAGGTTTTGCCAATTGGTCAGAGCCACATTTCGGACACTTTTTTTCTGGTTTATTCAGATCGTAAAATTTTGTATTACAAGAATAACAGGTAAATTTTTTACCTAGCGGTCCATTGCTCGAGGCTTCGGCTTTCGGGGTCTGCGCTTTGTCTTTGCTCGGGGGTTTGGCCGAAGCTAGGGACGTTGACGGTTTCGGCTTTGTAGTAGGCTTACTGGAAACAGCTTTCGAGGAAGGTGCGGGTTTTGTCTTCGCCTCTTTTTTCGCAGCTGGTTTTACTTCCTTGGACGCCTTTTCCTTAGCCGGAGCTTTTTTCTTCGGCGGTGGGGCTGATTTTTTCAATGCTTTCTTTGCTACCATAGGAACACTTTTGACGATCTTCGGAGACCCCAGTTACGGGACAACCTTTTTGAAATTTGACGTTTTTCTCTTGGACTAAATTAATAGGAAAGTATTTTTTTTAATATGACCCAATTAAGTGTAAATGTGAACAAGATCGCCACTCTCCGGAATTCTCGTGCGGGAAAATTACCGAGCGTGACCCATTTCTGCGAAATCATTCTGAATGCGGGAGCTCATGGCATCACCGTCCACCCTAGGGAAGACGAACGGCACATCACGAGAAACGACGTTTTCGAAATCAAAGAATTTCTTACAGCTTACAATCAAAAACATAACACAAAAAAAGAATATAATATGGAAGGTGAGCCTAGCGAACGTTTTATGAATCTCGTCCTTGCGGCAAAACCAAACCAGGTCACACTTGTTCCCGTAAAACCAGGTGAAATTACCTCGGACCATGGTTTTCATTTGCTCGATACAACTGTCAAAGAATTGCTCGCTCCCATCATCGACCGATGTAGAAAGGAAAACTTTCGAGTTTCCCTCTTTATGGAAACCGATCCTGCAGGCTATAAAATCGCCAAAGAAATTGGGGCTGACCGTATTGAATTGTATACGGGACCATTTGCACACGCTTTTGACAGTTCCGCGGAAGCAGGGAAGGTTTTCTTCAAGGATTACATTCTCGCGGCTGAGGCTGCCCATGCACTCGGTCTGCAGGTCAATGCGGGGCATGATCTCGATACGGATAATTTAGAAGTATTTGCGACCCTGCCACATCTCGCAGAAGTTTCCATAGGTCATAGGCTGATTTCCCGGGCCCTCGAGATCGGAATGGAAAGTACCATTTTAGAATATCTTAAAGTTCTTTCGCTAAAAAACTAATTTTTGCGTAAACGGGGTCTTGTTCCAATAATAATTTCGCTGATCTTTCCAAAGCAAGAGCTAGATTTGCCTCTGTTTTGCTTTTCTTTTTAGCGATCGCAATCTCGTTTTGAAATTGATGTAAGGATTCGCGTGCCTGAGCTTCGTTTCCAGACTTGGCGGCAAGCCTCAGCTTTCGCCAAGCTTCCGAGATTGGATGGCTGTAAAAGATTCCTTCTTTGGGTTCTGCGCCTTTGTGATAAAAAGATGTATCCCAGACCCTTGAAAAAGGATCTGCTTTTACTTTATCTGCCACCAAGCGATCCGCATAATTGGTGCGAGCCGTTTTCATCCAAGGTAGGATCTCAGATTTTTGAACCTCAGAAAAACTTGCAAAACATAGGGAAAATACGCCTTTTTTTAACATATCTTTCGTTAGATGCCCAGCACGAGCCAATTCCAAAAAGGATGTATACGCGTTTGCACGTTTGGATTCTGTCTGGCAGGAGGAAATCGTCTCGGAGTATAAGGCTATCACTCTCCCTTCCTCTCCAGAATTTGCCAAGTCTTCTAAATTGTTAGATTTAACGGCCGATAGCCGAAGTAAGTTTTTATACAATGAATCATTCGGATTTTTTTCGAGAGCAAGCTTAAACGCAGTATAACTTTCGTTATAATTTCCGCTTTTAAATTCGATAAGACCCCAGGTATAACATAAAAATCCGTCATCGGTATCACGATTTCGGCAAACGTACCGCAAGCGTGAGAGGGCATTTTCCCGAGAATCGCTACTTTCCCAAACATCCAGAAGGACTTCCTCCAGAAAAGTAAGGGTTTCCAGGCTGTACGGATCCCGAGTTGGGTTCTTGGTCGGGCCCGTGCAGGCAAAATAAAAGCTAAGAACCAAAAGAAAACCGCCAAATGCCTTCATAACTATGTCTATCCTTTAAAGCGGTTCAAGATACGTCTCATATTTTTTTTCAGTTGCCCACAATGGAAAATATAGATTTCCTTGGATTATCAATACACCAATCAGAGAGTTCCCTTGAGACGAAATCTATATCTAATTTCCATCTTTCTCCTTCTCACATTTACCCTTCCTGCAGGATTCATTTCATGTGAAAGAGAAGCCAAAAAAGCTCCTAAACGGGACACCGATTTTACCTACCGTGACTTTGAACAAGTTGTGGATTCCATCGATAAATACTACATTGATAAAAACATAAACAAAAATCGGGCCTTTACGGACGCAGCTGTTTATTCTGTTATGACTCTCCCCCATCCGATGTATCTTTATCCCGAAAGTTACTTTGCAGAAAGAGAAAAATACGAAGAAAAAGAGGAGATGTTTCCAGGTAAGTCTTTCAAAATCTCACCTTCCGACAAATTTGTATTATTCGATCCTGACTACGATCAAGTAGAAAAAATTCAAAAAGAAAAGATCAAAAAGAATGAGAATAAAAAACTTTCGGATGAAGAGCTAAAAACTCTTATCGAAAAAGAAAAAATTCGAAAATCGGTTCTGGCAGCCAAGTGGGAAGAAATCAATTTCACAAAAAAAGATTTTGATCGAGTGATCACTTATGTAAAAGACAATCTTTCCACATATAAGGTTCCAGTTTTGAAAGGCCTATCTGAACTTGATAATGATTTACAAGAGGATTCCGAGGAAGAGAAAAAAGAATTCGGCATGGAACAAGTGTTTCTCGCTGCTGCCAATGGTTATCTTAATTCTCTAGACCCGCATTCCAGTGTATTCTTAAAAGAAATGTGGGAAGAGTCCATGGCTAAAATCAGCGATGGATCTTTCGAAGGCATCGGTGCTATACTTTCCGGTGGAGGAACCCGAGATGTCATCGTGGAGAGTCCACTCGAAGGAAGTCCCGCTGTAAAGGCCGGGGTAAGATCTGGTGATATCATCATCGCCGTTGATAGCAAAATCATCAAAGGCCAGTCTCTCGATAAAGTTGTCAAAAAAATCAAGGGCAAAAAAGCAACAAAGGTTGTTTTAACAATCAAACGTAAAGGAAATACGGCTCATTTAGATATCGAAGTGATCCGAGATAAGATTACGATTAAAAACGTCACCTATCACCTACTCAAAGAAAATCCACAAATCGGTTACATCAAACTTACAGGTTTTGTAAAAGCACCTGGGGAAGAGCCTGTTGATTCTCAGATTGTGAAAGGCCTACGTGCTTTGGAAGAAGAAGCTAAAAACAACGGGAAAGAGATGAAAGCAGTCGTGCTTGACCTAAGAAACAACTCTGGTGGGTATCTCGATCTTGCTGTTGATATTGCCGATATGTTTATACCGAAAGGTCTTATCGTATCCACAAAAGTTCCTAACAGATTGTCTTCTGATGATCAGTACGCGAGCAAAGAAGATATCACCAAACTTCCTTTAGTGGTTCTGATCAATGCAAAATCTGCTTCCGCCTCGGAAATTGTCGCAAGTGCCATCCAACACCACGGACGCGGACTCCTCCTTGGAGAAAGGACTTTCGGAAAAGCTACCGTACAACGTCTCATTGATCCCCTCCCAGGGAACGACGATTATGTGCTCAAATTGACAAACTCACGATACTATGCACCATCCGGAAAAACCATTCAAGTTGTGGGAGTTTCTCCAGATATCGAACTTTCCGAAGAAGCTGACGGATCCTTTCCTTTCCGTTACCGGGAAGAAGACATGTGGAACCATCTACCGAAAATTCCGCATGAAGGTGTCGCCAAATCAAAGTTCAATATCGACGCGATCAAAGCCTATGTTAAGAAAAATGGAAAAGCAGATGCTTTCCTAAAACAACATGCCAGCGATGCCATCAAACCAGATTTTATGTTAGTGAGAGCTGTTGACTACATTGAAGGTTTTTTGAACTCAAAGTGAACCGCATTACAGCAGACTTTCTCATCATCGGGAGCGGAGTGAGTGGGCTCTTCAGTGCGCTGAAGCTTGCCCCGCTTGGTTCTGTGGTTGTTGTCACAAAAAAGTCTGACTATGAATCAAATACAAATTATGCTCAAGGCGGCATCGCTTCTGTGTTTGATGATAAGGATAAATTCGAAGAACATATTGAAGATACCTTAAGTGCGGGAGCTGGCCTTTGTGACTTGGATGCGGTGCGCATCCTAGTGGAAGAAGGACCAACGAGAGTCAGGGAGCTTTTAGAGATTGGGGTGCCTTTTACACGTGACGATTCTGGAAATCTAGATCTTGCTCGTGAAGGTGGCCATAGAAAAAACCGTATCGTACATTCGCACGATAGGACTGGGAGTGCCGTAGAAGCTGCGCTTTTGGATGCCGTTCATGCCAGGCCAAACATTCAGATATTAGAAAACCATGCTTGCGTGGATCTTATCACAAGGCATCATA
The DNA here is from genome assembly GCF_004770745.1 of Leptospira ognonensis. Classification (GTDB taxonomy): domain Bacteria; phylum Spirochaetota; class Leptospiria; order Leptospirales; family Leptospiraceae; genus Leptospira_A; species Leptospira_A ognonensis. The sequence goes on along the minus strand of NZ_RQGD01000025.1, from coordinate 25,731 downwards.
TCAAAAATAAGTCTGACCTCCCTCTTCGCTGTTACGGAGCCTACATCGTAGATACAGAAACGGGAGAAGTGTTTCCAGTCATTGCCAAAAAAACCTTACTAGCGACAGGCGGAGCCGGACAGGTCTACCTCCACACAACGAATCCAAGTATTGCGACGGGTGATGGTGTGGCAAGTGCCTACCGTGCAGGTGCCATCATCAAAAACATGGAATTCTATCAGTTCCATCCCACTTCTCTCTTTCACGAACAAGGCAATTCCTTTTTAATTTCTGAAGCTGTACGTGGTCATGGTGGTATTTTAAGAGAGATCAATGGTAGGCCTTTTATGAAGGATTACCACGAGATGGGAGAGCTAGCTCCTCGTGACATCGTAGCACGCGCGATAGATGATACGATGAAGAAACGTGGAGAGCCTCATGTCCTACTTGATATCACTCACAAACCAGCAAATGACATCATCCACCACTTCCCTTCCATTTATGAAAAGTGCAAAAAGCTTGGTATAGATATCACGACAGATTCCATACCTGTTGTGCCAGCAGCTCATTATATGTGTGGTGGTGTTGCGACCGATTTACTTGGCAGAACAAACATCCAAGATTTGTATGCTTGTGGTGAAACGACGTGTACGGGAGTGCATGGTGGGAATCGTTTGGCATCAAATAGTTTGCTTGAGTGTCTTGTATTTTCGCACAGAATTGCCGAGGACATAAAAAAAGAAGGTCCTATCAATTTTGCAAGTGAAAGTAAAGAAATTCCTGACTGGAACAAAGAGGGTACTACCAATACAGAAGAATGGGTACTCATATCACACAACTTAGGTGAAGTGAGAACCATCATGAGTAATTATGTAGGAATTGTCAGATCCAATTTAAGATTGGAAAGGGCACTTCGCCGATTGAATTTGATTTCAGAAGAAGTAAAAGATTATTATAACAGAACCACTGTGTCTTTGGGACTTCTGGAACTTAGAAATTTAGTGAAAGTTGCAGATTTGATTGTTAGATCGGCCCTCCTTCGTAAAGAAAGTAGAGGATTACATTTTAGTACGGACTACCCTGAAGATAGAACACCTTCGCGAAAAGATACGGTCTTACACAATCTAAGCTAATAAAATCTCTTTATTCTCCATACACGAAAACGTCACCTGATGTTTGATTGATGCTAATTTTAAATCTAAAATTGGATGAATTTTTTTCATTCGTATAGTAATGATGTGTTCCAGATAAATTATAGATCACTTCGTTTTCCTTAATCTCTTTTCTTTCGATCGTCACTTCTGAATCTGTATGCCAGTACGTGATCAGAATTTGACCTTTCAATAAAAAGGGAATCAAAACTTCTGCACTTCTTACTTTAACATCTTTTATATTTCCGACGAATTGTGATTCTCCAAGTATTAGTTTTGTGACATCAATCCTTTCCAAATTTGAAAAATATCTTTCATTGACGATCACTTCTCTAAGGGTGTCATTCCGAGCCAGAAATGATTGTGCTTCCATTGAAATTTCTGTAGGCAATTTGAATACGCTATATCCTGGCATCGGAAATGGTTTAGCCTTAAGATGTTTACCTTGTTCCTCTTCTTCATAAGAATTCGTAAAACCGAGCCAAGGACTTTCCTCTCGTGTGACCGAAATCTTTTTTCCCAGTAACGGGTCATTTTCCGATTGATTCGACTCCTTCATAAGATAACCCTTTAATAGATTTTCAATTTTTTCGGCTTTCTCATCCAACATCTCAAAGGAATGAAATTTGATCTCGCGTTTCTTTCTCCAGAATACATGACTCATTCCTTTTCGCCTATCTCTTGTTTCCTGATCATTTTTCCACTCCAAACCTGATAAAAGCGCAGTGAAAGCATCTACTTGTTTTTGATTTATAAATATTCTGCGTGATTCTCCGCCAGAATAGATTCCGCTCGAACTCATTATCGGAGTGATGGCAAAATATTGAAGCGAAATCAATTTCTCTTTCGTGATCACATATCGATTTCCATTTCCATCTACAAATTGAAAGTCATAGGTAGGTCGTGCCCGTAGCGGAATCGAGCCCAATAGTAGTAGAAGAAAAAATATTAAAAATGGTTTCTTAGCTTGAAGGATAAAATTTATCATAATTTCATAAACTGGTCCCATGCCAATCATTGAATCTCATCTTGACCCTCGTGTTTCCGACTATTCTTTACTAAAAGGAAAGATCGATAATGCGGATATCTTTGTAGCCGATAATGAAAAAACAACTTTAAGGTTACTCGAATCTGACTACCAAATCAAGTCCGTATTTTGTCTTCGCAAATTTTTTGATAAATATGAAAGATTGATCTCCTCAAAATTGACAAGCTTAAACGATTGTTACATTGCGGAGAAAGGTGTTTTTGAAAATACGATCGGATTTTCAGTCCACCAAGGATTTATGGCCATCGGTTATCAAAAATGGGCAGGGCATACCGATCTAAATTCCCCCAAAATCCTTTTCAATTCGATTGCCGATAGCGAAAATATAGGGTCCATGATACGAACGGGCACGGCACTTGGAGTCAATTCACATATATTCGATAGCACCTGTGCCTCCCCCTTCCTCAGAAGAAGTGTGCGAGTCTCGATGGGAACGATGTTTGCCTCGAAACTTTGCCGAATCACAAATGGAAAAGAGTATTTGCTGCAAGAAAAAGCAAGCGGCCACGCCATACTCGCATTAAGCCTACCAAGAGAAGGATCCTCTCTTTTGGAAAAAACAAAATCTATTTATGACTTTAAAAAATTAGAAAAATTTGTTTTGGTGGTAGGGAATGAGGCTACAGGCATTGAACAGCCCTTGCTATCTTTAGCCGATGCAATCCTTTATATACCGATGAAAAACAGCGTGAATTCTCTGAATGTTTCTCATGCATTGGCTGTCGCACTCTCCCATATCATGATTTAAACTTAGAAATACTAAGTCGAAGAATCATCTAAATTTTACGTTGCATTCCAGTCGAGGGATCTCGAGTCACTGATAAATCTAAAAATACTTATTCTTGAGTCACAGTGGCGTGATAGACCTCGATGCCAACGAGTGTGATCACTATTATTTTTTCGGATACAAAATAGAAAACGCCAAGGGTTGTCAAAGGAGCCCAAAATAATGCCATACACACGAGGGAAGCAAGGCAGTAGCAACCATTCCCCAAAGCAATCGTTCGCAAAGCTAGACGCCAGCGACTTGGTTTCAAAAAATAGCAAAACCCAGAAAAGAGCGCGAAGCTGAGTGCAGAAGCGCCGAGACCATACAAGATATGTTTGGGCATGCCGATATAGGATTCAAAGTTAGGCAAGACAATGGCGAGCATAAAGGCGGAAACTAAGGCACCAATAAAATCGATAAAAAAAATCAATCTTATGCGGTCAGGCATCATATTTCTATCTCTCACTTTGCAGTTAACGAAGGTCAAGTTCTTTTTCATCCAAAGAGAGAATTCAAATCGCATACTTTGAAAAATTGACAAGAAAAAAAGCCAATTAGACATTCCCATCGGCAAAGACTGTGATAGTATGGAGTTCATGAGAACTTTAAAATTTCTTGTTATTTCGATCGCCTTACTTTGTTCAGTACTGAGTCAAGCGCAAACAAACAATGTATCGAGCGAAGTCAGAAAGAAACACTTTCTCTTAAATCGTCAGGGAGTCGCATTGGATGGCTATGATCCGGTATCTTACTTTTCGAACCAACCTACGAAAGGAAAAAGTGAATTCAACACTACCTACAAAGGGATTATATATTACTTCATTTCCAATGAAAACAAAATAAAATTCGATAAAAACCCGGATAGCTTCGAACCAGAGTATGGTGGATGGTGTGCCTATGCAATGGGCCTTGACGGAGAAAAGGTGGAAGTAGATCCGAAGCGATTCAAGATCATCAATGGTAAAATCAATTTGTTCTATAATGGAATTTTCGGAGACACTCTAAAACCCTGGAACGAAAAAGAAAAAGAGTTTATTCCCAAAGCGAATGCGAATTGGAAAAATTTGTTCCAATGACTCACGAAGAGGATCGATTAAAGGTACTAACAAAATATCAAATCTCGAAACTACCAGAATCAGAATTTGATTTGTTAACTAGAGTCGCCGCTGAGCTTTGTCATACTCCTTACGCTTTTATTTCTATCGTAGATAAAGATACTGTCTGGACAAAGTCAGCTTACGGTACAGAGAATACAGAAACTTCGAGAGCGGAAGATCTTTGTAACTTCGCCATCCAAGATGGGATCAATCTTACCATTGAAAATTTAAGAACACATCCGATCAGTCGGAATTTACCTATCGCAAAAGAAAATTCACCTTACCAATGTTATCTAGGTGCAAACTTAATTACATCCGAAGGATATCGACTTGGGTCTCTTTGTATTTTAGATGACCATCCAAGAATATTAACAGACGTTCACCTTCAATTATTAAACCAACTGGCAAAGCAAGTTATGGCTCTATTTGAATTAAAAATTAAATCCGAAGAGCTAGCTGCCGCTTATTTAAAGATGGAAAGATTGGCAAATTATGATGAACTGACTGGCCTTCTCGGAAGGCGTGCATTTTTGGAGTTACTAGAAAAACAAATAGTTAGACCGATGAAAGCTGAGACTCTATACTTTGTATTCCTAGATTTAGACTATTTTAAAAGTATTAATGATACCTATGGTCATGATGCTGGTGATGAAGTTTTACGTCAAATAGGTGAGAAGATCTCATTTAGTGTGCAAAATAAGGGTTATGCCTGCCGATTTGGAGGTGAAGAATTCTGCTTACTCATTTTTGATTCTAATGATGACTCGTTTCAAGAATTCATGGAAAGTCTACGTCTGCAAATAGCAGAAATGAATATCCAGCTAGCCACTCGAAGTATCAACGTAACCGCCAGCTTTGGAGTTTCTAAGATGCAAAGCCAGGATTCCATGAACATCGACTTACTCATAAAAATTGCAGACCAAGCAGTCTATGAAGCTAAAAAACTAGGACGCAATCAAGTCGTGTATCATACCCAAACTAACAAGTAACTGCCAATTGATTTACGTGTTGGGTAGAAAAGGCGATACCAAATCCTTCTGAGACAATCACATTAGGAAAAGAGTGGTTAAGCGCAATTTTTAAGATGGCCATGTGATGGATGGAGTGCTCATTGCAATAAGCTAACTCTCTAAAACTGGAGCTCGTAAGAAGTGGACGCACTTCTTTCTCATGTGTAGAAACACGAATCGCGATGGGATGGTCTTTAATGATACCGAGCATTTCTTTCTGGAGCAGTGTTAAAAATTCTAAAGCAAATTCTTTGTCTTCTTCTAACTGGCTCGATCTTTTTCTCGCGTCAAAATCGATCTCACCACGTTGCAAGCCTAGTAAAAACTCCTGATAAAATTCCAGAATATGGCGAACGTGCTGGGAGATGGAGCTCTGATTTAAGATCGAGAGCGGCTTGCAGAATTCCATTTGAGAAAGCTGACGAATGAGACTCTCTAAGGATGCGAAGATCAACTTCGATTCTTCCACTAGGATCATGCTTGTTTTCTCACCTTTTTCAATAACATCAGTAACGTTTCTCTTTCACGGAACAAAAGAAAACCACAACCTAAAAAATTAAACAGAGCCAAAAAGAAAAGTAATCCATGATCTTGCGATATTTCGATTCCAATGACGAATATGTGTGCACCCAAGGCTCCAATCATCGTTCCGATTCCCAGAAGTGCACCTAACCATACCAATCTAGGGAATAATAACAATGCTACAATCAAAAGCTCAATGACTCCTGATCCAATTCTCCCCCATGGTTCTGCACCGAGAGAAGAAAAAATAAAAACGGATTCTTCAGCCGCGCTAAATTTGAAAAATAAGGTCTGAAGGAAAATGATGCCGACAGCCAGCTTCACTGCATTAACAATCCAGAGTTTAGACATCTTTTGGCTGCAGTCCACAGAAAAACGAAAAAGGAGTAATGATCATCCTTTCATTATATCTCTCTGGCAAATAATAGCAATGGCCAAAGAGGATTTTTTTATGTCAATTTTTCTTAGATCTAAAAATTGAAGGGGATTTCCCAGTATATTTTTTAAATAATTTACTGAATTGGCTGGCATCTTCGAATCCCAAATCATCTGAGATTTCATTCACCGACTTCAATGTGAATAAAAGCATGCGCTTTGCCTCTAGTATGATCCTTTGGTGGATAGTTTGAAGAGGCGGATCTAGTTTTGCATGACGAAACAATTCGGATAATTTTTTTGAAGTGATATTTAGCATAATGGAGTATTCTGATATTTGCTTGTATTTTCTAAAATTTTCCTCCACTAGTAAATTAAATTTACGAATGGTCTCAATGCTCTGTTTATCTCCCTGGATTCCGATGATATGATTTCTTCCGATTCTCGTTAACCGGATGATTAGAATTTTTAGAAGACTAACGAGCATTTCTCCGTGTAAACTATCACCCTCCTCAAATTCTTTTAAAAAGAGATCAGTGAGCTTATCAAACGGACCGGTTTCTTTGACTGGGATTTTTAATACGGAAAAATTTTGTGCTCCGTAAAATAATATGCCATTGCAAGAAACTTCGTGGTCATGATCTCTTATACAATAGAATTCTCGATTGAAGGAAATAGCGGTCAACCTTTGTTTATTACTTGGGATCTTTACATAATTTAATGCCGTTAAAGTACAAAATGAATTTTCTTTTAAAACAACCGTTTTATCATCACAGGTAAATGTAAAATTTTCTCGGTTGCGGTTCCAAAGAATTCGATTGGCTGTAGGATTTGCCAATGCTTTATCTAAATCTTGTGTGAGATCATTTGTAAAATGAAAATGGGAGCCGGTGGTTGGGTCACTCAATTCATAACGAATGACTTTCATAGGTGAGTTCAAGTATAATTCCTAGTTTAGGTGAATACAAAATAAATCTGACATCGATTAGACTTAACTCTTTGAACTATGGATTTCGTGTTTCATTACAGATTCAACTTCATCAAAATATTTCTGAGTTCGCTTCCCTTTATACGCCAAACGTATCGTAAAATCAGAATCGATTAAAAAGGTAGCCGCTTGCGCAAAATCGTTTGGTGCAATTCTGACTCCAAAGTAATGGCAGAGCTCCATCGATGAATCGCTCGCAAAAATAAAATTCATAGGATTCAGATTCAGCCAACTTTTGAGAGAAATTAAAGGTTCTGTCGACACCACAATAACATTTCCTTCTTTTTCATTTAAACGTGTCGCCCATTCCGAAAGATTTTTTAAATGGATTTGGCAAAATGGACACCAGGTACCCCGGATAAAAACAAGAATGAGAGGTCCACGTTTTATAATGTCTGAAATTTTAATCTTTTGGTTGGAAGTGAGTATTAATTCCCAATCCCTTACTTTGTAGTCAAGAGGAAGAGTCTGAATGGAAGGATCCACACTTCCATCAAATTGCATCATAAACCAATCTTTTAGTTTCATATGAGTAGACTCGATTGTTTATTTCTTCTTGCTCTTGAATATATTCTGAAAGGATTTACCCATCTCATCCAGACTATCCATCCACTTGGTTCTTGTTGCCTGCATTTCAGTAATACCGGCTTTAATATTCTTAGACAACTTATTATACTGACCTTCTATCTTTATGAGATTTTGTTCTATTTCATCTAAAACTTTTTTACTTTTCTTTTTATCTTCGTCTGTTTTAAAATTTCCAAATTCATATTCGATAATATCTTCTTTGATACTACCTTTTGTAAAAAGATGCATCTCGACTTGAAGGTATTTTTCGACTAAGGAAAATCTTCCTTCCTTCTCTAACCTTCGAATGCTTACCGTTAGCTGCACTGAGTTAAGGAAACCAAGAGCTCTGAATTTAGAAGCTCGATCGACAAGATCATGATCTTCTGCGATCTTCACCGACTCATCGAAGCCACCGATCCGATGGAAAAGCCTTCTGGTAATAAAAATACAAAAACCAGCTGCTCTAGGATTGAATGTCTGATTTAGCTTCACATGTAGATTGGCAAGTTTGAACATGATTTTATCTAACTGTAAATCCGACTCAGGTAAAAATTCACATGTTGCCATATCCAGAAAGCGGTCTTGCATTTCGTTATACGCCTTTTCTAAAAAATCTTTAGGTAGATAGACGTCAGAATCAAAAAAGAATAAGAACTCGCCCGTCGCTACCTCTGCGCCACGATTCCGTCCAGGACCCGGCATACCACCAGGCACAACCTTAGCACCATACTTTTTGGCGATTGCTTTGGTCTTATCTGTAGAACCTGCATCAGCAACAATTACTTCGTAGTCTGTGAATGTTTGTTGTTTTATTGATTCGAGTAGGATGGGAAGAAATTTTTCTTCGTTTAATGCGGGAACGACAATACTGATAGCGGGCATGGAAAAAAATTATACGAGGTGCCAAAATATTTCAAGTTCTTTAAAATATAAAACCATTATCTTTGCAGACTTTCGCATACCACTTCGCGCTTTCTTTCGGTATGCGGCGCAAGCTTGAATCGGACCGGTCTACATAAACAATGCCAAATTGTTTCTCATAACCTTCCTGCCATTCAAAATTATCGAGAAACGACCAGACGAAATAACCTTTTACATTTACACCTTCCGACATGGCTCTTTTCATACTGAGTAAATAATTTTTGAGATAATCGATACGCTCTGGATCGTCTACCTTGCCAGCTTCTAACCTATCATAAAGGCTCTCACCATTCTCAGTTATGTATATAGGTGGGTTGTCATATTCCTTCTGCACCCATTTGAGTAGATCATAAAAACCTTCTGGATAGATTTCCCATCCCATGCTTGTGAATTTTGCCTCTCGATCCTTCGGTAATACAGGTAAAAAATTGAAAATCGGAAAGGGTATTTTTTTAACAATCATTCGGGAGTAATGATTCAATCCTAAAAAATCTGTTTTTGCCGAAATCAGTTTCATGTCTCCGTCGAGGATATTGCCCTTGTTTTGCGACAAAACAAACCGTTCGATCTCTTCTGGATACTTTCCCTTATAGATGGGATCTAACCAAAGCTCATTCATGATCGCATTTGCTCTTTTGACAGCAGGTGTATCTTTATCTCGGCGAAATGAGTAAACGGGAGAAAGAGCATTGGTGATCCCTGCTTTTGATTTGGGCGAAATCTGACGAATGCGCTCTAGACTTTTGCCATGGGCAAGAAGTAGATTGTGGGCGACTTTAAAACTAGAGAAGGGCCTATATTTTCCGGGTGGGTGAGCACCCAAGAGATGACCAGCAGCCATAATGATCCATGGTTCATTTAAGGTGATCCAATTTTTGACACGATCACCTAATTTTCGTACAACTACCTCAGTATATTCAGCAAAATATTCCGCCGTATTCCTGTTATACCATCCTCCCAAATCATCAAGTGCTTGTGGTAGATCCCAATGGTATAGAGTGACAAAAGGCAGTATATTTTTTTTTAAAAGTTCGTCTGTCAAGCGATCATAGAAATCTAGACCCTTTTCATTTACTTGTCCTTTTCCACTCGGCAACACCCGAGACCAGGCAACCGAAAACCGGTAAGACTTGATGTTTAAGTTTTTTAACAAAGTTACATCTTCTTTGTATTTATGGTAATGGTCACAGGCAATATCACCATTTTCCAATTTTTTAATCTTACCTTTCTTTCTTGTAAAGTTATCCCATATCGAAGGACCTTTGCCATCTTCGTTAAAAGCGCCTTCGATTTGGTAGGCTGAAGTGGCTGTGCCCCAGAGGAAGTCTTTTGGAAATTTTAATGATAACATTAAGCTAGAATGGAATGGGTAAAGGATTCTGGAAATAAAAATTGAATTTACTTTATGAATTTCAGGACTAAACTTAGGATTTGTTATGAATGTCGCAGAACACGAAATCAAGTCTCTCCTTCAAGATTACAAACGGATTTCCGTTTACGGTCTAAGTCCTGATCCAGCTAAGCCGAGCCACTATGTTCCTGTATACATGCGAAACCAAGGATGGCAAATCCTAGGAACCTATCCCAAAAAACATGAAGTTGGTGGATTCCAAATTTTTGAAAAACTAAGCGACATTCCTTTAGAGGATCGGAAGTTCTTGGATGTGTTCCGTAGTTCTGATCGGATCGCAGAAGTTGTAGATGAAATTTTGGAAATCGGTGGTGTAGAAGTTTTGTGGCTACAGCTCGGAATTGAAAATAAGGAAGCTGAACTTCGGGCAGAGAAAGCCGGCATCAAAGTTGTATCCAATCGCTGCTTAATCATAGAACATAAAAAGAACTTTTAGAGCAAATCATAACGCCCGAACGATGGTCGCAATGCCTTGCCCCACACCAATGCACATAGTCACAAGACCGTATGTTTTTTTTCTTCTCTGCAATTCTTGAATCAAAGTCAAAACCATCCTCGCGCCACTTGCACCTAACGGATGTCCTAAGGCGATGCCTCCTCCATTCACATTCACCTTTTCCGGATGGAGATGCATCTCTTTAATTGAAGTTAAAGTCATTGCGGCAAATGCTTCCGAAATTTCAAAAAGGTCAATGTCTTCTATCTGTAAGCCTGCATGTAACAAGGCTTTCTGTGATGCTGGAATGGGACCCATTCCTAGTAAGGAAGGATGGACTCCGGCTACTGCCGATGAAAGGATTTCAGCAAGTGGGGTGTATCCATTCTGAATGGCATAATCGTACTCCATCAGAAGGAGAACGCAGGCACCATCGTTGATTCCCGAGGAATTTCCGGCCGTTACGGTTCCGTTCTTTTTGAAGGCAGGTGGAAGCGCTGAGAGAGCGTCCACAGAGGTCTGCCCACGAACGTGTTCATCTTTTTGCAGGAGAACTTCCTCGGAATGAGGCTCATAAACGGGAATGATTTCCTTTGCAAATAAACCGGCTTCTTCGGCCTTTGCTGCCTTATGATGACTTTCGAAGGCAAATGTGTCTTGTTCTAATCGTGAAATATGGAATTTCTCCGCCATGATTTCTGCAGATTCACCCAGGCTCACGATCGGATAAAGTTGGTTCAAATGTGGATTGATAAACCTCCAGCCGATGGTCGTGTCCACTAAGGATTGATTCCCGCGACTAAACCCAATCTCTGGTTTTAACATCACGTAAGGGGAGCGTGTCATACTTTCGACGCCGCCAGCGATCACTACCTTGGCGCGTCCCACTTGGATTTGCATAGCAGCTTGGTTGACTGCCTCGAGTCCTGAGCCGCAAAGCCGATTCACTGTCACCCCAGGTGTCACGTCCGCGAGTCCTGCAAGTAGGAGTGACATCCTTGCCACATTGCGATTGTCTTCACCGGCTTGGTTTACACAGCCTAGAATGACATCATCTACAGGATGATTCTTAAGGTCATGTCGCTCTGCTAACGTTTGGATCACAAGGGAAGCGAGGTCATCTGGTCGCACAGACTTCAATGCCCCTTTAAATCTGCCGAAAGGAGTTCTACACCCATCCACGATCACAGGTCGTCTCATACTGCCAGCCTATAAAATGCTCCATTTATTTCATTCGATTATGCAATGTTACCAAGTGCCTTGACAAAAAACCTGATTTTCATAAGAAAGAGTGGGACCAATGCATGAAAGCCATCACTTATCGAAACTACGGAACTCCAGAGGTCTTGCGTCTGGAAGAATTACCGAAACCAGAACCGAAAGCCAATGAGATATTGGTAAAAATATACGCAACAGCCGTTAACTCCGGTGATTACCGATTACGAAAACCTGATCCGCAGGTCGTTCGGCTTGTTTTCGGATTGTTTAAACCACGAAATCCGATACTCGGAATTGTGTTTTCTGGTGAAGTAGAGGCTATTGGCAAAAATGTCACCAAATTTCGTGTAGGTGACAAGATATATGGTATGTCGGGAATGAAAATGTCGACTTACGCGGAATATATATGTCTTTCTGAATCTGCAACGATTGACATCATACCAGATTCTATGCCTAAAGAGGAAGCGGCAACAATCCCATTTGGGACCATGACAGCCTACCACTTTCTAACAAAAAGCAAAATCAAATCCGGAGACAAAGTTTTAATTTATGGTGCGTCTGGTTCTGTTGGAGTTGCTGCGATTCAATTGGCAAAAGCTTTCGGTGCGGAAGTAACTGCCATTTGCAGCTCAGTTAACTCTGATTTGGTAAAAAAACTCGGAGCCAATCATGTTATTAATTATGACAAACAAGATTTTACCGATACCAAAGAAACTTTCGATATTGTATTTGATACCCTTGGAAAATATGTACCTAATACCTTTCTACCTCTCTTAAAAATGAATGGATGTCTGATTTTATGTAATGCTAGTGCAGCTCAAATGTTTTGGGCACTTTGGAAAAATCTAACTACCAAATATACGTTTCTAATCGGTGTCTCCTCAGAAGCCGTAGAAAATTTAAAAGCGATCAGCAAACTCATTTCTGAGAATCATATAAGTGCCGTCATTGATAAAAGATTTCCCCTGGAGTCCATGTCTCTGGCGCATACATACGTAGAAGCGGGACACAAAAAAGGCAATGTGTTAATTGATATTAGCCCAGCTAAGGTTATCTAATGTTAATTAAAGATTTCGATATACTATGGATCATCATTTGTTCTGGGCTCGTTTTTTTTATGCAGGCAGGCTTTTTGTGTTTAGAGTCTGGATTAACTAGAACTAAAAATTCCATCAACGTTGCCATTAAGAACATTACGGATTTTGGAATCGCCACCATCCTTTATTTTACGGTCGGATTTGGAATCATGTATGGAAATTCATACAATGGATTTTTTGGTACCGATCACTTTCTTCCCGTTTTTGAGATCAATGATCCTAAGGTTCCCGTTTTTTTTCTCTTCCAGCTGATGTTTTGCGGAACCGCAGCCACAATCGTTTCTGGAGCTGTCGCAGAAAGAATGAAGTTTGGCGCTTACATTCTCATAACAGCCCTTATCTCTTCACTCATATATCCTCTCTTTGGACATTGGGTTTGGGGAAGGACCCTTTTCGATCTGAATGTAAAGACGGGTTGGCTTGCCAGTTTAGGTTTCATAGATTTTGCAGGTTCCACGGCAGTTCATAGCGTCGGAGGATGGGTAGGTCTTGCGGCTATGATGATCATCGGCAATAGAATGGGAAAATTTGGAGCAGACGGAAAAGTCAATCACATTACAGGCAATAACCTACCGATTGCTATGCTTGGAACATTGATATTATGGTTTGGTTGGATTGGTTTCAATGGAGGCAGTACGCTCTCCTTTTCCAAGAACATTCCAGGCATTCTCGCAAACACCATGTTATCTGCTTCCGGAGGAATGGCTGCTGCTCTCATTTATGGATGGATTCGTTTAGGTTATGCTGAGGCCACACTTCCTTTAAACGGAGCCCTTGCGGGGCTTGTCGCGATCACCGCCTCCTGCCATGCCGTAAGCTCGGGAGAGGCGTTATTCATCGGTTTTGTCTCAGGAATACTGATGTTTGAAACAAGAAACCTGCTGGAGAGATTCAGGCTCGATGATGCCGTTGGGGCGATCCCAGTCCACCTAACGGGTGGAATTTGGGGCACTTTGGCAGTCGGAATCTTTGCCAATCTAGAAACGATCAAAACGGATCTATCCAGGTTCGAACAAATTCAAGTCCAATGTCTTGGCATACTTTCCTGTGGACTACTCTCCTTTGTTCTCAGTTACCTTTTATTATCTATAATAAATAAATTCTATAAGCTTCGGGTTTCTGTTTCTGCCGAAAAACAAGGATTAAACTTTACCGAACATAGAGCCACAACTGAATTGCATGATCTCTTTACAGAGATGGAGTATCAGAAAGCCACTGGCGATTTAAGCAAAAATGTTTCCATTGAACCGTTTACAGAGGTTGGTCAAATTGCAGAAAGATACAATTTGGTTCTTGAGAAAATCAGAACCAATATAAAAGAAAAGGAAAATTTAACGAACCAATTGGAGCTAAATCTTGGTGTCATCCAAAGTGATCTCTCAACTGCTAGAAAAATCCAATCGAGTATTTTATCGAAGGAAGATCGTATCATTGGCGACTTAGAATTTACAATCAAATACCTTCCGCTCACGGAAGTCGGTGGCGATTTTTTTGACATCACCGAACTCAAACCTGGATTGGTCCGAGTCTTTATTGCCGATGCCACAGGTCACGGAGTGCAGGCAGCCCTCATCACCATGGCCATTAAGACGATCTATGAAACCTTAAAAAGAGGCAACTATAGCGTTCATGAACTTCTAGAATATATCAATAGCGAGTACATTCATTCCTTTGAAAATCTAAATCAGTTTTTTACCTGCACGATTATCGATATTGATTCCAACCGAAATAAAATTCGTTATGCGTCTGCGGGCCACCCACCTCAGTTTCTCATCAAGGAATCGGAAATCCAAAAACTTGAAAAAACTGGTAGAATCATAGGTGTAAAAACGACGAGTATATACGATTCTAGAGAAATCGATTTTCCCAAAGGATCTTCCCTCTTTATGTTCACAGACGGACTCACGGAACAATGGAATGTCGATCAAGTGGAATTTGGAGAGACTACGGTCGAATCCTTTTTTACAAAGAAAACAAACCTATCGTTCCGAAGGGATATCGATGCCCTGCTAGAATTACAGAGCCATTTTTTAGCGGGAATGCCCTTACAGGATGATATCACCATCATAGGCATACACCGAAAAATTTAGAAATCAGGCTTGTCTCAGATTTAAGTGAATCCGAATGTAAAAATGTATTTTCATTTATGAGAATATTTGAAATATTATAAGTAGCTCAAATCGTTTCCTAATCTGGGGATGGATCGATTTTATCTGATAACGATCCAGTTCAGATAGATTGGAAATGCGAGTCCTTGTAAAAGAATAAAGTCTATAATGATCAAAAACTGGAAACATTATATATGGATATTATTGATTTCTGCCTGTGCTCCTTTTAGCGCACAAAAAGAAATGCCTTTAGCAACAAAAGGGGTATTCGATACGCAATCTTGGAATTTTGAGGATACCACTCCGCTTCTCTTAGCAGGAGAATGGGAATTCTATTGGAAATCCCTGGTTTCGAACCAACAAAAACTGGATCAAACGCCACCCACTTACGAACCGATAGGTGAAAGATGGAAAAACAAATATGATGGACTAGGATACGGTAGCTACCGATTAAAACTGAAGTTTCCTCAAAGCGCAAAAGATAAAATTTTTGCTCTTCGTTTTTCACAAACAGGTGGTGCCGCCCTTAAGGTTTATTTGGACTCGACATTGCAATTAGAACTCGGACAGGTCGGAATCAGTAAGGAAAGTATGATTCCTACACGTAGCTCTGGAATCGTCCTGATACCGCACCCAAAAACCGAGGTCCAACTACTCATAGAAATTTCGAATTACCACCATGATGATGGGGCCTTCTGGTACGCACCTACACTAAGTTACTACGAAAGCATAAACAAGGTGATGGTGTACGAGCTTGTAAGAGACTCTCTTTTGACAGGCGCCTTAACTTTTATGGCTTTTTATCATTTCGTTTTATACTTTTTCAGAAGGAATCGAAAGTTAATTTTATATTTTGGATTTTATAGCCTCGTCATTGCCCTCCATTCAGTTTCTTTAAACGGAGATTCTTTATATTACCTCATGCCTAGCATTACGTACCGATTTTCATTTACCATCTCTCTTATATTTTATTTATCTATGCCTTTATTTCTAGCCTTCTTATCAAATTTATATCCAGATGTTTTTTCAAAATCCTTTAATAGAATCATTAGTGTTTCTTGTGTTGGTTTATTTATTTTTGTCTTAATCGCTCCAACAGAAGTTGGTTCGCAAACAACCTTTATTGGTATACTTCTTTCCATTTTTGCACTTCTCTACTCGATTGTATGCCTTGCCCGTGCATCTGCGCGAAGGTATGAATTTTCAACGAGCTTATTGCTTTTGCAGATATTTCTTTTTTTAAGTGCGATCAATGATACTCTCTATCTCTATGGAATTTTACCGTATGTATCTATCCTAAAGTATTCGTATCTATCGATTGTTCTATTTCAATCACTCATCCTGGCTTCTTACTTCTCGAGAGCTTTTTCAAAATCGGAAACACTCAGCTTACAGCTGAACAGGCTCAATGAAAATTTAGAGAAAACTGTGATTTCGCGTACGAGAGAATACAAGGAAGCAAAACAAATTGCTGAGGATGCCAATGAGTGGAAGGATAAGTTCATTTCCCTTGTCGCACATGATTTAAGATCCCCTTTAAGTACAGTGTATTCTGGGTTAATGCTGATTACGGAAAAAGATACGTTCGAGGATAAAAAAGAAAAAGACCACATTCTCAAACAGTTGTTTCTAATTTTAGAGAATGCAATGGCTACGATCGAAAATTTATTAAATTTGAATCGATTCAATTCGGGAAGGTTACGTTTACATCTTTCCGAAGTTCCGATATGGGAAGTCATCAAAGAACTTTCTGAATCCTTTTCCTTTGAACTCGCAAGGAAAACATTGAGACTCGATACTTCTTTATCTCCTTCGGAGACAGTTTTTGCTGATCGATCCATCTTAACAGAAATCCTACGTAATCTTTTAACCAATGCCATCAAATTCAACAAACCAAATGGATGGATCAGGATCATATATCAGGAGTTTGCTTCTACAAAACAAATTTCGATTGAGGACAATGGTCAGGGAATCTCATTCTCATCACAAAACAATTTATTTACGAAACAAGTCTCGACACCAGGAACCTTAGGAGAAAAAGGATTTGGCATTGGCTTGAATCTGTGTTATGAACTCATGCGCCTCCACGAAGGAAGCATCCGAGTCGAGTCTTCCCCAGAGTCTGGCAGTAAATTTATATTAGAATTTCCAAAATCCTCAAACGAAGCTCCATCTGCTTAGTTTCTTCCTATTCCCGTTCCATAAGAAATTTATGCAAATAAATAGTTGCATATTTTTGCTGTCGAATTATTATGCAACAAAGAGGTTGCATATGGAAAATTCAGAAAATTCAATTGAAAGAAAGATTGAAATCAAGGCCCCAATCGAAAAAGTTTGGACGGCTCTTACGGACGTGAAACAATTCGGAAAATGGTTTGGTGTAGATTTAGAATCCGATTTTATTGCAGGAAAAACGACACATGGTAGAAACACATCCAAAGGATTTGAGATGCAGATGACTTTTAACATTAAAAAAATTCAGCCTACCTCATATTTTTCCTACACATGGATCCCATTTCCAATGGACCAGAGTTTCGATTATTCCAAGGAAGAACCGACTCTTGTTGAATTTTTTCTAGAAGGAAAGGGAAATATGACTTTAGTAAAAGTGATAGAATCTGGTTTCGATCAAATTACGGCCGTTCGTCGAGCAGAAGCGTTCCGTATGCACAGTGGTGGCTGGGAAGCCCAACTTAATAATATCGCAAATTTTGTCGCCAATGAAGTCTAGGGCTTCTGCGCTCAAAATAGAACAAAAGGCTACAATTTTTGCAGCCTTGGGTGATCCTACTCGTTTGTCACTAGTTTCTAAACTAACAGACAAGCAGGCTCACTCTATTTCTACGCTTACAGAGGGAACTGACATTACAAGGCAAGCGATCACAAAACATCTAACTGTATTAGAAAATGTGGGTCTTGTTTCAAAAGTAAAAAATGGGAGGGAGAGTCTATATGAACTAAATCCCGTTCCCCTAAAATCTATTCGGGAATACTTGGATGTGATTGCTTTACAATGGGAAGATTCGCTTTCGCGATTGAAGGATTTTGTAGAAAATTGATCCCAGCCATTTCGGAAATACATTTCCGAAGCGCTGGAATCAAATCATTTAGCTAGAAACTAGTTCCAGTTGTTTGTTTTTGGTTTTGCGATGTTTACTTTCATCTCACGGTTAAGAATGTTCTTTCCGTTTAGATCGCTGATTGCGTTATCCGCTTCATTACGCTCTTTCATTTCGATAAAACCGAAACCTTTTGATCCACCAGAGTACTGGTCTGTAATGATTTTAGCAGAAGTTACAGCACCGTGTGCTGAAAAAAGTTCGCTGAGTTTGCTCTCAGTCATTTCGTAAGAAAGGTTGCCAACGTATATGTTAACTGACATGTGATATCCTAAAAATTTTATTTTGGACTCTTAAAATTTTATGGTTTAAAAACGACTATCCCGAATGGGATTTTAGGTAAAAACTCTACGAAAATGCAGGGGAAAACTTAAGAAAGCGATCAGAATGCAAGAAAGTGGAAACTACTCTAGTGGTTAAAAAAACGATAATACTTTGAATCTGATACCATCTATCCATATCCCCAAATATTTAGCAAGGGGAATTCATAAAATTTTTCGATTAACGAATGTTTTTTGTTCCGTTTGTATGCCTGCCTCATCGTTCTTTTGACGCATTGATCCGTTGGAGGTTTTTTCCAAAAATCCTTATGCCTTAACAGTTGACAGACGTCTACAGAAGATTCCTAATAGGAGACATGCGAATCTTTATTATGGGAGTTGATTTAGAATGAAAACAAATCTGTCCTTCCTACTTATATTTTTCATTTGTTCTTTGCTTGCCTGTTTTGCCGTACCCACGACTGAGAAACGTCGTTGCAGAACTGCCTACCAAGAATATTGGGACAATTCTCTTTGCGGAGGAAATGTCTTCTTCAACGCCCTCGTTTCCGACAACTCAAAAGGAAATAACGAAGCACTGTTAAATCTCACTGTGATCGAATGCATAAAAATCGCAAAAAAGAGACGGGAATGTGAGGTGCCTTATAAAGCGATTCAACCTACCTTAATGGACCAGTAAAAATCTTAGGCTCTAGAGCCGTTGCAGAGTGAAATTAAGGTTTGGTGAATTGCGTTTTTATATTCAGGATAGAAATGAAAATTATGAAAAGCGGATTCTAAATGCAATGATAGAATGGAATGAAAATTGATATTACGAATCCAGATGGATCGGATGTATCAGGTCCATCGTTTTCAATTTTATCTTATAGGATTCGGAGCCGTACTCATACCGATTTCCAAATAAATTGTCTAATTTCCCCGAATTATCTCTGTTTATATAAATAATCTCTTCAATCTCTCGTTTTCGACTTTCTAAATTTGGATCAATGTCTCTTCTATGGGTGATCATCACTTTAACAATTTTCTTTTCCAAAATGTCCACTTTATTGAAGACATATTCGGTTACATTGATTTTGTTTTTTCGTTTAAGAAACCAACGTATGGAATCAGGATATTTTGCCAAAAGCAATCGATATTCCCCTTTATGCAAAGCAATAGGTTCTGGTTCCATTTGGTGGCTTTTTTTTAAATTCTTCACACGCTTGATTTTGGAGTAAGTATCGATAATATACAAATACGCATCCCTATATTTTGATGATTGCAATTTCAAATTCCAAACCAATCCGTAAGAGTGGAAGATAGGCTTCTTCAATTCAATCAATGGCAAAGTGCTGATTTCATCCCGGATTTTAGCAAGTTCCCTATCGAGCCGGATCAATTCTTTTTCTTTCGCTTTTATATTTATCTTTCGGTCGATTCTCATACGCTAAAGATTATATCGAACCTAGGACAAATTTCTAAATAGGTGAAATTTTATTTTGTCCCACCTACTACGTATCATATTCTATATGGTCCGCTTCCAATCCAAAGAACAAAATCAATGGATCCAATTTAAAGCCATCGGCTATCAGTTCCCAGGCGAAAATGATTCGTATTTTGATGACAATTGGTTGAATTTTGAAATTGAAATTCGAATGGAAGAGCAAATTTATATGAAAAAAGTTCCCTTTTTGTTAACGTGGGAATGCTTAGAATTTTCAAAATGGTTTTTAAGTTTCCCAACCCTTCCCGTTGGTTCCCAGATTTTTAATTTGGAAAATACATGTTATTTTTATAAATTGGATGAGCACTCGAACCAAACGAAGGAAAATCTAAGAATTGAACTTGATCGATCGCTTCTCCCTGACCTTCGTTTTTTTGATTCATGCCAAATGATTTTGGACTTCCACATTAGCAATGCTGATTGTTTAAAAATTTCCGATGGTTTCCAACAAATCGTGAATCAGTATCCGATTCGCTCTTCAAATTAAATTTAGATGTTAGTGGAATGAAGATACTAGATATCTTACTTTCTAAAACAAATTTTAAAGAATCGTAATCATGAATTTTCCATACAAATGAATATTTTAAATTTAATAGATGGATTCAAATTAACAATCATTGGAATATACATACAAATCAATGTAAAAATAATCACTATACAAAAATCATATCAAAGATCAAGGATGCCGATCGATGAATTTTGATCCAAGATTTAATTTTTATATAGTAACGACTGTTTGCTTTATTGCCGCATTAAAGCCGACTGGCTATCTCTAATGGGCAATCTATTGCGAGTAGGATTAGGCATCCTCCTGGATTTTTGGTGTGTAGTTCTGAAAAACGCTACAAACTTCCTATAAGGTTAAAATTCAAACGGATAGAAACCTAGAAGCAATATCCTTTTATCAGAAAGTAAAAACTTTTGTTACGTAGTGAATAAGACCTTTCGTGAGTCTTTACGAATATAATGGGTATAATTAATTTGCGAAATTTCCGATGTCAAAACAGAGGTTAATACAAAGTAAGACTCGTAAATACTTAGTATGACATGAATAAAGCTTGAGAACCATCGATAAATGTCGAAAATCCGGGATCTACTCATATCGCCACCCCAGCGTTGGCGATCAAACTGTTACGTAAATCATAGAGAAACAACATCTGGCGAGGTTACTTACTTTACATAACATTCTTATTTTTGTATGTACGAAAGTAATTCGAACTGGCATATCAAAAGCTTCTCTGAAAGGATTCTTAGCCTCCTCGAATTTGCGCTGGGCATCCAGAAACACTCTCAAGACCGCTTATTCGATCATAAGCATGTTCTAGGTAATCCTATTTTCTGAAGAGAGCTGCTATACGGAAAAATATTGAATCGAAAAAAAACTGGAAATTCTCCGACAATTTGGCATGAGCACCTAAATCGGTAAATTTATTCCTGTTTGTATCGAAATAATCCGGGCTAAGTGAGATTCGAATCTTAAAGATTTACGACTTCGATTTGTTAAAATCCATTGCAAATTAGAACGAAACTGGTGTCAGTTTAACATTTTTCCTTGCCGACTTATATCAAAAGAATAGGATTGGAATATGCGAAATCTAATAATCAACTCTATTCTCGTATTCTGCCTGTTTACCTGCACTCCTCCAGCTTCTTCGGGAGACAATTCCGGTTCTGCGCTAGCAAGTCTGCTCCTCGGATTTGGAGGCGTCTCCACATCTCCTATAAGCGACGAAACTACCAGTGTTACCAACTTCGATGTTCAAACAGCTCCGATTCCTGGAAGCTCTGGCACGCTTACGTTTCAAAATGTCAGTGCCACTTCTCTAAGCCTCGTTTGGACACAAGGTACGGATGCCCAAACGCCGACAACGTCTTTACTTTATCTGGCTTATATTTCAACTTCGGCAAATATCAGTAGTGTAAGTCAAATGGAAAGTAATGGGTTAGCTCTTGGAAGTTATGCGACTGCCATTAGTACGATTAATTTTACAGGGCTCTCGCCTTCTACCCGCTATTATTTTAATGTCATCATCAAGGATGGTTCCGGGAATAAAGTAGCATATTCCATGGCTAATCAGTTGACTACTGCCACTCCAGATACTACGGCACCGATCGTCGGTGGTGGTGGAACTTTGTCTGTCTCTGGTATTAGTTCCTCAAGTATGACGCTCTCCTGGACAGAAGGAGTAGACAATATTACATCTCAAAGTACCTTAGAATATTTAGTATTCAGATCCAATAGCTCAAATATTGGCAATGTTGCCAGCATGGAGGCAAATGGAACAGCTATCGGTAGTTATTCGAGCGCCATCTCATCCCTCAATATAACTGGCCTCTCTGCCTCTACGACATACTATTTTAACGTCATGATTCGAGACACAGCTGGCAATAAGTCTAGTTATACGACACGTAGCCAGGCGACAACTGCGGCACCTGATCTAACTTCACCTGTTGCTGGTGGCTCTGGAACATTGACGACTTCTAACATCACAGCCACATCACTGACCCTA
The DNA here is from genome assembly GCF_004770745.1 of Leptospira ognonensis. Classification (GTDB taxonomy): domain Bacteria; phylum Spirochaetota; class Leptospiria; order Leptospirales; family Leptospiraceae; genus Leptospira_A; species Leptospira_A ognonensis. Next base: position 3,638 of record NZ_RQGD01000025.1, on the reverse strand, counting down.
AACTGGACGCAAGCAACAGACAATGTCACCGCTCAGAATGCCCTATCCTATTTAGTTTACCAGTCCAATTCATCAAATCTGTCCTCTGTATCCAGTATAGAGACAAACGGAACCGCAATCGGATCCTATGCAGCAGGCATTGTGACTAAAAATGCGACTGCGTTACTTCCATCAACGACATATTATTATAACGTAATTGTTAAGGATGCCGCTGGAAACAAATCTGCGTATACTATGAAATCCCAGACGACACTTGCCGATAGCGCTTCACCAAACGTTGGAAATTCAGGAACTCTTCTTGTATCAAATGTAACGGCCTCTGGCTTAACCCTTTCATGGACCGCGGGATCAGATGCGATCACTGCCCAAGGGTCTTTACAATATTTAGCATATTTCTCTACTTCAAACAATCTATCTTCGGTAAGCAATGCGGAAACAAATGGCTCGGCCGTCGGCTCCTATTCTGCGGGTATCACAAGTGTCAATGTTACCGGATTGACTGACTCAACAACCTACTACTTCAATCTGGTGATACGAGATGAAGCTGGTAACAAAAATATCTATAATACGATTTCACAAATCACATCTCCTCCGCCTGACACCTCAATTCCTACCGTTACCATTCGAAATTTGATCAATAAGTCTACAGTCGAAACTGGATTTCTCTACGGAACGGCAACTGATAATGTTTCCGTTTCAAAGGTGGAAGTCTCCATTGATTCTGGCTCCTACACTCTTGCAACAGGTACCACCTCCTGGAAGTTTCAATTGCCATCTGGTTCCAATTCATGGAAGGAAGGTTCCTCTCATACAATCAGTGTGAGAAGTGAGGATGCATCATCCAACCAATCTATCATCAAAACCATCAATGTAAAAAAAGGAATCAATCGAGATATCAACGGCGATGGTTATTCTGATTTGGTGATCGGATCTGGACTACATACAAGCGATACGGGTCGAGTCTATATTTTTCACTCAACGGGAGGTTCGGGCATAACGGCAACGAATGTATCCTCGGCCACAACCACAATCACGGGACAAGCTGTAGTCAATCGATTTGGCTACAGTATTAGTATGGGAGATATAAATGGTGACGGTTATTCGGACATTGCTGTCGGAGCTTATAGAACCAGCAGTTACACAGGTCAGATTTACATTTTTTATTCCTCTGGCACATCTGGAATAACGGTTACGGGTGCTAGTTCTGCTGACAAGATTATCTCGGGAGAGGCGACAAATAATAACTTTGGTTATTCGATATTCATTTCAGATTTAAATAGCGATGGCTACTCTGATGTAGTTGTAGGAGCACGAAATCATTCTTCCTCAGCTGGAAGAGTTTATATTTTCAATTCAGCAGGAAGTTCCGGCGTCACGATTTCTAGCTATAGCTCGGCATCGATTACAATTTCTGGAGAATCTGGTTCAGGCATGTTTGGATATGCTTTAACTTCTGGTGACATCAACGGGGATGGATATATTGATCTTGTGGTTAGTGCAAATGAAAGAAATTCGAACACGGGAAGTGTTTATGTATTCCATGCTTCCGGTTTATCTGGAATCACAACCACGTCGGCTGCCTCTGCCTCAACAATCATCACGGGAGAATCCACATTGAATTGGTTTGGTGATGCTGTTTCTGTAGGAGATATCAATATTGATGGTTATGCGGATTTAGTTGTCGGAGCCTCGGGATACAATTCCAATACAGGTCGTGTCTATATATTTCATTCTTCGGGTTCGTCTGGAATCACAATCACACAAGCAAGTTCTGCAAGTCGTACAATTACCGGAGAGGCAACGAGCGATAAATTTGGATTCGCTTTAATCTGCCAAGACTTGAATGGTAACGGTTATGCGGATATTTTAGCAGGAGCCCATGGTTATAGCTCTGGAAAAGGTAGAGCCTACGTCTTCCATTCCTCTGGGGCAAGCGGAATTCCACTTACAACTGCAAGTTCAGCAGATCGATTCAAAATTGGCGAAAGTGCATCTGACAGATTTGGATACTCCGTTGGGGCTCTTGACCTCACAGGAGATGGAACTGTGGATTTAGTCCTCGGTGCCGCTGGTTATAGTTCCAATTTAGGAAGGATTTACATCCATCACTGGAATTCCTTTATGCCAGGCGATGAAACTGCTGATACTTCATCAGCGATCATCACTGCACAATCAACAGATACGATGTTCTATCATATTAATATCGCGAGATAATCTGCCGTAACAATCATGCATTACCATGTGATGCAAACTTTTTATATAAAGATTTTCGCTGATTAAAATTGTAGCCTGGTCTTTTGCAAAGAAGATTCAACTTTTTCAGTCTTAAAAGAATTTACTATCATCAATATAACAGGTTGCTTTCTTCAAATCCTCCCAAAAATATTCGATGATGATTCGAATCTAATATTATTACCACTCGTTAAGGATTTATTGCATTTTTTATCAAGTTGCGTCTTTCTGTTGAGAACCTTTTGTCCTAGTCGCGTAAGATTAAATTTAGTAGATGATCGATGAGTCCTCTTAAAACAACATTCATACCGAATAAAAATGCCTCACATCGTTTGGCGTAAGGCTTCTCACTCTTCTAACAGTGCTTCATGTTCCCCAACTTTCCCTCACGGGACGTCCGTGTCCCGATTCGGGCGCTACGCCCTCGTGGCTTCGCTTACGTTCGGGAAACATTCCGCCAGCCGTTACTCTTCCTAGACTGACATCTGTTACAAAATAAAAAAGCCATCCTATAACAGGATGGCTTCCCAACTTTTATATACGACATCTTCTTTTCCATGGTCTATCTCCACAAATGCCTCCCCATCCTAGAACGAGGGAAAGCCTGGGCTACATGTCTTCTTAGCTCCTGTTCACGTGACCTCCGTGTCACGATTCACGAGCTCCGCAATCCTGCTCCGCCTCCGCTAAAAAGACATTCCGCCAGCCGTTACCGATCGATTACCAGCATTGGTTACCAAATAAAAAAGCCCGCATCCTAAGATACGAGCCTCTCACTCTTCTAACAATCTATATACGACGGAGTAACAAATGTATGGGATTGCCAGTCGGAGCACAGTGCTCCATGTTCCCCGACTTTCCCTCACGGGACGTCCGTGTTAGGCTCCATGTCTTCCTAACTCCTGCTCACGTGACATCCCTGTCACGATTCGCGAGCTACGCAATCCTGCTCCGCCTCCGATAGAAAGACATTCCGCATTCCGTTACAGATCGAATACCAACATTGGTTACAAAATAAAAAAGCCCGCATCTTACGACACGAGCTTCTTACTCTTCTAACAATCTATATACGACAGTGTATCAAATGTATGGGATGGCCAGTCGGAGCACAAAGCTTCATGTTCCCCAACTATCCCTCACGGGACGTCCTGTCCCGATTCGGGCGCTACGCCATCGTGGCTTCGCTTACGTTCGGGGAACACTGCGCCAGCCGTCACTCCTCGTAGATAAACATTGGTTACATAATAAAAAAGCCATCCTATAGAAGGATGGCTTCCCAACATCGTATACGACATACGTAAAAGATAATAAACTTTCAAGAGAGACTCACTTCCTGACTTGCACGTTCGAAAACATGCAAATTGTAATATGGTCAAGCCAATCGAGCGATTAGTATCACTTGGCTG
>NZ_RQGD01000010.1 GCF_004770745.1 Leptospira ognonensis | reverse complement strand
AATCCCGTCATCCACCCACCGATTCAAAATCTAAAATTCTGGTAACTAAATAGGGTGCTTCTAACAAAGAGGACGTTTCTCGCGCCTGTCTCGCACTCCTGCTCGAATGGCGCGCTCCGCCATCCCTGGCTTCGCATCCGTTCCGTCCTCTTTGTTAGAAGCAGTTACTAAAGATTCATTTTAGAATTTTAGATTTTTCATTTTAGCCTTAACTTGAAAATCCTGAGAGAAGGGAAAGGGGTTCGAACGATCGACGAGAAGAGCATGAGTAGTAACAGACGCAAGACACCTAATATGTGTTATGCGCAAGGTGAGAAAGTATACAGGGTCGTTTTCAGCAGACTCCCAATTCGAAAAAAATATAGGAAACAATCTCTTGGGCTAAATTCAATAGAACTCGTTTCACTTTTTGTTTGCTAATTTTTTCCCTGTCTTAGTGATGTAGCCTAGGTTTGCATTTTCCTCTATTATTTTTGTATGTTCTCCCTCTTTTTGAAAGGTACAGCCGATACAAAACTTGGCAGTTCCTTTTTCGAAGGGCCATACAAAATCGTATTTAGGTGCAATGACCACTTTCCCTTTTTCATTGGCAAAGCCCATTTTTCCATTTTTTATGATGCGATACATGCCTTCGCTTATATAATCAGGACCATTGTCGTAAATAAAAACTTTATGTAATACTTTCTGCTTTTTATTTATTACTACCCAACCATCTTCTGTAACGATTGAAGCAAGACCAAAACGATTATAGGATACTTCCCCAAACGTATTTTTATGATACGTAGTAATGTCTTTTGCAAGCAAGGGATGCATTGAAAGAAGAAATAACAAGGAAAGTTGGAGGATTTTGTTTTTTATTACAGGTAACATTTAACCTCTCCTATTATTAACGATAGAAACCATTGTCATTCCCAATTTTGCATTCCTACGCGACTCAAAGCTTTCTCCTCAATTCACCTTGTGAAAGTTCCTAGAATTGCATGAATTTCGAAGGCTGAATGTAAAATTTTCTTAAATTTCCTTGACAGATTCTCAATATATAACCAAGTAGATATATAACTAAATGGAAATGCAAACATTGGATCGTACATTCGGAGCTTTAGCTGATCCCACTAGACGTGCCATTCTGATGCGCCTGGCAAAAGGGGAATTGACCGTTATGGAATTGGCCAAGCCCTTTCAAATGAGCCAGCCAGCCGTTTCTAAGCATCTGAAGGTTCTGGAAGAAGCTGGATTGATTTCCACACAAATTCGAGGTCAGGAGAGACCGAGAAAAATGGAAACTAAGCCCATCAAAGAAGCGACAGACTGGTTAGAAAAATACAAACAGATCTGGGAAAAACGCTATTTAGCCATTGATGGATTACTAGAAGAATTGCAATCGTTTCAAGTAAAAGGAGAACCAGAAAAATGAAGGCAGATATAAAAGAATTTAAAGTAGAATTGCGAGGAGAGACGGAAGTAGTAGCAACGCGTTACTTCGCGGCACCACGCAATTTGGTATATGATTGTTTCACCAAGCCAGAGTTAATTCGAAGATGGCTTACTGGACCGGAAGGATGGTCTTTAGTAAAATGTGAGAATGATGTAACAGTAGGTGGTAAATATTTATATTTGTTTAGTGACGCAAATGGAACAGAGATGGGTGTCTATGGAAGATTCCTAGAAGTCATTCCCTCTGAAAAGATAGCCAACTCAGAAAACTATGCCATTGATATGAATGTTTTTAATCCCGATGCACTGGAAAGTCCAGATGTAACGAAGGAATCTCGTACCTTTACAACGGAAGGTGATCTGACCCTTATGACTCATGTTTGTACCTACGCGTCAGATGAAATACGCAAAAATGAAATTGGTGGCGTAGAAGCATGGAAGGATCTTTGTTTGGTGCTTGATAAAATTTTAGAGGTTATAATGCAAAAATCGTAAATGGAAATCATACGGCCTCAAGAAGCACGATTCGCTTTTGTTTTGATCGTGCTCAGTGCGATATTGATGATATTTTGGATGTAGGCTTTTTTGGCTTTCGGATCTGTACTTTTCAATTCACTCTTTCTGGAAAGGAAATTTTTGAGTCCACTCGGATCGCCTGTGTATAATATGATAGAAACAAAAATCACGGCGAGTCGTGCTCCAATTGCTTTTTCTGGTGGCTCCCAATTCTGCTTATATAAGGCCAAGTGACTGTGACTCTGGCTTGCCTCAATAATCTAGCAATCGTTTCACTACTTGCGCAAATCGGTTGCCATAGCGTTTGCCAACTTGATTTAAGTGCAAATCCAGAAGGAATTCTTTGCTTTGATCGTTACCTATCTGGGTATCCGTTTTGCCAACAGTTTCGCAATCTCGCAGACAAAGATTTTTTGTTCCTAGGGACTTATTTTTTACACCCGCAAGAAACAATCCATTCTCTGTTCGGATGTATCCCTGCGATACCGCAGCAATTGAACTAGGAAAGGTTCTTGCCCAGACATCTAAAGTGATCGCGATGTCCATCTCATTCATACCTGATTTCAAATGTAAGGCATATTCTGGATTATCATCAAAAGTAACCTTCCAAAGTATTGTTAGTTGGTCAAGAATGGAAATAGCCTCACCTGAATAGAACTCGCGGATCATATCATGAGGGTAACCAATTTTTTGTTTTACGAAATTTGCTTTTTTAACATCTACGAGTCTGGAAATTAAAACAAGGGTTCCTTCAATACTAGAAGCAACACCAGCCGTGCTGATCAACTGACGATCTTCTACATATTTTTTTCCTTTTATCCAGTTGAGTCTTGGGAACTCATTTTCTAATTGAGATAAACTAGAAGCATGAGTTGTGATTTGATGGTTTAAAAATTGATCAGAACGACCTATGACCTTAGCGCCTTCACAGACGGATAATACAGGAATACGATCATTCGCTAAAAATTTTTGAAAGGATTTATCCTCAGGATGAAACACGTTCGGAACAACAACAGCGTCAAAAGAAAAAGGAAAATCATTGATCGTATCATGCGGAACGAGGACCAATCCTTTCCAGAGCAGTACGTTTCCCTTCTGATTCGAGACAATATAAACATTAAGATCCGCCAACTTTAATAATGAGTAAGGGACAATGAGATCGGTAATTTCGGTGCCTTGTGTATCCGCAAGGATCACGACCGTCATTTTGGATCCATCATGCTTACTATCGTATTTCACATTTTCGAGAGGATGATTTTCGATGGGTTCAAGCTTCTGAAAGTACGAGATTTGTGCACAATTGTTTGTGGAAAGGGAAAGTAGGTAGGTTAGGCAGCAGGCTGTTCTAATCAGCCGAGATGTAAAAAATTTGGATACTATTCTAAGTTTTATCATAGCATGGAGTATATCCGACATTGAAAAAAATGTCGTCTTGGTGTATAAGCTAGGACTTTCTGGGATATAACTTAGGAACCAACATTCGATTTACGGTAGAGGGAGGGGGTTGTGTTTTTATATTTAAAAAACTCCGCGTGGAATGCTGATTTTGATGAGAACCCTACTGCATACAGAATGGATACGATCGACCGATTTGGTTCCTCTAGTAAAAGTCGACAGGCTGACTGAATTCTTTTCTCATTGATGTAGGCTTTGAAACTCACCTTAAGGTTTTGATTGAATAGCTCTGAAAGTTGATGGGGGTGAAGATTGAGATGTTCTGCTAGGCGAGCGAGCGTTAAATCCTCATCAGCATAAAAACTTTCCTCAATCATGAGTCTATGAATTTCATTGATTGTTTTTTCTGTATCGATTCCAGTGAGTCGCGATTTAACATATTTGCTCTTCTTTATTTCCTCTTGCATAGAAGATAAATACTCAGGAAAAATTTGACTGCCCCAAAAAATGAATACCGAAATTAATAGCAAAGTTGAATAGGATAAAGCCATCGTAAGCATCGATTTTTCTATTTGAAACCAGACAAAGAAAAAAATATCTAAAAATCCAAAGCATATCAAAATGAGAGTAAAAATATAAATTTTCGGATAAGGGAATGAGGTGTTAAAAAAAATAGGAAAGAGCTCTGTGCCTGTAAGCAGTAGAAAGCTGATTGTATATAAGAATATGAATAAGAATAGGTAGTCAAGGTACTGAAACCGAGAATTCGCGATCGCTGGTTCCATAGAAATCACAAAGATTGGGATAAGGATGAGAAAGAAGGGAAGTAAATGCAGGAATTGTTTCTTTCCCCACTCAAAATTACGGTTTAGAATTTGTCTAATATAGATATGAATCAACGGTCCGATAAAAATATAGAAGGGAAGTAAGAAGAGTCCAATTTTCAAATTAAAACGGTTAACGCCAGTGATATCAAGGGCCATATTTAATTGCGGAAGAGCAAGAAAACCATAAAGTAAACCTGGAAGAATATTGCGTTTTTTCCCTGGCCTAAGCAGATAACCAAGGCAAACGATAAACGAGAAAAAACTGCCAATAATGGGAATCGTTGCAAGAAAGGTTTCGATAGAGAATACAACTGAGTGATCCATATTCAATCTGTAACTCAATTATAAATCATCTTCAGATGGTCTGCTAAGTTTGTAGCGCTAGCCCAGACTTCTTCGATACGCGATGCTGAGGCCCAATCACCCGTTGCGGCCAACTCGTTTTTCTCATCAATATAGAAACCTGAATTCCGTGTTTCAAAGACTGTTGCATACTTCCACAGATGCACTGAAATGTAGTCCGCCTCAGCACAGGAAATATCTGTTAACTTTTCAAACTGAAGCACCAAAGATTTTTTGACTTCTTCAAGATCCGCATCGATATTTGCATCGGCCCAATCCTTTGTCGAATGTGCGACAATGCTCGTAACACTTTTATCTCTTCCAGGCTTTGTCGAATTGATGGAAATCCAATCAATCGGATTGTTCCATACCTTGGCTGCGATCCATTGATTCTCCCAAGGTTTTTTAAATCCGATCATAAGGGAGTAACAAGAGTTCATCTTTGTATCGTGCAACGGGGATTCATTCGGCAGAAGGTTTCCAAATAGCTTTATGGTCTGTAAAGGTGGAGCCGTTACAATTACCCAAGTATAGGTCCCCAAAAAAATTCCTTCCTTCGAATAGAGATCCCATCCGTCTGCTTCTTTTTTTGTAAGAGGGGCAATTTCTGTTTTTGTCTGAATGGAAATTCCATCTGACAATGCCTTGCAAAGTTGATTCATATTGGGACTAGCAACGAAATGAGGTTCAAACCAAAGGCGTTTGGTAATTTTTTTACCTATCTCGAGAGTGATTACCTTTCCACTCCATTCACATACGATACCATTCTCAAGATAAGGATTCAGAAATGACTGGAAAGGCTTCGTTCGCACGGTAAAGTGTTGGTTTCCATGATCGAAAGAAAATGGCTCCGCATAACGAGTAGACATGCGTCCACCGACTCCACGCGCCTTTTCAAAAATATCTACCTGGGCGCTATTTTTTAGCTGATTCGCTAGGGTCAGACCTGAAATTCCAGCTCCAATAATGGCAATTTTCGGTTTCACTATTTGATCGCATGGCAAGCACATACAGAATCAATCAATATTTCTTATTCTCCACTTACCGTTGGTATATTTATGGCGAGAGTTCAGGTAATTTTTTTTGTTCTGTAATGTCTGTACGTATGGCTATGAATTGGTTCGGATTGCCATCTAAATCCAACAGAGGTACGATGGTGCTTTGAACCCAATAATAAGAGCCATCTTTGGCTCGGTTTTTAATTTCCCCTCGCCAAACCTCTTTATTCTTAAGATTTTTCCATAGACCATGAAAAAATTCTTTTGGATGGTGACCTGAATTGATGATGCGATGGTCCTTTCCCAGAAGTTCCTCTGGCGAATATTTTGATACGTTACAAAATTTTTCATTAACGTAAGTTATCTTTCCCTCGGGATTTGTGATAGATACGAGAGCATGCTCATCGAGTGCAAATTTAAAACCTTGTAAGGAAAGATTTGAGAGTTCTGCTTGCATTTTTGCTTCAAGCAGTAGTTTTTCCGCCTTTTGGCGTTCGGAGACATCATTCACCACAACCATGATAGCCTGCTTGCCATCAAAGATAACGTCACTCTTAATGATCTCAACCTGCATCGTTTCTCCATTACGTTTTTGATGAGTGAAGATTCCAATGCTCGCCACGCCTTGTTTCTTTTGAGAGACAGATGCTCTGACTCTACTAATTTCTTCTGGATTGTCGGGACGAATCTCTAATATCGTCATCTGTAAAAATTCTTCTCGAGAGTATCCATACTTATCCGCGAATGCCTGGTTCACAGAAAGGTATTTTAATGAATTGGGCTCGAAAATGGAGATAGGTAAAACATTGGCTTCGTAAAGATTTCTATACTTTTCTTCGCTCTGCCCGAGCAATAACTGATTTTCTATTAGCATCGTATTTGTTGCCTGCATTTCCTCATAGGATGCTTCAATCTCCATACGTTGGCTTTGGATGTCGGCTTTCGCGGCAAATAATTTAAACGCCATTTTTATAGATGCATCCAATACGGTAAAACTCGAAGCTTTTACAACATAACCATAGTTTGTAATACTTTCGGTTTTTTCCACTACCTCTTTTTCTGTATGCGAGGAAAGGAAAAGTAATGGAATATCACTATCGGCTAGTATTTGTTCAGCGGCAACGGTACCATCCATGCCAGTACCGAGATCAATATCCATGAGAATGAGATCAATTGCTGGACCTTTTTGCATGGTCTCGATTGCTTCTTCTCCAGAAAAGACATGAATGACTTCATAACCTTCTTGTTGTAGCTGTCGTTTTGTCAGCATGGCAATCAGAGCCTCATCTTCGACATATAGTATAGTTTTATAATAATTCAATGTAGAACCGACTCATTTAAAATTTGCGTCACATGAGTTTAAAGTATCCTCCTGGCATGTCTAGTGTTTTTCCCAGGAGCGATTTCGGATCTGTTCTTGGAATTTTCCCGATTTTTTATCAGGCTAGAGTTTTGTGGGATGTTCAAAGTTTGCAGTTAAAAAATGCGAATTTCTTGTCCAGGTTTCTCATTCCCACCTGTTTTCTAGAAAATTACAAAGGAGGATTCTTATGAAAAAGAATCTATTACTCACAGGTCTGACATTTCTTGGATTGGCATTTCTCGAAACGATCATCAACCAATTCCTCTTGAAAGGGATCTATACGGAACTTAACGGGCTATGGAGAACCTCAGAAGAATTGGGGAATTTGGCACCTATTTTTATGCTCATCTACTTAGTCGTGAGCTTAGGGTTTGCCTCGATTTTTCTGCGAGCCTACGCCGGTGGTGGGATTTTGGAAGGAGTAAAAATAGGCTTTATGATCGGCGTGATCTCGCGATTTTGGTATGCCTATACAAACTTTATCGTCCTTCCGATTCCACATACTCTTGCCATACAATGGTTTCTTTTTGGGTTGATCGAAATGATGTTGTTAGGAATGGTTTGTGCAATGTTAGTAGATAAGCTTGCAAAAAAAGCATAGGCTAAGGTTCAAATAATAGAGGAGAAATCATATGAAAGAATTCATTTTATTGTTTCGCAATCATTCGGCAGAAGATAGTTATTTACTCAAACCAGAAGAGATGGCAAAAGAAATGCCTCAATGGAGACAATGGATCTCAGAAATCATTGAATCCGGAAAATTTGTTTCCACACAACCATTAGATTTTGAAGGCACTGTTATACGGCCAGGAAGTACGACGGATGGTCCTTATGTTGCGGTCAAAGAAATTCTTGCCGGGTATTTAGTCTGCAAAGCCGAATCGATGGATGAGGCAGTGGCCATTGGTAAAAAATGTCCGATACTAAACTACCCAACCGGAAGTTTAGAAGTAAGACCCATTACTCCCTTTCAACCATAGTGTAAGATTTCCTAAGGAGGTAGATGATTGCTCCTTAGGAAGGAATGATTCATGAGCTTAGATGAAAAATATTTTAACGAATTCATACGCAAAGAGAATGTAAGAATCACAACTATTTTGTGTAAAGTTTACGGCTTTGAGAAAATTGATTTGATCGAGGATGCAGTGCAGGAAGCCATTGTGGCCGCGTTCCAATCATGGAAATTGAGAGGGCTACCTGAGAATCCGGAAGGATGGATTTACAAAGTGGCAAAAAATAAAATCATTAACTTGATAAATAAGGAAAAGCATCGCCAAAGAATTCTAGAAAAAAATAAAAGTATCTTTCCTTCAGACTATCTGTTGGAGGCAAAATGGGAAACGGAAAGAAAGTCTATAGATGACTCACTTTTACAGATGCTTTTCGTAGTATCGCATCCACTGATACCCGTTGACTATCAATCTGCTATGGCCTTAAAAATCCTGTTAGGATTCAGTGTCAGCGAAATCGCCGAGGTATTTTTTTCAAATGTGGAAACGATTCAAAAAAGACTCTATCGAGGGAAACAGATCATCATCGAAAAGAAAATCCCGATCGCATTTCCCGATCAAATGAATTTTTCTGAGCGCATCGATTCCGTGTTAAAGATCCTATACCTACTTTTTTCGAAAGGTTATTATTCGAATCAAGTTGAAAATCTTTTTCGTAAGGATCTGATGCAGGAATCACTCCGACTAACCATCCTGCTTTCAGAAAATGAACGCTGCAGAAATGCAAACGTACTCGCTCTGATCGCCCTTATTTGTTTTCACTGTTCGCGCTTGGAAAGTAGATTATCGGATGAAGGACAAATCTTATCCTGGCTTAGACAAAATAAAAATTTATGGGACCAAACAATGGTTTCAAAAGGGAAGGAGTATTTAACAAACTCGCTAAACTTTGGAAATCAAATATATTCCGATTACCAATTAGAAGCCTTAATCGCTCTGCTTCATACTGAAGATGAGTCAAAGAAAAAATGGGAAGATTTACTGATTCTTTATTCAAAGTTATACGATTTAAATCAAAATCCGAGTGTTAATTTAAATAGAATCTACGCCATGAGTTGTGTCTTCGGAAATCCTACTGCAAGAGTCGAATTAGAAAAAACGAATTCATTAGGCAAAAATTTATTTGTGGATCTGTTGTGGGCGAAACTTTGGAAAGAAGAAGATGAGATTCGAGCGAAACAATTTCTGGATTCCGCACTAAATTTATCGAACTCTATCAACGAGAGAAAAATGATCTTAGCTAACTGGGCAAACTTATGAGGCTAATATACTCCGTCGCTATCATAAAAGAAGGAAACCCCTGGCATTATGTAGAATTCTGTAACTTGGTGTTTGGCGGCATTTGACATTTCAGATACACCAATACCAATACTTCTTGCCGAATAGTCTGTGCGTGCCACCGTTCCTACCGTATCTCCAAGGTAGAGAGGGTATGTTCTTTTGATATCTTGTCTGATCATCCCCACATCAAGCGTAAAACGACAGTATCGAAAAGAGGATTCTATATTGAGAATGGTCCCTTTATCTCTCACCTGTCCTCCGTAAGCCGGGACAACTCCTGTGATCCCAGTGCTACTATCGTTGAAAACTTCTTGGATGATCTGTGATCCTAAGACGGAAAAATCTCCCTTCCGATCGAGCAATTCGTACCTGGCGCGAACCTCCCACCAATCCCTTAGCTTAAGTTTCATATAGATTCCAGGTATGATTCCTTTCATCGAATATTCCGCATTGGCGTCTCCACCTACGGACCAGGTCGTCTTATTGGGAACAGGGGCTTCTGCTCGACTCGTTGCATAGGAACCGTAAGTAATGTTATTTCTTTCTGAGTATCTATGAAAATTTATGGAAGGTCCTATCATAAATATTTTATTGATCGGATGAGTGTAGGAGAAGCGAAGATGGTTACTTACTCCTTCAAATCGCAGTAGGCGATTTCCTTCAAAGGCACTCCCCCAATAATTCGTCGATCGCGGTGATAGGAATTCATTCGAAGCGGGAAGATCTCTACTATAAACACCTAGTGTTGTATCCTCTGCCATCTGGATTTCGTATTTATTCTTATAGCCATATCTGATATCCCAAAACTGAGCATTCACATTTAAATCACTCGCTCCTTTGTAAGGAATGGCGAGCGGCGCGCCTGGTTCTGAAGTTTGTCGAAAGAAAGAGTTGATCATCCAGGCAGGACCCGTTTCATTTAGGACGGCAGGGGATATTTTTCCTATTCCCCATCCCGTCCGAAACATCAATCGATGTTCGTAAACACTATTGAATTTCGTCATCTGTTCTAAGTTCTGCGGGTTTGTGGCTAGAGAACTCTTTTCTGGTGCAGGTGGAGTTGTTTCCGGAGGTGCTAACGGTATCGTTTGTTTTGTTTCATGATGCAGAGGGTCCTGATGTTTTGTGGCCTCGCCAAAAAGGGCAACATGAAAGCAAACTAAGGCTAGCGTGATGAGTATATGTTTATTTTTCAAGAGGGAATCATCCTAATATACTATCCGAACCGTACCAACATAGATCTCCGTTCTCCGGTTTTTCTTCTCGGCTAACATCGTATCAACGATCTTGCGCATATCAGCATAGCCATCCACTTCCTTGAATCTCTCTTCTACAATGTTATGACTATGTTTAAGTTCTGCCTTGACAGCGAAAGATCGGTCTTTACTTAATTTTAAATTCATCTGAAAGGCGCCCACGCTGTCAGTATGACCACCAATCCTACAATTTGTCTCAGGATAGGCGGTCATTGCGTCAGCAATCTTTGCAATCAACTCTTTTGCCTTTGGAGTTAACGTAGATTTTCCTGAGGGAAACGCAACGTCACCATCAATGACGATGAGAAGTTCACGAAGTCTCTTCTCTGGATCTTCGATACGCTTTAACTCAACACCTTTCGCATGCAATCCATCCGAAACTTCTTCGAATGTTGTGCCTGAGTGTTCAAAATCCTTGCGTATGCCTTGGTACAATTTTTCTAAATAGGGCGTGGTTCCCATTTCATCCAGAGAGCCTTCTGGAAGACTTCCGAGTGCTAAATTTTCTTTTTTCTCTATGGGCTCGATCGGCGTGATGCAACCGCAAAACTTCTGAAAGGCGCTTGAGGTGGTAAAGCTATTTGATTCCGTGGTTTTGCAGGAACTGGAAGCCACTAAAATGGCTAGAAACAAAAGATATATCGCTACATTCACTTGCATGGATTCCCGATTCGGTAAGTCTTTTGGATGGGAAGGTCAGGGAAATAATTATTTTAAGAGTAGGTTTTTTTTCTGAATGCACGGAAAGAAAATCAGGTAACACAAATTTGACATTGAGCTTTAGGTGATCCACGCGAATTCATGCTTCAAAATATCGAAGATAAGAAAGATTTTGGCTTTGGAATTTTCAAACTGAGTAAATTTATTGATTTCAATCATTGGAGTCCCAAGAATGTAGAGAGTCTCTTGACAGGCTAGGAATATACATGCACAACTATAAATCGATATCATTTATAATTATTTTTTGTTATATTATTTTATTTGGAAATTGCAATGGATCGACTAACACCAGTGACAATTTTCTTTTTGGACTCAGCGAACGGTATGATCGGTTTTTAACCGCCGTCACCGGGGAGGAAAGTTCCACCTCGAGTAATTCTTCCGGAACCGATTCAAGCTCTTCTACATCCAGCACCGACTCTAGCACCATCGTTGTACCATCCTGTTCTACAGATATAACGGTAACAACGAAAACGATTTCTCTATCTGAAGATGGCGATGTAGACGCAGTATTTAGTTCTTCAGCAGACAATGGACTCACAGAAACTGATACGGATGGAGGTACGAGTTGGGGCTATCGTTCGTACGAAACATGCATCTATCCAAATACAGCCTTTACAGGAACGATTGAAATTCCTGTCTCGGCAAATTCAAGTTATACGGGAAGGCTTACGAAAACACTCTCTTTTCCAGCGGGCGTGAATGGAAATCCTCTGCCTACAAAATTTTCTTTCACTGCCAGTGGAGTCGCCAACCGCCAATGCATGAAATTCACGCGCATTGACGATGGAAGCAGGAACACGGTCGAGAGCGCCTTCAACTTAGATTTGGGAAATGTAGTCCAAAAGAATGGAAGTGGAGTGGTTGTCACTGGCTTTTATACAGATAAGAATGTCTGTGATATTTCGCTTTCGATGGAAGATGATGAAGGGCCTGGGGTGAGAGTTTCCAATATTTCACGAATTATGGAAGAACCCGGCAGCGGAGCTACTGCAACCAATGGAACCTTTCGCGTAGTCCTTCGCACAGCACCAACGGCAAGCGTTACCATCCCCATGAGTGAAACGGCGGACACTGTGAACGCAAGCAACAGAGAAGGAACCATGGCACCAACTTCACTAACCTTTACCACTGGAAATTGGAATGTGGAACAAGTAGTGACAGTCACATCAGTGGATGACTTTGAAATCGATGGAACGAAAACGTATATTGTACAAACACGAAGTACTTCGAGTACAGATACGGATTACAATGGGATCAACCCCCGGGACGTAGTTGTCTATAATAAGGATCTAAGCGTTCCAGGGTATGCCGTTGAAAAATGGAATGCAGTCACCCAGACCACAAACTCGAGTGGTGGAAACATCACAGGCTTTGCGACCGATGAGGCCAACCAGATGGGCCATAATTATGCAAACTTTACCATTAAATTAAGAACCAAACCAACAGCCGATGTGACCTTGAGCTTTTCGAAAAACTGTGGTGCAAAATGTGTCATCGAAAGTCCGAATCTAACCTTCACAACCTCAAATTGGAACACATACCAAACCGTACAGGTGCGAGGTTCTACGGATGGTGCTGATGCTGGTAACGCAGATTATAACATCACTTTCACCGCGAGTTCATCAGACTCAACTTATAATACAACTGTCACCGAACCAACATTTGTTGTTAGGTCTTGTGATAATGACAATACCCATCTCATCCAACCTTGTAATTTATCAGGCAGTCCGCTCGGCACCACTGCTGGTCGCCTTTCTGGAGGCGAGCCATCGGCAACAACAAACATCTGGCTCATTACAAAATCGGCTCCTGGTTCAGATGTGACGGTGGGCCTGAGCAGCACGGACACCACGGAAGGAACCGTTCCCGCAAATGTGACCATCACCTCCTCGAATTATAATACTTTGATCTCCGGCGGTACCAACCAAATCGCACTTTCTCATGTCGATGATACAATCGTTGATGGAAGTCAGGACTGGACAGTGACGACGGCAGCCGCCACAGGCGGATTGACTTATAATACCTCAGAAATTGAAGCCACAACCACAG
This sequence comes from Leptospira ognonensis, assembly GCF_004770745.1. GTDB lineage: Bacteria > Spirochaetota > Leptospiria > Leptospirales > Leptospiraceae > Leptospira_A > Leptospira_A ognonensis. The sequence goes on along the minus strand of NZ_RQGD01000010.1, from coordinate 255,065 downwards.
ATAATGAGGCATATTTTTATGTGAATAAGTCAGGCAATACAAGAGAAGGCACAACGAATGTGTCTACGATTAGCGTTTGTTTGGGTGCTGACAATACAGATGCGACAGACATTGAGGTAACGATAGCTTGTGCCACTCCTGGGGATGAATGTGGGACATTATCTGCAACCAGTTTGTTTTTCCCACAGAATAGCCGAGTTGATACGGCAAACGCGAGTAATGCGGGATGTCCCAATGATGCCAAAAAGAAAACATTTACAGTTCAAGGATTAGATGATACATTTGCCGATGGAAATCAAAATTTTTCCATTACCCTTACGAAACAAGCCACTGCTGATACGAATTATAATTCAGCTCCCAATCCATCTAGTCCTTCGATCACAAATGAAGATGATGAACCAGCAGGGAAGGCTGTCTTCGTAACTACCAGTACGTATAACGGGGAGATGACGGCAGCAGGTGTTCTAGGTGCGGATAGCAATTGTAATACGGGAAAGCCTGGCCACGTTCCTTCTGGAACGTATAAGGCATTGATTGCAAGCGATAGTTCGGGAAATGTAACAAACGATCGTAAGGTAGGCACAAATTGGGTGATCAGTCCGAATCTATACTACTACCGCTGTGAGTCCGGAGCGAACAACTGTCGTGATGAAGGTAACCGTCTCTTCATTGCGGATGGAACAGGTTCGTTTTCACCTACTGCTCTCGTAAATGATTTTTCAAGCACAGGAACGGATGAATTTTGGACAGGATTCACAAATGCCTTGGCACCTGCCACACAACCATCTACGCCAGCAGGAACCTGCGTGGATGCAGCGACAGTCTACCGCCATAACTGCCACGGTTTTACCTACCAAACATGTCCGACTGCAGGAGGTGTCAGTTTTTACGGGAATACATGGATTCGAAATGGTGCGGGATCCATTGCCGCAGCTGAAAAAGTTTGTACGAATAGTTATAAACTCATTTGCGTCCAACAATAAGCGACAGGCTACTTAGAGGTTTGCGTTAGTTTTCCTTTCCTTTGTTCATTTCTAGAATGCCGCCTTTCAAGACGGCAGTCGTCATCCCTGATCCGTCGGCTTGATCTAAGTCGATTTTACGAAAACTTTTGTCCAGGCGAAATGATACTTTCTCATCCGCTCTCGATGCTGATAATATTTTTTGAAAGGCGATGGAGGGAGCATTTTTGGGAAGGAAGACGATGATTTCGGTCACACTATCCTCCGTTCCTTCCTCCATGTTTTGCATTTTCATTTGATACCGAAAGTTAACATAGTATAAACGGCTGTTCTGAAAAAAATATTCCGTGTGCCAAATATACCTAGGAGAGGGAGGTGCGAGTTGGAGCACCTCTCTCTCCTCGATGATGATTTGGCGGATATTCTTCTTAAAGTAGATTGTTTGTGTGGTATGTGTGTTACTTTCCACATCCTTGTCCTTAAAGAAAGGATCCTTCGTGGAATCGTATTTCTTTTTCTCGGCTTGGTAAGAATGCAATTCCGAAAATTGTTTTTGCTGCCTCGTTTGCATTTTTTCTATGAGAACTTTCTCTGAATTTTGTGCAAAAATCGCAAAACAGGGAACCAGAAGGATTAGGAGGTAAGGAAACATATTAATTCATTTACAATCTTATTCTTATGTCTGTTTTTGTTTCATATAAGCAACTAACTGATCCAATGCGGCGTTCCAGCCATCATGAAACCCCATGTCGTTATGTTTCTTGCAATCCTCAATATTTTTATGTCTTGCAATGGCCGTATATTTAGTTCCGTTTCCGCTGACTTCAAAAAAGAGCATGGCACAAAAAAAAGGATTCGCAGATGGACGATAGTCCGGAAGGAAAGCATCAGTAAATACCAATTTTTTGAAGGGAATCACTTCAAGATAGCTACCCGGATTTTCATGTTTTGTCTGTTCAGGCGAAAGCATGACTGTGCGAAACAAGCCGCCAGGTCTTAAGTCAATATCACATTCAATCGTTTTCCATGGAGCAGGTGTAAACCAATGAACCAAGTGTTTTGGTTCTGTCCATGCCGCCCAAACCAGCTCAATCGGTGTCTCGACGGTTCGTTCAATGATTAGGTCCAGCTCGGGATTAAAGTTATCAATCTTCATTTTCTCGGTCATAAAAATCCTCTTTAAATAAGCAGAATAAATCATTGACAATATATTAGCAAATCTTTATTATACTAAATGGTTAAATAAAAATGACGAAAGCATCCCTCGAAAATGATCGCTTAAGTCTCACCTTTGGCGCCCTTGCCGATCCGACCCGGAGGGAAATCCTGAAAAAACTGCTAAAGGGGGAGACGAGTGTATCTGAATTGGCGAAACCATTTCGGATGACTCTCCCTGCGATTTCAAAACACATAAAGGTTTTAGAAAGAGCAGGTCTCATCGAACGCAGTTCCCATGCTCAGTGGCGTCCTTGTAAAATCCAGATCGCACCCTTGCAAGAAGCCGATGCCTGGATTGATACTTACAAAAAACTTTGGCAAGTTCGTTTCGACCAATTCGAGGAATATCTTCGGGATCTTCAAAATCGAGATCAGAAGGCAAAGATTCCGTTAGGTGAGTTTAAATTTGGAAAAAATAAAAAGAGCTGATGATTTGGATTCCAGAAAGTATCGAATTCGAATGTATCTAATTCTGGGATAAAATTTGAAAATTGTAAAGAATATAGGAATTTGAAATTTTGTTTCAATTATTCTTGGTCTAATAATGAGTTGGAAATAAATAATCAAGAGAGGATTTTATGAAGATAGCAGTAATAGTCGTTAGAAGTTTGATGGGAGCTTTGTTTATTTTTGGGTCATTGGCGTATTTCTTTCATTGGATCACGCCTCCGCCGCAAACAGGAAATATGAAATTGTTCAATGATGGCATGGAGGCCTCAGGCTATATGATAAACCTTGTGAAAGGAACGGAATTACTTGTCGGATTGGCGCTTGTCTCGGGAATGTTTGTGCCACTCGCGCTTATTATCATTTCACCAGTGATTGTAAACATTGCCTTTGTTCATATTTTTTTGGCTACTGAAGGCTTACCCGTTGCGATCTTTCTTGTACTAGCAAATTCCTTTTTGGGGTATGCAAACTGGAAGAGCTATTCGCACCTTTTCAAACCAAAGTCTAATTAGGCGACGTTGAAATAGAAAGTAATCTGATAAAAATTCTTGTTTTGCAGATTACTTTCATTTAAAACTCTGATGCCCGGGATGAATTTTTATCTTTGGAAATTTTTGTGTAATCTCTTTCAGTTGGTTTAGATGTTTTCTGTTTAATTCTAAGGATGAAGTAAATTTACCAGGCGGGACGTTCTGTTCCCATCCCCAAGTCGTATGACAAGTATCACCAACAATCAATTGTGTTCCTCCCGTTGTTTGCACGAGGAAGGCAAGGCTCCCTGGGGTATGCCCACTCACCCAAAGCACATAAAGGGAACCGTCTCCAAAAAAATCTAAGATTTCTATATTTTCAGGAGATTTATTTTTAAATTCCAGTTGCTCAATTTTCACATTTTCACCAATCAATCTATCTGTTGAACCTTGGACAAATAAATTCAAAAACGCTTTATAATTCGATTCATCAGGTCCCACGTAAACCGTTGTTTGGTTAGGTAGATCTGGTACACCCATAATGTGATCTAAGTGCATATGCGTTAAAAATACACCGTTTAAAGTAATCTGATCGTCTTTCAAAGTCTCAGATAAAATAGATTTAATTTTTAATTTATCGAGGTTCATGACATTTTGAATCAGTTTCGAGACAGGCCAATCCTGAGGTTCTTTTTTAAATACATTTGATATCCCTGTATCAATGAGATATTTTCCAAATTTTGGATGTTCCACTATGTAAAAATAGATTTGAATCTCTTCCTCTCCCTCGACTAGACCAGCGCTCTTAGTTTTCGGGTCCTTGAAATCGAGGAGACCCGAGCGATCTGCAATCCAGTCTGCAGCGAGAAATTTTTGAAATTTGATGGGACCTTTTTGAGTGACAGAGGATTCGATTTCTTCAAACGATTTTGTTTTTCCTATTACCGTTTTCGAAAAGGGTCTTGTGCTTTGCGAACAGTGTAGAATAAGAAAGAAGGCTAGAATGGTTAGGCTCGGCGATTTCATATTTGTTCTTTGTTTCCTCAGTAAGCGAAATTGACTCATTTGCGAAACCATTCAGGAAGGTCCGGCATTGATTTTTCATACCACTCCCAATCTCCAAGTACGGTGGCTATAGGTGCATCGTTACTTAATACATTTTTTAAGCCACGACCCAAATCCGCTCTCGTAGTGGCTCGGTACGGCGAGTTGAATTTAGGAGAAGAGAAGAACTCGCGTTCATGTTTCCAGGCATAGTCTAGAAAGAAATCTTGAAATTTCTGATTTGAATTGGCATACTTTTCCTTTAGTTTCAGTAAATCTGGATCTTTAGTGTTTTTCATGGTTCTTTGAAGAACCAGGGAGATGCCTCGCACACTTTTGGAAAAAAATGTCCCTGCTCGGATGATCTTTCTCGAATCAGGCTTTGTTATAGCCCATTCATCCATTTTCTTTTTCACATATCCCATCGTACCATAAAATGCTAATGTATGTGGTAACCAGTAGAACGCGGAATAACCTATGCTTAGCTTAGGAGAAAAGGTCGTCTCCAAATTTAACATCGGATAGTAGGAGAATTCGAGAGCCGCTTCAATGGCTTCAGGTTTAGACTCGATGACAGGGTAGCCCACTTCGCCAAGCGCAGGAGTATAGATCAGGACATCAAATTTAGGCTCGATTCGATTTCCTTCCAGTTCTTCTTTTACTCGGAGGACAATCTGTCTATCCGCTTTCACATTGTGAAGAATGGTATCTGCGCCAGGGATTTGCGAATGACTTGATGTAGTCGCAATGATATGGCAATCCTTTTCGTTGGCTTTTAAGAATTCAATGGCACTGCTGCCGGCTTCTCCCGCTCCACCTACAATTAAGTATTTTTTTCCTGTCAAAACTTTTCCCCTTGTCCTGTACTCTCGTATAAATTTAGATTGATGGATTCTAAAAATCAATTCTTATATTCTGAGATACCTCTTCCATGATAGTAGATTTAACATGCATGCACTGTTTTGCTCTTCACCATATTTCTGAATCGAAAGTTGCGGGGAAGAAAGGTAAATTTCGATGTATTCGCTGTAAGGCTCTGACTCCCTTTTCTTTTAAAACTGAAGTTAAAAGTTCAAATATTACCGAATCGCCATCAGAAGAAACAAAGAGCCATCTCATTTTATTTGATTTAAATTTCGAATTATCTATCCCGAGCTCTCCTCTCCGTGGCCAATTACAAGGTACTTTTTTTCAACAGATCAATGTATTTTGGTTTGAAGACAAAATTATGTTTCTCACTCCCGAAGAACATGGTCACTTCGAAGCAAAAAATTTTGTGACCATCACGGGAAGTTTTGACCCCAAAAAATTAAAAGGACTTCAATTCGACATTCGCCCAAGTGATGCTCCTAATCCAAATCGAGAAATCATTGTATCTCCTTCTTTCCATACAAATTCTGGGTTTCGATTTTCCCTCTATGTCGAAGACCAAGATCAAAAAACAGTAAGAGGTCGTTTGTATCTCGCAATTCCTGATGCACAGAATACATATTTTTACGGTGCTTTCACTGCAGAAAAAATACTTTCGGTTAAGTTTTCCGCTGAGGGTTCAACTGATGTTGTCATTCCTGAATTTTTATCAAATTTTTTGACCGCAAAGGTACTTCTGCTTTCGGGTAACATCATTTATGTGCAAGATAGCTTTAATAGATTGAACAATGATGAGAAAGAAAAATTGTTTCAATTTATAATCGAAAATTGGAAGATTGAGAGCCCAGAGGAACCGTTGTCCTTCAAATTTTTTCAAGAGAATGTTGAGTTCGAGATTGTCACTTCAGAGAAAAAGCTTAACGAAGCCATCGTATTTTTGATCGCTAACCAAGTGCTAGTCGGTGAGAAATTTTGGAATGCGCTGAAGAAAAAAATAAAAAAATCACCTACCAAAGAAGAAAGTTACCTTCAAATTCTGAAGAAAAAATATCCAAATGAGATAGAACAAATCATTGTAGAACTTGCCAATCGAATGGTGATTCCGAAAGATCCCGGTTCGATCATTGCACGGGACGATGCCGAAAGCTTAAAGGCACTCATTGAATCTGGATTTTCTGTAAATTATGTGAAAGAAAGTGACGAGACCAATCCTCTTCGCTTTTCCTTACTCCAAGAGTCCGTACTCGGCGAAACGTCAAAATGTGCACTCGTCTTACTTGAGGCAGGTGCGGATTGTAATTATGTAGATACGATTGGTGAAAATGCTCTTTTCAAACTCTGCCAAAATAATTCGATGCACCTCCAAGAAAAGCTCATGCTGATCGATATTCTTTTGAAACACGGCATTCAGGTCAATCACCGGTCCCAAAACCAGATGACTGCCCTACATTGGTGTGGATTGTTTGGTGAACCTTCGCTTGCAAAAAAATTAATCCAGGCAGGGATAGATCTCGAAATCACGGATAGTACTTTAAATTCCGCACTTCATGAATGCTGTAAATTTGGTCATTCCTCCGTATTGGCTCTTCTGCTAGAGGCTGGCGCTAAAGCAAACAATAAGAACGATGAAGGCAAAACAGGACGCGATCTTGCGTTTGAGGCCTTAGAAATCGCACAATTAGAAGGCGATATCGAGAACCAAGAACGTTATGAGCGCATCCTTTCTCTATTAGATGTTTACGGCGGTTAGAATCGGCTTTCTTAAAATTAGTTTTAAGATGGTGTAAGACAATAAACCTACCGGTCCAAACATAAAAGTAAAAAATAGCGAAGGCAAAATAAGAAATCTCGAGATTCGATTTGCTTTCGCATCTTCCACTTCCCAAGTACCTACAAATAAATCAAAGGACAAATAATGCACCCATCCAGCAAGCAAGGCAAAGTCATTTGAAAAAAGAAGGCGGACACCTTCGAGGGTTCTAAAATTTCCACCTGACTTGCCGAATGATATTGATATTGCCACGAAATAAATTCCTGCAAAAAATAGAGCAGATAACAAAACAGAAGTAAAGTGCTTTGTATGTTTCCAGTTTGGAAAAACGACAAGTAGGATCCATCCAAACATGGCGATGGGGTTTACGATTTGGAAAATTTGGCTCGCTGACATTTATTTCTCCTCAAGTTGCGATCTGTTTTTTATTTAAATTGAATCCGAGCATGACCATCCCTATTGAGAATAGCGCCATACACATGGTATATGAAGAAAAATAATGGGAAGTTGTTTTAAATATTGATTCTCCATTTAATGCCTGTATGTTCATTGTCAAAGTAATGCCAAGAATGGCAATTCCCAAAAATCGCAATGGCAATCGGGAAAGAGGAGCAATATTCTTTTTACCATCGAGTCCCAGGAAAAGAATCGAAATGAGAGAGAATATTTGAAGCGCATGCATACCAAAGAAATGAGCCACTCGTAGGTCGCCGGCAATGGTGCTCCAACCTAAAAGAGCAAGCCCTGGTCCTCCGTCTGGAGCTCCAAAGGTATGCCCTCCGCTTGTTTGGAGGATGCCTTGTTTCATGAGTTCTATTTGTTCTGGTCTCGGCGTGGTCATGAAAAATCCGATGATCATTCCATAAGCAGATATAAATAACCCCCAGAGAAGGCTTTCGCGCAAAAAAGGATGCAAGGTTTTTTGTCTTACCAAGTGAAAACTCAGAACGAGATGCATGATCCAAAAGATTCCGATGCTGATACCCATTAGGGTAAAGAGAAAGGCATTAAAGCTAGATGAAACATTAAAATGGCTTTGTTCACCGCGCGCCGCTTGTCCGAATATGGCTACAATTTCGATGAAACCCGTGACAATTATGGTCCAAGAAATTTTGGATATGATGCTTTTCTTACCTTCGAAAAATGGTAACATCCAGAGTAAAGTCAGGGAATAGATACCTATCGAGAGTGAAAATTTGATGGGTTTGATCCATAGGTAACTTCCTGAAAGTTCTCTTTGGTCAAGGAAGAGTAGGGGGATGGCTAAAACGGTTAATACTGCCATTACCCAGAGATTCCAGTAAACAGGTGCAGCTGGATCATGGAAAGCGGGACGTTTAAAAAAACTCATATGGTTCTCCTCATATATGTTGACACTGTCTAAATTTAAATATACACTGTCAACATGAAATATATACAGCGACAACATTGAAATGAAAAAAAAGCAACCGAAAGAAAGAGACCTAAAACCCAAAAAAACAAGTAAACCCACTACTTCTTACCATCATGGAGATCTTAGGAATCTGGTTTTAAAGATTGCGGGAGATTTTTTGGAGAAAAGGGGGGCCCATAATTTGAGCTTACGCGATGTGGCCACAGAAATCGGAGTCAGTCATACCGCTCCCTATAGACACTTTCCTCGAAAAATTGACTTATTACATGCCATTACGACCATTGGATTTTTAGAATTACGAGATACTTTGGTGGAGGCATGGAAAGAGCATGAATCTGCCGTTGCCAAATTAAGAAAGGCGGGCGAAAATTACATTCGGCTTATGTGGAAATACCCAAGACGTTCCGAACTTATGTTTGGTGGTGAGGTTTATCTTGAGTCTGAATTACCCGAAGATCTTCAGGTAGCAGGTAAAGAGGCATATTTGGCACTCTACCATATCATTGAATTCGGACAAAAATCTGAAGAGTTTAATGCAGAAGTGGATGTTGAAAGTATGTCTATGACTGTGTGGAGTGCGGTGCATGGATTTGCAGCTTTAAATGAAAGAAGTGGCAAAAATGCTAAAGCCGAAGAGCAAATGCAAGATCTTCTAGATATCGTGTTAGTTGGAATTCGGAAAAAAGATTCTTAAGATTTTTTTCCGTTTAGAAACCAAGTCTCCATCTTGCCTTTGCCTTTGACTTCGATTTCACCTCTAGCTTCTAAATCATATTTATCTTTGAGGCGAGCATAGACTTCCTTACTAACATGCACCCTACCAACTTGGCCGTGAGATTCCATACGCGAGGCAATGTTTACAGTATCACCCCACAAATCATAAACAAACTTATACTTTCCAATGACACCAGCGACCACTTCACCAGAATGGATTCCGATGCGAACATTGATTTCATAACCCCAATTGTTTTTTATTTTCTCAAATACTTCACAAAATCGTAATGAGGCCTCTGCCATTCGCTCTAAGTGATCAGGAGCAGGATTAGGAATCCCTCCAGCTAACATGTAGCAGTCTCCAATGGTCTTGATTTTTTCTAGACCTAAGTCTTGTGTAATGTTATCGAAATCACGGAAAATATCATTGAGTATGGATACTAATTTTGATGCATCGTTCATCTTTGAACTGAGAACTGTAAAACCAGCAATATCGGCAAACAAAACAGAAGCATCTGCAAAGGAATCTGCAATGATTTCTTCGCCCGCCTTTAACCTTTCGGCAATAGGACCTGGTAGAATGTTTAATAATAGATTTTCAGATTTTTGACGCTCAATGGCTAGATTTTCATTGAGTGATCTGACCTTTTCAAGCGAGGACTTTAAGTCCTTATTTCTTTTAGAAAGGCTACGATAAGCATCCGCGTTATCGAGTCCGATTCCCAGGTAACTTGCAAGTGACCTGATGATGTTTAATTGTTGGTAATTATAAGCGTTCGCATTCCGACTTTGAATGGTAAATACTCCAACAACTCGGTCTTCTACTTTTAGAGGTATGTATACAATCGAACGGATGTCTTCTCCCCATTGTTTCCGAAGGCCGCTAATGCGCTCTTGGGATTCAAGATTGAGGTCTTCTAAGATGACTTCTTTGTTTCCACGAATGCAAATAGAGGAATAGTTATCGTCATTTAGATTTTCTAGAAAGATGGAAGGAACATAACTTCCTTGGTTCAAACTGAATTTGAATTTGACGCTATCCGATTCGGCGTCATAACTTCCTACAGAAATGATATCAAGATCCATCTCGTCTTTGAGTTGGTTGTATAGTTCTTGGAGGATTTTTTTGGCGTCTAGCGAAGATGTGATGACCTTTCCTAACTCGGAAAGTAAATGTAAATTGCGTATTGATTTTTCAAGTTTTGAATTAGAATTTTGGAGTTCATTCTGAATTCTCATGAGGCGATTTTGTGCGGAATCACCTACTTTTGTTAGTTTCTCTGTTTGTTTGAGAAGGTTTCCAAAGCGAAGAGATATGGAATCTGCGAGCATTTTTAGCTCTTCCGTTTTTAGATCAGGCTCCTTGAGTGCTGCTTGGAGTTGGTTCCAGGCTTCATGTTCTTCTTCGAAAACGCCACTCATTATTTGTAAGCAATCAGTTCATGTGGAAGATCGACATCTTCTAAGAATTCTTCCCCAGTATCTTTCATGTCCTCGTCATCTTGACGGTAATACCATTCGACATTGATTTTTCCGCCGTTCGAATGATAGATCTGAAGAAGGTCTAGGATATCGATGATACATTTTGAGGAGGAAGTATTGAAATAATCTAGTTTGAATAGAAACTTAAACGGTTTCTTTTGTGAAATGGTATGGTTGAGCCATTCGAATACAGGCTTAAAAAAACTTACTGCATTTTCAGGATAAGACTCTCCTGCAACTTCTGCCAGTCCGTTCTCAAAATCGAGTGTGACCTCTGGTGAATTTTTAGTGCTAGCGATGCGAATCGTTTCCATTGATTAATCTTCCTTTTTGAAAAAAGCGGTCAATGTGAAGAAGGTTTTATCTTCTGGCACATTTTCGATCGAATAAACGAGAGGTGCGTCTGACTTTCGTGCAATGTCGATGAGTCCCACACCAGCACCCTTGCTTTCGTCAGGTCGATCAGAGCGCAACTGCTTCGTATAGTATGATTTTTTTTCCTCAGGAGAGAGACCATTGATAAATTTAATTTTCTCTTCCATGCCTTCAATCTTTGATCGGGAAATGTAATTTCCAGAGCTGACATAATACCCCTCTGGCCTTTCCGTCACAACAATCATACCTACTCCAGATGTAGATTCGTCAGGGTTCGCTATCCTTTCAAGAGAATAATGAAGAATATTCTGGGCAAGTTCAACAAATACCGCAAAAATCTTTTTGATTTTAGATTCACCCTTCATGGAAGTTTGGATGATACTGCCAAGCTCCGTCAGAATGTCTTGGTAGAGAGCGCCTTTGAAGTGTATGAGAAGGCGATGCTCCTCCATGTTTTTATACTGATCATATGTTAAAATATCCATTTTTTGCATTTAATTTTTACTTTGCTCCTGTTGAATTTAGCTTATCCGCGATCATACCATGACTCCTGCGACTGTGATATCATCTCGTTGGTCTTCTGTTCCCATATGACTGTGTAAGAATGATAAAAAAGCCTTTTTCTGCTCTTCACCTGACTTCGAAAGATTCTCTTCTGCGATTCGAAGGAAATTCTTAGTAGAAACTCTAGTCCTCTCGGTATTTGATTGATCAGTATATCCATCGGTCGATAGATACGCAACCGTTTTACCAGGTGTATACGAGATCTCGTGAGTCGTAAACGTTCTTAACTCCTCTTTTTGTCTCCCGCCTATCGAAGCTTTGTCACCCTTATATTCTCTAAAACCTTCGGGTCCATAGACATAAAGCGGACGTTTAGCGCCTGCAAATTGGAGGGTATTTCCAGAATAACGAATCAAACAAATATCCATACCATCCATCGAGTTTGCATCACTGTCTGCCTGACGCAAAACAGTACGAACGCGAATATTTAACTCTTCCAAGATTTTACCAGGATCCGTAATGCCTTTTTCGTTCACAATGGCATTTAGCGAGTTGATGCCGATCATGGACATAAGCGCCCCAGGAACCCCGTGCCCCGTACAGTCAGCCACCGCAAATAGTACTGAATCTTGTTTCTTTGTATGCCAGAAAAAATCCCCAGATACGATATCCTTCGGCATAAACAGTACAAAATGATCGGTGAACGAAGATTTTAACGACTCCAAAGAGGGTAACATCGCTTGTTGGATGTTAAGTGAGTAAGTAATGGATTCTGTAATGTGTTTGTTTTTTTCAGCAAGTTCGTCATTGGCATGTGCCAATTCTTGAGTTCTATCCCGAACCTTCTCTTCCAAACTTTGGTAGAGTAGGGCATTGTCGAGGGAGATCGCAGCCTGAGAACTAAGAAGTCCGATCGTCTGCAGTCTGTCTGGCGTAAAGGCACCCTCGGAAAGGTTATTTTCTAAATAGAGGATTCCCGAGAGGGCACCTTGTTTTAGAATCGGAACACAAAACACCGATTTGATATCATTTTCCTGAACATATTTATCAATCGCGAACCGAGTATCTTTCGTAGCACAATTCAAAACTAAAATTTCGCGCGTACGTTCTGCAAAGTAGATAATTGACCTTGGGACGTTGGCATAAGTTTCCAGAGGAGCGTGCATCATGGTTCGCATCTCGCCTTTTCCTAAGGAATGCTCTGCTTCCACAAAGAGTCCGTCGCCGTCCCTGAGGAGAAGAACACCCTTTTCGGCACCGGCATTTTCCATCATGATTTGCATGAGTTTTGATAAAAGACTTTCGAATTGGATCTCTCCAGATATCGCAACAGAACTCTTAACTACGGATTGTAAGTCGAGGGATTGGCCCGAATACATATCTGTTGTCGTCGCCGAGATGGTAAGTGAGAAATTTTTTGTTCCTGTAAACTGTCTGTTTTCAATGATGTAATCAGAATATCTCTCTTTTAGTTCAGTACATTTACGTGTCGCACCCCATTGTTCATAAAGTTTATAAGCATCGGTAAAATATTCAGCGACATTTCTATCATTCTTTTTCGATAACCAAAATCTGGCGGCAACTTCAGAGATAATCGCTTCCATTTGAACAAATTCGCCTGACCTTGCTTCTGTGACAGCTTGGTCGTACAGTTTTGCTGCTTTCCAGTTTTTATATTCAAGGCGAGCCAGCTCAGCTTCGATTAACAAATATTTGTGATAAAAATTTTCAGGGCTATTTTGAGCCCAAATTTTCATCTGTTTTTGATTGGCTTTGATCCGAACGATGATTTCTTTTCGTTCATTTGTTGGCCTGATTTTGTAAAGAGAAGATAGGCAGAGAGAGACAAAAAAATTTAGCTCAGCGTTACTTACGAGTCCAAACAAGAATACAATGTTTTTACTCGCTTCTTCAAGAAGTTTGAGTGCTTCTTCTGGCTCTTCATAAATATAAAGTGCCTGCGCTTTCAAAATATTATAGAGAGTGATCGAATAAAGACCCTTATGTTCTTCGCAAGTCTTGAGATATTCTTCTTCGGTGATTGTCGCATTTCGGAATTCCAATGCGGCAGGAGTTAGACCTCGTAAATTACTGACAATGAGATCAAATGCAAGAACAGTATCCGTGGCGAGAATGCTCTTTACTTTTCTGCCAAATAACACGAGTCTATTGATGTCATTAGCAAATTCCGAGAGTTGTTTCCCTTGGAAAAAAAGACAAACAGGTGCATTCATCGCTCCTAAAGATCCATGTTGGAATTCACCTGATTCTAGGGATGCTTCTAGTCCTTTTCTGTTGATCTCTTCTGAATGTTTTACGTGACGAACCCAAGGACTTGTAAAATTTCCGAGAACATTTGCAGCTTTCGTTAGATCTGATTTTGACTGGAATTTTTCAGCTATCTGATACGCAAGTGTTCCGAAATCATCTCCGTCTTTATACTGACCAAAGCCACTTCCGAGTATGATTCCATAACATGAATATCCATAAGACACAGGGTTTAATCCATGTTCTAGATAAAGGTTAACAGTAATGAAAACAAGCAACGGAAACATGTTGGGATAAGCGTTCCAGCAAGGACTCATTAAGTCTGTGAGCAAGGTGACCGCAGCTTTCATTTCCGCGTTTGTCATAAGTGGTGCATCAATCAGAGTTTCTGTTGCTTTCCCATTTGAAAGTTCTTTGATACGTGCGACTTCCTTTCCAATGGCTTCATCCACATTTTCTTTTGAAATGTGAATTCCTAGAAGTTTGAGTGCATCAAAACCTGCGTCTACAGATTCTTTATATGCTGCCTTCAAGGAGTATTGGATGATCAAAATTTTATAGGTTTCTGCTTTCTCCAGTGGAGTTTTTGCATGTTTCAAAATGCTCGAAATTAATTTTTCAGAAGCATCAAAGTTTCCATTAAGATACTCTGCTTCCGCTAACCCGCGATATAGATCAAAGGATAGTTGGTATTGTTCATTCCAAACTTTCGTCTCATCCGGATGGATTTGGCGCAATAGAGTCTCCGCTGTCTTTAGATAATCTAAGCAAGGAGAGTAAGCAGCGGCACTTCTAGCGCGTTTTGCGGCGATCAAATTTAAGTGTAAAAATTCCTTCAAATCATCATGATTTGTTGTGGAGGTAGCACCTTTATTGCAATGGCTGACGATATCGAATATTTTCTCTTCAACCATTTCCTTGGGAGTCGATGAGAGCATAACCTTCGCTATGGAAAGATGAAGTCTTGGTCTTTCCTCTGCGGATAGTAATTCATATCCAGCTTGTTGCACTCGATCGTGTTGGAACCTGAGTCGGATGGAAAGTGCCGTATTTTTATTCTCTTCTGATTTCTCGTTTCCAAGGGAATCAATACGTCGATATTCTTCACCAACAGGGATGAACAATTCCTCGCGAACTGTATCATCTATCAATTTGATAATTTCTTTGTAGCTGTAATGTGTAATTTGCGAAAGCGTATAGAGATCAAATGTATTGCCAATGCTGGAAGCGGTTCTGAGCAAATCTTGACTTTCCTTTGGAAGTGCTCGCATTCTCTGCAATAAGAGTTCCACTACGTTATCGGAGATCGCGGCCTCTTTAATTTTTGAGAGCTCCCAAATCCATGCACCTTGGCCTTCCGATCCAGCAGTTCCGTCGAATCGAATCAAATCTTTTCGGATGAGCTGCTTTAAGAGTTCCGTAATGAAAAATGGATTGCCGCCCGTTTTTGATCCAAGTAGATCCGCTAACGGCTGTACTTTGTCCTTAGGTGTATATAGTGAATCACTTAAAAGTTCCCCGATATTGGCATTTGATAAAGGTTTTAGGATGATGGAAGGAAGGGATCCGCTCTCTTTTTTGATATCATCTATGAGTAGTGTGAATGGGTGGTTCGCATCAGTCTCATTGTCCCGATAGGCAAGCATGATGAAAAGAGATCCTGTGCTTCGATCCTCAAGTAGAGTGCGAAGCAAGTGAAGCGATGCAGAGTCTGCCCACTGCATATCATCAAGGAAAATGGCAAGCGGGTGTTCACGGTCAGCAAAAACGCGAATGAATTCGAGGAAAACCGCATAAAACCTGTTCGCGTTTTCGCTCGCGCCCATCTCGGCCACTGACTTTTGTTCACCAACGATATGGATGAGGTCAGGCAGAATGTCAGTGATCACCTTACCGTTGCTTCCTAGGGCTGCGAGAATCCTCTCACGCCATCTGGAAATCGATTCCGGCGGTTCCGTTAAAATCATTCTAACTAAGGAGGATAACACTTGTAAAATGGCGCTAAAAGGCTCGCTACGATTGTACTGATCGTATTTTCCAGAAAGAAAATAACCTCGAAGGGCTGTGATCGGCTTTTGTACTTCACGAACGAGAGAGGATTTTCCTACGCCAGAATAACCACCAATGAGAACGACTTCCGTAGTCCCCTCATTCCCTACCTTGTGAAAAGAGGTAAGCAGTTGTTTCAGTTCTTCTTCACGTCCATAAAGTTTTTGAGGGATCCTAAATTCTTCAGAGAAGTCACGAGCACCAAGAGGAAAGGTATCTGAAATTTTTCCGTCTTTGTAAAGTTTGTATGATTTTTCTAAATCGTATTTTAAACCGTAAGAGGTTTGGTATCGGTTCTCCGCATTTTTTTCCAAAAGTTTTAGGATGATGGCGTTCAAAGAAGCAGGAAGTTTAGAATTTACATCCACAGGATTTCTTGGCGGTTTGGCAATGTGAGCGTGGATGATCTCCATTAGGTCGGAGCCCTTGAAAGGTAACTGACCCGTTGACAGCTCAAAAAATAAAACACCTAGCGAATAAAAGTCGGTTCTATAATCGACGGATCGATTCATCCTTCCCGTTTGTTCTGGAGAGATGTATTGGACAGAACCTTCTAGCTGGTTAGGTGCATAGAATCCGCTTTCTTCTTTTGAAAGTCGAGTGGAAATACCAAAATCGATTAATTTAGCTTTTGATGTATCCGGAAAATAGATGATATTGTCAGGTTTGATGTCTTTATGCATCACCTTATGTCTGTGGAGTTCTGCCAGGTCTTCGGAAAGGCTAATGGCAACATCGTAAAACATAGACAGAGGCATTTGATGGTCTTCTTTATTTGCAACGATATCCGGTAAAAACAATCCTTGTAAGTAATCAATCACAAGGGCATGTCCATCGGGGAGCCTTCTAAATTCAAAAGGCTTGATACCGAGGCCATATCCATTCAGATATGTTAAAATTTCGAATTCATTTCTAAGATTGACAATCGCAGGATGTAATGGATCTGAAATGGCAACAAATTTGATGACAACTTCTTTGCCGTCATCGTTAGATACGCCTTGGTATACTTGGGAAGGAGAACCTTCAGCATTCATCCGCTTGCGGATATGGTAGCCAGAAAATGAAATCATACTTTATCTCTCTTAATAATCTAAAAACGGAAAAGAAGGCCACCCCAATAGAAGCCTCCTCCAACTGCAGGAGTCAGAAGCAAATCGCCCTTTTTGATAATACCTTTTTTGTAATATTCTGATATTACGATAGGAATCGAAGCGGCAGAAGCATTTCCAACTCTGTCAAAGTTTCCGAGCACTTTTTCTCTGGGGAATTTGATTCGATTCAATACATCTTGAACAACGATGTCTGTTCCTGGATGGGGAACAACCCAAGTTACATCGCTTTCCTTTAAACCATGTTTTTCCATAAGCATATCAAATGCTTTAAGGGTAAGATCCGCAGCATTGGTAACGAGTTCAGGATAACTTTTTACGTAGCTGTTTGGTGGGGGGCCTGTGACTATGATGTCGGCAAGGTCTGCTTCATCGACCAAAAAGGAATCGATAAGTCCTGTGGTCTTACTTCCCGTGTAAGATAAGACAACGCCAGCGGCAGCATCCCCAGCAGTAAACTCTCCGTAGCCGCCCATTCGCGTCCGAACACTGAAACGCTCAGAACCGATCACCAGCGCATTTTTCCATCTACCTGATTGTAAATAACAAGCAGCCATCTGAACTCCATGTACGAATCCAGTGCAAGCAGTTGAGATATCAAAGGCGAGAGCGTTTTTTGTTCCAGTAAGTTTGGATGCTTGTGGGGCAAGATCAGGAAGATAGTATCGATCTGTCCAATTAGCGAGGATGAATAAATCTATTTCTTCAGGTTTCATCTTGGCATCTGCTAACGCGTCATTTGCGGCCTTCATCGCCATGTAAGGAACCGTTTCGGTTTCATTCACTCTGTGACGTTCCGTAACTCCGATATTACCTATGACCGCCTTTTCGGCAGGATGCATTTCTGGGTATTTTAAGCGAGTTCGGATTTCATCGTTATAGACGATGCGTTCAGGTAAGTAGTGACCAACCCCCTTGAACTCGACTCCCATATACTTTAAATTTTCAATACCCATGCTACTCATATCAATCTCCTGGAAGGCTTCTGTAAACCATAAACTGTTCTATATAAATCCGATCTGGGTCAAGGGACCTGAGAATTGTCAGTTCTTCTGAGGTGGGCTTCGGTTCCTCTTTCGGGGGAACTTCGTCCGGTGGAAACCAGTTGGTAAATTTCAATACGGCTTCCTCCACTTCCATTTCTGGGTCCGAAGGCGGTGCAATCCAGTTTGTAAATTCAAACAAATGTTCCATCTTATCGCGACGGAATCTCCCGAATTGGCATACAGCCTCTTTGACCCTATCCCCATTGGAAGTAATGAAATTTACTTTTCGCACAAACCTTTGGCGAATCGCTTTCG
Organism: Leptospira ognonensis; assembly: GCF_004770745.1. Lineage (GTDB taxonomy): Bacteria > Spirochaetota > Leptospiria > Leptospirales > Leptospiraceae > Leptospira_A > Leptospira_A ognonensis. Next base: position 237,085 of record NZ_RQGD01000010.1, on the reverse strand, counting down.
CGACAATAATGCAATCGGCTGTAGAGGCAATGTCATTTGCTCCCCCAGAACCCACAATAAATTTACCCTTAGATGTGGCTATGGAATTCACATTGCCGAACCAATCTATTTCTGCAGCCCCCATCACACCTAAACATTTATCGGGAACAAGCATTCCTAAGATTTGGGTGATGTCCGAGAGTCCCTGAGATCCATTCGCGTGCAATTGGCTAAAAAGAAAAACGTCTCCCATAGAAGGAGTCATGGAATAAAATCCAAGCTCCGTCATGACATGCACCCGAATATTTTCCTTTGCCAAAAGCCTCGCAGCTGTCCAACACGCGATATGAGCGGCGCCAATGCCTGCAAGTAATGTAGTATAACCCCGTCTTTTTACGTGCTCAATGATAGCCCTGGCTGCAAGAATGATCATCTGTTCGGAGTCATTTACGGATTCTGGATCCTGGTCAGGAAGTAAGGGGAGGGGATCTGGAAATTTCGATAGTTTTCGTAACCTTTGGCTTCCCACATAACGAAGATAATCTTCATGAGTCTTAGGGGTAAATACCCATTCTTCCATCCATCGTTTCTTTTGCTTTTCCTCTCCTGCTGCGGCTTGGTTTGCATCGATCTGGAACTCGTAATCATCGAGATATGTGGAAAGGTCTTTAAAAATTTCTAGATGTGGTAAGGACATGATCCTAAGAGATTGCGGATGAGCACCGAAACGTGCTTCTGTAAGCGCGATGACTCTTGTGCCTGGAATCGAAATCAGCTCGGCAGGAATACTACCTCGTGGGACAATTCTTTCGCAAGAGGCAATCACGCCTTTTACGGCAGCCATTGCCCCCCAAACTCCTTCCCCTGATGGATTTGTGAGTACTAAGTTGCCATCTTCGTCTCCAATCACTGCATGAATTAGCGTATAATCAGGATTAAGTGGCGAAACCATTGCTAGTTTCTTTGGATCTGCCTCTGTGGAGTCGGGTGCAGGATAAACGAAAACTGATTTTCCTAATTTGTCAGTGATCATGTCAGATCCAAGTAAGGAATTGGTCATGAAACCTGGCAATCGCATAGCTCCTGCTTGGAGTCGTTGGATTAGTGTTAGTAGAGACCAGAGCTCAACTTCAAAAGGTTCACCTTTTAAAATATTGGAATAGAGTGCATTTGGCTGCGGTCGTGGGTAATTATCTCCAGCAAAACCGATGATGGCTTTTTTAATGATTCCTGCCATGGTCATGGAATGTGCACTCGAATGAATCCCTGCAACGCTAACGGTAAACTGAGGGTTCTGATTATGGAATTGGCGAACAAGGGAATAAATCAAAGCATTCGGACGAGACATTGTTGCTGCTAGGTGAATGTAGGTGCCTAGTGGCAACATCTCTCCCACCATTTGGTCGGGGTCCTCAAATCTCTTTGGTATATTCAGCATCTTCTATTTAATTTGGGTTTGCCACGCTTACAAACGATGACTGACTTCCGATGGCAAACGCAAGAGAAACGATGTTATTTACCTTTGTTTTTCTTGCTCCCTCTGCGACATGGTCATGATCACATTCTTCATCGGGTTGTTTTAAATTGATGGTTGGTGCTAATGTTTGGTTATGAATCATCAGTGCAGATGCCGCGAGATTGATGATCCCCGCCGCCCCAAAGGTATGCCCGTAAATTGGTTTTATCGAGCCGAGAGGTGACCATTTACTTTTCGGTGTCCCATCGTAAAGTAGATTCAGAGCACGACTTTCCGCTAAGTCGTTATTATACGTCGCAGTACCATGCCCACAGAAATAGTCAATGTCGGCCAGAGAACGCTTGCTAATTTTTAGAAGATCACTCATTCCCTTGGCGGCTTTTGCTCCCGTCATGTCCATACGCATGGCGTGGCTTGCTTCATTATAACTGAGAGTACCTGTGATTTCTGCATAAATGCGAGCTCCACGTTTAACGGCATGATCATAAGATTCTAGACAAAGGCACATGGCTCCTTCGCCAAGAATAAATCCCTCTCTCGTTTTATCATAAGGTCTCATGGCATTCTTTGGATTCACAGATTCTGAGGACATGACTGAGCTCGTGGGATCCGAGTACATTTTAATCAGAGGTTTGAGCAATGGAAATTCATGGCCACCTGCATACATGATATCAGCTCTATTTTTTCGAATGGCTTGGAAACAAAGTGCTGCCGCGTGATGGCCGCCTACGCAAGCGGCGGTGATGGTTGTTACAAAACCTTGGATATTCGCGTAGATCGCCGTTAGGTTCGTGGGGTTAGACGCCATAGATGTGAGCACCGCATATTTATTGAAATGGGCATCATCTTTGGATTCATTATATAAATTCCAAGCATGCTCCCACCAAGCGAGAGAAGCTCGCGAGGAGGAATCGATGAATCCGACTCTGTTTGGTGCAACGGAATCGCGTCCAAGACCCGCGTCTTTTTGTGCATCGCTCAAAGCAGACATAATAGCAAGCGTTTCGCGGTTGTAGTTTTTAGCATGGCCTGGATCAAGATCGGGCAAATGATCTTTGAAATTAAAATGGGTGAGCTCTGCGGCGGTTTTCACTCGAATATCGTCCGTTGAAAACCGGGTGAGAAAGTCGATTTGAGATTCCCCTTTTGATAAATGACTCCAGAAATCCGATACGTTCAAAGCTCCTGGCAATATGACTCCAATGCCAGTAATAACGACGCGCTGATTTCTTTTTTCTGCCATGACTTCTCCTAGAAATGAAGTAGGTTACTTTTAATGTACATTATCGACTTTGTCCAGCTTGTTTTTGAAATTTAAAGAACATACCCGAGAATACCGATATTAAAGGGAAGAACATTGATTAGATGTTTATAATGGAGAATTATGGCTGAACCAGGTATATCAATCCCGACCCACCCGGCATTTGAGACAAAATTTCCAGTACGGCATGCGGATGCGAGAAGTGCTGTTACAGCAAGCGGGGCTTACGTCAGTCATGTGACATATGAAAACATGGTTCTTTTAATAAATGAAGCTTTTGACATCTTTCTTGCTTCCACCGGCGATTCAAAATGGAATATCGCAGGCTCCAATATTATTGTTCCAAAAATGGAAATTGAATTCAAAAGTGAAGTGAAAGCAGGGGAAGTACTAACATTTCAAGTGACTCCAACTAACTTTGGGAATAAATCTTTCGACTTAATTACGGTCGCTTTGAAGGGGAATGGAGAAATTGCTGCGGTTGCAAAGACAGTATTGATATTCTTTGACTATAAAGACAAAAAAACTGTGGCAGTGCCAGAGCCTTTTAAAAAACGATTCCAGGCAGGCTAACATGGCAAAGGTAGAACTCCCCTTACCAAGCAAATACCACTTTAAAACAGAGATTCCGATCCGGAAAACTGATCTTTGGGGTGAGTTGCACGTATCATTCGCAACCGTACTCGACTTAGTGTTAGAGGCTCACCTACAGTTCTTTCAGTATCTAGGATTTTCAGTTTTAGATATTTATGGACGCAGCATCATCTTCACAAATGCCACCGTAACCTACGAATCCGAATTGTTATTTGGAGATCTGGTAGAGGCACGGGTGACCATTGAAAATTTAAGAGAAAAATCCTTTGAACTTTTTTTTCAATTAACGAAAGACAATGGACAAGTCTCAGTAACGCGAGTTCGCATCTCTGTCTTATTTTTTAATTATAATGAAAGAAAGGTCGTACCCATCCCTCAGGAATTTTTGGATCTCATCGCCGCAAAAGATTTAGATATCAAAAATACATCTGAGGAAATGAGAAAGTTTGGAGATGTTTATAAAAGGTTTCCGCTCTGGATTGCCACACTCAAGTTATTAAAAAATATCTATACGATCGCCAATGATTTGCCTGCTAGGGAACAAGAAGTTCTTGCTGCAAGTTTACGCAAATACTCAGTGAAAGCAGTCAATGCAGCCGCCCGCTCTCGGAAATCGCCTTATCGTAGAGAAAAACTAAAATCTTTGGAAATACTTACCGCTTGCCTAAATGAACTTCGATATAATTTAAGTTTAGCGGAAGAACTCAATTACGGAAAATATTCTGATTTAAATTTACTTTTTACTCGAACAGAGGAACTAACGAAGGCATACATCAAGAAAGTCAAAACGGCACCAAGAGGCCAGAATCTGAAACCGAGGAAATGAATGAAAGAATTTGATGGGAAAATAGCGCTTGTTACTGGTAGTACATCAGGTCTAGGTTTAGAAATTGCAAGTGATCTTGCCAATCGCGGAGCAACTCTCATTCTGTCTGGTAGGCGGGAAGAAAATGGAAGAACAGCTCTGAGCGAAATTTTGAAAGTATCGCCAAATTCTAGTTTTATCCGATGCGATATCTCTAAACCTGAAGAAATAACTAAATTATTTTCTGAAATCTTCTCAAAATATGGCAAGCTTGATTTAGCAGTCAATAATGCGGGACTACTCGGGACCATTGCGATGATCGATAAGTATCCAGACGAGTTAGCTCATGCAGTCATCAATACGAACGTTGCTGGAACTTGGCTTTGCTTAAAAGAAGAAGTGAAATTGATGAAGGTGAATGGTGGAGCGATTGTGAACGTGGGCTCCGCGACGAGTCTTGTCGGATATAAAGGAAATGCAGTCTATTCTGCCACAAAACACGCGATTGTTGGCCTCACGAAAAGCGTTGCCCTAGAATATGCTCATAAAAAAATTAGAGTCAATGCCGTTTGTCCTGGCGTTATCGAAACAGATATGAGTGACATCATTCTTAACGCATTTGGAAAACCTGAAGAAACACGTAAGATTATTGAGGGCATGCATCCTTTGGGTAGGATGGCGAGCCCTGGAGAAATTGCAAAGTCTTGCATCTGGTTACTTGGGGAGTCGGCATCTTTCGTGACCGGAGTGGCCTTACCAGTGGATGGTGGATGGACAGCCGTCTGATTCATGAAGATTTCCATTTTTAGAAAATCTGATGTTGGCTTGGTAAGAACCAAAAATGAGGATAACTATGCCATCATTCGCGGTAAAATATCTGAAACAGCGACGAGCGTCGATATGGTTTCTTGGAATCGACTTTCCCTTCGGGGCGAAGGTGTTTTTGTTTCGGCTATAGATGGGATGGGTGGTTCTGCTGGTGGTCAAATGGCTAGTGAGGGAATCGCAAAATTTATCATCGATCATTGGAATGAGATAAAAATCGAAAAACCGATCAAATTGCCGGTTGTTGCTTTAGAAAAAGCAAATGTGTACTTGCATAATCTTGCCCTAGCAAATCCAGAATTTTCAAAAATGGGAGCTGTAGCGACCTGTTGCTATTTTTACGGTAAGAGCGCCTATGGAGCGCAAGTTGGAGATAGTAGACTTTATTTATTTAGGTCCGATGAGTTGAGCCAAATCAGCGAAGACCAAACTTTTGTTTCTAATTTAGCACGAATGGGAAAAATTACTCCGAAGGAAGCAGAAACTCACCCGAAACGAAATGTCGTTTCCCAAGCGCTGGGTCCTGGTGTTTCAGTCAAGCCTGTTGATTTTAAATTGAAAATAAAAGCCGGTGATAAAGTTTTGCTCTGTTCGGATGGTCTTCACGGACTCGTCTCTTCTAAAGAAATTCAAAATATTTTGTCTTTAAATCATGGCCAAGACTCTGTAGATAAACTAGTCAATCTAGCAAATCAGTTAGGCGGAACCGATAACATCACCGTCATCATTGCTGAAATACTAGATTAGTTTTCATTTTACGCTTTTTGCGATTACACCATCAATATCGGAACCATTATCAAAAGAGTGGGGGTACGTATAAGGATTCCCAGTTCCCGGATTGGTAATGGCAGTTGCAGATGTAAGTTTTATATATTTAAATCCTGATGAGAGTATATTGTTCCGAACAGTTGCCGTGCAACTTGTACTCGTAATAAGATCCTCCAAATCAAATCCGTCGCCACCACCTTTCAAAAAACCACTTCCAGTAGAAGTAAACAAATCCTCAAGAGTAAAGGTATTTGATCCCATATTATAGATAACGGGTCTTAAGCCTGCAAAACCAACCCATGAGGAGATCTTATTTAATGTAGATGCTGTGGAATCATAAGTTAAAGAAAATCCACAATAAGAGGAATCGTCTATTGAGACTTCAACGACCATAGGATCCATTAAATAACGATCACTTGTTTCACTGATTTTAAATGCATTTTCATAAACTATAAAATCGATTCCGCTAACATTTTGTACGAATTTTCCTGCCCATGACAATTTGAGTGTAGCACCTGCTCCTGTTAAATTTAGTGAATAAACATCTAATGCCCCTGAGGTTTCACCACCACCACAGATCCCATTGGTCGCTTTATTCGCATCACTAAAACCACTCACAGAGGAGTTAGCCGAGACGATACTCGTCGCTAGGGGAATACCTGTTGGTAAGGTTTTAACAGGACAACTGGTGTCTGGTGTTGCAGTTTGTGATTGGAGAAGAACCACTAGACCTAATATCGCTACGCTGTTATCTTTTTTCGGTGTCGGATTACAAAGTAACACAAAACAGTTGATTACTAAAATGAGCAAGAGTTGAAATATTTTGACATTCATCACATTTATCCTTGAAAAAGCGATCTGAATGGATCAGATCGCTTTTTGATATCTTATGGCCAGCTCGTTGGATTGTTTGATTGGAATAAAGCCTTGCTCCATCCAAATCCACCACAGCCAGATCTTTTCGGATCTGAAGTATTGTATTTTGTGGAATCTAACACAACATTTCGAGCTTCATCAATCGTACTAAATCCCGTAAAACTAGAGTTCAATACAGTGCAGTAGTAAAAACACTTCGTAGCGCTATTTTCACATTCTGTCGTCTGAGGTTCCGTCCATAGAATTTTTGTATATTTGCTCGCATTTCCGAATGTGGCAGTTGGCAAATACTGATAGATCAAGTACCGGGAGGTATTCGAGGATTCGATGATGCGAAAGTAGCCAGATCCAGTTGTCCAAATTCCAAAACCAGTAGGATCTTGTGCGATGGAAAGTGTGGTCGTGAAACCCGTGCATGTCCCGCCGCTACAAAATCCATCTTTCCAAACTCCTCTGATTTCGGCGAGGCTACTTAGAACGCTTGTTTGGCCAGCAGAATTACCAGCAAGTAGTCCAACAAATAGGCTCTCGTTTGCTTTCGATTCGTCTATTTTTCCTGATTGGCCGCAATTGGTAGCAAATGTTAAAACTAACATTACTAATGTGAACTTTGTGATTTTATTCATTCTTGAATCTCCTAAATTTTTGATTTAGGGAAACGTAAATAGACGTAGATATAACTATAACTTCAAATAGATTCAGTTTTAACTGAAGTATTTACATCGCACTAGTGAAGACTTTATCCATTCGGTTGCCCCGATTTCCTTCGGGGCCCCTTTATCCGTAACATGAAATGCTAAAGATAAACGTGCAAAGAACCCAAACCTCGAGGTTTTCTTTGCGGGGAAGATCTGGCTTGCCGAATCAACTCATTTAACAGAGTCAATGCGGTATTACAGTTGCGGGTCAGCACAGGATTTGCACCTGTTTCCTCCCTGAAGGATAAGGACAAAGTCTAAATTAACCTGAGAATGTCAAGACTTATATTAAATACTAGTTTTTGTTTTATCTGAAAGCGATCTTAAAAAGGTAACCAGGCTTGTGACTTCCGCTTCCGAGATTGGTCGTGGTGCCTCATACTCATTCATCCTTCGAACCGCCTCCTCGATGGAACGGACGCTACCATCGTGAAAATAAGGAGCAGTGAGCGCTACGTTTCTTAAAGAAGGTGTGCGAAAAAAATATTTATCCGTTTCAATTCCAGTAAATTCAAATCTACCTAAATCTTTTGGATTGTAATTGTATTTTGTGTCTAGTTTGACAAATTTATTGCCCCCTAACATCGGGCCCGCATGGCAGTTCATACAGTTTAGATCTAAAAATAAACGGAGTCCTTCTTTTTCAGCAAGTGTGATTGCATAAGGATTCCCATTTACAAAATCATCAAATCTAGACTTGGATACCAGTGTTCGTTCGAAAGCACTAAGGGAAGATTTAACGGAGTTTAGCTGAATGGCTGGATCAAGTGGATAAGCAGAAGAAAATAAGTTTGCGTATTCAGATTTTGCATTTAATCTTGCGAGCAGATCGTCCGAACTTGCCAATGCCATCTCAGATTGGTCTACAAATGGTAACAAGGCTTGGTCGAGGAGAGAGGATTTTCTTCCGTCCCAAAAGATCGTGTTAAGAAAACCCACATTAAAGATACTCGGTGTGTTCCTTCTTCCCATCTGTCCAAACGTACCTAGGGAAGTTGGTTGCCCATCAGTACCTACGTTATTTCCAGATAACAGGTGACACGTGGAGCAGGACTGGACAGAATTTAATGAAAGGCTATTGTCCCTAAATATTTTTTCACCAAGTCGTATCATGGCTGGAGTGTCCATTTCGCTTCCTGGACTTATCAGAGGCAGGCTTCCAATCTTGGTTTTCGCCTCCTCTTGCAAATCCAATCTCGCACCGACAAGGAGTGTTAAGGGTAACTCCTTCAAAGATTTGTCACGGGAATGTAAGAAATTTTGCGAATTACAACTTAGAAACATTGCAATCAAAAACAGTATGCCAGTTTGGTTCAGACCCATTAAAATCCAAAGGGAATTTGAAGCAAAAATTGTAACGTAATATTTTGCAACCTCTCGTGATCGAAGGACTCTGAATCAATAGAGAGAAGGTTACACATGTTTTTAATTGGTCGGCTACTCGGTTGGATATTAATGATTTTTCTCATCAAACCAATGAGATTGATTTATGGAAATAAAAGATGTGTTTATGAAAATGAACATATATTAAAAGAATTTAATGGACGTTCGATGATCGTCGTTTCAAATCACATCAAACCAAGAAGTAAATTCTTACGAATGATTTCGATGCCTTATGATGCCTTCATGATTCGACATTTATTGAAACTACATGGCATTTATGCGACGGCCATGACAAGTTATGATTCTGGCAAACGCACAAAAGGTACTCGAAATGGTAAACCTCATAAAAATCGAAAGGAACAATTAATCAAGGGAATTGTCAAATCAATGGATTTGATTCCACTAAATCGAAATGAGAGCGATCCGCATACCATTAGAGAAATCAAACATCGAATCGACGCCGGCAATTTAGGCCTTGGTATATTTCCAGAAGGAACTTATTTTCGTGGATTTAGAAAATCGCGAAAATTACATGGTGGCATGGCTATACTAAGTAAGAGATACAATCTCCCGATCTTACCTTTGTTCATAGATGCCTATAATAGCAACAAGCCAGGCAGAATCTCTATAGGCAATCCTCTCTGGGAGCCTATGGATGCTCATCTCGTGACGGAGTATATAGCAAAAGAATTTCTTAGGTTAAAAGAACGAAGAAGCGTGGAATTTGAAGACGAGCAGCTGTTAGGAAACGATTTCACTTATGGAGCGGGTGCTGAAAATAAAGCTTTAAAGTAATTAATACCTTCTTCGATTGGATTATCTGATCCTCTGCGTTTTCGAAGCATGCCCGTCATATCCAAAACGAGTAGGCCATACATCCAACTCCACATGAGTCTGGCAATCGCGGTGTATTCATTGATAGGATAACGGATTTCACCAGATTCAAATCCTTCACGAAGTGTTTCTAAAAAGAAACGATAGCTTTTGGGAAGTTGAGGGAATGCTTTTCTATGCAGGGTCCCGTAGTCGGTTACAAACATGATTTTATGCAATTCGCGATTGGTACTCGCAAATTTAAAATAGGAGCGTGCAATGGCCGCTAATTTTTCAAAGGTCGTTCCCGCAGATATGCTTTCAATCGCGCTCCTAAGCATGCCTAAAAGCTCATCTTCACCATGTTTGATGAGGTCTTTTACGAGATCGATTTGACTTTCATAATAAGAGTAGGGGCTAGCAACACTACAACCTAATCTGTTCGCAATATGGCGCATGGAAAGGGCATCGATACCCTCTTCTTTCAAAATCAGAAGAGACACGTTTCGGATCTCCTCCCTGGAAAGACTATTTCTAACCCTGCGATGTTTCGTTTGTGTGTCCAAATGGCTGCCTAAGAGAATCTCAAGGACAACCATTTGATATTACAAGAAAAAATCTATAGATTTTTTAGAAGGCAGCATTCACTTGCAAGTAGGCCATGGAACCATCCCTAGCTACCTTATTTTTCCCTAGCAAAAAGTCAGAATTTAGCTCAAAACTATTCGTAGCAGCATTATACGCCATTCCGCTATTTCTATAATTTACCACAGAATTCCCTGCTTTCAGATATCCAACACCTAACCAAATAGAAACATTATCATTGATCACTGCCATCCAGCTGAAATCGATTTCATTGTAGATATGTTTTCCGAGTGAATATGGCATCGCATATGCATTGTCTGCATAATTTTCTGTGCTTCCTTTGGCACTGGAAACTGGAGAGCTATTCGCCTCTCCAATGTTTGTCGTCGAGTTTCCAGCTCCGTTGATCGCATACCAAGCATCTTGCCTTTGTGCCTTATCATTTTGAAAGAAGCTGAGTTGGAAGGTTCCCCATTCGTCTGAGTTGTAGGTTACGGATACACTTTTGGAGATAAGATTTTTATAATCTATGTTTTCTGATAGTCCAGCCACACCATTATAATAAGGTATGACTCCAAAACGAGGAGTCGATAGTGTTTGAAAGGTAGATGAGCTTCCATCGGATCGATTCTTATCACCGGATGCATACATGATCTGAGCGCCAAACCTAAGTTTTTCGAAGAAGGTATATCCCGTTTGGGCAACATGAAATTGACCAGTATATTTTTCTCTTTCGGTTAGAAGATTTTGATAGGTAGAAGGCAGAGCATATCCCGCTACCTTTTCATTGATGCGGCGTCCCGTAAATCCTGCCTGCCAAGCACTTTCCCAAGTCCAATCCCAAGCACTTCCCTTTGGAAGAAAATTGTTTGCAGTTCTATTGGTGAGACGAAATCCCGCAGTATACAATTCCTGAGATTGTTTTGAACGAGTCTGGGCAAGTGGGTCATCTGCTGAGACGTTGGGAAGTCCTGTTACAGAATTATATGTATTAGGAATCCACTTTCGAACTACGTTGATAGAATATAAATCTACGACAAAGGCATCCAGTACTTTGATCGTGTTGTAGTTACCAAATAAAGTGGTATCAGAACCCTTCGCATTGGAATTAGCTTTTGGATCATTTGCTGAAACAACTCCATTGACTCCACTCTGAGTCCAGTAAGGCCTTGCTGCAAAAAAATGGATTTTGTAATCGGGGCGATCAAACATCACACGAGCTCCATCATAGGAAAGTCCATTGATGGTCCAATTGGCACCACCTATCATCCGTTGGTCGCCGTAAGTCCAGATCTGTCTTCCAACTTGTATCTTTAAATCGAGTGGAAGTTTCTTTAGCATAACAAAAGCTTCTCGGATGCCGGTTGAGTTCAACGAGGTTGTGTTTGCTTGTCCCGCGACACTTGTGTTGGGAGTATTGGCAAAGAAGTTTGCGCGTATATCTCCAGCAGTTGCAGGTGAATCTCCACCCCAAACACGAGAGTCTTGAAAGGTAATTTTAGCAGTCACATACGGATTCGGGTCAATCAGTAGGTACATAGATGAGGTTTGCATGGTCCGATCGGTATAACCGGAGCTAGACTTATTAAAATCTAAATTATTTCGAACCTCTTCTCTTGGTCGCAAATAGATTCCCAAACGAATGATATCATTGATCCACATTTGCTGAGATTTATTCACTTTTGCTGCCAGCTCTGGTTCAAGAAACATGTGCTTGGTGTAGTCTGCCTCGATACCTTTTTCAACCATGGGAGATTTATATCTTTCAGGTTCTACCGCGAACAAGTTTACAGTGTTCGCTGAAAACAGGATCAGACAGATAGTGGAAAGTATTCGTAGGTTCATTGGCTTTTTACTCGTATATCCATCGAATCCTTATACAATTTCTTTCAAGATATAAAAGTAAAGGGGAATACCTATAATTATATTGATCGGAAATACGATGGATAAGGCAACGGTTATGTAAATACTTGGGTTTGCTTCAGGGATAGAATCTTTCATGGCTGCAGGCACTGCAATGTAAGAAGCGGATGCACATAAAACGACAAACATCAAGGCATCACCCAGTGGCATTCGTATGATTTTCACAAGGATGAAGGCAATGATTGCATTAAAGATCATGATAAAAATGGAAGAAACTAGTAAAAAGATTCCCGTTTTTTTTAAGTCTTTCATTTGTTTGGCTGCTTCAATGCCTTTGTCTAGTAGAAAGAAAGTCAATAGTCCTTTAAAGATATCCTCAGTAAAAGGTTTTGTAGTATTCCATCCATTTTCTCCCGAGATATAACCCACAATGAGAGAACCGATTAGAATATAGACTGACGAACTAAAGAAAGCTTCGTGTAAGAGGCTTTTCCAATTGATCTTGAGGTCTGCATTTTTTTTTGATGATCCTAATCGATCCAAGATGACGGCAATGACGATGGCTGGTGATTCCATAAGCGCCATACCGGCAACAATGAATCCTTGGTATTCAAGTCCCATGCTGTGTAAAAAGGCACCTGCCGTGACGAAGGTTACCGCGCTAATTGAACCAAAGCTACCGGCAAGTGCACTTGCATTGTGATGGTCCATTTTGAGACGGAAGATGAAAAAGGAGTAAATGGGTACAAAAAAGGCCATAAACATACAGGCAATTAAAGTTAGCATATGCTCTTGTTCGAATGGAGAATTAAACAGTTCATGCCCACCCTTAAATCCAATGGAGAACAAAAGGTAAAGGGACAGGAACTTTGATACCCCGTCGGTAATCCGAAGATCGGATTTGAACAAAACAACGCCCATTCCGAGAAAGAAGAATAGTACGGGTGGATTCAGTAAATTATTTAAAACACCTTGGATTTGCATCACTGCCTCTCTGTCTGTATTTATCTATTTAGACAAAAAATATGTCCAATAATATAAACATAGACAAAAAATAATTTTTTTCCAGCCTCCATCAATCTTGAAAACGGTAGTAAGTTTTGTTTAAAGGCATTTAATCGCCATTGGAATGCATTTTGTACGTTTATTTTTGGTTTTTGCTGCGATTCTCCTTTCCAGTTCCTGTTTGCACAAACCGGAAACTTGGTATGGGGAAAATATCAGTCATCTTGTAGAATACCGACTGCCGGGTAAAAACCTTGTCCTCCCTTCCTCCTGCAACCATGAATCCATCCAACAACTGAAGGGACTCGAATGGTCCCAAAACGCAAGCGTGGATGCTGTGAGAGTACCTCGGGAGGGGAAAGGCCTATGGCTTCGGTTCCAGCTAGAAAATAAGACCAACTCGATCCAAAACTTCTCTATAATGATCCAATGGATCAATCTACCTTTCATAGAATTATGCTCTGAAAGTCATTCAGGGCATGTGATTGATGCTTACAGTGGGTACAATTGGGCGGGCTGGAATCACATTCTGTCTCCCTTTCCGCATTTTAACGTCGAGTTAGAGATCGGCGAGGCCCGAACCTTTTACCTAAAGGTTTTTTCGAATGAGGATTTGAATTATCCGATTCGTTTGCTTTCAGAAGGATCTTACCGTGGAGTCTTGATGTTCCGATTCCTTACTTTTGTTTCGTTTGCCGTTCTTGCCATCATTTATACGTTCTGGGGAATACACGAATACAGAAAGACTCGTTATACGGTATTTTTAGGTGTAGCCTTTCATTACCTTGCTTTTTTCTCTTTGGTTTACTTGGTGCACGGTCGCGAATTTGCTTCCCTCTATGGGGATAAAAATAACCTGTTCCGACATGCATATTACCTCCTGCTTGCATTCAACCACCTTGCATTTTTTGGCTATCTTGCAACCTTTGATGCTTACTCGGGCGGAATCGAAAGGAAAAGGTTTGTGTTTTGGATTTTCGCATTTAGCGGATGTTTGTACATGCTGGTACCTTTGGTTCCAAGATTTTATGATTATAGGATCTTTCTAGTACTTACTCTATTTGGTGGACTGATCGCATTTCTGTTAAGAACTCATCTTTACTTGTTACAAAAAGAGCGGACACAGGAAAAATTTTATCTTATCGGCTGGATGGTATTTCAAGCTCTAGTTTTTCTAAAAACTCTTTATCATTTTGATTTTTATCCCTACCAAGCCTTCGCCATTTATGCCTCGGTTTTCTTTCTTCCCTTGCTCTCGGCTGGATCTTTTTTAGTCCTTCATGAATTGGAAAAGAGAAAAAATGTAACTGGAAAGCAGAAGAGTATCTATCAAATTTTGGATGTTCCAAAATATTTATCAAAACTTCAAAATTTGATCGAAGAAGAAAAAATCCATCTTGATGCAAGCTTTAATGAGGAATCGGTAGCTGGTATCCTCGGTATCACATATCATCAGTTAAGTGAAATAGTTAATTCCGAATTTAAGGTAAATTTTCCAACACTTATGAACCAACGTAGAATTGAGGACTCGAAGAAATTGTTAATTGAAAGTCCTGATTTGAATGTCGCTGTTGTTGGTAAAATGGCAGGCTTTGGATCACGTTCAGCCTTCTATCTTGAGTTTAAAAAACATACAGGTTTTAATCCAAACGACTATCGAAAAAAATATAAAGTAGCAGAGGAAAGTTAAATGTCACAAGAAAAAATTCCATTAGATGGAATCGCGGGTCTTAAACAAAATTGGAAATCTGATTTAGTTTCTGGTTTTATCATATTTTTAATAGCACTACCTTTATGTTTGGGGATTTCTTTGGCATCTGGTGCGCCACCTATGGCTGGTTTGTTTTCTGGCATTGTCGGTGGTATCGTAGTATCTCTTTTTAGCGGATCCTACGTAACGATTAATGGACCCGCTGCTGGACTCATCGCTGTCGTATTACATTCGATTACAGTCTTGGGTGGTGGAGATTCACGACTAGGTTTTGAATACACCTTGGCTGTGATCGTGATCGCTGGCGGGATTCAAGTAATATTAGGATTGCTTAAGGCTGGCAATTTAACTGTGTATTTTCCTATTGCGGTCGTTCATGGGATGATGGCGGCGATTGGGATCATCATTATCTCAAAACAATTTTATTTTGCCCTAGGCATCACTCCTGTCGCAAAGACAATCTCTGGATTGATTCTGGAAATGCCGTTTAGTTTGTCTAAAATCAACCCTCAGATTGGAATCATTGGTGTATCGTCTATCCTTGTTATGGTGATTCTTGGAAAAATCAAAAATGTTTACGTGAAAAAATTGCCTGCCCCTCTGATGGCCGTTCTAGTGGGAGTGGCAATTGCAGCTTATTTTGGAATCACTGAACAACATAACTACACTTTTATGGAGAAAACATACGAAATTGGGCCAGCATTTTTAGTTACTTTACCCATGCAGATTTCAGATAGCATCATCCATCCGAATTTTGGTTTGGTTGGCACGGGAATTTTCTGGTTCATGGTGGTTACCGTTGCACTCATTGCCAGTATCGAATCTTTGTTAACTGCCTCAGCCATTGATAAGATAGATCCGTACAATCGGCATTCTGATATGAACAGAGAATTGGTGGCGAAAGGTTTAGGGAATTTTGTTTTAGGATGGATCGGCGGATTGCCCATTATCGCCGAGGTTGTTCGATCCTCGGCTAACTTAAACAATGGTGCAAAAACCAGATGGTCCAATTTCTTTCATGGACTCTTTTTGCTGATCTTTGTCATTTTACTACCTAATGTGATCCATATGATTCCACTCGCGGCACTCGCAGGAATTTTAATCATGGTCGGCGTAAAACTTGCATCTCCTACCGAATTTTATCACACCTACAAACATGGATGGGATCAATTTTTGGTATTTATGATCACTATCTTTTTTACGGTCTTTGAAGATTTGTTAGTTGGAGTAGGTGCAGGCATTGTAACAAAACTGATCATTCAGGTAGTGCTAGGTGTGCCACTAAAGAATCTATTTATTTCTGATTTTACAGAAAATGAAACTTCGGATGGTTATGAATTTGTCATCAGAAAGGCTCTTATATTTTCCAACCTATTGAGTTTGAAACGTGAGTTGGCATTGATACCGAAAAGTAAAAAAGTAAGAATCATAGCCACCGAGATTGAATTTATCGGTTTTTCTGCCTTTGATTTCTTGGCCGATTTTAAACGCGATTATGAGAAGACAGGTGGAAGTGTGACAATCAGTGGACATGAGTTATTGCACCCTTTAGCGAAAGATCCACTTTCGACGCGACGAAAACATATTTAGTTGTGTAGGCTAAAAAAGATTTGCCATTCCCTATTTTTTGCATAGGTTTCCATCGTTAACCCTATGCAAAAATTTAATAAATACCTTTTTTATTCCATTTCATTCTGTCTCTTTTGCAATGAACTGTATTCTCGTGACATACCTTTACTAAGGAACCGGGTGACAGATGAGACTTGGACATTGTCAGCTGAATTTACAAATCATCTAGAAAAGAAATTAGCAGATCACGAATCTAAAACATCCAATCAAATTGCCGTTTTGGTCATTTCATCCCTCGAAGGAGAGAGCATAGAAGACTTTTCCTTAAAAGTGGCTGAAAAAACAAAATTGGGCCAGAAAGGAAAGGACAATGGAGTTTTACTTACGATCGCAAAGGATGACAGAAAGTTGCGCATTGAAGTAGGCTATGGCCTTGAAGGTGTTTTAACAGATGTTTTGTGCAACCGTATCATCGAAAAAGAAATCAAGCCTAGTTTTAAGGCAGGAGATTTTGAAGCAGGCATTGAAAAGGGAATAGATTCCATTATCGGTGGAATCGGTGGGACATATAGCATCCCACCTCCAAAGGATTATAGCTATCTGGGTCCTTTATCTTTTTTTGGAGAGATGGATGGAGGCGGTGAAAACATACCGTGGCAAATCAGACTGTTTGCTTCTATCTTCGTCGTGTTCGTCTTAGGAATCTTTACGTATGCGGCAGCAAATACACCCTATATGGGTTGGTTCCTTTATTTTTTCTTATTTCCTTTTTGGAGTATATTCCCGATCGCCTTACATGGAGTAAACATCGGTGTTTCCGTATTTCTTACGTATGCCATCGGCATTGGTCTCTATAAATTGTACTTACTCATCACGCCTAGCGGTCGCAGACGAATGGCTAAAAATGTTAGTTCTTTTGGTGGCGGTAGCGGTTCCGGCTGGTCTTCTGGTCGGAGCAGCAGTGGCGGCTTTAGTGGAGGAGGGGGGAGCTTTGGTGGTGGAGGAAGTTCGGGCAGTTGGTAGGTGATTCATCCTTACCAAAGGAATACGATCGATTCCGGCATAGCTGTATACCGGAATCGGGAGAGTAAGAGATCCTACTATTTGTTATGCGCCTCAATCCAAGCAATGATGTCCTTTGTAACTTCGTCTCGATTTGTCTCGTTCAAGATTTCATGACGTGCATTTTCATAGAATTTATGAGTAACATCTGCCATGCCATTTTTCTTATAAATTCCGATTAAATCGGAGATGCTTTTCGTTTCTGCACCCACTGGATCCTTAGCACCTGCAACAAAATAAATGGGCAAATTTGTAGGGATTTGTTTCATTGTGGAAGCCTTATGGATCCATAATAGACCCGCGGTGAGATCGGCAAAGAATCCGGCCGTACAGATAAAACCACACCAAGGGTCATTGATGTATTTATCTACTTCGGCGTTGTCTCGGCTGAGCCAATCGAAGGCAGTTCGATTCGGTTTGAAGGCATTATTAAAGGCACCAAAACTCATCGTATCTAATAATTTACTTTTTTCATTTCGACCACTAATGAGAGAGATGATGGTCGCGATCAAATGACCTATGCTAACAAGGGCGCCACCTGGTCCTGCCGATCCTGAAAGTACGCAGCCTTTGATTTCATTTCCGTAGAGGGAAAGATACCCTTGCGTAAGGAAGGAACCCATGCTATGTCCAAAGAGAAAAACTGGCGTATTCGCGTTTTCTTTTTTGATAATACCCGTTAGTTGGTGCATATTTTCAACTACTTTACGAAAGCCATCTTTCTCTGCATAGATTCCGGCCTTTTCAAGACTGCCAGCTGTTTTTCCATGTCCTCTATGATCGTTCGCATAAACGGTAAAACCCATAGCTGTCAGTGCCGTCGCAAATCTCTCATATCTTGCTGCATGTTCTGCCATACCATGCGCAATCTGAATGGCTGCTTTCGCCTTGCCGTCATCAGGTGCCCATTTATATACAAAAATATCTAATCCTTCGTCGTCTTTAAAAGTGAATGTAGTTGATTTCAATGCCGCTAGGTCCCCTCTGCGTCAATTTTATGATTTACCCATTTCGGAAACCAGATTTTTTTCATCCAAAAGGGAGCTTAAAGATCAAAAGATTTTCGAAAAAATCTAAACCGTTCCTATAAGAAGAGGCGAGCGCCTTTATTTTTTCGATCGGACTTTTTTTCTTGCTAGTATGAGCGTTATACGAAAAGGAAATTGGGCCAAGAGGTATTCGATGAAAACAACTCAGATATTTTTACTCCTTGGGATTACGATTTTTATGCTCGGAAATTGCGGTGGGGGCGGAATGACAGCTCCAGATCCAAAACGGATGTCTTGCGAAAAATCTTGTTCGGTCGTAGCAGAAAAAGCTGTTAAAAAATGTACGGATGAGAAAAAGTCTGCGGATGTTTGCAAAACAGCTGGAACTCTCGCCGAAAGCAAGTGTGTTGATGAGTGTATGGCTCAGTAAACAAATAACCTTGGATCTTTTTGTTATAGAAAGATCCAAGGAATCACCTGCCTCCCAACCGAACTAAGGCTCTATCCTTGCAAGCTCGCGCAGTTTGTAATCCATCAGTATAAAATTACCGTCCATGGTTTCTCCAATAAACGTGCAGCTGTCAACCCAGTCACCATCATTCATATAGATTGTGGATTCTATTTTGGTCATGCTTGGAGTATGCGTATGCCCGCAGATGACTCCATCGACGTGATGGTCTTTCGCATATTGGATGAGAATGGTTTCAAATTTAGTGACATTGGCAAGTACAGTTTTGACTTTTGATTTTAAATAGCCTGATAGGGACCAATATTCTTTACCAAAAAGTTTTCTGATCTTATTGAGCAGTGTATTGAAATAAACAACTAGGTCGTAGGTCTTATCACCTAAATGGTAAAGCCAGCCAAGATTTCGCATGAATCCATCGAACTGATCTCCATGAATGAGTAGCAGTCGTTTACCTTTCACGGAATTATAAATATAAAAATCAGAGAGGGGGATCTCACCAAACTGAAACGTATTATTCAATAAAAGATTCCTGAAAATCATATCATGATTTCCTAATATATATTGAACTCTTTTTTTTCTGCTATATTTTAAAATCTTTTCAATCACTTTCCCGTGATCCTTGTTCCAATACCAGTGTGAGTTTAAGGCCCAAAGATCTACGATGTCACCAATTAGAAATAAATTTTCAAATTTAACTTTTTTAAAAAGCTCTAACAGAAAGGAGGCCTTACAATGAGAGGTACCTAAATGAAGATCGGAAATAAAAACGGATTTGAATTTCTTCTTTTTGGATTCTACTTTCATGTAATTTCTATACCTTATCTTCTTAAAAAGAAAAGGCTCCCATCGTATAGGTTTGGAATTGGATTTCTAAATTCGAGAAGAAAATTAGATAGGTTTGAAATTAAAAATCTTTTGCTCGACCCAAGTAAAAAAACAGTAGACTTCTCAGTGATCCTTTGAAAGAAAATTTTCACGCGCCACGGATTGAAGTGGAAATCGAGGCCTGACCTCGATTGGAACGGAAAGCCGGGTCGGGTCTGAAACACAAATGTCAAATAAAAAGAGTATCCGAGGCGCCAAACAAACAAGCATTATCCATAAGAAAATTATCCATAGGAAAGCGCCAAAACAGACAAGGTCCATTGAACGATTTCAAAAAATTTTAGAGATCGCATTTCAGACGATTGATGAAATTGGCTATGAGAATACAACAACGGACATCATTGCCGAAAGGTGCGAAATTTCGGTTGGCTCGCTCTATCAGTTTTTTCCAAATAAAGAAACGATCATTTACACAAAGGCAGAAGCTCTCTATTTAGAATTACATGAATTGTTCTTTCGGAAAATTAAACTTCTAACGCAGAAATATAAGCGCTATTCGGAAAGATTGATCCAAGAAATACTGATCGCCTTCGAGGATACACTTTCTGAAGTCAAAGGCTATTCAATCTTACATTCGATTCTTTATACACATCCTTCGCTCCTGGCTCTCGATCAATTGAGCAATGAAAGGTTTGCCAAATCTCTTGCCAAAGAACTATTAATGCCTCTCTATCCAAGAGTAACAAAAAGTAAGGCATTGTTAGTGGCACGGATTACCGTTGAATCCGTAGACGCAGTCTATCGGTCCCTTGTACGCAGCGGAGAGCATAGTCGGAGACAAAAATCCAAAATCATGGGTGAGCTTGCGATCTTCCTGAACGCTTATTTTAAGACATTAACTTGAAATTTTAGAAATAAATTTGACATATTTTAAAGAGAGAATAAAAATTTGTCAAATGTGAGGATTCCCTCATGTTTTAGGTGCTAGATGAAATTGAAATATTTAATTACACTGAGCTTGTTTTTGGGGTTTACCGCTTTTTTCAACTGTAGCGGTGAAGATCCGAGTAGCCAAGCATTTGTTCACGTAACGATGATGGATAATGCCTTTCATCCGCCCGTCATCAAAACTTACAAGGGTGGTAAAATTCGTTTCGTAAATGAAGGGAATAACCCTCATAATGCGATAGGTATCGATAAGTCGTGGACGACAGAAAAAACCTATGGGCAGGCAGCAATGTTTCGGGGGGCACAAACCGACGTGTATTTCCCTGAGGATGGAGTTTTTCCTTATTTTTGTTCCTTTCATTCTTCTCCTGATGGCAAAGTTGGTATGACAGGCGTGGCTGTGATTGGAAACGCAACCTTCCAAACACAGTCCCAAAATTTTAAATCCAAAATTTCAAAGAATTGGTCAGGTAAAACCCGAAAGGTGCCTAGCCAATATCCGACGATACAGAATGCCGTCGATGCCGCTTCTCCTGGTGATTTGATCCTGATCGCGAAAGGGATATTTAAGGAAGAGGTAGTGGTCACTACGCCGTCGCTTGTCATCCGAGGTGAGGATAGAAATGAAACCATCATCGATGGGGAATTTCTCCGTGGGAATGGCATCATGGTCGTTGGAGCAGATGGTGTCGCGGTAGAAAACCTTACAACACGAAATGCGACTTTGAATGGAGTTTATTGGACGGGTGTGACCGGATACAGAGGGTCTTATCTTACAGCATATAATAATGGTGATTATGGTATTTATGCGTTCGATGCCGTTGATGGTTTGATTGAACATTCTTATGGATCGGGATCGCCTGATTCTGGATTTTATATTGGGCAGTGCAATCCCTGTAATGCGATTATCAATGATGTAGTCTCTGAGAATAATGCACTAGGATATTCTGGGACAAACTCTAGCGGAAATCTTTATCTTCTTTCATCTGTTTGGCGAGATAACCAGCTGGGGATCGGACCGAACACTTTGGACAGGGAGCTACTTCCTCCGCAAAAAAGTATGGTAATCAAAAAGAATTTAGTTTATGACAATAACAATCTTGATGCACCGTCTAAGAAACTCGAAATTCCTTCTATTGGAAATGGAATTGGAGTGTTAGGAGGTCTTGAGAATATTGTTGAGAATAATGTTGTTTTTAATCATAAAAATTATGGCATTCTTGTAGCGATGAACATCGATGAGAATATTTGGATATCCAATAATAATATTGTTAGAAATAACACAGTTTTTTCTTCCGGAAGAGGAGACATTGCCTTAAGTGGCCCTGTCGGAGTGGGAAACTGCTTCAAAGACAATACGTATCATGTATCAAGTCCACCCATGCTGGAAACCATGCAAGGTTGTGGCAAGATTCGATACCCATGGGTTGCGGATCTTTCTTCTACAATAGGTCTTCTTGCCTTGTTTGTGCAGGCTAGTTTAGGTGATTTCACGCTTGGAAATTATAAAAACCAACCGATACCACCAAACCAAGAGACGATGCCAATCGATTTTGCCAAAAGCATCAAACCTGCGCACGACGTCTTTGTTTCCAATCAATATCTAATCGAAAAGGCCGAGCTGCCTGCGATTACAAAAATGGAAGTAGAAAGATACCAAAAGGAAACTTCTCTATTTACGACCGCACACCGCGTACACTACCCAGGGACTTTCAAAACTTGGTTCTTCCATTTGATTGGTTATCTTTTACCCTTCAGTATCTTTGCCTCCTGGACAGGTCTTGCCATGTTAGATCTGTATTCTCGAAACAAAAAGACGGGCTTTGGGATGATGCATTGGATCATCCTACTTGTTCCCTTTGTAGGCTCAATCATAACCTTATACGCAAAGGAAAGTTCGGTTCCAAGAAGGATCACGAATTCCATTGTCTTCGGTGGGATTGGGTTCTTTTTCACAATTTTAATTTTAGCAGTATATGCCATCACCCGTGTATCTGCGCCAACAGCATAATCAGGAGAAATTTATGGAATCAACACTCGCTCAAGCTGGAACTTGGACTTACTTTCTAGGATCCTATGCATACTATTTGCCTTTTGTTCTAACCTCTATTTGGGCTCCGATCGCTCTCTTTGATCTATCACAAAAGAAAGATATTTCAAATATGAAATCATACATTTGGTCCTTCGTGATCTTGCTAATACCGATGTTTGGTGGAGGTATATATCTTCTGTCTAGTGAGGCGACATTCGAAAAGAGATTCAGATTTACCGCTGTGTTCGGTGGTTTGGGAGTTCTCCTCTTAGTTTGGGTTCTGAGTTTAATTTCCCAAATTTAATCACATGGATCGCAAGGGTTTTTTAACGACTCTTGGATTTGGCGCAACTGGTTTTTTGGGAGCTTTGTTTGGCTCTTTGGCTAATAGCAAGAGTAGAACTTTAGGAGATGGTGAAGTCTGTGCGACTCCTATCCTTCAGGATGCTTCCGCAACTTTGTATGGACAAGCGCTAGGTGCCAACGGAAGCTTACGTGCTACAAATCAATATGGCAGTATGGCTCACCCTCCGTTTCATGTGAAGAGTGAATACACGGACAGATTCTATTTTCCGCCAAATTTTAAAATCTCTCACACCCGAAACAAAGAATTCCATCTAAATGTTTTTCCTATGAATGTGGACATAGCGCACGACGTTAGTTTTCCTGCATGGACGTTTGATGGAATCGTTCCTGGTCCTATCCTTCGTGCTACGCTTGGAGATGAGCTAGTGATTAACGTAAAAAATTCGAGTCCCGACCCTCATTCTTTGCATTTCCACGGTTCTCATGATCCGAATGAAGACGGTTGGGAGCCCATTCCTGCGTTTGGCGAAAAAACATATCGGATTGTCGCGGGACCAGTTGGTATGCACCCATATCATTGCCATGTACCTCCTTTAGTATTGCATACAGCAAAGGGTTTATTCGGAACGCTCATCGTCGATCCACCTAAACCACGTTTACCGGCCCATGAATTTGTTCTCACATTTTCTGGATGGGATGTTAAAAATAAAGGAAAGAATGATTATTATTCCTGGAATGGCGTTTCTGGAATTTATGACAGGTATCCAATGAAAGTACCCGTCGGTGAAAAAGTGAGATTTTATATCCAAAATTTGCTTGAGAGAGAGTCTGTGGTGACTTTCCATTTACACGCACAAACATTCGACATTATCAGAAATCTTGGAAGTACGATTCCCGATGGACATTCGGATGTGGTGACTCTTGGTCCTACGGAACGTGCCATCATAGAATTTACTTTACCTAAAAAAGGTCGCTATATGTTTCACCCTCACCAAACGCATATGGCAGAAAATGGAGGGATGGGATGGATTGTCGCCATTTGAAATTTTTAATCTCAAGGTCCTTATTGATTCTCATTTGTATGATTAGCGTTAAATGTAAGCTCCTAACAAATGTTTCTGATGATCGAACACCATTGGAGAATATGAGTTTTACCCTGCCTGATGGGAGAAGCTTAGATTCAAAATTTTGGAGAGAAGGTAAATCGATTATTTATTTTGGATTTTCCCATTGTCCAGATATGTGCCCATTGGCATTGAATCAGTTTGCGAGAGCATCCTTGATTCTTGGGCCACTAGCAAAAGAATTTAGATTTATTTTTATTACTTTAGATCCTGAACGAGATCATCCAGCTTTACTTGCGGGCTATGTTCGCCAATTCCCAGGAAAGAGCCTTTATGCTTTGTCTCCTTCCAATGATAGCTTACATCAGATAGAAGGATTATTTCATGTTACGAGCAAGAAAGTTAAGATGCAAGGGTCTTACACCATAGACCATTCCAATTTTATCTATGTATTGGATGAAAAACTCCATCAAATAAAAGCATATCCAGGAGGCATCTCTTCTGTTGAGCTAGCCAACCAACTGCGAGTGCTCGCAAAATCAAATTAAAAAGATTCGAGAATAATGGTCGTGATGAGACCAGAAGGATTGTTCTTTGTTAGCGTTACATCCACATATCTGTAATGATGCGAAAGTCTGGTTTTAATATTTCCAAGTGATCTACCCCAGATTTGAGATTCCTCGCTCATTTGTTCCTCGGTAATACCAGCGCCAGTATCTGCAATTTTTAGTATTAACCTTGCTTGCGTATCAATCTTTGCCGAAATATCAATCATCCAGTTTGCGGAGCTGGTATTGCGAAAACCATGTTTAAAGGAGTTTTCTACAATGGGTTGGATTGTTAGCGGTGGGATGGAGGCTTTGCTAAAGTCACCATCTTTCGTTAGGTGTATTTTTACAGTATCAAAAAAACGCAATTTCTGAAGATGTAAAAAGTCTTCCACAAACTCCCACTCTTCGTCAAACGGAATCAAAGCTAGGTCTGTCCTATCTGATAAAAATCTATAATTATTTGCGAGTCTGATGATGGCATCTCCCACCAATTCGGACTTTGTTTGTTGAAGAGCATGGATCGTATTTAAAGAATTAAATAGATAATGAGGGCTTAACTTAGTTTGAAGTGTTTTTAATTGCACCTCTCGTAAAGATTTTTCTGCCATGAGTAAGGAAGCCTCATATTCCTTCATTTTTTTTCTATTGGCAAAAAAAAGTTTTTCGAGTGCGAGTCCTTGAGCAAAGACACCAAACAAAACACCCCAGTAAGCGACTCCACTAAATGATGTTTGGTTTTGAATTGAAATAAAAATTTCAAAAAGGACGAGTATAAGTGTGAGCGAGAAACCTACAAGGTGCCCGAATCCAATTTCGCTACCTCGCTTCCAAGCAAAGTAAGCAACAACAATCGGACCTAAAAAATTAACAATGGCAAAGATGATATAAAATATCCGCAAGTGAAGAAAGATATTCATTACCAGGGGATACTCATTGATTGTAAATCCAAGTATGATATTGAATGTTCCGAAGATAATATTGGTTAAGATGAGAATATTCAATAAAAAATATTTTCCTGGGCCAAATAGACGGCGGAGACCAGAATGCATGGGAATATAGACAATGTTGGAACAAATCGTGGAGATGAGGTAGATGCTATAACGATCGGAAGAAAGATAACGTATGTATTCGTTCGTGCTAAATCCAAGGAGTCCTATAAAGAAGGCAAAGATTGAAAAATCGAGCAAGGTATAGTATTTTTTCTTATACTGTGTTAGATAAACTAAGGCGCTTACCAATCCGATGATGACGAAAAAAGAATGTAGATATAGAGAGAGCAAATTTGATTTAGCAAATTTATCAATGATTTCTGTTTCACTTCCAATTCTATTTTGTACGGGATTGATCAGGAAAAGATGCCCATCTCTATGATGGATTCGCAAGTAATAATACTTAGTTGGTTCATTTCCTAAATTTACCCATGAATAATCCGTATCTAATAGTTTAGGTAAAGTATCCAGACGATTAGAATCGCCATATCGAAATAACAACTTTGAGTTATCATTGTAGATTTCAAAAAAAGCACCTGAATGGTCGAGGAGCATAAATGGTCGTTCCATGTTTTTTAAATCAAGACCCGCAACACGAATCCAAACGATGGGGGATTTTGCAATACGAATCAAGGCATCGCTATCGACCCACGTTGTAAAGGAGGGCCACTCATCGTTGTTTGCTGCTTTGAGGTCATAAGAACCATCAGCTTTTTTTGCAATATCTCCTAAAATATATTCTGAATTAGGCGAGAGAAGTGGCGATTTAATGTCTGGCTTATGCTTTAGATAAAGATCAATATACGGATTTATTATAAGAAGAAAAAGGGAAATGAATATCGTCGCAATGAAGAGTGAGAGAACTGGGAATGGACTCGAGAGAAATTTTTCTACCGAGTGCCATTTTCTCCGTTCCAATTTTAATCCTCTAAATTAAAGTTAATCGGCATGCGATGTGCCATTTTTTTAGGTTGTCCTTGCACATAACCGGGGCTAAAACGTAGTCGCTTTACAATTTTCATTGCGGCTTCATCAAAGCCATAGCCAGCTTTTCCAGATACGATCTTTGCGGACTCAAGACTACCATCTTCATTCACTTGGACAAGCATGATGACTGTTTTTTCCGGTATGTTCGCAGCTCGTGCTTGTGGAGGAAAATAATCTTTTAGGTCGAAGTCGAGAATGGGAGAGGGTGGTCTATCTCCATTCCAAGAAAATAAATAGCCGTCTTTATCCGTACCATTTCCTGAAAGTTGATTAGGATTCAGATCTGAATTATCAGGCTCATCCTCTTTGTCCTTATTGCTTCCTTCCACCCACTCACTTTTTTCCACGGGAGCCGGTGAGGAAGTCCCTCCGATCAATTCCGGAGGAATTTCTTCAAAATTCAAATCTACATCTTCGAAATTAGAGGAATCAATCACTTCCTCTTCAGGTCTCATTTGGCTAATTTTATAAGCAGCATACGAACCCGTATGAAGCAATAAACTCAATGCCAGACAAATATGAAACAGTCTTTCCTTGTTTTGTCTGACAGAATGCGTAAATTTAGCGAAATACTTTTTTACTCTTTTCATTTTTTTACACTAAGTGCGATTCTCGTAATCCCTGCTTTGCGAATGATTCCCATGAGTTCTGTAATTTTGCCATAAGGCAAGGATTCATCTGCCGAAAGTGTCAAACGCATGTTTGGTCTTATTTTGGACTCGCGCTCTAAATTTTTAATCAAGGCAGCCAATTGAATGTCTTTGCCCTCAAGTAAAATACCGCCTGTTTTCGTCATGGCCACTTGCACTGACTCAGCCACATTTGGATCAGCGGACTGAACCTTTGGTAAATTGATATTGATACTTTCCTTTTTTAGAAAGTTTGCCGTGACCATGAAGATAACTAGAAGCACTAAAATCACATCCACCATGGGTGTGATATTTATGCTTCCTATTTCCTCATCTTGTGAACTGGATTGAGCCATATTTAAACCTTCGTTTTGTTCATTTGATACGCAAGAAATTCTTTTTTCAAGATTTCTAGATTTTGTAAAATTACCTTAGCCTTGCGTGAAAAATAATTATTTGCCATGACAACCGGAATGGCAACTCCAAGTCCTGCAGCAGTTGCAAGTAAGGCAGTAGAAATCGACCGCATAACAACATCTGCTCCAGAAGCACCAAGAGTTCCGAGTCCGTAAAATGCTTTGATGACACCGAGAACAGTACCGAGGAGACCGATAAATGGTGCATTATTTCCTAGTGTATTGAGTATCGGGAGGCGTTTTTCTAATTCCAATTTTTCCGAAAGAATTTGACCTTCTAGACTTTCATCTAATCCTTTGCGACCAAGACCAATTTGGCGAAGTGCAAAGTGAACAAATCTCCAGTAGGAAGAAGTGTGTGTGAGAGGAGCTTCCCAAGTAATTTCTGGCTTTTCGTGAAGGGAGCCTCTAACTTGCGTTAAGAATTCATCGTTGATTTTCCCCATTGTTTTTCGGAAATATAATAATCTTTCCAAAAAAACTGCAAACGCCACGATACTCGCAATCGTCATTGCGAGGAATACTAACTCTTCACCGATTTCTACAAATTCCTGCATGTTATTCTCCCTGTTGAATAAAATTAAAAATAAATAATTTTGCTATATTTTCGTCTGTTACCAGACCATTGCTTGTTGAAAAACAATCTCTAATGCACTTCGAAACGACCGTGTTTGTCAAGCTTGATTGGATAAAGCTACTCGCAGTTCCTGTTTTACATTCACCAGACGATATTTTGGTATTCCAATCTGTGACTTGGCAAGTGATCACACAAGTTTGAGCCATGGCAGACATTTGATTGAACTGACTCGATTTTAATGTATCTACACAACGGGTAGATAGAGTGGAATCGGAGGTTGAGGGCACAGAAATACCAAGGGCGACTGCCGGTGCCGAAAAACACTCTTCTTGCTTTTTCGAAAGCGAAACGCAAGCTGCGTTTGCATCTGTCGGTGTTGAAATATAAGTAAGCAACAAAGTTGTTTCATATTTTTTTGAGAATTCATCATCCTTTGTATCACAGCCAAACAATGCCAAAATGATTAAAAGTGAAGGTAGAAGTAAGTATGCCTTCATTAGAAGTGTGCCTCCATTCCAATGTTGAAAAAAGGTATAATGGTGCGATTTGGAAGTTCCAAAGTTCCGAATGTGGGACTCGGAGTGGGGTTGGTCGCGGAAAAAGGTCTCGAATTATCAAAGCCTTCTCCGTTTGTATTTTTACGAAGGTAAACGTTTACGATTTCTAGATACCAGTTCAGATAGCCCCATGAATAATTTTCAAATTTATCCAAACGAATATCCAATCTATGATAGTCAGCTCCTCTCTTCGTATTCCCATATTCTGATGTATAAGGATTATTAGAAACTTTTGAGTTCCAATATGTAATACCATTGGCAGGGTTTGCAAATTGACCCCCATCATCGCCAGTTATTTTTTGATACGGTGCAGATGTTAGATAACTCCAACGTCCACCTAATTGGTATTCCTCGGAAAATCTCCATCCATAAACAAGGTTTGCTACGTGTGTTCTGTCCCAGGTAGCAAGTTCCTCTTTGGAATTATTATAGTATTCAGCCAAAATTCTTCGTTCTAAACCGGAGTATTGAAACGTATCCCCGTCATAAATTTTATAGATATTGGTATTCGATAAAGATTGGGACCAGGTATACGAGAGCCAACCAAACCAATCCCTTGAGCCTTGCTTTGAATTTTTTCGAAACATAACTTCATAGCCATGAGACCAACCTGTTCCCCGATTGGAATAGTTCAAGGAGCGATTTGTAACAAGTGGATTAGAAAGCCATTGTGACTTGTCAGGGTTAAGACCGACAGGGATGGAAGCGTATGGATCGTTGACGATCGTGTTTTTAAATTCGTTCTTGAATACCTCAAATTTAAATTCATACACCTGTGAGATTTTTAAATCAAAACCAACTCCCGTTTTTCTGGCCTTTTCAAATTCTAAGTTTGGATTCCCAGTTTCTTGGTTAAAGATCGTCGTGAGCGGAAATCTTGCGAGGTCACCTCCGCTTCCAAAAATGGTGAGTCCTTTCATCACTTCCGGAAAGGTATAGGAAATAGTGGCTCTAGGTCCGAGCGCTCCATTTTTTGTGACCATTAAGTGGTCGTAACGAACTCCAGGCTCAAAAGCAAAGTTTCCTGTTTTGAATTTTAGTGTAGTGTAGGCGTTATAGTAGCCAGAAGTTCCTCTGACGGAAAGTGGGCGTGTCAAAAAATCTGGATTGGTCGTATTGTATGGGTTTGGTGTCGGATTCGTAGGATCTCGTAGTTGAATGTCCGAGCCATAATCATTAAAGGAAAGTTTACGATACTCAGATCCGAAATCAATCTTAACATTCGAATTTGCTGTCCAAGTCGCATCTTGTCTAAGTCCAACGTAGAGCGAACGCGTATATTGTTTTCCTTGAATGGCACCAAAGGCAATGTTATTTTCTACGATAGGATCGTAATTGATCAAAGTGAAACGATTTTGAAACTTATCACTCGGGTTCCAGCTGTAGCGGAGGGCAGTTGTTCTATAACTTTGACCAAAAGAAGCCCGGCCTCCTGCAAAGGAACCTAACTCGTCTTTTGTTGGATCGTTTGCGCCGTTATTGGGAGCAGCTATCGCAAAGTTGTCTTGGGCTGTCAGATTGTAGAATGAAATCTGATGTTCAGGATTAAAATTATAAACGAATTTTACCTGCGAATCGTTGTAACGGGGGAGACGGATCCCATCGGGAAGCAGTCCTGATTGCCCAAGAGTACGATCGAGATATCCGTATTTTCCGCCAACGGCAACATAACCCTTCCCGTTTGCTATGGGTGTCGCAGCATACGCCGTAGTATTCCAAAGTGAAACTTGAAAAGCACCCTTAGTTTTTGGAACCGAGTCGATTGTCTCGATTTCGATGATACCACCGGTGGCATTATTAAAGTTTGCTGGAAAGGCTCCGCGGTATAAATCAATCGACTTGATGAGATCATTATGAATCACCGAGGTTAGGCCATCTAAGTGATAGGCATATAAGATCGGAAGGTCATCATAAAGGTAGGTGTTCGATTGAGGATTGGCACCACGAACAATGATCCCATTCGCACCACCTCCAAAACTAATGTTTGGAACCACTCCAGGTAACGTTTCAAGGGCTCTGAGTGCCTCTCCAAATGTACCTGGCATGCGTTTGATTTCTTCATAACGAACTTTCGTTCGAGATGCGACTGTTTTTTCTCTTTCTCCCTCTACCGTAATACCACCTTTAGGTGGAGCTTTCTTATCGGTATACACCGTGCGAGTTTCATCACCACTTACATTGATTTTTATGTCTACAGGACCAGTTTCTCGCAGTAAGCGTAAGGTATATTCACCGGGTGAAGGAAAATCAACGGTTACGTTTCCTTCAGCGTCTGTTTGAAAAAACTTTTTGGTCTCAAAAACCATGACAGGAAGATTCTTTTCCCCTTGCTCTGTTTTGGCATTGAACAATTTTACTTTTAAGGTCACCGACAACAAGGGTGAGCTAAAAAATAATATAACCAATATTAGGATAAATTTATTTAATTTGTACTTTGCTGATGCCATTGAAGTTTATATACCAAGGTAGATCGCCTGGATCTTTTTGACTGTAAATGAGTATACAAGGCAGAGGGTACCCAGAGAAAGGACAACCTGTTCTTGTAATGGAAATGGTGCAGAGATCTAAATTTCGCTTAATGGGATCGCTCACGACAAGCAGAAGGGGTTCAGGAATAGGCGTGCCACATTTATCAGCCGCAAACTTAGCGGCTGCTAGTATCTGGCTTTGGGCATCGCTCACGTCCACTCTCTCATCTGTTTGGGCACATGAAATAAAATGGGAAAATAAAAAACATAAAACAATTACTGAAAATATTCTTCCAGACTTCATTTTTTACTCTCCCGGATTTTTGTATCGAGAGAATTTTCTTTTGGCTCTCCGACAACATCAGCGGTCACTATGACCACGCTTACCAATCCTAATGGAAAGTAGGGCCGATCTTCTCTGATGATTTGTATATTGATTAGAGTTCTTCCTTCTGGAAATTTCTCTAATGCCTGGCTCATCGCAAGTTCCACATTTGGTGCTTTGGTGACAGGAATCATACCTAACAGCGAAAAGGAGGAATCTTGTCCTGTCCCTTTTCCTAGCACAACATAATTGCTTGAACGAACAAGTGTTGCAGAATCATAAAGTGCAAGTTCATTTCTAACTTTCATTCCAAGGCAATTCATCATCCCAAAAGAGAGAGTCACCAGAATGAAGTATTTCACTCGTTTCATGGTTGGAATTCCTATTTTCGTCCTTTCCCGGTTGGGATCGTATTTGTCGTCGATGTATATCGTATGAGATCTCCACGGATACCAAAATGGTGTCGAATGATGGGTCCGAAAACAGATTTTTCATTGTAGTAGCGAATGTTAATGATCGCATCTGCTGTTTCTCCTTCCATCATCACATCATAAATTTTTTCTGTGGGGGGAGTTTCCGTGGAAACGCTTATCAAAATGAGATCTACAGAATACCACGTAAATAATTTATCTACAGATTTGATGGTTTCGTAGGTAGTATTGAGAATTGGTTTGTTACTCGCTGCAACTCCTACGGTTGAAGAAGCACAATTTGTAACAGCCATCGATAAGGCAAAAAGGAAGATAATAAGAAAGTATTTTTGCATTTAAAAACTCCGATTCAAGATTGAGAAAAGTTATGGAGCTGTTAAAGTCAATGCGAAATTCCAGTTAACTCACATTAACTACGGATTACAGAATAAACGCTACGTGAAAAGGAGTAAAAGTAAATTAACGCAAACCTAGGTTCTCTTTGAGAGCGGTGGCATAGACCCTGCCAACGGGTAAAATGGTTTCATCCTGGTTTTTTAACTGGATATTATAGGCACCACCTTTGTCGTATCGGAGAGAAGCAATCCAATCTAAATTTACAAGATATCCTTTATGTATCCGCATAAACTGCTTTTTGGGTAATTTTTCTTCTAAGTCCTTGAGAAGTCTCGAAGTCTCATAGTCCTTATTTTCTGTATGAATCACTGATGTTTTGTTATTCGCTGAAATAAAGTGGATATCATGAAAAGCTAAAATGTGAGTCGCCGAGTCGGATTGGAATGTCAGTTGCCCGTTTGTATTAACAATCTGTTTAGACGATTGGTGTTCTTTTAGAAATTTGATCGCTTTTTCGACCGACTTTCTAAAGCGTTCGAAGGAAAAAGGTTTCAGTAAATAGTCCAAAGCATCAAGCTCAAAGGCATCTACCGCATATTCACTATAAGCGGTCGTTAGAATAAAAAAGGTAG
Organism: Leptospira ognonensis; assembly: GCF_004770745.1. GTDB lineage: Bacteria > Spirochaetota > Leptospiria > Leptospirales > Leptospiraceae > Leptospira_A > Leptospira_A ognonensis. The sequence goes on along the minus strand of NZ_RQGD01000010.1, from coordinate 204,280 downwards.
ATTCTTTTTTTACTTTTTTAATGATATCGAGTCCAGAAAAAGCAGGAAGGTTTATATCAACAAATACGAGATCAAAGTCTTTCTCATGCAATAGATCTAATGCCTTGTTTCCATCTTCTGCGATTCCTGCCAATTTTAACTCATGACAATTTAGAATATAATCTATCATAAGCATCCTGGCGGGATATTCATCCTCAATGATCAATACTTGATAAAACTTATCTTCTGCCATCATTACATTCTCAATCCATACACTGTGAGTATCTCCTCTCGTCCACGAATTTCTATTTCACCCATAGATTGGAGAGAAGCTTTTGATTCTGTGCTTAACTTTTGGAAGGCAACTTCACTGAGTAGAATGGAGGATCCTAGTTCTTTCGTTTTTCCTTCCAATCTTGAAGCAGTGTTTACAGTATCGCCGATGAGTGTTCCATCCATTCTTGATTCTTGTCCAATCGTACCTATCAGAACTTTTCCATAATGGATTCCGATCCCAATCTTAACTTCGTTTTCTCCCAGTTCGTATCGTTTTTTATTGAACTCAGCAAGGCCCACTAACATATCTTTGGCTGCTTTCAATGCATTTTCAGAGGAACCAGGGAAAAATGCCATTATGGAATCTCCGATATATTTATCGATATAACCGGACATCCTTTCAATGGAGGGAGCTGTAAATCTCATAAAAGCATTTAAAAAATCAAATGTAAGCCGAGGGCTAAGCTTTTCTGAAATTGTGGTAAAGCCGCGAATGTCTAAAAAAAGAACTGCAACTTCTCCATCAACGGCATCGCCTAGCATCACATCTCTTACATCCTTTTTGTTCAAAAGTGGAATGATTTGTGAGGGAAAAAATCGAGAGAATGAGTCTGTCAATGATTGTTGTTCTGCTAAGGATTTAGCTTGCAAATCTGCTTTTTCTTTTTGGATAAAATTGATTCTATCTGCAAGTGAGAGTGATAGGAAAATAGCTTCAAGTACAGATCCAATTTGTACCGAATAATTTGTTAAAAAGTGGTAAGGGAGGATCCCAAAATTTCTAAGTCCTACTATGATCGCGCCAATCAAGACCACAGATGAGCCGAGGAGAAAGAACCTTGCCTGGTTGAATCCCTGATACCACGCATAGAAAGATACAGAAACAAGCGTTATAGAGACAATTAATGTGAAAAATAAACCCCCCATGACGGCCAATCGATAGAAACCAAGAAAAGCCGGAACCAAGGTAAGTGCAGAGAGCACAGCAATGATGAGTAAATAAATATTGAGCCTTGGCATATTTGTTTTGGCATCAACAAATTGCCTCGCAAAGAGAAGCGCAAATGCATTCACAAGTCCAATGGAAATCGGGAAAGAAAGATCGGCGATCTGCGGTCGGGCTGGAAATAGATAGGCGTGTGTATACCCCCAAATACTTGATTGGATCAGTGCTAGAAAAAATATATATAAAATATAATAAAGATAGCTCTTGTCTCTGATGCTTAAAAATAAAAACAGATTATAAAAGAAGACTACCCCCATTACACCAAAGTAGGCACCAAAGAGAGTCGACTTAAGGCTATCCTCTTCTAGATAGGATTCTTTACTCCATATTTTGAGCGGTAATAATACCGAACCCTGGCTTTCAAACCTCATCACTACTTCATACAAACCATTTTCGTTTAGTGGCAGATTAAAAATAAAATTTCTATGCAGAAGATACCGAAGACTTGCGTCCTCGTTTCTTCCCGTGTGAATTCTTGAAATCTCCTTGCCATCCTTTAGAATAAAAATATCTATCGAATCAATTAAAGAGACAAGCTCTATCCAAGCATGGTCCACGGCAGGCGTGTCAATTTGCATTTTCCATCTAAGCCAATAGGCAGATTTTGAATATCCAAAACCTAAAGAATTGGCAGTTGTCGTTTTACCTTCCTGATTCTCAAATCTGCTTCGCACAGTCTCAATCGATTCCGTTTTCGAAATATCTTCGATAAATGTAATATAGGGCGCAAGATTGATTGATTTAAAATTTGGATTCCAAGAGATGATGGGGGCAGTTTCCGCGTTAAGATTCGTTTGGAGGCAAATCAGGAAACTGAAAAAAAGTAAGCGCCGAAAGGGATGGAGAGCCATATTGATGGATTACAATCCATAAGTTGGAGTGGTCCTCAATCTTTTTTTATTGTTCTTTTTGAAAAGAATGTTTGTATTTGCTCCATGTATCAAACTAAGTTGGGAAACAATACTTTTCAATTTAATGACTTAAAAACTCTTATGGCAAAAGCCACACCGCTTCGATCTGGAGACGTTCTCGCTGGTGTTGCCGCGAGTTCAAGCGTGGAAAGAGTTGCGGCTCAAATTTGTTTAGCGGATATTCCTTTAAGTGAATTTTTAAATATCGAATTGATTTCTGCAGAGCAGGATGATGTCACGAGATTGATTCAAAAACAATTTGATCCAAATGCCTTTCGACTCATCTCTCATTTAACAGTTGGATCTTTTCGTGAATGGATTTTATCAAGTGAGACTCGCGAGACGGAAATGACATCGATCCAGTATGGTGTCACTCCTGAAATGGTGGCTGCAGTTTCAAAGATCATGTCCATTCAAGATTTGGTGTTAGGTGCTAAAAAATGTCGCGTGATCACTTCTTTTCGAAATACGATCGGCTTACCTGGCCGGCTTTCCGTACGTTTGCAACCAAATCATCCAACAGACGAATCTGCTGGGGTGGCCGCAAGTATTCTTGATGGCTTGCTTCTCGGAGCGGGTGATGCCGTTATAGGTATCAATCCTGCGACAGATAATTTGCCAAATGCAGCAAAATTATTAAGACTCATGGATTCCATACGACAAAAGTATTCCATACCTACCCAAACTTGCGTTTTGTGTCACGTCACTACTTCCATGGAGCTTATGAAGCAGGGCGAACCTCTTGATTTGGTATTCCAATCTATTGGCGGAACTCAAAAGTTAAATGAGAGTTTCGGTATAAGTTTATCTCTTCTCGGGGAGGCTCGGGAGCAGGCACTCTCCCTGAAGAGGTTCAGTGTTGGAAGTAATGTAATGTATTTCGAAACGGGGCAAGGTAGTGCTCTCTCTGCGAATGCCCATTCTGGAATCGACCAGCAGACCTTAGAGGTAAGGGCGTATGCAGTAGCACGAGAATTTTCTCCACTGCTTGTCAATACAGTTGTTGGTTTCATCGGCCCGGAGTATCTATATAATGGGAAACAGATCATCAGAGCCGGTTTGGAGGATCATTTTTGTGGCAAGGTTTTAGGATTGCCCATGGGTGTGGATATTTGTTATACGAATCATGCAGATGCCGATGCGGATGATATGGATATGCTCATGACTTTACTTGGTGTTGCTGGATGTAACTTTATTATGGGCATTCCGGGTTCAGATGATATTATGTTATCTTATCAAAGCACATCTTTTCACGACGCGTTATACCTACGGCAGGCTCTTGGATTAAAACCTGCACCGGAATTTGAAGCGTGGATTCAGGGTATGGGAATTTGGAATGAAAAAATGCTGCCTCTCAAAAATGAAAGATCGCGGGCCTTGTTGTCGAGTTTCTCGGGAGGATACGAGTGAAAGAAGAGGAGAATTTAAACCCCTGGGCAAGGTATCAAAAATATACGGCTGCGCGAATTGGTTTGCCTCTATCGGGAGGATCGATCGGCACCAAAGAGATATTAAATTTCAAATATGACCATGCCATGGCCAGAGATGCAGTATGGGCAGAATGTGATTTTGAACAAATCAAAGATCAGATTAAAGACTGGATGCCCAGTTTGATCTTAAAATCAAAAGCAATCACCCGACAGGAATACCTCTTGAGACCAGACTTAGGTCGATTGTTAGACGGATCAGATTATCAAACCCTTGAGAAAATACAGTCAGATAACATATCTTATGACCTTGTTTTTTGTATTGTTGATGGTCTTTCTCCTTTGGGTATCTCAAAAAATTTAGTAAACTTTCTATCAAAATTTAAAGAGAACGATTTTTTAAAGAGAAAGAAAATGGCTCCTCTGGTTTGTATCAAGAACGGAAGAGTCGCCATAGGAGATCAGGTGGCCGTGGCGTTAAAATCAAAAGTGGTCGTCGTGCTCATTGGTGAAAGACCAGGTCTTAGTTCCGCAGATAGTATCGGAGCCTATCTAACTTATGATCCTGTGATCGGAACTACCGATGAAAGGAGAAATTGTATTTCCAACATAAGGCCAGAAGGTCTAAATTTTGATAAGGCTAAAGATAAGTTGATGTATCTCCTTGAAACTGCGTTCTCAAGAAAAATAACTGGAGTCAACTTAAAAGATAGAATGAATGATCGGATAGAGGGACAGATAATTAATGAGATTGCAGAATCTCAATGATCACATAACTGACATCATCCTTCAGTTCTGTATCTGAATAGTCCATAATTTCTATTTGGAGGTTCTCGGATAGGGATTGGATGTCATTATTGCGATTTTCTTTTATGATTCTAATCAAATTCGCTTCGCCAAAAAACTTCTCATTCGATCTCGCTTCCGTGACGCCGTCTGTATAAAAGAAATATCGATCGCCCTCAGATAATTTTTCTATTACATTCTGATAAGAAAAAGTTTCTCTCCAACCAAGGATTGACCCTCGCAAATTGAGAAATCGAAACGAATGGTGGATGGGGTTATAAATGAGAGGATTCGGATGACCAGCAGAGCTTATGGTAACTTCACCTTTTTCCAGGTCGAATAATGCACAGGATGCGGTTATAAAATATTTGCTCACCAATTGAATCAAAGAAAGGTTCATTCTTCCTAGCAACTGGGCGGGATCAGTGGTCTCTTTTACGATTTCTCTAAACTGTACTTTGACCATAGAGGAAACCAAGGCAGCGGGTACACCGTGTCCGGCAACATCTGCTATAAAAAATATGAGATTCGTATCATTTACTTTTACCCAATCATAAAAATCTCCACCAATCTGTTCCATGGGAAGATAAGTAGGATGTAGTTTTAGACCCGTTATGGATGGAGATTCCTTTGGGAGCAGGTGGCCTTGCAGTTGTGAGGCGAAGAAAAGATCTTGTTGCAGATTGTTATTTTTTTTTCGTAGTTCTTCTGTTCTGATTTGGACCCGTGCTTCCAGATCTTTTGTTAATTCTGAAAGCTCTTTTTCGTTTTTTGCATTTCGAAAGGAGATGGTTACGGCAGATAGAATCATGAGAATCAGGAAACCATATTGGGTTAGATAAACATTTTTTCCAGTTGTGAGATCAATGGAGATATCAATGATACCTGAAACACAGACAATGAAAAAACCAATTCCAAGCATTCGGGCTTCATTTTTGTATATTTTAGATGCAAGATACACACCTCGCAAAACAAAGTATACTATGATAAGTAGTAATCCTTCCCAAATGCGAAGCAATAAAATGCGCGTAGCGATTTCGATATTGAAGAGCTGAATGATGGCAATGGATCCAACGATTATAATTAGCAGGGATTCTTTTAGTCGAATCGGGTCGCGAAATAATGCATAACTAAATAGGAATAAGGCTAAAGGAAAAAGTGTCTGAAATGTAAAAAATATTTTGAGAAGAGTAATGAATTCTAAACCTGAGTAAGTATGTGTTATATTAAGTAACGGTACCCTCCAAAATACAAAACACAAACTAGAACAAAGTAGGTAAAAATTCGCCTTCCTCTGTCTGCGAATGAGTATTGAAAATATTTGATACGCCCCAATACCAAAGAAGAGAAGCATGATACATACATCGCGACCATCTTCAAATATTATGTTTCCTAGTAATTGATTATAGCTACCGATTTCAGGGACGCTTCTGAAGATTCCCCCCGGAAAGGTTTTTGATTGGTAATATACTTTTACTTCCAAAACATTGATCTCGCCTCTTCTGAGAAGGGAATCGGGAAGATAGTAGAGTCGCTTAAAATACCAGTTAGGTGAGTAACGTCCATAAGGTTCAAAGTTTCCGGTTTCAGCAATCAGTTGGCCATTTAAAAAAACTTTATCGGCTTCTTGGATTCGATTGAGATAGATTCCTTGAGCAGGTGTTAGCAAAGTTTCTGGAAAAAGGAATTCAAGTTTGTAAGTTCCTGAGGTCGGCGGTGGAAAACCTTGCAAACTCAAACTGGTTCCCACTTGAATCGGAACCTCTCCTTTATCGTTTGTGTGAAAGGTCCATCCTTCCGCAACGCTCATTTTTGAATTTGGATCAATCAAGATCGGAGTTGCTGTTAGATTTTGTGTCAGAAAGAAATGCGAGGTTAAGAAGGCGATCGACAAATGTAGGAGAAAATTCGATAAAAGCGCCTTCATACCGCCTACAATATTATAAATACGTAAGAATTACAATCTATTCTTTTCTCATTAAGTAAAATGGCATAGGAAAAATGGGAGCCCACTTTAAATAACTCAATCCGATCAAAACATCATCATTTACACTTCGAAATTCGTCGATCACATAAGGCCAAGGGAAGCGAGTCGACTGTGGGTAACTAACTTGTATCGATGTGTTTCCGTCTATCCTCGAGACTCCAATTTTTACACTCATCGGATACTTTCGTAACTTCGTTATAGACCCTGGAATTTTGAATAAATTGGTCGCGTCCTCATTTCCAAAAAACTCTTTACCAAACCAATATTTAAAACCCAACAGCCCTAATCCATGTTTGGCGACGAATTGAAACCACCTTGGTCCTGTCCATTGCACCTCAAAAGTTCCTTGCGGCAGTGTTTCAGATTTCGCTAAATCTTTATATAGTTTGATAGAGGTAAAAAAATTCATTGAAATATTAGTCTTCATATAGCCTTCTTTCTACATGAGCCCCTCGAAACCAAATTTTTTCCACAGGATTTTAAACTGGTATTTTCGTATCCTTTGCATCCTTGCCGTTGATTTAGTCATTACGGCCATCAATGCAAGAATCCTAAGTATGGTATCTATCCATCATCGTATGATTGTCACGATGATCGGTATGCTTGTTGTTCTGCTCCTCGTCTCCTTTTTGTTTTCTATCATCGATAAACTGACCAAATTTGTTTTGAAAGTAACGATTGAAATGGGAAATCTAATCGGATTTCGAAAAACAGCTATTTTTATAATTATCACTGGTATGTTAGTGGGCATTTTTTCTGGCTACCATTATGTCTGGTTTGGAAGCTGGCCGGACTTCCGAGAATTTCCTCTCCAGGACTTTATCAATTTGTTTTCCTTTTAACTCAGGAGATCCCGATTCCTATTTAGGCATCGGGATTACATAAAACCAAATCGCAAAAAAATGGAAAAAACTTCCCGCTAGAACAAACAGATGCCAAATCGCATGGTTGAATGGCAAATTATCCCAAGCGTAAAAAATCACGCCAAAGGTATAGCTTAAACCACCAGCAAGTAGCCAAAGAATCCCCTGCATCCCAATCGCGTTTCTGATATCACTGATCACAAACAAACATAGCCAACCCATCAAAATATACACAACGACACCCAGATTTTTCATATTTCTCGGGAATATCGCTTTTTGGATCACTCCAACCAATGCCAATGCCCAGATGACGATAAATAATGTCCATCCCCACTTCGAGTTCTCACGTAAACTAACGAGGGTAAATGGAGTATAGGTGCCAGCGATGAGTAAAAATATGGAGGCATGGTCGATATTCTTAAAAATGAATTTTGCTTTTTCGTGGTGAAGGGCATGGTAAAGTGTGGAAGCAAGATACAGAATGACAAGCGTGGAACCGTAAATGACAGAACTTACAACTCTCCATGTATCACCAAATAATACTGCCATGGTAACTAGAAGGGTAAGACCTGCAATGCTGAGTGCACCACCAATACCATGAGTAACCGCATTGGCAATCTCATGGGCTACTGAATACTCATGAACCCGTTCGACTAACTCTTTAATAGCTGCCTGGTTCACAGGTGGATAGATTTCCATTTGATCGTTGTTTTTCTTTCTAGATTTATTTTTTTTTGCCGCTGGTTTCTTGATACTTTTTTTGGCTTTCATTTTCATAATTTTTCCCTATAACCTTTTTGCAATATATCTATAGATGACTTAACGAAACTGACGTAGTCAATGAGAAAGACCTTCAAATCAGCTTCATTCAATACTTGCTTTACTGTCGCTGAGGGAAACCCGTGAGACCAAGCACCAATCGCGATCGCATGACATTGCATCATAAACATAAACGTGTCTTCTTCTTTCTTAAAACCCAACCTCGTGGTCAATCTAGACAAAATCAATCCTAGCTGATTTAACAGCTCGTATTTGTATTCTTTAATTGTCTCATAACTTGCATTTTTCTCCAAGATTGTCGGAACAATCGGTAACAATTTGATAAATCGAGGATGTTTCACAATTGATTGTACAAACCATTCCTGAAAATCAAAAGTATCTTTCAAATCCAAATCTAAATACTCACTCAGATCTTTGAACCAGAGCTGGTAATCAAAGATATGGACTGACAAGGCAAGATCTTCCTTAGTTGGAAAGTATAAATAAAGCGTACCCTTGGCGACCCTTGCTTTTTTGGCCACAGCATCCATGGATAGATCGGCTAGGTCTTTACGTGAAAGCAAATTCGCTGCAGCCTGGATGATATTTGTCCTCTTTGTCAGTTTGTCTTTTACTAAGACGGCACGTTTCTGGTTCACCACCCCATAATGAAAAAGGACTGATAATATTCCAGAAAAAAAACTTGTTTCTGACCGGCAGTCATATTTAAATGACTCGTAGTCATTTAAAGGAGCATACAATGTCAAAACAAATTACAAAAACAGTCTTAATCACGGGAAGTTCAACGGGTATAGGTAGGGAAACCGCACTCTACTTTCAAAAGAAAGGCTGGAATGTGGCAGCAACGATGAGAACTCCTTCTAAGGAGACAGTTTTAAACAAACTAGAAAATACGATTGTTCCAAGTTTGGATGTGATGGATTCAAAATCAATTCGAGAGGCGATCCAATTGACGATTTCAAAGTTTGGAAAAATCGATGCCATTGTGAATAACGCTGGTTATGGATTGGTTGGTCCGTTTGAAGGTGCCTCAGAGACCCAAATAAAAAAGCAATATGATACGAATGTTTTCGGTTTGATGAATGTGACGCGAGAGATGTTGCCCCATTTTCGCACAAATAAAAATGGCGTGTTCGTAAATGTGGCTTCTATGGGAGGAAGACTTGTTTTTCCGTATTATAGTCTGTATCATGGGACCAAATGGGCTGTAGAAGGATTCACAGAAGCATTAAGATTTGAGCTCGAGCCTTTAGGCATTCGTGTAAAAATCGTAGAACCTGGTGCCATAAAAACCGATTTTTATGACAGATCCATGGAAAATACCGTTGCAACCTCTCCTGTCGATTATAAAATGTTATGCGACAAGGCATTTGCTAAATACGAAAAATCAAGTGCAGGGGCTACTTTGCCTGAGAAAGTTGCCAAGGTTATATTTAAGGCCGCCGATGATGGCTCGAAAAAACTAAGGTATCCTGTTGGTCCAGATGCAAAATCGCTTCTATTTTTACGCAATCTCCTTCCTGATGGAATGTATGCGAAAATGATAAAGCTTGCCTTGCTTTAGATTTCGGGATTTTCATTAAGAGAGAGATGTTTCAATACATAAGATGTGCGGTAGATTCGGTTATACACTTATCACTTTAAAAGACGGAACTCAAAAATGGATCCGTCTTGTGCAAGAGTTACCAGCGGTCGATTTGCAGCGCATCGAAACTCTTTTTAAGACCTTATCAGGATCGGAAATTTTCCCTGGAGCGAAGGCTCCAATCCTATTTCAGGCTGAAAATAAAGTAAATATAACATATGCTAATTGGGGAATTAAGCCGGACTGGTCTCCAAAAGTTATTTTTAATACTAGAGTGGAAAAATTATTTTCATCTACTTTTTGGGGCAATCTGATCTATTCTCAGCGCTGTATCGTACCTGCTTCCTATTTTTTAGAATGGAAGTCTGAAAAAGGTACAAAGGTCAGATATAGAATTCAAAATCAGAATGAGCCTAATATGAGTTTTGCGGGAATTTGGGGAGGTAAAGAGGATGCGTCTTGGTTCACAATTTTAACCCAAGAGGGAAATGAATTGATGAAAGAAATTCATAATACAGGCGGAAACCAAGGAAGACAACCTGTCCAAATCAAAGATGAAAATATTGCTGCATGGCTCGATCCAAATCTATCCAAGCAAAAGGAAATCGAAGCATTGATCACTACTTATTCATCATCTTCAATCTTGGCCATTCCCGAAACAGATCAACTTTCGCTTTTTTAAATTAAAACGTTCACTTTTGGAACAGTTTGTAATTGTAAGAAAAGGTTTTTCTTAATTCCTCTTTTGGAAGGCCTAGTTCTTCAGATTCCTTTTGAAACATTTTTCGTTTTGATATATAATCGTTGCTAAGCGGAATTTCGATTTTCGCCACAGTTTCCTGGTATTTTTCGCTGGAGTATAGACTAAACGCGTGCTTATTGATACCAGATTGGTCTAGTAAAATTCCTACCATGGTAATCCCCATTCCTGCACCTTCCGTGTTATCACCATACTCCATAAAAAAATCAATTAGATTGCTGAAGCTGATGGCTTTTTTAAATTTATCACGGATACGGGTCTCCTCGACGGGAAGTAAGGGGAAGGCATTCTTAATTTTAATATTAAGAACGTCATGAGTGTAATAGAAAGTCGCATAAACAGGAAGATCAAATTCTTTAAATAGTGATTTGTAGCTTCCGATTTTGTCCTCTCGCAGGTTTCCTTTAAAGTTTGCCATGCCTTTTTCGTAGTCCTCGGCACGATTGATATCTAATCCGGCTTCTCTAAACATGACTCGTTTGAGGTTTGCTTTGGTCGCATTGATGACTAGCTCTTTTGCGGCAGCGTAGGAGATATCCATTAAGTCTAAGCGATTGTACTTTTTAAGGATCGATGCAGTAATCACTTTAAGAATATGCTCCCCATAATCACTAAGGAGGTAAGTCTTGAGAGTTAAAATCTTCTGATTTTCAACAGCCCTGCTTATAATATCATTAAGTTCTAATTCTGATTTCTTCAATGTAACTGCACATTGAATCCACAAAGAGAATTCGGTCAAGAGTTTGTTCCCATATTTGCAGTACAAATCCTAAGAAAAAGCCAAGATCCTTGCTTGAACATCATTCAGATTCAGTTCCATAGTTAAAAAAGCTACTGGATTTTGTCAGAGACTATGATATCTCTGGAGTCTATACTTACGTTCCCTAAGGTTGAGGCTAATGACAGATAAGAAATATCGTTTGGTAACCAGAAGTGATTTTGACGGCTTGATCTGTGCCGTTTTATTGAAAGAGATTGGTCTCATCGATGATATTAAATTTGTTCATCCCAAGGATATGCAAGATGGTCTCATCGAAATTTCAGATCGTGACATAACGACAAACTTGCCTTATGTGAAGGGATGCTACCTAGCCTTCGATCATCATTTGAGCGAGACACTTCGGAACGAAAAACATTCAAATCATATTATCAATCCGAATGCTCCTTCTGCTGCCAGAGTTGTTTTCGATTATTATGGTGGTTTTAAGCGATTCCCGGCAAGGTGGGCAGAAATGATGGATGCCGTCGACAAAGGAGATGCCGCCCAATTCTCAAAAGCAGAAATATTGAATCCTCGCGGCTGGGTTCTAATGAATTTTTTAATGGATGCTCGAACTGGACTTGGGCGGTTTCGTGAATTTAGTGTTTCTAATTATCAACTGATGATGAATTTAATCGATGCTTGTCGCGATCACGATATCAACTATATACTGGAAATGGAAGATGTCATTGAACGCGTGAATCTTTTTAAAGAACATGAAAAGTCAGCGAAAGAGCAAATCTTACGGTGTACGACGGATTACGGAAATCTCGTTGTCCTGGATTTAAGAAACGAGGAAACCATTTTTGCAGCCAATCGTTTTATGATCTATGCCCTCTTTCCAGATTCCAATATTTCGATTCACGTGATGTGGGGAGTCAAAAAACAAAATACAGTTTTCGCCATCGGTAAGTCGATACTGAATCGAACTTCCGATGTAAACATAGGCGATTTGTGTTTAAGTTATAATGGCGGAGGTCATATGAATGCTGGTACTTGCCAGGTTCCAAATGAGTCTGCTGACAACGATTTGAATGACATCATTGCTATCATTCGTGCTTGCGACTAATTCCTGCTTAACGGATTTTTTCATTTAGCCAAAGTAGTGTCTCCTTTGGTTTCTCGAAGGGAAAAAAGTGTGATGCATCCTCCCAGATGGTAACACTTGAATTTTGATTCTTTCGTATGAGAAGTTGAGCTAAACTAGGACTACATACCTCATATTTTTTCGGAATCAAAACATGCGTTTCCCGCGAGATTCGATAGAAATTTAAAAATACATGATAGTGTGAATGAGTGAATATTTGTGTCTCCACTCTTGGGTCACAACAAAGTTCTACCTCATCTCCATTTCCAGTTTTTCGGAAACAGGACTCTAAGTAATTTTCATATATGTCTGGATCAAAATTTGCAAAGGCAGGGAACTTTTTATAAGACCGCCTAACAAGTTCGAGAGAACTAAATTTTGCTCTCCGTTTTGAGGCTCCCTTTGCTAACGGATTTCCAAAAATCTTTGCCAGTGTGATCATCTTTATTCCTAAAATGACTGGATCCCAGACGACTAATTTTTTAAACCTTTCCGGTTCTTTCACGGAGGCTAGTAGGGAAGACGCCCCGCCGAGGGAATGGCCGATCGAAATCACGTTTTCCAGCCTCTCCTTCTCCAAAAGTGTTAAAATTTGATCTCTAAAAAAATGCCAGTTTTCAAAATTAAGAGTCATCTCACTTTTCCCATGACCTGCGAAATCAAGGGCGAGGATACGGTAACGGCTTTTCAATTCCTTAAAATAATACTGGTAACATCCTGCGCTGTATCCGTTGGCATGACAAAAAAGTAAGATCTGCCCTTCCGTCTCTGAATCATAATAAGTGAGTTTCAAACCTGCGAAGGAGAATGATTTTGCTTTCATTTTTCTATTTGACCGTCTCTGAAAAGATTCTAGATTGCCAGTATCCCATGCAACTTCAGATCATCCTAGTCTTCTGTATAGCGGTATTCTTTAACGCACTTGCCAATATCTTGATGAAAACCTCTTCACTCCAAGATGCCGAAAAACCGATCCAAGCAAGTGCAAGCGGACTTTTGGGAACTATTTTTAATCCTTATTTTATGTTGGGTTTGACTGCATTCGGACTGGCATTACTCGGATATCGATTTGTCCTCGGAAAGGGACTCAAACTTTCTTTGGCGTATCCGGTTTTTACATCCAGTGGTTTTATCATTGTTCTCATTGCTTCTGCGGTATTTTTTAAAGAAAAATTAAATTGGACACAATGGACTGGGATCGCCTTTATTTTGGTAGGCGTTTGGCTTACCGCCTTGCAAATGTTTGATGTTGAGTCTTGAGAACAAAACTACTTTCTAACTCTGTCATATTTTTTTTTATCATCAGCGTTCTCACTTTTGTTTGCAGTCCTAAACAAGATCAGTTTCCAAAGCCCATAAAAAAACCACCAAATTTCCTCTGGATTGTAGTCGACTCGTTACGTGGTGATATTATTGGTCGTTACGGTGTAACGCCTGTAATGGATGAATTTGCTAAGTCGGCAAATGTCTTTTCAAACCATTTGGTCAATGCAGCTTGGACAAGACCTTCCACATTGGTTTTTTTTACGGGAAAGTATGCATCCCGTAGTCCTGTTAATTTTTGGGATTATCCTACTCCAAAAAGTGAGGCTCAGGATTTTTATCAGAAGGAGTTATATCCTCTTCCAAAGTATCTCTCGCAAAACGGAATTCATACGGTTATGGTTGGTAACAATCCCTTTGTCACAGATAAAAATGGGCTAGGTGTAAACGTAGGCTTTGATGAAAGTTTTGACTTTTCCGATCATCTCAATGATACACCATTCATTACAAAAAAAAGTCTTTCTGTTCTTGAAGATCTCGTAGAGAAAAATAAACCGTTCTTCTTTTTCCTAAATTATAATGATCCCCATAAACCGTATACTCCCCCACCTGGTTATGTCCAAAGAATTAAGACAGAGGAATTTTTAGAGGATAGGAAACGAGATTATCTAGGAGAGGTTGCCTATATCGATGACCAATTAGACCTTATCTTCAAAAAGTTAAAAACTATGGGGCTTTGGGATGAGACAGTAGTATTGATCACTGCTGATCATGGCGAGGTTATGCGATCCGAGCATGCCATCTCTCCATTTACTGGAACCAATACTTACTATGGACATGGTCAAGATTTATTCCTTGAGAACATTCATGTTCCTCTGCTTGTAAAATTAAAGAACCAGAAAACGGGGAGGGTGATAAAACAAAGAACGCAATCTGTTGATTTATATCCTTTCGTAATTGAGTCTTTTTCGCTCGACGCTAAATCTAAGTTAGATGGAGTCTCGATTCAAAAATATATAGATGGTAAATCAAGTGCGGACCGCTTTTATTATGGGGAGACTAGATCCACGCAGGGAATCGGTTTTGGAGATGATTTTTTATTGCAAAAATCGTTTCGATTTCATGAGCTGGGAAAATTTTGGGAAGGAGTGGTTGGGCGGGAAGTTTTTTATTATTATAATATTCAGAACGATCCGAATCAGATTGATCCGATCCGGTTTAATGAAATATCAGACCTTAACTCCTTACAATTATCCGATACCTTAAAAAACAAGATTACTTTTCTTTCAAATCAATTAAGAGAGATTGAGCCAACGATTCCTTTATACACCATTCGATTCAATCGACTAGAAGAAAGGCCCTTGAACTTAGAAGTGCGAGTGAGCATTGGAACAGGACAACTTCGTCCAAAAATAAAATCAATCGATTCCAGAATTGCTTTTGAAAATTCCGTAAGAGAGTTATCTATCAAAGTAGATACGAGCAAATTGAAAAAATCTGAAAGTATTGAAATTCCATTTGAAGTTTATCCAGATGTCACATTTCCAAAATTTCAATTTTTTGAAGGTAAGCAAGAGATCACTACGGAAGATGTAGGAATTGGAATGTTTGAATTGGCACCAAACGTGTGTACGATTTCCTGTAATGAGTTGTTTGATGCTCCTTTAGGCAAACCGAAGGTTTCGATTTTTAATCATTTTCAAGTATGGAAAACAGGAGGTCTTACCAATTCGTATGTGCGTGATTCAAGACTAGAAACCGATGCTATGGAAATATTGAGAAAACAGGGATACGTGCAATAGACTTAATCATTATCCATGTTTGTAACGGATAGATCTGAGATTGACGCATCTAACATAGCTCCATAATTGATATCGGCGGAAGTGATATCGCCTGTGATGATTGTGTACGCGATGTTTCCATCAGTTACAAAATCATCTACACCGGTTATGGTAATCGTTTTTGGAGTGCTCCAACAATCTGCACCGGGACAATTATTGTCAAATTGAACACTTGCTGGTGAAACCGTTCCTTCCGCGGTATTCGAAGAAGTGAGAGGAATGGTAACAATACCTGTCGGTTCGCTTCCCAAATGAATGGTCACCGTTGCCTGCCCACCACTTTCTGTCGTCACCAAACCTGAAGTTAGTGAGAGAATTACAGATGCCACATCGTTATTTTGATTTGTGATCGGAACGCTCGGAAGGGCATTGCCATTGAATGCTGTGTCCGCTCCCGACATAGACCCTAAGTTGATTTGGTAGGAAATGTTTCCGTCCGCAATAGAGTCATCAATTCCTGTGACGATCACATCTTGAAATACATTCCAATTTGCTGAGGTAAAATTTAGAGTCGAAGGAGCGATGGTTCCCTCTGACGTATTGGAACTATTTAAATTTAGTGAGATCGTAGCAGTAGGCCTCGCTCGCAAACGGACTTGGAATCTCGCCTGTCCACCTGCCTCTGTTGTATTCAGTGAAGGGGAGGAGACAATACCACCGTTAGCGTTTGGTGACGTTCCGCAAGCAGACATGACATTTGCATTTGTGCATGGTATGATATCGTATAATAATTCCGCATTGGTTGCATTGAGGCTTGCAAAGGATAAAGTATTATCGTAAATATTTGACCCGGCACCACCAGTCGTAGTCTCCGCAGTGGTTGTGCTAGGCGTAACCGAATAGGTCTGGTCGCCCGATGTACCGATGTTGGCACCTGTAATAGTAACTGTTTGTGTCGTGGAATAGTTTGAAGGTGTAAACATTAAAGAACTCGGACTAAAAGTGACAATGCTTCCTACGGAGGAAGTGAACGAGACTGTAACGCTATTTGTCGGTTGTGTTGCGAGTGCGTAGCGAAACGTGGCTTTGGCTCCCGACTCCGATGTGACAAGTGGACTTGGTGTAAGCGAAGAACTGGTCAAGCCTGCCGTATCGTTATCGGTCAAGGTTAAACTCGGATCTGCTGGATCAACGGTATCATAAAAAGGATCGGCTGAACTTGTGTAGGTCGTCGATCCATCCCAGCCCACTTGAATGGGGCAAGAAATGGTTCCATCGTCTACGGAGTCATTGGTTGGTGTGACAATGATCTGGTTATGAGCCCCCGCCTGGTCCCAGTTTGCGGGTGTGATCGTTATTGAAGTGGTTGATACAGTAAATTGATCCACATTGGAAGGAGTCGTAAGCAATCTACAAGGAAAGCTCGTGTTTATGCTAACAGGAATCACAACGTTGTTCGTCGGCGCTTGCTGCAAAAAAACGTAAATTGAAAATGCCGCCGCTGTTTCTGCCATACTCATTGTAGCTGGAGTTCCTATAGTAATGGCACCAGCACCAATATTATAATTTGTGAGAACGGCGTTATTACCTGTTGCGCCCGAAAAACCCGTGTACCAGGAGGCAGTTGTCCCAGATTCAGATCCTGAGCCTACGGTAATCGTAAAGCTTGTATTGCTCGAATCTACATCCGAGAGTCCCTTGATCACAACATCTACAGCAGAATTCCAGTTGGCGCTTGTAAATGTATAGGTGTTCGAGTTTGCGAGAACATCTGGACCAGTCGAAAGTAGAATCTGCCCCTCGGATATATCCGTCGTCGCGACAGTTACTGTTACCGAATTGCCACTTAACGGCTGTGAAGCTAAGCTAATTTGGTAGGTTGTCTTTAGCCCATTTTCTGCAGTAAAAGCCTGGGATCCAGTCTTTAATGCGAAATTGACTTTTGGAGAAGCATTATCATTATCACTCAGGTTGATTGTGACGTCGGATGGATTCAGTCCCTCGTAATCTGTTCCCGAACCTGATACAGATCCCAAGGTAAATGTATGTACTCGAGTTGCGATTTCGTCGATGCTATCATCGGCGGGAATGATCGTCACTGTTTGTGGCACATTCCAATTGGTTTCATTAAACGTTAAACTTGCTGGTGAGTTAGGACTAAATGTGTATTGTGTGACATCGGGAGCACTAAATGTTTCAGCACTCAATGGAATCGTGATCGAGCCTGATGCGCAATTTGCTAAATTGCCTGGAGTATTGCAAGGTGCACTCGTTAATGCAACTGTAAAGGTACCATTGGCACCACCTTCGGTGACGTTCAGAGTTGTCGTCGAGATCGAGAAGCCAACGGTATCATTGTCGGTAATCGTTAGAGCTAAATTTCCTGTTCCAGGCGTATAACCTGAGATGACGGTTGTCGGACGTAAGCCAGCATAAAAAGACCCTGTTGCCGTCGGAATGTTCACTGTAACGGGTATTGTTCCATCCGTAAAATCATCGGCTACAGAGCGAATTGTAATAGTCTGAGCCATATTCCAACTACCCGTGGTTGTATCCCCACTAAAAACGGGAGCATTACTGGTTGTATTATTGAAAACCAGCGTACGGTTGTTTGTTGGATTTCCTGAACTGTCAAGAATGACAGCTTCTGTAGTATCAGAACTCACAATGGGCCCAATGGTAACCGAGGCGCCAGGCAAAATCGTCAGTCTGATCTCAAAGGTAATGGTAGAAGTTCCGTTTTCCACCATTGTGAGTGCCGAAGATATATTCTGTAATACAATCTGAGGTGAACCACTATCTATGTTTTGTGCAGATACGGAACTTGCTAAGAGGCCACTGTATTTAGTATCACTCGAGTTCGCATTCGTATGATTGATTGTCACCGAAATGTTTCCATCAAGGGAACCATCAACTACGGATGTTAATGTAATCGTTTGTGGGCTATTCCAATTTGCAGTGGTGAATGTAAGACTGGACGGAGAAATTGTAATCTCTCCTGTGTTTGAAGAACTAATTGTGGGAATCGTAACCGTGGATGTCGGTTGTGAGTTCAGAACTACGGAATAAGTTGTTGTCAGAGGGCCTGCGTTTTCATCAACAGTCAGACCTGAAACGGGAGTCACAGTAAATCCCGCTGTATCGTCATCGGTGACTGATAGGACGATGGAATTGGGAAGTGAAACGGAATCATAGGTAGTATCTCGAGAGCCAGATGAGGTATCAATATTCCCAAAGAGGATCGAAATGGATCTTGTATCCTCATCAATGGCATTATTGATTGTAGATGCTGTTAGATTCTGCGGCACATTCCAATTTGTAGAATCGAAAGAAAGTGATGAGGGAGTAATGGTGACCAAACTCGTGTTGGATGTACTTATATTTGCGATAGTAACTGTCGTTCCTGTTTGTGGCTTCGATTTTAAGGTGATCGCATAGATTTGAGAACCACCGTTCTCTGATACAGTGGTTCCCGTGTTTGGTGATACATTGACTCCCTTGGTATCATCATCGAGATTCGTAATAGAAGGAAAGGATGGTCCAGCGATTCCATTATAATTCGTATCAGAGGAAGAGGCTGTGCTTGAAACTATGGTAACCGTAACATTGCCATCACCCTCTAAATCGTCGACTCCTGTGACTGTTACATTCTGGGCCACATTCCAATTGCTTGGCGTAAAGGTGAGTGAACTTGGTGAAATCGTCCCTTCCGTAACTGGGTTTGCAACGAGGGAGGAGACTGTTACATTGCTTGTAGGTGCACTATTCAGGACGATTGAAAAAGACACGGAACCGCCCGCTTCTGTCGTTGATGTCGTATTCAAATTTACGACCGTAAAGCCTGCACTGTCGTTATCTGAATTTGTGCCTGTGGCAACAGGAACCGATTTTCCTTGGTAAGACGGATCGTTTGAAGATGTGAGCCCTGCTGATATAGTAAACGATTTTGATCCATCAATGGATATATCATCCACACCTGAAACATCTATAGACTGTGGTACATCCCAATTCTCATACGTGAAAGTCAACGATTGGTTGGCCACCGAAGCTTCTGTTGTTGCAGAGGAGGAAAAACCCTGAAGAGTGACAGATCGCATCGGACGGGTTTGGAGGACGTAATATATCTTTACGCTTCCGCCATTCTCAGAAGTTAGGATTCCAGAGGCTGGATTGACGGCAACACCCGAAGTTTCATCGTCGGTATTAACGACTGTTAGAATCGGAAGGCTCTGCGTAGAAAACCTCTTATCCTCTGTATTCCAAGAACCAAAGGAGATTTGATAGGATTGATTTCCATCGCTCAGATTGTCGTCCACTCCTTGCGTGCGAATGGTTTGAGACTCGTTCCAATTGCTCTCATTAAAATCTAAAAATGTCTCAGAAAGCAAAACTCCTTCCGTAGCATCCGAAATTGTAATCGGACCAATACGAACAGAACCAATTGGTTTTATGTTCAAGGAAACATCGAAAGAGCCCGTCCTTCCAGATTCACTCGTAAATAGATAAACATCCGCGTCATAAATTAATTTTCCCTGAGTATCATCACTACCCAACAAAAAAAACATTCCCGGCTTGATGATAGATTTACAGGATACAATTCCCAAGACAACAAACAAGAATGTTAGGTGAAGAAATTTCATTTTTTATATGACATAAAACAATCGCTGAAAAAACTTAAAAATCAATGGCTGTCTCTTATATATTTACGTAAGGAATGACAGGATTACTATCTATTTTAACAAAAACAGAAAGGCTTTTTATGACAAATAATGAATCAAATACGAATCCAGGTCCGCTCTCGGGAGTGAAAGTAATAGACCTATCTTTGCTCCTCCCAGGCCCACTCTGCTCGCAGCATTTGGCGGATATGGGTGCTGACGTGATCAAAATAGAAAACCCCAGAGCGTATGATGGATCGCGTGCCATGTTCAAAGGTAAGGGAGGATATCCAGCACTTTTCATGATGCTGAATCGAAATAAAAAAGCGATCACACTCAATTTAAAGCGTCCCACTTCCAAAGAGATTTTATTTAAGTTATTGGAGGATGCTGACATCCTTCTTGAGGGCTTTCGTCCAGATGGTATGGATAAAATGGGTATAGGTTATGAAGTCTTAAAAGAAAAATTTCCGAAACTGATCTACTGTGGCATTTCAGGATATGGAACTTCGGGAAAATACGTAGATTTTGCAGGCCACGATTTAAATTATTTAGCAGTGTCAGGTGTACTCCACCAAACAGGCAATCCACCGAGAAGCGCAGGATTTCAGTTAGCTGATGTGGGAGGTGGAACTTTGACGGCACTGTCAGCTATACTTGCCGCATTGTACTTCCGAGAGAAAACGGGCAAAGGCCAACGAATCGATATTTCTATGACGGATGCATCCCTTCAATTCTTGTCTCTTTACGGAGGTATTTTTTCTGCGTCTGGAAAAACCCCTGAACCAGGCAATGATATCCTATCTGGAAAATTACCAAATTATAATATTTACCAAACCAAAGAGGGTAGATTTGTCGCGTTAGGTGCTCTTGAAGATATGTTCTTTCAAACTTTTTTAAAAGCTATCGGAATGGAAAATTTAACAAAAGAAATCCCTTTTGAAGACGAAAACTTAGAAAAAATAAAATCCATACTTACCGATTTTTTCTTAAGTAAGACCTATGCGGACCTAGAATCTATTTTTTTGAATGAGGATGCCTGTCTCTCTCCCATTCTTTCCATGGAAGAAGTGGCAAAAGATCCCCACCTAAGAGATCGGAAAATGGTTTTTGAAACCAAACATCCAAAGTATGGAGATATTTTACAATTTGGATCTCCCTTTCATTTTTCAGAAACACCTTTCTCTTACCGTATGGATCCACCGGAACATGGAGAACACACAGATGAAATTTTGAAGACACTTGGGTATTCACAGGGAGAAATAGATGGATTCAGGAAGGAGAGAGTGATTTAAGCGCACTTGCTTTTTTTTATGGAGTCTTGAAGATTTGTCTGAGGCCCTGTGTATAATGGGGCCTAATGAATCCCATGAAACTCATCCAATTTTCTGATTTACATCTTTCCGCGTCCAATGACCCAGAATACTGCTTGGATGTCCTTACGCAAATTGTAACCAAAGCAACCGATCATAGCTGCCATGCTATCATATTATGCGGAGATGTATTTGATACCTATGCTGATATGCTTTCCCTTCGTTCAAAATTTATAACGATCCTCACGTCCTTTGGTGGCAAAGTTTATTTCCTTCCGGGCAATCATGAATCGCTACGTCGCAATACTAAGGAACGTTCTTTTCCTACATTTGATTGGGGAAATCAGATCACGTTTCTTGACCAAGGACCGTATCAAATTTTACCTTTAAACGAAGAAGTGGAGCTACTTTCCATACCTCACCAAGAATCATATGGCGAACTCCTAATGGCCTTGCCTCCTAAAAAAATGGCGAAGGTGAGGATCGCCTTGGCTCATGCTACGGTTGTCGGGATGAGCTTTACTGGGCTCAAGGACGAAGAAGAGGAGGAAAAAGGCGGCCTCATCGATGTGACTCAGTTACAATCACTCGATTGTGACTATGTGGCTGTCGGGCACATTCATTCGGCTCGTTCACAAAAGTTCGGAAAGATGGAAGTCGCCTATGCGGGAAGCGCGAGAGTTTGGCGAAGTGGGGAGACAGGACCACGTAAAGGCATTTTACTAGATATCTCGAATTCACAAATTCATAAAACGGAAGTTATATTAGAAAAAGCCGGCATTTATGCAGAAGTTGTCATATCACTCGGTTTAGATGGAATGCCAGAAAAGTCTGCGGAGGATTATCTTTCCGTATTCTCCAATCAGGATTGGATACGCATCAAATGGCAGGGAGTGGTGGAATCCATGAAAGGAAAAATGGAATTTCAAGCCGCACTCAAGGCGAATTGGCAATCCAAATTTAGGAGACTTGAATTTGATACAGATGAATCCGAGATCATCATAGCAGAAAATTTATTGGAAAATGCATTCATACAAAATTTCGTAAAAGTTATGGATGCAAAGAAAGATGGCATGGAGATTTCGGAGTGGAGTCGAGCAAAAGAGTTAGGACTAAAGCTTTTGTTAGAGGTTCAAAATTAATGAATCTTAAATTAGAATCCTTCGGCCTCTTTAAAAATAAATCCTTCCCCTTAAAAACTGTAACTATTTTTTATGGACCGAATGAAACGGGCAAAACAACGCTCTTTGATGCTTTAGTTTCTGCTTTGATTCGCATTAAAGGTAACAGTCCTTATGTGAGAAAATTAAGAGATAGATATGGAGAGGTAAGAAAGGCGGAACTGGCAAAAACACTTTTAGATATTTCACCTGGTAAATTTTTGAATTCTTATGCCATACGAGAAGGAAAGGTCACGCTAGATGAAGATTCAAAAGAATCGGCTGAGCTATTAAATTCGATCCAAAAATCTCTTTTTGATAGTGGATATAATATCAGAAATTTAATCGAGACGTGTCAGAATCGGTTTTCGACTAAAAAAAATGTCAATGCAGGTAAAGAATTACATAAAGCCAAAGAATCCTATGAAGAAAAGCTTACTTCCTGGGAGCAGGCTGAGGAAGAACGGATTCGAACACTTGCTATGTGGACTGATCTTCCCGCAAAGGAAAAAGAGAAAAAAGAATTGGCAAATTCCTTAAAACAAAAGGAAGAGTCTATTTTGTTACTAAAAAAGCAAGCTGAGGATTTGCAGGCAAAACAAAAACATAAAAATACCGCTCAATTATTGCAGAGTGTATTAACATGGGAATCAAAAAGAGTTTCTGTGGAAGAGATGAAAAAATGGATTTCATCTGACAAAGACAAGGCGGTCATTAGAATTGATGAGGAAATAAAAAATCTAAAGTTAATAAAGAAAGAGAATCTCAGAAAATCCCAAGATATAACCGCTGGTTTATCTGCTTTACAGAAAGAAATTGGTGATCAAACCCTTCAAAAAAATAGACTTTCTAATCATGACGGGATAGCCTTCGACATTCAAAAGAAAATCGGGAGCGTTGATTTTGAAAATGCACCTAAGATACAAAAGATAGAATGGAAAATGCACATTTTGCTGACAGGCATTATTCTTTTGACCATCGGGATTGGCGTATCGTTTATCACTTATTTAAAATCATTATCATCATTGTTCTATGTATTTGCGGGTCTCCTTAGTTTTGCTGGATTGACGCTCGTAGTCAATTTTTCAAGGAAGCTAACGCTTGAAGTCGACTCATCGAAACTGGAAAAAGAATTTCAAGCATTAGCAGAAGAGCTTACTCTGCGAACGGATGGTACCATTCGTCCATTGATTTCAAGCAAAGAAGGAATCCGAGATGCACTTTCAAAATTTAAGGAATCCTTAGCAACAGCGTCCCGAAATCTAGAACAAACAAATGAGAGATTCCAACAGAGCCAAGAGCAGTTAGCTCGGCTTCGTTCCGAGGAGACAAAAATTGGAAACGAGTTGGTTACCAAGGAAAATGAATACTTGGAGATTTTAACTTATTTTGGAGTTAAAGATCTTCCTGAATTTCAGGAAAAACTTTCAAATGCGAAGGCGGATGAGCAATCCTTTCAGCACTTGCAGGCACAGATCCAAACTGCCCTTATCGATTATCAGCTAAAAGATGCATCGGCTTTAAAGGTTAAGCTAAAAGATGAATTGGAAACGTTTGAGCAGAATTTAGTTCCCTCTGATTTTTCCTCCGAGGAAAAATCATTACTCAAAAATCTAATGTTCCAAATTGAATCCGAGACAAAGGATTATCATAAACTGAAAGATATTTACTTTGCAAAGGAATCAGAACTTTCTGGAATCGTTGGCGGTTCTCAGGTAAAGATCAAAGATATTTTAGAAAAATGTGATCGTTTACGAAAAGAAAAGGAGGATGCTCAAGTTCTTCTAATTCAAATCGAGAAAAATTTTGCAGCATATAAAGTTTTAGCAGATATCTTTTCTGAAATGGAGACTGGATCTGAAAGTCAAATCTTAACTCTCGTTCATTCACTCTCCAAACGCTGGAATGAAATTTTACCAGAAGAGAATATTAAGAAAATAGAATGGAATGAGTTAAGTGAAATTCCTAAGGTTTTTGATAAAACAAATGTGATGCGAGATGTTGATTTGCTTTCTACAGGGACAAAGGAGCTTTTTTACTTTTCTCTACGTTTAGAATATGCACTTCGTATGTCAGCGGAAGACAACATCAATTGGTTGCTGCTCGACGAACCTTTTCGCCACATGGACCCAGCGCGAATGAACTCAGCGGTGTGTTATACTTTAGATTTTTTGAAAAAGGAAAAATGGCAAGGTGTGTTCTTCACTTTTGATACCATTTTGAAAGATGAAATTGAGCAAAATGCAAAGGAGATGGATCTCGATTGCATTTTGCATTCTTTGGGTTAAGTGAGTTTTTTTGCTTCTGCTAGGATCGCATCGTAATTAGGTTCACTTGCGATTTCTGGCACAAGTTCCACATAACGAACTACATCCTGTTTATCCACTACAAAAACTGCTCTGGCAGCAAGACCAGCCAATGGTCCAGAAGACATATGTACGCCATAGTTTTTCGAAAATGAAAAATCTTTAAATTGAGAACCAGTAACAAGGTTAGCGGAATCTATCCCTTCAGTTGTACAAAATCTCTTCATCGCAAATGGGAGATCGCCTGAGATGATAAGAGTTGTGATGGCTTCTTCTTTTGCGGCTTTTTCGTTGAATTTTTTTGTTTCAATGGCGCAGACAGCTGTGTCAAGGCTCGGAACAGAAACGAGAATTTTAACCTGACCTGACATATCTTTAAGGGAGATTTCGCTTAAATCTTGTTTTGTGACTTTGAAGTCCGGGGCTTTGTCCCCGGCTTTTGGCATATTTCCCTCTAGTGAGATGGGTGAACCTTTGAGTGTGACTGATGACATAATTTCTCCTACTTTTGGTTAGACTTGTTTGGAGGAGCAGAATGAAAACAAAAATTAAGCCAGCATCTCCTTGGCCAAGTGCGTTGCTTCTTTTAAGTAACCATCTGATATCAATTTGGAGAGTTGTGAGGTTTGAAGAACGTCAAAAGAATCTCTACCTGCAAAGAGTTTTGGGAACATTTCCAACTCCTGTTTTGTTAACACGCCGTCAAAGCAAGAGGTAAGCTGGAAGATTGAGAAAATAAGGTTCGCTTCCGCTATTGGGCATTCCGAAATTGCAGCTTCAAATTTTACATGATCATCCATTTCATCCATATCAAATTCAATTTTAAATTCCTTCACAAGCTTGAGTAATATGTATTCAAAGTTAGGGTGAAAGGTCTTTGTGAATACGATGGAATTTGCAATCCCTCGAATCAAGGTGGTTTTCCCCAATTGAGAAAGATTTGAATGGTGATTCCTAATATGTAAAAGGATGATTTCAGCTATTTTTCGGGAGATGATTCGTTTTCTAAGCTCATGTAAAATTTTATATGTTACATACGCATCCCAAAATCCTGTTATCGGCGCAGATATATATTCCACATAAAATCTCAAACTTGTTCTTCCTAGAAGAGCTTTGAGGAATATTTTTGCAAATAAATTTGAGACCATCACTTTGAGCTTATAAATAATCGTCTTTAGTAATACTGTTTTCTTGTTGAGTGTTTTGTAAGGATCAATTCCAAATAAGCGTAATTCAGGATCGGGAATCTCTAGGGCGATTCGGGCAAGCATGCCAGGAACGGGAGTAATTAGTTCTGGTTCTTCCGTTAATTCTAAGTTAGCTGCTTGTGCCATCAGATAGGCTTCATACAATCCAACCATAAAAAGTAAATAAAATTCAAGAAACGTAAAAACTCCAATTAGAAGAATTGTCAAGGAAATGGAAACGAATGCTTCGTTCGAACGAAGGGATGTAAATTTTGGTAAAAAAATGCTAATCCAAACAAATAAAAAGGATGGGATGAAGCCGATCAGAAATGAGTGAATCGTACCTCTTATAATTATTTTTTGAGAGACTTCTTGAAACGACTCATCGGAATCAACCGTGATTTGAATTCTTTTTTTTGCAATTTTGTAAAGTACGGATTTTCCCCATCTTTCCAAAAGCCCTGGCTGATACAGCTTTGTTGTTGGTTGCAAGCTAACCGCGTCTCTCCCGAATGATGTCTTTGGGTATGCTTGGAACATCGCCTGGCCCATCCAAAGGAAGGTATACCATAAAACGCGTCTTATTCGGTTCAGACTCCAATTCAATCCTCCCCTTGTGCTTTTCGATGATTCCTTTCACAATCCCGAGCCCGAGTCCCGTTCCCTCTCCTTGGTCTTTGGTGGTAAAAAATGGATCCCAAATTTTATCTTTGATGCTCGCTGGAACACCCGATCCGTTGTCCTCAAATCCGATCATCACATAATCCGAACCAATCCGTCTCGAAAAAATTTGAAGTTTCGGAGAGTCCGTTTTTTTCATAGCATGGAGGGCATTCGTGATCAAGTTGGTCCAAACCTGGTTTAGTTCGTCTAAATTACATTTAACAGGAGGTAGGTCAGAGTAATGCCGCTCAATCTCGACACCTTGCTTGATTTGGTTTTGCATGATGATGAGTGTATTCTCAATTCCCTCATGCAAGTCGGCTTCCGCGTAGGAAGATTGCCCAAGATGAGAATAGTATTTTAACGCTTTTACAATACGGACGATATTCTTGATCGCATATCTAATGTTCTTAACGTTTCGATGTAAACCGACACTGTTTTTGAGTAAGTCATAAACCTCCTTACCACCTTCTTTCCAAATATGCAATAGCTCTTTTTCTTTATTTGGTATCGACTGTTCTACGAGGAAAACAGATAGTTCGACGGCATCTGCTTCCGTAATACCTTCAGAAATGAGTTTTTGTTTGATTTCTTTTTTTAATTTAAATTTATCCTTCGGATCTACTTTTCCCTTAATTTCATCCTTTAGTAGACCAAACAGTAAATCCAGATATGTATCTCGCAAGCTTTGGTTTTGTATGAGTTGATTCAAATCAGAGAGATGCGAAAAAGTATAAATCATATTGGCTTCCAAGTTGTCAGAGGAGCCATTGATGACACCAGCGGGCGTGTTGATCTCATGTGCGATTCCTGCGACCATTACACCGAGGGATGCCATTTTCTCCGATTGGACTAAGTGTGCCTGTGCCTCCTCTAACTCCCTAGTGCGTTCGTGCACTTTTGCTTCTAGCGTTTCTGCTAAATTTACCAGTTGTTGGTAAATCATGGAATTAGAAATCGACATGAGCGAAACAGAAAGGATTTCGAGGATAATTTCAATCTCGTGTATGCCGTAACTAGTGTTATTTTTGTTTTTGCCAAGTAAAATAAAACCAACGAGGCTAGATTTCATTGCTAGGGTCGCAACGACTACAGAATTGGTCCTTTTAAAAAAACTTAGGGCAGGCTCTTTTACTTTTATATGGTTAGGTGATGATTCTTCTTGAAAATTTTCAATCAGGTGTATCCCTTCCCTTTCGGAAAGCCATAATAAAAAAGGATCAAATACGGGTAAAACCAACTCTTCATCGGGCTTTCCATCTTTGGGATAGGGGCGACATCGAAAATGTGCTTCGGCCTCATCCCAAGTGTAGACACGTACAAATTCAGCTGGAATTTTGGCCTCCAAAAAATTGACGATGGTTAAGCTGATGCGATCAGGATCATTGAAGGATATGAGTTCCTCTTTGAACTTTTCGAGAGCAAACAAACTTTGGACCAATTCGTCTCGTTTTTTAGGTTTCTCAGATTCTGTTGACTTGAGTTGCAATTTCGTATGAGTTTGAGCTTGCAAATAATTCCAGGCATAGAGGAAGGCATTAAATCCGAAAAGGACCAGGAGTGAGCTAAATTCCAGATAGTGTTGGTAAAAGAGAACGAGCAGAACTCCGGAAAGAAGTAGAGCAGGTGAATAACTCAGAAAAATACGAAAGAAAACTTGTATCTTCATTATTGTTGGTATTTACTGGAAGAGAGACCTAAGTTTACAAGGAAATGGATATTGGGTAAAGAACAATTTACGATCGCGCGGATCTTTGGAGCCTATTATGAGTTATACTCGCCCTCGACTTCCTATGTACGAGCGGTTCTTAAGGGGAAACTACGCCTAAATCAGAGTGAGGAACGCCATCCATTTGTAGTGGGTGATCTTGTACTTGCCGAATCCGGATCTGGAGATTGGGTCATCATCGAAAAAGCAGAGCGCAAAAACTTTTTAACTCGAAAAAGCGACCAAGGAGATAGTCATGTTCTTTGTGCTAACCTCGATTTGTTGGCGATTTTAGCTTCTTTAAAAGATCCTGAAACCAAAGACGGTTTTATTGATCGATTGTTAGTTGCAGCATATCCTACTCGTATCAATCCCCTCATCGTATTCACAAAAGCAGATCTCGTTTCCGACGAATACCGCCAGGAGCGCGAAGATTCTTATCGAAAATTAGGTTACGATGTCATTAGTGTTTCTACGGAAGATTCCTCAACTCTCACACCTTTCCTAGAAAGAATCCAAGGCAAACGGACATTTCTTTGCGGAAACTCCGGTGTAGGTAAATCTACTTTGCTTAACCATTTAACAAAGAATAATGATCAGAAAACGAATGAAATCAGTGGTAGTACCAGAAAAGGCAAACACACAACGACAAATTCCCTTGCTGTATTTCTCGAAGGGGAAACTGTCATTATCGATTCTCCAGGTGTCAAAGAGTGGGGAATTCTCCATGTCTCCAAGGCTGAAATGATGGAAAGTTTTCCCGAACTGCGAAGGGCTAAGGAAGACTGCAAATACGAATATTGCTGTGATTTCGGGGAAGATTGCAATCTCCTTAAGTCTGTAGCGGAAAACCTTACAGAATCCCGTCGAAAAAGCCTCGAAGCCATGATCGAGAGCCTAAATAAACCCCATAGAGTCACCCGACGAGACCATTGGTCGCAAAGTGTAACAAAAAGATATTAGGGAAAAGAGTTGCTTATCTCTCAGTTGTTATAGACTGAAGAAGAGTCGCTTTTCATGCGGAGGTGTGTTATGAAAATCTTTCGTTCCCATATTTTACCAAATTCAATCCTAATCCTAGGACTTATCGTTTTCGGATTTTCTTGCCAAAAAGATTCTAAGGATTCAGGTCAGGCTCCAGCCCAGACTTCAGGAGAAGCTCGCACAGCTGTCATTGCATTTATCAAAGGTGAGGTTGTCATCTTAAGAGAAGGAAGCCAAAACAAACCAGTCCTTGGGGATCCGCTCCTTCCCACCGATACGGTTGTCACAGGAACGAATGGTTCCGTAGAGATATTGTTAGGCGATGATGGAGTACTCAAACTCTCAAAAAATACTTCACTTCAATTAACGACTGCTTACGAGGCGAGAGGCCAGGAGCACAAAACGGAAGTGAACATGCAGTATGGTAAACTAGTTACTGTTCTGCATAAAGAAAGAAAGAATGATACGTTCAATGTTGTCACTCCGACGTCCATCGCGGGTGTGCGTGGAACATCCTTTTTAACTTCAGTAGAATCCCCCTCCTCAAACAAAGCGGGCGTTCCGTGTGGAAATGATAATTGCGTAGTTCGCTATGCTGTCCTTGATGGGTCCATCTCTGTGAAAAAGCCAAATTCAGACAATGAAATCATTTTGGACAAACAAAAAGAAGCTACAGTAGGTAAGGATACAAAGCTCAGCGATAAGATGATCCAGCCATTGGATTCGCAGTCCCTTTCTGATTTAAAAGAAATGTTAATTTTCGAGAATACCAAAATGCTTCAATTCGAATCACTCTCCAACGAATTGCGTGCGAATAGTGAAGAATTGAAAAAAATGGATGTTGGTTCCTCAGTAGAGGAAGTTGAATCTTCCATTCGCAAAAAAGAGATTTCGAAAAATAAAGCAGACGAAGTCATTACTACAGCAAAATCTGTGGAAGAGTCTAAATACATCCAAAAAGACATCCAAAAGGATTCCTTAAAATTGCCAGCCAAGGAAAGTTTTGATAAAAAATGAGATATGTTTTCTTTCTTGTCGCTCTCTGCATTTCTTGTGCTTCCGTCACTCAAATTGAAACTTTAAAGGAATCAGTTCCAAAGCCCGTTTATCGAGCTTTGGAACACGGTGTGTCTGAACCTCAGCCATCACTTGTCGATTATAAGGAAAGGTTGGCAAGCAAGCCGACTCCCAGTTTCATTCTAAATTGGTCGGCACTTCCGAACGATTTGACGGCCTCCGATCTAAATTTTCTCGAGGATAAGATTCTAACGAATCATAGTCGCTTCGGTAAATTCATCAGACTTCCTCAGGATCGAAAAGCTACGGTTGAGGAATTAAAAGCAAGTGATGTTGATGTCATCCTTAGTGCAAAGGTCGAAAGAGCCGATAATCAGTTAAAATTATCGATTACGTATCTAGATCCCATCCTTGGATCTGAGTTTGGTTCCTCCGCTTATGTTTTTAAATTCGAATCTGAAGATTCGATGAAATCAAAGAATAAAAAATTAGAGGTATACCAGTATAAAAATGGTTTGATCCCTCTTCGCCTCGCTCTTACCTCTTACTGGTCTGAAGCATTCAGCCCCAAAGATACAGAAATACAGGCCATTATGGAAGCAACTGTGAGAGGGCAGGTTTCTATTTTCTCTACTTCTCCTGGAACCCTTATCAACTTAGATGGCACCGATATTGGAAAGGCTCCCATCCTCAACTATCCAGTCTTAAACGGTAAACATACTCTCGCTTTTTCAAAACCTGGTAAAGACCCTGAATTGAGAAAACTCATTGTTCGCGGTGGTAAAAAAAGTAGAATTTTCCAAGAATGGAGTGATGACATTTCGCAAGGGACTCTATTTTTAACGAGTTACCCCGCAGGACTTGAGGTCATAGTAGCTGGACAAAAGAAGGGAAAGACTATTTATGCTGAGTCAGGAGTTCCTTACGGAAGTTATCCGATCCAGTTCATTCGCTCGAACGCTACTGACACATACCAGTATGCTGAATCCCCCCTTGCCGTACGTCCTAAGGGAATCTCGACTTTGTCATTACCGTTTGCGTTAGAGGAAGGAATCTCCTGGGAAGCAGAGGATTTCTGGAGCGTATCGAGTGGCTCACCAAACTTTTCTGTTAATTTTACAGGTTCCTTGACCTTTCAAAAGAAACAAGAATTACCGACAGGCTGGCACGGAGTCTATTCACAAAATCTTATCCCAGATAAAATTGAATCCACTCTAAAATTCGGAACCTCGACAGAGTTAAATGGTAAGTTTGGTTTTTTAATCTCTGACATTGAAGGAAAGTCAGTGCTTGTCGTTGTAGACAAGACAGATTTTCATATCGTGAAGTATGGTAATGGGGAAACAGATGCACCTGTGCATGTTTCGTATCGATGGAAAACAGAAGAGCCCGAAAAAGGTCGCACAATGTCTTGGACAACCGATCCAGAAAAACAAATGTTGAAGATCGCACTCGGAGGGACAACGGTTTTAGAGATACCATGGAACTTTAAAGTCCTCTGGCAGATCGCGATTTTAACTCCGCATGATTCGTTCTTATCTGGCAATCCGCTTCGTGGAATCAAAATCCATTATCCAGATATGGTTAAATTCGAGGAGAAACTAAAGAAATGAAATTTAAAATTCTCTCCCTTTCCTTCCTAATTTTTGCATTTTATAACTGTCAGTCTAGAGATTTCAAAACAGTAACTGTATCTGATGAGGTTGCCAGTGAGGTTTCCGCAGAAGACAGATTGGATTTGGAATCGGCTCGTGCGATTCTCGCAAAAGGAAACCTGCTTTTCCAAAAAGGAGAGTTTGGCGAAGCCATCACTCGTGGCAAAGAGGCAAACGAAAAAGTGGAAACTGCCGAAGGTTATGCGCTGATCGGCGCTTCTGAATACCAACTGGGCGAGTATGCAGCCTCAAAAGAGGCTTATGAATTAGGAAATCGTTTAGATCCAGAGAACGAAAAACTACTCATAGGACTTGGAACAGTAGAGAGCACTCTCGGCGATTATGAAGATGCCCTTCAGATTTACCAAAAGCTTGTGAAAATGGAGCCGGATGAACCCGTTTATAAGTATAAAGTGGGAACACTTCTAAAACTTCAGAAAAAATATGAAGAAAGTTATGTTACCTTAAAGCCACTTGAAAATCAAAAAGATTTTCCATACCCTGTGGAGCTATTAAATCAGTTAGGTGATGTTTGTCTTGAATTAAAAAAATACGACGAAGCCGAAGCTTATTTTGCGAAGGCAGAAAAACTGCAACCGGACCTTAAGTCCGCCCAAAATGCCAAACAATCTACCAAAGTAGCAGCCCTCATACAGAAAGGAAATGATGCGATCGCCAAAAAAAATTATGATTTAGCGATTGAGGAATACCAAAAAGCGACAGAATTACAACCAAACAATGCTTCGCTTTGGACTTTTCTCGGCAATGCCAACTTTCTAAAGGGGAATCTAAAGGAAGCAGAGTCAAACTTCCGTAAGTCGATTACCATCCAGGACAATTTCACAAACGGATACCTTGGTCTTTGTAATGTCCAAATCAAAAAATCAAACTTTTCTGAATGCTTAAAGATCGCCGAAACTGGGCTTAAAAAATCTCCAAAAAACGCAGAGTTGAAAAACAAATTGGGGATCTGTGAATGGAAATGGGGACAAACGCAAAAAGCACTTCTCAGCTTTCAAGATGCTTCCGCCTGGGACAAAAACTTTTTTGAACCTCGCATGAACTTGGCTTATCTTTTGCTCGACCAAGGCCGCAATGAAGAAGCCATAGATGCCTTAAAGAAAGCAGAGACCCACATTCACGCAGACAAAGATCAAATTAAAAAGGCATTAGCGCTCGCTGAATCTCAAATGTATATTTCAGAAGGCGATACTTATTTAAGGCAAGGGAAAAGAAAGCAGGCATTAGAGCTTTATGGCAAAGCCTTAGGAAGATCACCAAACGATCCAGCTCCTCATAATGCATTTGCAAAAGCATATTATGCGTTCAATGAATACAAAAAATCTGAGTCATCCTATTTGGAAGCACTTAGAAATGATGATAAAAATCTTATGGCTATCCAAGGTCTCGCGCGTGTGTATGCGAAAACAGGAGAATCTAAAAAAGAAGCAGAATACGTCGGCAAATTGCAGAAACTTTCTCAAAACGATCCTTATGTGGCGATTACTTTAGGTCGTATCGCAGAAGATTCAAAAAAATTTGACGAAGCAGATTCCATCTATCTCAGCCTACTCAAAAAATTTCCAGACAATGATGCCGTTCATTATCGTTTGGGTAATTTATATTATAAGCGAGCCGTAGATGAAAATGATAAAGAAAATTATACTAAGGCGATGGACTATGTCCAAAAGTCTAAAAAGTATTCAAAAGAGATTCCTGAGATCACGGAAACGGAACGAACCATAAAAGAAAACCTTCGATTCGCTGAAATCATTCCTTTTGTCCGAGAAGGTAACAAAGCATACGATAAAAAGAGATTTGATGATGCGATTGTATCCTATCAGAAAGCATATGATAAAGTGCCTAAACCGTCTTTACTTGTAAAAGTAGCCGAATGCTATATGTCAAAGGGTGAAGAAGAAAAGGGGATCGCCATTTTAGAAAAGGCGGCACGAGAAAATAAGGATCAGGCATCTTCGTTCCACGAAGGGATCTACGCATTCTTCTATAAAAAGGGAGAAATCGGCAAGGCCGAAGAAGGATTCAATAAACTTATCTCGGAAAAACCCGATTCATTTTACAGCTATTATATGTTAGGTCTTATCTCGATGAAAAAGAAAGACTATGAGTCTTCACTTTCAAATTTTGATAAATCTATTTTATTAAACGGCTCGTTTGCACCTTCAAATGTAGCAAAAGGACTCGCTTTTTATAAGATCGGAAAACCCGAAAATGCCAAAAAGGAATTTGAAAGAGCCAGGTCAAAAGATGGCGAATTCTCCATTTCTTCTTATAATTTAGCCATAGCTTACTTTAATGAAGATCTAACCACGGAATCAAAATCAATTCTCGAAGCTTTAAAAAAATCTGATCCTGATTTTGCTGATGGGGAGATTCACCTTGCATATATTTATTTCAAAGAAGGTAAATTGAATGAAGCTGAAGATTCGATTTTAAATGTTTTAAAGGAAGAACGATCTGCTGAGGCGTTATATGCGCATTATGTGATACTTGATGAAAAGTCGAAGAAGACACCCTCTGATAAAATTACCAGCAAGAAAATCTCCGTCCAAAAAGAGATTTGGAAAAATTTTCCTGACTCAAAGTATGCGCGTTTGCTTCCTACAGACAAGCAGGAAGAGGGTATCATTATTACAGAAGTGGCCCTTTCTGGGACGCCTGTTGAGTTGCCTTTACTTTATCCAAATCGGGTCATCGTCAATTACGGAGAAAGCATCGTAGGCCTCGATCGCGAAACAAAAGAAGTTACTTGGAAATTTGCTACGCCTGCTCCTTTTAAGAGACTGATCGGAGGCAAACAAATCTTTGCTTTTCGCTCTGGCTTGATTCAAAAGATTTATCCCGATACCGGAAAACTTGGAACCTCCATTGAGCTCAACACCGTGGACGAAATCGTTTCGGCAGAGCTGCAAATTGATAAAATTTTTCTCCTCACCGAGAACCAGAAAACCAAACAACGATTTTTTCAGATCATGACCGTTGATGGCGATTTGCTTTTTACAGCAAAGGATAAAGACATCCATACCTTTGGATTAACCTCATCTGGGTCGATTCTTTTGATTAAAAACAAAAAGAATGAATATGGATTTTCCTCCCTACCAAAAGACAATTGGAATGCACCATCCAAAGAGGCATCACTTCTTAAAAAAGATCAAGGTGAAAAGTTGATAGTCAATGGATGTTTGGCAAGTTCTTGTTTGATTCGGATTGGAAATCAATTCCTAGTAGCAGACATGAACGGTAAAATTGTATCTCTTCCCGCAAGCGGAAGTTATGTGAATTCGTATCCTTTAGATGACTCGATCCAAATTAAGACATCCGATAAGTTGTTGGTATGGAAGGGTGAAGCGAAATGGAATGAAGCAATCACTTCCCAAAGTGAATTGAAATATCATTTAGCTGACACCACTTTGGAAGTTAAGGGAAAAGAAATCGTCCTCACAAAGAGCAATGGCAAAAAAACTTTTTCCTGGGCACCAGAGAAGGACAATAAACGAATCAGCACGATTACGATTGATTGACCTTGCGCCTCTCTAAATAGTAAATTTTTTTCCCTTCGTTTCTTTTTTCGGATTCGAAAAAGGAAACGGGGAAATTCGGACGCTCAAATGCATACTCTTCATCAAACGCATACAATTCTTTCATTTTTCGCAGTAAGAGAATGGTCTTGCGAGCATACGGACCATAATCTGTAGCAAACAAGAGACGGCCATTTGGTCTTAAGAGGGTGTGGATTTCTTCTAAAAAGGGTGCCTGCATCGCTCTATTTTTATGATGTCTACGTTTTGGCCAGGGATCTGGAAAATTGATGATGATCGTATCAAAAATCTCACGGTCCAGGATTTCTGTAAAAAACCACTGGAAGTTAGTGGTCATATAACGAATATTCTCCAAACCCAGTTCCGCTCGTTTGGCTTCGGTAGCCTTTACGCGATCGATCTTCTTTTCCATCAGTAAAAAACCAGTGTTTGGGTTTCTCTTAGCTAATTCAATCGCCACCTCACCCCAACCGGAACCAAGTTCTAAGCAGAGGGAATCTGTCTCTTTCGGGAAAACATTTTTTAGGTCGATTTTTTTTCCCCATACTTTAGGTTGCAGGAGGTAGTCTGAGGTATAGGGAGTTCTGAGTGCGAACTTCCACAACTTTTGTTTCACGTCTGGATTTACTATCAAGGGAACATTTGCCTAATTACCGATACTAAGAATACAAATACTTTTGTAGAACCAAGAGTGGAAACTAGATTTCCCAGAGGATTGGAATGAAAATAACTCTTTTCGGCGTTCGTGGATCTCTGCCGGCACCTATCAATAAAAAAGAGCACCAAGAAAAACTGCTGAAAATTTTGAGAATGGCAAAGGATGCTTGGAAAAAGAATCCAGATTCTTTCTCAGAAGAGAAGTTTATCGAATCTCTGCCGTTACCACTCCAACAGGATTTAGGTGGAAATACAACTTGTGTATTTCTGGAGGGAGATGCTGGTGAAAAAATTATTTTCGATATGGGCACGGGCATCCGCGAATTAGGAAATATCCTTGCTCCTCGCGCGTTCAGTGGCGAAAAGCTCGATCTGAACATCCTCGTGTCTCATACACATTGGGATCACATTCAAGGCTGGCCATTCTTTAAACCAGCTTACTCACCTTCGACACATATCAATTTTTATTCCGCGATTTCGAACTTGGAAGAAAGGCTGACAAGGCAACAACACCCGGAAAATTTTCCTATTACATTAGAACAAATGGCCTCGAAGAAGTCATTTCATCTCTGGCAAGAATTTGAGTCTTATCCTATTGGAGATTTAAAAATCATACCTATTTTCCTAAGACATCCGGGAAGCTGTACGGGTTACAGAGTCAGAGAAGGGGATAGAAAATTTTTGTTTTGCACGGATGTTGAATATCGAGAAGAGGACAGAGAACACCTGTTAAATCTAAAGCCTCATATAGTTGGATCTGACCTACTCGTGATTGATGCACAATACAGTACTGCTGAGGCAGAAAAAAAAATCGGTTGGGGTCATACTGCCGTGAGTAAAGCCGTTGAATTCGCAGAAATGATGGAAATCAAAACGGTTGTCCTGACCCATCATGAGCCAGACCATGATGACCATGAGGTCATACGCATCATATTGGAAGAAGGAAAAAGCAAACAGCCAGAGAAAACACAAGTGTTGATCGCGCGTGAAGGTATGACTTTCGTTCTTGATTGATAAAAAACGACTATCGATTGATTAAATAGTAGGAGTGAAACCCCTTTCCTTTTCCTGACCAGGCATCACATTTCACCTCCAGCTCCAAATCTGCTTGGATTTGGTAGGGTTTTGCAAAAAAAAGTTGTATAAAAAATCTGAGAAAGTTTGAAATGTTTTCAAGCGCACTGATGGCTGCTATGGTCTTTGTCCGAATGATATCCAAATGACAAGCCTCCCCCTCACCAAAGTAAACTCGCTCTTTTTTTGGTAAACTATACCCAGATGTCGGTTCTAATTCAGAGTCCATAACTTCGGATCGAGTGACAGTGCCCTCTAATAGGAGTTCGCCGCCCTTTGACATGACCGCAACTTTTCGAAAAAATCCACCTGGTATTTTATCCGTCCCAATAAATCCACCAGTAAGGATCCGTGTTCCGTCACTCGTAATAGCCCTGGCAATCTCCCATTTTTTTGAAAACTTATAGACTTCATAATTGGTAAGAAGATGCTCAATCCCGCCAGTGCCTTCTACATATTCAGGAACACCTTTATAAAAAATATTTCCCGTTACCTTTGCAAAGGAGACAGGAATGTCAGCCTGTATAAACTTCCCCTCTTCTGTTAACATAAGTTTACCGCCAGATATGGCAACGCCTGCTTTTTGCGTCGGAGTGAAATCTAAATCGAAAATCCAATCAGGAAAAACCATGTGAATGGAATACTTTCCCTCTTTGTAATTCATCCAATTTTCGCCGCTTTGTTGGAAAAACTGGCCTGGTTTCATTGCGAAATCTTTCTCATCTAACTCAAGTGTGCTGTAGAAAACGGGCCGGTCCTTTTGTTTGACTAGCACGCTGATTCCATTGTTTTTACTTCCTGGTCCAAAGTTGCTTACTAAAAAGGTACAGAAAACTTTATAAGTCTCATTCTGTAAGGAAAAATTCCAAGCCTGCAAGTATCCTTCTTCTTTGTAGAGTTGTGTACGAAAATCGGCAGGCTTGCTTAAACGTGCCGGTTGGCTCACTTGGGAGGTCACTTCTATTGTCAAAAAACAGAAAAGAAACAAGAGAAGGGTTCGAAACATTTGCTAGATTTTGATAGACTTCCTTCCTTTAGCTACTTTTTTTTTACCTTCCGAACCAGGCGACTTGAGATTCGTAGCTGTCTCAAATAGATCGCCCAAACAGGTGATTGAAAATACTGGATGCTCTAAATTCCCGAGATCGCGAAATTTATCTCGTTCCTCCGCTATGCCATCGATATGAATCCAAGATTCAGAAGCTTCGAAGTCACGCTCCAAACTGCCCTTCACGAAGTATTCGTAGGGTCCGATCTTTGCTAAGTAAATGCTAATGGAATCAGGAGCTGCTTCGACGAGTTTTTGCCGAAAGGAATAGAGGTCATTTCGTGTCTGCCCTCGCATTTCGTAATAATGATTCAAGATTCGGAGGATGTGTAAAAATTCATCCTTCCTGGAAATGAGTTCTTTCCAGTCGGCTTCTGGCAATTCTTGCATGAGGGAGCTCCTTTTTCCTGAGATAAGGTTCAGAACCATGTCTTCTTACTTAAAAAAAAGGATTCTCACTTGAAAAAATGTTTCCGCTCGTGAGAATGAACGAAACGGATATGATTCCCCATATAATAGAAATCTTTTGGATTGAGAAGCTCCGTTACACTCAATACTGCTTTCAGCAAATCGGTAAAATTTCGGAATTAGAATTAGAGCATTCAGGCCCGGATAGAACAAAATCGATCATTTGGGCAGTCGAGCAGATGGCCGCATTCGATCGAAATTTTGCCTTCTATTTACCTATTTCTATACTCTTCTCATCGCTTTTTTTTATAGGAACGATCGAAGAACGGGACGTAGAAGAAGATATAGAAGGGATCAGAGATAAATACACTCCGCCTGCGTTTCCCATTCATTTTTTAGATATCCAAATTTCTTCAGCGAGAGATCTGAAAATTAACACCAATGGCACGAGAAGAGATACTTTTCTCAAAGAATGGCAGCTAACGCTGATTAAGATAGAGGAAAAGTTACACAAGTTTTCTGAAAATGATGCATTTAAAAAGAGATATACTTCCCTGACAGGTATACATACCATTCCAGGCGCGATCAATAACTCCACCGAGTTTTGCCACAAGCTTTGGAATCATCATGTAGCACCTTATTTAAAACCAGAATCATAAGCGAAATAATAATACTATAACATTCATTAGGAGAATTAAATGGGCAAAATTAAAGTAAAAACACCACTTGTTGAACTAGATGGCGATGAGATGACTCGGATCATCTGGAAAGAGATTAAAGATAGATTCATTTATCCTTATCTAGACATCACACTTGAGTATTATGATTTAGGTGTTGAATACCGTGATAAAACAGACGATAAAGTCACAGTCGACTCTGCTCATGCGATCCAGAAGCATGGAGTAGGTGTTAAGTGTGCCACAATCACTCCGAATGCAGACCGAGTAAAAGAATACAATCTCAAACAAGAATGGAAATCGCCAAACGGAACCATTCGAGCAATCATGGACGGAACTGTTTTCAGAAAACCCATTATTATAAAAAACATTCCAGCAGCTGTAAACTCTTGGAAAAAGCCGATCGCAATCGGTAGACATGCTTTTGGTGATATTTATAGAAACGTAGAAATGCTGATTGATGGTCCAGGAAAGGTCGAATTGGTTTACACGGATTCTACTGGCAAGGAAAAACAAAGGTTAGTTGTAAATGAATACAAAGGTAGCGGCGTTGCGATGGCGATGTTCAACCTTGATGAATCTATTAAATCTTTTGCTAAAGCATGTTTCAATTACGCACTTTCTGAAAAAATCAGCATTTGGTTTGCTACTAAGGATACCATTTCTAAAAAATACCATGCAAGATTTCGTGATATTTTCGACACAATGGCGAAAGAGCAAGAATCAGCGATGAAAGCAGCTGGTATCACTTACAGCTATTATTTGATTGATGATGCGGTAGCGCAAATCATGAAAAATGAAGGCGGTCAACTCTGGGCGCTCATGAATTATGATGGAGACGTCATGTCAGATATGGTGGCTTCTGGTTTTGGATCTCTTGGGCTTATGACTTCTGTTCTTGTTTCTCCAGATGGAAAATATGAATATGAAGCAGCTCATGGAACTGTAACGAGACACTACCGTAAATACCAAAAAGGGGAAACTACTTCAACTAACTCGGTAGCTTCGATCTTTGCATGGACAGGTGCTCTTGCAAAACGTGGTGAGTTGGATGGAACTCCTGATGTGGTCAACTTTGCTCATAAGTTAGAGGAATCTATCATCGAAACCATTGAAGGTGGAGAAATGACAAAAGATCTTCTTTCCCTTTCGACTGCGGCAACAAAGAAGGAACTTGACACGTTTCAATTTATGGAAGCAGTTCAAAAACGATTAGATTCAAAGCTCAAGTAATCGATTTAAAAAAACCAATCCCATGACCATAGCAACCTATGGTCATGGTTCCTAGGAAACCGAACGAAAGTTACTTCGACTCCTTTTATACGCAAAAAATTTCTTCTTGATTTGAGATTTTGGCGATCTAATATAGAGTGATTCACTTGGGAAGGAAGTCCTATGCGACAAAATTATTATTTCATTTTATTCTATCTCTTCCTCTTTTCAGGAAGTTTATTTTCTGCACCGACATTTGCCGCTGGCGATAGAGTTGAAGTACTCGATCCAAAAACTAAAAAGTCATATAGCGGCAAAATATTAAAAATACAACCGGAAGGTTACCTGGTACATTATGATGGTTATGCGGATAGCTATGATGAAGTAGTTAGCTCCGACCGTGTCAGTGCCATGGCAGAAATTAAGGGTGTTACTTTTATCAAATCTGAAAAAAGAAAATCCGTAAGTCTCATGGGAAATTTGAAAACGGGAGCCATCCTCGAAGATTTAGAATGGGCAGAGTCTAGCAGCATGGCTTGTTGGCCGGGAATCAGAAACATAGAATTTGAAGGGAATCAAGTCTACTACTGGACTGATCTTCCTAAAAAGAGCACTCTCGTTATCACAGTAAAACCCAAAGATCCCAAAAAAAGGATAAACCTTTTTGCCTTTAGTGGTTTTGAACCAAAGTATATTCCACCAAACATATACGGCGCTGTTAGCTGTGAAGCCTCGCATCCTTCCTGGATAGGGCAGCCAGATTTTACAAAGCCAAGTGAACCTCAATCTGTTGAGCTTAGAGCCGTAGGAAATCCCTACCGAGTTTTTATCGGAGTATCGGGAGCGCGTGACGTTGTGGAAGGTGATTATGAATTGATAGTGGAAGTGAAATAAGTAAATGCTTGATCCTTTCCTTGACTGGTTTTTCACCATTAGCTCGTCAGTAAGGTCTGCCAATGATTTATTCAACCTCTTCTTAGAATATTTAAACGAACATGATTTTGGTATCATACGGGCAAATATGGGGACAAAAACTTTGCATCCTCAGGTGGAAACCATCTCCTATATTTGGGTTCCACATGATACAGAGTCAATACTGGAGACACAACCTGATTCTCTATCTTTTTCTAGATCCACTTTAAAATACCAAAAAGGATACTTACGTGAAAA
This sequence comes from Leptospira ognonensis, assembly GCF_004770745.1. GTDB lineage: Bacteria > Spirochaetota > Leptospiria > Leptospirales > Leptospiraceae > Leptospira_A > Leptospira_A ognonensis. The sequence goes on along the minus strand of NZ_RQGD01000010.1, from coordinate 162,572 downwards.
CCGGTTCAATTTAGGTTCCCTTTCTTCCACTCAATTTGCAGAGAGCCCGATCAATCATGTTTTGAAGACCCAAAAAGATTTTTACTTTGCTTACGACGATTCTGTAAAAGTTTATCCATTCCCAATCCTTGAGGAACTAACAAAGTATTCGCCTACAGGGTATTTGGCAGTTCCAGTAGTTCAATCCGGAAATTCCTTTGCTTTTTTGAGTCTGGTGACTATTAAAAATGGTGGTTTTTCTGAATCGGAACAAAAATTTTTATCTAAGGCTTTACATTTAATTTCGATAAAGTGGCTCACTTTCTTACAAACTGATTTAACGGAAAGTCTGTTGAATGTTTATTTAGGTAAAAGTACAGGAAGTCTCGTTCATTCGGGTAAAATTTATCGTGGTGATTTAGAAAAGATTAACTCCATCATCTGGTTCTCGGATATCCGAAACTATTCTGGCATCAGCGAGAAATTAATTCCTCAAGACACGATTGAGTTGTTAAATGCATATTTTGGTTCCGTCATTCCTGTGATAGAAAAAAATGGTGGAGAAGTTTTAAAAATGTTAGGTGATGGGATCTTAGCTGTATTTCCTTATTCGGAAAAAAATAAAAGAAGAATTGGATACAAAGCTCTCATTGCCGTAAGAGAAGCATTTGCTGAGTTGATCAAACTTAACGTCGATCGGCAAAAGGAGAATAAACACCAGATTTTGCATGGTGTTGGAATCCATCTTGGCGAAATCATGTATGGCAATATCGGCTCGAATGATCGTTTAGATTTTACTGTGATTGGCGAAGCTGTAAACTTAACCAGTCGGATCGCCGGAATGTGCGGAGAACTTAAAAAAGCAGTACTCGCATCTGAAGAATTCGCGAAGGAAATTGCGGTGAGTTGGGAAGAAATCGGTGAACACAAATTAAAGGGCATTGCCATCCCACGTAAGATTTATGCCATACCTGAGGAAACCCAAGAATCAGAATTAAAAAAGAAAGTAAAATCCTACGGTAATGCCCACTAATAGTCCCGAAAGCAGAATATCGGTTCGTACGATTCGGTTTTTGGCGCCAGGGGTTGTTTGTTTTTTTCTGTAGATTAAGTACGCAGAGATGATTGTGATCAAAAATGGAACCACAAAAAGCAATAACTTTGGAATTTGAAAATAGAGTTTTAAATAAATTCCGAAACTAAGTAAAAGCAAATAAATTCCAAATAAGATTTGTTCAATAGAAGGAATGAATTTTCCTTTTGGTAAATTTTCTTTTTCCAATGCATTAAGTTTATACCTTTTGTTGAAAAGGAGACTGAGTAAAATATGAAAGGTCGTTGTCAGTATTGTCACAAGAAAGACACGATGTAAGAAATTTAGATGTTGTCCAAAAATGAGTGTTATGTTAGAAAAGTTGTATTTGGATTCATAAACGATTGGCAATAAGTAGGAAATTACGGGCGTTAGTAGAATTATGATCCAAGCAGAGGTTTGATTCGCATTTTTCCAGAAGACTCCGATTACAAAAATAACTAAAATTCCGGGTGTAAAATTTGAACTCTGTGATGACAGTGTGATGAAGAAATTATCTTTAGAAGCAGGATTGAAGAAAATTAATGCAAGAATCGTTGTTAAGATTGAAAAGAAAATAATAAACCATCGTCCCATTTGAATGCTTATATAATCTTCTGTTTCTTTGGTCATAATATGTTCAAAGAAATGAATTTTTTTCATCAGTGGAAGGTAGATATCAATTGTGAATAGTGTGGCAGCAGAATGTAACATGGAATCAACGGAGGAAAAAATAGCTCCGAGTAAGCCAGCCAAGATGAGTCCGATGATTCCGTATCCTGCCGGGACGATGAGGAGTACCAGCTTCGAGAAGGCTTCATCCGGATCCACCTGATTAATAAACCCAGATTGTTTCCAAATATGAAAGGCTGCAACACCAGTCAGAATGGAAAAAAACGGCACAGTTAGCTTGAGAAATCCGCTCGCTAGAATTCCCAAACGAGCTTCTTTTAAGGAACGAGCACCTAAAGCTCGCTGCACGACGTATTGGTTCGTATTCCAATAAAAAATATGTAGTATAAACATACCGGATAAAACACCAGTCCATGGTAGAACTTCATGATTGGAAGGAAGATAGATATTCATCCGACTCAGTTCTTGGGATGTAGATTGTTCTAATCGCCATAATCCACTCAAACCACCAATCTCTGGACGATGCAGAGCAAGGTAGGCAAGGACAATACCTGAGACTAAAATTAAAACGGTTTGGATCACGTCTGTATAAACTACAGATTTAAGTCCACCAAACCAAGTGTATATGGTGGCGGTGAGAGCAAGCAAAATCACAAGATGTTCATATTGAATGGAATCTGAAAGTTGTTTTGCAAAGGGAAGAAATGCCCTTCCTCCAATATACAATGCTCCTGTAAGTTGAATTAAGATAAGAATCAATGATATGAGAGAATAAAGGTAACTACTTGCCTGACCGTATCTTTGTTCGAGGAATTGGGATAGGGTGAAATACTTTTTGCGACGTAAGATAGGTAAGAATACATATGCGAGGAGAAGGATGGCGAGTATCGATCCAAATTCGTAATGGCTCTGGGCGAAACCCACAGAGAAGCCAATTCCTAACATACCCACAATGTGGTTGGCAGAGATATTCGTTCCGAAGAGAGAACCGCAGACTCCCCACCAAGGTAAGGAGCGACCACCTAGAAAATAATCTTCCTTGGTTTTTTCATCTTTTCCCGCATAAAGTCCTACAAACAAAACAAAGAAGAAGGTACCAATAAAAAAGAATATGTCAAAATTTCTAATCATAGCAGAGAAATCATTCGCCATATTAGAGAAATTCTAAATATCAGGCAAGCTTTTGTTAGGATTGGAAAACTTCTTGCGATTTTCTTGGAACCTTCATTCCTTGCAATCTATGTCGTCGCAAATTCGTATACGGTCAGAAGAGAAAAGGGTGGAAATTGGTTGGTTTTGCGATTTGTGCAATGGTGATTACGAATTTCTCGGCGTCCCAGATGGAAAATTAAGATCGAGTTTTGCACATTGTTCTGAGATTCTGAAAACCGCTGACGAGCTCGGTTACCAAAATATACTTCTACCCTCTTCCTACCAAGTGGGCCAAGATACCTTAACGTTTGCCGCTGCTGCCTCACAATTTACAAAAAACATTACCCTACTAACAGCCATTCGGTGTGGTGAGATCCATCCTCCCATGCTGGCCCGAACGCTTTCCACACTGGATCATATGTTGGAGGGTCGTCTGAATATAAATATCATATCCTCCGATTTGCCAGGAACAACAAGAGACTCAAAAACTAGGTACCAAATATCGAAAGAAGTGATACAGATCTTACAGCAAGGTTGGACCAAAGATAAGATCGACTTCGATGGAGATCACTATAAAATTCATTTAGATTCTGATCCAGTAAAATCTTACCAAACTGGTGGACCACTTTTGTATTTCGGGGGAATTTCTGAAGATGCTCGGGAACTTTGTGCAGAATTCTGTGATGTATTTTTAATGTGGCCAGAAACAGAAGACCGTTTAGCAAGCACTATGCGTGATTTAAGTGATAGGGCTAGAATGTATAATCGTCAAATTGATTTTGGATTGCGAATCCATTTGATCGTGCGAGACACCGAAGCAGATGCAAGGGATGCGGCAAGGCTTTTGATCTCAAAGCTAGATATAAACAGAGCCGAAGAAATCAAACATCGCGCTCTGGACTCTCATTCAGCTGGTGTTAAGAGACAGGATGAGTTAAGGAAAAGCGCAGATGCGGATCTTTTCATTGAACCAAATATTTGGTCTGGAATTGGCCTAGCTCGTTCCGGTTGTGGATCAGCCATTGTAGGTTCTGCAGAACAGGTGTATGAAAAAATCCAAAGCTATATCAATATGGGCATTCGCGCCTTTATTTTTTCTGGTTATCCTCTGATCGAGGAAAGCCAAATCTTCGCAAAGAAAGTACTTCCCCAATTAGAAACCGTATCATTTTCTGATGTACAAGGGCGAAGGCCAAAAAGTCCTCCCGTTACACCCCTTACAACGGCACCTAGAAAATGAAAGTTCCTCAAATTAAAATTCGATCAAATTCGGAAATCCATATATCTCGTTTCGTCCAAGGGCTTTGGCGATTGCATGAGGATCCATTAGGTGTTAGTCCCAAAAGGGTCCTTGAAAAAATCCAAACTTGTCTCGAATTAGGCATTAATACTTTTGATCACGCTGATATTTACGGTGGTCATGAAAATGAGGAAATTTTCGGCAGAGCTCTTGCACAAAATCCTTCTCTCAAATCGAGCATCAAAATTATCAGCAAATGTGGGATTCGAATTCCTGGGGAAAAATTCCAAACCAAATACTATGATTTATCTCCTATGCACATTCGTAAGTCTGTGGAAAATTCCTTAGAAAAGTTAGGCGTCGAAAGTTTAGATCTACTTTTAATCCACCGTCCGGACCCACTCCTAAATCCAGTTGAAGTTTCTGATGCATTTTTACAACTTCATGTCGAAGGAAAGGTCAAAGCATTTGGAGTTTCAAATTTTTCCCCGTCTCAGTTTTCGTTACTACAAAATAAACTCCACTTTCCTGTTGTCACGAATCAAATACAGTTTAATCCATTTCACACGGATCCTTTGTTTGATGGAACCTTTGACCAAGCAATAGATAACGAGTTTTGTCCGATGGTTTGGTCACCAACCGCCGGAGGTAGTATTTTTTCTCCTAAATCAAAATCCGAAGTTGCTATGCTCGCTACGTTAAATGAACTAGGAAAAAAATATTCTGTAGCCGCAGATCAAGTGTTATATGCTTGGTTTCTGTCCCATCCTGCGAAATTGATTCCAGTTCTTGGTTCCAATGACATAAAACACATTAAATCTTCGATTGGTGCCTTTGGAATCGAATTGAGTAAGGAAGATTGGTTTCGAATATTAGAAGTCGGGAGAGGGAAAGAAGTCGCATAAGATTTATTTTGCTACTCCACCTTCATATCTATGTAAACCGTCACTTCCGCAATATCCGCCTGCCACACAGTCATCTTGCTTGCTTATTAACTGAAAGTTCTCAATAATTGCATTTTGAACGATGGTCCCTTCCCAATAGACATGGTGCTGGTCAATTGCATATCCTGAATCCATTTCGATTTTTGAATCGAGTGGATTTGGAAAACGTAATGGTTGAAATGTGGCGACATTACAGGTAAATTTTTTTACCAATCGATAATCTAAATAAAAGCAGTTCAGATTGTCCTTCGCATAGTGATCGAACAGCTGAAAACTTTCTGCATCCGCTACATCGATTTTTTCGCCTTCATAAAACAGATGATTTCCAATCTTGAGTAGATCTAGAAGCGGAGAATTTAGAAATTCTGGTTTTTCATTTGAAGTTTTGATTAAAAAATTTGCCTCGTAAAATAGACGTTTGTTGTCGTTGCCATAATTTGTAATAGTATCCCCTTTCTTTAATAATATAAAGGATTTTGGGTCAGCGAGTTCCATTTTTAAAAGGATTGTTTTTGATTCCGTCCATACTTTCAAATCAAGCGGAATGACGATGATCCATGCTTTCGGAGAATTCATTTTAATTTCGGTATTCGTCGATATGGAATAGACTGCATTTTTATCTTTAAAAATTTCTTTATTGAGTAGAACGAAACTAGCGGGGTCAACTCCAGTCAGTAAGTGTTCGTTGTAGTAAACATGATATCGGTCTAAAGCAAAATCTGTATTTATGATTTTGAAATCTGGACGTGAACTTAAATCAAGTTTTAAATTATTGTGGTAAGGAAAGATCCAATATTTGTAATGGTAACCTTTGTTACATGAAAAGCTTAAAAAAAGAAAACAGATCGAAATAATATTTTTTGTAAATTGTTCTATAGAGAAGCGATCTATTACCAATCGATTTCCTTTTTATCTCTAAAGAATTTTCCTGACGGGGCATTGTCTGGTAAAAGGGCCGCCCAAACAATTGTCTCGGCTCCTTTTTCAATGCTTCGACTTGCATTGGGACCGCCCATATCTGTTTTTACCCAACCAGGACAAACCGAATTTACTTTTATATTCTTACCCGAGGTTTCTTGAGCAGCAATTTTTGTTATGGCATTGATTGCAGTCTTTGATATCCTGTAGGCGGGATAACCACTTCCCATATCAGATAGTTGACCCATCCCAGAACTAACATTGACAATGCGGCCATAGTTATTTTGTATCATGCCAGGTAAAAACAATTGAATCAGTCGGAGTGGGCCTGCAACATTAGTTTGCAGAGTCGCATTTAATTCTTCAAGTGTCGTATTCACAAACTCACCTGTATCTAAAAATATCCCCGCGTTGTTAACCAAAATGTCTAGTTTACCATGACTTCCATCGATATAATCTTTTAATTCAAGTAAGCTCTTTTCTTTCGAAACATCCAACGGGAAGTGCTCTGCACGTCCTCCACGTTTCAATATCAGATCCTTAGTCGCCACGCCTTCCTCTTCATTTCTGGCTGCGACGATTACAAATGCACCGGCATCAGCAAGATCCATTGCAATTTGTTTTCCGATGCCTCGATTGGCACCCGTCACAAGAGCGATTAAATTATTTTCTAACATAGGAGGTTCCCTTTGCCACCAATCATCGATTTGGTGGCCTTTTCAAAAAGAATTATGCTTATTTTTTAGTGATTGTTTTCAACCAATCTTCTGTTTCTTTCTCTATGAAGGCTTTGTCAGTGATGATATACTTTGACATAAGTACGTGCATACCATTTTCAACTCGGACTTTTTTGTTCATGGGATTTGGACTCTTGTCTAGGCCAAATTGTTCGAAACCTTCTAACATCTTAGGAACACTGGCAGTCGGATCCTGCTCCTTTTCGTTTTTATAGTAATATAGGAGAAGCGAGGGACTAGTCACCTTTCGGAAAATTTCAGGTACTGCCGCATAATTGCGTAAGTCGTTCACGCCCACGAGTGCAGAAAAATATTGCCGTGGATACCAATAATCATTTCTTTCCGGTAACACATTTGGAGTTCCAGGCGGATAGACAGAATTACGTTCCGAACTAAATGATACCAGTTTAATGAAAGTTAGGCCACCCGGATAATTTAGGAGATTTAAACTTTTACTGACTGGCCCGTAAAATGGATTGGCGAGCACAACCCCAGCAACCTTGTCAGGGTATTCCGCAGCAAGGTAAGTGCAGAGAAGACCTCCCATCGAAGACCCAAAAAGGATGACCTTGTCTCCTTGGCTTTGTATCATTTCCAGGGCTTCCCTTGAGGCGTCCAGGTATTCTGCAAAGGTTTGTTTGGCTTGGTCTTCCTTGTTTGTTCCATGACCAGGAAGGCGCATCAAATACGTATTTGCCTTAAATTTTTTAGCGAGAGCATCCATGGTTTCCTCTCCCTCGGCACGCGACGCCCCAAAACCATGAATGTAAAGAAACGCCAATGGTGTCTTTTTACCGAAACTGATGTATCTCTCCTCATTACCAGGTCTAGGTCCAATCGCCTTGGTTTCCGCAAGTTTTGCCTGATAGTATTCCTCAAAGCTCTTGTAGGCTGGAATGGGTTTAGGTTCGTATTTTGGTCGTCCGCTACAGGCTAAAATAAATACAAATAAGGGAAGAATCGTAATAGAAACGAGACTTTTGAGTCTTTTGGGGGAGATGCTGAGTTTTGACATACAAATGGAAATTTTAATCTATAAATCTGACTTTGTAAAGACAGAAAAACCCTTGGCATCAAAAGCAATGTACGGAAAAAGGTAGTAATTATCCCATTCTTAGAAAGGACCTCCCGGAATGTACAGCCAATTCACAGAGCAACAGCTTGAAATTAGAGATTTAGTTCGTAACTTCGTAAAAAAAGAAATCCCACATGAAGTAGCACTACACTGGGACGAAAAAAACCAACATCCTACCGAACTCATCAATAAAATGCGTTCCGAACTCGGCATAAATGGCCTCGTGATTCCAGAAGAATATGGTGGATGGGGACTTGGAGCTATTGAACAGTGCCTTGCCATAGAAGAATTATCGCGAGGCTGTCTAGGTATCGCTCTCGGATTCGCTTACACGGGGCTAGGCATATTACCTTTGTTAAAAGGTGCCACTCACGAACAGAAATTGAAATGGCTTCCGCCAGTTGCTGACGGAAAACTTGGAGTTTCGTTTTGTTTATCTGAGCCAGGTGCTGGTTCTGATGTTCCTGGTATGACGACTCGTGCAGAGAAAAAAGGAAACAAATGGGTCATTAACGGCGCAAAACAGTGGATCACTGGTGCTGGCGATGCGCAAGCGTTTACTGTTTTTGCATACACGGATAGAAACCGAGGAACACGTGGTGTTTCTTGTTTCTATGTCCCTCGTGACACGAAGGGTTTAACAGTTGGTAAAAAAGAAGACAAGCTGGGTATCCGTGCCTCTTCAACACACCAAGTTATTTTTGAAGATTGTGAAGTACCGGAAGAAAACTTGGTAGGTAAAGAAAACTTAGGTTTTGTTTACGCCCTACAAACATTAAATGCTTCTAGACCTTTCGTAGCTGTGATGGGAGTGGGTGTAGCGCAAGCAGCTCTTGACCATGCTGGCAGGTATGCACGTGAGAGAGAACAATTTGGTGTGAAGATCTCTACTTTCCAAGCCGTACAGCATATGTTAGCTGACATGGCGATCAAAGTAGAAACCTCTAGAGAGATCACCTATAAAGCAGCTCGTCTTTCTGATGCCAATGACCCTAACCTTCCAAAGTATTCTGCGATTGCGAAAGCATACGCTTCTGAATGTGCCGTGCAGTGTGCAACAGATGCCGTTCAAATTTTTGGTGGCTACGGATACACGAAAGAATATCCTGTTGAGAAGTTGATGAGAGACGCAAAAATCCTCACCATTTTTGAAGGAACGACTCAAATCCAAAAAAATGAGATCGCGGCTTATGTGATCAAGGAAGCGGCTTCTAAAAAAGATTAATTCTTTTTTAACCAAGCGATTTCGAATGAAAGACCTCTGCTAAGGCAGGGGTTTTTTTTTGTCTTACGAGCTACGAATGTTTATAGGAACGCAAGGTTGTTGTGTTCTTTTCAGATAAAAAACATTTTTGAGGACCGAGCCAAGGATACTCGTATCTCCCCTAAAATTGAAGTCCAAAAGGGAAGTGATTTTCCCAAAAGCATGCAGGGATGAAACGATTTAAGATACAGTTTGTCTCTTTTTTAATCATTCTATTTTTTTTTGATTTATTAGAAAAAATATTTACTGAACTCGTAAAAATTCGTCTATAAGCGTATGAAAAAATTTTCACTGCTCCTGGCCCTTTTGATGGTAACTCAGCTTATTTTTTGTAAGTCTGAGAAAAAAGATGATAGTACTTCAGCCATTGCCCTTCTCGCTTTGGTGAATTCCTCCTCGTCAGCATCTTCAACATGTACTACCACGTTTGGAGAAGGTGTTCCAGATTGGATTAAGAACACATTCACTTGTGTTACCGTCACAGTGAGTGGATCAAATTATGTGTTTAAAACAAGTTCACTGCCTACATACAAGAGCCCGTACTGGGGATCAACTAGTTCACTTTATGAATCAAATCTTTATGTGAACACTTCTGGAACCAATGCGGTTAACCCAAATTTAATCAAGTCTCAAAACATTACATTAACGATTCCAAAAGATAACACGACTACTACGGCGGGATCGGTTGCTGGCGGAGCTGCGGGCATTGCTACGAATGGCATCGTTCTATATAATGACGCTGCAGCACCTGGCGATTCACTTTCTACAGAATACTATACGTTTGATGATTCTCAAGGACATCCTACGAATACGGGTGCTTATCATTATCATGTAGAGACACCCGTTCTTACAAACAATGATTCCAAATTGGTCGGAATTGCCTTGGACGGATATTTAGTATTCGGTAAAAAACATGACACAACAGCAAATCCTACGACTGGGTTTACGTTAGGCGGCTCATCAAGTTCAACAAAATGTATCATCTCTGGCAGCGAAACAAGTGTACCTACAACTTGGGCTCAAGCGAGTAATTACAATGCGAACAAAACAGCAGGAACTGCACGTCATTACCATATAAATAATGGTAGCGAAGTGAATGGCATTTTGATTTCAGGAAAATACATAGGAACGGCAGGAACATCACTTTAGTTATCCTAGCCTGGGAATGAACTGTATGAGATTCAAAAATCTCATGGTCTTGGCTTTCATGATGATTCACCTTCTGTCCTGTGCAGAAGAGATCATCATGGACAATGATCCAAATCTTACGATCGGCCTCGAAAGCGTTTACTTTTTCAAAGGTCAAAAGTTTTCCGGAATTTTGAAGGCCATACACCCTAATGGAATCGTGCGCTTAACGAACTTTAAAGACGGCTTGGAACATGGTCGTACCTTTGATACTTTCCCCAACGGCAATCTTGCCGCTGAATATTTTTACGATCAAGGGAAGTATGTTGGGATTCACAGAGCTTGGTATGAATCAGGCAAAGCGAGATTCCGCTATGAATACAATGACGCGGGTCAAGCCCATGGTGATCATTGGGAATGGCATGATGAGGGGAACGTTTATCGTTACACTCGATACGACCAAGGTATCACAGTTGGAACGAAAATCTGGAGGAAAGATGGAAAAATTTATGCCAATTACACGTACACTCCAGAACGCTTGTATGGTGTTGTTGGTTCGAAACTTTGTTTTAAATTGAAGGGTGATGAGACCAACAAAAAGACAGTGATCAATCCATGAAATTATTGCTAAAAATTGCCTTCGTCATTTTAATTCTTATGGTTTTAGGAACCACCTTCATTGCTTTCAAATTGTATTTCAAAGACGAGGGCAATCGGGATGCTTCCCTGACTTTCTTTGCTACTCCTAGAAATGATACGTTACCTTTTTTTCGAGGCAAAGACTTGGAGGCCTATTGGCCAGAAGGGGTTTCAGAGAGAACGGCCGCTCGAAAGGTAGATCCTTTTCTCTTTAAGAACCAGCTAGGACAAAATATCAACCAAAGCCATTTTCAAAATAGGATCTCCATCGTTTCGTTTTTTTTCGCTAGGTGTCATGGGATTTGCCCCAATATCGTCCGTAATTTGAAATTCGTGCAGAGTGCTTATCTCAAAGACAACCTCGTGCAGATCGTTTCCTATTCCGTGACTCCAGATCTTGACACCCCCGAGGAGCTGAGCAAATTCGCAGAACAAAAAGGGATCTTCGCCTCAAAATGGAACCTCCTAACTGGCGATCGGGAAGAGATTTTCAAAATAGCTCGAAATACCTTTCAAGCAGACACGAATACGATCAAAAAAAATCCAACTCAAGATTTTGTGCATTCGGAACAGATTTTTTTGATTGGTCCAGATCTAACATTTCGAGGTGTCTATAATGGAAATAAAAGTGACTCTGTGAAGACTTTAATTGAAGACATAAAGATACTCGAAAGAGAGACAAACCCGAAGACTGGTGGCTGATCGATTCTTAATCTCCGTTGAAAGTTACCCTCCTTCCCTCTTTTTCGCACTCGCCTTTTGTTCCCTATGCTAAAAGTTTGCAGTAAATATGAAAAATGAGACTCTCCTTCACCCAGGAAAATCAAAGATTATCTCTAAGATTCTCTACTTGGTCGGTAAATATCTATATGCGATCAGGTTTAAAATTGTCGTGGAGGTTCCCGACAATGTAAAGTCCGTTGGGCCACTTCTCGTTCTTTCTAAGCATTGCAGTAACCACGATATGGTACTCGGCCTCCCTGCTATGGCAGATTATTTGGGCAGGGAGGACGCCTGGTGCATCATAAAGGACAGCCTAACAAAGCCATATTTTTTTGGCTTTTTTCTGAAGATAGGGGGAATACCTGTTAATAGAAATAATCCCGAAAAAAGTAAAGAACAGTTGTTATTTGCCAGGAAAACGTTATATGACGGTAATCTTCTAGTTATCTTCCCTGAACAATCTCGCCATCCAAACAAAGTGGGAAGGGGCAAGTCACCTGGTTTTCGGTTCATTGCGGGTAAGCCAGTCGAACCCATCAACACGATTTGTGTCGGACTTGAGTATACAAAGGGATTATTGAGACGGAAACTGACGATTCGTTTTGGAAATTTGCGACCTTACTCCAAAAAAGATGATGCTGAGACTTTTTTACATGAGAGTATGTTAGAGATTGCTAGGCTCACCAATATGCCTTATAAATTCCCACCCCCAGAACCAAAAAAGAAAACAACGGTATAGATTTAGAATATCATGAAGTTCAAAATATTTTCGATCACATTTGTCATCTTCTTTTTAAGTGTTGGTCTCCTTGCAGAGACTCCCGTTCAGAATCTAAAGAGCAAGAACCAATCCAATCAGAAAGAACGAGGCGAAATGTTAGATTTGCTTCGGGCTAAATTAAAGAATGAATTCAAACTAGAAGTTCAATTTGTCGTTAACCATTTTAAAGTAAGCGGTGATTATGCTTGGTTTAAAGGAGATGTAAAGCGACTAGATGGTAAAAAGATAGAACTTTCTGAAGAAGAAGGCTATGACTGTTGTCATGTAGAAAGTCTTTTTCAAAAACAGGCAGGGAAGTGGACAATCGTTGAAGCAAATGCATTTAGTTCAGATGTCTGGTGGGAAGGGATTGGGAAGCGTTATAATAACGCAAATCCTGCGGTCTTTAAGGAATAAAAAAACCTCACCTAACCAAATTCATGGTGGTGAGGTTCTCTTTGTCAATGTAATGTTTATTTTTTAGTCACTAAGTTTACATCAAATTGGACATTGTCCGCGATCAAATCGTCTGCCATTCCTGGATAAACGATTCCCCAATTTTGTCTGTTGATGGTAATCGTTCCTTTTGCAGATACGGGAGTCTCTCCTTCGAAAGCAATTTCAGCTGGGAAAGAAATCCCTTTTGAAATTCCCTTGATGGTAAGGTTGCCACGAACATCAAAAGCTTTGTCCGTTTTTGTCACAGAAGCGATTTCGAAGGTAGCTTCTGGGTACTTTTCAATGTCAAAAAAATCAGCACTTTTTAAGTGGCCTTCTAATTTAGCCTTCCAAGCGCCATCTAAATCTAGATTTTCAAGAGATGGCATATCTACGACGAATTTACCAGAAGTGATGTTTCCACCTTTCGCAGTAAACTCTCCGCCCTTGATTTTTACAGCTCCCGTATGTTTCATGCTCACTTTGGCACCAATCCACTTGAGAGATGACCCTTCGGCATTGATGGCATATGTAGTTCCTTCAGCCTTGGCAACTGGATACGCATCGCCAGCAAGTTCTGCTGGTTTTGGGCTACAGTTCGAAAGTAAGAAGGCACCCGAGAGAATGCCGGAAAGCAATAAGTTTGTGTATTTCATAAAAGCTCCTATATGAAGTGGTTTAATATTGAACTACTTCACGTCAAGAGAAATTTATCAGATTCGCTGAATTTATATCTAAATGCTGCGATCAACTGGGTATCGAATCTTCGAAGGCAAGGATGGAATCAAGTTTATTGAGCCGAAAGACGGTGCGGGTCAATTTGTTAACGTTGATGAGTCGTAGAGTCAGGTGCTTTGCCTTCATCAGGGAGTGGAATTTCATCAATTCGCCGATCGTTGAACTGTCCAGAGTCATACTGATTTTGTGAAAATCGAGCAAAAGATCGATTTCGGTTTTATCGATCAATTCAGTAATTTTGCGGTGGAAGTCCGATAGGCCCTCATAGGTGAGGTCGGATTCATTGACGATAATTTTCATTTTTAACTTTCAACTTTTTCAAATTTATTTTGCGTTCAGGCATTTTGAAAAATGCCATTTCTGAATTATTGCAAGTGGAGGTATTTTTTAAATCTTTTTTTGTAAAAAGTACCTCCGAGGTCCTATCCTCAGTAAACTTTGATGAGTTCTACCTCAAAAATGAGTGTAGAATTGGCAGGAATGGATCCTGTAGCCTTGTCACCATAGGCCATATCGGGAGGGATGGTCAGTTTTCTGATGCCACCCTCTTTCATACCGACAATCCCCTTATCCCATCCGCGGATCACTTCCCGTGCTCCTAAATTGAATTCAAAGGGCCTCTTCCGATCCCTTGAACTATCAAATTTTGTGCCATTTTTTAATCTTCCGACATAATGTACGGTCACGTTGGATCCAGAATACGCCACCTGTCCATTCCCAACTTTGATGTCTTGGATGATTAGATCTTTATCTGAGCTCAGAAGAGGGAGTAGAAGAAAGAAACTCAAAAAGAGAATCAAAAGAAATTTTTGTTTATTTTTCATAGCCTGCCTTCCAGGAGGAGAGTAAATAACATTCTTTTAGAACCATTCCTGTCGGTTCATTTCAATTTTGTAGATGTATAAAAAATCTTTTGAGAAAATGTAAGCAAAAAGGTCACTCATGTTTTACAAAATCGTCATTGAACAATTTTCAAAATCGCTTACAAATCTCTCACAAATTCTTGAAAAAACGGCAAAACAAGCAGAAGCTAAAAAAGTCGATTTTACGGTGTTATTAAATACACGTCTGATAGCCGATCAGTTCTCTCTTTTGAGACAGGTTCAAATTGCATGCGATACGGCAAAACTTGCCGCTGCTAGGTTAGCTGGTAAAGAAGCTCCCGTACACGAAGATAATGAAGCATCGATCTCGGAAATCCAGGAACGCATTGCATCCGTAGTTACATATCTAAAATCTTATTCGCAAATCGATTTTGACGCAGCTGCTGATCGAAAAATCACACAACCACGTTGGGAAGGAAAATATCTTACAGGAGAAGAGTATCTCCTAAACCACGCCATCCCAAATATTTATTTTCACATAACGACCGCTTATGCGATCCTAAGGTCAAATGGTTTTGAAATTGGAAAAAAAGATTATCTCGGAGAGCTTCCATATAAAATTTAAGTGATTTATGATTTTTGAACATTTAAAGCGGTCCAATCTTGAAATCATCACAAGTGAGGAAACACGTAGCTCTCTATTTCAAAAAGCAATTGCGAAATTAGAAGGAGAGCAAGTTCAAACTTTTGTAAGTTCAGTCCTCGCTCATGATCGTTCTCTTCCCTTCGGATCTCTTGAGGATGGAATTTTAATCCCGCATGTAAAAGTAAATGGGATAAAGTCTCCAGAGTTAATTCTTTTTGTGATTCCGAATGGTATCAAGGATGAAAAAGAAAAAATCCATATCCTACTTTTGCTTGTGATACCAGATAACAATCCTTCTTTGCAACTTAGATTACTGCAGGGTATTTCTTCCCTTCTACCACAGGTTCAATCTGAACTTTTGTTATGCAAATCGATTGATGAGATGATCTTCATCATAAAGTCTGGTGAGGAGAGAGCGAAACCAAGTTATAAAAATTTAACGGCCAATCAATTTGCTTTTGAATTACAGACGGATTTAGCTGCGGGGCTCTCCGAAGAGGAGGCAAAAAGAAGATTTAGACAATTTGGCCCAAATCAGATAGAAAGTCACAAATCTACACCATTTTACTATAAGCTTTTGAAAAACTTTTTCAGCTTTTTTGCCATCTTACTTTGGGTTGCCGCATTATTGTGTTTTATACCAGGTGTCGACATGCCTCAGTTAGGTTATGCGATTCTTATTGTTGTTTTACTGAATGGCTTTTTTTCTTTTTTACAGGAATCTAGATCCGACAAGGCAGTTGAAGCACTGAGACGTCTCATGGCACACAAATGTCGAGTGATCCGCTCAGGAAAAGAGCGAGAGATTTTAGCAACAGAACTCGTTGCTGGAGATCTAATCGTCTTGCAAGAAGGCGATATAGTTCCAGCTGACTGTCGTTTGGTAGATTCTTCCGAAGTTGAAATTGACAATTCCTCACTAACAGGTGAATCCACTTCGTCTAAACGCTATAAATCGGATAAGGAAATCCTTTTAGAAGGCAAATTTATATGGCTTGAGATGCCGAATATTTTATTTGCAGGAACCTCCCTCATCAAAGGCCAATCTACCGCAGCCGTTTTTGGAACGGGAATGAATACGGAAATCGGACAGATTGCACTCCTGACTTCAGAAATTCAATCGGAACCTAGTCCGCTTCAAAAACAATTAAAATCGACTGTATTTGCGATTTCTATGCTCGCTCTCGGAATTGCCGTGACTTTTCTTTTTTTAGGTTGGATGGGAGCTGGTTTAACCTTTGTCCAAGCCTTTATCTTTTGCATTGGTATTTTTGTTGCGAATGTTCCCGAAGGACTGTTGCCAACCGTCACCCTTTCACTCGCCATGGGTGTTTCTCGTATGGCGAAACGAAATGCGATCGTGAAAGATCTTTCCAGCGTGGAAACTTTAGGTTGCACCACTGTAATTTGCTCAGATAAAACTGGCACCTTAACCCAAAACCTGATGATGGTCGTAGGCATTTTTTCTTCCAGTGAATGGATTGATTGTCAGGGAGTTGGATACACAGCTGAGGGAAAATTCTTAAAACAAAACAGAGAAATCGACCCTCAAGAATTATTCAAAGATGAGGCTCGTGCTAGATTGTTATCTTGCGCCCTATTATGCAATAATGCAAAGCTTGAACAAACTCCGTCCGGTTTAAATGTGATTGGAGATCCTACGGAGGCAGCATTACTCGTTCTTGGAAAACGAGCAAACCTCACCATTGAAAAATCTCGAGTACATTTAAATCCTTTTGAATCTGTTAGAAAACGAATGAGTGTGATCGTAAAAGAGGAAAAGGAAAGATTGTTCTGTTATGCGAAGGGTGCCCATGATGAATTATTATCTACCTGTACACATTACTTAGAATCAGGAGTATCGAAACTCATTGATGCGCAAATTAGGGCACAAATTATCTCCGAGGCCAATACGTATGCAAACAAGGGCTATCGAATTTTGGGATTTGCTTACGGAGAGATCGATCCGATATTAAAAACAAACGGAAATTTTACACCTGAAAATACGGAATCAAATTTAATATACCTTGGATTTACGGCAATGGCGGATCCCATTCGTCCTACCGTTCCGAAGGCGATACATGATTGCCATACCGCAGGCATTCGTATCTTGATGGTTACAGGTGATCACCCGCTAACCGCAAAAAGTATCGCAAATCAAATCGGAATCGGAAAAGATAAATTAGAGTCAAAAGTTTTTACAGGGAATGAAATTGAATTATTGTCCGATAGTGAACTAAAAGAAATAGTAAAAAGTGGAGAGCCTATTTTTGCAAGGGTTTCTCCCGAACAAAAATTACGTATCGTATCTGCGTTAAAAGAGTTAGGTGAAGTCGTTGCTGTAACAGGTGATGGTGTCAATGATGGCCCTGCTTTAAAAAAAGCTGACATTGGAATTGCGATGGGACTTCGCGGAACAGATGTTGCCAAGGAAGCATCCCGCATGATTCTTACCGACGATAATTTTTCTTCAATCGTTTCTGCCATCGAAGAGGGTAGGGCTGTATTTGAAAATATTCGAAGGTTCTCGGCCTATGTTCTCAATTCCAATCCGCAAGAATTAATTCCCTTTTTATTATGGGTTTTATTCCCAGGTTTCCCTTTGCTAATGACTGTTATGGGTGTCCTGGCTGTTGATGTAGGAACTGATTTAGTTCCTGCCATGGGACTAGGCGTCGAATCTCCAGAACGAGGCATCATGTTACGACCTCCTCGAAAGAAAGGGGAAAAGTTGTTATCCATTGGTTTTATACTCAGGTCTTATCTTGTACAAGGTTCCATTCTTTGCATTTCCTGTTTTGCCACTTGGTATTATTTCGTTGTCACGGTTGCAGGCGGCGTCATTCCCCAATCGCCAGCGGGATTAAATATGTTCCAAGCAGATTCTATCTATTTACAATCTCTGACTGCTTTTTTCTTTCCTACGGTTACCGTGCAAATTGCAAATGTGATCTCTAAAAGATCCTGGCGAGAATCCATATTTTCAAAAAGTTTTTTACCGAATCAGGTTCGAATGGCAATGCTTGATTCAATTAAATGGAAACCAATGCAGTATATTTCCCAGAAAATTCCATTTTTTGCGAATATGTTTTCAAATAAGCTAGTGTTAGCTGGTATTTTGTTTGAGTTGGTGTTGGTATTTTTATTCATTTATACCGATTTAAGTAATTTGTATTTCTTTAAACCCGTACCCTGGGATGTCTATGTATTTGCTTTTCATGGTACGTTTTTATTACTTATTTTTGAAGAGACCAAAAAATACTTCCGCCGAAAGGGTAAGAGTTTGGATTTTTTAGGTTAGAAATTTATTCTTAAAAATTAAGTGATTTTGCAACTTATGCATTAAATTTGATTCATACAGTATAAGAGGTGTGGAGTATTGAAATTACCGTTAGCGAAAGGAACCAAAAGAGCCCTACTGGTTGAGGGCGGAGGGATGAAAGGAGCTTTCTCTGGAGGGGTGCTCCACAGTTTAAACCAGTATTTAGGTCCACAAAATTTTGACCTAGTAGTCGGAGTTTCCTCTGGCGCTTGTTCAGCCGCATATTATGTAACCATGAAAAATCCGGAACCAATCAAAAGTGAAAGGGCTCTGAGCGTATGGTACAAGGAATTGTCGGGTAGACAACTCATATCACTGCTTCATCCGTTTCGAGGTAAAACCTTTTTAGACCAAGAGTACCTCATCGATTTCATTTTTCGAAAGAAAGTTAGATTGGAATCTGAGTTTTTAGGTAAAAAAGGGTTTCCCGAATTTAGAATCGCTGTGAGCAATCTGCACTCGCATAGTATAGAATACGTCAAAGCAACCTCGACAAATATTTTTGAGCTTCTGAAGGCGGCTACTTCCTTGCCTATTGCTACACGGGGCAAGCAATGGTTAGCTGGTAGATTATACTCGGATGCCGCTCTTTTGAATCCATTGCCAATCCAAGATTTGATTGAAGCTGGTTATAAAGAAATCATCGTAGTTATGAACTCGCCAGTTGCCCACATTTCGAAGCCACTCAGCCTCGTCACTGGTCTCTTTGCCTTTCCTAGAAATTGGAAAATTGCAAAGATGATGAGAAGATGGCACCATCATAATTTCAATCATGCGCGTATCATCGCCAAAAAGCCGCCGAATGGAATCCATATACATACCATAGCACCTGATGTTCCGTTGCCAGTGAGTCTAACGACGACTGTACGAAATCGATTGTTTGAAACCGTACAATTAGGAACACAAAAAGGAGAGGAGGCGGCAGCCTTCCTCAAAGACTTTTTTTTAGGAAGTCAGAAAACTTTGAAAGGAACGGTGCAAAGCAGAGCAAAGCGGCAAACTCCGAACAAGAAGCCACTTCGTTCTAAATCAAAACGAAAGTAAAATGTTATGAATGATGATATGATACGAGTCAAACATATGTGGGAACAGAATATTTACTAGGTGTCTTTCTTTTATGTTGTGGTAGCTTTTTAGGGCCGGGAACAGGTGTGGATGATGGTGAATTGCATGGCTGTCCACCAACACCCAATTGCATTTCCAGTGAAAGTTGGAGGTTCAATTATATCCACAAAGTGGAACCGATTGTTTATAAAGATTCTAAAGAAGCGACGTATCATTTTTTAGCAAACAAATTCGATGGGATGGAAAACGTATATGTTTCTGAAAAAAAAGAAAACGAATACATTCGCCTAGTTTACTTTACAAAAGTCTTTCGTTTTCCAGATAAAGTAGAATTTTATTTTGAGCCAGAAGAAAAAATCATACAAGTTAGGTCCCAATCCATTTTTGGACTTTGGGATGTTTTTGCCAATCGGATACGAATCGCACTCATCCGAAGGGATATTGAGTTGAAGGAAGAGAATCTTGAGACAAATTAACTAAATATGATTCAAGTTCCGATTCAGATTCGCTTCAATGATATGGACCCGATGAAACGGGTTAATAATGCAAGTTATTCTGCATATTTAGAAATCGCAAGATTAGAATTTTGTAGGAAATATTTAAAGATCGAAACTTTAGAGGATATTCCTTTTGTTTTGGCAAGAGTGGAAATGGATTTGATCAGCTCGATAGTTCCGGGAGATGAAATTGAAGTTTTGATTTGGGTTTCTAGAATCGGAACTACCTCATGGGATTTTGGCTATGATATCTGGAATGAAGCCAGAAAAATTTCGCATGCCCGAGCAAAGACAGTGCAGGTCTACTTTGATTATAGACAGGGCAAAAAAAAGGAGATACCAATACAATTCCGAGAGTATTTAAACGCGGAATCGCGTTCTTAGTTAGGCTGCCATTCTCTGACACGGTTTTGGCGGTGTTATGTCCCAGGCAATCAATAACTGAAATAGACTTCCTTTACTTAACGCAGCGTAGGCTGCTAGTTCCATGAGTTCAGATAAGGTAGATTCGTAAACTTTACATTTGAAGACCAGTTTTTCCCCCTGAAAATGATTGAAGGGAGGGTTGACTCCGAGCGGAACATTTTTAAATTCATGATAGATACGATAAGAATATTTTTCAATTAGATAGTCGAGGTAAGCAGAAATATCTCCATATTTTTCAATTTTTGCATAAAGTTGCAGTGAGTTCCGCTTTGCGATCGAAAAGGTAGTAAGTCTTAGAGGATTCTGACCAGATATTAAATTCAAATAAGCGATATTGGTTTTCATATGACTAGCTATCATAAGATATGCGAAGAAGATTCAAGAAATAAAATTTGGAGAGGTGATTAAAAGGACAAAATGTTCGTATTTCTTCTCCTATCCGCTGTTTATTGTCACCTAACCCTTTAGAATAGCTCCTTTGAACCAAAATGTTTCCAGTCCCAATGGTAAGCTTTTTTATCCCCGTATTGCACGCATTCCATTAACCAATTGGATTCGTTTGGTGGTTGAAGTTTTACATAGACTTCTATGATTTCAGTCATCAGAGTTTGGTATTCTGGAACGATTTCCGAACCAAGTGGATTTAAACCTAGGTCGAGAAGTGTGATGATGGATTTTAAAAGAGCGACTTGGATACCGATTCTTAAATTCGTTGGAAGACCTGATTGGGAGGAAATGTTAAGACGCGCCTTTTGATATATATTTTGTATTTTCTCAACGTTCTTGCCTTCAGTCAAAATTAGAAAATTGTCGTTGAAAACTAACTCTTCTGATTTCTCATTCATTTAGGTAAACCTAGTGGATGCATTTCAGCCTGAAATCATTAAACAGCTTTGTATTGACTCAGGTTTTGACCTAGTTGGCTTTGCAAAACCAATCCTACCTGACTTCCATCGAGAGTACCTCCTCAGTTGGGTGAGGGATCAAAAATTTGGAAAGATGACTTGGTTCCCAAAAGAACAAAGCATGGAAATTCGAACTGATTTTCGACATCTAGGTTTCAAACCAGCCTCCATGATTTGCTTAGGCATGGTCTATCGCTCGGAATGGGGGGAATCCACCTTAGAAACTCTGGATTCCAAAGTGTCCCGTTATGCCTTAGGTGAGGACTACCATGAAGTCCTTAGAAAAAAAGCCGAACCCATTCTAAGGTATTTACGCCAAGCATTTCCCAAAAATTACTTTCGTCAATCAGTGGATACGCTTCCGATTATGGAGAAGGTTTTTGCTGTCAAAGCCGGCATCGGCTGGATGGGAAAAAATACAAATGTCATTCATTCCGAGTTAGGTTCCTATTTTTTTATATCCACAATTCTTACAGATTGTCCCTGGTTGGTTGTGGAACCGGTGCCGACGGACCATTGTGGTTCGTGCACTTCTTGCCTCGATGCCTGTCCGACAGGTGCATTAACAGCCCCATACCAATTGGATGCCAGCTTGTGTATCTCGCACCATACCATTGAAGACCGGGACCCCATTTTTGAGACTGGCGTGGAACTCTTCGGTTGGCAATACGGATGCGATATTTGCCAGGAGGTATGTCCATGGAACCAAACTAAGGCGAAACGGAATCAAATTGAGACCAAAAGTCAAGAATTACTTCCGAAAGGAATTTTTGCCAAAGTGTCAGGGTCGTTAGATCTGGAAATGAGTGAGGAAGATTTTCGGCATCATTTTAAACAAACTAGTATTTACAGGATTGGGGTAGATGCTTGGAATCGAAATGTTAAAAAATTAAGAGAAAAAAGGGGAGACCAATCAATAAAAGAAGCTAAGTAAATGTTTCGCACTCTCTTCAGGATTTTTGGAGGAGCAGAGGTAAGAGACGACTGCCAGTGAATCAGCGCCAGCCGCAATGACACTCTGAGCATTGGCTTCATTGATGCCGCCGATGGCAACCAATGGAAGGCTTGTCATCTTTCGAATTTTACTAAGACCTTGAATTCCGAATGCACCTTTAGTGTCTGTTTTTGTCGTCGTTTCGAAGATAGGCGAAACACCAATATAGTTAAGATTAGCTGCCATTTGAATCTTGTTTACTTGATCAAAATTTTCAATTGAAAGACCAATGATGGCGTTTTCTCCAAGAATTTTTCTGGCAAGCTCAGAGGGCATATCGTTTTGACCTAGATGGACTCCATCTGCTTCGACAGCCAAGGCAACATCAATGCGATCATTGATAAGAAGAGGTACATTCGTATATTTTAATAAATTTTTAACTTCGAGAGCAAGTTCGATAAACTCTTTCGTTGAACAAGATTTTTCACGGAGTTGGACTATGCTCACTCCCCCGCGGACAGAGGCTTCGATTACAGATTTTAAGGAATGGTGGGTGCACAGGTCACGGTCTGTCACAAGGTACAGACCAGACGGTGAAAAATTCTTATTCGGTTTTGATATGGCTCTTGATGTCATCTTCATTCATCGCATAGAGAGCGTCTAAAAAATGCAATTGAAAGCTTCCTGGACCAGGAGATTTTTTTTTGGCCATCTCTCCTGCAATACCCATTACGACCATTGAGGAAAATGCAGCTCTTGCATAATCACTCTGCACTGCCGCAAACGCTCCGTTAAGTGCAGTGGCTGTGCAACCAAGCCCTGTGACTTTCGTCATCATGGGATCACCATTCATTACTTTGTATGTTTTGTTGTGACTGAGGATAAAATCAGTAGGTCCTGAGATTACGACCGTGCCACCAGTATATGCTGCTAACTTTTTACCAGTATCTACTGCCGATTCGGAAGAATCGGTCGCATCAACACCTTTTGTCTTTCCTGAGGATGAGAGTGTCGCAAGGATTTCAGAGGCATTTCCGCGGACGATTGAGGGAGCGGACGCATCTAGCAACCTTTTGAGGGTTTCATTTCTAAAAGCACTGGCACCAGCGCCCACGGGATCGAGGACGATAGGTTTACCAAGTGCCTTGGCTTTGCGCATCGCTTTTTCCATAGAAGCTACCCAAGGTGCAGAGAGAGTTCCAATGTTGATTACAAGAACGCCGGAGATTTGGATCATTTCTTCGACTTCTTCTGGTGCGTGTGCCATGATTGGTGATGCACCTACAGCTAACAAGGCGTTCGCTGTATTGTTCATGACAACGTAATTTGTAATATTATGAACGAGAGGTGATTTGTTTCTTACGAGTGAGAGATCTTCAATGACGATATCAGTATGTGTAGACATTTCCTAAACTTCCAATTTGGAACTTAGGCAATTTTAGTAATAGCGTCTTCTATTTTTTTAATTAAATCAGCCTCAGACCATGGTTTATTTAAAAAACCGTGAAGATTCACTTCCCCTTTCAGCTGGTTCAGTGAATTTTCATCAATGTGTCCGGAAATGATGATTTTTTTGATACTAGGATGGTTTCTATGAACATCTCTCAAAAACTCATCTCCTCGCTGGTTAGGCATCAACCAGTCGCAGACGATTATCACAATATTCGAGTTTTCATCAGCTAACTCTTCTATGATGGACCAAGCCTCTTCCGTATTCTGAGCAGTTTCGTAACGGTATTCGTTTCCGAAATGTTTTTTGAGCTGAGATTTCAGACTCATGAGGATGATTTGTTCATCATCTACGAAGAGGATTACCTTGGACATAGGAAATCGAAATTTCTAAATTACTTTCCGTCGTTGGGACAGCTTAGGGAGCGTTTTTCCTTGCCAGGACAAAACTCGGCACGCTTTTCTTTGCCTGGACATAGGGCAGTGGCGTAACTTGCTGTGGAGAAAGACAAAACGAAGAGAGAAAGATAGATACGGTTCATAGGAGCCTCACTTTTGCTATTTTATTAGACGGATGAATTAGCAGGAAATTAGTTTAGAAAAAGAACATTCTTAATTTTCTTGGGTGAGGATTTCGTAACCTTTGTCTGTCACAAGGATGGTGTGCTCAAATTGGGCAGACCACTTTCCATCTTTGGTGCGAACCGTCCATTTGTCCTGTTTGTCAAAAAGAACTTCCCAAGTTCCTAAATTGACCATGGGTTCGACAGTAAAGATCATGCCCGCTTCCATTTTTGCGAGCTTTCGATTCATTCGAAAGTGAGGGATTTGCGGCTCTTCATGGAAGTTTCGACCGACCCCATGTCCCATCAGGTCTCGAACAATCCCATATCCTTTGGGTGTTAAAAAATCATCAATGGCATTTCCAATTTCATCCACACGGTTCCCTGGTTTTACCTGCTCGATACCGATCCACATGGATTTTTCTGTATCATCCACAAGTTTTTTTACCAGCGGATCCGTTTCCCCGACAAGGAAAGTACGAGATGTATCTCCAATGTAGCCGTCCACGATGGGTGATACATCTAAGTTGATGATATCACCTTCTTTGAGAACATCCTCGAGTTTTGGGATGCCGTGGCAGACTACTTGGTTGATGGAGGAACAAATGGATTTCGGAAAGCCTTTATAGCCTAAGGGCGCCGAACGATGCCCGTTTTTCTTTGTGAAATCTTCAGCTATATCGTTGAGCTCTAAGGTACTCGCTCCCACTTTTACGTAAGGAGCCAGGTAATTGAGAAGTTTGGCTGCAAAGGCACCCGCCTTTCTCATCTTATCGATTTCTGTTTTGTTCTTAATGTAAATCACGAAGGACTAAAAGTCTGTCGATCTTGCTGTAGTTCTTTTATTGGAAGCTGTTCTTTCGAGAGCTTTGTCAATGAGGCGGTATACTTCTTCATTTAAGCCTTCAATCGCATCACCAGCTGTCATAAATCCTTTCGATTTGATGTAAGCCTTTACTTTTGATGCAACAATGAGTGTTTCTTTCGACGTAGATTCGTTTTGGTCTTCTGACATGGTTTCCTCGGAGGGTTTTATTTCTTTCTTGCTCCGAGGATCGTATCCACTAGGGATTTTTCAATATTTAATTTTTCGCTAATTGCCTCGGCACTCCACTGGTAATTGTCAAAAAGACTCAAAATCGTCGCCTTTTTTCGTTCAATCAGCGGATTTTGCGACGATTTTTGGCCTGATCCAGTCCCATTCTTGCCAGAAACTGCAGGAGCCGTCATCGAACCTTGGACGATGTCTAGAAACTGGGAAAGTTTCTCAAAGGTTTCGTCTGCTTCCCCTAGTAAGGATTCTAAATCGTCTCTGGTTTCTGTAGATGTTTCTTTTAGTTCTTCCAGACGCTTCTGGAGCGTTAGTATCTGTTTGTGCCTATCGGAAAGGTCACCCATAAGCTCTTCGATTTTGTCGAATTTCCTTTCGACCGAATCCATCTGCGAAGACCTTTCCACTAGAAACGCGGTTTTGTTTTCCGCAATCCGAATGGTTTCCGCCAGCTCACGCTCGCGGGATTCGACCACTCCGATTTCCCGGTCCATCACATCCAGACGAGCTTGGACTTCCCGTGTATTTTGCTTTTGGTTTTCTAAGTTGTCTGCTAATTGCAGCACAGATTCCTGCGACTCATCCAAAGAGGATAGGAACGTTTCGATTTTAGATTGTTCTGTAGAAATGACCTGCATTCTTTTTTCGATGCCATCGATCTCTGGTAAAACTTCCTGGAAGAAGGAAATCTTTTCGGTTACATAGTTTAGATTTGATGCTAAGATCTCTACTTGTTTGTCAATATCACCTGATTTAAATTCCGTCTCTTCAAGTTTTCTGAGTTCCGATTCAATCTGCAACTGGAGATTTAAGAAAGTTGCAATTGCCTCTTTATAAATATCTAAAGTCGGTTTCTCTTGGTCCAGTTCTTCGAGTGCTTTTTTGATTTCGGAAACGGCACGTTCAGATTGTTCGGCAATCAATTTTGCGCTAACAAAGAGATCGGTGTGTTCTTTCACTTCATCTAGATCTTCTTTTAAGTCAGTGATCACTTCACTCATAGACTCAATTTCAGAGCGGAATTCTGTAACGGTCTCTTCTCGAACTTCCTTTAGTTCTGAGAGAGTAGTTTCAATGTCTGATTTGATTTCTAGGAACTGTGATTGCGTATCCTTTAGAAAATCCTGGCTGTCTTTTGCGATTTCTTTAAAAGATTTTTCATAATCTTTTTGGTATGTTTCAATTTGTCGTTTTGAATCTTCTTTGGAACGCTTAATGCTCTCTTCTAAATTTTTACGGACTGAGTGCAAATGAGTCGTAATCTTTTCCTCAAGCTGTCCTAGTTGGATGTTCCCTTTATCTAAGAGTTTCGTTAGTTGGTGGGAAATTTTTGAGTCAATGGTTTCATTGAGGCGATCCATTTTCTCTTCTTGTGAAGTAAAGAATGCATTTCCGGAATCCTCTAATGTCCTAAGAATGCGTTCCACTTCGCTATGCGCAAATCTAGATTCTTCTTCAATCTTGGCGATAATTTCTTTGGCCTTGTGATTTGCCTTTTCTTCCAAGGATTCGACCGCCTTTTTCGATTCCACTTGGAACTGAGAAAGTAAATCTTTCCCTTCAATATGAATTTCTTTTAGCCTGTCCTGCAGCTGCTCGATAGAATCGGTCTGGTCTTCTCTGAGATGGCTGAGCTGATCTTCCCATTTTAAAACGAATTGTTCTAAGTTCGTATTGGCGATACGAATCTTTTCTGAGATGATCTCTTCGGAGGATTTTGCTTTTTGTTCTGCAGTTTCAAAGATTTCAGCCGCTGTTTCTCTGAGTGCCCCTTTTAGTTCATCTACATATTCATCAACATCTTTCGTATGGCTTGAAACGCTTTCACCGAGGGACTCGATCTGTGTTTCTAAGGACTGGATTTCCGATTTTAATTCTTGTTCGGTATCTTTGAAACTACTTCTAATTTTTTCTTCTAATTCAGCTTTTAAATGGAGCAAAGACGATTTGATTTGTGTTTCTTGGCTCGTACGCACTTCATCTAAATCTTTATCATAATCCTTTAACTCTTGTAAGGCACTCTTCTTTAGGGTGGATGCTTCTTCTCTAAGTTCTTCAGAAATTCTATGAAATTCATCGCTAAATGCTTCTATTTCGCGAATTAATTCTTGCTTACGGGTGTCAGCTTGCCTGAGAAGTTTGTTCTCTGCTTCTAGATATTTTTCTTGGAAATTGATGATGGTTTGGTTGATTTGATCTGCTTGTCTTCTTGTTTCATTTATAATCTCATCACGTTTCGTTAATGTTTCAAGAGACATATCTTCGATTTCGCGTTTGATAGATTCTGTTTCTTGGTTCAAGCCTTTCATAAAGGAATCTTTTGTATGGCTGACTTGCTCGAAAATGCTATCAAATCTTTCTTGGATTTTGCGTTCCAGAACAGCTACTTTTTCGTCTAACTTTTGTGAGGTACGAAGGTATTTGTCCTCAATTTTTTCATCAAATTTATCAACCTTATCCGAGAGTAATGAAGAGGTATCTTCAAATTTGGTTAGTTTTAGATCAATCTCCCCTTGCGCCGAACGCATGGAATCAAAAAGGGAATCCATTTCTTTCCTGGCTTGGTCAAGACGACCTGTGGTCTCAGAGACCATAACGTCAGCATGAGATAATAATTTTTCTTTCGCTTGGCGTGCAATGTGTTCGATCGATTGGTCTAAAGAATCTGATTTTGTATCCAGCAATCCTTCCAATTCGACCATTTTATGAGCAACAGATTGTAAAATTTCATCGGATCTTTGGTTCAGCCTGATCTGGAAAGATTCGAGTAGGGTCGTACTCTCTTCATGTAGTCGTTCCATGTCATCAGATACCAATTCTAATTCCCGTTTGTGGGATTGAATTTGATTTAAGCCAGATTCCATTGCCGAAGTTTCTCGTCTAACCTCTGTTGCTAGGTATGATACTTGTTCTAATTCTCCAGAAAGAGAGGATAGGTATTCCTTGCTAGATCTAATTTTTTCAAACAGTTCTCGAGACTCTCCGCTGAGCGACTGAATCTCTTCTGCCACCTTTCGAGATTGTTTGACTAGGATGTCTAAATCTATCCCTGCATCTTTTACAGACTGGATTTTTTGGAGGGCTGAATTATGAATTTCATCGGTCAATTTTGACGCATAACGTTTCAATTGGGAGAGCTTAGCATTCGATTTGTCCAAACGCCGAAGGCCAATGGTCACTGCAATGCTTGCTAAAAAGGGGAGTAATATGATCTCTAAGCCCATTCTGGGTATGTTCCAATCATGGAATTATGTCTCATGAATTATGGAGGAAAAATGGCTCGCATGAGTTTTTTCGCAAGCCATTTTTTATTGTTGGAAATTAAGAGGTTCAAAATGTTTCTAAATCCATGCAGGCGGTCCAGCTCACCAAAGAATTTCCGGGTAAATTGGCCGTATCCAACCTAAATTTTACCCTCAGACCTGGAAGACTGACGGCTCTTCTCGGACCAAATGGCGCGGGGAAGACAACAACGATGCGTCTTCTCACTGGATTTACAGAGCCAACTTCAGGGATGGTAGAAATCCAGGGAAGGGACCTCTCCGAATTTCGTGCCGAATTCCAAAAACAGATTGGCTACCTGCCAGAAAGTGGGCCAGTCTATCGAGATCTAACCGTATCGGAAAATCTAGATTTTTTTGCCAAAACACGCTGCATTCCCAAAACGCAGCGGAGTCGTGCCATTTTTCGTGTGATCGAAGAATTGAACTTAGGCGAAGTTAGGCATCTAGTCATCGGAACTCTTTCGAAAGGATTCAGACAGCGTGTGGCTCTCGCGAGTACTCTTCTCGGGGACCCAAAATATTTAATTTTAGATGAACCAAGTTAC
This sequence comes from Leptospira ognonensis, assembly GCF_004770745.1. Taxonomy (GTDB): domain Bacteria; phylum Spirochaetota; class Leptospiria; order Leptospirales; family Leptospiraceae; genus Leptospira_A; species Leptospira_A ognonensis. The sequence goes on along the minus strand of NZ_RQGD01000010.1, from coordinate 133,621 downwards.
GGTCTTGATCCCAACCAGATGACCCAGATTCGACTACTCATCCGAGATCTAAGTAAGGATCGTACAGTTCTCATTTCAACTCACAGTCTAGACGAAGTGGAGGAAATTTGCGAGCATGTCATTATACTATCCAATGGAAGGGTGGTCGCAAATAGCTCGGTGCAAGACCTACGGAAACAGGACAAACTGTTCTTAGTTTTAAACCAAGGTAAATCTGATTTTATATCCTTCATGAGGCATAATGGTTGGGCAAATGTTTTTAAATTGAAGGATTTGGAAGATGGGTTTGCAGAGTACGAGGTCTCACTTGGAGATGCTAAACCAGAAGATATATTTTTACTTTTGAGCAAAAATCAAATTACCATTCGCGAGATGAGAAAGTTGGAAGAGTCGTTAAAAACGATATTCAATTCAATTACGGGAAATTGATGGAATCTACAAATCGAATCTTTGCCGTTGTCAAGAAAGAGATCATGTTGGCATTCAATACAGCACTTGGCTATACATTTATCCTATTATTCATGTTTGTTGAAAGTTTGCTTTTTTTCTTTGGAATCGGTGGAAATTCATTTTGGGATAGGAAAAGTTCCGATTTAGGATTCTTCTTTTTGCTGACTCCTTACTTATTATTGCTATTTGTCTCGGCAATCGGAATGAAAATTTGGGCAGAGGAAAAAGAATCAGGTACTTGGGAAGTTCTGTTTACCCTGCCATTTAAGGAATGGGAAGTTGTTTTAGGAAAGTATATCGCCTGTTGCGTGATTGTGTTTTTGGCATTATTAAGTACCCTTTTCATTCCACTAACCACAATGATTTTTGGTGCGCCAGACATTGGCATTTTGATCTCAGGATATCTCGGGGTTTTTTTTGTAGGGATAACCTTTGTTAGTATTATTTTATTTTTCACTCTTTTTTTTAATACACAAATTGGCACCTTTCTGTTTGGGTTTTTTATTCTTTCTATATTTTATTCTTTTGGAATTCAAAAGCTAGCTGACTTTCTTGGTAAAAATATTTATGAATGGTTAAGTATATTTTCATTACAAAGCCACTTTGAATCTTTTCGACTGGGAATATTAGACCCCAGGGATATTTATTTTTATATCTCAGTTAACTTTTTGTTTCTAACTCTTGCCTCATTTCAATTAAGAGAGAATAGATGAAATTTTCTCAGACTAAAATATTTATTTTTCAGATTATTATTTTCTTTTTATTTTCCAATCTGGCAATGCATGAGCTATCCTGTCGAAAGGACATTTCTAGCTCAGAAAGACTCACCCTATCCATACCAACAATAGAGCGTCTAAAAAATTTAAAAAAGCCAATTCTGATCGAGGCTTACTATTCTTCAGATTTACCGATAGAATACCAAGTTCGATTAGAGCTGGTTCGCGAATTCCTCATAGAAATTGAAAAGCAGAATGAAGAACTAATTTCCGTTATCTTTTATGCGCCGAATGTCTCACCCGAAATTCGCAAAAGAGCCATTGATGCCAGAATTTACCCTAACGAGATACAGAGGGCTTCGGAAACTTCCAAGTCCTTCCAAGAAGCATTTATGGGAATTGTTTTAAAGTATGATTCTGAGATAGAAGTAATCCCCGATTTTTTTTTCGTAGAGGAAGCAGAGGCTCAACTCGTCAGGTCTCTTCGACGGATACAGCAAAAACAAAAAAATCAGACGATTGCCATTGCCACAGATACCGGAATATTTGGAACGCCGCTCCCTGGAAATGGATCTGGAATCAATACTTGGGGAGTTTTTTACCACCAAGCATTTTTGGAAGAATACGGTAACCCTATTCAGGTAGCTTTGAATGAGGAAGCTGTTCCAAATCAAATAAAAGTTTTGCTCATCGTGGGATCACCAGAATGGAATGATTACGCAAAACAAAGATTAAATGATTATGTACTGAGAGGCGGTCGAATCATTTTTTTAGTTAATTCTATGCAATTTCGTGTTAGTCCGATACGAAACCAAGAAGGCCTTCATTTTGAAGGTGAAAAGTTTGCATTTCCGAGTTCTGGTTATGCTTTTTGGAACGATCAATTAAAATCCTTCGGCTTTGAAGTAGGCACAAATCTATTATTTGATTTTGAGCATCCAGTTTCTTTGTCCAAAGGCGACAATTTTCAAAAACATGAGTATCCATTTTGGCATTACTTTTTTAAATCAGAAGGTAATTTGCACCAAAATCACGAGCTTACGAATAATGTTAATTTGTTGATTCTCCCCTGGATATCGACGATTAAGATCGATAGAAGTATTCAGACGGATTTTACCTATGAAATCATTCTTTCTACAAATAAACAAGTGTGGAAGAAGGAGAATGTCTTTCCGATGAACATCGGTCAAAATTTTTCAGATTCGGAAATTGAAAGGAATCGAATTCCCGTTGGGGTTCTTGCGGAAGGAGTCTATAGATCAACGAGAGACGGTAAACAATCGCAACTTCCTACCAAGATTTTTCTTCTATCGACTTCCTATTTTGTTTCCGATGTGCTTTCTCTCCCAGAATTTAGATCAACATTCCGTGATGCAAATGTAGGCTTTATATTAAATATAGTTGATTTTATGTTAGATGATAAAGAGTTTATTGTTTCGAGGGAAAAGAAGTTAGCAGTCATACCTTTAAAATCTTTCACAGTCAACGAGAGAAATGCTTATTCATTTTTCAATACTCTTTTTTTACCTTTATTGTTAGTTATTTTTTCTGTTCGGCGGATTCAGCTACGCTATTCGAGAAGGAATTCATGAAAAAAATTAATTTAATTCTTTTTATAATGAACGCTTTCTTACTCTGCTTACTCTTTTTTTTATATGATCCATTTTCTTTTTTTCCGAAGACTTACGAAGATTCTCCATTACTGCTCGAATATGATATTGAGCAAATCAAGTCGCTACAATTAATATTAGAAACTCCGAACGAAAAAATGAAGTATAATTTTAAGCGAATGGAGAGTATTTGGTATCTTTCCTCACGCGAGGGAGAAGGTTTCAAAATTGCAAATTTTGATTCTCTGGATAAAATTTTTAACGGTTTGAAAAATCTCCATAAATTTGAGAAAGAGAAAAGGACGATATTAGATTCAGAATTTTGGGGTGATCGACGTCTATCTATTGTTCTTGGTAACGGAGACGGGAAGCTCATGGAAATCGAATTTGGAAATTGTATTCAGGTAGTTTCTGAATGTTTGGTGAGAGAGAAAAATTCTCATATTGCTTATACGTTACCCTATTCCTTTTCTTCTTTACTACCAGATTTGAAACTGACTCATTTTCAAACACGGAGTCCCTTTGCTGGACTTTCCTTTTCTAAAATAGTGAAAATTTCTTATACTCTAAAAGGCGTGGAAACCTATTCCGTTTATAAGGATGGTGAAATTTGGAAGACAGTTCCCGATTTGCCAGGCGAGGTCGAAAAGAAGAACATAATCGATTTAGTAACCAGATTACGAAATTGGTCCGGGGATGATGCCATCGAAATCGATCTTAAATCTAGAAATAAATTGAGTGTTTCGCCGCTTCAGAGTTTAGCAGTGGAATACATAAATGAATCTGGTAATAAGGAAAGAATTTCCGTAGATGATATTGGCAGTATATCGCCTGGTAAAAAAATAATTGAAGTTAACCCATTTGGTCAATATATTTCCATGCCAGCATTTAATTGGGAATACTGGCATTTTTATGACATCAAGCAACTATTAAATTCAGCTGATTGAGAAAACGTTCGAAGATTTTATTTTCCTTTTCCATTAAAATTTCTAACCGAGCTTCCCAATGAGGATCAAGCTTGGTAATCTCCGCTGACATCTCATCCAGGTGACCTTCCTCTTCCAAGATTAAGTTTTGTAAATTAATCTCTATGTTTTGCGATTCAAGTAATTGATTATAATTTTCGTATACGATCATCGCCCGTTTTTCAATCACCGTTGTTGTATATAGATATGCTAAATACGTGAATTTAAATGGATCCAATTCAGATTTCTTTAAATTCGATCTAACAAGGGAATCGAGTTTTGCAAAGTAGATTTTTGCAGAATTCCCTTTCAAAAGTTCATTGGTATGATATCCTGATTTAAAATCAGCTTTAATGTTACGTGCTGCTTTTTTAAAAAATAGGGCATGTCTTGCTTCTTCTGTGGCATGCCTGAGGATCATCTCAGAAGTATCATCGTTTGACTGAGTCAACAGTATCTTTCGTGATCCTATATGCTCGAGTAAAGAAAGTGTATTTAGCCATAATGCATGGCGATCCTTATCTCGGATCACAAATCTAAGAAAGGAATTGAGTTTTTCATCATTTATGCGTTTTGGTGATTCTGTTTGCAACATACCATTTCCAGAATTTTAAAGTTAGAAGGTTTGGCTAGTTTTTCTTTATCGGTATTCTGACAGTGGCACGAGTCTCAAGCTGATTGCTAGATATTTTAAAGTTCTGAGTGGGGATTCCTTCTCCCTTTAATAAGATAACACAAAGTGCGATCCCGATGCCCTCTCCTTCTGAACTGTCTCCCCGTTCGATATAATATTCCATGATATCGTTATAGTTTTGAGCGTGCAGCAATGAATTTTTAATTTTCTGCATTTCGTTTGTTGTTAAACGATTGTTATTTACTACGATTACAGTGATTTCATCTGAATTATATGAGATTTCAATCTCGACATAAAAATTTTTCCTTTCTGCGATTTCAGTATAAGATTTACTTTTCCCCGCCAAAATAAAACTTTTATACATTCTTACACCTAACTCATAGTCTCCCGGCGAATTGATATCGAGATTGTTTTCTAAGAAAAAAACTCTTTTGAAGTTGGCTTTATAGCCATTCAAGATCAAATCCTTGACAATTGTATAAAAAACAGAGCCAAAGTCAGGTCTCTTGTAATGTTCGGACAATAAATTTAATAAAAGAATCAATTCTTCATCAAAGTCTTGTGATGGACCGAACCTACGAAATTTAAAATTCTCTCCCGTATTTATTTTCTCGAGAATCTCCGTTTTGCTAAGAGAAGGCATCAAAAAATATAATTAGAAGGAAATAATGGCGTCGATTTTTGTATTTCTTCATTCATTAACGTTTCCATTTCTGCTTTTAGTCTATTTGTCAATTCCTCAACAGTCTTTTTCTTGTCTGTCTTGTAGCGATCGTAATAATCATTAATGAGAAATGGCTGTGTTAAGCGGACGTAGGCTTTCTGTGGTCTATTTCTGGTTTCGCCAAAAATTTCATTTTCATATCTTGAAAGAAACTCGTACAATCGTTCTGCTGAAGGAAGCTCTTTGATATAATTTGTTTGAATCGAAATGAAATCATATGCTTTGATCGCAGCTTTTCTGGCCCAAGTTGCCATCTCTAAGGAAGGAAGCTCTCCTTTCGGATCTGGTGTTCCTATCACAACTAACTCAAGTGTGCTGAGGATTTTCCTTAATTTTTCTATGGCATTTGCTTCTTTTTCCCATTTTGGAATTTTTGCCTTATCAGCGATATTATCTAATATTGCATGCCTCATCCTTCCGAGACGATAATCAAAGTCTTCAAGTTTATCTGCTTCTATATGTAAACCGTATTCTCTCTCTTCACGTTCGATCATTCGTTTCCCCACAGATAGAAATCTATGGACAATGTCTTTTCCCGTTTTAGAAATGCCTAATCTCTCCTCCATACGAGTTAAACTTTGATCGATATCCTTCTGCATCCAGTCAATGGAAGCATTGATTCGATACTTAACAAATGTTAGCACTAGGTGGATTTTTGCATTCGGATCTGCCTTTAGAGCATCCTCAAGACCCCAAAATCCAAGCTGAGAGACTCCTGGCTGAAAGGGGAGCAAGGTATCATTCATACCGCTCGTTGGTTCGCCTTCAGGAAAAAGTACGAGTTTTCCTGATTTGCTCGCTAAAATCTCTCGAGCAGCCTTAAGGGATTCTCTGTCGGGCGCCCCAGCTAACACAGAAAAAGCGCCAATGGATTGAATGAAGTCTCCGACAAAACCTGCCCCCCAGGAAAAAACCTCCCTCGCGGCCATATAATAAAACCGAGAATTCATGATGTTTGCCGAATTGTAAGCGATAGGAGGTTCTTTTGTGGTAGGGTGATTGGAGATGTAAATCAAACGTTCATTTTGAAGGGAGGATAAGATTTTTTTATCTTCTTTTGAAACTTCAATGGAATCGATGTTGTGAACTGCCTTCAATAAAAGGGGTAAGGTTAGGTCCGTAAACCAAAGGACAGGCAAATTGAATTTTGCAGGGATGAAGGATTTGATTGACATAGAACGAAAGCTAGTAGTTTCTAGAAAGGAATCAAGTAAGATTTCATATGGCATTCATAGAAGAACTCAACCAACAAGGCAATTTCCTTTTCCGCTGGAGGTCCTATATCCCTGGACTAGTTCTGGCATTTTCGCTTGCGTACCTTCCATCCGTCCCATTTTTTGGCGGGGTTTATACCAAAAACCTATACTGGCTAGGACTTGCATTTTCCGTAAGCTTGCTCGGACTGGCGGTAAGATGTTTCACCATTGGTTACGCTCCTGCGAGGACATCAGGACGGAACACGAAACAACAGATAGCTGATTTAGTCAATCAGACGGGTATTTATTCACTCGTCAGGCATCCATTGTATGTCGGAAATTTTTTAATGTATTTAGGTCCTGTGCTCATCCTTCGAGACGTTCCATTTACTCTCGTCTATATCATGTTCTTTTATCTTTATTATGAACGGATTATCTTTGCGGAAGAATATTTCCTCAGAGGAAAATTTGAGAAGGAATACCTAGCGTGGGCTGATAAAACTCCTGCATTCATTCCTAAGATTTCTGGATATGTTAAACCAACTTTGTCCTTCTCTTTTAAGAATATTCTGAAACGCGAATATCCAAGTCTCTTTGGCATGATCGTAGTTTTCACGCTTTTTGATTTGATCCAAGTTTATTTCCAAGAACCCTTCCTTCATGTAAGCGAAATTACTGGTATTTGGAAATTATTTCACAGCGTTTTCTTTGGATTTGGTGCAATGTTTTATATTACCACTCGTCTCATTGTTAAAACGACAAAGATATTGGATGTAGAAGGTCGATAGGAAACGGACGGACTTCCCTTTGAGTCGATTGAGTAACGGTTGGAAAATACCTACAGATATTGCCGAGATGAAGGAAATGAAGGCTTCCTTTGAAAAGACGATCCACGAGATGGAATCCGAAAACCCGCTTACCATTTTTCGTGAACATATGGAAAGCGGGCTTCTCTTTAAAGCAGGTTTGCAAGATGCTCTCAATCAAGTGAATACTTTTGCAAACCTCTATATCAGCGCCTCCGAGTTACAGGAAGCGATCAATCTCGCTGAATCAAAAAAATAATTTGATGATCGATGGATATAAACGCACTCCTTCTAGGAAAGATATTCAATCGTCTTTCGCCTGCTAGTTTAAATCCCTTTCTTCTTCAGATACAAAACCGACTTCAGTCCTATTTCCCAGAAGGAGATCCAAGGCAGGTAGTTGCCTGCTTGTCTTCTCCTCAATTGCTAACGCGGATGAAATTGTTAAGAGACGAGATCATCTTCAGTGAACCTTTGCTCCACTCATTTTGCCCCGTATGGTCGGAACTAGGTTTTGATTTAAATGAGACCTTTTTAGATGCGATTCGCATTCGCTGCGTGCCAGATAAATTTCATGAAAATGTGGAGGCTAAATCGGTAAGTTATATTCATAGGGATCCTTGGTATGCCAATCCCCAATGCCAATTGAACTTTTGGATCCCTATTTACGATGTTGAAAAAGGAGCTGGATTTTCGATTTATCCTCCTTACTTTAAAAAAGCAATACCGAATAATTCCGATTTATTTGATTATCAGGAATGGTTAGAGTTAGGCGGCTTTCAATCAAATAAGGTTTTTTCTGATAGAAAACAAATTTTTCCCGCGCCCTTATATAATTTGGATGAAGTAGATACTGTTGATATTCATTCAAGGGCAGGAGAGATGATCTGTTTTGCATCCCATCATTTGCATGGAACTTCACCAAATCGTTCGGGATTGGCTCGTTTTACATTGGAAGTACGTTTTGTTTTAAGGTCACATTTAGAAAGTAGAGTCGGTCCTAAAAAGTTAGATAACTTCTCAAAGGGATCAACTTTGATTCACATGTACGATTTAATCCGCCATGAGCCTGTCCCGAAGGCGCTCATTAAACATTACGAAGATGGATTTGTTCCTGAGAAAAGTAGACAGGATTCATAGGTAACTCCGCGATTTCCTGAATGATTCTTTTGGCTTTGTCCAACCGTTCTTCAAAACTACCAGAAATCATGGTAAAGCTTCGATTTGCCCAATTCATTTCTTTTATAAAGGTCTCTTTCATTTCCTCACGAAATGCCCCAAGATCTCTTTGAGGATCCTCTATCCAAGGGACATCAATATCTAACATAAGCGAATGATCATATTTTAAAATTTGTGCTCTGGTTTTGATCCATTCCGGGCAGTAACTAAAATAATGTTCTGAATATATTTTCGTTGTTAGATGGTCTGTATCAATAAAGAGAAACTTATCTGCCCTTATCGATCCTTCCTTTTCTGATAGTAAGTGTCCTCGTCCAATTTCGATGATATCCGATGCAATGACATATCTACCTTGTTTATCTAAATACTCTCTTGCAAATTCTGAAACATAGCTGGTATGAAAATAGTCTGCCAGATTTTTTACGAGAGTTGATTTCCCGACAGATTCCGGACCTGTGATCACGATTCTTTTTAGAAAAAAAGGTTTAATCAGATCAGGTAGGAAGTCCCAATACGCAAGTGGGGCCTTTCGTATTTGAGTTGCCGATATCGGAAATTGGTGCCGCAATAAATCAATACATTCATGTTGAGTATTTAGTGTTTCTGCAAGTGGTTCTCCGTAATTCTCAGATGTGAAAACAACATCAATAGGCGAGTTTAAAACACGCTGGATAGATCGATTCCAGATTTGCCAAAAATCAGGATGTTCCTCAGGATATTGAGGATTTTCATCTTGGATCCAAATGATTTCAACCTGTTCATCCTTGTTTAGTTTTTTTAGCCATTCAAAGCGAAGAGATCCTGGTATAAGCTCTTTTGAGATGGAGGAGATAATAACCGTCAGGTGCTCGCATCTTTTTTTACTTTCCTTAATGAGGTGAAGGTGACCCAGGTGAGGAGGATAAAACTTTCCCAGGACTAGTCCATGTCTATATTTCATTTCTCTAAATTCTCGTTGATAAAAATTGAAATTTTTCTTTGATCATTCGGTAAGTTATCTTTGATTTTTACTTCTGCCGTTTTACCTAGCAGTTCCTGGAACTGAGTTTCCAAATTCTCAACCTCAATTTGAGATGGAGAGTTTAAGAAAGATAAGTTCATTTCATAAGTGCCGTTTTTCTTTTGAATGAACTGATGACGTAAAACATTTGGATCCATCCTAAGGATACGTGAAATATCAACTGGATTGATTTTTTTGCCGCTAACGTCTGTGAAATAGATTGGCTTTCTACCTTTCAAGAGTTTAAGTCGTGGTGTTTTTTCTCCACATGTGCAAAGAGAAAAATTCAATTCTCCGAAGTCGCCTGTCGCATAACGAAGCAAGGGCAAAAAAGGATTTCTTCCACCTGTAATGACGATTTCACCGAAAGAACTCGGTTGTTCGTATTCATCTAACGTTTCGACAAAGATGTCATGTGGCAAGATATGGAGCCATTCCGGATTCAGAGGACAAGCATATGCGATGGGACCTGTTTCATTTAAGGAATAAAAGTTGATCACGGGACATTGAAAGTGAGTAGCTAGGGAAATACGTAAAGATTCTTCAAGTTCCAGTGCTGTAGAATGTAATGCCTTGGGTTTGTAATTTAAACCAGACTTCATCGCCTCCTCAAATGCATATGGATCGCCAGATAGAAAAGTCGGTGCTTGCTCGTAGAGGAATTTTTCTTTATGATCTAATTCCCTCCAATCTTGGTCCTTCCAATTGATTTTGGCAAATTTTGCCCCACCAGCTAAACTATGTGTGGTTGCATAAACGATGGTTTTATTTTGATGGCATAGCTGAATGGCGGCTGTCGTTTGAAAGTCATGTGAAACTTTTACATTATATTTTAACAAAGAATATTCGATCATAGGAACATAACACCCTATCGCAAAAGGATGATTTGGTGCAAGTATGGGCTTCCCCGTGGTTCCGGATGTGGGATTGACGATGATCCGATCAAGAGGATGTGTGGGAGGTAAAATTTGTGTCATCTTATTCTGCAAATCATCTCGTGTCATCCGTGGAATGCGCTCAAAGTCGTGCCTGATTGAGAGGCCTTTTAAGCGTTCATAAAAAAAATTTGAATAAAATCTCAAATTACCTACGTAATCGAGAATCGACTCTTTTGGCTTTGAATCCAAAAATTCACGTTTTGTATACAATTCTGTTTCAAAGGATTTTACGTTTTCATAGTCTGCTTCCGTAATGCGGTCGCCAATGATGGTATTCCAACGAGGAGCATACTGACTCTCTATCATTTTTGTTAGTGAATGATACCATTCCTTCTTCATTAGAGGAGTATTTTTGTAATGACTGGCTCTGTCCAATTTCACTCTCGATTGTATTTCGATGCTGCTTCTTCTTCCTCGGCTTGCCTTATTTTTCTTAAAATTTCTTGAGCACGCTCTTGGGATTTTTTTGATTCTTCTAAAATTTGAATTCGCTCAAGAGTATCTATGGATTTTAAGCGATCATTAAAATACTTTTCTGTTTCACCTTCTGGGGTTAATTTTAAATAGAACATCAAAATTCTTACCAATTCTTCCGCACGTTCTCCATCACTCGTCCATTCTGTGTAAGGTTTCACTGATTCAGAAAGTTTAGGTAACCGATCAGTTAGAAAATGAATTAGATCTTTTACTTGAAATGGAACTCCATGCCATGAAGGTTCATGAAAAAAATAACATAACACCGAATGGAGCCCAAGCAAATCAGGATCGGATTTGATCTTTGTCCACGGAATTTCGGAAAATTCTTTATGAATTCGTATATTTTTCGTTTGGTAAATGAGAGCATCATTCCAGAGGGCTTCCGGATTCAAAGTCTCTAAATGTACGAGAGATCGAGGAAAATCACTGAGTCTTTTTATATAATGTCTGATTTCTTTCATAAGTCCTTTTCACAAAATTTTTACTAAAATCTATAAGTTCTTCCCAGTTCGAAATACGATAGATTGACCAGCCTGAATCTTTCATATGCTGAATTTCTGCATTCAATTTTTCCGAATATAAATTTAATACCATGGAACCACCGCCACCTGCTGCATTTAACATAGATTTAACGAATTCCCTGGTATCCTTTTCAAATGATTGCGAGTACATGGTATCGATTCCTTCATCGGAAATGATTAAGATATGCGTTTTGCGTTTTGATGGCGGCCTGTTCTCGTATTCACTTTTTAACAAAACTAAAGGGAAACAAGTACCGCCCCCGATAAAACCAGTGAGAATTTCCATGATAGATTTCTCGTTTTTCGTGAAATGCTCAGTCGTGAAATATTCATTCTCTCCTGACCATAAAGTGGCTCTCACCTTTGAACCGACTCTTAATGCAGATAAGGCGATGATAGCTCCCGCCAAAGTGAGATAAGAAATTTCCGTCTGAGGATTCGGCATCGATCCTGAGCAGTCGACAAATAAATCTAAATCGATAGGATTGGATTCCACTTCGTAAGAGAGCATCTCGCCATAGATACTTTCAACAGTTGTATATCCTGGTATCACGACCGGACTTTTCATTAAAGATTCGATCCAATTGATATTTTCAATCGGAGAACCCGTATCCCACAAATCTGTCCCTTCCAGTAAGGGTTCTGGTGCACCCGGAGTGATAAGGCTTGGAAATGAGACAAGAAATGGTAATGCCTTTTCTTTGTAATACTTATAGGCAAGTTCGGATAAACTTGCCTTGATCCCTAGTGCTTCACATATGGCTGAGTACTGACTCGGGCTTAGAGAAGGTTTTGGTTTTATCTCACCAGATGGTCCTATTTCTGATTTTTTTCCTTTGGTTGAACCCGTTAGGTCACCTAATTCAGATTCGATTTCAATATAGGTAATGCCACTCGGAACCTCAGCTCCTTCGCCTATATCTTTGGTATCGTGAAAAATTGTGAGTTTACTTAGATAAGATTCATTGGCGTTGTTAATAAAGTAAGGATAACAAATCGTACCAAAATCAAAGGCCCCTCTCAGCCAATCATTTGAAAAATTTCGGACAATTCGATTCACGAGCATGGCGTCAGAGTGAATAAAATTTTCAATATTTCCTTTTGTTAGAGTGTCACTCGGCAAGGCCCAGAGTATTTCATATGTTCTCATGTAGAAGTTCCAAAATTTCTCCTCCTGGCCTCCTATCTTTTGGTACACTTCTTCCATTCTTAGGTTATGTTGGCGCTTCAGTCTGTCATTGATGAACAAATCTTCATAGATATTGACAATCATAGAAGCTAAATGCTCGTATCTTGGCATAGCTGTTTGAATGATGTAGACCAACCTTCCTTGGTCTGTTAGATCGCCTGGGCAATAAACATGATGGCCAATCTCATGTCCCATAATTTCCAAACCATAATCTTCTAGTTTGTATTTTTGAATCTCTGGTATAGATAAGATTACCTGGTGATCTGTTAGGCGAATGGAAGCAAAACTTCCACTGTCTTTATCGTTCACAAATTTAGGCTGTGAAAGTTTCACATAATCACTCCATAAGCTAAGAGCATCGTTCCATTGAGATTTCCATCCTTCTACAAAATTCATACTTTGGGTACTAGGTAGAAAATAAAAACCGAATAGGATTGATTTGATGTGAGCGCACAATAATGATCAGTTTGAAAATAAGAAGTAATCGAAGAATCAGCAAAAAATTTTGTTATAATCGTTTTCCAAAAGGGACTCATGGTTTGTTTAGGTAAATCAGAGGCGGCATCAATGCCGTGGAAAAGGGATTCTCCAAACAAATCAAAGTGGAGCTCATGATACTTTTCGTCGGCGGATACTAGGAGATTCTTTGAACCCATTTTTAAAACAGGAAGCGTAAAAAAATTTCCGTCAAGTAGTGGGTAACCAGAGATGATTTTATAACGAATTTCGTTTGTACGATCTATCTTAAAATTTCCAAAAGGAGTTTTCTCAAAATAATTTTTCATTTGACCTAATTCGATTTTTAAGTCATTGCAAATGATTTTCTGAATCTCAACAGGCAATTTATTGAAATTTTCAAGCGCCTCGTTTCTATATTCGGCGTTTCCACATAACCAAGATAGTACGACCAAAGTGATTTTTAGATCATATATGGATGTTATGAAGCTAGACACCTGTTCCAAACGATGCAATAAAATATCTTCGACTGATTCTTTGGATTTCGAAACGGTATTGATGATGTAAGGTATGGTGAGGGATAAATTTTCGTTTATAGGTGATTTCAGTTTTGAAATGAGATTTAGTAAACTTTTTTCTCTATTTCCTTCAATGACTCTGAAATAACCTTTTTGCAAAAAGGTTAACAAGATCTCAAAAGATGTGATCGCAATTTCAAGAGATGGTTGGGGAATGCTAGAAGCAAGTGCGCCATAATAGGCTTGGAAGAATGATGCGATCAACCCTTCATTGAAATTAGAATGGGTTTGCTTCTGCATAAATACCAATTGATTAAAAATTGATTTATTTTTGAGAAGAAGCATCTTCCAGGATTCAGAAATCATCCATTTTCCTCTAACCAGCGTTCATAATTTGAATAACGCTGGTGTAGGTATTTCAATTTCAAAAGATCATCAAAGACATGACCATATATTTTTCTTTGTTTGCTGATTGTTTCTATTTCTCGTTCGACGGAGACGATTCTTTCTTTTGTTTGAGCAAGAGTAAGTCCCTCAAGGCCTTCTTCGAATAGGTGACTCAGTTTTGCGATGCTATCATTTTTATCCAGACCGAGCCGATCGTATTCTGCACAGGAGAACTCAAAAAGTTTTCGAATCCAACTGACTCTGTCACTGCGGTAGACGGCATTGCCTGCATCTTCAAAAAATGGAGAGTCCGAATTTTGAACCAATTTGTCATGGAGAACAAAAGGCAAAATTTGAGAAAGGTCTTCGAGTGTGACCGAATCAAGGCCTCTGAAATAGCTGAGTGCTTTTGCATAATTGATGCAGGTAAAGATGGCCCTTACGGAAAGTCCATTTTTTGTTTGTGACCCGAGATCCTTTTTCTTGTCTTTGCCTTGTTCCGATGTTGCAAATACAGACAGGTCGACGGCAGATAATTTGACTGTATCCTTTGTTTTATATTCGATCTGTTCTCCACCCGACTCAAAAAATTCAAACTGTGAAGCAAAAAATTCCATTCTTCGTCTGATTGGCTCAGAGAACGTAACGGAACGAATGTCCTCATTCATTTTAGCAATTTCTGCCTCAGTAAAAATAATTTCTTTCGGTACCATGGCCTCTGGTTTGAAATTTTCTTCCACCCTTTGGATTAAATCTTTAATGAACCTAGTATTGAAGTGCAATGCCTTAACAACGATATCAATTCTATCCTTCAATGCCTCGATGACTTGGTATGTCCCGCCGCCCGCATCATCATTAGCCGTTAGGTACCAAGCAGCGTCGGGACATTCGAAAACCTGATCGTATAACTCTGCATAATTATCACCAAGGATGGTTAAAAGTGCGGATTGGGTGCGAGTAGGGATACGATTGTATTCATCAATGATTTTTACTCTCATACCTAGCCACTTACGCCATGAAATTTTAATTTCATCCATGGATTTTGCATTCATCAAATCCGATGGCAAAGGATTCCCCAATAGATCTGTGATGGTCATTTGAGGTTGTCCGTGCTGGATCGCTCTTTTGATTTCGGCGAGTGTGTATCCGGCAAGAACCCCCATAAGAATTGCCGATGCCGTTTTCCCTCGACCGGGACCGCCAACGAATAAACATTTGCCTCTGACAACGAGAGTGAGTAATGGCAGGAGTATAAAACTTGAATAGCTTTGGTTAGATGGTAAAACGAGTTTGGATTTGAGGTCTCCAATTATGAATTGCGCGGGCGGTTTCTTATTATATTCAATATCATAAAACGGTGTGATGATCGCATAATTTGTAAGCCAGAAATATGCTTTCCTTAGTTTTTCATCTAGCCCCAGTTCACTTGCCTCGGAAACGTGAACTGGGAGTGGACCTTCTTCCACCAAACTTTCGATATCAAACTTCTTCTTCCCTTCTTTCTTGATTGGTAAAGTTGGTGACTGAGATACTTTTTTAGCTGAAAATATTTGATTCATAAATTATTCCGTTAATTTTATTTCAGCAAAGCAGTCGTTTGGTGATAAAGGGTTTGGCAAAGTAACTTCTAGAGTGTAAATATAGATGCCGGTTGGATAATCAGTCTGGCTTATGAATTTAGTTTTTATATTAATTGCTTGAGAATGAATTTTTTTACCTGCTCCATCAAAAGAAAAGGAGTCTTCCAATTTGTCGATAGGGAGTCGTAATTCCTTATCAACGTTGATACTTTCTCTTAAAAACAGTTTCGCCGTAAAGGGAGGTAGCGTTTTTCCCTGGCAGGCCCTCCATTCTATACCTTTGATCCGGAAGGGAACAAAGGATACCCCGTCATAAAAATGCGTCAGTTTCATTTCGATCGTAAAGTCCGGTTCTCCCTTTCGAAAGACTGCTCTTTCCCATTCCGTTTCTGGTCGCGAATCAACAAGGTGATTTAGATTTTTTGCGTGATGAACAGAATCAATGCGAAAGGGAGGTGCGTTATGATACTGCTCTATTTTTTTATTCGTAGAGGAGATGATCTGATAGTTACCAACCGCGATAAGTATGGCCCAAATGCATACGGGAATTAGAATTCTTGCGTTCATGAATTCTAAATTTATTTCAATCCTTGCAAAAAGTTCTACTTCTTTTTTCCGAGCCATGGGAAACTAGGCATGTATGAAAATTGGTATCCTTGGCGGCACGGGACTCATCGGAAGTGAATTGATACCTTATGGTAACAAGCTGGGACATCATTTTCGTATTTTTACTAGGCGCACGGAATTACCTGCAGACCTGGCTTCTTTAAGCGGGCTCGAACTTGTAACGACCACTATACCTAGTTCCGCTCAGTTAGATGGTCTCGATGCGATCATCAATCTTGTTGGAGAGCCAATAGCGGGCGTTCGCTGGACAGCGGAGCGGAAAAATTTGATTCGGACCTCACGAGTTGATTTTACCCGAGGACTCGTCGCGAGAATTCGTGATTGTAAACATCCACCAAAAGTATTCCTCCAAGGTTCTGCCATTGGTTACTACGGCATGTCTGCTTCAAAACACCCTGCCTTTGACGAGGCTCATCTACCAGGAGATGATTTCTTATCAACGATTTGCGTGGATTGGGAGAGGGAAACCTTGTCTCTTATTGAGAAAGGGATTCGCACCATCATTTTAAGAACGGGGATCGTCCTTTCTCCGAAAGGTGGGGCATTAGAAAAAATGATCCCACCTTTTCAATTTGGCGTAGGAGGACCGATTTCGAGTGGAGAGCAAGGGATGAGTTGGATCCATATCTGGGATTTTGTTTCTTC
The DNA here is from genome assembly GCF_004770745.1 of Leptospira ognonensis. GTDB lineage: Bacteria > Spirochaetota > Leptospiria > Leptospirales > Leptospiraceae > Leptospira_A > Leptospira_A ognonensis. The sequence goes on along the minus strand of NZ_RQGD01000010.1, from coordinate 117,003 downwards.
AACTTTTTATCTTCTAAATAAAAAATCTTCTGACGGTCCATATAACATAGTTTCTCCCAATCCTTGTAGCAATGAAGAGTTTTCAAAAGAACTTGCGAAAGCTCTTTTCAGGCCATGTCTTTTTAAAATCCCATCTCTCGCCATACAGGCACTATATGGAGAGGGCGCCCAAGTAATTACCGAGGGCCAATTTGTAATGCCGAAACGACTTATCGAAGAAGGATATGAGTTTCAATTTCAAAATCTGGGGGATGCTCTGAGAAATCTTTTAAACAAAAACTGAATTCTACTCGCCAAAACACTTCTGTGACAATTTACTGGAGGTACCAACTCTTGGAGAGAACTATGAAAATGAATAAATTCTTACTGATGGCTTCTGTTGCTACTTTTGCATTAACGATGATTGCATGTGGTGACAAACCAAAAGAAACTGCTGCAACCGAGACAGTTGCGCCTGCTGCAGTTGACCCTGAAATCGCAAAAGGGGAAGAAATCTTTTTACAAAACTGCGCTTCTTGCCACGGCGAAAAAGGCGCTGGTGATGGAGCAGCTGCTGCTGCACTCAACCCGAAACCAAGAAATTTCAAAGCTCCCGTTTCTGAGTGGAAAAACGGAAATACGGTTGCTGCGATCACAAAGACATTGAACGAAGGGATTAAGGGTTCACCTATGGTAGCTTACAAACACCTAGGAAATGACAACATTGCCACCGTTGCGAAGTACGTAGAATATCTCGGTAAAAATTAATTTTACTCTGCCGATCTTACTCGTTTTTTTCGAGTAGGATCGGACACTGACCTCATGACTTCCCAACCTCAAAAATCTGATCGCAAAACTTGTGACTGTGGCACCTTACCTACATCTGAAAATGCTAGAAAAGTAGTAAAATATTCTACCTGGGGCATGATTGCCATGGGTCTTGTCGGAATTTCAGCAAGCCCCATTGACATTTATTATGTATGTAAGATATGCAAACAACCTTTTGGAAGACTTTCTAAGGAAGAACGCAAAAGCCTTCGTTAATTTTGATTGACCACGCTCCCTTGGTCAGTTCCCTTGAATCATATGATCGAGGAATTTAAAATTCGACTTGGATTTGAAAAAGGTGGGTCTTTGCCTGTCATTCATATTTCAGGTGAGATTACCTCCGAGGCTGAGGACGAAATTGTCCAGTCTTATGATTCCATCCCGAATGATAAAAAAATCCGCGTCATTTTAAATTTTACTGATACTTCCTACATCAATTCTGCAGGCATAGCGACTCTCATCAGTCTCATCACAAAATCTTCGGAATCCCAAGGGAAAATCGAATTTGCAGGTTTAAATACACATTTCCGAAAGGTAATGGATATCGTAGGCCTGACCGACTTCGTCTTGATTCACGATTCTTTAGACACAGCCATTTCCCAAGGTTAAATTCTTCTAGATTCCTAACTTACAATCCTAAGTATAGGAGGTAGAGAGGTTTTCTGAATGAACCAAGTGGAAGTCCACATCAAGGGTAAGACATACGAATTTCCTATTATCGTCGGAACTGATGGTAAAGAGGGAATTGATCTCACGGATTTTTATCGAAAAACAGGACTTGTGACAATTGATCCTGGTCTTTTCAACACAGCACTCGGGCTATCAAAGGTTTCGAGAAGAGATCCAGAAAAAGGGGAACTCACCTACCGCGGGTATGACGTTAGCGAACTTGCCCACCAATCCACTTTTGTTGAGACCTCTTATTTATTAATTTATGGCGACCTACCCAACAAAAAAGAGTTAGGTGACTTTTCTAGTCGTCTCTCAAAACATTCCATGATTCATGAAGATATGTTAAATCTATTTGATGGATTCCCAGGAGTTGCGAATCCCTTGGCCGTACTATCGGTTATGGTCACTTCACTCTCTAGCTATTATCAGCAAGATTATGAAGAGAAACTGGACATGGGTGTCGATCTCATTGCTAGGCTTCTGGCAAAGATTCGGACGATTTCGGCATTTACTTACAAGCATTCGGTGGGACACCCTTTTATCTATCCTCAAGATAAAAATCCATATTGCACAAATTTTCTTCATATGATGCACTCTGTGCCTGCAAAACAATATGAAGTACCAGAGGAATTTGATAAACTCCTAAATCAATTTTGGATTTTGCACGCTGACCACGAGCAAAATGTTTCCAACACCGCTGTTCAAGTTGTAGGTTCTACAAAAGCAAATTTATTTGCCTGTATATCAGCTGGAATGATGGCCCAATGGGGAGCTCGTGAAGGCGGAAGACCTATGGCAGCTATTGAGCTAATGGAAGATATCATTAAATCGAAAACAGATGTTAAAGTTTATTTTGAAAGATTTAAGTCTGGGGAAGTTAAGCTCCATTCAAATGGATTTGGGCAAAAAGCATACGATGTGGTAAGTCCGCGTGCGAAAGTCGCGCGAGGGATCATTCATGATTTTTATCGAAATCGTAAATTAGATGCCATCGAAGAAACGGCACTGAAAATTGATGAATTGGTTTGGAATGATCAATATTTTATTGATCATTTACTCTATCCAAACTTAGAATACTATTCAGGGCTTGCGTTTCATACTCTAGGGATACCAAAAACAATGTTCTCAGTTTTACAAGTAATAGGCCGTCTACCTGGTTGGCTTGCCCATTGGAAGGAGCAACGAAAAAAAGGAGATTTTAGCAAAGTAAGACCTAAACAAGTTTATGTTGGTGAAAACCAACGTAAGTACGTCCCTCTACAGAGCCGTTTGTAATCTCCTAAATTCCTGAGCATGGTATTTGTCAAAAAATTAGTATCATTGCTCAGTATGTCTTTGGTTGGATTTCTGTTTGCCTGTCATTCAGACTACATCGTTCCGGAAGCAACAAAGGGAAGTCTAGATGTTGTAAAGGCATTTGAAAAAAATCAGGCCACTGTCCCTTTAAAAGGGGAATGGCAATATTACCCTGAATTGTTGGTTTTTCCGAAAGATGTCTCACTCATCGATTCTCTCGGTCCGACCCAATATTTCACCGTCCCAGGAACATGGACTGGATCTTTTCTTGAGCGTGGATTTTTAGCTGGCGATGGATTTGGATCGTTTCGCCTTCTTGTAAAACACAATTTAAAGAACCAATCACTATCTTTGCGAGTTCCTGAAATGGAGACCGCCTACCTTTTGTTTGTGGAAGGAAAACTTGTTTCCAAAAACGGAATCGTCTCGCCTATAGAAATAAATTCTCGTCCCCAATATCGTCCGTTTGTCGTCGATTTTATTCCAGAAAATGACGAATCAGAATTCATATTGCTCATATCAAATTACCATCACAAAAAAGGCGGACCCGGCCAAGTCATATCCCTCGGCCGAACGCAAGCCATCCATGCTAAATATGAAAAAGAGATACTGAAGGATATGTTACTAGTTGGTAGTATTTTTTTCATGGGAATCTACCATCTCTTCCTTTACCTAAATAGAAAAAAGGATCCTTATACATATTGGTTTGCTTTAACATGCATACTGATCAGTTTGAGAGTGTTCATAACAGGGAATAAATATCTGATTGCACTGATACCAAGCATTCCCTGGGAGTTGCATTTAAAGCTAAGTTATCTCTCATTCTTTTTGATACCTCCCGTCTTTTGCCGATACATCTTTCTTACCTTCACGGCGTATTTTCCCAAAACCCTTTATAAGGTTTTCTTTAACATTGGTCTTGCCGTTTGTATGCTGATCCTATTGACTCAATCTTCGTTTTACACCTATTTAATGATCCCATATCAGATATTTACTTTAACTGGTGCAACGATTGGGGTTGTAGTTGTACTTCGTGCGATAAAAGCAAAACAGACTGGCTCCAGATTATTCATGTTAAGCTTCGTTCTCTTTCTTGTAACGATGATCAATGATTTTTTAGTTACCAATCTGGTCATATACAATCCCTTGCTTTCGCACTACGGAATTTTTATGATGTTTATCTTTCAGTCTATTTCCATAGCTCGAAACTTTTCGCGCGGATTTGTGGAAGCAGAAACTTTTGCTAAGCAGCTATCAATCAGAAATAAGGATTTAGAAGAAGTTAGATCCCAACTTACGCATTTAAATGAAAGCCTAGAATTGAAAGCCAATGAAAAAACTATAGAATTGCAGGCAAAGTTAGATCAGATCAATAAAGATATGAAACTTGCAAAAAGTATCGTTACTGGATTAACTATAGTTCCCGATCTGTCCCCTTTTTTGGAGATAGATACCATTTATCAGCCAATAGCAGACGTTGGCGGTGATATATTTTTTGTTAAGAAAATCCAAGACGGCTATGTTAGAATCTTTCTTGGAGATGCTACGGGTCATGGTCTACAGGCTGCATTGTATACAATGATGATCCAGTCCGAATTTGAACGACTCAATATGGTTGCCACCAAGCCAAATGATTTATTATATTATTTGAATCAGCACTTTTACGACAAAAATTCGGACCTGCAGATCTACTTCCCAGCAGTCACGATTGATTTTGACTTTTCACAATCCGTCCTTCGATTCGCGGCCGCAGGGATGCAAAACCAATTGCTTCATAAAGCAAATGGAGAGCTCGTCTTACTTGAAAACACGGGACCCATTATCGGCATTCTAGAGCAATATAGATTTGGTTTCCAAGAGGAAAAAGTAGCTGCCGGGGATCGTATTTTTCTTTTTACGGATGGGGTGTTTGAGGAGCTCAATGAAAATGATGGTGTCGCAGCTCTTGGTCAACTAACAGATATCATCGTTAGCACGCGTTCTCTGGACTTCGAAGATGTGACCATCCACATCCGTGCAAAGTTGATCGAAGTCTTACAAAAATCTACCTGGAAGGATGATGCAACTTTGATAGTTCTGGAAGTGGGCTCCTATCTAAAATAAGAGTTACCAGTCCCCTGAAGATCCACCACCGCCAGAATCTCCACCCCCTCCACCCCAACTGTCACTCGAATCAGAAGAAGACCAAGAATCAGAGGAAGACCCTCCACCAAAACCACCAAAAAAACCGCCGCCCCCACCACTGCTGCCACCCTCGAACGTGGAACGAAGGAGCGTAAATTTCAAAATAAAAAGTCCTATGACAACGGCGAAGGTTGCAAAATTAACAAAAAGAAAGGGGAGAAGGGCAAGAAAACCTGCCTTAAAAAAATTAAAAGACATCGCTAGTAAGATCATGCCCACAAAGCCAGAAAGAAATAATCCCCCAACGGCAAACAGTAAGGCTGGAAGGAAATAGAAAAGACTTCCTTTTTCCCCAGATGACGTGGTAGTCGTATCAACGTCTGTTAGCTCAGGTTTGTATTCACCTTTGATGGTATCAATGATAGCTTGGACACCTTCCTCGATCCCCCCATCCATATCCCCTGCCTTGAATTTTGGCCTAATCACCTTTTTAATGATATGCGAGGCTTGGAGATCGGTCAGCGCTCCTTCTAACCCGTATCCAACTTCAATCCTCATTTTCCTGTCGTTTGGTGCGACGATGAGTAAAACACCATTTGATTTAGATTTCTGACCAAGCTTCCATTTTTCAAAAACAGCAACAGCCGCTTCCTCAATGGACTCACCCTCCAGAGAGGGAATGGTTAAGACAGCAATCTGATTGGAAGTCGCATCTTCATGTGCTTTTAATTGGGATTCAATGCGAGAAACAGTTTCTGGCGAAAGTATATTTGCGGCATCTGTAACTCGGCGCGAGAGCTCTGGAATCGGTATGGCCGTTAGATTCGTAAGAATCAAAAAGTATAAAAGCGAGAGAAGCTTTGAAAATTTTATCATGTGCAAGATTTGAGCAGCTAAAGCTGAGTCCCACCGTCACGGATCTCGTCAGAAATTTCGTTTTTATCGTCTTTCTGAATTTTGATTCCATATTTTACAAGGAGCTCACCGCAAAAAAGAATCGAAGCAACGATTCCCTCTTTCTTTTTGCCAGATTTCATACCCTGGACAATCAAATTCACAGCTGCATCCCAATCGGACTTAGGAACGATGTTAGCAATGCCGGTGTCAGGAAGGATGCGAACAATCTTCTCGTATAACGATATGTAGATGAGAATGCCAGTCCTGTTTCCTGTTCGAAATATTTCTTCATCTAAAAATGCTTCTTTGGCTTTTAAATTGACGAAAAAAGCCTTGGACCGATAAGGAACTAGGAACAATCGCAACTTGGAAATAAAAAAGCTAAGCACTAAACCAAGAAAGGCACCTGACCAGACAAAGGTGATAGATTCTAGCGATGAATAATCCCAGGATCGATACTCACCTATATCCATACCAAGGAGTATAAATCCACCCAGTGCACCACCGATAAAAGAACCAAGCCAAATCCATTCTTTATAATGATGCGAAGCTTCGGCAAAGAACGGAACGATTTCTCCGGAGGTTTTGCTTTCGGCTTCTTTGACTGCATTTTTAATATCGGATAGATCATTCGTAGAAAAGTATCTAGAGAGTATGCCCATGGGGCAAAGGCTAGCTCCTACAGAAGGGAAAGGCAACTAAAAAAAATCAGACTCTTGAATCCACGACGATGGCAAAGCTGATAATAAATAGATGTAAGATGCTAAAGAAAAAAAACTTTTTTGCAAGGAGTGGCTCTTTCACCTTCATCAATTTGAACGCGAAGCTAACAAAAAGAATCGTTAGGAGGATGGCGCAAGAAAGATAGATAAATCCCATTCGGTCGTCACAGAAATAAAAACCAAGGACCGCCGCTGAATAGGCGATGGAATAGAAGAAGATTTGTCGAACGGTTTTATCGATTCCAGAAACGACCGGCATCATAGGGATCCCTGCGAATTCATAATCCTCTTTCAGGAAAATGGCGAGTGCCCAAAAATGAGCTGGTGTCCAGAGAAAGATGATTAAAAACAAAACCCAAGCAGGTAAGGGGAGGGCATTTGCTGCCGCAGCATAGCCAATGAGTGGACCAATACATCCCGAAATCCCACCCACCACGATATTTTGTTCGGTACGAGGTTTGAGCCAAATCGTATATAGAAAGACATACAAAAGTAAAGCACTCCAAGCAGCGAGAGCCGTGAGCAAATTTACATAATAATATAAAATCCAAAAGGCAACTAACATCGTGATGATGCCAAGTCCAAGCGCTTGTTTCGGCGAAACGACCCCCGAAGGGATCGGTCTCTGTTTTGTCCGATACATAACGGCATCTTTCTCCCACTCGATGTATTGGTTGAGAATGAAAGAAGCACTGCTCATTAAATATGTGCCGAAAAGTGTAATGGCTATGAGTGAGAGAGGCGGCGATTCAGTCATCCCGAGATACAATCCTGGGAAAACAGTCGCCAGTACCAAAACGGAAACCCTAGGCTTTGTTAGTTGGTTCCAAATTTTAAACATGAATGTTTTACTTCTGTATCCTAGGGGTTCTGAAATGATAAAAGGAGGCGATAAAACAAACCAGTAAGGTGGCGACTGCGTTTAAAGTATGCACACCTGTTAATAATTTCGGCAATTGGTAGATGACATTAAAAGCACCAAGTAGGATTTGAATGGTGATTAGATAACAAGCGATCTTCAAATATTTTTTTACTTGTTTGTTTTCGATTTCAAAAATTGCATAACTAGCTGTTCCATACACAAGCAGGGCAACAATGTAGCCAAACCACCTGTGTTCCATCTGGTAACGAATCGTGCCACTCAGCTCCGGAAAAAAAGTTCCATAACACGTAGGAAAATCAGGACAAGCAAGTCCAGCGTAGTTGGAACTGACCTTACCGCCAAGGAAGATTTGGTAGATGATGCCCACTAGTAGCAGGATAAAAAGGTAATTTGCTTTCACCTGAAAGATAAATTCTGTTGCTTTCTTTTCTTTAGCTAAAAGCCCGATCAGTAGGCAAGTGAGTAGCAGTAAGATCGCATTTAATAAATGGAGGTTAACCGTTGTTGGGTGAAGAAGTTTGGTGACAGTTAAGGCACCTAAGATCACTTGGCTGATTAAAAAAATCATGCTTAAGGTTGCAGGAAGCAAAAACTGAGCACGTAAATCTGCGTCTCTTAGGATGTTAATAAACCCAAATAGTACGATCAGGCCCAGAAATCCTGAGTAGAAGCGATGTCCTACTTCCATAAATATGTGAAACGTCCACTCAGGGACAAATTTACCATGGCATAGCGGCCAATCGGGGCAGGCGAGACCTGAATCTGTGGCCCGCACGAGGGGACCGAAGATCATATTGAATAAAATGAGACCCGTGAGAATAAAATAAAGTCGTTGGATTTTCATCTTCTGTGTGTTTCCACAATATTTCTCAGAGGAACCCTAGGGAAAATAAATTAAATCCAGAGAAACCTAAAAATTGTTGGAGATTTTCCTTGGCTCATAAGATAGACTATAAAAGAGGAAGGAACTACATGTCGAACCAAGATCTTTATAATAAAAGTGGCTACTTAACATTTTTAATCACTCTCGCATTGAACCTCATGTTCTTTGTATACATCTCTTTCGTCCACCCAGGCACTCCTGAGAACCCTGGTTTTGGCGAAGGCACGTCACAAACGAAGTAAGTAAGAAAGCGAAATCGATTACGTGAATTCTCTTTCCAAAAAGCTGATTTGCTTTTTATTCTTAACTTACTTCCCGCTTGCACTGCATTCCTATGATCCGCACGCGAATTTAACAAAGGAAAACAAACTCCCGAAAGATCTCGAAAACATTGGATTTACTGATGTTACGGGGAAAAAATTAAACGTAAATCTCATCTTCCAAGATGAAACGGGAAAGGATGTAAATCTTAAAGATTTCATCCAAGCCGGAAAACCCATTCTTCTTTCACCTGTTTATTTCAAATGCCCCACGCTTTGTAATTACCATATGAATGGAGTGATGAATGCCCTGAAGAAACTCGATTGGACTGCGGGTAAAGAATTTCAATACATAGCTGTCTCCATCAATCCTGCGGAAAATCAGGAAGTCTCTGCACCAAAAAAAGCCGCCTATCTAAAAGCATATGGTCGAGTCGGAGTTGAGAATGGTTTTCATTTACTGACAGGAAGCATTGAATCCATCAATGCTTTGCTAAGCCAGCTAGAATTTAAATACAGGTGGGATGAAGAAGCGAAACAATACGTACATGCCAGTGGCATTTATGTATTAACCCCTAATGCAGAAGTCTCCAGAATCTTTCAAGGGATACAATTTGGGGAAAGGGACTTGAGACTTGCTTTCATGGAAGCGAGTGAAGGTAAGATTGGAAGTTTTGTAGACAAATTTGCTTTATTTTGCTTTCAATTTGACCCACGAAAAAATAAATATACGATATACGCATACAGAATAATGCAAATGGGCGCAGGAGTAACACTCCTTGTTTTGGCTTCGTTTTTATTTATTAACTGGCGAAAAATATCAAACAATAACCGTCAAGGAGTCTTGTAGATGTCTTGGATTACCAGCTACCCAGCGACCACGTTCATGCCGATTCAAGCGACTGAAATCGCAAAAGAGGTAGACCTTCTCTACGCTTTTCTAATCATTTCGAGCTTGATCTCGTTTGTCATTTTAATAGGCGGGATGACTTGGTTCCTGATTAAATTCAAACGAACCACAGCAGACCAAAAATCTGCTTATATCACTCACAACAACTTTGCGGAATTTTTATGGTCCTTCATTCCTCTTGTCATCATGATGGTGATTTTTTATTGGGGGATGGTGATCTTTGAAAAACTTCGTGTGCCACCAACAGATATCGCTGCGGAGATCCATGTAACAGCGGAACAGTGGGCATGGACTTACAAATATGCAAACGGTAAAGAGTTTTATAGCTCTGCAAATGATCCACTCATCGTTCCTGCAGGAAAAGCAACTAAGCTGATCCTCACTTCAAAAGACGTGATTCATAGCTTTTTCGTACCGACCTTCCGTGCTAAACAAGACGCGGTTCCGGGAAGATATACACAAATGTGGTTTGAACCCACCCAACCTGGTGAATACATTGTTTTCTGCACAGAATACTGTGGAACCAAACACTCAGGCATGATGATTAAAATCAAGGCAGTACCTTCGGAAGAGTATGCTGCATGGTATCACGCTGAGAAAAAAGGTGCTGATACCCCTGCTGACAAGGGTAAGGTGATATTTGCGCAAAGAGCATGTGCCAGCTGCCATTCTATCGATGGATCAAGAATTGTAGGACCGACCATGAAAGGTCTTTTCGGTAGCAATCGTAAGTTTGCAGACGGTTCTGCTGCTTCTGCGGATGATAATTATCTCAGAGAGTCGATTCTAGTTTCCACGGCAAAAATTGTAGAATCTTACCCACCAGCGATGCCTCTCTTCCAAGGTCAATTGACCGACGAAGAAGTCGAAAATCTAATCGAATACATCAAAACAATCAAATAAAGGAGAAAAGATGAGTTCAGCGCAAACAAAAACAGCTCACGGCCATGCAACGCACGGCGACAACTATCTGAATCATAGTCCAGGTATTTGGTCTTGGCTCACAACAAAAGACCATAAACGCATTGGTATCATGTATTTCGCAACTGTAGCAACACTCTTCCTCATTGGTGGTTTTTTTGCCATGGGGATCCGCTTGCACCTTGCGAAATTTGGAAATACTCCTCTCCTTGATCCAGACACTTACAATAAGTTCATGACTTTCCACGGTGCGATCATGGTTTTCATGGTCATCATTCCCGGTATCCCTGCTTTCCTTGGAAACTTTGTGCTTCCGATCCAGTTGGGTGCTAAGGATGTTGCCTTTCCTCGGCTCAATTTAGCATCTTATTACATCTTTGTTGCAGGAGCACTACTTGCTGCTTCTTCCATGTATTTCAACCAAGTGGACACAGGATGGACTTTTTACACTCCTTACTCGACTGCGAAAACCGGAAATGGTGTGATCCTTTTGGTTATGGGCGCCTTTACGATGGGATTTTCCTCCATCTTGACTGGACTTAACTTTATCGTCACGACTCATAAGCTTCGTGCTCCTGGGATGACCATGGACAGAATTCCCCTTATGATTTGGGCCCTTTACTCCACATCTATCATTCAAATTTTAGCAACACCGATCCTCGCGATCACTCTCCTCCTTCTTGCGATGGAAAAGACTCTTGGCGTGGGAATTTTTGATCCAGATCTTGGCGGGGATCCCGTTCTCTTCCAACATTTCTTCTGGTTCTATTCCCACCCTGCGGTTTATATCATGATCCTACCAGCGATGGGTGTGATCTCCGAACTCATCACTGCATTCTCTAAAAAAACGATCTTTGGATACCGAGCCATTGCGTATTCATCTGTTGCAATTGCGGCGGTATCGTTTCTGGTTTGGGGTCACCACATGTTTGTCTCGGGACAATCTACCTTTGCAGGTGTTGTTTTTTCTGTGATCACCATGCTCGTGGGTGTGCCAACAGCGATCAAACTCTTCAACTGGATTTCAACGATGTATCGCGGAACGGTTTCGTTTGAGGCTCCCATGCTCTTTGCGATCGGCTTTATGTTCCTCTTTACCATAGGTGGTTTGACGGGTGTGATGCTCGCCTCTACGGGAATGGACGTTCACTTTCATGACACGTATTTCGTTGTGGCTCACTTTCATTATGTGATGGTCGGTGGAACGCTGATGGCCCTTATGGGTGGTATCTACTATTGGTTTCCTAAGATGTTTGGTCGTATGACTTCCGATTTAGGCGGACGTATCTCTTGGGTATTCATCTTCACCGGATTTAATGTTACTTTTTTCCCTCAGTTCATTCTCGGAGCAATGGGAATGCCTAGAAGGTATTTCGATTACCTTCCAGAATACACAAACTTAAACCAAATATCGACAGTGGGCTCATGGCTCATTGCCTTAGGTTTTATCGTGGGTCTCATCACGATCATTCATGGAATGGTTGCTGGTGAAAAAGCGCCTGCGAATCCTTGGGGTGCTAAAACACTCGAATGGCAAACCGCCTCTCCTCCTCCACACGAAAATTTTCTCGAAACTCCAAAAGTAACTGCAGGCCCATATGACTTCCGTTAGTTCTACAAGTGAATTTCACCACGAGCACCATTTTAAGAGTGCTGAGCACCAGTATGCATCTGCCAAACAAGGGATCTGGTTGTTTCTCTGCACGGAAATACTTATGTTTGGTGGCCTTTTCGTAGGCTATCTCATTTACCATTCGATTTACCCGACGGTTTTCAAAAACGGTTCCCACTCGCTCGATTGGAAATTGGGAGCTGTAAACACAGTGGTGCTGCTAATTAGCTCGTTTACGATGGCTGCGGCCATTAGCTATGTCCAAAGGGGCATACATAAGTTAGCCTCCATCATGCTCATCCTCACAATCGCCTGTGCTGGAATCTTCATGGTCATCAAGTATTTCGAATATACGCACAAATTCCATGTTGGTACCATCCCAGGCAAGTTTTCTCTTGTGGATCCTTCCTGTGCAGCTGGTGGCAAACGAGCAACCTGCGAAACCAAGATTTCTGCACTTCTCAAGGATCCAAAGGCCTTGGAAGCAAACCATGTGCATGCAGAAGAAGTAACGAAACTCAAAGCGATCATCTCCCAACCGAAATGGGAAATGTTCTACGGTTTCTACTTTGTAATGACTGGCTTACATGGTGTGCACGTTCTCGCAGGTATGATCTTGATTTTCTGGATTCTCATTAAGAATATGAGAAGGAAAGTCGGTCCAGAGTATTATACTGTCGTAGAAGGTGTTGGTCTTTTCTGGCACGTGGTGGATCTTGTTTGGATTTACCTCTTCCCTTTGCTCTATTTGGTCGGTTAGAAGGAAAGTTTTATGGAATACGTTATCAATTACGGTCTTTATTTCATCGCGCTTGTCGCTGTTTTTACTCCAGTTCTTGGTTTTGGCATTTTTGCTCCCGGGATTGCGACAGCGACCATCGGTGGTTTTATCTGGAACTGGATTTCCCAGTTTTTCCAAACGGACAGGTTTGCAAAATTCAAAGAAGAAAACAAAGACAGGAAACTCTTGAAATTTGTTTTAGGTGATGAAGAGCATAAAGAAGACCATGCGTCTGCTTCGATGTGGGTGGAAGATGGAGAAGGTGATGAAGAAGAAGAGCATGACCACCATGTGATTTCTATCGGAACCTATGCCGTGATCCTTGGTATCTTGTTTGTAGGCACACTCATCACGGTTGCCGTCGCTCAGGTAGATTTAGGAAAACTAAACATGGTGATCGCGATGGCAGTTGCCTCAGTGAAAGCATTTTTTGTCCTCGCTTACTTCATGCATTTAAAGTATGATAATATGCTAAACCGAGTCATCTTTTTGTCTGCCTTTGGTTTTTTGGCACTTCTTTTAGGTTTTACGATGCTAGACATCCTCTCTCGCATCCTTCCTGAGATCGGATTTACCGCAGAAAAGTATTTTTAAGCCTTAGCAAACAAATTCAAAAGAACCCCCAAAACCCGTAGTCAAAAAAGCTACGGGTTTTTTATTGCACAAATCTTTTACTTTTCTAATTTTTTATCTTTTTTTTAGCACATTTTTTACGCAAAGTTCGCATTTTTACTTGATTGGGTACTTTCCTTTCGGTTAGCTGAGGCAATCATGTTACGCGGTACCTGCTAACTTGGATTCGGTATCGATTTGAAAATGGGAAAATGAAAATGGCAAAGTATATTACGCTCGTTGGATTTATGTTTTTTAGCTTAACGTGTGGCGGCGGAGGTTCCGGTGGGGATTCGTCTAGCTTGGGGTTGATTTTGGCATTAGGTGGTGTGAGCACCTCGAGCAGTTCTGCCTCTACGTCTCAGGCTCAGTACAATCTTGTTTATAATTATAATTCTGTGACTGTGGGAACATCATTCACCATTAAGGTCAATGTCTACACGACGGGGCAAAATGTAGAAGAGGATGTGTATCTCTCAACTGACTATACGATTTCCGACCAGGACACCTTCCTCCAAAAAATCACCATTGATGGGAGCAAAACGGGAGAACAAAGTTTTAGTGTGACCATTCCGTGCGGTACTTCTACTTCTTCCTATTCTTATGGCTACATTGGCTTGAAGAAAAAGAATGCCTCGAACTCAGCAACGATCTACGCTGCGACATCCACATCTTGCGACTATGTGGCCTTTACGACGACACTTACAACGACAACCGCCGGTGTCGGTGGGACAGTAAATTTTAATGCCTCCGTGTCGAGCGGTAAAAACTCCGTTACGGCCGATGTTTACATCCAAAATTCTTATACTTCGAGTGCCTATACCTATACGTATAAAAAGGCAGGCTCGGTCACGATCCAGACTTCGCCATCGACACAAAGTTTTTCAGTTACCATTCCTTCGGATTCCAGTTTGGTCGCCCCTACATCCGCCAAAGTCGCCCTTTACATCAACCAAACGGGAAATTCCGTGATGTCAGGAAATACCTTCAGTTATACGAACACACCTCCCGTGAATGTCTCCCCATCGGGGACATTGAGTTACCAATACTTTCCGATCGGCACCAACAACCGTATTGACTATACGAGTGGAAGTGTTCTCCCGGCTCGCGGCATCACCGTTCAGCTGTTAGATTCTTTAGATACTGTACTTTCCTCAACAAAAACAAACAACTCCGGTGCCTATTCCTTTTCCTCTGTTTCCGTTTCCGGCACGTTTAAGATACGTATGGTGGCAGAGTTAAAATCAACGTCTGCTCCCATCATGGACATCACTGTTAGAAATGCCACAGCAGGATCAACCGTGGGTAGTATCTATACTGTCAGTTCAAGCTCTGTCACCGCTTCCACTTGCACTTCCTCTTGCACAGTGAATGTTACTGCCACACACCCTTCATCTGCTACGAATGCATCAAACGCCAGTGGTCCGTTTGCCATTTTGGATGTTGTGAAACGGGGAGTGGATAAGGTTTTAACTGTCGATGGTTCGACCACATTTCCTACACTTTCAATCAAAACCAATAGTAGCACGGATGGTTCTTACTTTACGCAATCCTCATCCACCTGCGGAACAGGTGTCCCCAATTGTATCGTATTGTTAGGAGATGAGTTTTCAGACCCAGATCATTTCGACAAAGCGGTCATTGCCCATGAATTCACACATTACTTAGAAGGAGCTTTATCACGAAGCGATTCCATAGGTGGGGCACATTCTACCAATGATCACTTGGAGCCAAGAGTGGCGTATGGGGAAGGTCTGGGGAATGCCATGGGCGGAATCATCAATGACTCTAAAGACTACCGAGATTCGACTAGTTCCGGTGGTTTTTCTTTTGATTTAGAAACAGGAACGCATACAACCAAGGGATTTTACTCCGAATCTTCTGTCCAATCGGTGATTTGGGATTTGTATGACTCCTCTTCCGATAGCAAAAATAGCCAGACAGACAGCTTGAGTATGACGTTTGCACAAATTTGGGCTGCCGTGACCTCACTGAAAACCGTGGATAGCATCACCCATTTCCATGAATTTGCAAAATCATTAAAAGCCGCCAATTCCGGTTCGGTAGCAGACATCACAGCCATCATGGCCATGGAAAGCATCGCCACAGATGAGGCCAGTGAAACGAACGTTTCTTCGGTTGCTTCTGCAGGTGGTGCGGCCTCCCATACTTGCACAGGTGGTTCTTCAGGTTATGCCTACACCCCTTTAATCCAAAGTGTGACAGCCGACACAGGAGATCTAACGGGCCTTAACTCAAGTCAGTTTTGCGGTTTAACATCTTACGCTAACAACAAACTATTTGGGAGTCGCTTTTACAAAATCACTCCTGCAAGTAGCGGCACACTGTCCGTTGCTGTGACGGATACACAGACAGACCAAGAGTCAATTGTTGTTTTTTTAACCCGCCGAGGCGTTACCGTTTCAGGCTCGGATATTTCGATTCCATCAGCGAGCGTAGGCACCATCACGAGAACCTTTTCGGTAACTTCTGGTAATATTTATATTCTAGAAATTAGGACTTATAACCGATGCATCCAAGGTTTACAATCTTCAGGCTGTTACACGAATTCGGGCATAGGCGAATATGCGGTCAACATCAACCTCCCTTAAATTAGGAAATTATATATGAAACTGATACATACCATTACCTCCCTTTTTCTCATCGGATTTCTAATCCATTGTGAATCTTCTAAACCAAACCAGTCCGAAATCGCTCTTGGTAAAAGAAAGATCATTCGGGAAGCACAAAATCTAAAATCAAAATCCTATCTGCCACTAACGGTAGTTTGGGATGTTGAGGAAGAAATACATGTAGGCAGAGAAACAGTTGTTATCTTGAGCATCACTTCAGGAGACACTTCTGAAGATCTCGTTTTGAATCTTTCGCTCCCGCAAGAGCTCGCATTGACACGAGGGGCAAGGGACGTTTCTTTGGGAAATTTTGTAGCAGGAGAAACAAAACAAGTTACTATCGCCCTGATCGCTCGTACTTCCGGCAATTTCAATCTGGGTGCGAATCTTTCTCGCTTAGAACAAGGCCAGAGGATGGGATTTGCAAAGATAATGAACCTCTCGACCGCAGAACAACCGACACGATACGCAAAACCAGAACGGACAGTGACTTCAGAGAATGGAGACAGTTATTATATCCTACCAGAAGGACAAACTGAGGTCATTCCGGGCAAATAATAAAAAAACGATTCGTTTTTTGGACTTTCTGAACCGATCTTTAAAGAAAAGAGATTCTGAAAGTCCATGCAAAATATAGATTATTCACGTAGGCTCCGAGGTTCTTACAGCCACCAACCAGGCCAAGAACCTTTAGAATTCGGATCTTACCACCCCCATACAAATCAGAAAGAATCCACAAAACCCAGATCGGCATTTGTTTTGCTCATTGGCGCCATCCTTTTATTTACTTCCGGTATGGTCGTCGGTATCCAGTTGAACCAAAAAGAAAAAGGGTTCGAGTCTAACCAGGAAAAGTCGTTTTCAAACTTAGGAAAAACCTCACGCATCCAAGCCCCTGAAACTAACGCCGAGGCACAAGCTACCCAGAGCTCATCTTCTCCCTTCCCAACGACTTTAAAATTCCCACCGAAAAATGATCAGATCAATTACATGGTCCAAATCGGAAATTTTTCTCCAGAAGAAGCCGTCCAAATCGGCAAGCATCTCATGACTTCTGAACCAAGCTTGCAGGGAAGGATTTTCCGGACCTCCACAGGTAAGCTCTATGCAGGTTATTTCTACCGTATGGAAGATGCGAGGGACGCTTTGGATAAGATCAGCGCTAAAATCCCGAATGCAGCCGATGCGATGGTAAAAACGATTCGATTTTAAACTATTTTTACCTATTGCCTTGACATTGGCAATTTTCTGAGGTATACTAAAGGCAAGAGTATTTACGGAAGTTATTATACTTACTTGGCTATAAAAAAATTAACTGAAAAAGGTACAGGGCCTAAATTCAAGGTAGGAGACTATGTAGTCTATCCTATCCACGGAGTAGGCGAAGTCACAGAAGTCGGCAAAAAGTTGATTCTGGGGAAGAAGATGGACTGTTACATCATGGAGATTCAAGGTTCCAAGATGAAAGTTTCTATCCCAGTAGGACGTGCGATTGATGTTGGCATCCGGTCGATTATTGATAAAAAAGAGATCAAAAAAGTTCTCACTCTCCTCAAAAAGGATGAAATCGATACGGAAGAAGATTGGAAGGTTCGTTACCAAAACAATATGAACAAGATTAAATCTGGTTCTATTTTTGAGGTAGCAGATGTCTGCCGAAATCTTTACAAACGTGCCTATGGCAAAGAACTCTCCATTATGGAGAGAAAGCTCTATGAGAGCGCATATAATTTGGTAAAGATGGAAATTGCACTGAGCAAAGGCGTTCCGCAAGAAGAAGCTGGAAATATCGTTTCGGATGTTTTGGCTGCTTCGGTTCAGGGCCTTGCACCTCCGCCTCCGCCAAAAGAAGTTGATGATCTCGATCTAGAATAGTCTTCCGTATATCCTCAAATTTTTGGCTAAAAAGGTTTGAGTCATGAAACACCTCCTTGCAGCTATCGGCTCGCTCGCAGTCGGTCTGGCGTCATTTTTCTTTCTCTACTCGGAATCACAGAATCTAATTCTTGCGCTTTCGCTGTCGGGATTGGTACTTCTCTATGCGGTCACGATCGCATTTGGAGAAAAAAAACTTTTTCCTGAAATCAAAGCAGATGTTGTCCTATTAGGGGCACTTTTTGGTTTCTTGGGAATTGCAATCGCGGGTTACCCTGCTAGTCTTCTTTCCGAATACGGATTCCGTGCGTTCGGGATCACGCTCATTTTCTTGTTCTTCATCACTGGCGTCAAAACCGGAGTTAGTTTTTCAAGAAGGCCTGGTCTTGCGATTTTTGGTGGTGGAACAGGTGCTCCTGGTTCTGCTTTCAGCTTACCCGGAATCGAAACCCCCAATAGCAACATTCGCGAAAAAATCTTAGATACGTCTGTCGTTATCGATGGTCGCATTTTGGACATTGCGGACACTCATTTCCTAGATGGTCCGCTCATTTTGCCTAATTTTGTGCTTCGAGAAATCCAGTTGATTTCCGACTCCTCTGACCCGATCAAACGGGCGCGTGGCCGTCGTGGACTCGAAATGCTAAACAAGCTGCAAAGAAAAGGCTCTATCGAAGTCAAAATCACTTATACGGATTATTCTGATACCCGTGAGGTCGATGCCAAGCTTGTGAAGCTAGCCCGGGATACAGGTGCCGCAGTTGTCACCAATGACTTCAACTTGAACAAGGTAGCCGAGTTACAAGGCGTGCGAGTGCTAAACTTGAACAACCTTGCCAATGCTTTAAAACCTGTCGTTTTACCTGGTGAAGAATTCCCGATTTCCGTCATAAAAGAAGGAAAAGATGAAAACCAAGGGATCGGCTATTTGGAAGATGGTACCATGGTTGTCATAGAAAACGGTGGTCATTTGGTGAGTAAAGAAGTACGAGTCGTAGTCACTTCTATCATCCAAACAGCAGCGGGTAAAATGATTTTCACAAAAGTCCAAAACGGAAACAACAACTACAACAAATCGTAAGCGTTGTCTGTCTTAAGTATGTGCGTATGAAATCTATCTTTCGATATTTTACTTCCAAAGAGGGTTTCATCGCAATACTTTGTTATCTTTTCACTGCCGTATTTTCTCATCTCGCTTTTGCGCCGTTATCCTACTCTTATTTTATTTGGATTGCTCCTTTGGGGCTTTTTTATATCGAAAAAAAATACCGCGGTGAGTGGAAAAAACTCTTATGGCATGGTTTTGGATTTGCCATCGCCTTTTATGCAGTCTCTTTTTATTGGATCTACCACATGGTCACAGTGTTTGGTGGTTTCCCTTGGTTTATCGCCACGCCTATTTTTGTTTTATCTGCCGTCTTTTTAAATCTAAAATTTCCACTTTTTCTTTTGACGTTTTCCTTTCTTGTAAAGCGGGTAGGGAAATTTTTCCCTTGGCTTGCTAGTTTTTCCATGTTGTTTGCGGAATTTTTTACACCACAAGTGTTTCCTTGGTATTTCGGAAGTGTCGTCGCCGAAAATCATATTCTTTCACAAAATGCAGAGTATGCGAGCTCATATGGCTTAACCGTTCTTTTATTTCTTTTTTCTTACCTTTTGTTCCAGTTCCGAAATCCGAAACGGATTTTGATTTTGATCAAAAGGGTGCGTAATTCGAAACCCAATGCTGATAGGAAATTACCTATAAAGCGCACAGGGAAGATGTGGATTGGTTTTGCGAGTGTACTCTTTGTTTTTCTTTGTTACTGGGTAAACGGCTACTATCTATTCCGTAAGTGGGAAGCAGTGAGTCCAATCGGAACGAGAGAAGTTTTAATCGTACAACCAAATGCCCCCTTAGAATTTCGGGATGGCCGAAGTATTGTTGAAACAATCAACTCGCTCATGAAACGGATTGATGATCTTAGCTTTGAGGGTGCAAAAGATCAAAAAGTTGATTTGATCGTATTGCCTGAGTCAGGTGTTCCTTTTTTTTCGACAAACGATACTGAGGCGACTCGTCTCGCAGGCATCTATTGGGAAAAATTTGAATCCTTTATGAAGACATTGGCTCTCCGTCATAAAGCCAATGTATTCTTTAATGAATTGGATGTGGGTTTTGAAAATGATATTAAAACCCGTGATGCGTTAGTGACTTATAATTCCTCCGCACTCTACAATCCGAATGGGGAAAGAAGGGGTAGTTACCAAAAAGTTTTTTTACTTATATTTGGTGAATATATGCCTTTTGATTGGATGTATGCACTCAGCGGACAGACTGGAAAATTCGCTGAAGGAAAATCCATGGATCTCATTCCTTATTATGGGACGGATCATAACAAACACGCTCCCGTTCGTGATTTAGAGTGGAAGGACATGAATTTTTTTACTCCAAGTATGGTAAGTGAGTATTATAAAGAAAATCGGGTAGATGAAACTATCAGTGGTTCCTTTTTGCCTTTGATCTGTTATGAGGTGATCATCTCAGAATACGTACGAAAATTTAAAGGTGATCCCGATTTTATAGTTAACGTAACAAACGATAAGTGGTATGGAAATACTGTCGAATCGTTTCAGCATCATACGCTTGGAAGGATGCGCGCCATAGAATTTAGGAAGTGGCTAGTCAGGTCGACAAACTCAGGGACATCTGTGATCACGGATCATTTGGGACGTAATTTGAATGATGAATTTACACCCATCGATAGTTCTGCTTTCCTGAAAGGAACTGTGTCAATCATTCCAGGTTCGATGACATTTTACCGAGCTTATGGAAATGTCTTACCTTGGTTCTTTTTATTCCTTTCAGCGTTGGTATTCGGATACTATGTTAGGAAATCTCGCTAGATTATTGTATCGCTACCGATTGTACTTTGCGTTGTACATGTCCATTGTGATGCATACATTCCTTGCTATCTATACATTCAATTCTTCTGATTCGATGTATTTTACCTATTACTGTGGACCTCCATGGATTTATGAACAGGAGGAAGAGGGTTACTCCGAAGTTAGTTTAGAATTCGGAAAACCTGGAGAAGACGGTGATATTTTTAAAGAAAAAGGCGAAGGAGAAGAGGGAGAGAAGGATGGTGATGGGGAAAGCGGTAAAACCGAAGGTTTTACAAAAGGAAAATATGAAGGTGGAGCTTGGGACAAACTAGTAAAAGATTTAGAATCCACCTCCGAGCTTCGAAAAAACTTTAAAAATGACTTCGATCATATTTTACCTAATTCCGGTGTCGCTGACTCGTATATGAGAAGGAATAGGGAATATGAAGACATCATAGTGAAAGAAGTGTTTCCAACACTATACTCGATACATGATCCATTCAAAGTTGATCTAGAACAGGCAGAAGATAATTTAGCAATTCACAAAGAAAGAAATCGTATCATTGAAGAGTTTCGGAAAGGAAATGAAGCATCTCCGCCGATTACAATGAAACTTTCGTTAGATGGTGATAAACCACCAAAAATACCCTTGCAGATGCCAAAGCCCGATCGCAGCCAATACCTTGACACCACTATCAAACAAAAAAAAGAAAGACAGTTAGATGAGTTTATTTCGAGATTCGCTGGCTATGATCCTAATAAGGGGGATCTCTCCTCTTTTGTTCGCGATTTGTATTATGAGAATTTGCAGCGACTTGCCTATACATTCAGTGGAGACCCTAGCTATTTTGTTATTGATTACTACCAAGAAAATTTAAACAAAGAAGACTTCCTTAAACAGATGATGTCTCTGCTTTCTCAAAATTTGGGAACCAAGGTTGGAACCGAGATTTTATTTACTTTAGAAAATATATATGAAATCCAAGGCCGGGCTCTCAACGAATACTTTAAGAGTTTAGCGATTTTGAATGCAGCTACAGATGAGCAGAAGAAAACCATACGATTCGAAACAATCCGACGAGTTGTTGAGAAATACAAACCCATACTTCGCGATAAGAAAATTCGAAATGCAAAAGATGTAGAACTGGCGTATTTCAATAAACGAATACAGGTGATTGAAACACTAATTGAGAATACTCCAAATGGATACCGATTGAATGATGCCTATTTTGAAAAAGGTCGTATCTTATGGGAATCTGGTATTCTTAGAAATGAGGAAAGCTTATTAAATGAAGCGATAACTACTTGGTCAAAAATCAAAGTCACGAAAAATGAAGAAGGCGATTTTCTGGCGAGTAAAGCTTATGATTCGATTTCGTTCTCCATGAAGAGTGGGGAGTTACGAGATTTTGATGGAAAGATTTCAGCACTTTCAAGGGAAAGGATCGATATGGCAGTCCGTTATCGATTAACGGAAGTACTGGAAAAGAAGAAAATGCGAGAAGACCGTTTGCTTTGGCCTAAACCCAAAAAGGAAGTTGGAAAATAATCCCCTAGAAACGTTTTTTGAGAACAAATTTTGGATAGAAAATATGTTGCGTTACAAGGTTTTCCTCCCCGAGAATGGGAGAAAGTCACTATGATTCCCTTCCAACAAGAGCAGATACGAACGAAAGACTATGTTTTGAGATTCTCAATCCCATTGTCATGAAACTCGGTCGCCCATGTGTCATGAAACGGAGTCTCTTTTTCGATACGTTCCTCGATGGCCATCTCGGAGATCGCTGATTCCCCAAAATGTCTGATAAAATCTCGGTGTGCGAGTCTTTCAATGAGGGACTGCCAAAACACCTCATCCTCATAATCCTCTAAAATATCAACAAGACCGCTCTCTTCTTCGAATTCTCGGGTCAGATAGGGCTCTCCATTGTTTTGGTCTATCTGAACAATGTTTCCAAGTCCAGCCACTTCTGCGTGGTTGAACACATGCCGTACAACCTCGGCATAACGGGTGTCATTGTCTGTATCTTCCTCGACACGCTCCTTTGCTTGCAGCGTCGAAATCACCCAATCTCCCATATAAACGAGTTTTAACAAAGTTTCATATTGCTCGAGGGAGAGTTCAAGATTCATTTAAAGATCAGGTTCGGAGGTTCACCTCTAAAGAAAAGAGATTTTTGGCAGAAAGGTCAATCCTCGAGCAAAATTTCTTTCTCGCGGAGTGGCCTGTATTTGTCTCGCACGATTGCCGTTATATCGTCGAGGGCTAGCAAAACTTCTTGGCTGCTTGCATTATTTTCGTTCGGAAGATAAAAAAAGCCTACAAGTCTAATATCCGATCCCTGTAAAAAGATCCGGTCATTCTGATCAAAAGCCCTTCCAAACGGAACCGTGCAGGTTTTCCAGCCACGGTAATTGAGAGAAGTCACAGAGAGTTGACGGGTCTCAAAATCTTGATTTTGGACAATTAATGTTAGGTTTCCGATCGATTGGGAAGAATACACAGGGATCCTGATTTCTTTTACGAATCCTTTCAGCAAAATGGGTTCGGGAAAATAGACACCAAAGGGGAAATTGGCCTTTTTGGGAATGCGAAGGACGAGCGCCTGCTTGGATCCCGGGATGGGAGCCGTGAAATTTTGCGAAAGAGAGAGCTCGGGGAGCTTTGTGTCTTTTTCTAATTTTGTCCTAAGATTCTTTTGTGAGTAGGTTTGCTCCTCAAAATTTTCTAACGCAACTTCCTTCCAGACGATGACTTCTGCAGTAGAATTAGGTGCATAAAGTAGAAAAATGCTCAGGAAAGTTATGTTTCTTAATGCAATCAAGTTGACAATAATACCTTGGAGAGGGGATATATATGTTTTATCGGTAAAAAGGAGAATCTTAATAATGCAGGCGCACAAATATACATTGGCCATTTTAACACTATTTTTAGTAGGCCAACTTTCAGCACAAGCAGCTGAACCAAAAGCAAATACTACTACAGAAACGAAAGCAGTAGAGAAAGCAGAAGAGGTCGTTGATGAACTTCTTGGGAAGAAAGACAAGTCTGGCGATGTTGTTACCGCAAGCAAAGAGACTCTTTTCATCACTAGCAAAACTGCATTTACTTTAGAAGCAAAAGACGACTCGTCCTCTATTGATTATATCGAATGGAAGCCAAAAAGCGGAGATTATAGAAGATTCACACAACCGATCCGTATTTCCGAAGAAGGCGCAACTGAAATTCATTACCGTTCTGTAGATAAAGCCGGAAACGCAGAGATCCCAAAAGTTCTGGTAGTGGTAGTGGACAACACAGCACCTCGTGTGAACCTTTTACCTGCTGAACAATTTTTCGTATTAGACGGAGTGCCTTATACTTCAAAAAACAACAGTTACACAATCGTTGCCGAAGATAAAAATGGCGTAGATAAAATTTCTTACAGCATCAATACAGAAGCTAACAAAACCTATGCTGAGCCGATTAAACTTGAAAAAGGCGGAGCAAATGTAATAAAATATGCGGCGGCGGACAAATCAGGAAACTCTTCTCCAGAGTCATCTTTGATCATTACAGTGGATGATATGAAACCAACTGTTGAGATCGTTCCTTCCCTTCCACTCGTTGATATTTCAGGAAAGGCTTTTGCAAAACGCGGAAACGTATTCCATGTAAACGCTTATGATAAAGAATCAGGCGTTAAAAAAATCCTCATCAAATTGGATGCTGAAACAGAATTCAGACCTTACTTAGAAGCGATCACAGTAGAAATGCAAGGCGAACATACCATTCGCGCCATAGCGATTGACAATGTAGGAAACCAGTCTGATGCCGTGGAACTCAAGTTCAATGTTGATTTGACTCCTCCATCGTCTGTCATTCAGAAATCTGACAAAGTAGCAGAGCCAGCTGCAGTGAAACCTGAAGAAACGACTCCAGCACCTGCACAATAATTAACATCACAGTTTTTGTTCGGAACCAGTTCTGCTGGTTTCGGACCTCTTTCGGGAGAACCTATGTTTTCCCGAATCCTTTCTTTTTTTTATCCCACCTTATGTCTCGTTTGTGATACAAAAGATACGCTTTCGGAAAAATTCGGCATTTGTAGGACTTGCGCTCGAGAAAGGAACCATGCCCAAAAGTTAGCCGATCAAAAAGAGCGGTGTCAGGTATGCGGACAGACGGAGAAGAAAGAGTCAAGTGAGGAATGCGAGTATTGCAACTCACGGTTCTTATTCTTTTCGCAAGTGGTTTCGCTTAGATTCCGATTGAGTTGGGAGCGTAAAGTCTTCCAGAAATGTAAATTTGAGAATGATCGGGTTTTGGCAAACTTCTTCGCTTTAGACTTCCAGGCCAAAATCAAATCGTTGGCCATACTCCCCGATACAATTTTACTTGTTCCCTCGAAAGATCGTGCGAGTGGAAGAGACTACCATCCAGCAGAGGTTCTTGCGACGCGGTTGGCTAGAAAATGGAACATAAGCAAAACTGAGCAGATTAGAAAAAAATCGAAAGAAAAGCAGTCTGGAAAAAGTTACTTTGAGCGTTTTTCTCACGCAAAAAAGGCATTTGAAATTATAAAAAAGGATAGAAGTTGGGAGGGACTTGATATCTTGATCATAGATGATATCTTTACAACGGGAGCTACTTTAAACGAAGTAGCTCGTCTTCTTCTTTTGTCAGGAGCGAAGACCGTATCATGTATGGTATTATTAAGTAATGAGGGTGACTAAAGTTCAATGGAAGTTCAAGTAAAAAATGATATTAGAATCGTGAAGTTTTCTGGCGCGATTTTAAAAGTGGATTCCGATGAAATCGAAAAAGAGTTATCTAAACTCACACAAACTTCCGCCAAAAAAATCATTCTCGATTTAACAAAAGTTCATCATATTTGCTCAACTGCACTAGGTATTTTTGTTGCCACTAAACGAAAGTTAAAGCCTATGAATGGGGATATTAAAGTTATCGTGGTGGATGAAGACTTGATACAGTTATTTGAAATCACTATGCTTGATAAAGTATTCGAAATTTTTCCAGATTTATCCTCTGCGATTGAAGGTTTTCAGTTAGATGCAGAGGATTAATATTCTCCGAAATGGGAAAAATCATTGCTTTCGCATCTGGCAGCGAACATAAGTTAAAAGAAGTAAGAGCGATTCTTTCCCCTCTTGGCATAAAGGTTCTTTCTCCAAAAGAGCTGGGCGTTTCTTTTAATCCAGAGGAAACTGAAACTACATTTGTTGGCAATTCATTCATTAAATCTAGAGAATTATTTCGTTTATCAGGACTTCCTTCTGTTGCAGATGATTCAGGAATTTGTGTAGAAGCATTAAACGGCAGACCTGGTGTGTATTCAGCACGATATGGCAGTTTAGAATTTTCAGATAAAGATAGAGCCTTGTTTTTATTGCAAGAGCTTGGTCAAAATCCGAACCGTATTGCCAATTATACCTGTGTGATCACTTATGTCGATGGAATGATCGAAAAATCCTTTGAAGGAAACGTTTTCGGCGAAATTTCATTTGAATATGATGATAAAGGAAAGTTTGGATTTGGGTATGATCCTATATTTTACTATCCTCCTTTAAATAAAAGATTTTCTGAAGTCTCTGAAGCAGAAAAAAATAAGGTCTCGCATCGTGCCCTTGCAATGAATCAATTTTTACAATGGTTGAAAAAATAAGATCCGTTCTTTTTTTTGCTGCCTTTATATTACCAATAACTTCGCTTTTACCGGTGGCCGTTTGCGCAGGCTATGAATGTTCATTTTTATCAACTGAAACAATCATAGCCGGAAATCTTGCAGATCCTTTACTTTCGGAGATCTACACAAAAGATTTCCTTTCCTCAATGGCAGAGAGTGCGGTTTTACAAAATATAAATTCCTCGATGCTAGGAGGAAAGATTATAGAAAAAAATCGGATGAGTTTGGGTTACGGAGGAGGACGAAATCAAATTAAGCCTCGTGATTTTTATTTCCAATTTACTGAATTGCATGAATTGCCTACGCAAGGTATCGCCGCCTCTCCCTCGTTATCGTACGCAGTCAATTTAGGAAATGCCTTTGAAAAAGCAGGCGAGTGGAGAAAATGGAATCTACATTCGCAATTCTTTCCATATTACTTATCTGAAAAAAATATCCCTTTTCTTAAAGTCAGAAACACCGAGGTCGATGGACGAGTCGCAAATTTAAGTTTGAATTTGAGATATTTCCCTTTCTTAGACCAATCTGGGAATACCAAAGGAGTTTCTTTCGGATTCGGACTTTATCATACAAACCAGGAAGTCTCTCTGCACGCCTACGATCGTCGACCCACTCAAATACGATTGGACGGAGATAAACGCAAGTGGTTGGGAACGAACTCCCTAGACTATGAATCAAAAATTCTATCTTCAACCGCGGATCTTCGGTATTCTTTTGAAATCGCTAAAATGACTCTCTATACTGGTTTGGGAATGATGTACAACCATGGAATGACGAGCATAAAAGCAGAGAGGGTCGCAATCATCTCCTCTTATCTTAGCCCAGATGATTTTCTAACCAATCCGAGTGGGATCGCCCTCAATGTAACCAAAGAATTGAAAATACGGGAAGCTAATTTTTACGGTATCTTTGGCGCGCAGTATCATTGGGAAACATTTGGGATTGGCATTGAATACTTAAAGAATATTAAAACAGAATCCTTAAATGTAGGGGTCCATTATTATTTTTGAGAGGCAATCCTCATTCGTGCGAAAGTATTTAGTAGTACTAGAAATCAATTAATTATCATTGCTTTATCAAACAGAGATTGTTATTTTCCTTGGATAAGAGGGAAGGGGATCAATGAAGGCATCAGATTTGTTCATTAAGGCATTAGAAGAAGAAGGCGTAGAATACATTTTCGGAATCCCCGGCGAAGAGAATTTAGATTTTCTAAACTCCCTTAGAGAGTCCAAAAAAATTAAACTAATACTAACAAGACACGAACAGGGTGCGGGCTTTATGGCGGCAACTATTGGTCGGCTGACAGGTAAAGTTGGAGTGTGTCTCTCAACGCTTGGCCCAGGTGCGACAAATTTTGTAACTGCCGCCGCATATGCTCAATTAGGTGGCATGCCGATGCTGATGATTACGGGCCAGAAACCTATAAAATCTAGCAAACAAGGCCAATTTCAGATTGTAGATATTGTCGATATGATGAAACCGCTCACAAAGTATACAAGACAAATCGTATCTGGGGATACGATTCCATCTAGGGTAAGAGAAGCATTTCGTTTGGCCTTAGAAGAAAAACCAGGTGCAGTTCATCTAGAACTTCCAGAGGATATTGCTGATGAAAAAACAGAAGTTCCGTTGATTACAAAAAGTTCTGTTAGGCGGCCTATCGCCGAGGAGAAGGCAATAAATGTAGCCGTTGATCTGATTGAAAAAGCAAAATCCCCGCTCTTACTCATTGGAGCTGGATCAAATCGAAAAATGACGAGTAAAATGCTTCTCGAATTTGTTACAAAAACGGGAATACCATTTTTTAGTACGCAAATGGGGAAGGGTGTGATTGATGAAAGAAATCCCCTGTGTTTGGGCTGTGCCGCCTTATCGTCAAAAGATTTTGTACATCGTGCCATTGATAATGCTGATTTAATCATCAATGTTGGTCATGATGTTGTAGAAAAGCCTCCCTTCTTTATGAGGCCAAACGGTAGAACCGTCTTACATATCAATTTTTTTGCGGCATCTGTAGATCCTGTCTACTTTCCTCAGGCTGAAATTGTTGGGGATATCGCCAATAGCATTTGGCAAATCAATCAAAAGATCATACCCCAAAAGACTTGGGATTTTTCATACTTCTTAAAAGTAAAGAGTTATGTGGATGGCCACATCAATGAGGGGTCAGACGATAACAGATTTCCCATATACCCACAACGATTGGTTTCTGAAATTCGAAAATTAGTTCCAGAAGATGGAATCATTGCATTGGATAATGGCGTGTATAAAATTTGGTTTGCCAGAAATTATCCAGCTTACCAGTCAAATACGGTGCTCCTAGACAATGCGCTCGCTACCATGGGAGCAGGCCTTCCCTCTGCCATCGGTTCGAAGATTGTTTTTCCTAACAAAAAGGTAGTCGCCATTTGCGGAGATGGGGGGTTTATGATGAATTCTCAAGAAATGGAAACAGCTGTTCGGTTAGGAATTGATTTGGTAATTGTCATTCTAAGAGATAACGCATATGGAATGATCAAATGGAAACAGTCCAATATGGGTTTTGAAAATTTTGGTCTCGATTATGGAAATCCGGATTTTGTTAAGTATGCTGAGAGTTATGGTGCCCAGGGATATCGTCCAAAATCTGTTGTTGAGTTCATTTCGACATTTGAAAACTGTCTAAATAGCAAAGGTGTACAGCTTATAGATCTTGAAATTGATTATTCTGAGAACGATAGAATTTTGAATCACGAAATTGCCGATCGTAGCCAGCTTATCTGAGGTTATATGAAAAAATTTAATGTATTAATTAAAGATGCTATTACTAGTGATGGAGAACTCATCGTCTATAGTGCGTTTGATGAGAAAGAAATCGGTCGTGTGATTGCCGCCGATGCCATTGCCGTTGAAAAAGCATTGCAAACAGCGTCCGACCTATTTAAAGATCGAAGGCGGTGGCTACCGACGGAAAAAAGAATTTCGATTTTGAGAAAAGTTGCTGAGACAATGATCAAGGAAAAAGAGGAGTTGGCTCGCCTTGCTGCGAGTGAAGGTGGAAAACCGCTTATAGATTCCTTGGTGGAAGTTCAAAGAGGGATCGAAGGTATTGAATGTTGTATTGAGACGATCAAAGGTAGCATTGGCAGGGAAATTCCCATGAACTTGAATGCGGCATCGAATGGGAAATTGGCATTCACTTCCAAAGAACCGATCGGTGTTGTTGCAGCTATAAGTGCCTTTAATCATCCCTTAAATCTGATCGTGCACCAAGTAGCGCCAGCAGTAGCGGTGGGATGTCCTGTCATCATCAAACCTGCTGGTGATACACCACTCTCTTGTATGCGTTTTGTCCAGATTTTACATGAAAGTGGACTTCCGGAAGAATGGTGCCAAGCATTCGTCGTTTCGAATCTAGAAAATGCGACCAAGTTAGTTACGGACTCCAGGATTTCTTATTTTTCTTTTATCGGGAGTGGCAAAGTAGGTTGGCATCTTAAATCGCAATTGGCTCCTGGAGTCCATTGTGCGCTCGAACATGGCGGAGCCGCGCCAGTGATTATTGATGCTTCAGCTGATTTGGATTTGGCAATTCCTAAGCTTGTGAAAGGGGGATATTACCATGCAGGTCAGGTCTGTGTTTCTGTTCAGAGAGTCTATGTGCATGAATCCATTGCGGAAGAGGTAGCAAAACGCATCAAAGAAAAGGCCATCTTACTAAAAGTAGGCGATCCTTTGGATGGCACGACAGAAGTGGGTCCTCTCATTCGCAGAAAAGAAGTGGAGAGAATCGATGGATGGATCAGGGAAGCCGTTGCCGAGGGAGCAATACTTTTAACAGGTGGAAATAAAATAGGTGAAACGTGTTATGAGCCCACTCTACTTTTTAATCCGAGTGATTCTTCTAAAGTGAGCCAGTTAGAAATATTTGGTCCCGTGATAAATATATACTCCTATAAAAATATTGAGGAAGCATTCGATCGAGCAAATGCAGTGCCTTACAGTTTCCAAGCAGCTGTATTTACGAAAGATATTGATATCGCCATGCGTGCCTATCGTAGGTTAAAAGCGCGAGCTGTCATGATCAATGAGCATACTGCTTTCCGTGTCGATTGGATGCCGTTTGGTGGCCAGGAACACTCGGGTTTGGGAACGGGTGGGATTCCCTATACGATATCAGATTTACATGTAGAAAAAATGATGGTCATTGCATCCTCTGGTTTGGTTTCGAATTCGTAGCACGAGATTTTTTGAAGTATGATCAGGGAAGGTTCGGAAGTGTTGTTTGGGGAAAAAATTCTTTTAGATTTTAAAGAAGTCTAAATGTCTGCAGTCTCTATCGTTTTCCCGCACCAACTCTTTGCATCAAATCCAGCTATTGCCATTAAAAGATCCATTTATTTGGTCGAGGAAAACCTATTTTTTTGCCAATATAAGTTTCATAAACAGAAATTAGTTTTTCACCGATCGAGTATGAAAGCATACCAGAAGGATCTGGTAAATCAAGGATATGAAGTAATCTATGTTGAGTCCGGGGAGAGATCTGCCGATGTTCGCCAACTCATAGTTAATCTGAGTGAAAGGGGTGTCGATGAATTACATTATTGTGATACGGTTGATGATTGGCTCGAGAGGAGACTGGCCTCACAGGCAAAAAAGTATCAATTAAAATTAATCCGTTATGAATCCCCCTTATTCTTACTTTCCAACAAACAAGTGGATGTTTACTTTTCTTCCAGGGAGAAACTGCACCAAACAGACTTTTACAAAGAGCAGCGGAAAAATTTTCGAATTTTGACAGATACAAAGTTACAACCGATTGGTGGTAAATGGACCTTTGATACTGAAAATAGATTGAAATATCCCAAGGGGAAAATACCTCCCGCGCTCCATTTCCCAGGACGAAGCAAAGAGTTAGACGAGGCGATTCGCTATGTGGATCTGAAGTTTTCAGATCACCCAGGTGAGATCAATCGTTCTTTTATTTTTCCGAGTACCTTTCAAGAGAGTAGAGATTGGTTGCTACAATTTTTAAAGAATCGTTTTTTAGAGTTTGGTGCGTATGAGGATGCGATTGTATTTAAGGAAAATCTTTTGCACCATAGCCTTCTTTCCCCATTGATGAATGTGGGATTATTAACGGCAGATGAAATCATAAAAGAGGTGGAGTCCTTTTCGATAAAGCATCAAATTCCCATCAATTCTCGAGAAGGATTTTTGCGACAAATTTTGGGCTGGCGTGAATTCATCCGAGGTGTCTACCTTCATAAAGGCACAGTTCAGAGGAAAAAGAATTTTTGGAATTTTAATCGTAAGATTCCGGCATCTTTTTGGAGAGGTGACACAGGAATTCTTCCCGTTGATGTGACCATAAAAAAAATTTTAAAGACCGGATACTGTCATCATATTGAACGATTGATGGTGATTGGAAACTTTATGCTATTATGTGAATTTGATCCAGATGATGTTTACCGGTGGTTTATGGAACTTTTTATAGATGCTTACGACTGGGTGATGGTTCCCAATGTTTACGGGATGAGTCAATTTGCTGATTCAGGTCTTATGGCCACAAAACCCTACATTAGTGGAAGCAATTACTTGATGAAGATGAGTGATTACCCAAAGGGAGATTGGCAAGCGACCTGGGATGGTCTTTTCTGGCGTTTTCTGCATGTCCATCGTGATTTTTTTCTAACCAACCCGAGACTGGGAATGCTCGTGCGAACGTTTGATAAGTTGGAAGAGACAAAAAAGCAAACTCATTTAACGCGAGCTAAACATTTTCTAGAAAAATTAGACAGCTAAAAATCGATTTGACGTAAACTAAATTCAAATTAAGATTTCTCCAATCGAGCTTATGTCATTTTAAATAATCGCCGCAAAGGAAAATTAAATATGTTACGAAAGATTTGGGATTCGGTTATCAATATTGGTTTGGAAAAAAATCCGAATCATATTGAAGCGAAGACGATTCGGCTAACGAATGGAATTACGCTACTTACGATCTTAATGGGATTCAATTTTTACCCGAATCTCATCTATTTTCTGCCTGATACCTTTTTACTTGTGATTCTACTCAGTGGCACATTATGTTTGTATCTTTTAGTCTTCGGTTTCAATTTCTTTCAACTTCATACCTCTGCAAAAACATATCTATTATTAATCGCATGTTTTAATTTATCGCTAACCTCTATATTACTCGGTAGAGAACAAAATTTTCATTTCTATTTAATAGCAATTATAGCCGTTGCTTTTTTCATCTTTGAGGAACGTGAACTGCGCGTACAATATTTCATAGTTTCCTTGGTCACTCTTGTATTCATAGGTTTAGAAATATGGTTTTCAATTCATCCGGGCCTGCTTCCTTTTCCAAAAGACTTTTTGTTCTTTGCTGGTATTAATAATAATCTTGGATTATTATTTCTAGTCGTCGGTTTCTTGTACTACATTTCCTCCAATTACAAAAAGGCACAGATTGCTTTAGAAGATGAAAGACAAAAAAGTGAATCGCTTCTACATAACATTTTGCCTGTTCCTATTGCAGAACGACTCAAGAAAAGCCGTTTAGCAATCGCAGATGGATTTGATTTTGTTAGCATTTTGTTTGCAGATATTGTAGGCTTTACGCCTCTCTCTGGTAAAATGAAACCTGAAGATTTAGTTTCATTACTGAACAGAATTTTTTCTGATTTCGATGTGCTCGTCGAGGAAAACCGCCTCGAAAAAATCAAAACGATTGGTGATGCTTTTATGGTCGCAGGAGGCTTACCCATACCCTCCAATACGCACGCCTTTCAAGTGGCAAAATTTGCACTGGAAGTTAGAAAAAGTTTAGATAAAATCAATCTAGAAAATCATCAAAGCTTAATGATAAGAATAGGAATTCATTCTGGTCCTGTAGTTGCAGGCGTGATAGGGCTTTCGAAATTTTCGTATGATGTTTGGGGAGATACGGTTAACATTGCCAGTCGCATGGAATCTCACTGTCTACCGGGTGAAATTCAGGTTTCAGAATCAAGTTATCAATTACTAAAAGAGAAATTTATCTTTAGCGAAAGAAGAACCATTGAAATCAAAGGAAAAGGAGAGATGGCAACCTATTTACTCCTTGGTGAAATATAAGTAGGTGCTCAAAATTAAACAGAAGAAAGCCTGTAAGAAGCAATCAGCATCCCAAAAATAGATCGGTTTTAAAGGATTCTTTCGTTGCTATTATTTGCATGTCGCATGGATCATTGCTTATGATGGAAAGGATTAAGTCAGCATTCAAGATTCCAATTTCAAATTACATCGTGTATTTCCTCGTTTATTTTATTTGGGGTATTTCCATGAATGAATTTGGAAAATTTATGGAAATCGCATGTTTTACCTATTGGTGGCAGGTCATTACGGTTTACTTGCTTTATATGGTGCCGCTTTCCATATGGATGCGAAACTTTCAATGGTATGACCAATATGCGTACGGATTGTTCTGTATGGGGATACTTGAGTTTGGAGGTTATTCTTTGGGAACCTCTATTGCATTTGAAAATAATCTGATAGATAAGATATTTGGAATTAGAAATTTCTCTTTAGCGATGACCTTGTTTTTTGGATTTTATTTTCCCCTAGGAAATTGGTTGGTCAATCACGTGCACCAACTTATCCTTAAGCAGAAAATTTCCTAATTTTAGTTTTTGCAATCGGAAATTTCCCACCTATCTCGATTTTGTGGTCAACATACTTAAAAAAAACCGCAAGTATTCTTATGCCGAAACGACAGGACCACCCGTAAGGCGTTTGTAAAAATCTGCTCCTTCTCGTTCGAGAAATTCTTCGTAAGTTCCCTTGAAGTCGTTGATACCTTCTGGCGTCACTTCGATGATTCGAGTACAAAGCGAAGAGATGAACTCTCTATCATGAGATACTAGGAGGATGGTTCCTTCAAATAAAGATAAAGCAAAATTTAAAGCTTCAATGGTTTCCAAATCCAAATGGTTTGTTGGTTCATCCAAAACTATAACGTTATCGCCCGCAAGGATCATTTTCCCAATGATGATTCTTGATTTCTCACCACCTGACAATACCTTAGTGGACTTGTTCGCCATATCTCCCGAAAATAACATCCTACCAAGAATGGCACGAATTTCTTGAACTTCCGTTCCTTGCGGGGAATTGCGGAGTAACCATTCGATCAGAGTGTCTGCATCTGGTTCGATGGCCTCTCTCTGGTCCTGTGGAAAATAGGATGGTTCTACCGAGTCGCCCCATTTCACTTCTCCCTTATCTGGCTCAAGTTTTTTCATGAGCATCTTTAAAAGAGTGGTCTTACCTACACCATTTGTTCCTACAATACCAACCTTTTCGCCTTTTGAAATGGCTACCGTAAAGTCTTTGATTACGGAAACATTATCATATGATTTGCTAATATTTACTGCTTCGAATACATCTTTCCCGAGAACTCTTTTCGGTTTAAACCGAATGTAAGGAGCTACCCGCGAAGAAGGTTTAACGTCTACCATCTCCGCTTTGATCTTATCGATCATTTTTGCACGAGAAGTGGCTTGTTTCGATTTGCTGGCGTTAGCTGAAAATCTAGAAACGAATTCTTGTAAATCGTTGATTTTTTCTTTTGCGCGTTTGTTTTCATTTTGGAGTTGGGTTTGAGTTTGTTCTGCGGCGATCATGAAGTCATCATAATTGCCCGAAAAAATACGAATTGTATTGTAGTCTAAGTCAGCGATATGAGTGGAAACAGAGTTGATGAAGTGACGGTCGTGTGAGATCACAATGACCACTCCATCGTAATCAAGGAGCAGTTCTTCTAACCAATGGATTGTTTTGATATCCAAGTGGTTTGTCGGTTCATCCAAAAGTAATACATCTGGTTTTAGAAATAAAACTTGGGCGAGTAACACTCGCAATTTGAAGCCACCAGTAAGAAAATTAAGGGGACGGGAGTGGATGTTTGTCGGGATGGCAAGTCCTTCTAGTAGCTCGCCTGCGATAGATTCCGCTTCGTAACCACCTAGGTCGGCAAATCTTTCTTCGATTTCAGAAATGCGGATGCCTTCCTCGTCAGTCATTTCCTCTTTTGCGTAGATGGCGTCTCTTTCTTGCATCAGTGCCCATAGTTCTGGGTTTCCGCGGAGGACGGTGCCGAGAACCGTCTCATTTTCGAATTCGTAATGGTCCTGCTTGAGGTATCCGACCTTAATGTCCTTGTCAATCGCCACGGCTCCAGCCGTAGGCTGTATGATTCCGGCTAAAACCTTCATAAAGGTCGATTTTCCTGAACCATTGGCTCCGATGAGGCCATAGCGGCACCCAGGTTTGAATTTGATGGATACGTTTTCAAAGAGGGGTTTTTTGCCGAAAGAGACGGTTATGCCAGTTGCAGAGATCATACAGTCAATTTTCTAAGGGAAACTCTCTTTTCAACCGACATTTCGTATGATATGGCACGGATTCTCATCATTCTACTCATGGTTTTAGGGGGAGGTCTCTTAAGCTCCCAAAGTACGCACAATGGTGTTCAAATCTTATTTGGCGAACTCATCAATACGGGTCATATGCTGAAAACCGAAAAGCAGATCCTGCGCCTCTCGCCAACCCCCTTCCAGGAGGAACTGGCACTCATTACAGGTAAACACATTCGTTTGTTATGTGATGTCAATGGAGATGCCTGTTCTCCGATTCGTTATGAAATTTCTTTGCCTGATATCGGAAAAACGCCTGACTGGACTTTAATTCGTATCCCAAGATATGTGACCGCTGGACATTTTTCATTCAATCCTCAAGTAACACCCGATGGCAAAATGCTATTTTGGACGGCTCTTATCAAAGAAGGTAGCAGGTCTACCCAGAAGATTTGGGCATCAAAAAAGGACCAGTATGGATTCTGGATGCCCGGAGAACAACTTGCTGCTCCGCTTAACAACAAACTACCGTCAGCCGTGATCTCAGCTTTACCCGGCGGAAACGAGCTGTTTGTCTTTGGTAATTTCGGAGAAGAGGAGATGTTGGATACCTTAAAAAAGGAAATGATGTATCGTTCTCAAGAGGCATCTCGCGAAGCTTCAAATCCGAAAGAGTTTCACTTGCGTTTAACAAAATTAGAAAATGAGTATCGCGAACGTACTGAGAAGATTCAAAACAGGGCACCTTTATACAAATCTTATCGTAAGGAAGTTGGCTTTTCGAGTCCCGTTCCCATCAATTTCCCTTCGTTTTATAATTGGTATAGAAAATCAGATAATCCTTACCAACAAGTCTTTGGTGGATCTGCGCTTTCGTCTACTGGACGTACCATTATTTATTCAGCCCAGCAAAAGAAAAATGTTGGTAAGCTTGATTTATATGTAACCTTCCAGTCAGAAAACGGTATGTTTGAGGAAGGGATCAATCTAAGTTCTTCATTAAATACGGGAGAGGAAGAAATGGCTCCGTTTCTCGCACCGGATGATAAGACTTTATACTTTTCTTCCTCTGGGCGGAAGGAAGGAATTTCCATTTATGTGAGTAGAAGGTTAAATGACCAATGGACTTCTTGGTCCGAGCCTCAGGAACTTTCACCGAACCTGAGAGGTGTTAATTTCTTTTCGATACCCGCGAGTGGCAATTGGGCTTATGTTTCCCGGGAAGGGGAACTCTTTATGGCTTCCATACCGAAGACATTTTTGCCAGAACCCGTAGTGATGATCAAAGGCAAGGTGGTCGATGAGGAGGGCAATCCTCTTTCTGCTTCAGTCTTATACGAATCTCATACTAAAAAGAAAAGTTTGGGTTCGACGATCTCCGATCCAAATACAGGTGAGTTTTCACTCGTGCTCCCTTATGAGGAGAATTATGGATTCTATGGAGAAAAAGACGGATATCTACCTTCTTCACAAAATTTAAATTTGGTGGGCAAAGAAAAGACAGAAGAAGAAAAAACGGTCCTTCTCGTTCTGCCAAAAATAAAAAAAGGCAACGAAATGGTTTTAAACAATCTATTTTTTGCTTTCCGTTCTGTTGAAATTGCGAAAGAATCAGAATCAGAACTAGATCGTTTGGCGAGCCTTTTGAAAAAGAACCCGAGATTGAAGATAGTAATCGAAGGGTACACAGATAATGTGGGAGGAGACGCTGCAAACAAAAAGTTGTCCATGGAGAGAGCGGTGTCCGTTGCCAATTATCTTAGAACAAAACATAAATTAGAAGATACGCGCATTACAACCAAAGGATTTGGACAGTTAACGCCTGTTGCAGACAATAAAACCGAAGAAGGCAGGTCACTCAACCGTCGTGTCGTTTTTAAAATATTGGAAGACTAGACAATGGTAGATCTAAAGAAGATCAATATTCCCAGTATCCCAAAAGTAAATGTAGATACTAAAAAAATGATGGGAGCGGTCGACGGACTTGTCGACAAAATCCCTCCACAAGTTGCCTCACTACTTAAAAAAATAGCCCTTTCTCTTCTGGTTTTCTTTCTCCTTATGGGCATCTACACGGGAGCGAAAAAAGGCTGGGAAAATGCCACCCCTGAAGGTTTGCAACTAGCATCCGATACTCGGTCTTTGTTTTCAATGGAAATCGAAAAAGAATACAATCGATCTCGTAAAGATGTACGTATGTCAAATCCAGAGGATGTTAAATACGAAGCAAATCATAGGATGCAGTTTGAATTTGTGAGTGAACGCGAAAGGGGCAATCTCGAAGAGAAACCGGCTCCAGAAACAGATGATTTTCTAGGAAAAGAATATGATTTTCGGAACCGTAAAAACCAACAAACAAACGTTCCTCCACTTGCGACTCCCTCTGGCGATGGACTCATTTCCTCACCTCTAAATGTAGAATCCATAGGTGTCTGGGAAAATACAGATGCCCTAAAGGAAATTGGCGACCCAAAAGAGCTAGAAAGAAAAAATCCTAGCCTTTCCTCGAAACCAAAAAATGCGATACCTGATGCAAGTTCAAGTGCTCTAGATGGTGAGTCAGAAGAGGACATTCGTTTTAAAAAGACTCTGGACCGACTCGAGAAACTTGAAAAGCTATCTGCTGAAAAGAAGAGAAAAGAGGCGGCCTTAAAAGAGACCGATTCTGGTGAGACTTCCCCTAACCAGAGAAAAATGCGCGCTTTAGAGCCACTTCGTAAGTAAACTGATGTTAGCCTTTTATCCATTCATTCGTATTTTGCGACTCGCATTTCTTCTATCTTTGTCTGTGCCTTTTGCGCTGACACTAGAGGCTTCTGACCAAGTCCCAAACGCGACTGAAATTTTTCTGCCCTTTCCCGTCGAGCCTGCTACTACTGATACCAAATCAGAAACGGACTTACTACGCGAAAATCAGGATCGAGACCCAAACAGTCCGTTGAGCGAACCAAGCAATCTGAAAAAAAGTGATATTTCTGCTCCGAATGATGGAAAATCTGAAAAAAGCAATGGAACCTTGGGAAAAAACTCAGAAGCCAGTGCAAATACCGTAAGTGCAAATACGGACTCTCCTAAACCAAAAAAGAAAAAGAAAGGCAAAGGGGAAGTTGTAGATCCTACAGAACCTCCGTTGAAGCGAGGTAAGGCGCTCCTAACCCGAAACAAAAAACAATCCGCAGAAACTGAATTTGCTGATTCCTATTCGAAGGAGGGGACACTCGCAAATGTTTCTCGAACCGAAAACGCCAACTTATTCGGATTAGATGCAAAGGACATGGAAGGTTCTGGGCTTGTAGAAAAGATCGAAGACCCCGATGCCAAGATCAAAGCACAGTTTGAACTCGCTAGATCTCTTGATCGTATGGGGAACAGCGAATCTGAGGAAAAGGCATATAAAGAATATCTAAAATTGGTAACGGGATTTCCCGTTCACCCAGAAATCACACCAAGGACACATTTGGCAATTGCCGTTCTTCTCTTCCGTAGGCAAGAGTATCGACCTGCCTTACACCATTTGGTTCGGCTCATGAAAGAGTTTAAGACTGCCAAAGAATTTACGACAGCTCATTATTATGCTGGTAGGATTTATGAAAGCGCATGGCCTGATCGAGACTTAGAAAGAGCAAAAAAATACTATGATAATTATCTGAAAGTAACAGAAGGCCGGGAAGAAACTCCAGGAAATGATTTTAAGAAGGATGCAGGAGAGAGAAGGCGACTCATAGAATCGCCCTTAGGCATTTAAGCGATAGCTACGTTAACTTCGACTCGTCCGTATTTGGAGTATAAGTTGATGGAGAGTGTGGGCTTTTTGTTAAAACGGACGGATGTACTTTTAGACTCTTGGATGTTAGGTGTCGTGATCTCAACTGACTGACCTGAAGACGTAAAGATATTCATCGCATTGCCCGTAGTCATGTTTGCGATCTCGCCTAGGATGTCCTTATATTCATTTTTAACATCGTCATCAGAAAGCCCTGGCACAAGCTTACGAGAGATTTTATAGGCCGCATCCAAGTTCATACTATAGACTACCTCGCCGCTGAATGAACCCACCACACCAATGATGATGGCAAGTTCATGAGACGGAGTTGGTGAATCCTTAATCCCGATCTTTCCTCGTATGAGATCTTGACCGAGAACGTCACGAAAAACGATCGTTGCTGCCTCGAGGAAGGGATTGATAAAGTCGGCTTTGATTTGCATTATTCTAAAGACAGAGCCTTTTGCTTGTCGATGTTGTATTCTCCTGATAAGGACTTGTTTATTTCAATAAAAAAGCCAAGAAGTTTGTTTTGTTTCATCATTTCTTCGGCAGTGTTCTCAGCTTTTTTTGGTGCTGGGCCTGAAGGGGAGAACGAGAGGTCTCCAAATTCCACATAGATCTGTTTGTCATTGTCTGTAAACGGTCCGAGGACTTTCTTTTTCCCGAAAGGATTGGCGGAGAGCTCTTCCCAGAATTTTGGGTCCGAGGCCAATCGAAAACTGGTTCCTTTGGGAGATTGCAAAAGCTTCAAATTAGATAAGGGTGTCGCGGCAATGGATTCGATACTTTGGGATGTCTCTTTGGAAATGGCTTCAAGGGCATTATCAGCCAAAACAAGAGATTGAATCTTTTTCTTCCAAACCTCCAAATCTTTCCGCTTGCGATCAAATTTTAATTTAGAGGTGAGAACTTGTTTTCTTTCTTCGAAGGTTGGAATCTTACCGTTTCCGTCTTTGTTTAGATTGCCCTCTTTCTTTTCCTTTTCGTATTCGGAAAGGAGGTCTGCGTCACTGATTTGGATTTTAGATTCTAGTTGGTTTAGAAGGTTGACTTCGGTAAAAGCAACTAGACGAAAGCTTACCTTGGCAGATTTTGCTTCTGCTTCGATTTCTGATTCTGCTGGTGATGGGGTCATCTTTTGGTCTAGGAAACCTTGGAAAAGTGAATAGCCCGTGGCTGAATCGAGTCGGTAGGCCATAGGAGTGGAGCGCAGGATCTGTTGGTAGATCTGGTCTACGGTGCGTGTATCCTCTTCTCCATAGCCGGCTTGGGAGGCAGTCTCTTTGTGAATTTGACGTGCCTGAAGCGAGAGGTCCCGTTTGATGCTCGTTTCCGAAACGCGAAAACCGACTGCACTAGCGATATCATTGGCAATAAAAAGTTCTTTCGTTGTCGAAAATGCACAGGATTGGATGAGTTCGTTGTTCCCTGCCATTTCTTTGGAATACTGTTGGTAGCGGTAATAGCAATCTCTGCGAGCTGCATTGAAATAATCCATGGGAACGGATCTTCCGGCGATAGAGCCAGCTTTGGTGGAGGAACTACCCGTGAGGGCTCCGATAAAGCTCTGCTCCGCATCTCCAGGGAGAAAGGTTACGACGAGCATGGATACAAGTATAAATAAAAACAAACCTACAACGGCTCTAGTGAGTTTTTCTTTCCAGGTTGTTGCTTCTTCTTCGAACATATGAGAAGGGTTTCCAAGGAACCAGGCTTGTAAAGAAAAAATGTAATCAAGGGAATTGGTAAAACATAAGATAATAGGAGGGGTATGTTATACGCGGCAATTGCAATGATCATCGTTGGGGTACTTTGTTTCCTATATGTATCCCTAAATCCGAATTCTGCAAATGTAAGCGCAGGTACAAAGCGGACTGTTTCGGAAAGAGGCCAAGCAGGCCCAGGATACAGTGCCAATTTTCGCCACCAACC
Source organism: Leptospira ognonensis (assembly GCF_004770745.1). Lineage (GTDB taxonomy): Bacteria > Spirochaetota > Leptospiria > Leptospirales > Leptospiraceae > Leptospira_A > Leptospira_A ognonensis. The sequence goes on along the minus strand of NZ_RQGD01000010.1, from coordinate 75,482 downwards.
CCTTTCCAGTGTTTCCCCTCAACTCGATGAACGGATTCGTAGGGATCGGGAGATTGCCGACTCCAAGCCCCACTGGCAGGAACCTAGCATTAATTATACGAAGCAGGCGGTACCTCCGCCCTCCATCGTGGAAAAAACAACAATTTTGAAAGATTCTGAAGAAGGATTTGAGGAAGTCCCCTTAGAGGTGGAACCAAAGATCACCTCCTTTCATATGGAAGGCATTTTATATCTCGATCATTCTGGTAAAATTCCGTTTGGTGAAAAGGACCTGTCAGAAACAGAATCCTCAGAGGAAACACTTCGAAACTTCAAACGCGTAGGACCCGCAAAGTTGAAAGAGGAAGATGGTAAATTTGTTTTTTATTCTGGAAATGCCAGTTATACATACCAATCGTATGAATTAGACCAAGTCGTATTTTATGACCAAGGTATAGCCTTTTTACTAAAAGATACACGAGTTCCAAGACCAGTCTACTTCACAAAAGAGATGGATGAGTTGAAAGAATTCCTTTCCCAAGCCGCTGTAGAAGTTTAAAAATTATCTAGAAACTTTTTGCAGTTCTCTAAAGATTTTTTCACCTAACATATAATATCGGCGTCGATTTTTTTTAGAAATTCGATTTCTTTGGATTTTAGACAAGAGCCTCTCTAATAGAATGAGTTGTCCGATCTCAAAATTATCTTCTTCTGCATCTATGTCAGGAGACAGACTCTTTACATTCAGACAAATACCCGAACCGACATCAAGAATCCGCAAATCACGCGTTCGTCGGTATTCGTTCACTTTTTCTATTAATAATTTATCTATGATCATTTTAAAGGAAAGCAGGATGGATGATTGTCGAGCTTCCGACTCTAGCGTACACAAAAGAAAAAACCCAAAGATATCAATGTCTATGTCACACTCAAAAAAGTCCACACTCGGAGGATAGACACCCGAATTCATATCTAGGATTTGGATCATTTTGTAAATCCTTCCTGTCTCGTCTTTTAAATGGATCGAAATATCTCCAGACTCAATCACATCAGTTAACACGGAATCGTCGCTAGTGTTTTTACGTATGCTGTGGAGATTTTCCTTAATAATGGATTCTATGGAAAGGATCTCAGGCGAGACTAGTTTTCTGTTAGCTAAGATATCGCTTGTGGGGATTTCTAGAGTGTAGCTAGAACCAGAAGATAATTTGTCCCCGAGTGGGACCGTTTTGTAAAGACTCTCTTGTATATAAATTTCGGCTTCTAATTGCACTTCGGTTCTTCTTGTAGGCTAAATTGCTATGAACTTCCGATTTTTATCAAGTAATTTATTCAATCAGGGGAGAGTGGGATGCGATCGGTTTTACCACAAAGACTCCTCCCTGCGAGAAAATCCGAGTCGCTCCAAAATTTCTTACGGATTTCCTGATTCTATATTGATGGCTTTGATGCCCGTAATGAAGTATCCAGTCTCGCCAAAACAGGTCGTAGGGAGGCCAACATGCTCTTCGTATTCAAGCACAATGCGATTACCGATGGAATCATTAATTTGTTTGGCAATGGATTCGTCCCTTACTGTAAAATAAAACTTTTCGGCCACAGTGCCAGGCATCGTGACAAGAGCGATTTCTCCTTCCCAGGTTTTGCAGACCCATCCTTTTTTGGAAAGCTTTTGGACATACCCTGCGCGATCTCCGACAGAATAACTCCAATTAAGAACTCCCCAAGTATATCCAGCTAATAAAAGCAATACGACAACAAGGATTCCGATTAAGCTTCCTATAATTTTCATGTTTCAATACTCCTTCATAAATACATTGAGATAGTTGAAAGTCTTCAGTTTGTACTAAATCCACAACTTCTTTTTCTAGAGTTCGATATTATAAATTCCTTTACAACTTGTCCCCGATTTGGATTCTTTACGCCTGACCAATGGATGCACTTAAAGATTTTCTAAAGGATAAATCCTTCCTTTTCGCTCTTTCATTTATCTTGCTAACGGAAATTTTCATGCAGATCGGTTGCTATAAGCCTTTCCAGAAGAAAACTTCCTATGCCCAGAGTGTAAATCGCATCACAGACTCGGCAGTGAAATCCATCCCGATACTTAAACCAAACATTCTTATCATTGGAACCTCCATTGCCTACGAAGGCATCTCGGCCAAACGATTGAATGAAAAAATCAAATCAAAAGGACTCATCGCCCAATCCATTGCCATTCCAGGTTCCGAACTGATTGTACAAGAATTAGCGTTACGAAAATTTTTAAAAGCGAACCCTGATCTTAAATACATCATCCATGTGAACGAGATGCACCTACCCTGGGTCGATAGGCGAACCTTAATTGATTCGAGTCTAGCAATGGTCACGGAATTAAATAGATGGGAAACGCTTTCCAAATTGGATGAGGACAGATACGTTGTCTCGTGGAAAGATTATATTTATCTTTTTGTTAGGTGGGTTGCATACCGCCATGACATTGCTGATTTAATCTTAAAACCCGAGAAAAGATGGAAAGAGTTTTGTAAAGAGATTAAAAGAGATAAAGGTAACCATTATATATATACAAATGAATATAAACAATCTCTCTCGCCTTATCAATTTAGTTCCGTTACTGAGTGTTTGGTGAAAACAATACCAGGAACTTCCATACCTGAAGGATCTGACAGACATCATCTGGACGCTCTTCATAAAACTTGTAAATTGGTGGACGAAACAAAGTTTACTCTCGAAGCCAATGAACTAACTGACTTATTTAAGCTTCGGCTTTCCAATTTTTATAAATTCATCGCTGACCAAAAGATTAAAATCATTAATGTATACCCTCCAGTGAACCATCATTTGGATCTAAAGGATAACGACCTTCGGCGCGAATTTTGGGAAAAGGAATTTAGTGCCTCTATGATCAATCAGAAATTTGATTTATCGAATGTGATCCCCTCTATAAATAATGAAGCATATTATTATGATTTGATTCATTTAAATGAAAAGGGGATGGAAATTTTCACGGATGCCCTTGCTGATTCCCTACTAAAGCATGCTATTTAATTCAATACATTTTCTTTTTTTCTTTCCCGTCGTTTGGGTGGTCTACCAATACGCGGGGAAAAGGCAATCGATCCTTCTTCTATTTGCCAGTTTTTACTTCTATATGGCTTGGAATTATTATTTTCTTGGCCTGCTTTTGTTTTCAATCGTAATCGATTATTATGCAGCGATTTCAATTTCCAAATTGGAAATAGAGGATCCGAAACGTAAATTATTTCTTACGCTTTCTCTCGTGGTAAATATTGGATTTCTGGCTTACTTTAAATATACAAACTTCTTTTTAGGTATTTGGAATGACATAGGGATCACGGACTTTAGGTTTCCGGTGTATAATATCATTTTGCCTGTGGGGATTTCCTTTTATACCTTCCAGTCAATGAGTTATACGATTGATGTATACCGTGGTATCCTTCCTGCTAGGAAATCATTCTTAGAATTTTCCTTATATGTTTCCTTTTTCCCTCAACTCGTTGCGGGACCCATTGTGCGTGCCACGACCTTCTTTCGAGATTTAGAGAATCGTCTGCCCGTGGATCTTGCCGTTATGCGGGAATCCTTTGCACAAATTCTTATAGGTTTTACAAAAAAAGTAGTTTTTGCTGATAACCTCGCGGTCTGCGTAGATGCTGTTTTCCAAAATTCTGCGGGCGCAAGTGCCATTGATACTTGGATCGCAATATTTGCGTTCATGTGGCAGATCTATTTCGATTTCTCTGGCTACACAGACATTGCCATTGGTGTCGCGCGTCTTTTTGGATTTCAATTTGATCCAAATTTTTATTTTCCATTTAATGTCACAAGCATCAGCGAACATTGGTCTAGGTGGCATATTTCTTTTACATCCTGGATCCGTGATTATATTTTCATACCTCTTGGTGGATCGCGAGGTTCTGAATGGCTTGTCTGTAGAAATATTTTCATCACCTTCTTGTTTGGTGGGATATGGCATGGCGCAGGCATCCATTTCCTTGTGTGGGGGATTTGGCATTCAGTGATGCTGATCTCTGAAAGACAGTATGCAAAAACAGGTCTTAGAGATTATTTAAATAGGAAAGGAGGTGTTATTTACCTGGCAATTTGCCGCATTTTCACACTCTTTTGTATTGCCATAAGTATCCCTTTCTTCCGAGGGGATTCGATGGCTAATGCCTTTCTCATGATTAAGAAAATGCTATTAGTTTCCGAGCCAAACGGGCTTCCAATTCTATTCGGAAATTATTCGAAACTGATCCTTTTATTATTTATTACTGCCCAAATATTTGAAAAATATAAAATCAAAAAGATGCTATCGAATTATAAAAGTTTTTCCATTTTTATCTTGGTTAACTTTATATTACTACTTTGTTTTGGTGTAAAAGATGCTAAAAGTTTCATATACTTTGCGTTCTAAATTCTTTTCCAGTCTGGTTGCCTACTCAGTTACCCTTTTCTTATGTTCTGGAGGTGATCTCTTTGCGACAGATAAAATTGAGCTATACTTAAAGTGGACCCATCAATTCCAATTTGCGGGATATTATGCGGCCTTGGAAAAGGGTTACTATAAAGACGTTGGATTGGATGTAGACATCATTGAAAGTCGGAAAGGAGTCGAGGGGTTGCATCAGCAAGTCACCGCTGAAGCGGGAAGGTATGGCGTGGGAACAAATGAAGTTCTCTTGCAGTGGCATGCAGGCACGCCGATCGTTGTCATTGCCGTTATCTTTCAACATTCACCGTCTGTTTTGTATCTTCGCAAAATCAGCTCCACACAGAGCATTCATGACATTGCGGGAAAAAAAGTCATGCTCTCGCCCAGAGTCTATGAAATCCTTGCTTACTTGAAAAAAGAAGGCATCAAATCATCAGACTTTATTCAGCTTGAACATAGCTTTAAGTTTGAGGAATTGGGTAATGGAAAAGTCGATGCACTCGATGGATATTCAACATCACAGACGTATGATTTGGAGAAAGCGAAGGTTCCCTTTTTAACCTTTTCTCCGCGTATGGCAGGTATAGATTTTTACGGAGATAATCTATTCACGAGCCAATTTGAGTTAGAATCGAACCCTGAAAGAGTAAAGAACTTTCGGGAGGCAAGTTTACGCGGATGGCAGTATGCGATGAATCATAAAGAGGAAATTGCCGACCTCATACTCTCTAAATATAACGGTAGTTTATCTAAAGAAAGACTATTGTACGAAGCAGAACAAATGGTTCCCTTGATCCAACCGATCCTTGTCGAAATCGGGTATATGAATCCAGGAAGATGGAAACATATTGCAGATATCTATTCTGAATTTGGTATGCTTCCGAAGAATCTTGACTTAGACAGCTTTATTTATAATCCCAATCCACAGCCAAACTATACCATCATCATTAGGTCGGTAGCTGCCCTCTGTATCTTAGTAGTACTGGTTTGGATACTACTGAGACAGCGCTGGAATCGACGATATTCTGAAAACTTAGAAAAAGAGGTGGCACAGCGAACAGACGAGTTAAGAGAGATCAATCAATCTTTAAAGACTACTTTGAATGATTTAACAGAAGCACAAGGCAGGTTAATCAACTCAGAAAAACTTGCCACGATCGGAAAGCTCGCTGCAGGAATGGCGCACGAATTAAACACTCCATTAGGAGCGATCGTTTCTTCTAATCATTCGATCGCAACCTTTCTTAAAGCCGATTTAAGAGTGATGATTGAATCACTTTCTAAATTTGAAGAGAATGATTTTCGACTGCTAGAAGTTTTACTGAAAGAAAGTCTGCGAGATGAAAGTCATTTTATCGATGGGAAACAAGAGCGAGCCTTAAAGAAAGAGCTTGCGTCCAAATTTTCAGACGCATTAAAAATGAATATTTCTGGCGAACATATAGCGCTCGTTATAGAATCTGGAGCTTATCGCCTCGAAGAAGAAAAAGTTCGCTCCATTTTAGAAAGTAAAAAATCTATCGAACTCTTGCAACTTGCCAAGTTTATCGCGAATGCAAACAGATCGTGTTCCATTATCTCGGTCGCAACTGAAAAAGCGACACACGTTGTAAAAGCATTAAAGAATTATTTGGTATCTGATCAGGATTCAAAGAGTGGTGAATCACAGATTGATGTCGTTCATGAGATTGAAAACATATTATATCTATATTATTATAATATACATAATCAAGTGACGATTTCCAAAAATTTTACAACGTCTCGAAAATGTCTCGGCAATCGCGACAGTTTGAATCAAGTGTGGGTAAACTTAATAAACAATAGTTTACATGCCATGTCCAATGAAGGTTCGATAGAAATTAAAGTAGAAGATGAGGCAGATTTTATAAAAGTAACATTTATTGATTCAGGCGTTGGCATTCCAGAATCCATACAACCAAAAATTTTCGATCCTTTCTTTACTTCAAAGACTGACGCTGCAGGTCTTGGGTTAGGTTTAGATATCTGTAAAAAGATCATCTTAAACCTGAGAGGTAGGATTGAATTTGAAAGTAAACCAGGACGCACTGCATTCTATGTTTACCTACCCGCATTTTCTCCTTCTTCAGAGCCATCGAACCATTAAGTTCAAAAAGGCAGGTCTATGGTTGGTTCGTGAATTCAAATATGTAAAAGTTTTTGTTTTCAAAAATGATCCGTTTGTTCGGGATCGTTTCAATCTCTTGAAACTTTTTGAAGGATTGTATCAGGATTTGGTAGCCAAAATGATTTTTATCTCCACTAAACTTTTCTGGGTTTTCAATTTTTGTGATGATCATTCTAGCTTGAGATCCGTGTTGTTTAAGTGAATTGTAAAAGTTTATAATTTCCTCTTTCGTTTCACAAAGGTAAAAAGTTTTGTCGGGCATACCATATGCAAAATTGTTAATGTATTTTGATGATGTGATGTTTTCGGAAGCCAAGTGTGGGGCAATTTGAGTGATGATTTTTGTGGATTCACGACTTCCCCAAATTGCAAGGATTGAAAATAACAAAATGAAGATGCCTGAATACCCTGTTACTACATAGAACTTCCAATTTATTTGCTTCCAAATCTGTAATTGTCGAAAGACAAAAGTAGCCAAAAGTGGAATCGCAGGGAAAAGATATCTCGGAGTCAGATCAATGCCTTGTTCTTGGGCCGCAACAAAGGGAATCGTCAGAATAAAGAGCCATACAGCAGAAAAAAGTGCTAACTGATCTCCTTGTTCTTCAGAATTTTTAAACAAATTTTTCAAATAGAATAGGGACAAAAAAGAAGCAGGGAAGTACACAGCCAAGGAATATCGATACAAAAATAAATACCCAATCAAATTTTCAAAGCGGAATCCAAATGTATGCTCGATGACATCATAAACAATCAAAGGTTCATAGATTCCATAAATCAATTTGTTGGAATAAAAAAATAAAACAAAAGTAAAGATCACTCCAGACAAAAAGTATAATACTTGTTTGACGGGCAATGATCTCCATCGGAAAAGTAGAAGCATAGAAATAATAAGTCCGCTAAAAAAACCAGTTTCGACCCTAAGAAACAAATGCAAACCAGTGAAAATTCCGACGACCAACCATGTTGTCTTGGCATTTGTGGCTGGTTTGAAAGCCTTGAGAGCTTGGTAGATCGTAAAGTATAATAGAAAAGAGCAGAGTGTGGCCTCGTAATACCAAGAGGAATAAACAACCAAAGGTGTAGATAAAAGGTAAAATAACTGGGAATGATACACAACTGTCGGTGAAAAATCGAATTCGAGCAGTAGCTTCCGAAAGAAAATTAAGGATAGGAACCCGAACAAAAACGATAAAAGCAGAAGTCCAGGATATGGAAGAAATTGATAAAAGGGAGCGTTGATTAAAGTCCAAAGCCAAGGAAATACCGAGAAGACTTTTTTATTTATGACATGTTCAAACGGAGGATCATAGATTTTATGCGTAAAGTTTGGATCAATTTCAGGATTCGGAATAAATCTTTCAAACGATTGGTACTCGTTCTTTATTAAGTCAGTGACTTGTATGAATTTAAATATTTGGTCTTGCGATAGGCCTAAATATTTTTTATTATAAGAAAAAATTAACGAGAAAGTTATCAAGATATAAAGTATAGGGATTATGTTTTTTTTGGAGAATGTCGTAAGTTTCTGAACAGTTGATTCCATAGATTGATTCGAGTTTCAAAAAAAACGGAGGAAATTGCAATCTAAAATTGATAGAAAAGAATTCGCTTTTGTTTGCCTTTTTATCGAGGGTATTTGAAGAAATTTATTTGTTCGAAATAAAAACAAACAAGTGATAAATTTTATTAGTGATATTGGATCAACCTTCGACTCCTAATGGAAAGCCTGAAGGAGTTAAATTTTGAGATCTTCTAGATTAAATAAGAAGGTTTGGATTTATTTCATCTTGTAATTTTTTTTGACTGATTCGGTCCCAAAGACCGCAAGGAAATTTGCTTGCCTGGGAATCTGTTAGAAACTATGATACGTGTTATGGATCGATATCACTTTCAACCGATCTTAGATTAAATGCTAAATTCCAGCAAACACCGCATCTTACTCAATATATTAACGAATTCTTCAGATGAAATCCTGGAGTTGATTCTAAAAGAAGGCAAGGCGGGCTTTTGGATCCAAGAGGCTCACTCATTAGCCGGAGTCTACGTTGCACCTCAGTTATTGGATACGCTTGGACTCCTCCAAAACGATAGTTTAGTACAACTCCCTGAAATGCTTACTGAGATCGTTTTGCCACAACTTGACTTTTATGCAGGAATGAATTTGAACGAGAGCTGGAAGCGCGTCTTTTTTCGCGTACATGGAAGTGGCATGCTCGAGATGGAAGCAACGGGGATTCGTTTTACAGACAATTTCGAAAAATCTTTCCTCCTATTCCTCGTTCGCCCATACATTACCGAACATAAACTCAGCTCCCTATTGAATTGTACAACCGATGCCGTTTATGCAGTGGATAAAAATAGTAAAATCATCATATGGAATCAAAGTGCTGAGTCTCTCTTTGGTTATGCGAATTATGAAATTTTAGGCCAATCTGCGAATCTACTCATCCCCGTGGAAAAAAGACACGAGGAAGCATTGGTCACACAAAGATGTTTTTGGGGAGATAGTATAGGAAAATATGAAACCTCCAAGCAAACAAAGAATGGAGAAATGATTGATGTGATCGTTACGATGACTCCTATTTTTGATCCGCATGGAATCGTTGAAGGAATTTGTTTTATCGCACGAAACAATAAAGAGTATAAATTTGTGCACGAAGAACAAATTCGTGCGAAGAAGTTAGCTGAACAGGCGAATGTCGCTAAATCCGATTTTCTCGCAAACATGAGTCATGAGATTCGCACGCCCATCAATGGCATCATTGGATTTACCGATCTTTTATTAAAGACGAGTCTTGACCATTCTCAGAGAGACTATATGCGATCGATCCAATATAGTGCCAATGCTCTATTAGATATAATTACAGATATCCTAGACTTTTCAAAAATTGAAGCCGGCAAATTAGAGTTAGAACCTGAAAATACGAGTCTTGGCGACCTTGCTGATGAGGTGCTCAATATCGTAAGTTTCCAGGCTAGTCAAAAACATATAAAACTAAGATTGAATATTGTACCCGAACTTCCCGATTATGTTTTCATTGACCCGATCCGTTTTAAGCAAGTCGTCATCAATCTACTAAGCAATGCGATCAAGTTTACAGAAAAAGGTAAAATCGAATTTTCAATTAGCATTGTCGAGGATCAAGATGATCAGCTAAAGAAAATTAGGATTTCGATCCAAGACACAGGGATTGGAATCGCAAAAGAAAATCAGAAAAAAATATTCGATGCCTTTACGCAAGAGGATTTTTCGACGACCCGTAAATACGGTGGAACAGGTCTTGGACTTTCGATTTCAAATCGGATTCTCGGATACATGAATAGTAAAATCGAATTGAATAGTGAGGTAGGAAAAGGCTCTGATTTTTATTTCGATTTGGTTTTGAAAACATTTAACTTTTCACTTCTTGATTTTAAACCCATACAAGGAAATATCGAGAAGCTTTTGAAAAAGCCACTTATAAACGAAGCGAATTATTCAATATTGATCGCGGAAGATAACAACGTAAATATGAAGCTCGTAAAAGCGATTCTGAGAAAAGTTTTACCAAATGCAAGTCTTCATGAGGCAGTGAATGGAGCTGAGGCGATAGCATTCTTTCAAACCGGAAAGGCAGATATGGTATTCATGGACATTCAAATGCCGATTGTCAATGGATATGAGGCTGTGAAACGCATTCGCGAATTACCTGTAGCAAGAGAAATTCCGATCATTGCAGTAACGGCAGGTACCGTGTTAGGTGAAAAAGATCGATGCATCGCTGCTGGTATGAATGACTATATTAGTAAACCAGCCGTAAGAGCAGATTTTGAAAAAATGATTCATTTATATCTGATAAAGGATACTGTTCAAGTTTAAAAATTAATCCTGGTAAAGTGAAGACGAATCAACCTTTCTTAATTTTTTTTTCATACAATGTAATCCATTCCTTCGCTGACATTTTATTGCATAAAGAGCCTATCAACTCGTAAGGGATTTGGTCTGGCTTTTTGAATCTGATACAGCTCTTTCCCATGTCCAGTTTCGGTAAACCAAGCTTTTTATATTCTGTGACAAACCATTCCATGAGTTTTTCATCGGCGTAAATACCCATGTGATACAATGCGATGAAATTCTTTTGGGAGGCAATGTTCAGGAATGGTAAAGGAAGCTTAGGATCACAATGATAACCGGATGGATATAATTTATGGGGAACAACGTATCCTATCATGCCATAATTCATCATCTCACTAAAACCAGGTTTTAAATTTTTTAGTATGATTTTACGCAGTTTACTGATCGCAACTTTTCTATCATCAGGGAGAGAATCTACATAAGACTCTGGACTTTGGGCATCTGATTTCATAATCCAATGATTTGGCTTGTCCATATCTAAAGATCAATGATAATTTCTAAGGATTTGCTGGAAGTTTCTCCGTCATAAACCGTGAAGCTCAAAGAGAGTCAGGATAAAAAGCAGAACGGAGCGATGCATTTGCATCTGGGAATTTGTCTAAAGGGAAACCCTATACCATGAAAATTGAATATTTAAATGAATGTACGATCGAAAGTTCCGAGAGCGGAGATACGATTCTAGCGATTGCTCTTTCTTCAAGTAAGAATCATACCCATGAATGCGGGGGACATGCTCGTTGCTCGACCTGCCGCGTTCTTGTCCTCAGTGGGGAAGAAAATTTGGGTCCGCGAACAACGGAGGAAAAAACACTTGCGGAAGCAAAAGGATTTCCAAGCGAGATTCGTTTGGCCTGTCAGACAAAAGTCTATGGAGATATCAAAATTCGTCGTTTGGTGATCGATCGTGATGATATTGAGACGGCATATGGTGAGAGAGGAGTGGAACGAGGTAGCGAACGAAAGGTTGCCATTCTGTTTAGCGATATTCGAGGTTTTACTAACTTTTCAGAAAGAAACCTTGCCTATGATGTTGTCCATATCTTGAATCGGTATTTTAAAAAAGTGGGAGACACCGTTCTTAAGAATCACGGGTACATTGATAAGTTTATGGGCGATGGAATGATGTGTCTCTTCGGTTTGAATGAAACTGATCCGAAAAAAATCTGTCACGATGCAGTCACCACTGCCATTGCTATGCAGCGTGAATTGTCCACGTTAAACGAATATCTCAAACAACAATTTTTCGGAGAAGAATTTAAAATCGGTATTGGCATTCATTTCGGAGAGGTGATCCTTGGAGAGATAGGACACCCCGAAAAACATCAGGTCACGGCGATTGGAGATAACGTAAATCAGGCGAGTCGGATTGAAACGGCTACAAAAAAAGCCAAAGCCTATATTTTGATTTCAGAAGAAGTCAAAGAACATCTGAGCGGGCAGTTTCAATATGGACGGACGTTCCAGGCAAAGCTCAAAGGGAAATCTGGCCACTATCGTCTGCGAGAGGTTATGTGCAATTAAGCAATCTAAATTGAAAAAAGAGTTTCAAAAATCGAATTTGCTGTGATTTTAGGACATGTAGTACTTTTTGATCATAACGTAAGATATAAATTCTAACCAGAGGTTTGTAGAAGATGGAAATGTATCTGAGAGGTTTCGCTGTTTGGATTTGCATCGCACTCGTAGAGATGGTTCATGGGATTTTAAGGGCGAAGTTACTCACGCCTAGAGTCGGGGATTTACGCTCCCGCCAAATTGCGGTTTTTACAGGTTCGTTTTTGATTTTTATCATTTCGTATTTTACAATTCTTTGGATTGGACCGCAAAACGCAGGTGATGCGTTTTATATTGGCCTCCTTTGGTTTGTATGCATGATGGTATTTGAGCTTTCTGTAGGACGCTTTGCTTTTGGGTTCACTTGGAAATGGCTCTTCAATGATTTTAATCTATTTAAAGGAAGGCTATTGGCACTCGGCATGGCTTTTTTAGTCATTGCTCCTTACGTGGCTTGCCGCATCAGAAACCTCTGGTAGAACTGATTCGCATTTCGTATCGAGTGTTTCAGCCTCGTTGCACAATCGGGCTGAGAATCAAAATCTCTCTCTAGGCTTTGCGATCAAGGTCCGGCAACACAATCCGTCCAGCGGTTGTTGAATCCACTTTTTATCAAATTCGAATACATGGATCCACCACTTGTAGCAAAGCCGTATGCATTTACTGAGTTCCCTCCGTCTGTAGTTGCCGCTCTAAAAAAAGCTCCGCCATAAGGAGTACCAAAGTAAGTGGTATTGATGGACGGATTGCCTGAGGTCATAAGACTTGCGAGTTCGTTCACGGTCGGTAAACGCCAGTCCTTTCTTCCTCCATAGCCTGTTCCATTATTCAATTGGTAACAGGAAATGCCATGGCTGATCCAGCTCAATCCCCCGCCCACGAAGGTACAGCTAGGATCGGTCATTTCCTGAGCGCATTTTTTCCAGATCAAACCAGTATCATTGTCTGTTACCAAATAACCTCCCGAAACCGTTGTAGATGTATAATTTGTTTTTGAGGATGCCGCAATGATATCCCCATCACAGACGACAGAGACAGTCAAATAGTTGCCAGAAAGGGTACCTCCTTTGTTCACCCCTCCATCGTCCACATCCACCCGACAAGATTGCCCGGAAGTGGTAGGGATGGTCACGGTAAACGACACGCCATTGGCGAGCGGTTTACCGAAATGAAACGGTCCATTGCCAGATAAAGTGAGAGAGTCATCATTATAGGTATTTTGTAAGCTCAGCATTCCTTGCAGCCCGCTCACCCACCCACCTACCGAATATGCTCCTGTTCCATTGATGGTGTAGGTAGCAGAGCCAACGGTAGAATTCGCATAACCTGACTTCACTGCGATCGCGTGAATGGTTTGGCTTACTGTGACACTGATTGCCGAGGAATACATAGAGGTCGAACCGCTAACAGATGTTTTTGGAGTTGTTCCGTCAGTAGTATAATAAATTGTCGCTCCTGATGTTCCACTGGTAAGAGTCACATTTTGATTGCTATTATAGTTTCCTGGAAGTAGACTCATATACACTTGAGATACGACCAAATTCGTGACAGCTATACTTATGCTCTTTGTCTCAAAGCCAAACTGATTTGTTGCTGTGATGGCATACGAAGTGGCAGACTGAAGGGTGGTCGGTGGTCGGTGTTCCCGTGATCGTGCAGGATGTCGGATGAAGCGAAAGGCCCGAGGGCAAAGCAGGATTTGAGCTACAGGACGTCACAGTTCCTGTCACAGTAGGCGTGATAGTAGAAATTGAAAAATTTCTGAATAGCGGATATAATGCTTCGGAATAATTTATATTTGGTGCAGATCCAGTCGTGTTGTTTGGTTGATTCTCGGTCGGTTCATTTTGATTTTCATTTTGACTTTGACCTTGACCTTGACTTTCATTTTGATTGTCAGTGCAGCTAACACTTTTTAGCAAACATCCCATCAATTGGCTTTTATAAAATTCTGGACTATTAAAATCTCCAGAATTGGAAAAATTTAGAGGTTGGCAGGAGGAAACAAAAAATAGGAGAACGAAAAATACGAAGCTAGTATTTTTCAAATCACTCAAAAAACGATATATTCGAATTTTCTCCATTCAGGAGAAGCATAACCGATATGGAAAGTCTCGTCGTCCTAATCTATATTTAGGCACTCATTTTTGGAATTTAGCTTGTAACTTTTTAAGAAAATCGGAATTTGATTTACAATGGAATCGGTTCGATATTTATCCTTTGCTCTTATATTATCTGCCGTTTTAGCCTGCTCGAACACAGAAAAGGATGAACTGAATATCACAAATAGATTCGAATATGTTAGAGATTCCACACATAACCTGTCCTTGGCGAAAATCAAAACCGAGAAGGATTGGAAAAAAATATCTGCGGATGCGCTCTCTTTCAATTTCACAAAGGATGTGATTTGGCTACGGGCTCCCGTTTCTGATGCAGCATTTTCGTCGGGAAGAATCATCGCCTTGGAATGGAAAGCACTGGACAGCGGTATTTTGTATTATCCGCAAAACGGAAATTTCTACCAGTCCTTTCAAACGGGGGATACTTTCCCTAAATCCCTTTGGGCTTTGCCAGAAGCTTTGGACCCAAGTTTCCAGATACCTTCCGAAAAAGGGGAAGGTTTCCTTTACATCTGTCTGAAATCCAAATCGATGATGTCTTTTCCCATACGATCCATGGATAAAAAGACCTTCCTACACAAGATCATTTTAGAAACATCCATCACCTGGCTCATTCTCGGGTTTTGCGCGGTCATGTTTATTGTAAGCATGTTCTATCTAATGGCTTTCCGACTGTATGAATTTTTCTTTTACACGGTTTATGTTCTAACAACGACTTTATGGTATAATGGTCAGTTTGGAAATTCATTCCATAGTTTTTGGCCGGACGCGATCTGGTGGCAAAGCAGATCCATTTTGTTTTTCCTCGCAATTGGGATTGCGGCATCATTTCAATTTGTTAGAATGTTTTTGGAAACAAAAACAAGAACACCTTTCACGGATAAGATTCTAATGGTTCTTGGAATTGTGGGAATTGTTTCTTCCTTTTTTATTTTATTTACGGAATCAAATACGATCTTTTCTCGAATTATAAGTATCATCTACATGGTATCGATCCCGTTGATTCTCATCACTGGCATACGGATTTATCTAAAAGGGGAGAAACGAATTCAGTTTTTTTTACTTAGTTGGGGCACTTATATGTGCGCAGGTTATAGTTCCATTTTTTATTATCTCGGAATCATTCCTTATTCTTTACCAGTAATCTACGGATCCGTCTTTATATTTCCGTTAGACCTATTCTTTCTTTTATTCAACCTTCTTCAAAAATACCAAACCTTGGCAGGCGAAAGAAACGAAATTCTACAGCGACTTCTGACGGTAAACCGGCCGCAAGATTCCCGTTATACGAAATCAAAACTGGGTTTCGTGGACACCGGTGAATCTTTAACCCGATTGGAACAATGGATGCGCCAATCAAAACCTTATTTGGATGAAAAGCTCGATCTGGAAAAAACTTCCCTCGCCATTGGACTAAATCTTCAGCAAACTTCCGAGCTGATCAATTCAAAGATTGGAATCAGTTTTCGCGCTTATTTAAATTCGTATAGATTGCAAGACGCAAAGGAACTCTTACAAAACAATCCTCAGATGTCGATCCTTTCGATTGCTTTCGCAACAGGTTTCGGCTCCAAGTCTGCGTTTAATCATGAATTCAAAAAGACCATGGGAATGACTCCGATTGAATTTAGAAAAGGCAAACCCGATTCGCAAGTGACTCTTTAGGATGCAAGGAAGATTTGATGGTATAGGTCTTTATCGAATTCAGTCCGCCCCGGATCGAAGCGGAAATCCTTTCGCCCTAGCGAAAGATTGGAGCGTAGAGCCGGAACAGGCCCCCCATTCCCCTTGACAAGCCGCCCAAAACCAAAATTCTGGTCTGGAAGCTTAGCAAAGGTGCTTGTTTGATGAACAAAACCCAGATTGGGAACCTTCTTTTGGTGCTTTTTTTGGGACTGATGGCGGGAGCTGTGGCAGGAGTCGTTTTAGATCGACTTCTTGGCATGACTTACCTCTCCAAGTTCTTGTTTACCACACCTGCCTCTTTGGAGCTTTACATAGTTAAGGTCGAGATCCAGCTAACCCCTGCAAGTCTAATTGGGCTTGTAGCATCTGGTTATCTCGCACTAAAAAAGGGGTAACATATGTCCGTAATTTCCATGAAGAGCTTGCTTGAAGCAGGCGTACACTTCGGTCACCAAACACGTCGTTGGAATCCAAAAATGAGCCCGTATGTTTATACTGCTCGTAACGGTATCCACATCATCGACTTACAAAAAACAGTCCAAAAAACCAAAGAAGCTTATGATGCTCTAAAAAAGCTCACAGGCCAAGGTAAAAAAGTTCTATTTGTTGGAACCAAAAAACAAGCACGCGGCGCCATCGAAAGAGCAGCACAAGCATGTAGCATGTATTATGTTTCTAACCGTTGGTTAGGTGGTCTGCTTACAAACTGGAATACAGTTAAGAAGTCCATTGCTCGTTTGAAAAGACTTGAGCAAATGGAAGAGAACAACTCTTTCGAACAAGAAGCACGAACTAAAAAAGAAGCATTATCACTCAAACGTGAGTTAGAAAAACTCCGCCAAACACTCGGCGGGATTAAAGATATGGCAGGCGTTCCTGAAATTCTATTTGTGATCGATCCGAAAAAGGAAGAAATTGCAGTGAGCGAAGCCAAAAAACTTGGATTAAAAGTTTTTGCCGTGATCGACACAAACTGTGATCCAGAGCCGATTGACTATCCGATTCCTGGTAACGATGATGCGATCCGCGCTATTTCTCTTTTCCTTGATACTATGGCAAATGCCGTTTTAGAAGGAACAGGTGGTGAAGTGATTCAAACCAATTTCAGTGAAGATATGGACGCAGAACAACTTGCACTTGAATACCAAGGTGAGTACGATGAGTCCGGTAAATTCATTATGGACGATGAACTCCCTCCAGTTGCCAAAGACATCCCAGTAGATCCAGAAGCGGCTAAAGATGTGATCGTTGTTCCAGCGGAAGAAAAAGTTGTGGTAGTGGAAACAGAAAAGAAAGCAGAAGGTGCTGAGTAATGGCTGTTAGTTCTGAACTAATCAAAGATCTCCGCGAACGAACAGGCGCGGGCATGATGGATTGCAAAAAAGCTCTCGAAGAAAATGGTGGCGATATTGAAAAATCGGTAACCTACCTTCGTGAAAAAGGTCTAGCAAAAGCGGCAAAACGCGCAGGTCGTGAGACGGGTGAAGGCAAAGTGATTTCTTACATCCACGGAAATGGCAAAACAGGAGTCATCCTTGAGCTAAACTGCGAAACCGATTTCGTTGCCAATAATGCTGATTTCGAAGCGATCGGAAAAGAGATTGCTCTCCAAATCACAGCGATGAGCCCTCTTTACGTCAGTGAAGAGAGCATCCCTCAGGCAGAAATTGACAATGAGATGAGCATTCAAAAAGCACTTCTCGAGAAGGAAGGCAAAAAGCCTGACCAAATCGAGAAGATCCTTCCTGGAAAAATGAAAAAATACTTCGAAGAGATTTGTTTGCTCCACCAAAAATCAATCCGAGACAATACAAAAACCATCGATGACATCCTGAAAGAAGGAATTGCGAAATTTGGCGAAAACATTACCATTCGCCGTTTTGCGAGGTACCAAGTAGGTGGGCAGTAATCCGAAATACAAACGGATTCTGATCAAACTCTCTGGCGAAGCACTTGCCGGAGAGGGAGAGCTTGGTATTGATACCAACAAAACGTTTTCCCTCGCAGGGCAAATCAAAGAAGTCTATGACATGGGCCTTCAAATTGCCCTCGTCGTAGGTGGTGGCAATATGATCCGTGGCGAAACGCTGGCGAAATCGGGCATGGACCGTGCGACCGCAGATTATATGGGAATGCTTGGGACCATTATGAACGCTCTCGCCTTGCAAGACGCATGCGAAAAGCAAGGAATGTATACCCGCGTATTATCAGCCATAGAGATGAAATCAGTTGCAGAGCCATACATTCGTAGGCGAGCTGTTAGGCATTTAGAAAAAAATCGAGTCATCATTTTTGCAGGCGGAACGGGCAATCCATACTTTACTACAGATACCACTGCTTCCCTTCGTGCGGTGGAAGTTGGTTGCGAAGTGATCTTAAAGGCAACCAAAGTGGATGGTGTCTATACAGCGGATCCGAAAAAAGACCCTGCCGCCAAACGTTATAAACAAGTATCGTTTATGGAGTCCATCAAACGTCGGTTAAAGGTTATGGATTCGACTGCACTCAGTCTTTGTATGGACAATAACATGCCCATCATTGTATTTGATATATTCAAATCTGGAAATTTAAAAGGCCTGATCGCGGGCGAAAATATCGGAACACTTATTTCAAATTCTGAGGATGTGATCGAAGATGGTAGATGAAATTATAAAAGCAATGCAAAGCAAAATGGATAAAACCGTGGAGGCTTTGAAAAAAGATTTTTCAATCATTCGTACTGGTAAAGCCAATCCTATGATGGTAGAAGATGTACGAGTGGATTATTATGGTACTTTGACGCCGCTCAATCAAATGGGAAAGATTGCGATTCCAGAACCGAGAATGATCCTCATCACACCTTTTGAGAAAGGCATGCTGAAAGACATAGAAAAGGCAATTTTTGGTGCAGGACTTGGTTTAACGCCAAATAATGATGGATCAAACATTCGCATCAATATCCCTGAACTAACAGGCGAAAGACGAAAAGAGCTTGCCAAAGTAGTGAAACAAAAAGGGGAAGAGAAAAAAGTTGCGATTCGTAATATACGTCGCGATGCCAATGATGATCTCAAAAAACACCAAGCAGAAATGTCTCAGGACGATCTGAAGGCCCAACAAGATAAGATTCAAAAAATCACAGATTCTTATATTAGTAAAATCACAGACTTAGAAAAAGAAAAAGAAAAAGAGATCACAACTCTCTAATCTTTTTATACCGATGAAGTTTAAAACGATCCCATCTCACATTGCAGTCATTATGGACGGCAATGGCCGGTGGGCAGAAGCCAAAGGTAAAAAGAGAACTGAGGGTCATAGGGCAGGGGCAGATGCTATTGATCGCCTGTTAGATGTTGCCCTCGAATACAAAATCAAAAATATTTCTCTATATGCTTTTTCCACCGAAAACTGGAAACGTCCCATCACCGAGATCAATGCCATATTTAATCTTCTCATCGAATTTATAGACACCCGTCTCGACAAGATTCATGCCAAAGGAATCCGCATCCATCATTCAGGGAACAGATCAAAACTATCAAAGACGGTGCTTCAAAAGATAGACTCTGCGATGGATGTGACAAAAAAAAACAAAAAGATTACTGCCAATTTTTGTTTGAACTATGGGGGTCAAGAGGAGATTCTCAGTGCCTTTACTCGTTTGCAAAATGCACGAAAAACCAATCAATCGCCTTTAGACAAAACGATCTCTCCTAAGGAATTTGAAAAATATTTGTATACACACCCCCTTCCTCCCGTAGACTTATTGATACGAACCGCAGGAGAACAAAGGGTATCTAATTTTCTTTTGTGGCAGATTGCCTATGCTGAGTTTTTTTTCACGAACACTCTCTGGCCAGATTTTGGGCGCGAGGCATTGGAAGAAGCTTTGGTATTTTTTGATTCTAGAAAACGTAAATTTGGTGGACTGACATGAGTGAAACAATATCCAGACTTCTTTCGGCAGTAGTGCTTGTTATCGTATATGTGTTTATGATCTTTCACTCAGGATTTTATTATCTTGAATTTTATACCTTCGGTATGCTAGTCATCTTTTTCGGATTACGCGAGTTATATGCATTTTGTAGACGAGAAGACTCGAAACCTTTTTTTATGACTGGTTTTATTTTTTCTGCTCTCATTTTTACCGTATACTATCTCCAGTTTTTAGGCATCCAATTTAATGTTTCACCGCCACAGTGGGCCTATGAAATTTCTAAACAACTTCGCGAGGGATTTCATCCAGTGGCGTTTCTTATTTTTGTTATGTCAGTGACGCTCTGGGTGCTTCAGATCTTTAGAAGACCGCTCGACGGGGCTCTTTTCTCCGTGGCCGCAACCATTCTTGGAGCCGTTTACCTTGCCATACCTCTGGGTCATTTTTTACTTCTTCTTGCTTTTCCTTTTGGTGCTTATTATATCTTCCTCGTTTCTACGATCACTTTCATTAGCGATGCTGGCGCCTACTTTGGCGGGCGTTGGTTTGGAAAACATTCTGCAGGACTTAAAATCTCTCCTAAAAAAACATGGGAAGGTTATATTGTTGGTAACATTACAGCCGTTCTTGCAGTTCTCTTGTTGAACGTTTTATGGGAAAAATTTTCTGGCATCAAAGTTCCTGTGACCATGCTCGAATCTATTTTACTGGGATTTTTCTTTTCCATTCTTTCCGTAATGGGAGATCTTGCCGAATCTGCGATGAAGCGCGATGCTAAGATCAAAGATTCTTCGGCTTTGATTCCGGGTCACGGTGGACTTTTAGATTTAGCGGATGCACTGCTTTTTACAGTGCCTGCCATGTACTATTATTTTCAATTCAAAGGAATGCTGGGTTTTCCAGTTTAAGATCAGTCTAAGTTATAATGAATGGGGTCTGTGTTCTTGGCATTTCTGGTTCCGTAGGACAATCGACCCTAAAAGTCCTTCGCCAATTTCAGGAAGATTTTAGACTCGTTTCCTTCAGTGTTCACTCCAATCTCGAGCTCGCCAAATCCCTCATCGTTGAGTTTAGGCCCGCGCTTGTTTGTATTACTGCAGAACAGTTTCGAGGATCCCTTGGAGATCAATTTGACTCCACGCGCATCGTTTATGGAGAACAGGGGTTAGATGAAATTATAACCTTGGGCCAAGTGGATACTGTTGTCACTGCCATCGTAGGAGCAATAGGTGCCAAACCTACGATAACTGCGATCAAAGCGCGCAAAAAAATCGCCATTGCCAATAAGGAAACGCTTGTTACCTTCGGCCCGTTGATCAACAAACTCGTTTCCGAATATGCAGTCACTATGGTTCCGGTAGATTCCGAACACAATGCTCTTTACCAATTATTGGAAAAAGAAGAGAGAACCAATGTCAGGGCCATTACCTTAACGGCATCGGGAGGGAGCTTTCGCGATCTTCCCCTTGAAGAACTCCCTCATGTCTCCATCAAACAAGCTTTAAATCATCCTACTTGGTCCATGGGACCTAAGATCACTGTCGACTCGGCGGGTCTTGTGAACAAAGGCCTAGAAGTGATCGAAGCACATTTTTTGTTTGGATTTTCTTATGATGAGATAGAGGTAGTGATTCACCCTGAATCATTGACGCATGGCATTATAGAGACGTTAGATGGGGCTTGTTTGCAATATACAAGCCATCCAGATATGATCTTTCCTGTAGCGCATGCACTGTATTATCCGAAAAAAACTCCCAAATTGCTAGCGGAAAGAAAGCCATTTACCTGGAAGAATCTGCATTTTAGAAATCCTGACCCACTTCGTTATCCAGCACTCGCGCTCGCATTTCAAGCTGGAAAAACAGGCGGATGCGCACCTGCTATATTCAATGCAGCTAATGAAATCGCCGTGGCGTTATTTTTAGAGGAAAGAATTCCCTTTATTCAAATTCCGAAAATCATCGAAGAAAGTTTAAATCGAATAGAAATTACCTCACCTACAGATTGGGAAGGTTTTTTAGAAAAGGACAGAGAGGCAAGGGCCTTCGTAAAACAGAAGTTTGCTAAGGAAGTGGTCGTATGATTATATTAATTTTAGGCGCCGTATTTATGTTGGCTGTTTCCATCTTCATTCATGAACTTGGGCATCTTCTTTGCGGAAAGCTTGTTGGTGTCGAAGCTCGAATATTTTCTCTTGGATATGGAAAGGGTATTTGGAAAAAACGAATTGGAAAAACAATCTACCAAATCACGGCCATACCAATCGGGGGTTATGTACTTTTTAAAGGCGACGACTATGGCAAAAAGCTTCGTGGTAGACCGGGCGAACTTCTTGGAACTCCTCCATTAAAACGTATGATCCCCGTTCTCGGTGGACCATTTGCAAATTTAGTACTGGGTTTTGTGCTCCTCTTTTTTTTGGATCTATCCGGAGATAGCCCAGCATCCAATAAAATTTTTATCGATGCTGCAAACCAAGTTAATTCCCCCGCTTACCAAGCAGGTCTTAGATCTGGTGATCGTATCATTTCTGTTAATGGAAAGCGAACCGAAAATTTTGAAGAGATCTTTACTAACATTAGCCTAACAACTGGCGATCCTGTTCAAATCGGTTTCGAAAGAGATGGCAAAGAGAAGTCTCTGGAAATCATCCCAAATGTGTATTCTGCTGGAGGTAGACCAACCATCGGAGTGGAACCATTTGGAGAGAGAAGAGTCATTGCGACTTTTACATACGCCGAACAGTTAGGTCACGGCATCGCTCAAGTTCTAGACAAGGATGATAAATCGACTCAGTTCTTTCAGGAAAAAATTGAAGAAAGAAAAAAAGAAATTCCTGAGGAAGTTTTAAAAATCCGAGAGAAACAAGAAAGGGAACAAGCCCTCCGCAAGCGCGCGCTCAGTTACTTACGAGACGGGGATATGATTCTGAAAGTTGGAGGAGTTGATGTTCATACAATACCTGAACTCCAAGCAGAACTCGGGAAACACCAGAATGAAACGATTCCCGTGCTTGTGGATCGCAAATCTTATCCTTTGTTCACGCCCTGGGCTACAGAATTAACAACCGTTAATATACCTGTTCTTGGAGCTCATGTTTTTGAATTTTACAATCTAAAACATCCAAAATTTAGCGAATTGAATGTACCCTATTTTCGTTTGGATAGTTATGATCCCGAGATTGAGAACCGCCTAAGCAATCTGAAAATTGAGGAGACATCTTTCCAAAAGAAAGAAGATTTCATTACTTATCTCGGAAGAGTAAGCGGAGAAAACAAGACGATCTGGATCGGGAATATGAAGTATTCAGCTGATTTGAAATTGAAACCCATAGGTTTACTAGGATTTCGTCCATCAATGAAATTTACGGCCGACAAACAAGAACGAGAAACGAGTATCGGCGGTGCTTTTGCATCAGCATCCAAAAAAGTTTATGATAACGTTACCACAACTCTTACTGGAATTAAACTGTTGTTTTCTGGTCTTATGAGTCCCAAAGAAAACTTATCAGGACCCGTTGGTATCGTTCAAATTGCTGGACTCAGCTTAGAATATGGTTGGGCAACTTACGTCGATTTCGTGGCGAAAATCTCTCTCGCACTTATGGTAATGAATCTACTTCCCATCCCCATGGCAGATGGTGGACATATTGTCCTCTATACCTATGAGGCGGTTACGGGAAGGCCACTTCCGAGAAAGGCTATCGAAGTTATTTTTCGATTAGGTTTTTTCTTTTTGATTGGTCTTGGACTTTATGTATCCTTCAATGATGTGATGCGAATCTTTTAATTTGATTTAGGTTTTATTATGAAAGCAAGTTCCTATTTAATTCCCACTACAAAGGATGACCCACAAGATGCGGTTGTCGCCTCCCACAAATTAATGTTACGTGCAGGTCTTGTTAGAAAATCTGCAGCAGGTCTTTATAGTTATCTACCGCTTGGGCTTCGAATTTTAAAGAAAATTGAATCGATTGTTCGGGAAGAAATGGATGATGCCGGTGCTTTGGAATTTCAGCTTCCTATACTCACTCCCGCCGAGATATGGAAAGAATCAGGTAGATGGGATAAGATGGGCAAGGAGATGTTTCGGTTAAGGGACAGGCATGATGTGGAAAACTGTTTGGGTCCGACTCATGAAGAATCCTTTTGCACTCTAGTGAAACCAATGGTTCGATCTTATAAAGACCTTCCGATCAATGTCTACCAAATCCATACAAAGTTTCGTGATGAAATCCGACCTCGTTTTGGTGTAATCCGTTCTAGAGAATTTACAATGAAGGATGCATATTCCTTTCATCTTGATGAGGAATCTCTAGATAAGACTTATCAAAAGATGCGCCTAACGTATCGAAGGATTTTTGCAAGATTAGGCCTTTCGACGATTCCTGTGCAAGCAGATTCGGGAAATATGGGAGGTTCTGCCTCCGAAGAATTCATGGTCGTTTCCCCTATCGGAGAGGAGACATTAACAATTTGTGGTAGTTGCGGCTATTCTGGAAATATAGAAAAGACTCCCGTAATTGCAGCCAGCATCCTGCCAGCTCTTGCTGGCGACATAGAAGAAATTATTGAGACACCTGGTAAAAAAACGATCCAAGAAGTGGCGAGCTTTCTCTCGGTTCCCGAGTCGACTACGCTTAAGGCAGTTGCCATGTCTTATGATGGAAAGTATGTTCTTATCTTCCTAACGGGGGATCGCGAGCTGAACGAAAACAAATTAAAAAATTTCCTAGGTGCGAATGAACTTCGCCCCATGGGACAAACGGAACTTACGAAATTTGAACTTACGGCTGGCTTTATCGGCCCAGGATTCAAAGAAAATAACGAGCTCCTTGTTCTTGTTGATGCTTTAGTCAATTGGGACGCAGGTTACGTCGCCGGTGCAAACGAGTTCGACAAACACAAAAAAGGTGTGAAGCTTTCTAAATACTTCCTCGCGGCAAAAGTACAGTCTATCGACTTAGCGCAGGCGCGAGAAGGAGATTTATGCCCTAATTGTAGTTCTCCCCTCCAGGCAGAGAAGGGTATTGAAGTCGGTCATATATTCAAACTAGGCCAAAAATATTCGAAAGCTTTTGATGTTTCCGTGTTAAATGATAAAGGTAAGGCAACACTGACAACGATGGGATGTTATGGGATCGGTGTGAATCGTTGCATGGCTACTGTGATTGAGCAGTGCAATGACGAGAAGGGTATTTTCTGGCCAATCTCCATTGCTCCGTTTGAAATTTGTCTCGTGAGTATTGCCAAGTCTGTAGAAGACAATGCCCGCATAGCAGAAGTTTACGAAGGATTAAAAGAAGCTAAGTATGACATTCTATGGGATGACAGGGACCTGGGACCTGGATTTAAATTTAAAGATTCCGAACTCATCGGTTTTCCCATTCGGCTAACAATGGGAAAGGGATTTTTAGAGAAAAAGGAAATCACGATTCTAAATCGAAAAACTATGGAAGAGAAGACCATCGTATATAACGCGCTATCTGATTTGACTCAGGAAATTGATAAAATACGTACAGAATTAAAACAATCGATTTCAGAGTCGCTTGTTGCTTTAAATTAAACTAGATGTTCTATTTGGCTTAGTTTTTCAAGAAAGGCCTGATTAGGAACTTGGCCTTCTTTGTCGTGGGAGAGTTCTGGGATGATTCGTTCCACGAAATACATATCGATATCTCCTTTATTTTTGGCGGCGACTTTCCCTCGATGCTGGCATTGGAAAAATTCCTTAACATATTGGTATGTCGCTTCGGATATGTTTATCTCTCCCGGTGTACCTGAAGACTCCATTCTACTAGCCGTATTTACAGTATCACCCCAGATATCATAAGCAAACTTTCGTTTACCGACAACACCAGCTATGATCGGACCTGTATGGATGCCAATTCTTAGCTCCCAGTAGGGTTGCTCCATATTCCGTTTGATTTCTTTCAACTGATCCATGAAATTACGTATTTCCATTGCCGCGAGAACTACTTCGACGGGATTTGTTCTATTGGGTTTCGGGAGTCCTCCCGCGCACATATATGAATCACCAATGGTTTTAATTTTCTCAACCTTAAATCTATCCATCACTTCATCAAAATAATAAAAGCATTTATCTAAATCGGAGACCAGATTTTCCGCGGACATCTTTTCTGCAACTTGTGTAAAACCTTTGAAATCAGTGAACATGACTGTTACCCGCTCATAAGCTCTGGGCTCTGCTTCACCCTTTACTTTCAACTCTTCTGCAATATCAACGGGAAGGATGTTTAACAATAATTCATCAGCTTTCTTTTTTTCGGTTGCAAGCTCCTTTGTTCTCTCTTGCACACGAACCTCTAGGGAGTTTCTTTCGATTTGCAACTCTTCATAAGCCCTGGCATTCTCTAAGGAAATTCCAGCTAATGCACAAAAGGCGGATAACATGGATTCATCCGTTTCTGAAAATGCAGTATTATCTTTTTTGTTGAGAACTTGGATTGTTCCGATAATTTTTCCATGCTGATTTCGAATTCCCATACAGAGAATAGATTTAGTTCGATATCCGGTTTTGATATCAAAGTCCTTGTTGAACCTTTTGTCCTCGTAGGCATCTGGAATGTTAGCCGTGATTCCAGTCCTGGCCACATCGCCAGCAATTCCCTCACCGAATGGTAATCTTATCTCAGAGGCTCCTTGAGCCACCCTTGTCCAAAGCTGCTGTTTTTCATGGTCCACAAGAAATAGAGAAGAGCGATCTGCATTCATCACAATCGTAACTTTTTGCATGATGAGCTGCAAAAGCGAGTCGAGGTCTATTTCCGCCATGATGGATCTAGACACATCCATAAGCATAGAGAGTCTTGAGAGTTGCTCATTGACTTGGGCGTAATAGGCTGATTTAATATAATACCTACCGTCCTCTTTTAAAAGAACGCCAGGAAGGAGATCTCCTTCTCTGCGACCGTACTGCCATATGATGTTTTCATGTTTCAAATCCATGGACTTCGGGTATATTATCGGCAAAATTACTACATATTTATAAATTTCTTCGGCAAGAAGCAGTTTCCGAATTAAAAGCCCTAGATTTAATAGGAAATATGGGAAAAAACGCACCTGGATACTTTGGCGAATTTGGCGGACGGTATGCTCCAGAAATTCTAACAGAAGCACTGGAAGAATTGGAAGCCACGTATAACAAATTAAAGAATAATAAAAAATTCAAAAAAGAACTCTCATATTATTTGAAAAATTATGTTGGAAGGCCGTCACCTCTCACATATGCTGAGCGGCTCACCAAAGAATGGGGGGGTGCAAGAGTTTGGCTAAAAAGAGAAGATTTGAACCATACTGGAGCGCATAAGATCAATAATGCGATCGGGCAAGCGCTTGTCGCAAGACATATGGGTAAAAAAAGAATCATTGCTGAGACGGGAGCAGGTCAGCATGGTTTGGCGACTGCCACTGTAGGAGCCATGTTTGGTTTCGAAACGATTATTTATATGGGAGCTGTCGATGTTAAGCGCCAGAACCTAAACGCCAAAAAAATTGAAATGTTAGGTGCAAAAATTTTACCTGTCACTTCGGGTGAGGCAACTCTTAAAGAAGCCACAAGCGAAGCGATGCGTGATTGGGCTCTAAATGTTTCCACTACTCATTATATTGTAGGTTCTGCCATAGGACCACATCCCTTCCCAACCATTGTTCGTGATTTTCAAGCGATCATTGGTCGCGAATCAAAAAAACAATTCAGGAAAGAAGCTAAGAAATTACCGGATGCGGTCATTGCCTGCGTGGGTGGGGGATCCAATGCGATCGGAATGTTCCACGACTTTATTGATGAAAAAAAAGTCCTACTTTATGGTGCTGAAGCAGGTGGTCTCGGTTCAAAGCCTGGTGAGCATTCCGCTACCATTACCTATGGTAAAACCGGATTTTTACATGGAACGAAAACCCTTATCATTCAAGATGATTTTGGACAAATAGTGCCAGCTCATTCTGTTTCCGCTGGTTTAGATTATCCGGGCGTTGGTCCGGAACATGCATTTCTTGCAAAATCAAAACGAGTAGATTACCGAATGGTTACCGATGAACAGGCGATAGCTTCCTTTTTGGAAATCAGTCGGATTGAAGGAATTATACCTGCTCTTGAAACAGCGCATGCATTTTACGTAGCTAAAGATGTTGCTAAACAACTTGGAAAGAAGAAAGATATCATCATTTGTCTTTCTGGACGTGGCGATAAGGATGTTGTCGAAGTCTTGAGGCTGCTCGGCGGAGAAAAACATGAGTAAAATCAAAGATTATTTTCAAACAAGAACATCTAAAACCGTTTTTGTCCCCTTCTTTACGCTAGGCGATCCAACCTATGAAGCCTCAGTAGCTTATGGAAAGGCGATTTTGGACAACGGAGCTGATATTCTTGAACTCGGTATCCCATTTTCCGATCCAGTTGCTGATGGGCCGGTGATCCAAAGAGCTGTTGCACGTGCCTTAAAAAACCCTTTTTCATTCGATCAAATTTTTGAAACAACGAAAGCAATCCATCTCCACCGCCCCGAAAAGCCTTTAGTGTATTTAACTTATTTCAATCCTATTTATCATTGTGGCATTCAGACATTTCTTGATAGAGCAAAAGATTCTGGCATTGTCGGACTAGTGATTCCTGATCTACCTTTTGATACGGAAGAGAGTGAAACATTATTTAAAGAACTTTCGAAGCGAGATATGGATTTAATTCATTTGATCACTCCCGCTACTACGAAAAAAAGAATTGGTGCCTTGAGAAAAACATCTTCGGGCTTTATCTATTATGTGACTTCCTTTGGAGTAACAGGAGAAAGACGAGAATTCTCGGTCGATTTGGAAGAACGTATTAAATCTTTAAAAGCGGCATTGCAACTACCGATTTGTGCTGGCTTTGGTATCTCCACTCCCGATCAGGCTGCGCAAATAGCACATTATGCAGACGGCATAATTATTGGTTCAGCCATTCAGAGAATCATAGAAGAGAATGGAACAAATATCGCTGCCTGTCAAAAAGCCCTAGAAACTTACTCGTCATCCATTCGAAATAGTTTCCCTTAATGGAGCTCTCTATGTTTCGTTTGAGATCAAATCGAAAGTGAATATGACTCAGGTTTCTCGCTTTCTTTTAATTTGTCTGATTTTGTTCATGAATGCGTGTTATCGTTATCATGTAGTTCGGGAGATTAAGGAGGAACCAAAAACTCTCCTGAACGGAGATAGGATCGCCCTTGTCGGTTTTTATCCATTTAAATACCAAACAATTTATGCAGGTAGCCATTCGATCACGCTCGTAACAGATCTTGATACTAAAAATCCTACTAGTATTTACATTGCCAATGCGAAGCGCTTAGAAGACTTCCCAGTCAAAGGAATTGATCCTAAAGTGTCATCCGATCAGCTAAAACAGCTAGTCGAAACTTACAAGTCTTATGTGGGATTCTACGGCCTCAGTGAATTGAGAAAGCTCATCCAGTGGCTGGGTGAGCCCGGTTCCGAAAGTTATGCTCTTAAAAAACGAGATGTAGACTATTATATTCTAGCAGTCCATGGGCCAGAAAATGATGAAAAAAATTACGGCAATTCCTTTCGCTTCCTGCTTTCCCTGCCATTCTCTGTTCTCACCTTTGGAACCATTCCCGTTTGGGAGACAAGGGACGTAGAAAGTCAGTTTTTTATCTATGACTCACGTATGAACCTCCTTGCGAAAAAAGAGTATGCCCATAAATATACTGTTTTCAGCGCGTGGTGGGGGCGAAAAGAAGAGGGCCGATTTGATAAAGAAATTCCAGATGCCTTCCGTCGCAGTCTGTTTCGAAAAGACATCGATGACTTTGTGGAATTTTTCCCAAGCACCCTGCCTCCAATAAAAAAATAACGTTTGAGTCTCTTTAAAATTATCCAGAGTGTGGTTACACTATGGCCAACAAAGAGTCTAAATCCCTCTCGATCTTAGATTATATTACCCTTCTTTTCGCGATTTGCGGAACCGCGGCGATCACCACCTCTGTTTTCGCGACAGGTTGGGAATACGAGTTTATCTTCCTTATAGCCGGAATGTTCGTTTTGCTCGCGAGTTCCTACTTCGTTTATAAGATCATAGAAAAGACAGCTAGCGACAAACAGAAGGTAGGTGCCTTGTGGCTTTCGTATGTGATCGCCATGTTCATGTATACCTTGGTAAATACCTTCCAACCGCTAAAGGATCTCGAAGAAAATTCGATCGCGACTCGCTTCCAGTTTCTAAGAGGCACTACGACAAAATCAGAAAAAGAAGGCGAAACAGGTCGGATCGAATACATCTCCTACCAACCTCCAGCAAAGGCGAGAAAGGATATCAATATCATAGGTATCACGACAGAGTCCTTGGAGAAATTGCAAGGAACTTGGCCCCTTCCTTGGAAGTATTACGCTAATATCATCAATACATTTAAAAATTCTAATAACATTCTCATGTTCGATATTTTCTTTGTAGACTATAAGCCTGGTCAGTCGGAAGAGATGGCTGAAGCCTTGAAAGGAAACAGAAATGTTCTCTTTGACTACCCTATGGAAACGAGTGCCGAGTCAAAGGAAGCCGTTCTCAATTTAGAGAAGCGCATTGAAATCCTTCGAAAGTTTAAAATCAAAAATGTCATCGATGAGGGCGACGTGGGTATTTCTTGGGTCAAATTCCCACAACCGCCGATTGAACAAATCGGTGAATTGTCATCAGGTCTCGGTTTTGCGAATGTTAAAAAAGATGAATCTGGTCTAAATCGAAAAATGCCCCTTGTTGTTAAGGTATTAAATTCTGGTAGAGATCGGGAGACTGAATATTTTCCATCCATCGACTTACTCATCGTGTGCCAATATTATGGTATTGATATCCAGAGAGATGTGGAAGTTAATATGGGTAAGTATGTTAAACTTTCAAACATTCCAAAAAAGATCGTTCGTGAGTTCAATCGTAAGACTTTAAAAATGGAAGAACATGATGTTATGGCTTCTCCAAATGAGAAAAGAGAAATCATCATCCCGATCGACTTAGAAGGTCAGATGGAAGTCAATTTTGTGGGCGGCAGGTATTCTTTTAAACAAAATGAAATCTTCGAAGTCACAAATGATTGGAATCCTGAACTACTAGAATCTAATCAAATCAATAACCAAATCTTTCTCGTGGCTATGTATTATGCGACAGGTAGAGGAGCTTCCAAAGACTCCCACTTATCTCCGTTTGGTGATATGTCTGGAATCGAACACCACGCGCACGCCATAAACACCATTTTAAACCAAGATTTCATGTCGAGCCTTCCGAACTGGTCCATTTTTGCTATTTACCTTGTCTTGGCTTTAATGATTGGTTTTTTACAACCAAGGGTAAAAACGCATTGGGGCTTTGTGATCATGGTCACGCAGCTCATCGCCTATGGTATAGCGACTCTTTACATTTTTCAGCAGTTCAACCTAATTACCGTTTTACCTTCGGTTACCATCGAACAGATTGTCGTCTTCATTGCAATCATCGGTTTTAGGATTTTAACAGAAGAAGAAAACGTTAAATACATTCGGCAGACATTCTCAAAATTCGTTTCTGCTGACGTAGTAGATGAGCTTTTAAAACACCCCGACAACTTAGCGCTAGGTGGTTCCAAGAAAGAAATCACGATCTTCTTCTCGGACATCCGTGGATTTACGACGATATCAGAAGCATTAGGTCCAGAAGAGCTCGTGAAGCTGTTAAATGAATACCTCTCCGCAATGACCGACCTTGTCATCGAGTATAAGGGCACTATCGATAAATATATGGGAGATGCCATCATGGCGTTTTGGGGCGCTCCTGTTCCCTTGGAGGACCATGCCTATTATGCTTGTGTAGCTGCACTTGCTCAGCTTGATTACTTGAAGATCCTCCAACAACGATGGGTAGAGAGAAACGTTCCTGTCATTGATATTGGGATTGGTTTGAACTCGGGACCAGCCGTTGTTGGAAACATGGGCTCCTCCCACCGAATGGAATATACTTGTATGGGGGACACAATCAACCTAGGTTCGCGTTTGGAAGGCTCCAATAAGATGTATGGTACCAATGTCATCATCTCTGAGCACACTTACGAGAAAGTAAAGGACAGAGTCATCGCAAGAGAGCTCGATTTAGTCCGAGTAAAAGGAAAAACCTTGCCTGTCAGGATTTACGAATTGATGGGAATCAAGAACCCAGAAGATATGGAAAAAATGAAGAGACCTTTGCAAAGGTTGAATTCATGATAAAAGCATGTCTTTATACCCCTTTCTAGATAGGATCCAAACTCCCGCAGATTTACGTAAATTTGAAACATCACAACTTCCAGAGGTCTGTAAGGACCTTCGGGAGTTCATCATTGACACTCTTGCCGGTGTTGGCGGTCATTTTGCCAGTAACCTTGGGGTCATTGAGCTTACAGTAGCCCTTCATTACATTTTAAACACACCTGTAGACCGTCTGATTTGGGATGTGGGCCACCAGACCTATCCACATAAAATCCTTACAGGCAGAAAAGACCAATTGACGAGTGTCAGAAAATGGGGAGGGCTCTCGGGATTTCCGAAACGAGAAGAATCGCCTTATGATTTATATAACACTGGGCATGCGGGAACATCGATTTCGCAAGCACTCGGAGAAGCATGTGCCCGAGATCTTGTAAACAATGATTATAAAGTCGTAGCAGTGATTGGTGATGCCTCCATTGCGACAGGAATGGCATTGGAAGCCATGAATCATGGAGGTCATGTAAAACCTGACATGCTTGTTATCCTTAACGACAATTATATGTCGATTTCCAAAAACGTTGGATCAATATCAAATTACTTAAACAATATTATCTCTTCTCAAATATATAATAAGTGGAAAACGCTTTTTTACAATTTTTTGAAATGGATTCCTCTTGTAGGCCCTGCTCTTCAAAGCGTTGCTCAAAACATGGAATCGTCTATGAAACATTTTATGCTGAGGCCTGGTGGACTTTTTGAAGACCTCGGATTTACCTATTTTGGTCCCATTGACGGTCATGATGTCATTCGCGTAGTACAGATGTTACGCAATGTGAGTAAGATCAAAGGACCGGTGCTCCTTCATGTTTTGACGCAAAAAGGAAAGGGATATAAACCAGCAGAAGCTGATCCCATTAAATACCATGGCGTCACTCCGTTTAACAAACAAGATGGAAAGATGGCAACGGCAGATTCTAATAAAATAGGCCTATCAAAAATTGTTGGCAAAACTCTAATTGATATGACCGAAAAAAATCCGACGATCGCTGTGATTACGCCAGCTATGATCGAAGGAAGTGGGCTAAGAGATTACCAGGAAAAATTTCCAAAAAATACATTTGATGTGGGCATCGCAGAACAACACTCAGTTGCTTTCGCTGGAGCCATGACCAATGGCGGAACCATTCCTTTTATGTGCATTTACTCTACTTTTTTAACACGAGGTATGGACCAGCTTGTGGAGGATGTTTCCCTTATGAATTTGCCCGTAAGATTTGTTATCGATCGGGCAGGCATTGTGGGCCCAGATGGGGAGACGCACCAAGGTCTATCGGATTTAGGATATTTGGCTGGCTTACCAAACATGGATATCATAGTTCCAAGTTCTGCCCAAGACATTATAGACTCACTCCATTTCATGGAAAATTATACAGACGCACCGATTGCCATTCGTTTTCCTAAAGAGAATGGCGACCTCAGAGAATTGAAATTCGAAACCCCAAATCCGATCACAAAAGGTAGCACCCGTGTTCTTTCCAAAGGAGAAGATCTACTCCTTCTTTCCATTGGATTTATGTTTCCGATCGCAAAGGAAGTGTCCTCCCTTCTAGAAAAGGACGGAGTTAAGGTGACCTTAGTCGATCTTTTTTGGCTTCGTCCCTTCGATAAAGCCACTATTGAGTCTTTGTTAGCTGGTGTTAAAAAATTTGCCATCTTGGACGAAAGCTATATCCATGCAGGCGGTTCCGGGTATCTCCTAAATGAAATTAACCCGATTTACTTATCAAAGCTGATCAAAACCTTCGCTCTCCCCCCAGAACCCATCCACCATGGAGAGAGAAACCAGATACTAGAGCATTACCACTTAGATGCGAATTCGATCGCCAAAACGATAAAACAAAATTTTTAAAAATAAGTTTAACTGAGATTTTTCAGACATCCGAAAATGAAAGAAAAACAACGAGGATCTCTTTGTCTTCAAACTCATTTATTTCCGGATTAGATTTAGCAAAACAATTTTTTAAGACAGGCGATATGGATCGTGCTGAGTTTCACATTCGTGCTCTACTCGAAAGAGAGGAAAACGAAGAAGGTTATTTTTATTTAGGCCTGATTCAAAACTCTGCCGGAAAGTGGGATGAGGCTCTGACTTCATACTACAAAGCTGTCTCGATCAATCATGATTATGGAAATCCCTGCAATGAAATCGGAGTCGTACTACTTAGAATGGGAAAGGATAAAGAAGCTGTCTATTGGCTAAAAAAATCTGTACGTTGTGAGATCAATGACGCCCCCCACATTTCCTATTTCAATTTGGCCACACTTTATAAATTGTGGAATCGTCCTGAAAGATCCTTACAATACCTTCACAAGGCTATGGAAATCAAAAAAGATTTTCCCGAAGCCTGGAAAATGTGGGAAGACATCCAAGCCGATTCCAATTCCTCAACGAACTCGAATTGATTCTAATTTAGTAACTTGCGGGGAGGGGAACTTCGATCTCTCCTTCGTAAGTGGGAAGTTCCATTTTCACATCACCAAGTAACAAATAGGTAATCCCATTTTCCTCTTCTAAGTATTTTGCAAGTTGGCTTGCCGCATTCCAGTCGAAACGATACTTAATCAAAGGCTTTTCTGAATCGATTCCGATGATGCAATCGTCCTTTGTTTGGTAGAGTTCAAACTCAGGAAACTTGAGGTATTTATCATCATCTGCATAGAAGACCAAACCTTCTTCGTCCATGCCGATGTTGATGATGTGGCAGGGAAATCCAATGGCTTTAAGATATCCGTTTTCACTCAGTTCTCCAAAAACATTTTCAATAAAAATTCCATCCTCGCTCACTTTTAGGCTGCTGCGGAAGTATTTTAGAATTTCGGGTTGGGTGATTTGGTTTCCCCGGAAGGTCCAACGATCTTGTTTATCGACGATGATTTCGGAATCAAATCTTCTTGCTGCCATATTCACTACTTATATCGGAAAGCATAACCCTTCCAGACTCGCATGGTATTCTGATCACTGTAGCTCGAAGTTGTATGTCCCCGGCTATCCGCTGTTTCCAATGAAAAACCATCCACCTTCTGATGGTTTCTTTCTGTAAGCCAAACTCCATCCATTTTCTTCTCCCACATTTCCTTTTTTAGGAGATTTTCCACGTTCTGCCATGGCTCTTCCGATTGGTTCCGAACCTTGATTTCGCCTAAGATTTGGAAGGGTTTGGTTGGCCTTTCCCTAAGAATCTCGACCTCTTCCCATGACTTTTTCCTGAAATTTGAATGATAAACGGTATATTCTGGTTCCGGAATGAATTCCACGGAAGAACAACTAAAGAGAAACAGAATCAGGGCAAATTGAGTGCATTTCAGAATCATTTATATTCCTTAGACAAAAATATGCTATACATTGATCCAAAAGGCTTAGGATGATCTCCAAGAGATATTAGGCACTTTCCATTCATGGAAGAAACAGACATAGGAAAAAGAAAACGGGAAAATGTTCTAAAGATTGGATACTCCACTTTAGACGAAATCGAGGATAAGGTGAAAGCCTTTCGCGTCATGAATCAAAATGCCGTGAAAAAAAGGTACTTAATCACTCGTGATCCGATAATGGATGGGACTGGCAAGGCGCTCATCCCCAAAGCACAAGAGATTGATGTATCCGCTGCAAAACTGCTCCGTAGACATTATAAAGGCTCCGACATGTTTAAGGTTTTCCAGCCTGATGAAGGGATCGTCATCATCTCCGATATGTCAACGATGGAAGGAGTTTCCTTTTCCATGGATATCGTCACCCAGATCATGAACCTAGGTGGTGGGGCATACGAAGGATTCATAGACCGGGTCGATAGCTTTGAAGAGTTTATCGTACTACTCAAGAAAAACCTCTTTCCCCGAATGATCATCGTCGGTTATCTTCCAAAAGAAAAAATCCAAACTGAAATTATAAACTTCGTAAAAGTAAAGCGATTAGATAATTATCTAAGAGCCATTGAGCTCACTCATTCAGTTTTTAAACCGCAGGCTTATTTTCCAAAAATCAAACAAGTGAATATTTCCCAGGAAGATCCAAAGTCTTGGGGAAGGTTCGTTGTAGAAATCGTACGTGAATACATACGACCCTACTTCGTAGAACAAGTATAAGAAACGAAATCAAACTTCGTAGAATTGTAAATTTTCATACAATTCTTTTGGCAGCGCCCCCGACGCATCCATATACTTTTTGTACTTGTTTTCATGTTCCTTATGCTGTCTCGATCTAACATTTTTGAATTTGTTATGTAGCTCTGCGAACGCTGGTTGGCCAGAAACTTTTTCACGAATGGCTCTTTGAAACGGGATGTGCCGATAGAAGATCGCTCTTACGACTCTGTTGACTCTTTGGACACCTTCTGATTCATATTTCAGCCACAGGTTATAGTCATAAGCAAACTTATCCCGGTCTGTTCTAAATCTTTTGAATTCGGAGGTGATTTTCTCTTTTAGCTCGGGCGAGAGATCTTTGCTTTTTTTGTAAAACTGGATGTAATCTGTATAATCAGCTGTAATGGATGGAATCCCCACATTATTCCAATCCGGACCAAGAATGTTTTTACAAAGCTCCCATCTAAATGCGGCGATGGCATCCATCAGGAAGGATTTTAAATCTCCCGTGACAAGATGAGGAATGGTAATGCGTCCTTTCGA
Organism: Leptospira ognonensis; assembly: GCF_004770745.1. Classification (GTDB taxonomy): domain Bacteria; phylum Spirochaetota; class Leptospiria; order Leptospirales; family Leptospiraceae; genus Leptospira_A; species Leptospira_A ognonensis. The sequence continues at coordinate 38,823 of NZ_RQGD01000010.1, read as the reverse complement.
TTCTTTGGATCCACTACCACGGAAAATGGAGAGGTCTTGCCACATCATCACGCGGGGGCCGATCGAAGGAACGATGATAAAATCTGGAATGATAGACCTTTGAACGAATTCATTTTTGATTCCGATTTCTTCATTTCGATATAAAATTTCTCGATTGAAGGCGGTATAGTCTACCGCCAAAATTTCTTGGATGGCTTTCTCCACATGGGCTTTTGTCACATAACATTTATCAATCGGAAGAGTGATATGGTATTTTGTGAGTATCGGGAAGTGGCTTGAAATATTTCCAGAAGTCAAACGGACATTTGGCTCATACATAGCGTTCATTTCATACGCGAGTCGAGCTTCCCCCGTATCATATTCAGGAGGAATGTCTTTATCTGACTTGATACCTGAGTCCTTTAAATCCAGTTTTAGCTTTTCAAAAAAAGTTTGACCAAGCTCATCTACCGATGTCGGTATTTCCCTTCCGTAAATTTTTTCGAGCCAATCCGTACCGAGATGAACGGGTACATTTCCGTTAAATCTGGGTTGTTCCATGCGGGCACGAAGTTCCACCAGATGACCTTCCTCTAAAAGGCTTTCATCAAAATAGCCATAACGTAACATCATCTCAACCGCAGTCGGTGCCTTTCTTCCATCCTTTAGCCATTTTGTAAATGAGCGTTTGTAAACATCCCAGTATGTTTTAGCAATGGTACGTCTAATCTTACGATTGTCTGGATCTGGATCTAGAGGGTTCTTGAAGGTTTTTAATTTTACCATCAAAGTAGAAAATTCTTTTACTGCCTCGGGATCGGCTTGCGCATAATTTAATATTTGCGAAGCGGAATTGAGCAATTCTGTTTTTAAACTATTGATATCAATCCCAGCGGTAATGGAATCGTCACCACTACTTGCCTTCTTCTCGTCGGAGGCTTTTTTTGAGGTAAGTTCATGAGAATATTTGGTAGTTAGTTCTTTTTGCTTTTTCTCTAGGGTATCAATACTACTCGTCGCTCCCGCGAAAGGTGTTCCAAAAATTTGATTGAATTCGGCAAGGTGAGCTTGCGCTTTTTTGAGAGACCATTCCGTAATCGGAAGAAGCGTTGTGGAAGGGATGGTAGAATAACCTGTGGAAAATAAATCCAAGGTTAAATTCATCTTTTCAAGTAAAGATTGGTCCCCACTGAGTAGCGTCTGCATGGATTCCGTTAAATCAGTAACCTCTTTTTCTAAAATGTCGAATAATTCACGATAGGTGGCTACATAACTTTCTGCGGCACTTTGCAAGAGGCTAGGATCTGCTTCGAACAGGGCTTGGGAAATTTTCGGATTCACGGCAAGAATCTTTCTGATAAAATGAAATTCGGAGTCCCTCCATTCTACGGTATCTGCATAATCCTTTTGAAAAAACTCACCATGATCTTCATCTAAAAAGGATACAGAAGGGGATTCAGGCAATAAACCACCATGTTCATAAAATCCTGCCAAATTATTTCTGATGGACCGCATAACAGGATCAATGATGTTTTCATCACGTGTGATTGGTCCTCCTGGCTGGAGGTCAGGAAAAATGGATGGATTTAAAATGAAATACGCGGCACCCAAATTATCAGTAGTAAACTCGATACTGGAAGTAAGGCCACGAATCGCCGTTATGCGCTTGTAAAGCTCCCCAATTTCTTTGAGCAGGGTTCGAACAGCCATAACACCAACCGATACTTTTTGGGTAAGGGTTTTTTTAGCATTTGCTTGGTTCATTGCGTAAGTAGAGATGACGCAAGATGATTTGGCACGAATCGTATAAGGAAGCGTTGTCCCTTCTAACAAAGCAAAGATGCCAGGTGTTAAATTTGCTCCTTCGAGTGTATAAAGGGCAAAGGAAATGTCACCTAAATTGACCTCAACTCGCACAGAACCTTCATGGAGTATATTTAGGGACTGGGAAGGTCTTCCGGAAACGAACAGAACTTCACCTGGATTGACTGGGATCTTTTGATTATTTTTACTGGTATCTAGAGGCATGTTTGGATTTTTGATTACAACGTATCGTTCCTACAAAAGGTATGAATCTTTGTCCAAATTGCAAAATACTTTTTAGAAAAATATAGAATGTTGAACACAAATACATCATTTTCCAAAAAACAGCAGATCACTGTCCCTGGCGACAAATCTATTTCACATCGCAGTGTCCTATTTAGTTCTCTAGCTCAGGGTAAGTCAGAAATTTCCGGTTTTTTAGAGGGAGAAGACCCGAAAAACACAATGAAATGTTTTTCAGAGCTCGGGGTTCGATTTGAATCTCTTGGTCAAGGACGTTATCTCGTGCAAAGTCCAGGAAAACACCGACTCGTTTCCCCGAGGGATGTACTTGATTTTGGAAATGCAGGGACTGGGATTCGACTTTCCGCAGGGCTTCTTGCGGGACTTCCGCAGATTTCTGCCATAGTCACTGGCGATGCCTCTTTACGGAAACGTCCCATGGCAAGGATCATGGATCCGCTACAAGCTATGGGCGCCGATATTAGGTCGATTTCCGGTGACGGGAAGGCTCCCCTGCAAATCCAGGGAAAACAGCTCTCAAATTATTCCTACAAAAGTCCGATTGCCTCGGCCCAAATCAAAAGTGCTCTTGTCCTCGCGGCACTCTCATCGGATATTTCTATTGACTATGAAGAAAGCGAGCTATCTCGAGACCATACCGAAAACATGATTCGGTTTCTTGGTGGCAACCTAGAACAAATTTCACCTCTTCGTTTTTTACTTAGCCCACCGTATGAGTTTGAAGGTACTTCCTTTGTTATACCTGGAGATCTTTCGAGTGCCTCCTTTTATATCGTACTTGCGTTATGTGCTAAAGGCGAACCAACCATCATTACAGGAGTGGGTTTAAATCCTTCTCGAATCGGTATCCTCACCGTCTTACAACGAATGGGTGGAAAAATAGAAATTTCAAACCCTCGCCGTGAATGTGGAGAGGAAATCGGTGACCTAGTCATCTATCCATCAAAATTGCACAGAATCGAAATTGAGGAAGCGCTCATTCCATCCATCATAGATGAAATTCCCATCCTAACGATTGCGGGTCTCTTCTCTGAAAATGGATTCTCGATTCGTCACGCAAAAGAACTACGAGCTAAAGAATCAGACAGAATTTCGGCAATGGTATTGAACTTGCGTAAGTTGGGTGTTGCAGTGACTGAATTTGACGATGGTTATGAATTTGATGAAACCAAAGAGATCCAATCGGCACAGATCGATACTTTCATGGATCACCGGATTGCGATGAGTTTTTCCATCTTGGCTAAGCTCTCGGGTGTTGATTTAAAGATTGATGATGTGAGCTGGGTGGATACATCCTTCCCTGGTTTTTTCGAATTGCTTAAGAAATTTTAATCGGCAAACGGATATGGATTTCGGTTCCATTCTTTCTCTCGATAGAAAGGATCGCATTCAATCTTTTTGATAGAAATTGAATCAGAGAAAGTCCAAAACCGCTCGGATTTTCAAAATCTATGGACTCAGGCATCCCTTTCCCATTGTCTTTGATGCTCATTAAATAATCTGTATTTAAGATACGACCGCTAATAGAAATATTCCCTTCTTGGTGTTTCTCAAATGCATACTTCATGATATTGGTTAAAATTTCATTCACTATGATTCCAAGATACTGCAATCGTTTTACGTCGAGATCAGCATCATCAATGTCTAGTTCCAAAGAGATGAACTCACTATTAGGAAAATTTGAAACGATTTCGCTTGTAAGGGAATTCAGATATTGGCTAACGGAAATTTGATCGTAATCTTGGGTTAGATATAATTTGTCATATAACATCGCCATGCTTTGAACACGACTTGCAGCATCCGTTAATGCAGAGATGGCAGAGGGATGTTTTATGGAATCGATTTGTAATTCGAGTAGGCTATAGATCATACTCATATTGTTTTTGATCCTATGGTGTACTTCTCGCAGAAGAATTTCTTTTTCATCCAGAAGTGTCGCGACTTTTGCTTCTGCTAGCGTTCGATCTGTTACATCGTGAATGATTGAAAAAAGAAGAGTTTCCTGATTGGAGATGAGTGGAGTCGAATGCACTTCGACATTTCGGATTTCGCCGTTTGACAATCTGTGCTGAAATCGAAAATAATTTCGCTTCTCTGATACGGCAAGCTTCATCTCCTCCAAAATTTTTTCCGGAGAAAGTAAATTGAGCTGGCTGATCGGCATACCGATGAGTTGGTTTCTTGTGAAGCCATAAAATTGTTGGGCAGAAGGGTTCGCATCCAGAATCTTTCCTATCTCTGGATTGATTAACAGCATAACAGATGTATTTCTTTCAAAAAAATCATAAAACTGCTTTTCTAAACCAGAAGGATTCATTTTCGGATTCCAACCTTCTTTCAAGAGAAAGGTCTGTCAAATGATAAACAGACTTTAGAGTTTGTGAAAAATATCTTTCGGGGAGTTTTGACTGTTGCAATTTTCCGATCGACGATTTGAAAATTCAATGTTAGAATGAAATCCGAAGGAAGATTAAATGCAAAAAATTGAACATGTCATCGCCATTGATGGACCTGCAGGTTCAGGAAAGAGCACCATAGCCCGAATGCTTGCCAGTCGGTTAGGATATCTCTATCTTGATTCAGGAGCCTTTTATCGCGGGCTAACACTCGCACTCTATGAATTATACTTAAAAGATCATACAGATATCGATAAGTTCCCTTATTATATTGAAAGACTAGCCGATGCGTCTATTTTGGAAAAAGAGAAAGGTGAGTTTGGTTTTTCTTTGCAAGAAATTCCACTTTCCTGTAAACTTTCGGAGCTTGGCACCAATCAGATGTTTCTCGGAGAGAGAGAGATTACAGATGCTATTCGCACTCCCGAAATCACAAAACTCATCAAATACATTGCTCCACAAAGGATCTTTCGTGAATACGTGAATGCCAAGATCCGAATGTTTGCACGCGAACATAAACTGGTCATGGATGGGCGTGATATCGGAACCGACGTTTTCCCAGATTCCAAAGCAAAGTTCTTTTTGACAGCTACTGCCGATGTGAGAGCACATAGGCGGCATGCAGAATTGCAAGGGAAGGGGATCCACCAGGAACTTTCGCATATAAAAGAGGAGATTTTAGCCCGAGATGCCTCCGATGAAACCCGAGTCGTGGCCCCGCTCAAGCAGGCTCCCGACGCAATACTCATTGACACGTCAGAGTCCGACACGGAAACTGTCCTAAATACTATCCTGTCACGGCTTCCACAGCTATGACAAATCTAAGTTTTGTATCCCGGTAACCATTGAATTCAACCACCCCTTCCTCCCCCAAAAACGAGACCACTTCTTCTTTCGGAGAACTCCTAGAAAAGTGGGAATCACAAACACAAGAACAAGATAATTCCGGCAGTAAAGGACTGCTCATTGACGGCACCGTTGTAGACGTAATCGGAGACACAGTGTTTCTCGATATCGGTGAAAAACTGGAAGCACGAGTTCCAAGAGAAGATTTCTCAGAAACGCCGAAACGTGGTGAAAGAGTCAGTGCGATCCAAAAAAGACGGGTCGATGGATATTGTGTTCTCTCGAAAAAGGAAGCAGACCAAAGAGTTGGATGGGAAACCATTAAAGATGCATCCGTAAACGGATACCCGCTATCGGGTAAACTGATCAGTGAAGTGAAAAACAAAGGTTACCTCGTAGAAAGCGAAGGCATCCAATTATTTTTGCCAGCATCTCACGTAGGTGTTCGCTTCAAAGAAGCCACTGAATCTGGAAAAGAATTCCAATTCAAAATCATTGAACTCAATGAAAAAACGAAAACAGGTGTTGTTTCTCGTAAAACACTTCTCGAAGAAATCAACGGTGAAAAATGGGAAGAGTTACTTGAAAAAGTAAAAGTAGGAGATAAAGTCCAAGGTAAAGTCGTAAAGATTGCAAACTTTGGTGTTTTCCTATCTGTCCACGAAGTTGTTGGCCTTCTTCGCCAAAACGATATTTCTTATAAAAAATTTGCTCCTTTCAAACAATACTTTCAGATCGGCGCTGAAGTCGAAGTGACAGTACTTGAAATCGACAAGGATAATAATAAGCTTTCTCTCGGCATCAAACAGCTGTATGAAGATCCATGGGGCTGGGCGAAAAAGGAACTAGAGAAGGGTATGGTAGTACGAGGAATCGTAACCTCCCTCACGAACTTTGGTGCCTTTGTGGAATTGAAAGAGGGTCTCGAAGGCCTCATTCACACGACAGAACTTTCTTGGGCAAAAAAACCACCACATCCAAAAGATGTTTTGAAGAAAGGCCAAGAAGTTGATTCTGAAATTCTAGACATTGATTTTGAAGCACGTAGACTTTCTCTTGGACTCAAACAGTTATTGCCGAATCCGTGGGAGGCGTTGTCTTCTAATGTTCGCGCTGGTAATGAACTCGAAGGAAAAATCACTGGTATTACAAAATACGGTGCCTTTGTGGAAGTGGAGAGTGGGATCGAAGGTCTCATCCACATTTCAGACATTACATGGGATGAAAGAGAAAAAAATCCACTTTCCCTTCTAAAAAAAGGCCAAGCGATCAAATACAAAATTTTAGACGTAAATCTCGATGCCCAAAGGATCAGTTGTGGTCTCAAGCAACTATTAGAACATCCGTACGAAGCACTTCGCAAAAAATACCCACCAGGTACTCTTGTCGAAGGTCGTGTGAAATCCATCGTGAGTTTCGGTGTTTTCGTAGAAGTAGAGCCTGGTTTTGAAGGACTCGTGCATATTTCTGAGATTCCTGATGGAAGAAACATCAAGTTGGATGAACTTTATAAAGTAGGGGAACAAGTTAGGACGGTTGTCGTGAAAATCGAACCAAATAACAAAAAAATCTCTCTATCCATAAAAGATTTCGATAAGGCTGTCGAAAGGGAAGAAATGGCGAAATATATGAAGGAAGATAACCAACCTTCACGTGAGTCGATCGGATCTTTCATGAATCTCAATAACAATCGTTAGTCCAAATGGATAAGTTTGTTAAAAAGAACATCATAGACAAAAAGCGTGACGAAGAAATGCGAGCTCATCAGGATGAGTTCGCAGACTTCGAGGGAAGCAAGGCTGAGCTTTATTTTTTAAAGTTCACGCACATGCTTGCGCGAAATCGTAAAAATGTTTTCATCGGACTCGGTATCGTTTTCGTTTTGCTTGCAAGTGTAATAGGTTTTTTTGAATACCAAGATTACCGTTTCCAGAAAGAAACGGTACTTTTTGAAGATCTTGTCACCAAACACAAAAAAGCGAATGCTAGTCCATTAGCACAGATCGCCGATTTGGAAGTATTTCTTAAAGACCAAAGCTCTGGAAATATGGACCTTCGTGTCTGGAAAGATCTTTCTCGTTTGTATGCTGAAACATCCAATTGGGAAAAAGCGGCGACTTATTTAGAAATGGCCGGTAAAAAAATTGATACCCCGAAAGAGATGAAGGCGTATTACTTTTATATTGCGGGCAATTATAGAGACAAGCAGCCAGATCTCAAAAAAGCATTAGAAAATTATAAAATCTCTTCCACTCTTCTCGATACAAATAACGAGGCAAAATCTTTTAAGGCTTGGTCTTTTTACCAAACGGGCAGATTGCAATTGGCAAACGGTGACAAACCTGGTGCCAAACTTTCTCTCGAAAAAGTTTTGAAGATCGATGGAAGCGAATCTGATACTTTAGAAGAAGTGAAACTTCTCACGACGTATCTCCTTTTAAAACTCGGGAAATCGTAAACCCATGCTGACCCTCGCTCTTCCTAAGGGAAGGCTTGCTATGGAGAGTGCTGAAATTCTTCTTAGCAAAGCTTGGTTGTCGGCCCTTCCCCCAGAAGATTCCAAAGAGCTTACCTATACATCTCCAGACAACCGTCTACGCCTACTTTTTGTTCGTTCCCAGGATGTTTGTACCTATGTGGAAGAAGGTGCCGCAGATGCGGGAATTGTTGGATGGGACATAATTAAGGAAGGAAAGTTTGATCTGATTGCCCCCATTGATCTAAAGATTGGTGCTTGCCGCCTTTCGCTTGCTAGCTTCCCTGATTTTGATTTATTTGCGAAACGTTCCAAGGTTCGTGTGGCGACAAAGTATCCAGAGTTGACAAAAGAATATTTTTTTTCCAAAGGAATTTCCTGCGAAGTCATCAAATTATATGGATCGATTGAACTTGCACCCATTGTCGGCCTCTCGGATTGTATCGTCGACTTGGTCTCAACGGGTGGGACACTCAAGGCAAATGGCCTAAAAGAGATAGAAGTGATCCTAGAGAGCACCGCACGTCTGATTTGCAACAGATCTGCATTTTATTCAAAACAAAATGAACTCGGTACTTTAATTGAGAGCTTAGAAAATTAAATAGATTGTTTTCAGAATGCACCGCGAAACGATAGTAAAAATTAGTGAGAATTCCATAGAGGATAGCCATGGCAGTCCCAAAGCGACGTAAATCCAAATCGAAAGTTAGAACGAAACGAGCGCATCATGCGATCGGGAAACCTAACTTGAACCCTTGTTCTAATTGTGGTTCTTATATTCTTTCCCACCGTGTTTGCCCTTATTGCGGTTTTTATAAGGGTTCACTCGTTGTTGTTCAGAAAGTAAAAAAGACTACTGAAGAAACCTAACACCTATGTGGGTCGCCGTAGACGCGATGAGCGGAGATTACGGCCCGGAATGTATTGTTGAAGGAGCTGTCCTCGCCGTCCGGGAATATGGCCTTTCTGTTTCCTTAGTTGGAGACGAACAAGAAATTCTAGACCTACTGTTAAAATATGAATATGACACGGAGAAAATCCGTGTCATACATTCTACTGAGATCATTGGTATGAATGATTCGCCGTCTATTGCCGTTCGGGCAATGGAGGATTCATCTGTTGTGAAAGCGGTTAGACTTGTAGCAGAAAAAGAGTGTATCGGAGTGTTTTCTCCGGGTAACACTGGTGCTACGATGGCCGCAGCTCTTTTACACCTTGGTCGCATACCTGGCGTACTGCGACCTCCTATTGCTGCCCCCATCCCCAGGGAAGAAGGCGCTCCCGTACTGTTGCTTGATGCTGGTGCTAATGTTGACTGTAAGCCAGAATACCTTGCCCAGTTTGCTGTTATGGGAGAAATCTACTCACGAGAAGTGTTAGGCGTTGCCAAGCCCAAAGTTGGAATCCTTTCCAATGGTGAGGAAGATAAAAAAGGAAATGCAGCCACCGTCAGAGCTTTCGAAATCTTAAAAAAAATTCCCTTTAACTTTATAGGAAATGTGGAAGGTCGTGATCTCTACGGTAGTGGTAGAGATGTAGACGTTGTCGTCTGCGATGGATTTACAGGAAACATTGTCCTTAAAGCGACAGAGGGCCTTGCAAAATCTATTTTCAATGTCTTAAAAAATTCCATAAGGCAGTCAAGTCTTGCACAAACTGGTGCCTTATTATTAAAATCAACTTTCACCGCTGTCAAAAAAAGGCTCGACTATGCAGAGTATGGTGGGGCACTTCTTTTAGGTGTTGAAGGGATTTGTATGATTGGCCATGGGTCCTCAAATGCTCTGGCTGTTAAAAATGCAGTGAGGGTCATCACAGAATGCGCCAAACATGGCATTAATGAGAGCATAGCTAAGAAAATAGGTGAATTTAGAGCCCTAATGGGTGAAAGCTAATTCAAAGAATCGGGAATCATTTTTTAAAAGTCATAATTAAATTACAGGAGAATTAGATGATCAATTTAAATGGAAAAGTAGCAATCGTTACGGGAGGCGCTCGCGGAATCGGGAAAGCCACCTGTTTGAAATTAGCTTCTCTTGGAGCATCCATAGTAGTAGCGGATATGAATCCAGAAACTACCAACGCAACTGTGGAAGAACTAAAATCCAAAGGTTACAAGGCAATCGGTGTACTTGGAAATATTTCATTAGAAGCAGATGCACAGACTTTAGTTGATACAGCCAAAAAAGAATTTGGATCTGTTGATATCGTTGTAAATAATGCGGGTATCACAAAAGACACTCTACTCATGCGAATGAAAAAAGAGCAGTGGGACGCGGTGATTGCTGTGAACCTAACGGGAACCTACCTAGTTACGCAGGCAGCCATCAAAGTGATGATGAAACAAGAAAATGGTGGATCTATCATCAATCTATCATCAATCTCTGGTGAAAATGGAAACATTGGACAAACGAACTATTCTGCTTCCAAAGCAGGAGTGATTGGTTTTACAAAAGCTGTCGCATTGGAAATGGCATCGCGAAAAGTAAGATGCAATGCAATTGCTCCAGGTTTTATTGCAACGGAAATGACAGAAGCGATTCCAGAAAATATCCGAGCTGGTATGGTTGCTGCGATCCCGTTAAAACGTGCGGGTCTTCCTGAAGACATCGCGAACGGCATCGCATTCCTAGCATCCGATGCGTCTAGTTTTATCACAGGTCATGTATTGGACATCAATGGTGGTGGATTTTTACCAGGTGGCGGTCACTAATTCGATTCCTTCGCTTTCGATTTCTTATTAGAGAAGGCTTGCAGTCCAGTTGACTGTAAGCTTTCGAATTCGCTTCTAAAGGATAAGTTCTGTTATTTCGTGATTAGATCTGGAACGGTGCTGCTATTTAATAATTGTTTCATGATTTCCTGGTCATCCGTTAGTTTTTTGAGAAGATTAAAATTCTGATCAGCCTCAATGTATTCCCTTCTTAGATAATTTAACCACTGTTTCATCCTCCCTTCGGGATTGTTGATAGTACGATTTTCCTTCATTAATGCATAAAATTTTTCTAAGAGCCTAATCACCTCATGCCAGGATAAGGAATGGTTACGTTCTCCGCGAATCATAAGGGCAAGGGCAGGATTTGAGATCATTCCTCGGCCAAGCATCAAATCTATGCAACCAGAGATTTCTTGGCATCTGAGTGCATCCTCATGCGACCAAATTTCACCATTGGCGATGACAGGTATCCGTACGGATTGTTTGATTTTTGCGATCCATTCCCAGTAGGCAGGAGGTTTGTAGCCATCAACTTTAGTTCTTGCATGCACCACAATTTCTTCTGCACCTCCGCCACTTAAGGCCTCTGCACATAGAACTGCAGTATCTGGGGTCTCATATCCAAGTCGCATTTTAGCAGTAACAGAAATTGATTTTGGAACAGCTGCTCTGACCGCTCTCACAATTTCATACATTAACTGAGGTTCTTTGAGAAGGGCAGCTCCTCCTCGGTTCCGATTCACCGTAGGTGCAGGACATCCAAAATTAATATCAATGCCAACGGCTCCAAGGCTTGCGACTTTTGCTGCATTTTCTGCCATGCAGATAGGATCTGAACCGAGAATTTGGACTCGAACGGGGACGCCTGATGTGGTCATGCAACCATTTCGTAATTCTGGAACTGTTCGATAGAATCTGCGGGAGGGAAGTAGGGTATTATTTACACGTATAAATTCGCTGACACAAAAATCAATGCCTCCTACCGAAGTGATGATTTCTCTCAAATAATAGTCGAGGAGACCCTCCATTGGTGCGAGCAGTAGGCGCATAAGTCATTTGATTTTTTTACACCCTCGCACCAAGTTTAAATTATTTTTTCATGTTTTCTTTAAGAGCATCTAACTCTGATTTTGCATTATTTTTAATATCAGATTTCTGGTTTGCTGAATTGTTTTGCATATTCTGAGCGTCTTTCACAGTCTCACCCTTCGTGCTATCCATAAGTTCTTTGTTAGCTGATTTTTGGGTTTCTAATATATCTTGATTATTTGCCTTTTGCTCATCGATAATTACTTTGTTTTGAGTTTTAAAATCTTCCAGGTGTTGTTTGATTTGTTCTCTTTCTTTTTCGAATTGCTCTCTGATCGATTCCATTTGGACTTTTGCTTCTTCTAATAAATCTGCGGCAGACTTGCTTTGTTCAGCAAGCAGTTGTTTGTCTTCGTCTGTTAGTGGTTTTGTTTCGCGAATGGATTCATTGGCTTCCGATTTATTTCCTTCGGTTACATAATCCCCTGTTTCGCTAAGTTCAGACATAGATTCATCCTTTTTCCAATCCGTTTGGACAGTCCCTTCGGAGACCAGCACTTCGGAAGAATTTGAAGTCACCACTGTTAAGAATTCAGTCCCTCTCACGCCAGCAATCTGCGTTGGTGTTACAACTTGAATGGTCTCCCCTTTTTTAAGAGGTTTCGGCTGTTTGACAAACACCCGTCCGAGCGTGAGTCTGAGGGTGCTTTTAACTACATTTTGGTCGGCCAATAGTTTTGTATTCAAAATGAGTTCAGAGCCTTCCAAGAGTCGAATGATACCACCTGTTGAAAGTATGAATTCCGCTTGGGATTTTGCTGCTGTTTTAATATGGTCGCCGTCATGGAGGAGGTCGAGGAGTTTAGGTGAAAAAGTTTTACCTTCCGCATTGGAAAAAGTAACCACTCCTTGGGTTCTATAATAAACAACTGTCGAAATCGATTCCTCCTTGATCGTTTTTGGTTTGCATTGAAACGTAAGAGCAAAGATGATAAGAATATAAAAATATTGTTTCATTGGATGACCGATTTGGTTTTCGCGTAACTGAGTCTCATTGAAAACCTTTTCCTCTTTCTAAATTTAGGAAAATTTTAATATTATTTTTAGATTTTGACAATCGAATTTCTGGGACCTATTAAAGGAAAAGACCATGATCATAAAAAATTTCATCAAAATACTTACCGTTCGTTTGGAACTCATCACTTATGCAGTCGTTGTTCCCTTTGTCTGTATCTTTGTTATGTTCGTCAATGGATTTGATTTTGGAGAATCTGTCTACTTTCTAGTAGGAGCATTGGCAGGAAGTACATTTACCTTACTTACGGTTCCAGTGGTCCGGTATTTCCATCTCAAGAAAATGCTATCGGTTTTGGAATTGCCAGAGGAGAGGAGACATCCAGACGATCTGGCAAATCTAAAAAGAAACCTTTTGAATTTTCCAATCCTGGAATGTTATTATGTAACGATACAATGGGCTATAGGCGTACCGATTGCTGCTCTATCAAGTAGCCATTTTCTGAACTATGAACTGAAACATTATACCAGCTATTTGGTTTCTTTTCTGATGATATTTTTTATCAACATTGTGACACATTTTTTTACCTGCGAAATCATTATAGGGAATGAATTGGCAAAGGACCGTTGGGATCATATACCCACAAAAAATGTAAAAAAAGTTTTTATGAGGACTCGAATTTTCATCTCCATATTATCCGTCGTGTGGCTTTGCTTTTTCATGTTCGGCTATATGGTATACGTAGAGAATCAGAAGGTGATTCATTTAGAAAACATTTTCATTTACCTCCCCATCTTGGGTTTGCAGCTGCTTGTACTTGCTGGCCTTGTCACCTACCTCTTTTCCCATTCAACTTCAAAAAATACAAGAGATCTCATCAAAAACTTAATCGATCTCTCCGAGGGAAGGATTGGAGCCAATTCTCCGATGATAAGTTCTGATGAAATCGGGGCGGTTAAACAATCTCTCAATCATTTCAATTACAGACTTTCCAAAATCATCAAAGATATCGAAAAAGAATCAGATAGGTTGTTACAATTTTCCAATTCTTTAAAATCGAAGGCGAAGTCTACAACGGACTTGCTCATTGAACAATCTGCCTCCACAGAACAAATGTCTGCTGCAAGTAAGGGTCTTTCCCGAAGTGCCAACGGGCTCATTCAAAAAACCCATGATCAAATGAAACAAATGGAAAAATCAATGGAATCATTAAAATTATTAACAGCTAAAATCCAAGAGATTGCGCTCTCGAGCAGTCATGCTGCACTCCAATCGGAAACAATGGAGGCTTTGGCACAAACGGGGAATGAAAAAATTCAAGTCAGCATAGACCATATGGGTGCGATCCGCGAGATCACTCTAAAAATACAAGGCATCTCCTCCTTGGTTTCTGAAATTGCAGATCGCGTGGGTCTACTATCTCTCAATGCTTCGATTGAAGCGGCAAGAGCCGGGGAATCGGGGCGAGGATTTGCTGTTGTGGCTCAAGAAATTTCAAAATTAGGAGAATCAACGCAAAAAAGTTCGAAGGAAATTGATACCTTAGTCAACCAAGCCGTGAAAGTCGTCAGTTTAGGAACTCATTCTATGGAAGATTTAAAGCAGGCCATGCGTACGATATTAATGAGTGTGGAAGATTCCATACTCAACATAAAAAAAATCCAGGGCGTAAGTGTAGACCAAGCCTCCTTAAGCAAGGTTGTCACCGAGAATTCAACGGCTCTTTTTGATTTTACAAAGGTCATTGTAAACGAAAATCAGGAGCAAGCAATGGTTTTGAAACAAATCATAGATGCCGTAGAGACAGTTGCAGAAAACACAAATTATTTGGTAAGTGCGGGAGAAGAAAATCAGAACTTAGCAAACGATTTGCAAGACCAATCGAGCAAACTCAACAAAACAATTGGCTTTTTCCAGGCCAAATGAGCCAGAGAATCGGATCCGTAAAGCCCAACACTTCGAAATTTGTCTGTCATAGCATACTATATTGCAGTAAATATATGCTATAGCAGATAATCATTCCAAAATACCATCTTTTCGAAAGGGAGCCATCGGGTCTCTGCCGGGAAAAAGATAGCGGGAACGATTCTAAAAATAGACCATTTAATTGATGTTTGGCGCAAGAAATTCCGCTTATTCTGGATCGGTACTGAAAATTAAGTATTTAGACTTGCCAAAAATTCCGACAATTTCATTTTAAAAAAACGCTGGGCATTTAGGTGCACCAGGCGGAAAACAACTAAACAATTTTTTGCCCCACTGTAAACGTTACGGTGGCCTGGAGGAACACATGGCAGATTTCGAAAAAATTAAGTCAATCATCGTTGAACAACTTGGTGTTGATGAGTCAGAAGTAAACCCTGAGGCTCATTTCATCAATGACCTCGGTGCAGACTCTCTTGATACAGTTGAGCTAGTAATGGCTCTTGAAGAAGAGTTCGGTGTGGAGATTTCTGATGAAGACGCAGAAAAAATCCAAACTGTTGGCGATGTAATTAAATTCATCGATAAACTTAAGGGGTAATTCCCAATCAAAAAACCGGGTTTCCTTCACGGGGAACCCGGATTGTTTCTCCATTGCACAAAGACTCCGCATCGACCTCAGAACATTGGACCTCCGATGCTCGGCAACAAGACCTCAATCAATTACAAGCACTTACTCATACAAAATTCAAAGACCTACGCCTTCTCAGCCAGGCCTTCACACATAGATCCTTTTCGAACGAGATCAACAACTCTCATAAATCTGATAACGAGCGCTTAGAGTTTCTAGGTGACTCTGTACTCGGTCTCCTTGCGGCTGAGTACCTTTACCTTTCCCTTCCTACAGGTAAGGAAGGGAAACTTGCTAAACTCAAAAGCAAAATCGTTTCCATGCCCGCAATCGCTGCAATTGCTAGAAAATTCCAATTCCAAACCTTTTTACTCCTCGGAAAAGGAGAGAAAGACAAAGGTGAAAAGAATGCGAACTTACAAGCAGATTGTTTTGAGGCTTTTTTGGGAGCTCTCTATCTTGACCAGGGACTTGACGCTTGTCGGAAATTTCTTAAGTCCAATTTTAAGCGCATGGACCAACTGCTTGAAGAGGTAGAGGAAACTAAAGATTACAAAACCATCCTGCAGGAGTTTTGCCAGAAAAAATGGAAAAAGACACCCATTTATAGAATTGGAATGGAAGAAGGTCCAGACCATGAAAAATTTTTTGAAGTGATCGTGGAGCTAGAGGGTAAACTATCTGCAAAGGGGAACGGAAAAAATAAAAGGTCTGCCGAACAATCTGCCGCAAAACAGGCATTAATAAAGCTTGAGATTATATGATAGATTTTTTTGTAAAGAAAAAAGGGTTACGGGTGAGAGTCGCTGCGCTCATCCAAGATGCAAAGGGCAAAGTTCTTCTCATCCAACAAAAGAAGAATACAAGCGGATATTGGCTTCTCCCCGGGGGAGGGATAGAATTTGGAGAATCTGCCGAGGAAGCTCTAAAACGAGAATTGAAAGAAGAACTAGATTTAGAAGTGACTAAGTCTTCCTTTCTTTTGGTAAATGAATCGATTGACCCGAATCGAAAACGACATTTGATCCAATTGGTTTTTTTGGTCCAAGTGAAAGCATTGCTCCCTAAACTCAATCCGAAAGAAAAAGCCATTTCTGGTTTTGGTTATTTCACGAATGTAGAAATTCAGAAAATGGATTTGAGACCAGATATAAAAGAATACTTTAAAAAGAAAAAAAGAAATCCATCGATCTATTTATCTAGCAATTGGGTGGCTGAGTCATGAAATTACAATCCAGACAAGTCAATGGAAATGGTTTTTCCTATCCTGTTGAGTTGCATGAAGACTTAAACGGACTAAAAGAAAAACTAGCTTCGCTTAAGGATGTTTCAAAATTTTTCATCATTACAAATCGGCAAATTGCGGGAATCTATGAAAAATATCTTTTTGCGGAATTAAAGTCTCTTTCGATACCCTTTCATATCATCTATGTCAAGCCAGGTGAAAAAAATAAGCATATCGATCGATTAAAGAAAGTCTATCATGAACTTGTAAAAGAGGATGCAGATAGGAAAGCCGTTATAGTTGCGTTTGGTGGTGGCGTTATCGGTGATTTTGCTGGATTTGTCGCTTCAACATATCAAAGGGGCATTCGCTTTGTGCAAGTTCCCACCACGCTACTTGCGTGTGTAGATTCCTCAGTTGGTGGTAAGGTAGCTGTCAATTTAGATTTAGGAAAGAATATGGTGGGAGCCTTCTTCCAACCAGAGTTCGTTTACGCTCCCTTGTTCGCCTTGTCCACTTTGCCTAGGAGAGAATGGAGCTGTGGACTTGCTGAGATCGTAAAGCACGCGTTTCTTGAAGGGGGAGAGCTCCTCAATCGCCTTGAGTCGACTTCTAGAAAGGACTTTCATTCTGGCGCCGAGGTCCTTAGATACTGTATTGATGAATCTGTAAGGTTTAAGTCGAGCGTCGTCGAACAGGATGAAAGAGAAGGCGGTTTGCGAGCCATCTTAAACCTAGGTCACACGACGGGACATGCGATTGAATCCGTCACTAAGTATGCAAAGTATTCCCATGGCGAAGCGGTTTCCATGGGCCTAATGACAGCATTACTACTTTCAAAAAGTGTCTTAGGGTTTTCTGAGACAAACATCGAGCGAGCAGTGAAAATGATGAAGGCTCTCGAATTACCGCTTAAGATCAATGAAAAAATCAATGAGATCATAGAGCATATGGATCACGACAAAAAGAAAGAGGGGTCTACATTAAAATTTGTCCTTCTAGAAGACTTCGGTAAACCAAAGTTTGGTGTATCTGTCGGAAGAGACAAAATACTTGAGGTGCTAAAATTTCAAAAAGGATGGGATTTGCTTGGGCGGTAATATAAAAGAATTTTACTTCGATCTAAATCCATTTACTCTTTTACGCACGATGGATAGAGATTTTTCTCAATCTTTCATTCTGTTTGCATACCTGATCCTATTTGCTGTCTTCGCTTATAAAATGACCATGTTTCTATTGGAGAAAATAAAACCTCCAAGCGATCCTGCACAAGAGTACAACAGACGAAAAGTAATTAGAGCAGGATTTCTCATTTTTTTCGCGATCGTTTATCTACCTGTTATCTTTTCCAGTTTATCTTTATTGCCAACTGTTCTCGGACTAGCCGGTGCCGGTATTGTCATATCACTGAAAGAGGTATGGCTGAATATGGTGGGTTGGTTTATGATCATGGGAGGGAATGGCTTTCATGTTGGCGACCGTATTGAAATTGACAACATCAAAGGAGATGTGGTCAATATCGGTTTCTTAAAATTTACTCTACTCGAAGTTTCTTCCGATCCCAAAGCGGAACAATCGACAAATCGACTGATTCATTTTCCAAACTTTTCCATTGTGATGAATCGATTTTTTTTAGTTTCCGATGCTATGGATTTTGTTTGGGACGAATTTAAAATTAGTCTTACGGTAAACTCAGATTGGGAAAAAGCGGAAGTGATTTGCAATCAAATTTTAAACGAAGAACTCGTACTCGCTCCTGAGCTTGTCGAAGAAAAAATCCGAGAGTTATCCAAAAATTATTTGGTGCGATTAGGTAAGACGACTCCAATCGTTTATACTTCCCTGGAACAAGATGGCTATATACTACTTTCCTTACGATACCTAACTCCCATTAGATCTAAAAGGTTAAATCGCGTGCTTGTGTCGAAAGAAGTATTAAAGAAGTTTAAAGATGAACCTGATATACATCTGGTACACATTAAGGGGTAAGTTCGTATGAAATTTTCAAAAATGATTCCGTGTCTTCTACTAGCCAGTTTAGTGATGTGTAAGGGCAAGAGTGTCTGGCCTCCCAATGTGCCTGAGAATGCTACCTACCATAGAAAGTTAAATGGATATTCATTGAAGGTAGACGGATATGATTACGCTTGGTATGAGAATGGGAATTTGGTCACCAAAACAAAGTTAAACGAATTTCAAATTTTTGATGGAAGAGCAGAACGTTATAATTATAAGACAGGCATTTTGGTTTCATTCGGACAATATAAAATGTCAGAGAAAGATGGTAACTGGCAATGGAAATACTTTGATGGAAAACCTTATTACGAGATGAATTTTTCGCAAGGAGTAAGGAAGCGTAAATTTTGGTATCCCACGCTCGAATGGGGAAATGAAAACGGTGCCTATCTACGTTATTTTGAAAATGGTCGCGTGAGTGAGAAAGGCTTCTATGATGGAGGCAATAAATCCGGAGATTGGGTAAAATACTACCCCGATACAAAGATTGAGTCCAAAGGTAGTTACTTCGAAGATATGAAAGTGGGTGAGTGGTTTTATTATTACCCAGATGGTAAAAAAGAAGCCGTGGAAAGATTTACGGACAAAGGCGAATTCCTTTGGCGGCAGACTTATTACCCGAATGGAACCGTTTGGTGTGAAACAAAGCGAGACCAGGCGAGCATTTGTAATTAGTCCTTAGGCATATTTTAAAATTCTGTACCTTTCGTAAATAATCCAGTGTTTGCCTGGATTAAATCAATATTGAGCAATAGAATGCTAAATAGGAAAGTTACAAAGAACACAACCAGTATGGTTGCAAAAAGTCCAAAAAATCCATTCCTTAAAAATCGAAATTGTAAATAGGCAATGCTCACGAGTGTATTTTGCCAATTTGAGAGTGATTTTTCACCACCAACCTTTCCATAATTATAGATATAAAATCCAGATAACAGAGCGAGTAGTGAAAAGATAAAAATGGTAAACTCGGTTACATAATGCTTTTGCAATAAAAACAACGGAATGTATACAAAATTTCCGATCAAGATGCCAACAGCGATTATGATTAAAAAGTGCAAAAAAAGCTTTAGATAAGAACCACCGGAGGTAGGTTCGGGAGCTCTTCCTTCCTCCTCTAGTGAAGCCGAATGTTTTAATGTCTCAAACGTTTTCGGTTCATTTTTTCCTTTTTCCAGAAAGACGAGTGCAAATATGCTGAGCACGAATGTAGTGAGGAAGAATATGATTCCCAGTATCCCCCATGAGTTACCATCAGCTAGGACACGGATTTGTAAAAATGTTTGCTGTAGTGACCATAACATTCCTAACGCAAAAACAATGCGATTGAGAGATAGATAAAACCAAGCTTGGAAATAATGGCTCACAAAAGCGGAGAAACAAAGGATCATATAAAATAGGATGAGAAAAAATAATATCCTCTGGCCAATCAAGATACGTTTGAGTTTATCAACTGTTTCCTCTGGCTCGGTGTCGATAGGTAAAACTTCTGATTCAAGCTCATGGATCAAATATGAAATGTAATCCACACGGAACCAAATTCCTCGTTTCACCTCTACTCTTGGATTCATGTTTTCTACTTTTGAAAGATCGGTGGTATCACTAAAGGAAATGGGCTCAGGTAAAATTACTTCATAATCGAAGAATAGAGAATGGGCACCAACTAACAAAAGCAAAAGGGGAACTATGGAAAGAATTAATTTTTTATACATATGACCTAAACAAAAAAGAAAATAGCAACAAGACCGATGGCAACTAAACCAAGTATAAACATAAAAGGTAAAATATGTGAAACATCTCCTGCATCCCTTCGTTGAGGTGCATTCGCTTTGGAAGTCGCTGTGACGGATGCTACTGATGTTAATAATGGAGCCGCGCCTGCAGATGAATCAAATGTTTTAATTTTAACAGAATTTTCCTCTTCTAAAATTTTCCCATAGACCTGTTCATTGATCTTAATGACAACTTCTGAAATATTTTTCGAATTTGAAATGTTTACGATCTTTGCAGGTACTTGCTGAACAATGCCTTCTGGATTGATAAGATTGAGAGATGAGATGATATTATCCGTAATGGAATCTCCTGGCAGTAGTCTGATAAACACTGTATCACCTGGTTTTAGTTCGGTGAGAGGTGTCCCGTTGACTGGTGAAAGCTGAAAACGAAACTGGACTAGTTGTTTGTCGATGGGTATGATAAACCCAGGCGTTGTTGGTGGTGGCGTGAGTGCATCTGCCGCTTCCTTTCTAGCGATCTCATCTTCATCTACAGTTGTCCTGGAAATCTCTGAGGGATCGATGACTTCATAATGAATTTCTATCGCAGGATTTGATTTACCAGCAATCCGTGTATGAAGTTGTAAAAAAATAAATTCAAGTCTATCGACCAAGTTATGGTCTGTATAATGTAAAATCTCAGTCAGCACACTTTCAGAAGAGAAAGCAGTCTTTAAGGACTCCTGTAAAGATTTAGTTATGTTTTTTAATTGGTCTCCTTTGTAGATCACCCTTTGCACTCGGTTGCAAAAATCCTGAAAGGTTGTTCGTACGGGAAGTAGAACCAAGGGACTTCCGCTAGACACACCCTCATATTTTACCGATTTGACCTCAACGGGATCTAGGATGGCTGCAAACATGGTGTAAACCATATTGGCCTCGTCGCGAATGACAACTTTTAGAGAATAGTAATTTGGTGTTCCTGGCATAAGGTTCTTTTTTGACAGTATCCGTCCAAAGGAGAAAGCTGTCAAAAAGATTAGGTTACCATGGGAATTGTTGCATTAATTACGACTCGCTATATACGCGGGTCCCGAGTACTAGGGTTTTTGTCCATAAAATCCAGACTTTCCTTTATCGTGATGATGGTAGGGGTTTCGCTCCTAGTTGTTGTCCTATCAATTTTCAACGGGTTTCAAAAACAAGTCAAGGAATCTCTTTGGCAGGGTGGCCCTCACATAACAATAGAAAACTCTTTTGGCTCAGGCGCGATTGGAAGCTATCAAAAGGTCATTGAACATTTGAAATCGGATCCTAAACTGAAAGATTCCATCATTTCTATTGAAGGAAATATCACAAGCCACGGTCTGATCCAAAGTAACAATAATTTTAATCCCATTATGATCCGGGCAGTCCCGATTGAAAGCATTGACCGGCTCATTCAGAATGGCCTTCCCAATTTTCCACGTATCCTTCAATACAATCGGGATGAAATTCAAAATATTAATTCTAAAAAGCTGGTTGTGATCGGTAAAGAAATGAGTGCCATTTATGGGTATGGTATTGGAAAGGAAATCACCATGGCGGTTCCTGGGGGAAGGTTTACTGTGGAACGTGGTGTCCAAGTAAACGTTCAGACTTTTCGCCTAACGGGACTTTTTAAGACGGGATACTATAATTACGATTCTAAGTTTGTATTTTTGTCCTTACCGATGGCCCAAGAATTTTTTAAGATGAAAGATGCGGTCAATCAAATTGCGATCAAGGTAAACTCGCTTGACGATCTCAAATTGACCAAAACCCGAATCTTAAATCGGTTAAACGAAGAAGGATGGAATCCTGGGATCCAAGCACAGTCTGCATTTTCTGTGAGAACCATTGCCGAAGAACAGGAAAATTTTTTAGCAGCTTTAAGATTAGAAAAAACGATCATCTCTATCATTGTATTTCTATTTATCGTTCTTGCAGCCTTAGGTATGGTTGCCACAGTCCATTCCTTAGTTCGTGCTAAACGCAAATCTATAGGAACCTTAAAAGCACTTGGACTTGCCTCCAACGATATTCTCTTAATCTTTACTTTGAATGCGATGATTGTTGGCATCTTGTCTTCGTTAGTGGGCGGGATGTGGGGAATTTTTGTGGCTACCAAACTTGAAGTCATTATCAGTGGCTTATCCGAAATCATAAATGCTGTGGGTTACGCTCTCAACCCTACAGAATGGAGTAACGTAGAACTGGTTCCGAAAGACATTTATTATTTTGATCATATCCCCGTGGATATTGATATTTCCTTTATTTTTATGGTAACAACGGCAGCTACAATTCTCTCGGGACTTGCCGGATACTTCCCTGCTCGTTGGGCTGCAAATTTAAATCCAGTGGATACGATACGCAATGACTAATACGATTACAAACGCTACTGTTTCTGTTCGCGGTTTACAAAAATACTACCAAGTTGTGGATCAAAAGTATCATATTCTGTCGGGAATGGATTTCGAAGTTAAATCGGGTGAGATTGTATCTGTTGAAGGTGCATCAGGCGTTGGAAAATCCACGCTCCTAAACATTCTCGGGGCCATGGACTCTTTTGATGAAGGCGAAGTAGATGTTTGTGGCGTTTCGTTGAAGAATCTAAACGAAAGGCAAAGGGAATTATTTCGAGCAGAAAAAATCTCGTTTATTTTTCAGCAACACCTTCTGCTTCCCGATTTTACGGCGATCGAAAATGTGATGATGCCGCTTCTCATTTCCAAAGTAAACCAGAAGGAAGCTAAAGAGCGTTCGCGAGATATTTTAAAATTGGTGGGACTAGGGGAGAGAACGGAAAGTTTTCCCTCGCAGCTGTCAGGTGGAGAGAGTGCAAGAGTGGGTGTTGCCCGTGCCCTAGTTGGTAGAAAACAATTGATACTTGCAGATGAACCGACTGGAAATTTGGATCGAGACAACTCTCGACACCTTATGGATTTGATCAAGGATCTTCAGAAAGAATTTCAATTTTCACTAATTCTTGTGACCCACGATATGGAACTTGCATCTATGGCACATAAAAGAAATCGAATTTTATCTGGCAAACTTACACCTATCGCGGGTTAAGTTTTGATTCCGTATTGTGTTCGTTGCGGTTTGACCGAAACCATTTTTTTAGAAACTGGGAAATTTGGATGCCCGGACTGCCATGATACTTTTTTTCCTGGGAAATTGATCCGTGTTCCGGTTGAACACAAAAACCTCCTTACTCGGATAAAAGATATAAAAAGTGTAGGGAAAATCGAGTGGTCCGATGTCACATATCGACTGCGGCTAGCGCGGTGCTTTCGAAAAGGATTTTTCCCGTTCTATACCAACGAGAAAGATAAAACTAGGTCTCTACTCGATCGACACGGTTTTGAGATGGGTGAAAATGCCCGCGAGGCAAAAGTGAATGCCGAGGGAATCAAATTCTATACGGGTGATGAAGACCACCTGCGTATGGAGTGGATGCAAACGCCCGTTAGTCTTGCAAAAAATGGATGTTTTCATCTTCCAGGTTCGCTTCGTTTTTTATATGAAAAAGGTCTATGGGCATGGAACCCAAAAGTGGGATTTCTTAATTCCTGTCCTACCAACTGTGGTCGAGGGGATCGCTTGAGTGTGCAAGCTCGTACGAACCCCGAATCCCTTTTTTTGATCCTTTCCTCAATAGAGAACCAACTAGGATTTAGTTTAGAATTTCGTAAGATTGCCGATGAGAGTAAGGTAAGTAGAAACGAGAAAGACACGGTTTTGGTACAAATTTCGATTAAGAATGCAAATCCATTCCAAAAACTACGGTTTTTCAAAATTCTTGGTTTACTCGGGCTAGTATAAGTAAGTACGGTACATGATGGTATCGTAGACTTCCGTCTAAGATTTAAAAGGTAGGGTGCGGCATGTTGGAATTCACAAAAAGAGCAAAACGGGTCATCAACGAAATCGCGCAAGACGAAGCCAAGAGACTCGGTTCTGACTTCATCGGGCCTGAACATATTCTCCTCGGGCTTTTGCGAGAAGAGGATTCAGTTGCGATTAAGATTCTTACGAATCTGAACATCAATCTGAATGAACTTAAGAAAGAGGTAGAAAAACGAACTAGAGAAAATTCAGGAGCTTTGCTTTTGGATGTATCTCAAGGGCAGGACAAATATCAGAAAATGATAGAGGTCTCTAAAGAGGAGGCAAAGCGGCTGAAACATAATTATGTGGGCACCGAACACATATTACTTGCTCTGCTCCGTGACAATAATAATATTGCGGGTGGATCCTTGTCCTCCTTTAGCGTGAATTATAATGTAATCAAATCAGAAATATTAAGACTTTTAGGGGCGCCTCCTGCAAGCGCTGTTGGAGCAAGTTCGGGTAACCAGCAAACGCAACAACAGACAACACAGGCACCACCGCGCCAAGAAAAAAGTAAGACTCCCATTTTAGATGAATTTGCACGCGATTTGACCCAGCTTGCAAAAGAGAAAAAGCTAGATCCCGTCATCGGTCGAGCAAAAGAAATAGAACGAGTCATTCAAATTTTATCACGTAAGACAAAAAACAACCCAGTACTCGTCGGCGAGTCTGGAGTTGGAAAGACGGCGATCGTCGAGGGACTTGCGCAAGCTGTCGTTGAAAAGTTAGTACCTGATTTACTTTTCGAAAAGCGAGTACTCTCTCTCGATTTAGCGAGCCTTATTGCTGGAACGAAATATCGTGGTGAGTTTGAAGAACGTCTCAAAAAAATCATGAAAGAGATTGTTTCTTCCCAGAACATCATCATCTTTATCGACGAGTTGCACACGTTAATTGGCGCCGGAGCTGCCGAGGGTGCAGTAGATGCAGCAAATATTTTAAAACCTGCTCTTGCTCGTGGTGAACTTCAGTGCATTGGTGCAACAACGAGCAACGAATATCGAAAGTATATTGAGAAAGATGCAGCTTTAGAAAGACGATTCCAAATGGTAAAAGTGGCAGAACCATCAGTAGATGATGCGATTCTAATTCTTACTGGTTTGAAAAAAGCTTACGAAGCGCATCATAAGGTACGTTATTCGGCAAAAGCATTGGAGCAAGCGGTTAAACTCTCTCATAGATACATCAATGACCGTTTCCTTCCGGATAAGGCAATTGACATCATCGATGAAGCTGGTGCCAAGGCGAGACTTGCAAACTGCCAACGACCTGCAGAAATTAAGGAAATCGAAGAAGAAATCAAAACTCTCTCCACAAAAAAAGAAGATTTGGTAAGAGGACAAGAATACGAAAAGGCAGCTGCTGTTCGAGATGAAGTGAATCGTAAAAAAATTCTTTTGGAAGAGAAAATCAAACAATGGCAAGAGCGCATAGAAGGTTTTGCTGTTTCGATTGAAGAAGAAGATATCCTATCGGTTGTTAGTTTGTGGACAGGTATACCATTAAAGAAAATGGAACAAACAGAAAACAACAAACTTCTAAACCTAGAGCATGTCATCAAAGATCGTATAGTCGGACAATCCGAAGCGATTGACAAAGTAGCCAGAGCTGTTCGACGTTCTCGCACTGGACTAAAAAGTGAAAAACGACCTACAGGTTCCTTTATCTTCCTTGGACCGACGGGTGTTGGAAAAACAGAGCTTGCAAAGGCTCTCGCAGAGCAATTGTTTGGTTCAGAAGAAGCTATGTTGCGTATCGACATGTCCGAATATATGGAGCCACATGCAGTTTCTCGATTGATTGGGGCACCTCCTGGCTATGTAGGTTACGATGATGGGGGTCAATTGACCGAATTCGTTAGAAGAAGGCCATATAGTCTTGTTCTACTCGATGAGATCGAAAAAGCACACCATGATTTGTTCAACATATTGCTTCAGATAATGGAAGAGGGGAATTTGACGGATACGAAAGGTCGTAAAGTTAACTTTCGTGATACCATCATCATCATGACTTCTAACATTGCAGCCAAAGAGATTTCTAAAGGTGGAAGATTGGGTTTTGAGGACTTCGAAGCAGAGAGAGAACAGTATAAAGCTGACCAAGCTCGCGAACAGTTGAAAAAACACTTTAACCCTGAGTTTCTAAACCGTGTGGATGAAGTTGTATATTTTGCTCCATTGAAAAAAGAGGAAATTGTTCTGATTGTGGATATCATGTTAAAGGATTTTAACAAGAGACTCACTGAGAAGAAAGTTCACGTTGATCTAACATCTCCCGCTAAGGAGCATTTTGCGACGATAGGTTATGATCAGAATTATGGTGCTAGGCCACTTCGAAGAGTATTCCAACGCGAATTAGAAGATTATATGGCTGTGCAATCTTTAAAAGGTGTTTATGAAAATCCTACAAAAATCGCCGTCGATTTAGTGGATGGCAAATTGACCTTTGCTGAAAGCCCTTGGACAGATTACAAAGAACCTGTCAAAAAAGATGACGATTCATCATCTAGCGAAGAGGAGAGAGACTTAGCGCTCGTTTGATGTAATGGCAATTCTGATCCCATTGCTGTTCCTTTTTTCCTATTTTTTTATTAGGAAAATATGGTTCCAACTTCGTAAGATCAGAACGGTCGCCTCGATTGAAAAAATCCAGATTGGGATCATCCAGCCCAATCTGGTCTTACCTGAAGTCAAAGTTCATTATAAATACTACTTCCAATCCGGGCTCTATTTTGGAGCGGGTTACTTAAATATTTCAGACTTTTTGCCTGGACAAGAGTTTCATTTGCATCTGGGTCCGAATCAAATTCCCATCTTATATATTGATGATAGGGAATTCATCACCGAGGAGCACATAGAACATTTCTTGCTTTCTGGGGGGGGAAGCGTTTTTATATACATAGACCCCATTGAACCTTATCACTCTCGCATTGATCAGGTAAATTTAAACTGGGTCGGCGTTCCCTCGGACTGAATATGAAAATAAAGATTGCCATTCTCTCACTCATAACACTTTTCCATCTACAATTATCGGCAGAAGATACGACTCCGATATCTGGATCCTCCTACTTTCAAGCTGTAGAAGAATACAAGCTTAAGAACTATCCCAAATCGATAGGGTTACTTAAGTCACTGCTCTCAGAAGGAAAGGCAACTTACGAAAGTTATGCCCTCCTTGCTTATAATTATGATAAGTTAAATGATTTTGAAAATGCATATTCTTCCATACAGGAAGCTCGAAAGAGAAAACCGGATGATGAGAATCTTGCTAGCGATATGCTGGGAATCCTTGCCCACTTTAAAAAGTGGAAAGCTATCATCGAATTATGTGAGAAGTTCGTCCCGCTGTATTCCTCAAACGCAGAAATTAGATATTTTTATGCCCTCGCCCTTGCGAGCAGAGGAGCTGATAAAGTCGCGCTTTCACAGATCGAAAAGGCAAAGGCCAATCATCCAAATGATG
The DNA here is from genome assembly GCF_004770745.1 of Leptospira ognonensis. GTDB lineage: Bacteria > Spirochaetota > Leptospiria > Leptospirales > Leptospiraceae > Leptospira_A > Leptospira_A ognonensis. Next base: position 11,415 of record NZ_RQGD01000010.1, on the reverse strand, counting down.
TTCGTTTTCTCGAATTAGAAGGCAAAATATACTACTCGATGAAGAGTTATGAGAAAGCGGATGTCAGTTTACGTTGGGCCTCCTCAATCAATGATAAATCGGCAAGTGTTTGGAATAATTTAGCCCTAGTTCAGGAAGCCATGTACTATCAAAATGTGAAGTTGGGCAAAAAAAAGGATGCGGTTACCTATCTTGAAGAGGCAAAACTTTGCATCCAACGAGCAGAAAATCTTGCTCCAGACCAAACATCAGTGAAGGAAAACGGTCGTCGCATCAGCGCTATCCCTTCTGCGTGAAAATCAAATTTCATACTCTTGGCTGCCGTCTTAATTTTTTTGAAACGGATGGATTGTACTCGGTTTTAAAAGACCGAGGCTTTTCGCTTGCTCTTCAAAATGAAGATGCAAAGTATATTGTTGTTAATACCTGTACGGTCACCAACAAAGCCGATGTCAAAAATCGAAATATCATTCGAAATGCGATAAGATCAAATCCAGGCGCTAAAATTTATGTGACTGGTTGTTATGCGGAAACGGATAAAGAAATTATTTCTGCCATTCCTGGCGTCACTGCTGTTTATGGGAATGGTGAAAAAAGTTCACTTCCATATAAAATTTTGGAAGATTGGGAAGGCAGAGAGCAAATCATTGAAAAACCATTAGACAGATTTTCTTATTCTGATGTGTTACCCGAAGGTCATACACGTGCCTATCTAAAAATCCAAGACGGTTGTAATAGAAAATGTTCTTATTGTAAAATACCCTCAGCTCGCGGACTCGGTGTTAGTCGAAATTTCGTTGATGTTTTAGAACAAGTAAGATTTTTGCAAGACCATGGAGTGGGCGAAATACAATTAACAGGCGTTAACCTTGGTTGGTATAGGCTGGAAAATGGTGAAAAAGGTTTTTTAAATCTTTTGGAAGCAATTTTGAAAATATTAGAATATTCAAGATTGCGTCTTTCCTCCATCGAGCCGCCAGATGTTGGTGATGGATTGCTTGATTTGATGACTCACTCTAGATTTTGTAAATTTTTACATGTTCCTTTGCAAAGTGGAAGTCGTTCTGTCTTAAAAGCGATGAAACGAACCTACCATCCCGACTCTTTCCGCCTAAGGATAGAGAAAGCGAAACAGAAAATACCAGGGCTATTTTTAGGAACTGATGCCATTGTTGGGTTTCCGAATGAATCTCTACCTGAATTTGAAGAAACCAAATCACTGATCACAGAACTAGGGTTTGCTAAAATTCATGCTTTCCCTTATTCTGTGAGAAAAGGAACTTCCTCGGAAGAGATTGGTGATCCAATTCCAGGAGATGAAAAGAAACGACGTGTTTTGGAGCTGATGGCACTTAGTTCTGATTTGAATGAAGCCTACGCCCGTAGACAAATCGGTCAGCTTCAGGAAGCCATTCTGGAAACAGGTGGCAGACTCGTGACCTCCAATTATCTGAAGGGAAAACTAGAACACGAGTCAGATTATCAATTTTTACATACAGGTCAATTTCTGGATGTAACTCCGAAAGATCTGATCAAAATCCCTGGTAAGGAATCTGAGATGGTCTTTACCTTTCGACCTAGCTAATTCTTATTAAGCCTTGTTAACTTTTTTTTAACCAAACAGTCCACTCGCCTTTTTTTTCAGCTTCGATTTCCCAAGAAAGATCTGGAGCTTGGAACGAGGAATCAATGGACACGGCAAGAGCTTCCATGCCTTTCGCGTTTTTTATAATTGCGGCAAAACCGCCACATGATTCGGAAAAATTTATCCATTCCGATCTCGATGTGATTTCTGCCTTTTTCCGGGCTCGGATTAAATCTTTAATCTCTGTTAATCCCCAATCAAAGTAATCTGGCCAATAGACGCAAGGTGTGCCGGGAGTGGATAAAATAAACGCATAGGCCCTTGATTTAAAGTTTGGTGGACATTCCCATACTTTTTGTCCCCAACCATTGGAGGGAGAATAGGGGGAGGCACCTGTATCATGGTTTTCTACAAGAGTAGCGATAGAGGACCGTATCTCAGGATCATTATGAAGGTTCAGTCCATTTTTTAGATTGTATGCAGTTGCAGAATTGATTTCCCTTTTCAGAACCATATCAAATACGCAGCAACCTGAATCCTTCGCCCAACCTATGATACGCGAGCTCTCACTTCCTCCGTAGCGTTTAAACATGGGATCATCCGTAATGTTTGCTGCCTGCCAATATTCACCTACAGAAAAATATTCTACCTTCTTTGTGTCTTTGATCAAATTAAAAACGTCATTGGGATGATATCCCCAAACGAAATCCCAACGCCAGCCGTCTACTTGACAATCATCAAGTAGCTCATTTAATGCGTGTTTGAACCTCTCGTAAACTTCCGGCTGGTCAAGCTTTAGATCGCAGCTTCCATCAAAAAAGGCACCACCTGTGTCACTGCCATTGGCACGCCATGCAGGACCTGGAAAATGCCATACGTCATTCTGCATTCTAAACCGATCTCGATGGTTGAGTACAATATCAATGATGACTTTAATATTATATCTGTGAAAAATTTGAACGAGTTCGATTAATTGATGTTTAGTTCCGTATCTTGAGTTTAAATCAAAATCTCTCCAAAAATATCCTTCCCCACCCCCATGTTTTTCGTCTTTTTCCCATTTTGAATCATCGATCCAAGGTGGCGGAAGATAGACAATCGTGATCCCCATCTCTGCAATTTCTTTTACTTTTTGGATTAAGATTTGATACCAAGTTTTGTCTTGCTGGTCGAGCGTACCTGTTCCATGGCTTTTTACAAGATTCCAATGGAAAGCCTGTAATAAAATGTCCTGTCCATTCCCACGAGTAACGGCTGTGTCTGTTTGGTTCATATCGAGGAAGCATGATAATTATCATAACTTTGACAAGGATTTATTTGGAATATCGATCGCCAAGGGATTGGCTCATTCGCAAGATCATCCATATGGCTTTGAATAAAAAGTATCTTGGACTAGGCGGCGGCCTGGTTTTACTTCTTTCGGTAATTTTTCTTATTTTGAAACAATCAAACAAAGAGAGTCTGACCATTTCTCGGGGATCGATAGTAGAGGCAGTCTATGCTTTAGGAACGGTCAAACCATTACAGAGTTATTCTTTAAAATTTGGCATCTCCGCATCGATCAAAGATTTATATATAGAAGAGGGGCAATATGTAACCAAAGGGGCGCCGCTCCTCAGTAATGATTCAGGGATTGTCTTTAAGGCTCCTTTCTCAGGCATCATAACGAATCTTACCCTTTCTAAAAATGAAATTGCAATGCCAGGTGTTCCCATATTGGAACTAATCGATATGAAGTCAGCCTTCATTCAGGTTTCTCTGGACCAAGAATCAGCACTAAGAGTAAAAGCAAATCAGAAAGCACAATTAAGTTTTGAATCCATTCGTGGACATGTATATGAAGGAATCGTTGAGCGTGTCTATCCCTCGCATGGTCAATTTATAGTAAGGATCAATTCTCCGAAACTCCCTGAAGGGATCCTCGCAGAGATGACGACCGATGTTGCTATTGAAGTCAGCAGAAAGGAAAATGTGATTTTGGTTCCGCTCATCGCCGCAGATAAAGGAAAGATCATTCGCATTCGAGATGGCAAAAAAAGCAAAATTGAAATCAAGTTGGGAGCCATTAATTCGGAGTTTGGTGAATTGATAGATGGCGATTTAGCTGAAAATGATGAAGTTTTTGTGAATCGAAAATAATATGTTTTTTTTAGCGATCAGACAAATTATCTCCAGGCCACAGCAGACGATACTTACCGTACTCGGTATCTTACTCGGAACTGCCGGTTATGTTATGTTCTCTGGTATTATGCTTGGATTTCAGACTGTGATCATGGAACAACTTGTCAATTCGGATGGGCAAATAAAAATTTCACCTCGTGATGAGATAATTACGGAAAGAACATTTGAAGATATTTTTTTTACGGGAGCGGAGGTTAAATGGTTGTCCCCTCCTTCCGGTAGGACAGATAATTCGAGACTTACAAATGTTAAAGGATGGCTAGATAGACTTAGTAAAGATGAACGTGTCATTGCTTACTCACCTCAATTAACGCGAGAAGTGATTTTTATCAACGGTAAAACGACTGCTCCCGCTAGATTTGTAGGGATAGACCCTATTCGTCAGGGTAAGGTAACCAATCTTGAGACTTATGTTTTTGATACAAAATTGAAAAATTTGGGGGAAGGTGGTTCTCTAGGTATACTTGGAGACGGGATACTGACAAAACTTGGTGCAAAGGTAGGTGATACAATTCAAGTTTTAACTCCCAAGGGAAACACATCACCTTTAAAAATATTGGGCGTGCTTCGAACTGGTAATCGCCTTATTGATGATGTTTCCTCCTACGGTACATTGTCCGTTGTTCAAGGGATTACAAATTCCAGCGGTGAAGTCTCACAAATCATTGTAAAAATTTTAAACGTAAGGGATGCGGCTGGGATCGCAGAGGAGTGGGCGTATTATAGCAGGGATAAAGTCGAAAGTTGGGACCAGGCAAATGAGAGTATCCTCTCCGTTTTTAAAACGCAGGATATAGTAAGAAATTCAACTACCTTTACCATCATACTCGTTGTTGCTTTCGGTATTTATAATATATTGAATATGGTTGTGAATCAGAAGAAGAAGGAAGTTGCCATCTTACGATCCATTGGCTTTGATGGGAGAGACACGATCATTTTATTTTTAATTCAAGGTATCATTTTAGGTCTAGTAGGAGCCATCTTAGGGTTATTTGTTGGTGCCTTCGGATGTTATATGATTGAGGGCATTCCTCTAGGATCTTCGAAAGGAAATGTAAAAGCAGTGATACGAACCATGCAGATATCGTGGGATACGATCATTTATGTAAAGGCCTTTTTGATTGCGATGCTCAGTGCAACCATAGCCAGCTATATTCCGGCGAGAATGGCAAGCCATCTTTCGCCAGTTGAAATCATTCGCGGGGCTGCATGATAAAAGACGGCCTAATCGCAAAAAATATAATTAAATCGTTTGGAGATCCTCCTATTGATATCATCAAGGATATCTCTCTTGAGATTGAAATCGGTGAATTTGTCGCTCTCATAGGTAAGTCAGGTTCCGGTAAGTCCACTCTGTTGTACATCGTTAGCGGGCTTGATAATCCAACATCAGGGACTGTTTCTCTAGGCGGCTATGATCTCTCTGCTACGGATGAGAAGATGATTCACAAGCTCCGCAATGAAAACATTGGTTTTGTCTTTCAGTTTCATTATCTGCTGCCGGAGCTTACCGCGATTGAAAATATTACCATGCCTGCGCGTAAACAAAACCAATTGAAACAGGTAAGCGAATATGCCAATCACCTTTTGAATGAATTTTCGCTGACACATTGCACCCATAAAATGCCAAGCCAAATGTCCGGAGGGGAACAACAAAGAGTCGCCATTGCTCGCGCACTCATTCAAAAGCCAAAATTTATATTCGCAGACGAACCTACGGGAAACCTAGATACGGCAAACGGCGATAAGGTGATAGAAATATTTAAAAAAATCAATCGAGAAGAGGGAACGACAATTATATTTGTTACGCATGATATGGATTATGCGAATGCAGCAAAAAAAAGAGTCCACCTCCAAGACGGGAAAATTTTTAAAATTGATTAACTCATAATTTTATAGCGATGGTCCTTGATTTTTTATCAAAAAATCTGCTATATTGGCTGATTTTGAAGGCAATAGCAGATATTCTGTCAAAAAAATGATGCTTCCCTCAGGCGCTTTTCCATCCTGGAAAAGCCATGTTTGAAAATTTTGAAACCGATGCGATCCGCATCCAAACTCCACGAACGGCTCAGAACGAGCATTCGACTCCTCTCTTTATGACCTCTAGTTTTATTTTCGAGGATGCGGAGCATGCCAGGGCAATCTTTGCTGAAGAAGTGCAAGGAAATATGTACTCACGTTTTTCCAATCCGAACACTACCGAATTAATGGATAAATTGGCAAGAATGGAGAAGACGGAAGACGGAGTTCCTTTTGCCTCAGGCATGGCGGCTGTCTTTAACTCGATGTTCGCCTTACTAAAATCTGGTGATCATATTCTTGCATCCAGATCAATCTTTGGATCAACACATTCAGTACTCACTCAAATTTTTCCAAGATTCAATATTTCGCACACTTATGCAGATATCGGGAATATCGAAGAATGGGAAGCCGGCGTGAAACCAAATACGAAAATCGTATTTATTGAAACCCCTTCGAATCCAGCACTTGATATTATCGATTTAAGTTGGATCTCCGCATTTTGCAAAGCACATAACTTGATCCTCATTGTGGATAATTGTTTTTGCACACCTTACATACAAAGACCCGCTGAATGGGGTGCGGATTTAGTCGTTCATTCAGGAACAAAATTTTTGGACGGACAAGGAAGAGTCATCGCGGGCGCGGTACTTGGAAGAAAGGATCTCATCAAGGAAATTCGATTCATCGCACGTGCAACTGGACCTTCGCTTTCCCCCATGAACGCTTGGATCATATCTAAAAGTTTAGAGACGCTTGCCATTCGGATGGAAAAACATTCGGAAAATGCTTTAAAATTAGCAGAATTTTTAGAAAAACATGACGAGATCGAACTAGTAAAGTATCCTTTTTTGCCATCTCATCCACAATACGTGCTCGCCAAAAAACAAATGAAATTAGGTGGTGGGATCGTGACCTTGGTAGTGAAAGGTGGTCTAGAAAGAGGAAGAAAATTCCTAGATGCACTAAAATGGTTTTCTTTAACGGCAAATCTTGGTGATTCGCGTACTACTGTTACGCATCCAGCCTCCACAACACATGCCAAGTTATCTGAGGATGAGAGATTAGCTGTGGGAATCAAGCCTGGTCTCATTCGTATCTCAGTGGGTCTTGAACACATTGATGATATCATCGAAGAAGTTTCACAGGCCTTGGCAAATTCAAAGTAAAGAATGGAAGGCGATTTTATTCTCAGATTCTATTTGTTGTAATTTAGGTTGTTACATTTCTCGCAAATATCATCGGGTATCACACCTAACTTCATCAAGATGGCAAAAAAGAAGCAGCCTGCGCACCATCCTAAAAAGGACTCAAGGGATGCAAAAAAAACTAAGATACCGAGGACAATCTTATAGGCAGTGAGTTTTCCGATGATCCATAAAATGATGGATGATGATGCGAAGCAAAGTCCAATCAGCTGTGCAAATCTCTTTGGAGGGCCTGCAGTCGGAACAAAAGAGATGCCTAATTTTGGAACTAGATACCTTGAGGTAAGAAAAGCAAAAGGCTCAAATTTAGGGCCGAAGCTAAGGCGAGCGGCAAAACCGTAAAATAGAATTCCCAGGGAATACGGGTTCGGAAAAAAAATACTCACGAGTCCTAGAACCACGACGGTTGCGGCAACCATTCGCGTCACATTTTCGTTTACAACATCTGGATAATCACCTATCTTCATCATTTCGTCTCCTACAGAAATCAGACTGGCGTTCTATGTTCCAATCGCAAGAAAAAATTCGTTTTTGCAGAGGAATAGTTCGATTTATTGACATTTTACAGTCTAATCTCAGAATATACGCAAAAATTCGGTTGTTTTTACGAAAAGAGGGAACTATGGCACGTCAGGTATTCACATTGCTCTTAAAATCATACGGCATTTTAGGCTTCTTGTTTTGTGTCATGCTTGCTCTTTCGGACCATCTTCGCAGCCACCCATCTGCCGATAAAAAATGGGACCTAGCCGCATCTTGGATCATTTCTCCAGGACAAGCCGTCGCATTAACGCAAACCGGCGCCTTTTTGTTAGATGCCCGCTCCCTAGATGATCGATTCTTAAAATCCATTCCAACCGCTAAAATTGTAAACTGGGAAGATTACTCAGTCCCTAATTCCCCATTAAAAGGGAGACTGCTTCCAAAGGATCAATTGGCAAAAAAACTTGATGAGTTAGGCATAAAACATCAAGATAAAATAATTGTTGTAGGTGATCCGTTAGACGGCTGGGGGGAAGAGGGACGCATCGTATGGACTTTACGATCTGCGGGTTTTCATCGTTCTTATCTCGTTGATGGCGGTGCGGATAAATTTCTGGAAAAACAGAGACAAGGAAGTTCCGCTCTCTTAAATGAAGTATCAAGGATAGAACCAAGCCAAGTCGCGAAGGAATCGACTTATGATATCACAGCAGAAAATTTACTCGCTCAAATTAGTAGACAACAAATAGAAAGTTCTGTTTTGGATGTTCGCGAAGAAAGAGAATTCCTTGGTTCAACACCATATGGTGAGTCTCGCGGTGGTCATATACCGCGCGCTAAATGGATTTACTATAAAGATTTTATAGATTCGGAAGGTTATGTAAAATCTCGAGAAAAAATTTTAGAAATCTTAGTATCTAAAAAAATACCATTAGACAAGCCTATTATCTCTTATTGTACCGGTGGCATTCGATCTGCGTTTACCACATCTGTGTTTATTTCTTATGGAATAAAAGCAAAAAATTACTCAGGTTCTATGTGGGAATGGACATCAATGGATGCAAATTCGTTCCCCTTAAAAAAAGGACCGGAGTGAAATTTACAAAAATTTTATTTTCGATCAGCTTTGTTAGCGTGATCGGATCCGGGTATGTTATATGGAATCAATTTTCCTTACGACCAGTCCCTCTCGAATCTGTTTTCCCAGGGAAAGTCTGGAGCAAAACAATCCCCCAATTGCCTAAGTTAGATGGGGTAGGTGAACCTCGAGCAGAGAATTGTGGGAAATGCCACACCGAAATATATAAGGAATGGCAGTCCTCGACTCATGCACATGCATTATCAGATTTACAATTCCAGGCGGAATTGTCTAAGCCAGGGCAGCCGGAATGGATTTGCTTAAATTGTCATATCCCGGTGCAAAACCAGAGAGAGACGAGGATCGAGGCTTTAAACCATGGCGACTTCAATCGACCTATTGAAGCAATCAATCCAGGGTTTGATCTCATCATGAAAAATGAAGCCGTAACGTGTGCTACGTGTCATGTGCGCGTCGATGAAGTGGGTAAAGCATACGTTCTAGGTGGAAATGGGAAAACGAGTCCTCCTCATCCAGTGAGAATTGATCAACAGAAACTAAGAACTCGTTGTCTTGATTGTCATAACGAAACATATAATCTGAGCTCTTCTCTGGTTTGTTATTTTAAAACAGGAGATGAGATGAAGGAAGCACAACCTCATTTCCCAGGAAAAGATTGTGTTTCTTGTCATTTGCCGGATGTGAAAAGAAGTTTTGTGGATGGAGTTTTAAAGAAACCTATTCGCAATTCTCATAAGCACGCATTTATCGGTGGTGGTGTTCCTAAAGAGTTTTCTCTTTACGAGAAACAGATACCAGGTGGCTACAAACCCGGTGTCATACTGAACGGCTGGGAGCAATCAAAATCAGAAGAAATTAAAATTACCTATCAAAATGCAAATGCTGGACATTATGTACCTTCGGGGGATCCAGAAAGATTTTTACGTTTGGAGTTGGTTTTTTTAGATGAGGCGCAGCGCGAGATAGAAAAAAAAGTATCCTTGATTGGACAAACTTGGAAGTGGAACCCAGAGGCTGAGCTTGTATCCGAAAACCGATTGCGTCCGAAGGAAACAAGAATCTGGAAAGAAAAAATTCCGAGCAATCAAGTAACGAAAATTATATTTCGAATCTATCATGTAAAACTAAAAGAAACGACTTCTGCTTACATGTCATCATCGGTTAAACATGCAGATCCATTCATACAAACTAAAATATCATCTTTAAAAGAAAATTATCCGCATAGTTCCATAATCTTGGAATCTACATTTGACTTAAAAAGCAAACGGGCGAGTGAGACAAGTTTGCAGGAATTGTTTAAAAGAAACGAGAAGCGACGTGGAGAGTGATGGCTTTATTATTATACCTGCCAGGAATGAGGAGGAGAATATTGTTTCGGTCATCGATGGAATTTTGCATTTAGGTTTATTTAAGCCTTCTCAGATCATCATAGTAAATAACGCTTCAACTGACAATACGGCCGCGATTGCAAAACATAAAGGTGTGACAGTAGTAGATGAACCCAGATTAGGATATGGTAATGCATGTTTGGCGGGTATTCGGTGCATTCAAGGAATTGCGAAATGGATTCTCATAATGGATGCAGATGGTTCGGATGACCCAACGGATCTATTGAATCTTTTCAAAATTTTTCATGATTCCGATGTTGATTTGCTTATCGGATCCCGAGTGCTCGGTTTTGCAGAGCGGGGTTCCTTGGGTTTCATCCAAAAATACGGCAACTGGTTGACTTGTTTTTTGATTTTTCTTTTTTATCGTAGAAGATTTACGGATTTAGGTCCGCTACGCATGATTCGCTTGAGTGCATTAAAGAGCATGCAACTTCGGGATACAACATGGGGCTGGAATATAGAAATGCAAATCCGAGCCATCCAAGAGAACTTAAAAATTCTGGAAATACCTGTCTCGTATCGAAAAAGAAAGTATGGGGTTTCCAAAATCTCGGGAACGTTGCCAATGGCAATTCGTGTTGGAGTCAAAATACTGTTTACTTTTTTCAAATTAACAATGTTACCTCCGAAAAAATCCTAAAATGTTTTATTTTCTATCTTTATCATATGCCCTCTTTCTTAAAATATTCTTACCTTTTCTAAACAGAACCGAATGGGATACTTTTCTCGCCTTTCTTTTCGTATCTTTCAGTTTTTATTTTCTAATCTTAAGATATGTTTCAAGTGTCTCTCTAAATGGAATTTTTGGGATGGGAATCGTTTTGCGTCTGGCTTCTCTCTTCGCCATTCCCGTCTTAAGCGATGATTTCTATCGATTTCTTTGGGATGGATTTTTATCATTCCAAGGTAGCTCCCCTTTTGTATTTACACCGTTAGAATGGATGACAAAAAATGAATTTAGACATACGAACCTGCTCGAAATTTATGAAAATCTAAATAGCAAAAACTATTATTCTGTTTATCCAGTGATCTTGCAGGGAATATTTGCAATCCCTTGGATACTGGGATTGGAAAACCTTTTTTACCAAGTAGTTTGCCTCCAATTGATACTTTTTATTTTTGATATTTTCAATTTGATTATCATGAAAGCAAAGACCAAAGATTTGCGTATCTATTGGATCTTTGTTGGCAATCCTTTGTTAGTATTAGAATCAGCATCACAAATTCACTTCGAAGGGATGATTCTCTTTTTCTTTTTCATCATTTTAAGCCAATTCCAGAAACGAAGATTTTTAATTTCATCCATTATCTTTTCAATAATAATGCAGATTAAGATTAATTTTCTTTTTTTAATGCCTGGCTTTATGACAAACAGGACCTATCCAAGCTAGCGCTAACAGAAATTAGCAGTGACTCGTATCTTACAAAATTACAGTCGGATATTTT
>NZ_RQGD01000040.1 GCF_004770745.1 Leptospira ognonensis | reverse complement strand
ATATAATTCTACCCTTTGAGTTTAGGAAATTCAAGAAAAAGGAGTTAGGTGTAATTATTCAAGATGAAATCAAACCTAATATTGCTCCGTGTGAATGGACTTTCGAAATGTTCATCTTGGCCGTAAATCTAATCTTGTGTGCGGAATCTACAGTTTCAAAAATGAATTTAACGATTGATGATCCACATCCATGGAATATTCTGTTTCGGAATAAATGTCCGTATTTAATTGATTTAGGAGCATTTAATTTCAGAAATACTAACTTACACCGAAGTAATGAGCAAGTAAAAGGATTTTGGGATTCCTTCAATAT
>NZ_RQGD01000028.1 GCF_004770745.1 Leptospira ognonensis | reverse complement strand
ATCGAGGATAATCATATTGTTACAAATGACAAAGATTTTAATTGTAAAAACACTAAACTATTTAAAAATTCTGATTATCGCCAATGTAAAATCTTTTTAGATTTAAAAATTAAGAAAGAAAGAAGATTAATTTATAAATCGCCTTGTATATGAATTAAGCCTACGTCGCATAACTGCGGCTAACACGCTACGCTCGGGACTTGCGCCCTCGCTCGGCCTAAAGGCACATTGTCCTCCGTCACGCTTCTTGCGCCGCAAGAAGGCGCGCCGACGCTAACGTCTCTGCGAGACTCAGCTACGGACAACGTCGTGTAGCCTTGTTCGTTATGCGAAATAGTCATAAAATTTTTACTTAAATAATAAGAGCGGAGGAGCTTATGAAAAACAAGAAACTTCTATTTTGCATTTCATTTTTCTTTGGAATTTCAATCCCATTGATAAGGGATCAGTTGAACATTATGCCAAATAATAACTTTATCTTTTATTTAACAGTCTTCTTAATAGGAATCGCAGTATTAATT
>NZ_RQGD01000017.1 GCF_004770745.1 Leptospira ognonensis | reverse complement strand
CCATATCTCGAAAATTTGGAAAAGTTGGGAAACCAAAGATCAATTGAGATTTTTAAGACACGTAAGACCATTTTGGGAATCATTTCGACATAGAATCCCGCTAGAATCCATGGAGATGATATCAGATTGGGTAAACACAGGAAAGTTAAAATTCATACGTGCAAGAATTCAAAAGGTTCATTTGCAAGATGAATCCCTCAAAGTATCGATCAACACTACTAAAGGCCAACAATTAGATTATGAAGTAGATAGACTTATCAATTGTACTGGACCTGATACACAATTAAAAGAATCAAAAAACAATCTTTATACAAATTTAATTAAAAAAGGGTATATTAGGAATTCAGAGAATGGAATTGGATTTAAAACATTAAGCGGT
>NZ_RQGD01000011.1 GCF_004770745.1 Leptospira ognonensis | reverse complement strand
GTTAGCGTCGGCGCGACTTCTTGCAGCGCAAGAAGCGTGACGGAGGACAATGTGCCTTTAGGCCGAGCGAGGGCGATAGTCCCGAGCGGAGCGTGTCAGCCGCAGTTATGCGCAGTAATTTATTCAATAATATTTCCTTATCTCATCAGAAAATAGTTTCGCTCGTTTATCAATAAAAGATTTTCTCTCATACTCTTCTGTTGGTATTAAATGTTTTTCAAGGAGCGTTTTCTTCTTGATACCAATTTTCCTCCTCTGTTCTTCCAAATTTAAATCCTTTAATTGTCTGTTGCTTTCTTCCGAGATTAAGGTTAGTAAAAAAATACAATTGTCTTTATACTTTGAATGAGGAAATAAGTGGTGTACTTCTAGTTTATAATAACAATTACTTATTTTTTCATTATTCAAAAAATCTGAAGCATCGTTACTGAGAAGTATTAATTCCAATACTTTTCTTTGATCGGATTGAGATAAAGTATTTAGATTAAAATAATCAGAATCAATATCTGATTTCTTTGAATGCTTATTAAGAATATTGTTGAATTCTGATTTCAAGAACATTTTTCTTGCATCCTTCTTATGGAAAAGATTAATAATTTCATCGAAATCATTTCGTATTAAAACGCTCAAGGAAGAAAATATTTTTATGAAATTTATCATAGCTTCAGAAAACAATGCAGCTTTTTTAACAATTTCTTCCTTTTTATTTTTCGTGATAAAATATATATATATAAAATAATTGAAATAATCGATTATGGTGAAATTGAAATACAAGATTTCAAAAT
>NZ_RQGD01000014.1 GCF_004770745.1 Leptospira ognonensis | reverse complement strand
GCGTAGAGGCATAGAACAAGCGTCAGGCGACATTATCGTTGTTGTCTCGCCAGATGGATCCTTTCGTTCAAAAGATTATCGAAAGTTACTCGAGTATATGAAAGATTCTGATATGGTAATCGGTACAAGAACGACCAGGCAGATGATCGAACAAGGCTCAAATTTGGGTCCCATGTACCGCATTGTCAATTTGCTAATGGGAAAATTAGTGGAGATTTTTTGGTGGGGTCAAGAGCCAAGATTCACAGACGCTGATTGCCATTTCTTTTCAATCTGGAAAGAATCCTATTATCAAGTCAAGTCTCAGCTTCATATCCATGACCATAAATATATTGTAGAGCTCATGATTGAGATGGTAAGATCTCATATGAGATGTATCGAAATTCCGGTTTCATTTTTTAAACCAGTAAATCCTGCAGCCTATACCGTGGGACAGATGCTAAGTGATGCTTTCGGCGTTTTTAAATTAATATTATCAAAAAAGTTTTATTTAGGAGATAGTGATAATGGCTAATAAAGTATTAGTAACAGGTGGATGTGGGTTTCTAGGGTCACATGTATGTGAGCTTTTCAGAAAAGAAGGATGGGATGTCGTTAGCTTTGATAGCATGACCAAATATGAGTTAAAGAGAACGGGATATGGAACTGATGCAACAAGGGATTATAACTGGGATTATCTAAAAAATCTTGGCGTTACAATGGTCAAAGGTGATATCAGGAATTTAGAACATTTAATGGATCGGACTGAAGGTTGCGATTACATCATACATACGGCCGCACAGCCTGCGATGACAATATCATGGGAAGATCCAGAGCTTGATTTTTCTACCAATGTTATCGGAACCTTTAATGTTTTAGAAGTAGCTCGCAAGAGAAAAATTCCAGTCGTTAATACATCCTCGATTCATGTTTACGGAAATTCGATCAATGATTCTCTAGTAGAAGGAAAGACTGCTTACGAAAGAAATCCCGTAGAAATTCCGGAAACGCATCCTACCATGGTAGGTCAACTTTCTCCGCTTCATGCCTCAAAGATGAGTGCGGAACATTATGTTCGTTCTTATACGGATATGTATGGCATTAAAGGAGCAAGCTTTCGGTTTACTGGCATCTATGGTGAGCGCCAGTTTGGTGGTGAAGATCATGGTTGGGTTGCAAATTTTGCCATTCGATCCTTTTTTGGGTTACCACTTCGAATCTTCGGAACTGGAAAACAAACGCGCGACATCATACATGCTGCCGATGGAGCGCAATCCTATTTAGCTTATTTTAAAAATCCTATTCCTGGTGTTTATAACATCGGAGGCTCTAGTCCTCATAAGATTTCTTTGTTAGAATGTATTGAGCTCATTGGAGAAATCATGGGCAAAAAGCAAGAAGTCCTCTTTGAAGTGGAACGTCCTGGTGATATGAGATATTTTATCTGTGATATCAAGGAAGCCAAAAAATTCGGATTTGCTCCTACAATCAAGCCTAAAGAAGGCATCACTCGACTTTTGAAATGGATTGAAGCGAACAAAGATGTCTTCAATATTTCAGGAAAATAAAGATTAGATGAAAACTCTGGTAGTTATTCCTGCTTATAATGAAGAATCAACGATTGAAGAAGTTGTGAGGGGAGCGATCAAGTACGCAGATGTTTCTGTAACAGATGATTGTTCGAAAGATAAGACGCCAGAGATTTTAAAGAAATTGCAGAGTGAATTCCCGAATCGCTTATTTGTGATTCGACACGATAAAAATACCCACATACCTCGTGGGATACAAGATGGAATGAAACTCGCCGTGGAAAAAGGCTATGATTGGGTCGTTACAATGGATGCAGGCCTATCTCACGATGCCGATCGGCTTCCGGATTTTATAAACCATGAATCATGTGACTTAGTGATAGGTAGTCGAAAAGAAACTGTAAATGTTCCTTTCTATCGGAGAGTCATATCGTTTTTAGCCGCGAGAGTGATGAATTATTGTCTTTCGAAAGGCCTTTTCAATATTGTAGGACCGAACATTAAAGATTGTACTTCGGGTTACAGGCGTTACTCAAAGGATGCGTTTGAAAAAATCGCAGCATATCCTTTAGAATCTATCGCCTTCGATTTTCATATGGAAGCATTAAGCATCATATCGCTAGCTGGGGGTTCTGTTAGAGAATTGCCAATTAAGTATATTTTTTCAAATAGTTCCTTTAACTCAAAAGTATTTAAACTTGCTGTGCAATTTGCAAAAAAATTATTTCTTAGAAAATTACATCTGATTCCCCGCTATCCGTGAAATCATTATTGGCAACTTATAAAGCTAAGGTAGCGATCGTCTTCTTAGCCTTGTTATCCGCTACTTTTCTTTTAGATTTTTTAATTTTTGAAAAACTACTTCTAAATTTTCCAAATGAAATGGAATGGGATACGTCCCATTGGTATAATTTTGCTTATGCGAGAAAACAGATTAAGGCACCCTTGGAGGGGAAAAAAGTAATCATTGCTGGAAGTTCTGTCGCACTTTATTCTGTGCTGCCTGAAGAACTTTTTAAGGAATCCGATAAGAAAATCATCTCCAAATTTTATTCACATGTTGCCTTGGCTCCAACGGATCTCTATTATTACAAGGAAGATATCGCAGATTCAAGACCTGACCTCGTAGTATACATGTTAAATTTTGCCGATTTGCAATGGGAATATCTCACCATAGAGGACGGAACTTATAAATTCAAAGAAAAACTATGGTTAGATGAATATTCTGATAGGTATCCTGCCCGAACCTATTATCCTGTAGAATTCTTAAGAGATTATTTTCAGGTTTTAAATAAGAAACAAATCTTAAGACTCGCATCAAAATCACTTCTTTATGTGAATCGGTATCGACATTTTGCCTTCGATCCATTGGAGACTTGGCTTGATAACCATTTACGAAGCGGAAGGAGTTTCCAAAAGTACAATGGGAGTATTCCAAGAGAAGGGATCTGGTCCAAAGGTTGGACTCAGAAAACAAGCACACTTGTATGTACGTTTGGACGAGAGAAAGAGGACTCTATTTTCTTACTGAAGAATCACACCGAGATAAAGGTCACGATCTTCTCGAATGACAAAAACGAGGAGAATGTTGTTTCTCAGACCATACTAAACTTTGACAAAAGCGGCTGGAACTCATTTCCCTGGGAACAAATTCAGAATCATAAGGGAATCTCTTCGGCACTGATTGGGCTCGAGGTTCTCGATGGCATGGGAACTGCGAAAGAGGCCAATCTTTTCCATTATGGCAAAGATTACCCTGTGGGGATTCGCCTTTCTCACTATTTTTGTAAGGACCCCGACTTTCGTAATAAATCATACGTAAGAGATTCCTATCTAGATGAAAAACGATTTTCTCTCATGAGTGAAAGTGAATACGACGAAGATTATTTCTTACGCATTCTTGACCATGCCGAGGAACGCTTTGAATTGGGTCGATTGAACACTCTGCGGATGCGTAAGAAGGAGATTAAGAATTTTACTTTTAAGCCATGGTTTGAATACGAACAGTTGCTTCGCGTTAGCGATTTTTATAAAGCACGAGGAATTCCTTTTGTCGTTATAATGTCACCAGAAAATCCATTAGAGTCGAAAGAATACGTGAATGGTACCTGGTATAGTGGTTTTATAGAACATTTTAAATTCAGCCTAGGTCAAAACAATCAATCATTATACGACCATACAAAGTCCTTGATTCGGAAACAGTTCTTTTTTGATCCCCATCATTTAACATATGATGGTGCAAAATATTTTAATTCGACAATGGAAGAAATAATACTCAAGGAACTGCAAGGACATAAACAATGAAAAAGATATATCAATTCGTCGACAAGACCTTCCTATACTTAGATACAAAACTATGGCTTCTATTTCTGATTTATGCAATTGTCCTAAGTTCTGTCACGTTCAGTTATTGGAAAAAATACGATTGGAACCCAAGCGCAATGGTAAATTTCGGACGAGAATTCGCACTTCAAAATGAAGAAGAGACTCCAAGAAAGGCGATCATTTTTCTAGGAGAGGAGGGGGATTTAGGCGCTGGCTATGATGGACAGATATTCTATTATTTTTCAAGATCGCTTTCAAACTTTGGTTTAGATTGGCCCAAGGGGTTTGATGAATCCTATAGAGCACCTAGGATCGGTTATCCGTTTCTTATTTCTATTTTTGGAATTTTCGGGAAGTGGGGATCCGTTTTTGGAATGTATTTCTGGAACATTGTATTAATAGTCCTCTCTTACTTTGCACTTCGCTCTATGTTAAAGGATGAAAATAAGCATCTTAGTATATTGTATCTATTTAATCCGTTCGCTTTAGGTAGCTACTACGTTTTGGTGAGTGACTCAGTTATGGTTTCTCTCGTGGTTTTGGCATACTATTTCTACAAAAATGAAAAAATGTTCGGATTCATACTCTTATCAAGTCTTGCAATTTTAACAAAAGAACCTGCCATTTTTTTTCTTTTCCCTTTAGGCTTAAAAGCCTTAGTGAGCCGCGACACTAAAAGAATTTTGATTGTTGCCGCAACTCTCATCATACCGATTTCTTGGCATCTCTATTTATCTTATAAATTTCCTAATTGGAGGGCTTCTCGCTTAACTGATTTTATCTTACCTTTTGAAGGGATGATTAGATATTCTGAATCAATTTTCTTAGCATTTGAAGACAAAATAGATATCAGAGCATTTGCTAGACTCTTCTCTCGGCTCCCTCTCGTGTTTATGTTTTTTATGGGGTCGTTACTTATTTTTTCAGGCAAGCTAACCAAAGGTTGGGAGTTCCGAGTTTGTTTATTTTTGGTAATGTTTATGATCGGAACTGCTGGTTATTACCATTTCTGGTCAGTGTATGAGAATGTCTCAAGAATGTTTACACTTTCCATACCCGCATTCATTTTTCTTCTCAATGAGGATAAGAAAGTCCTGAAAATGGAATATGCTCTGCTTACATTAGGATTGCTTTTCCTCTTTCTCTTCAAAGCAATCTTGATTTCAAAAACTTTAACATATCAAATCGGATTGTAAGCTTAAAAATTCTCCGCAGCCGGGATCTTGAAAGTTTTTAAGGCTTCGGAGTTTAGCTTTTGTATCTCATCGGATTTTAAAACAATTTGGGAGCCGTCCTCAAAATCTAAAAGGATGAATTCTTCTTTACTTGCTGCCAATATTCTACGAAAATCATTTAGATTTTTTGGTTTGATACCATTTGCCTTCTCCAATACATTTTGGTGCATAGAATGGTAGGCTTGGTTTCCAGTCAAAGGAAGTACTTGAGTTAATACGATTACTTTTTCTTCTTCTGATTTCTGTACGATATGGTGAAAATCATTTAGATACAAAAGATATTTACTGACTCGTGCTCTCCATTGAGCACCAAATTCCATTAAATAATGCTCTGATAATTCCTGAAAGACAGCACCGCCTACGATCATGTAAATGGGTTTTTTATTTCTTGTATTGCCAAAGGGAATCATTATGGAATCCTCGTTAAACGATTTGAGATCCAGATCGAACTCTAATAATTTTCGATTCCGTATCAATTTAACGGGTATTTTGACATTTTGTTTTTTAATGAAATCTTCGTTGCTATGAAATAGAAACGATAATGCCAATTTCCCATACTTTGGATGCTCAAAATAACCTTTTGGATCAATTTTATATCCAGATACTTCTAAAATCACATCTTCCAATTCTAAAGAATTTTTGGAACCCGCATGGCTAGGATAAACTTCCGCGACCAGAACTCCTTGTTCCTCTTTTTTGATGCCATAAAAATCTCTGGCAGCTTTATCCAATAGAGGACGAAAACGAAATCCTTTAAATGGAATGCATGAATCTACAGATTTGCAGTCTAAAAATTGTTTGATCATAAAACTCGGAACCATTTTCCCACTGTTTTGCGAGTCTTTGAAGGAGATGACTAAGCCTTGTGGAATCCGAGATGATTCTTCGACGATGAGTTCACCGATACCTTCTAATTTTTCATCAGATTGGATTTCTACATAAGGCAGTTCGACGTAGCCATTGGAATATGTGTCCATATCTAATTTTACGCTTCTAACTTTTTTCTCGCTTAGATTACGGTATTCTTTATATTCCAATAACAGCCCTTGCGAAGGTAAAAAAACCTCATTCGGAAAACTAACATGATTTAATCCTATAACAAAGTCCTTATCTTCAACTTTTATCAACGATAGACCAAGATCGTGTTCCATTTTCACTACTTTCGCCGTGAAATTTTTTAATGTTCCGAATTTGTTTACTTCGATGCTCGTGGCATAATTTAAAGTCTGTGTAGTCGTAAGGATTAAACCTTCGCCAACATGTATTCCATAGGCACGTTTCGTTTCCGGATTTTTATAACGCCATGGTTGAATGAAATTTGGATATTGGACCGTAGATTTCACTTGAACGATAGAGTTATCATCCTTGGAAATCGGTAGAACTTTGGCAGATATTTGGCTCCAAACCGAAATAAAAAGAAGAGAATAAGTAAAGAAGCGAAGATTAAAATTCATTTTTATTTTCCAGAAACATTATAAGATTTTTTAATTTCTAAATCAGAGTTTATCGCATCTTCTCTGTTAACAATTAGCGGAAGCGAAATATCTTTGAAATAAATTGTAATATACTTTGCCTTTGAATTTTGGATTTCATTGGCGAATGCATTGAGATTGTTAATGGGTTTTCCGTTTACGGTTTCAACAACCATATTCAGGAAATAATCTGCTGAAGAATTGATCGGATGCGATAATTTGCGATATAAAATAATCTCTTCCGTTTCTTCATTCCCAAGTTCAGTCAAATGGTTGAAACGGTAGAGGAATTGGCTGCCTCCTTGCGTTTGACCAGATTTAGCCCAAGTTTCTAAAAGATCACGGTTCATAGGTTGGAATACGAGTCCCGCCAATATAAAATAGGAATAGGATACATCATAGCGTGAACGCATTAGGTCAAGCGCCGGCATACGTTTGGCGGGAAATTTTAGTATCATTCGTTCTCCTTTCCTAATAACCTCGAGTGTGATCTCTTCTCCCGCAAATTTGTTATCTACAATTTCTACAAAATCGATTCTGGATTCTCCATTATACGCTACAGTGCCATTTTTACCGAGTTTTAGCCCGTCGATGGAATGAATTAAATCTCCCTTTTCAAGCAAACCGAATGCAGAGCCGCCTTGAAGTATTTTGGTTACGAATACACCTTCAACATCTTTTGGAATTTTTCGATATAATCTTTCTGAGAGAGAGTAAGAGGGCTGATAGTGTATTCCAAGCTCCACATAACCGTCGTATTTTCCATCTTCGATATCTTTTAAGAAATGTTCGATCACGTTTTTTGGGATAATATAACCAATGTTTTCTCCTTTTGTCGACGCTTGGAAAGCAACCCCAACAACAGAACCATCTTGGATCGCGGGACCTCCCGAATTGCCAGGGTTTATCGCCGCATCAACTTGTATGACAAGATGGCTGTCAATCTGCGAATGGGCATAGGTGGACTGTTCGATGCGAGATACGATCCCTCGGCTAATGGATATTTTATTTCCACCAATAGGATAACCCACGATATCCACAGGACTTCCTAATTCAGGAATCGGACCAAGTGCAAAGGAGTAGCTGTCTTCATAAAATTCTGGTGCTTTTGCTTCCAGGATAGCGAGATCACAGTCATGTGCCACAAACAAAGTTTTTAATTCATACCACTCTGTCTGGTTGTTTCTTTGAGCCTCAATGAATTTTGCATTTGAAACTACGTGCGCATTCGTTAATATTTTATTCTCTCCGATTAAAAAGCCTGTGCCTGTAGAGGCTGTTACATTGCCCGAGAGCCAGGGAGAATAAGGATCTTGGGATTGTGAATAAACCTTGATTTGAACCACACCTTTTTTAATCGTATCGATTGAAATCTTTTTCTGAGTATCTATTTGAATCTCAGACGCAAAAACATTTACTGATAGTAAAATTATGGTGGAAAGTTGAAGTCTATGGATCATGCTTTTGACTTGAGCCCTAATGAGTATTTTTGAATTAGCAATCACTGGTATTACCGCTTTTTGTTCTGCTATTGCAGGTATAGTTTCTTTTAGTAAAAATCCGCGAACTCCCATGAAGGTAAGTTTTTCGATCATGGCATTTCTCATTTTTCTAGGGAATATCGGCTTCATCTTAGACTCTACTGTTTTTAATCATATTCTTCTGGAAAATCCGCATACAGCGCCTACAGTTTTAGTCTTCTTTGTTTTTTCTCTTCTGTTATTTGGGTTGCAGTTCCCAACATATTTTCGCACATATCCGATTCTCGCCGTTTGTGTTTCTTTACTTCTAGGTTCAGGTTCGACTTTGCTCCTTATCGACTGGTCACTTTCTACTGAAATGAATCCATATGCGAGTAGAGTATTGCTCGAGTACTTTTATCCAGGATTTTATGGGATTTCGTATTGTTTGCTCTTGTTAGTTGTTTCCATGAAACTAAAGCATAGTTTTCCTGCGATCTCAAATTATATATTTTCAGCCTACCTCTGTGTCTCTCTTTCCTTTCTTTTAACGACAATGTTGATTCTCCAATCGTCATTAATCCCAAGTTTCATTAAGTACTATCTACACTTTTTTCTGTTTAATGATATAAGTTTTATTTTATGTTTTATCGCTTTTTTGTTCCACTATTCTTTCACGCAAGACTATCTTACCCATCCCATTTCCTTTCTATTCGAACGGCAGAAAAAGATCTTTGAGGCGTTTAGCGATGTATCACATAAAGGATCTAGAGAGTTAAAGGAAAAGCTTTGGAGACTTTACGATAATAGAAATTGGAAATCCTTTATGGATTCCTTTTGGTATCAAATCCTTGTAGATGAAACTTTAGATAATGCTCTCGAACATGGGGGGAAACGTGGCGATGATACCATAACCGTGCATGTGTATGAATCAAAAAGATTTATTGATTTTTATGTAATTGATCGAGGCAAGGGATTTAACCCGCGTTTAGTACCAAATCCAGTATCGGTTGAAAGAAAACACGTAGCCTCTGGAAGGGGTATACACATACTTAGAAAAATATTTATTGTCAGGTGGAATTTTCTAGGAAATGAAATCAATATTCGTATTGATAAATTGAAAGGGGGAGAGTGGAGTATCTCCCCGATAGAAGATCAGTGACCTTCGAATTCGCAGATAGAGTAAATATTGATCCCATATTTCTCTTTAATTCGTTTTGCTCCGCCTAAATCTGGTAAGTCGATAATCGTCGCGCACTCGTGGATCTTTCCCTCTAGTTTTTGTATGAGTTGAATCGAAGCTTCTAACGTTCCGCCGGTTGCAACTAAATCATCCATAATCAAAACTTTTTCACCAGCCTGGATCGAATCCACATGTATCTCTACATGGTCTTCCCCGTATTCCAAAGCATAGGATTGAGAAATGGTTTTCCCTGGGAGTTTGCCTTTTTTGCGAATCGGAACGAAACCCACTCCTAATTGGAATGCGAGGGCAGCACCCGCAATAAAGCCTCGTGCATCAATAGCAGCAATTTTTTGAATTTTTTCATTTTGGTATCTTTCAACAAACATTGCAACTGTCAGACGAAAGCCTTCCGGATCAATGAGGAGTGATGTAATATCACGAAATAAAATACCTGGTTTCGGATAATCTGGAATGGTTCGAATCTTGGACTTCACGATAGACATATATAGAAAGTGAAATTCAGTCTAGCTTCTCTGACAATAAAAAAAGGTCGGCAAAACCGACCTTTTTAAGTAAGTAACAACAGATCCTAAATTATCTGCTAGATTTAAGAGCTAAAATTCTCTCTTCCAAAGGAGGGTGGGTGGCAAAAAGAGACATGAATCCACCTTTACTGGAAGAAATTTTAAGAGATGCAAGTGCAGCACCTCTTTCATCCTCAGGCTGACCTACCATTGTGCGAAGGCTCTCTAATGCAGCAACCATTGACTCACGTCCGGCTAGTTTCGCAGCTCCTGCGTCTGCCCTAAATTCTCTTTTTCTAGAGAAGTAGGCAACAGCAATGGATCCAAGAATCGAGAAGACGATATCAAGGACAATCGTTACCACAAAACGGACGATATATGCCATCTCTTCTTTTACGGCATTGGCAACAAGCATCGCAATGATCCGTGAGAAGAACATGGCAAATGAGTTTACAACGCCTTGGATGAGGGTGAGTGTCACCATATCTCCATTCGCAATATGCGAAAGCTCATGTGCCAGAACGCCTTCTAATTCTTGTGCGTTCATGCGAGCGAGGAGTCCCGTGGAAACAGCAACAAGGGAGCTTGATTTGCTTGGCCCCGTCGCAAATGCATTCACCTCGGGAGATTCATAAATCCCCACTTCTGGCATAGGTAAGTGGGCACGTTGTGCTAACGACTGCACCCGACGATAGACTTCCATTTCTGTACTGGAGGCATTTTTTGGATCAATGGTTTTGACACCCATGGTCCACTTTGCCATATATTTTGATAGGAATAGCGAAATAAGGGAACCCGCCATACCCCACATCAAGCAGAAGACTACGAGTTGGGTTAGGTTGACACCAAATGCCTGAATGCCGATTCCAAAATACGCGAGCACGTTTGTCGCAATGGAAACGGTCGTCATCACTAGGATGTTTGTTAGTAGGAAAAAACCGATTCGTTTGATCCAAGTCATAGAAGTTAAATTCTCCTTATTCGTTCGAAACTATTAGATTTCGAACTCTAGTCTTTAGACTAGAGTATGGGATAACTTTTCCAGAAATATGACAACTCTTTTATCCTTGGTTGGGGGTCGTTTGCTTACGAGTGAGAAAATGAGTGAGTAGAAAGAGAGCTGTCAAGAGAAAGTAAGCCAGAGGGAATTGCCAATTCTGGAAGGGAGAAAACTCATTTAGAATGGCGTTTCCGACCAATTTATAGGAGTGGATCAGTCCTAAAGCCGCAAGAAGCATACCTACCGCCGACCATAGGGCAGATTTCAAAAACTCTCCTTCAAGCAAAAAAACAACGATCGCTGCCCAAACCATAGAGCTAAGTAAGAATCCTTGAGAAAGAGCAATGACTCCACCTAAGGCATAGGGCAAGAATGGCTCATGCGTTCCGATATCGGAAAGAGAAAAGTGATGCGAAGTTTTCACACCTAGTTCCTTTAAGAGGGATTGTAATTTTCCATCTAAGTAGAAAAAGGTGCTTTGAAAGATAAGAACTGCCCAACCTGCCAAAGCAGGAAGAAGTCCGACAACAACAGCAGGTGCGTGGTTTTTTGGTGTAGCTTGAAATGCCTGGGCTGCAATCACGATACCAATCCAAAGAACAATCGCCATTCCTGCTTCTATCGGTATAAGGGCTTGCAAAATCCCCATAAGTCCGAAGAGACAAACTATGGTTATAAATATTCCATTTAACACAGAATAACCGTGTTTCGCTCCGAGTCCTTTCCATCCTGGATGACCGATGTAAATGGTAGTCGGGAAAGGGGAACCAAATAATGTTCCCACAAGAGTTCCGATTCCATTTGCAAGCAGAGATGATTTCGTGTCAAAGTGGTCGCCTGAAGCTTCCGCAGATTCAATATTTTGAAGAGAGCCGATCACGTTAAAGATTCCCATTGGTAAAATGACTGCCAGATAGAGTTTGAGATTTGTTAAACTTAAGACATCCCAGAGGTCGATGATGGAAAGAACTGGAAGATAGAATCCTATGGTTGCGACACCTTTTTCTAAGCCTCCCTCGACAAAGATAGGTGTTCCCAAATATTTGGAAAAAAAGGCCAAAGCGATTCCAATCAGGATCGATACAAATCCTCCCGGCAATCCAAATGGAAATTTTACCTTCCCGAAATATTGTAAAAGGATGATTCCAAGTGGTAAAAAAGCAACTAACGGGTATTCAAATGTCTTTAGTAAAAAGTCCATTGAGATAAAGGTGATGGCGATCCCAGCAAGGGCAGAAAGGAGTGCCGCCCTCGGTGTGGCCTTGCGGATGCGATCAGCAACGAAAGATCCGAAGAGTTCGATCAGGCCAGATGCGAAGGATGCTAGAAGACCCGCCTTCCAAGCGGCTTTATAATCATTGGTTGCCTGGTAAACCGGAAACATGATAAATAAGACAAAGGCGAATAAGGATACTGTATTTATGCCATAAGGGAGTGCTGTAACATCGGTTCTACCGGTTCTAATTCCGAGTTTATACGCTTGCCAGGAGTAAAATAGATTTCCGATCAATAGCGAAATCGCCGCACCAGGCAGAACAACAGCCGTTACAAAAGCAATCGGAAACCCACAAAGGCCCACACAAAGCCCTGTTAATACTAACAACTGTATGAGGTTGTCTACCATTAGGCCAAAAAATCCGTCTACATCACCACGAGTAATAGTAAAATAATTCATTCGTTCTTTTTCCCTCCAAAATCAACTCGTATTACATTTCCCTCTTCCGAATAATCTGCCTTGGGATTTGGATGATCCCCTTTTTCAGGTTTCGATTCTTTTGGTTTGAGGTCGAGTCCACTGTCTAGTTGTAAAAATCGCAATTGAGACGCAGAATTCTGAAATTTATCATAAATACGGAAAACGGCATCCCATGGTATGATCGTTGGTTCCCAAGTAGAACCAAACTGTAGTTCTGCGAAAATATAGTCAGCATGACTATCGATAATTTTCACTGCCTTATCTCCAAAAACGAGGACAATGCCAGATTCTTTTTCTGCATTGAGGAGGCCGCGCTTTCCAATTTCTAATTTTGGGTGAGGCATTACATGTATGTAAAATACACCAAATTTCTCCCAATATAGATTGAAAAGTTGCCTTTTGAATTCGCGTAGAGTGGTGATTTCTTCTGGTGTAAGCGTCTGACTCATAACATTTTTTTCCCGGCTTTCGTTTCCCAGGCTAAGTATTCTTCGTGAATTTTATATTCCGGAATGATGTCCTTAAAGGCATAGAAGATTTCTTTATCTTTATTTGCTTTTGCCAAAGAAAAAAGTTTATTCAATTTGTTCTGGAAGAGTAATAAATTGTACGATTCGAGTGGTGCCGCAATCCTAATTTTAGGGTGGTGAGTTTTTTTGATGCCTTCTTCATTTAACATCAATTCTTCGAAAAGCTTTTCACCTGGTCTCAGTCCCGAAAACTCAATTTTAATGTCTTTGTGCGGGGTATATCCTGAAAGGCGTATCATTTCCTCAGCCAGCGAAAGGATTTTGACAGGTTCTCCCATATCCAGAATGAAAATTTCACCATGTTCTCCCATGGAACCTGCTTGGAGGACAAGTTGCGTAGCTTCGGGAATCGTCATAAAATAACGAATTACATCTGGATGAGTAACCGTTACAGGACCTCCACGTTTGATTTGCTCGCGAAATCTTGGTATGACGCTGCCGTTCGATCCTAGAACATTTCCGAATCTGACCGTTATAAATTTTGTCCGAGAGCTTTGAGAGATGTGTTGTAAGTAGATTTCGGCCGCTCGTTTAGAAACTCCCATGACATTGACTGGATTTACTGCCTTGTCTGTTGAAATCAAAACGAAACGATCGACACCATTTAGCCGGCATACATCGGCGACATTTTTTGTTCCCATAACATTGTTTAGAACAGCTTCAGACGGATTGATCTCCATCATCGGAACATGTTTATACGCTGCAGAATGGAAAACAACGGTCGGCCTATGGGTTTCGAAGACAGCTGAAAGCCGCGAAAGATTTTTTACATCGGCAATTACGGATTTAAACTCGATAGGAAGATTTGCAAAATTTTTCCTAAGCTCATAATCAACTTCGTATAACGGAGTTTCTGCGGCGTCCAATAATATCAGAGACCTAGGTTTGAAAAGTGCCACCTGTCTACATATCTCAGATCCTATCGATCCGCCAGCACCCGTCACTAGAATATCTTTGCCTTCCAAATACGATCTGATCTGGTCGATTTCCAGCTCTACAGTCGGCCTGCCAAGTAAGTCTTCCACTTGAACTTCACGTAGCTGATTGATTTTAGGCTTATCGAGAAAATATTCCGTAAAGGAAGGTAGAATTCGAAATTCTACACCACAGGCTTCGCAAGTTTTCATCAATTGGCTCACCACGCGTCCATCTGGCTGTGATGCCGTCATGATGACTTTCCGAATGCCATATTTATAAATCGTTTCTTCAGCAATTTCTACACCGCCGAGAATCGGAACACCTTGGATGTAACCTCCCACCTTCGTAACATTATCATCCAGAAAGGCTACGGGGGTTAAATCAAGCTCTGTTCGTCTGCGGATTTCTGATAAAAATGTAGCACCTAACTTACCTGCACCGACGAGTAAGATGGGTGTGCCATGTTTTGTATTGGAATGGAAAATTTGATCTCGAATCATCCTCCATCCGAGACTTCGTAGGCATAAAAAACCAAGTAAGAACAAGGTATCAAGGATCGGAACCATCCTCGATATCTGTGAGAACCGATTGTAAAATAAAATCGCGATGGTGGAAATGAGAGAAGAGAGCACAGTCGCCTTGATGATGCCTAGCAAATCGTGTAAGGAGGCGTAGGACCAGATCGACCTGTAAATTCCCGTATAAAAAAAGACGATGGAGCGCGAGACGACGACGATAGCCAAGCAGGTGAAAAAAACTTGTTGGTTCTCTAGAAATCGTAAGTCTTCAAAACGAACAATATGTGCGAGAAAGTAGGACAAAATCATAAACAGTAGGTCTACGGGGAAAATCCAGTAACGTCTCGGGATGGAATTCATATCTAGGAAATAGTCTAAATTCTGCAAAATTCCTTGTAAATACAGAATCTCTACCGAAGATCAGAAAAGAGGAAAAAGCTTTTTGAATTCTCTTTTAATTCATCTTTCTGGGTATCTTTCTGCGGAAATGGGTTCCGAACTTTATTTAAAAATCAAGGAAACCAGCCGGAATCCTAGTTTATTTTGCCTGGATTGTTCCCTTTTGAGTGCGATTGACGAAGTCGGGGCGGAATACCTTAAGAAAATCGCAGTCCGCTTGGCGGAAACATTCTCTCGTTTGGCAATCACAGGCTGCGGGGAAGGTTTGAAAGAATCCCTTCTTCTCCATAAACTTGACACTCTTTTTCCCATTTTCCCCTCGGAAAAAGAGGCTATGACCTTTCTCGAATCGCAAGTATTTCCGACCCAGCCTGCAAATGAGAGCAACCAAACGGATGCTAAAGTGGAAATATATGCGAGTGGCAATCCAGAGGAGACTAGGTTCATCTTCTGTCCTTCCTGCTCTCAAAAATTAAAATTTACAAAAGTGGGTGATCATCTTTGCCCAACCTGTCAGAATAAATTCTCAGTGAACAAACGTGGCTGGACTTCCGTATATGAAAGGTTAGTTTAAGATCTTTTTTTGGTTCCCTTCGTTGCGACGGCCTCCCAGGGAGAATCAGGCCAAGGGTGCCTTGGGTATCGTCCCTTTAGTTCTTTTTTGACTTCATGATATGTAGTATCCCAAAAACTTTTCAAATCAGATGTTACCTGCACGGGTCTTCCTGCCGGAGAAAGCAAGTGTAAGGTGACCGATACTTTGCCACCTGCAATTTTTGGGGTTTGGCTTAGCCCGAATACCTCCTGCAGTTTTACGGCGAGAAATGGGTTCCCCTCGGAATAGGTGATCTGAATTTTTGATCCACTCGGTACATTCAAATGAGATGGTGTTTCTTTATGGATCAACTCACGCTCTTGGTAAGAAAATAAAGAGAAAAGGGCCTCTGTTTTTTCGAACTGAGACAGGTTGACTGAATCTTTTTCAAAATTAAAATTTGGGAAGTACCATATTTCTAATTTCTCGAGGAGTAGCGCATCAGAAATATTCGATGCCAATAGTCGGTTCTCGAATAATAATTGGATCCTGAACAACAGTTGTTTGATTGGCTCAGGTTCACTGAATATTTGGAAGAATCCATTTTTAGAAAAATAATCATATATAAATTTCTTTTTTTCCACTAAGGATGAGGAATCAGTAAATGGTTGTTTTTTAATGGTAATCTCCCCAAATTTAAATTCTGCATAACTTTTTAGAATCAGATCTTTCTTTTCGTTCTCCTCAATGGAAAAACTAAATTCCTTTTTCATGATCTCTGCATGCAATTGCAAGACTTCAGATTCTTTCAGCTCAGCATACAAATTGATTTTCGCTTCCAGATCGTTTCCATCTGTTTCTAAAACAAGGATCCATTCAGGGTAATCGATGGAACTTCCCTCAGGAAAATAGGCACCTTTCCCATTGGTCATTTTATAGCGATTTGATCCGACAACTCTTGACTTTGCGATTCGATCGGGGAAGGCCAAGGAAAGTAGAAGGCCTAAACTGGGTTCTTTTCCTGTCTTTAAAGAAGTAAATTCTCTTGGAATTTGTTTTAAATTCTGTAACAACTGATCTTTGATTTGTTTTAATTTTGGATATGCATTTAGGCTCGATATGCCCAACCATTTCTCCCAAGTTCTTGCGAAATTCTCAATAGGTGTCGGTTCCGAAAACAACCGGCGCTCGGAAAAGGCAGTTGCAAGATCAACTCCCAGCTCAAGTCGGTTATCAAAGAATAAATGTAAACACATGACCGCTAACCGCAAGGATATCGGTAAAGCTGACGCATATTTTCCAATGTGCGTCAAATTTTCATTTCCGTCTAAACAACCTAAGGATTGTAATAATTTTTTTAATTCATATACAATACCGATTGGTGGGGAATCAACGAGTGGCAAATCATTGATTTCTTCTCCCCAAATTTTTGCAGTGAGTATCAAATGTGAGATATCGGTCTCCAGAATTTCGGGAGGGTGCATTTTTACGAAATTTGATTCCTCCTCTTTGGACCATAACCTGTAACAGAAACCAGGCGATTCACGTCCAGCTCGTCCAGCTCTTTGCTCTGCCGAAGATACACTGATCCGTTTCCTGACTAGTTTTGTCAGTCCGGAACTCGGATCGAAAATAGCCCGCTTGCAATACCCCGTATCAATAACTACATTTACATTCGAAAGGGTAATGGAAGACTCTGCAAGATTTGTCGCAAGGATAACTTTTCGAAAATCATTCGCTGCCCGCCTAAACACATTTTGTTGGTCTTCGAAACTCATTTCACCATAAAGTTTATGTATGATTATTTGACTCGCATTTGGTAGGGTATCGTTTAGCTCTCGCATAGTTTCATTGATTTCGGAGACTCCCGCAAAAAAAACGAGTATGTCTCCTTTGTGCTTAGCAAGGGCTTTAGGTATGATTTCCGATAATCTTTTGCTCTGCCTTTTTGTAGATTCTCCTTGGTAGATGATTTCTACGGGATAGGATTTGCCCTCTGTTTTGATTAAAGGTGAGAAAATATTCGCTTTTTCAAAGTTGATCCCTTCAAGAGTCGCAGACATGATCAGAATTTTTAAGTCATTTCTAAAGAGAGATTGAGCTCGTCTAGCGAGTGCTAGACCAAAATCTGAATCTAGGTTACGTTCATGAAATTCATCAAAAATAATGAGCCCATAACTTTTCAATTCGGGATCAGATAATAAGAGTTTTGTTAAAATCCCATCTGTTACGACCTCAATCCTAGTCGTAGGTGAAATTTTTGATTCGAAACGAATTCTATATCCAATCGTCGATCCTAAAGGAGTTTCATGCATAAGACTCAGACGCGAAGCTGCGTTTTTTGCTGCAATGCGCCTTGGCTCTAACATCAATATTTTTTTGCCGTTAAGAAACTCTGCATTTAGAAAGCATAATGGCAAACAGGTGGTTTTCCCAGATCCCGTAGGTGCTTGCAATAGTGTAATGGCTTTTTCCGTAAGCGAATTTAGAATTTCATCTTGTTTTTCTAAAACGGGAAAATCTTTAGGATTCAAAGTAGGGCACTCCTCAATATTTCCAAGGCGAAGTCAGGTAATGATTTTTTGAGTGCCTGGGCTTCCGATTTCGGGACACCTGTTTCAATGCAAAGATTTGAAAATCCATGTACGAGCGACCAACACATCAATGAATATTCCCTAGGTTCTTTCTGTTTTGATTTGTCTTTGAGGAAAATCCGACAACTCGAAACCAACACGGAATAAGATCTAATCTGAGCACGTTTGAGTAACAATCCAGGATTCTCGCGTTTTGTAAAAAACATGATTTTATAGTAATTTGGGTTGGAAGTCGCAAATTTTATATAAGCCAGACCTAGCTGAAGGAATCCTTCCTCCGAATTCCTTTCTTTATCGAATGCTTTTTTTTGGACACTCCCTAGTCGATCGAAACCATACGCAGCCATCACTTCCAAAAGTTCCTCTTTGTCTTTAAAATGTCTATAAATGGCAGAATGAGAGACTCCTGCCATATCAGCAACAGCTCTAAGTGATATTTCATTAGGATCGGTCGTTTTCAATAATTTATGACAGGCTTTAAAAAGTGCGGACTTGAGATCTCCATGATGGTAAGATTTTCGCTTCATATGGGTAACTTGCCATTTTATGTGACCAACGGCAACATAATTTCTGGACAAGGAAATGCATTAGAAAATAATGTGACTACTGGTCACATTGATATGTGGCTTCAGATGGAGGCAATCAATTGCAGACTCTAAACAAAATCGAAACCGATAAAATTTTAAGAGAGATGAGCGAAGGATTTCAAGCAGGAGCAAGAAAAATAACGGTTCCACCCCCTTCGTTTATAGATATGAAAGCAGAGATCATACAGTATGTTAAAAATAAGAGCATCAGTGTTTCATTTCCAGTCATGTCAAACCAGACCAATCCAATGGGTTTCATGCAAGGTGGTTATATAGCAGCCGCATTTGATAATGCGTATGGACCTTTAAGTTATTTAGTAGCAAAAAAACCAACAACAACAATTGATATGAACATTCAGTACATTAGAGGTGTAGAACCTAACCAAAGGGTAATCGTCACCGCAACGATCGAAGCCAAAGGGTTTTCTACAATACATATGACAGCTGAGATGAAAACGGAAAAAGAGAAACTTTTGGCAACTTCGACGACCAATTTGTTAATCTTAAAAATACCTAGCGTAAACGCGGAGTAGATAAGTTCACGTAACGACTGAGAAATATCTCCACTAATTTTTCTTTTGGAATATTTTCTCCCATGTGTGCACATTGTAAACTGAACATCCCATGCAGAAACGTTCTTACAAATAACATTTCTGCATTTGGATCCTCAACACCGAGAGAGAGATAAACTTTTCTTTCATTACTTCCTTAAAAGGTGCAAGTCTCCTTTCGAAACTTTCTGTCAGTTTTTTTGATAGTGAGACGGAGTTGGGTTGGAAAAGACTCACTGAAATTAGGATAAATGTTTTTCGCTCTTTATTAAAAAATTCAATCGACTTTTGAAAAAATTCACGTAGGTATTCGATAGCTAATTGGTCCGTATCAATTGTTCGGTACAAACTTTCTTGTTTAGAGAGATGTTGGTCGAGAATCAGCTCAAAAATCTGATTCTTGCTTTTGAAGTAATTGTAAGCGAGACCTTTGGATACTTTCGCATGTTTGGCGATCATTTCCATAGTTGTACTCGAAAATCCATGCTTTGAAAAAAGATGAATCGCGGAATTTCTAATGCTTTCGATTGATTTTTCCCGAGCTAACTGCTTTTTATTTTCGGAAATCAATACTGCCATTCTCCTGTTTAGACTTTGGAATTTTTTTCACAAATCAAACACTTTTCTAAGGGATTTTAAGATAAAATCTATCCCAAGTTGGTTAGAAAAATGCTTTGAACCATTCCAGAAAATGTTTGAATGGTCGATAGGCCAAAGAATGGAGAAAACTAATGAGTTCTTTTGAGAATGTAACGGTTGTTAAAAAATCAAATATTTATTTTGACGGTAAAGTGACAAGCCGAACAATACTGTTTCCAAATGGTGACAAAAAAACTTTAGGAATCATGATGCCTGGCGAATATGAATTTGGTACAGATGTGAAAGAAATTATGGAAATTCTAGCTGGGGATTTAAAAGTCCAACTTCCTGGTTCAAGTGAGTGGATAGAGATCCATGGGTCACATATTTTTGAAGTACCTGCAAAAGAAAAGTTTAAATTAAAAATTGAAACGGTGACTGATTATTGTTGTTCCTACATTATATAGTAATTAACTAATGGAATTTCTTCTTGGTCTTTTAGATCAAACAAATAAGGGAATTGTGTCCTTCCATGAGGATGGCAGACTTTCTTTTGCTTCTCTTAGTTTTACCGAAATTACCGGCTATTCAGCGAAAGAAATAGAAAGTGTAGATGTTTGGCGGAAATTACTATTCCCAGATCCTATCTATCGGGATTTCTTATCCTCTCGATGGGATGAAAAAGAGAGGGAATTAAAGAGTCAGAGATCTTTTAAAGCGCCCACTATCGAGACGAGAATGCTTACCAAAGCTGGCAGCTTTAAATACATCAATCTTACGCGGATTCATTATCGAGAAACGATCAATTACTTATTGGAAGATGTGACCGAGCAAAAGAAGATTGAAGAAAAGTTGATCGAGAGTGAAAATAAATTAAGACTTTTTGTGGAAAATAGTCCTGCAGCGCTAGCAATGCTCGACAAGGAACTTCGCTATTTGATTGTGAGCAAACGCTGGTATGCTGATTATCATTTAACAGCGGATGATGTAATTGGCAAAAAACATTATGAAATCTTTCCAGATATTCCAGAAAGGTGGAAACAAATCCACGCCAGATGCCTGACGGGCGTTGTGGAAAAGGCAGAAGAAGACTTTTTCCTCAGAGAGAATGGAGAGGTGGTTTGGCTGAAATGGGAAATTCAACCATGGTATCTATCAAATGGTGCTGTAGGAGGACTCATTTTTCTTACGGAGGTAATCACCAAACAAAAGCTAGCTAATTTAGAGTTGGAAACCTCCGAGGCTAATTTTAGAGCCATTCTCGAAACCACGGATACCGCGTATTTATTATTAGATACTGAATTGAAAGTAAAATCCTTTAATCATTTAGCAGGAATCTATTCTGTTGCGCTCTTTAACCACCAAGCGAAAATCGGCGATTCCCTTCCTGATAGTGTTACCCCCGAACGAAGAACTGTGATCAAAGAAAAATTAAGCGAAGTATTGAAGGGAAAACCCGTTGAATATGTTTCTCAAGTCCAAGGTCCGGATGGAAAGGATATTTGGATTTTTAATCGGTTTCTTCCTATCAAAAAATCTACTGACGGCGCTATCCTTGGCGTTATGATCGCGACTCGTGATGTAACGAGTCAAAAAAGTGAAGAGATACAGCGTGATAGGCTTATCAGTGATTTGATCCAACACAATAAGGAGCTAGAACAATTTGCCTATATAGTTTCTCATAATCTGCGTGCCCCGGTTACAAATATTATATCAATCATTGATGCTTTATCTGATCTAACTCTTTCCGACTCGGATAAAACTCAATTTCAATCCTACTTGCTTCTGAGCGCAAAGAAACTGGATGAGATTATCGGTGATTTAAACTTTATACTTAAAAGCCGCAAAGAACACACTGAACAAAGAGAAACGATTGACTTAAACGAAATTGTCAATCAAATCCTTTCTAGTTTAGATACTGACATTATAAAGTCAAAAATTCGCTTTGAAATGGATTTCTCTAAGGCACCAGTGATACAGGCTATCAAAGGGAATTTGTATTTGATTCTCAATAATTTGATTTCAAATGCGATTAAATTCAGAGATTTAACACGTGAACCAATTGTAAAACTTTCTTCTTGGATTGATAAAAATTATTTAATATTAAATATTTCAGATAATGGTTTAGGAGTTGATGTAGAAAAATATGGGGATGAGATTTTTGGATTGTATAAACGTTTTCACCCTGCTACAGAAGGCAAAGGGCTAGGTTTGTACTTGGTAAAAAGTATGCTGGAAGCAATGGGTGGAAGGATTAATCTTAGAAGTAAGGCAAATCAAGGGACGGAAATCACCTTACGCTTCCCTCTAAACACGGAAACTTATAGTGCTTAATTCATTAAAAAGAGATTTTCCTTCCAGCATTGTAGTATTCCTGGTTGCCTTGCCGCTATGCTTAGGTGTCGCGCTGGCTAGCGGAGCGCCGTTAATGTCAGGAATCATTTCGGGCGTGATCGGGGGTATTCTTGTAGGGTTTTTAAGTCAATCGCATGTTAGCGTTAGCGGACCAGCCACAGGACTTGTAGTCATTGTTTTTTCAGGGATCACTAACTTGGGAAGCTTCGAGGCTTTCTTGCTATCTGTTATCATCGCAGGCTTTATACAAATAATTGCAGGAATTTTTCGCGCTGGTATCATCGCCAATTATATCCCTTCAAACGTCATTCGCGGATTACTCGCAGCAATTGGTATCATTCTTATTTTAAAACAAATCCCACATGCGGTTGGGTTTGATATTGATCCGGAAGAGGATTTTTCTTTTTTTCAAAGAGATGGAGAGAATACATTTTCAGAATTAATTCGTTCCTTTAAATATTTTTCCTGGGGCGCAGTAATCATTTCTTCCGTCTCGCTCATGTTGCTTGTGTTTTTTGATAGGGTAATCTCTAAACATTTTAGATGGATGCCGTCCTCCTTAATTGTTGTACTGATTGCGATTCTGTTAAATAAATTGTTTGAAAACAACTTCACTTATTTGTATTTATCAGAAAAACATTTAGTGAACATTCCTCCGATTCATTCCATAGGAAGCCTATTTACATTCCCTGATATAAGTCAAATATCCAATTTGGATGTATGGTTCGTGGGACTATCTCTTGCACTGATTGCTTCTATCGAGACGTTAATCAATCTTGACGCAACTGAAAATATGG
This sequence comes from Leptospira ognonensis, assembly GCF_004770745.1. GTDB lineage: Bacteria > Spirochaetota > Leptospiria > Leptospirales > Leptospiraceae > Leptospira_A > Leptospira_A ognonensis. The sequence continues at coordinate 282,752 of NZ_RQGD01000014.1, read as the reverse complement.
ATCCGCATAAACGATCCCCGTCTCCAAATATCGAACTGATGGCCCAAGGGATAGGAAACATCACTTCTGGTTTTTTAGGAGGGTTGCCAATAACGTCCGTTATCGTGAGAAGCTCTGTCAATATAACTTCCGGAGCAGAGACGAAACTTTCGACGATCATTCATGGGGTTCTGCTTGCAATCAGCGTAATCGCCTTTAGCCCGTTTTTAAATCTAATACCCTTGTCATCATTAGCAGCCATTTTGCTTTTAACAGGTTACAAACTTGCAAGAATTTCAGTTTTCCGAGAAATATACTCAAAAGGATCGAATCAGTTTTTGCCTTTCTTATTCACTGTTATTGCGATAGTTTTCACAGATTTACTAATTGGTGTTATGTTTGGACTAGCAGTAAGTATCTTCTTTCTCTTAAAAAATAATTATAAAAATCCATTTCTATTAGAGAGGGATACGCATAATATTGGAGAGACAGTTAGACTGGAACTTCCAAATCAAGTTTCTTTTTTGAATCGTGCCTCCATAAAAGATTCCTTGTGGGCACTGCCGATTGGATCTAAAGTAATTATTGATGCTACGAATTGCAATTTTATTGATAGCGATATTCTCGAAATCATACATGAATTTAAATCAATCGTCGCCATTGAACGAAAAATTCAATTAAATCTCATAGGCATCCGAGATCAGTATGAACTTTCTGATCAAATCCAATTTGTAAATATTTTAGATAAGGAAGCTCAGCAAAAAATCACACCCGATGAAATTTTAGAAATATTGAAAAAAGGTAACGAAAGGTTTACCAAAGGGAAGTGGACAGAAAAATATTTTAAACACCAAGTAAATGCAACAGCCTTTGGTCAAAATCCTTTTGCAGTCGTGTTATCTTGTATTGATTCACGCACCAGTCCGGAAATAATATTTGATACTGGCCTGGGAGATGTAATTTCCATTCGTATTGCAGGGAATATAGTTAATGAAGAAATCCTCGGAAGTCTTGAACTATCATGCGATAAAATTGGAACTAAGTTGATAGTTGTACTTGGTCATTCCAATTGTGGTGCTATTTCAAGCGCTATCAATTCCGTGAATGAAGGAAATATTTTCACAATCACGCGTAAGATACAAAAAGCTATAGATCAATGTGCGCACATGGCAGATCCATACGAAGACGAGGATCACGTTTTCAATCATGTTGTTAAAGCAAACGTTCATAATTCAATCGCAGAAATTTTAAATGAAAGTAAATACATTGCGAAAAGAATTCGTTCGAATGAAATTAAAATGGTAGCTGCATTTTATGATACGAAATCGGGAATCGTAACGTTTGAGGATAAGGGAATGATCAATGTCTGAACCAGTATTACTAGCTTTATTATTCGCAGATAAGATTATCACAGAAGACAATAACAAAAAAGGTATCATCGGAACATTCAATCGTTTTATGGCCCATGAATTTCCGGTAATCTTCCCTCCTTGGGGTATTTATATTGCTCTGACAAATCTACATGGTAAACATTCCTTCGAATTGGTTCTCAAAAATATTGATACCGACGAGGTTGTTTTGCCCGTGAATGGTGAATTCGAGAGCCGAGCACAGGATGAAATGATAGAACTTCCTTTAAATTTTGCTGGCATTGCATTCACACAACCAGGCAGACATATCTTGGCCTTTTCTATAGACGGAGATTTGGTAGGAACACGCATGCTCTTAGTAGAAAAAATAGAAATGAGAAACTAACGAAAAATTCTACGAAAGAACAAAGCCAGTGACCCTTTTCGGATCGTTTAATAATCCAGTTTCCCAACTTTTTTTATCACAAGCTAGAATCACTTTCTTTTTCGCTCGCGTAACAGCCGTATAGATAATTTTTTTAGTTAGTAAATTATTTTTTAATTCTGGATTATTTTCTGGAAGATAGAAAAGAACAATGTCATATTCTGATCCTTGGCTTTTATGGACCGTCATAAAGAATGCAGCTTCATGATTTGGCAATGTATCAATCGCGAAAGAAAAAAGGAGATGATTAATGCAGAAAACAGCACGTAATTCATTTCCAATCAAACAAATAAAACCAACGTCTCCGTTAAAAAGTTTTCTGTTCCTATCATTCTTAGTGATGATAATTGGCATCCCTTCATAATAAAGTCGTGAAGCAAGGTCGCGGTATTGAATTTGGTCACCCGTTCCTTCGTTTGAAGGATTTTTGAAGTAGATCAATGCCAATTTTTGAATTTGGGACTGAATACCGTCTATGCCAAAGTATCCAGATCGAAGAACCGTTAAACATCTGAATCGGTTTAATTCCATGAGAAAGGTCTCAGTCGGAAATTGTTTGAGCTGCGTCTCTGAATCGAAGTTCCAGTTGCGAACGATCCTCATTTGTGGAATAAAATGATTCTTCCATAATTCTTCGACTAACAAATCTCTACTGGTATGAATAGAGGATGGTTTCGTTAAATTCAGCCAGAGAACTTCATCCTTAGAATTTTCAGCATCTTCATAACTTGATACGACATGAAAAGTAGAAGTAATATTACTGGCTTGTTTTTCCAAATGGTCTGGGTAAATGGATTTCATCAATTTAAATATTTGAGGAACATTTGAGTGCCGGTTACTCTCGGTTAGACGAGATAAAAAACTGCCATGCTTTGGCAACTCATTTAAAAAATCGGCAAGAACCTCTCCTTTCTCCACTGAGGGCAGTTGATTAGGATCTCCAAGAAGAATGATATGGAAAGGGAACTCTCCTTCCATTTCCACATTCTCTAGCGCATCGAAAAGCGAAACCATCAGATCTAAATCCATCATCGAAACTTCATCAACTAGAATTAATCTGTAAGGTAGCGCTCTTTCCCGATTATAGTAAAATTTACCTTCCCCTTTCTTAAAACTTAAAAGGGAATGTACGGTTTGGCCATGGAAAAGGTTACTAAATTCCTCTTCTGACCCCATCAGTTTTAAATTGGTTTGGATGGATTCTGTCAATCTTTGGGCCGCTCGTCCTGTTGGCGCAACAAGCGCTATGTCAGAAGGATCCGGAAGTTGACCGAGTTCCTTCATGATTCTAAGTAAAAAAGCAACAACGGTTGTCTTACCCGTACCAGGTCCTCCACTGATTACTTGAAAATTGCTAACAAGAGTTTGATGAATTGCGTGGCTTTGACCTTCATTTAATTTATAATCCGTATTCCTTGCATGAGAATAATTTACTTCAAGTTCTCTCTGAATGTTTTGAATTTTATTAAGATTTATTTTGATCATGTTCTGATGCGAGATTTGTCTTTTCAATGCTATCTCTAATCTCTTTTTTAATGAATGAATTCGTTCAAGATAAACATGCTGGACTCCCTCGATCGTTTCAAATGCAAAAGGGATAGAATTTTTACTTAATGTTTGCTCCCATTCCTTTTTCATGGGAACACAAAGGCTACCCATCCGACTTTCTTCAAAGACTTCGGTGAGGATAGGAAGTATATCTTCCTTTTGGAGCCCAGATATATGAAGTAAGTCAGTGATATAGTTTAAATAGATTTGCGGATCTTCATTCATATGGCTGCCTCCTTAATGGAGCTTTTGACAAGATGGTCAATTCTGTTTCGAATCTCTTTGAAGCGACTTTGATTCCACTCACCGTTACCTTCGTTGCCCAAATCCAAATAGATTCCTTCTTCCGAATTCTCGTTCATCCCTCTTAAGAAAAGATAAAACACTCCGCCAAAAAGTTTTAGGGCTTCCTCTTCTCCGAAAAGAGATTTTAAATATTCGTAAAAAATGTAAGCGTAAATATCTCGCTGTAAATCATAGCGATAATCTATTAAATGAAGGGAGAGCGAATTGCGACTGTAATCCGGTAATCGATCTGATTTATAATCAGCGATAAAATATTTTCCATCTCTGTATAAAACCAGATCTATCGAGCCTTTAAGAAAATTTCCCGCAGCATCTGAACCTAACAGATTCGAAATTAAGAAATGAAAATCCATTTCTTGAGAGCGCTCTTGGTTTGTTAATTCCGATAATTGAAACGAATTACCCCCCATTAAAGGGATTTTTGCTCTCAATGAATTTTTTAATAATTGGAAAGTTTGATTTTTGTATTCAGAAAGGATCGTTTGATCGTTTAGGATGCCATATTGCGCCATATTTTTCTCGAGAATATGGTTCCACTGTTCTGATTCTAAAATGTCCGAATCGGCATTTTGGAAAAGAGAAAAGGGAACTTCTTCTAACATACTGTGCAAGAATAAACCAGTATTTGCTGATGAAGGAAGTTCAAAGTTTGACTCGGGCTCGTGGATTACATCCAACTTTAGAATCTGTTCTTCTGTTTTACTTGTTTCTTTCGTTGTCCCCTTTTTTAAGGAACTATAGCTGTGTAAAAATAATCTCCTCTTTGTGTTCAATTTTGTATGTGGCAAACATTGATAGAGGGAATTTTCTGAATGTGCACTTGTTGTCGCATTAAGCATGCGGCTATTAGGTGTGAATTGAGAATGTTCGGTTTCCGAAAATGATCGTAGAGTAAATTCCTCTTTTGGGAGGCTCGCTTCCGAATTTTCCATGATCGCCTGTAATGACTTGTAAAGAAACAAATGATAGGGTGACTTATCTGTACTCAATTGACAATAGGGAAGGTAAAGTCGGACTTGAGGGCGAGTTAGAGCAACATATAATAATCGCCTTTGTTCATTGAGGGAAGTCAATTCATGATGTTTGAGATTTTTTTCCCATAGGGAAAGCTTCCAACTTCTCCCCTCCTTGGTTTTGATAGGATAGTCATAACAAATAGGATTTTGGAAAAGACTCGAAAATCCGTGGATAAAAACTATCGGCCATTCCAAACCTTTGGAAGCATGTATGGTTAGAATTTGCACAGCGTCTTCTTCGGTTTCTTTATCAAAGAGAGGGAGTTCTTGCTCGGTTGATTTTTCTATTCTCCACTTAGTTAATTCATCTAATAATTCAGGAAGCGATGCTTGGTGGTTGATTTGAAATTCGAGTAACCGTTGTAAAATTTGTCTATAGTTCGTTCTGCGACGTTCCCATTTCAGGTCCTTTTCTTCTTCGGTATAGAAAATGCGCGTATCCTCTTCTAGTCGTCGAAAAAACTCTGCATATTCATTATTTTGGATCAATTTCCGCCAATGGTCCAACCGTTTCTTTTCGTAGGAGTCTATTGAATGTTCATCAAAATAATTTAGTTCGGCCGGATTGATTTGGAAAAGATCACCTAATAATAATTTACGATAGGAAGCGGGATCATTCGGATCCAAAAGGCATTCCAAAATATTTTTAATCTGATCTGATTCTCGTGATTGGTAAATACCAGTTTGTTTATAAAAGGAACAAGGTATATTTTTTGCACGAAGTGTGGATTCGAGAGAAATTCCATCCTTTCTACTCTTGACTAGTATAGCGATGTCTTTAAAACGAATGTCCTTTCGTTGTGCATTTTTTTCATAACAAAATTCAGAATTTGCTATTTTTAAAATTTCAAAGGAAATAAATTCATTCCATCTATCTGTCGTTATTTCTTTGGAAATTTTAACTTTAATTGGCTTGGAACTGTTTGCTGGATCCGAATCAAGGATCAGGTTAACAATATGAATGGGCCCGTCGTTAAATGGAGCCAGTAATTTTACAGACTGAGCTTCTTCATTAGGTGCTTGCACTTCTTCGTAACGGATTTCGTTTTCCTCCCTTCCAATTTCTTGAATGGGGAAGAAAGTAGATCCAGGATTCTGTATCCCGAAGATGCGGTTATAACCGGAAATTAATTGTTTGACGGAGCGTCTATTCACTGTTAAAGGAATTGAACTTTCATCTCTTATTTCCGTTTTTGCGGTCAAATAAGTTCCGAGATCCCCTCCTCGAAACGAATAGATGGATTGTTTGGGATCTCCGATTAAATACAGAAAATGTTCACCATCATTTGCTTCAAAAAATATCTTTCGAAATATTTCGTACTGCACAAGATCTGTATCTTGAAACTCGTCCAAAAGACATATTTTGTATTTATCTCTAAGTATTTCGAGCAGAGCAGGATTGGTATTGATAGCATCTCGAATGGCGATAATCATCTGGTCATAGCTCATCCATTTGGAATCAAGATACTCTTCTTTTACCTTTTTTACTAGGTAAAGGGTAGTTTGCTGCAGGAATTCGTCGATGTTAATCGATTTTAGTATTTTCTGAACGCATAGATATATACTTTGGCAAACTTCGTTTGTATGACTTGAAATCTCTTCGACATGAGCTTCGTTTTTTTTAGCGCTAGATAGGTATTTACTTTTCGGTAAAAAGTCGTTCAATCCTTGTTCCATACTTATGAATGGAAATCTAAAATATTGAAAAAATTTCCCGAGAAATAATTCAAAGGAAAGACTTTTTCTTATCTCTAAGAATTCTTTAAATTCCTTCCAGTAGTTTAGCCACTTATCTTTTCCTTCTGCACTGAGTAGGCTTAGCTTGGGCTCTGAGGAAATCCAGTCAAAATAAGACACGACCTTTTTTTGGATGGACTTTATTTCTAATTCTATGGAGTCCTTATGAATTTGAAAATTGGATATGTTCGTTTCGTTTAAAACATACTGCCTTCCACTGAGAATTTTGGAAGCGGTTTCTAATATGATCTCTTCAAAGTTTTTAAAGAAATTTGTTCCGATGAGTAGTGTTACAAGACTTTCATTCGGTATATTTAGCTCTTTCCATTTATTGTGTTTGAGTTCGTATAAAAATTCTTTGAGTCTTTCCGTTGCATCTCCCATTTCCCAATCCGTGCTTGCATTGGTTTCCACGGGGAAGGCACGTAAAACCATATTACAAAAACCATGGATCGTTGATATGGTCACTTGGTCTAGTTCCGTTAAATAGCGGTTATAGATCTCCGGATTATTTGCATTTTGTTTAAGTTCTATAATTTTCTTTCGGAGTCTGTCCTTTAGTTCTCCCGCTGCTTTTTCGGTAAACGTTAACACCAAGACTTTGGTAAGGATATTTTCATCATTCCCGGAGTGAGTGGTCATCCATTCCCCGAGTAATTCCATGATTTTATAAGTTTTACCTGTTCCAGCGGAGGCTTCTATAAATGTATGTCTCATTTTTTCCTCCAAAGAGAGATTGGGGCATAGAAATTAATGGCGAATGAGATATTTGGATGGATAAGAAACTCATTCGTTTTGGGATAAAGTTTGCTAATTTCTGTTAAATGACTATAGAGAAGATCAGATTCTTCTGATTGGAATTCTTTCCAATGCGATTCTTTTTCGAGGAGGGAAGCTTCGGAGAACGGATGAGAAGTACCTGAATTAAAATGTTTACAAAAGAAATTTAGGTAGGTGATCCGAGAGAAAAACTGAGGAGTTTCAATCAAAAATGTTTCGATTGCCTTTGTTAGGTATGCTTTGGTAGCAACTTGTCCGTCCGTAACCTGAAAATTGAGAGAACTTAAAACTTCCTTATCTTTCGCTTTCATGTTGGTTGTTAAAATATTTAAGGGGATTCCGTTCATTGAAAATGCTGCCCAGGTCAAGAACGGAGTCAGCATGTTTCCAAAATAATCGTTATATTCCGCAAAAGCTGAGTTTGGGGAAACATCTCCCTCAACTCTTTTAGTGTACATTAAATAAAAAATTCCGTCTTTTTTGAAGATATGCTCACACTCAAAAAATAGAGATACATTCGGAAGAGTTGGGAAAAGAATAGCCGGAAATTTCATGCAAACTTCTTTGCTAAGACCAGTGTCACCAAAACTTAGATAAGGATAGTAAGTAGCACCTTTTAGAAGTTTTGCCCATTCATTGAGAATCGATCCTCTGCTTTCAAAATGTTGAAGTATATTTTCTGTTTCAAGAACGGAGTAAACTTCACTTGGGAAACGAGCGGACTGTTTCTCTTTTTGGATGATCGGGCTTAATAGAGAATTGATTTTCTCACGATTCCATTCCCCTTCGTAAATGGCGAGTTCCTTAAAAATCTCAGCATAGACTAGTTTTTGTAAGCGTGAGCTCTGCAAAGAATCTAATGTAAAGATTTCCTCTTTACTTTGTTCATTTTCAGTAGCCATGTACATTCCTAGTTTTCGTTTGAGAAATGTATCAAGTGGGTCTTTGATAAAACTTATCAATTCATGGAGAGTGACCTTCCTTCTTCCCGTTAATTGTTTTGATTCTGAATTTAGTAATTTGATATTTTGAAATTCTTTTAAAACAGAGGATTTAGAATTTTGATTCCCCACCCAGTATCTAGAATAGTCGTAACTGACAAGGCCAGCCTTCAGTGAATTTTCTGTATGATCGTAAAATTTACTATAGGAAACGAGAGGCAATTCGGTTGCTTGCGAAATGCCAAGACCCTGCATGATTTCATAAAGACTGGAGCACGGTTCAAAAACTTTATCCTCTTTTGTATTTTTCCCAACATAACTTAAAGTTAACGAAGATGTCGCTGAGAATAATGTTTCCCATAGAAGTGATTCCTGGATCTGTTTTCGATTTAAATCCCATTCCTCAGGGAACGTGAAACGTAAGTTTAATCTTGAGGTATCGCTTGTCCCAGGAAATTTGCCTTCGCCCAAACCAAGAATATAAACATGCTTGAAGGGAAGGGGACGCATTGGTTGGAGGAGTGAAATGGTAACACCACCGGTTAAGTAATCACCCTTTCGAATGGAAATGCCAGCAAAGGCTTGGTCTGTGATCAGTTTTAGAATTTCTAATCCATGGACAGAATCTATTTGGGTTTCTTCCCATTGGAGTAATAAATCCCAAAATTGATGGAATTGTTTTCGGTTTTCGAAATCCTCAGAATCCAGTACAAATACAGACTCCAATGCAGCTCTAAGGGACTCTAAGTTCTCTCGATCCCAATTTTGTTTTGATAAAAAATCAATTACCTTCTTTCTTGCGTGATTGATTTTCACCCAAATCTCTGTTAACTGAATGATTGTCTCTTCTTTCTGAAAATTGACGGATGTGAAATGGATATTTTTTTCTGCAGCTTCCTCTGAAAAAGTGGAGGAAAAAACGGCACGTCTGATCCCATTGGAAATCTGGAATGGATCCTCGAGTGAATCGATGCGATCATCTTCATAGGCAACTCCCAGATTGGCAAGAAGCAATTCTAACTCCGAAGCATCCACATTTTCATCTAAGATATTTCCATTCACAAGTGGGCTTCGTATCATTTTTTCAAATTCATGATATTTGAAACCATCATTGCGGCATAGATCCCAAAAATCACAAATGGCTCGGTAGAGAGGTGATGCATCAGATGCTTTCAAATCCACGAGTGAGAAAGGGATCTTTTGACGTTCGATACGATTTTGATTTGGGTAATTTGTCTCTATGAGTATGCCACCACTAAACACCCATTCAATGGCCGATCTATACGTATCTATATCTGTGACTAAAATTGAAAAATCTAAAAGCGATAGATCTTCCGAATTTTGATTTGCCAAATTCATTTTATAAATGATATCATTCGCGACCGTCTCCACTTCTCGATACTCGGAAGGCGCATTCCAAATTCTGACCGATGCATCCATTGTTGCACCAAAGGGATCCAAAAGGGATGGATGACCTGTAAGTACATTTTCCCTTTTCCCTTGTAAAAGATCTCTTAAGGAACAAATCCCTTCAGGGAACTTACTCCCGTTAACTTGAAGTTCGGTATTCTCTTTTTTTGTATCTGTAAAAGAACAAAGTGAGTTTGCGAGAGTCACTTGAGGGAGACTCCAACGTACGGGCGAATCTACCAGATGTTTGATTTGAAGGTCAGTCGTGCCAGTATGGAATTGGTAAAAGTGAATCGTTACGTGAGGAGAAGCGGACAGGTGATGCAGATACTTTAGATATGTATCTGATAGATTCGCTAGGCAAAAAAGATGCAGGGAGATAGGTTGTGAATCAAATTTTCTTGATAAGGAGCGGAGAAGGAATTGCCCGAGCGATATTTTTGGAGCATTTTTTTTTAAAAATATTTCAGAGTAGATTTTTTTCTCAAAAGTATAATACTCATTAGATTCTCCTTCTATTCCTAGATCTGATTTTGAAGAATTCGGAAACGGTACTTCTTTTTCTAAAGCCCAAGAATGAATCCATGAAGCTCGATTCAATTCATAGTCCTTAAAATAATTTGCGAGCTTACTTGCTAAATAAAAGATTCGATTCGGTGAATTCAGATAACTTCCCAAAAAGGAAAATTCAGCTAACGATTTGTTTTTCGAAAGGTATTGAAAAATCAAACTTTCTATTTCTCCATGGCGGTAGAGATGATCTCTCGGAATCAAATCAGTTTCCTTCGAAGTAAGGATTTCTTCTAAAATTTTCTCTAAGAAGACATACCTGATATTCAGAGCCATTTTCGATGGGGCAATTTTTGGTAAATTGATCTTTAACCAGCGCTCAATATTCGTATTTGGTATAACGACGATTGGGGATCGTAAAGGAGATTGTTTTTGTTCTCCATGGATGGATGTTTGGAGACTTGTCGCAAGGTCGGAAAGAGCTAAACTATGATGGTATGTGATGGACAAAGGTTGCTCCAGAATTCTTGACTATTCTGCTCTGAGTTTACTGTTAGGGTAGGACATTTTTATGCTTTCTTTTGTTTATTTTGGAAAAAATACAAAAAATGTTTATCTATATTTGAAATCGTATTAAGATGAGCAGAATGGCAGAAGATATCGAAAGTTCCTTTGATTCGGCATTCTCTAGAGAAATACTTCGTTCAGAAGTGAGACGGGCATCTGTTTTAGTCTTTATTTTTATCGTGGGAGCGATGACGTTTCTCTTACAACCGATCTTATTTCCCGCTATTTTTAAAATCATCTACAGCGAAGGATTTCCGATCTGGCTCCCACCTGCCTATTTTCTTCTGATCGCAACCTACGCCTTCTTGCTCAGAATGTATTTCAAACGTACGATCAGACTAGGCTTGGGCATCAATCCTCTTGTAAGGTATGGCAGTGCCTTTGTAGAAGCTACGATTCCCACTCTCGCCATCTTTGAACTCGGAGCGAATGCCCACAATTCGATTGAAGCATTAGATGCACCTCCGAGTTTTGTTTACTTTTTGTTTATCATCATCTCTACGCTTCGACTGGAAGAACGGATGTCGATTTTCTCAGGCATTGTATCATCGATTCAGTATGTTTGCTTATTCCTATATTTTAAAACATTTTCCTTTAATGCCTTACCAGCAACGCTCGTGGAAAATGACGCCTTATTTTACGCCAAGGCGTTTATCTTATTAGGTTCTGGGTTTGTTGCAGGGTTTGTAACCAGACAAATTAAAAGAGCTGTCAGTAGTAGTTTCCGACATGAAGTCGATAAAAATCAAATACGAGCACTTTTCGGGCAACATGTTTCCCCAGAAGTTGTGAACCAATTGCTTGAGCAAAAGGATGAGTGGGAAGGAGAGACCCGTCACGTTTGTATGTTGTTTTTTGACATCCGAAATTTTACACAGTTTTCTGAGTCACAATCTCCAACAAATTTGATCCAATTCCTGAATACAGTTTTTACATCTTCCATCGAATGCGTTAACTCGAACGGAGGGATCATCAATAAATTTTTGGGGGATGGCTTTATGGCGGTATTTGGAGCGCCGGTATCCGATGGGCGAGATGTTCATAATGCAATCAAGGCAGCGGAGAAGATTAAAATTACACTCGATGGTTTAATATCTGCAGGCAAGCTTCCCAAAATTGGATTCGGTATGGGTTTGCATGCGGGCAATGCGGTAACGGGAAATGTCGGATCGAACGAACGCAAAGAGTATACCATCATTGGAGATGTTGTCAATCTTGCTGCACGGATTGAGCAATTGAATAAACAATTTGAAACAGAAATCCTAGTCTCTGAAGAAGTTGTGAATCAAAATACCGAACAAAAAGAACGCTATCATCTTTTGGGTGATGTAATGATCAAAGGAAAATCACAGCCGGTTAAGATTTTTAAATTTATTTAACCTTTAAGATATCTTGTTGTAATGCGGAACGTCCCCCTGGATAAATCACAGAATACAAACATTGGCAACTTGCCCAATCAGTGCCACCAAACATCGAATCCTTGGGGCCAGGCTGGCATTCCAAAAGAACCGGTGTAATGCGATACGTTGCGATCTGTTTTCCCAGTTCACGTAACTCAGATTCACTTAAAGTCTGTTTTTCTGCATCCACTAGAAACTTTGAGATTTTTGGCGAGGTAGATATGCTTTTTGCCGCATCGATACAAGTTCTTTGTTTCATGGACACGCTATCAGTTGCGACTGCTTTCTCGCTCGCTTTTGCAGATATCCCGGCATAAAAAATATCATTCCCATCAGAGACCTTCCATTCGCTCGTATAAGGTTTAAATGTGGAAGCACAGGAAAGTGAGAGTAAGGCGAGAATCAGAAATTTTGTATTCACATATCAGATTTTGGTTGGAGACCGAAAAGAAGTCAATTTGGATTCGATGGGTTTCGGAGTCAGTAAGACTCTGTGATTACAGATTATTTTCTGCGATTGCGGATACTTCTTTTCAAAGATCATTGGATCCGTAAATTGGTAGTATGCAAAAAGGATCAATGATTCAATTCATAACAGGAACATGACCTCGTTTAAACCAATTCCGATTCTTTCTGGTGCCATGGCGCAATCCATCCTTGCCTCATGGAAATCAAAAAAGGACAAACAATACCAATTCCTACATGATGTTAAATGGCATTTGGTAAAGACGAAGGGTGGAGTCTCGCTTCTTTCTGCCCTTAGCAATGTTACCAACCCAAAGGGGATTCTTATCCTTTTGCATGGTTGGGAGGGAAGTATCGATTCCAGTTATATGGTTCGTACCACACGTCATTTTCTTGCCAAAGGGTTTTCCGTGTACCGCTTAAACCTCAGGGATCATGGTGGAACACACCATTTGAATGAAGGGATTTTCAATGGTAGTTTGTTGCAAGAAACATATGAAGCAGTTTATTCTCTTGCACAATTAAATGAAACGAATCAGCCAATTTACCTAGCAGGATTTTCGTTAGGTGCCAATTTCGTTTTGAGAATCGCAAAAAAAAGTTCACTTGCAAAAAAGGCAGATAAAATTCCAAATTTGAAACATTGTTTTTCGATTAGTCCTCCTCTCGACCCAATGGCAGCAACTTTAAAAATGGACAGTCATCCCGTACTCAGAGATTATTTCCTGAAAGCATGGATCTCCTCACTTCGGAAGAAAGAAAAGTTATTTCCACATCTTTATAAGTTTCCAAATTTTAAAAAATATAAAACTGTCATGCAACTGACAGAGACTATGATTTTAGATTATTCCGAGTTTCTATCTGTAAAGGATTACTTCCAGACCTACACGCTAAGCAAAGATTTTTTTGAAAAAATCAAAATACCAGTCACGATCTTAACCTCTGAGGATGATCCTGTGATTCCGGTAGAAGATTTTTATCAGATAAAAAGTCAGCCTTATGTGGATGTGGTGATCGAAAGTAAAGGCGGACACTGTGGATTTATCGAAGACAAAGATCGGACATCTTTTTACTGGCGTTTGATGACGAGAAAAATGAATTGAGGGAAGTATGCAAAAACTTTATTTTAAAATATTACTGCTGATAGTTGGACTGCTGGTTGTGTTCTGTCAATCTCCAAAAGCGGATAAAATTGTAGGGGAGTCAGTTACGGCAAAAGATGCAAAACCCCAGTCCTTCCAAAAAATAGCACCTTTGACAACCAATGCCTTGGGTGCCAGGAAGAATCTAGACGAGAACGGTTGGCTTCTGATACCACCAGGAAGCAAGTCAGTCGAGGAGGTATTCGAATCTGGCAGAATGAGCTCAAAGGTCGCACGTGCCATGGTATTTGACAATATGAAGAATCGGACGGTTGATTTGCCATCGGATATGCTTATGACGATGAAGAAGATCAATCACGAGGCCTCAAATCTTCGTAGTTCAGGAACTCAAAATTCAAAAGATATCTATGAATTTTCCTACCAACTTGCAGCTAACGAATGGGAGTTATCCAGGGAATTGAATGGGAAGGCTGCCAATAGCTTCATCGACGGGTATATGTATCTCGGAGAGAGAGATGCTGAGGATAAAAAACAACTTCTTGCCACCTGGAATGATGTGAATCAGGGTAGAGGAGAATTGTCAGGAAATATCAATGATATCTTTATTGATACCATCTGGAAAAATCAAAACAAGCTTACAAATGTATGGCGAACAAGCTTCAATAAAAGTGTAAAGAGTTTTGTGGAAGAATACGATGAATCGGGTACTCGAGACAATGCTCTGATTGCGATGTGGGATATTTTTCAAGGATATACAATCGCCGTAAAAGAAATTCTAGTCAGTCCACTCTTTAACACCACGACAGCCGTGGGCGAGACTTTAGTCGTAGGTGGCGTATTTGTCCCCGTTTCACATTTAACTACCTTCTCAGGACAGGCACTGATCACTACTGGAATGGTCGTTTATTATCCAACCAAACTAGGCTATCGTATCATTTCCCCTACATTGGAAGCTGGATTTCTAGGGACTATGGGGATTGCGACCCTTTCTACCACAGCACCCACGGTGATTGGCGGCACTGGCATTTCAGCATTTAACCAAGTAACTACGATGGCTGCTGGATATGGGGGAGAGGCTGTAACACAAACCGGTGGGGTAGCCTACGAAAGTACTGCGTATGCAACGGGTCTCGTGTATGATTTTGGGAAAGGTAGCGCGGAAGCAAGCGTCTATGCTTTAAAATCTGGTGTCATTTTGAGTTATACGGCACTCACCGTCATTCCTGCGCATCTCCTACTAACAGTTCCTGATGGGACCGTCTTTCTTGCGTATGATGGTCCGCGAGTTGTGATTGCTGTGGCTCGGGGTAATTATTCTGGCTTTGATGATCTGCCCACTGGAACCATCATCAATTTGGAAAAAGCAAAAAAAGAAGGTAAAGTGCAAATCCTTTCTACAGATAAAGAGCTCATCAAAAAAGTGATTGCTGCTGAGATCAAGGATAAAGAGGAAGAATTGAAAAGAAAACAAACAGGAGAGAGAAAATGAGATACTCTGAATCCATCCCTTACCAAGCAATACTGTTTTGTTTTTTCATACTGACATCTATCTCTTGTTCGTCGACGGCGAAAGACAAAGATGACCCACTGAAAAATTCTAAAAAGCTAATCGGTGAAGGACATAAGTCTTTGTATTTTCAAGGGGCCGTACCTCTAGCAGGTACGAGTATCAAATTTATCCCTCCCATGGAAGAAGGAGAAATTTTTCTTCTTGGACGACGTGTGGGTTTCGCAAAACAAGAATTTTCTAAAGCCTTCCAGAAAGCAAAAGAATCTGTGATCGTTGTAAAAGAAGGAACGAAGACAAGTTGGTCTTATGCAGAGAATGTTTCGGAGTCAGGAAACGATGCAGTCAGTTATTTACAAGATTCGGCGACTCTTCCGGGAATTTATATCATGTACGTTTCCAACGCAAAAGCCTATGGGTTGATAGGTGGATCTTTCGAAGCAGGGAAAAAAGCGCATGCCGACGTGATTAAAAATAGCGAACAGTTGCGTAAAGATTGGGATGCTTGGGCCGAAGACCGTTTTAAAGACGCTGAACAAAAAGAAAAGTCTCCCGAATTTAAAGCACGCATGAAATCCTATAATCAAACTTTTAAAGATTCCTTTGAATCCTTTGTGATTGGTTATGTGGACATGGACGAGTCCTTAAAATCTGCATGGGAAGATTCTTACGAAGAGATTGAGGGTGGAACTTATAAAAATTCTTTTTCGACAGTGACTGACATTCGAAATGATATTTCCAATGGAATCTCCGATTTGTGGACAGAAACCATTTTCAATTATGGAAATACTGCCAAAAACGAATTAAAAAGTGCAGGCAAAGACATAGAATCCATCGCAGATGGGGAGGGTTTGTCATTCTCACTATTAAAGGCTTTCGCCAAAACGACAAAGGCAATTTTTTATGATTCAATCATTGCTCCAATAGGTAAAATTGGTATTCTTTCCGTCGGCTATATAGCCGTGAATACCGTTGTTTATCCTGCAGCTGTCATTACCGTCGGAGCCACCACGGGAGTGTATGTATTGGCTGAAACGATTACCGTTGCAGGTAAAGGTACTGTTTATATTGTCGCACCCAACGTAAAATTGGCGCTAGGTGCCCTTTTGGGTAGCACTGAGATTGTACTTGGCGAATCATATGAATCGTTAAAAGCAGGCGGCAATGCCTCCTCCTATGTAGCTAGAAAAACATCCAAGTATAGTACCAAAGGAGCCAGCATTCTAACCGAAAAATCTGGTAAGTATCTGCTGGCACCGATTTCATTGATCGGTGTGACCACGACCCAATCCATTTTAGGTGGTGGCCTTGCTGTGACTGGGACAACAGCAGGCGGCGCCATAACCGCAACTTCAGCGGGTGTTCAAACGACGACTTACGTAGGAACCAAAGCAGCTTCAGCCACAGTGGGAACCGTTGGAACCGTTGCCTCCTTTGGTACGGGAACTGCTTTCGGAATCTATTATCTTGCAAAATCTGCTGGCATTCCTGTGGGAGTTGGCCTCGGTTCAGGAGTCGTTGCCAGCTATGAAGTGATTTCACAGCTTTCCGCCCATTCCATTCTTGCCGTCGCCGATTGTTCCTATCTCGTTCTTTCCTTAGAGGGAGGAAAATGGGTTGTGTACGGGGTAAAAGATGTTACCAATAAGGCCGATGGTCTTCTATCAGGCGCGGTGGTCGATTTGGACCAAATTCGTAAGGAAGGCGGGACTGTTGTTCGTGTGCCGATGGAAGAAGGCGAAGCAGATCGAATTCTCGATGCGAAAAAAAAGAAAAAGTAAATTAAGTTAGGTTAAAATCTTTCTGCATGGCACACAAAAAAATTCTCATCATCGAAGATTCGGATATCCAATCACGTATTTTAGAGAGATGGGTCACAAAATATGGTTACTTGGCTGTCAGTGCTCCAAGTGCAGGCCACGCCCGGATGATCATTGCAAGAGAGAAAATAGACGTAGTACTACTCGACTGGGAGCTACCTGACGGAACCGGCATTGAACTGATCAATGAGATTTTATCTTTTTCTCCTTCGGGTTGGTTGCCCATCATTATGGTAACAAGCCATACCGATTCTAGCCAAATCAAAGAAGCCATTGAAGCTGGTGCCACGGACTTTATCCGCAAGCCTGCTGACGAGGTAGAATTATTGGCTAGGATTTTTAGTGCCCTGCGAATAAAATCTCTCCAAGATCGCCTTCTTGAATCATCTCATCAAGATCCCTTAACCAGTTTATATAACAGACGCTATATGTCTGAAAGAATCGAACAAGAATTTCAGCGGTGTAAGCGTCACGACCGTCCGATTGCTCTCGCGATGATTGATATCGATTTTTTTAAAAATGTAAATGATACCTATGGTCACGATGTGGGTGATACGGTACTGCGCCTGCTTGCCAAGGAACTAAAATTGCAACTTCGCAAGTCTGATATCGTTTCCAGGTATGGTGGGGAAGAATTTGTCATCCTTCTTCCAGAAACTTCATTAGAAAATGCGCATTTGGTTTTAGATAAAATTAGAAACCAAATATCAAAGATCTTGATTCCCACTGACAAGAACGCCTCTTTTTCTATCACATTTAGTGGTGGCATCGCAGGAGGTAGGCTCTCTCCAGAAATTACGCCGGCAGATGCGTTAAAAATTGCAGATAAAAATCTATATGAAGCGAAACTTTCAGGTAGAAATCAAATTGTGTCTAAAACGTGAATAATCTTGCTTCTTTTAATCATTTAAACCCAGATAGCATTCTGAAATCAATGGAATCCATTGGTTTTGAACCGACTGGCAGATGCGTCCCTTTAAATAGTGTAGAAAATCGTGTGTATGATATTGAAGTTGAGGATAAAACTCGTTATGTAACAAAATTCTATCGCCCAGGAAGATGGTCGAAAGAACAAATTCAGGAAGAGCATGATTTTTTATTTGAACTAAGAGATGCTGAAATTCCTGTACTCGCTCCAATCCAATTAGAGAAAGGGAAATCTATTTATGATTTCGAAAATCTAATGTTTGCTATATGGCCACTGAGAACCGGCCGCATCATTGAAGAAATTGCTGAATCTGACCTACAACAATTGGGAAGGTTACTTGGTCGGATCCATTCCGTCGGGAAAGCCAAGCAAACTAAATATCGTCCAAGGTTGGACATCCAAAACCATGCCCAAAAAGCACTCTCCCTCATCGAAGATGGAGGCTGGATCGCAAATCAAAATTTGCTCAAAAGGTACAAGGATGCAGCTCTCATTACATTTACAACTTATGAGAATCTGATCAATACCTACGCGATTCCCATGCAACGAATCCATGGTGATTGTCATAAGGGTAATCTATTACATTCAAAGGACGGGTTTTCCTTTCTGGATTTCGATGACTTCCTTGAAGGACCAGTGGTTCAAGATTTTTGGATGTTACTCCCGTTTGGTGGATCCAAAGAGCAATATGAACGCGAGCTTTTTTTTGAAGGTTACCAGGAGTTTGCAGAACTTTCGGATAATTGGCTGAAGCTCATTGAACCCTTGCGAGGGATTCGCTACATTCATTATGCGGCTTGGATTGCAAAAAGGTGGACGGATCCTTCCTTTCCGAATCTATTCCCTCACTTTGGCACCGAAGAGTATTGGTTAAACGAGACCTTGGATCTTGAAAAAATGGGTACTGCACTTCAGGAGTCCTCTGACCTTTACCCAGAGGAAAATTTCGATCAGAAAAAAGCTCCTAAAGAGGAGCTTTCCAATAAAGACTTTTTTTGGGATTGGGAAGGTTAAAAAGTTTTGATCGCGAAGTCTTTGTAATCTGGCGTTTTCATTTCTTTTTCCCACTGTTTCCAAGTGTATGGCCACATTGCAGGATCGCCATCTGCATCAAGATACCAACTATTACAGCCACCTAACCATACCGTTTTTCCCATTCCAGCTTTTAGATAGGCATTAAAATTCTTAAATGCATCTTCGGTAACGCTAAGTTCATCAAATTTCTTCTGTTGCCAATCACGAATCACCTGCATGAGATAATTCGCTTGTACCTCACTCATCGCAATCACTGAAAAATTACCAATAGGTGTATTAGGCCCGAGCATGAGAATAAAGTTCGGGAAAGAAGGAATGAACATGGATCTGTATGCTTGGATTTTTTTACTCCACACATCATCTATTTTCACTCCGTTTTCACCTGTTAAGTTCATTGGGCGCATGAAATTAAATGGGTGAAACCCTGTAGCCAGAACGAGGACATCTAATTGATGTATTTTTCCATCTTTAGTAACCACACCCTCGGGAGTAATTTTTTCAATGGCTTCTGTGACTAAATCGGCATTTGGCTTTTGGATGGCATCGTAAAATGTTGAATTCACAATGACTCTTTTACAACCAACACGGTAATTTGGAGTTAACTTTGCTCGTAAGATAGGATCCTTAACAGATTTTTTTAAATTCCGCTTACATAAAAAACTCATTAGAGCATGCGGAAGCTTTTTCCCAATCACTGCCTTCGAAAACGTTTGTTCGACGGCGATAGTATACAATGCATGTAAACGTTTTGCGACTGAGGGATTTTTCCTCCAATTTTCTCTGTCTTGATTCGAATAATGCTTATCAGGAACATTTACAATCCATTGAGGTGTTCTTTGAAAAACGGAAACCTTACTTCCTATTTTTATCATTTCGGGAATGACTTGCGCGGCTGTCGATCCCGTGCCGATAACACCGATTCGCTTTCCTTTCAATTCTATACTATGATCCCATTCAGCTGTATGGAAACATGCACCTTTAAAAGAAGCAAGGCCAGGTATATTTGGTTTTGCAGGGTGATGTAAAATCCCCGTTGCCGAAATCACGAAATCAACAGCTAGAGTGGTGTCTTTACTCGATTTGATAGTCCATTTTCCCTGTTGGTAAGTTGCAGAGATCACGGCTTCTCCAAATCGGATCTTCGGTGTTACCTTATATTTTTCGCTTACCTTCTTGAAGTATGCTTGAATTTCATTCCCTCTCGCAAAACGGTAGTTCCACTCCGGGTTTGGCTCAAAAGAATAGGTATACATTGGAGCTGGTATATCACAGGCAACACCCGGGTAGGTATTTTCCCGCCAAGTACCGCCTAGGTCGTCTTTCTTTTCAAAGAGGGTCACATCATCAATTCCTAGCTCCTGCAATTTGATACAAAGCAGGATGCCAGTCATACCGGCACCAATGATGGCGATCGAGGGTTTTCTGATTGGGGTTTCATTCATAAATCTTACAAAAGAACGTCGTTCCTTTTTTCCGTATTATGGCAAAAATGTAACTTTTCTGTGTTTTCTTACAAGGAAATTTTTTTCTACGTGCAAAATATTTCGATATAGAAGGAAAATCGTGCATAGGGAAGGCTATGCCGATCAGTACAGATGACATATTTGAGCGGGACCAGGAAGTTCTCAGGGCCGAATTAGAGGAATTACGCTACCAGATTCTGTTACAAAATGTCCAGTTAGATGACTTTTTTAATAACTCTCCCTGCGGTTATCTAAATCTCGATGAGCATGGGAGAATACAAACAGCAAATGTTACCCTATTGGATTGGCTTTGTTTTTCCAGAAAAGAACTTTTACAATGTCCTAATTTTCGCAATTTGATCGGACCAAGCTACCTACCTCAATTTGAAATCGATTTTAAAGCAATCAAAGAAGGCGGGACTACCAATAGCCAAGAAGTCACCTTACAAAAAAAAGATGGTAGTCAATTATTCGTGTATCTTTCCGGAAAAGTAGTCTCACCACCAGATGAGGCCATCGTGATTCGTTTTACCATATTTGATATTACAGAAAAGAAAATGATCGAGAAGGATCTGGCCCTTAAATCAAAAGAAATTTTAGCGCAAAACCAAATGATGGAACGAGATTTGTTACTCGCAGCCGGAATCCAAACAGCGATGTTACCTAAAAAAGGAGAAAACAAATTTATATCAACATTATACCTCCCCTTACATAAAGTAGGCGGAGATTTCTTTGATTTTATGCATTTCAAAGATAAAAATAAAATTGGAATTTTTATCAGTGATGTAGCAGGGCATGGTGTCGCTTCTGCATTCATCACGGCTATCATTAAAAGTACCTTACACAAAATGACAGAAGAGATTCTAGAAGACCCGGCACAGCTTCTCACTATATTAAACGATGTCATACTAAACTATTCTGAAGGTAGATTCGTGACGGCGTTATATTCCGTAATAGATTTTGAAAAAAAGGAAATGGATTGTGCACATGCAGGTCATCCATACCCGTATGTTTTTAAAATGGATAGTGTAACGGAGCTGAAGTTAAAATATAAAAGAAAACCATTGGGGATTTTGAGTTCCCAAATTCTCGCGAGTAAAGATTCTGCATTTAAAAGTGAGCGTATCTCACTTGCTGGGTGTTCTCGGATTCTATTTTTCACTGATGGACTACTCGAAGCATGTTCTGAACAGAAGGGTTTGCAATTCTATGAAGATATCCTGTATGATTACCTCATCGAACATCGTTCCGAAACCAGTGAGGCCTTGATCTCCGGTATTTTTTCTGATCTAATGGAATTTCTAGAAGATTCCGTTCTCAATGACGATGTCTGCTTAGTCTCTGTTGATTTGACTTCTGATCGGTAGCTTCAGTGAGCATCAAACGCTTATTCTATTTCATTTTCTCATTTAATATTTTTTTATTAATACTACTGGGTGTTCTTGCGATTACGCTCTTCCAAGTGCAGTCTTTTCTGGCAGCCAGTCAAGAAACACGATTGAAATCCATTAAGCTTGCTGATGAACTGAGGCAAAGTTCAGACGACCTAACGCGCTTTGCACGAACCTATGTGGTCACTGGCAATGAGTTTTATGAACAGATTTTTAATGAAATATTGGCCATCCGAAATGGAGAAAAGGAACGTCCAGAAAATTATGACCGAATTTATTGGGATTTCATTCTAGCTCCTTCAGATCGTAAGCCATTGCCAGGACATAAAAGTTCTCTTCAATCGCGAATGATTGAAGCTGGTTTTACGGAAGAAGAGTTTAAAAAACTGAAAACAGCACAATTCAATTCTGATGAACTTGTAAATCTTGAAAATATTGCCTTGAATGCGATCAAGGGGAAGTATAAAGATTCCAATGGGCAGTTTACAATCAATGGAAAACCAAACAGGGAATATGCGATTTCACTGATGCATGGCAGTGAATATCATAAATCGAAAAAAGAAATCATGGAACCTATCGATGAATTTTTTCAATTGCTTGAAAAAAGAACAAATGATAATGTGCGCCAATACGAAAGTTACAGTATCTATTTAATTATTAGCATGTTCCTTGTGATAGTGAGTCTTATCGGATCACTTTCTTTTTCTTACATTGTTATCAAAGAAAAAGTGAGTGATCCGATCTCAGAACTAACTTCCATTGCTCATGAAATTGCAAATCAAAACTGGGAAGTTATGATTGGCTACCAATCGAATGACGAAATCGGAAGATTAGCAAATGCCTTTAGAGTCTTAAAAGATAAAATTTCTATACTTATTTCTGATATAAATGAATCAAATCAAAACTTGTTGCAATCAAATCAAAATCTATCGCAGGCTTTAGAGGACCTCAAAGCTGCTGAAACCCAGTTGATTCACTCGGAAAAAATGTCGACACTTGGTCAATTGGTTGCTGGCATTGCGCATGAAATCAATACGCCTCTGGGTACGATTCGTACTGCTATCTCGAATGTAGAGGATGCATTGTCCTTCGTTTTGTCGTTTCCGACGGAAACACTTTCTCCTCATGCTAAGTATGTCATACAAAGTAACTTAGAGAAAACTCCAGCACAGAAAATTTTCTTTCTTTCTAGCAGAGAAAGGCGTCAGAAAAAGAAAGAAATCGCAGAAAGTTTGGAAAAAGAGAGGATCGAAAATTCCGACCATATAGCGGATCTTATACTAGACTTTGATTTATCATTTCCTTTGGAGTCATGGATCCGTTTGCTGCACGAAGAAAACGGCAGTTTGGTGATAGAATACATTCATAAAATTTCGAGATTACAAACCAATGCTAGAAATATCGAAAATTCTGTTGAAAAAGCATCGAAAATTGTATTTGCCTTAAAAAGCTATTCGCATCGCGACAACTCTGGTGAGAAAATAACGGTGAACTTAGCAGAAAACATTGAGACTGTTCTTGTGATTTACAAAAGTCTTCTAAAATCCGAAATCGAAGTGACAAAAAATTTTACTTATGACGTTGATATCAAAGCTTTCCCTGATGAACTGAGTCAAGTTTGGACAAATCTAATCCACAATTCTGCTCAGGCGATCGAAGGAAATGGTGAAATCTTGATTTCAATCGAGAAAGATGCTTCACCTAACTTTGTCAAAGTTTCGATTCGAGATACAGGTAAAGGCATAAGTGCCGAAGACGGCGATAAAATTTTTGATCCATTCTTTACGACAAAAATCCGCGGTGAAGGTACAGGCTTGGGACTCGGCATTGTAAAAAAAATCATTGAAAAGCATCAGGGAGAGATTTACTTTCAATCAGAGGTTGGTGTTGGCACAACCTTTCATGTGAGGCTGCCTGTTTGAACGAAGATCGTAAACTGATGTTTCTATGCGTGGATGACGAAGTCTCCGTTCTCGAGAGCCTGAAAGAACAGCTCCGGAATGCTTTTGGGAATTCATTTATCTACGAAACGGCAGAATCAGCGGCTGAGGCCATAGACATCATAGATGATACCTTGGATCCGAACCATTCGATAGTCATCGTTGTCAGCGACTGGCTGATGCCTGGAATGAAGGGTGATGAGTTTATGATCCACCTTGAGCTCAATTTTCCAAACATCCGAAAGATCCTTCTCACAGGCCAAGTCGATCCCATTTCCCTAGAACGGGCAAAACGGGTCGGTCGAGTCGACCATGTCATTACGAAACCCTGGAAGAAAGACCATCTCATTTCGGTCATTCGTGAGCTTCAAGTCGTTCCGACAATTCCTGGCAGTCAATCGGAGTAGATTTTAGATGATGCAACGATCAGCGTTTGCAGTAGATGATTACATGATGCAATATGCAGCTTCCCATAATCAATCTTATGTCACATGATCGTGATTCCCGAAATGTGTGAAAAGCCACATCGGTAACACTTTGAACAACCCACATGGGTTTCAAAATGACTCATCCATTCTAGGAAAAAGCAAATGTGGCTAGTGTAAACGCAAAGTCTCTCTGGCTTTTTGCAGGCGACCATCATCCTGAATTGTCATAATGGCAAACGATAGAATTTCATTGGCTCGAGCGTTTTTCCCGATCTCTACATAACAATGGACCAAATTTAAGATATTGGAAAGATGATCCGGAATGCGAAGGCGCAATTTTTCTCCGAAATCGATGGCCCTTTCCCATTGTCCCAATTTCGTCAAAGCATAGGAAAGTTCAAATAAATACAAACTTTCATGAGGGTACTTATCGATCATTTCTTGTGCCAAAGCAAGAACACCATGGAAATCGGAATTCTCCTTAAGAGACTCGATCTGTTTAAAAACTTTACTATGATCGAAATCATATGAGGAGATGACGGGACCCTTCCAAATTATTTTTAAAAAGGAAAGATCATCAATAATTTTCCCCGAATTCAAAGTAAGTTCATATAGCTTTTGCAAATCTGAATCAGATGCTTCGACATTCCGCAGAAACATATTTTCATCATCATTAAAAATATCAAATCCGTCTGGATCTGTTCCAATGATGAGATCATCTCTCCCGTCGGAGCCTAGGAGGATGCGATCTCCAGGAAATAGAGCGATTACATTTAAAGAAATACTTACGGTAGGATCTTCATGCCCCAATTTTGGCAATTCATTTGACCTTCTGATATACTCTCCCTTGCCTTGTCTATAGAGAAGTAAATCAGGATGACTTACATTCATAAAATATAAAGTTCCCATTTCATCATCTACTAGGCCGAAGATTGCTGACATGAGCATGGTTCCATCGAAGCTTGCAAAGGCATTTTGCATTTCAAGATAGGCATTTTTAATCCACCTTTCGGGATAAATATTGAGTCCGTAGTCCGAAAAGTTCGTACGTTGGATAATGGATTTGAAGATCGTTCCGATCACGAGAACTCCACCTGCTCCTTGTACTGATTTACCCATAGCATCTCCGTTCAAAAAAACAGTGTAGCTACGACCAGCTATTTTCATATTATCGGATATATTGATGTCACCACCTAACTCATAATCATTTCCTCGAAACTGAAACGTTTTTTTCTGCTTTAAAAAAAACTCTACTTCGACATGTTTACTGCTAGCATTATTTAAACCAAGTGGTTCAACGAGAAGTGTATTCAAATAATAATCCATGTCTTGCTGTTCTTTCAGCGAGCTAACAGCCACTAAGGCATCGTTTAAATTTTTCGTTCTTTCTTTTACATTTTCTTCCAAATTTGCAAAAAGTAGTGAATTTTCAACGCTCATACCTATCTGAGCAGATAATACTTTTAATACTTCGACTCTCTCTTCGGTGAAAGCCGACTTTAGTAAATTGTTCTCTAGATAAATAATGCCAATGAAATTACCGTGATTAATGATCGGATAGCAGAGAACTGATTTTGAATTGTTCGATTCTACATAAGGATCGCTGACAAACATTCCTGAATTTTTTGCATCATCTAACAATACCAGACGTTTAGTTCTAATTACAAAATTGATGATGTTGATCGGAAATTTCTCACTTTCAATGAGTGGTAAGCCTTGTAATGTCACGATTTCATCACGATTAAAATTGCCGACTGCTTCGATGCGCCAACCTTCATTTCTGTTGAGAAGGAACATACCAGATTCAGCACCTGCATTTTCGAAGAGTATCTTCATCATAGTTTCCAAGAGATTACTTAATTGGATCTCGCTTGAAATCGCTTGGGATGCTTTGATAACGCTTACTAAATCAAACTGGTTCGTGTTTGAAGATTGACTTGCCAGCATTGTATGTTTTATGTCTGGTTTAACCGCACTTTGGTCAGTTTCTAAAAATCGGCTCTTATTTTTCTCGAAAGTTACGTTCAATTGCTCTGCTTTAATCTTACATCCCCATTTCGCATAACAATACTTGGCATCTGTTAAATGAAGCCTAGCATATGCCTCCTCACCTCTGGTTTCCCAAATTCGGGCAATCCATTCATTTGCAATTGCTTCTTCTAATACAAATTCATACTTCCTTGCGATCTCGACCGATTTTTTTAATTTAGAAATGGCAAACATTCCATCTCCATTGATTAGAAAAATCAGAGCATCACAGAGTAAATATTTAGCTCCGTAACTTGCTTCAGATTGCGAGGACCAAACTTTCAATCGCTTCAAATTCTTTTGCAATCGCTTCTTAAAAAGTTTTTTCTCCTTTGCGGTCCCGTCCTGATAGAGAGAGACTATAATCAAAGAGTTAAAGAAGACATGTTCGGGAACAAACATCATGCCCATCATAGCTACTTCATAAGGATCTGCTTTGAAAGAATATTCCAAAGCTTTCTTTTTATCGCCGAAAAAATACTCTAATCTCGATTTCGTTAGAAAGTAATCAAATAAAGCATTGGCGTTGTTCGCTTGTATCCATTCGGGGAGTACTTCTTCTTCCCTAAAATATTCCCCTCTCAAAGCGAGACGATCTTCCACATCTTCGGACAAATTCTGAATGAATTGTTTATTCATTTGGAAAAGTTGATACGCGTTGTATTGTTTTAGATTCTGAAAAAGTTTATCATATTTATTGAAACTATCTCTAACTTCAATTAAATTCTGTCGCATGAGTAACTTTTGAAAATGCATATTATTGATCGCATAGGATGTATATTGAAGATCTCCTGATTCCCGACCACTTGCTATTGATTTTAAGTACTCAGATTCCCCTTCCCTTGGATGCACCTTCCAATGGCTTACCATAGTCGCAAAAATAAAACGAGTTTTACATTCCACAGATTTTGCTTCTTCTTGAAACTTAGAAAGGAGACGTAATCCTAAACGCGCAAATTCATAACCTGCTGAATAATCACCGAGGCCAGAGCCTTGTACCACTCCAAACAAAACATAGGCGAAAGCACCGAAAGGAGAATTCCCTTTTCGAAGAGATAGATTGACCATCTTGAGTATGATTACCGGAAACAATGCAGGTTGAGTAATGAATGCGGGCGGAATTGCAGAATTTAATAAATGTAATATGGTATTTGCATCAGTATCTTTTAGCAAAGGTGCATCGTAGAGACTATCGATCGATCTTTTGCCAAATTTGAATTTGAATTTTATGATTTCGGGAAGGGGTGACAACTCACTTGGATTAGATGGCAAGCGAATTCCTAAAGTTTTAACCGCTTTTTTAAAAATATCCAGAGCATCGTCCATTCGGTTTTGACTTACATACAGACTAGATTTTAAATCATACACTACAATCTTATCAGATGCACCTTTAGCTTTTAACAAAATTATATTGAAAATTTCTTCCGCTGCAGAATAGTTTTTACTTAAATATTCTGCTTTCGCCAAGTTCCCATATAAATCCAATGTTTGTTGGTAATCACTCTCCCAAGAGGATTCTAAAATATTTCGAGTAGCCATATTGAAAAACCCGGCCGCAGCATCATGCGCATTTGAAGCCAATGCTTTTTTACCTGCCAGGATGTTAAACTCGATATGACGTCTTATTTCTTCATCCGTTTTAATATGAGAAATACCTTGGTTTAACTGATTGACGATTGTAAATATGTGATCATCTAATTTATAACGATCTAAAAGACGAATGTATCCTTTGGCAATATTATAGTGATGTAAGGAACGGATCTCTTCGGAGACAAGGGAGTAAGCTGCCTCTCGAATCTTATCATGAATAAAATTTACTTCACTTTCGTTCTGTTTGAGATAACCTTCATTTGTTAAATTGATCAAAGCCCCTTTTACATCATAATCTGGTCGATTGATAATGTGAACAAAAACGTCTAATTTGAACCAGTTCCCTACGCAGGCAGCAAATTCTAAAATTTCCAAGTGATCAGGAGAAAGATCCTGTATCTTTTCGATCATGAAATCAATCACATTCTCAGCAATTTTTTCATTTTCAATTTTTGAAAGATAGATCTTCCATTTGTTGTTCTCAAAATGAATCAGATCTTTTTCGAAATAATCGGAAAAGAGCGCATTGATAAAAAATGGATTTCCCTTCGTTTTCGATAAGAGGACATTTGCGATCTCTCGTGCCTCTTTTTCTTCACATGCAATGGTCTCGCTTACGAGGTTTTGAATATCTGAGCTTTTTATAGGTTCAAGAAAGATCTCTGAAAAGGAGTAACCCTGTTTTTTTAAATTTTCTAGCATCAGAGAAAAAGGATCACCAGCAAAGATCTCATTATCCCGATAGGAAAGAATTAATAATAAGTTTTTAATCTCCGTATTTAAAAGTATCCTCTGAATCAACTGTAAACTTGGCGCATCTGCCCACTGCAAATCATCCAAGAATATAACTAGCGGACGGTCATTTTTCCCGAGTGAACTTAAAAAATTTTGAAACACATCGTTAAATCGATTTTGCGATTCTTCGGTAGGCAGAGGAACGGTAGCTGGTTGCTCACCGAGTATGGATTCCAATTCTGGAATGAGATCAATGATTAACTTTGCATTATTGCCCAGACTTTTTAATAACGAAGTTCGCCATTTCTGAATGGAGCTTTCATTTTCTGTGAGTATCTGTTGGAATAAACTCTGAAAGCTCTGAGAAATCGCACGGTAAGGTATTGTTCTTTTTAAAAGATCAAATTTCCCTGAAATAAAGTATCCTCGAGATTCTGTAACAGGCTTTTTTATTTCATTTACAAGTGATGTTTTTCCAATGCCTGATTTTCCGGAAACTAACACCAGCGAGGTTTTTCCATTCGATACTTCTTTGAATTGAGTTAAGATTTGATTCAATTCTGTTTCTCGGCCATAAAGTTTCTCTGGTATTTGGAACCGACCCGAGAAGTCGTTTTCTCCGATGCTCATTTCAAAAGCCTTCAAACCGTCCAGGCCATTCTCTATTAAATGTTTCTTGCAAATTTCTAAATCATGGAGGATGCCATTAACACTCTGATATCTATTTTCAGGGTCTTTCTCCATTAACTTCATAATAATACTGGAGATCACTTTAGGAGTTCTATTTTTCTCATAAGGTGAAATCGGTGATTTAGCAATGTGTGCGTGAATTAATTCTAAAGGATCGTTATAAAGAAAAGGTACACTTCCAGTAAACATCTGATAAAAAGTCACACCGAGTGAGTAGAAATCAGTTCGATAATCAACCCTTCGATTCATCCGCCCCGTTTGTTCTGGAGAAATATAGGCAAGCGTCCCTTCCATGGAACTATGCATGCTTACGAATGTATTTTGTTTAGTGAGGCGGCTCGCGCTTCCGAAATCTATAATTTGAAGATCCCCGGTCAGATCATTATAGATAATATTTTGAATTTTTATGTCACGATGTACTAGTTCAGATTTATGTATTTCATTAAGTCCCTCTAAGGATTTTAAAAATATCTCAATCTTCTTTTCAATGGAAACACTTTCTGAAATGAAATTAGAAATAGACTTACCGCCGATATCGGCAAAAACAATTCCTAAGGTATTATTAATTTTCTCCAATGATATCGGAGAGATGATTCTCTTAGAATGAAAATTCAGTAAAATATTATATTCTATTGTGAAATTTTCTAATTCAGCAGAAGTTGGGTACTCTTTTTGTAATACTTTAAGGATGATGGGCAATCCATTTTGAAATCCACGATAGATCGTGTTTCTTGCACCTGCATGGATCAGTTCTAGATTTTGGCATCCACCAATAGCAAGCATACCCATTTTACCTCCTTTAAAGATTCAAATAGTTCGAAAAAATCTAAGTTTGTAAAACAAAATACATTACGGAATCACCATTTTCCCGAACTAAAACCCCCGTCTACGGCAATCGTCGTGCCTGTGACGAAAGACGACTTACTGGAACAGAGCCAGGCAATCGCATTCGCAATCTCCATAGGTTCTCCAAATCGATGCATCGCGGTCAAATTCAACTTTTTGGCAGTCCGCTCTGGATTGGCATTTAGCCTCTCGATACTATTCATACCTCCCATGACAGGTCCTGGTGCAATGGCGTTGATGCGAATATTTTTTTGAGCGTAGTCAATCGCTGCCGATTCCGTAAGTGATATTACCGCTGATTTACTTGCACAATAGGCAGCCTGCATAGGCATAGAAACCAGTCCTGCAACCGAGCTATTATTTACGATGATACCCTTACCTTTTGAAAGCATTGCACGTATTTCATATTTCATACAGTAAAAAAGTCCAGTCAAATTAACATTGATTATATTTTTCCATTCTTCGTCTGCGAAATCAGCGAGAGGCGTATGGGATTTTGAGGTTATACCTGCATTATTCACGGCGATATCAACTCCACCGAAGGCACTCTCAATATAATCGATCATGGACTTAACTTCTTCTTGGTTTGAAACATCACATGGAATGTACTCATTTTTTCCCTGAAAGTGTGATAATGACTGTGCGGCTTCTCTCCCCTGCTCTCTGTTTCGACCCGAGATAAAGACATTGGCACCCTCGGAGGCAAAAAGTTCAGCAGTCACGAGACCCATTCCACTCGTCCCACCGGTAATTATTACGTTTTGATTTTTAAACTCGTTCATATGTCTTTTCACTCTTTCCTTGTTTCGCCTATACTCCAAATGCAATCGCCTAAAACGTCCTTTTGAATCCTCTCCAAAAAGAAACGATCGATTTCTTCTAATGAATTTATGATATATTTGACGCCAAAATTTTGCATTTCCGATCTCTGAAAGCTGTATTCAAATTTTGTAGAGAATCCGACAAAAGGAACTTGGAGAGAATGACACGCCTGTGCAATGGTAAACTCTTCATCAATGAATAAAGCCTCCGAAGGTTTTACACTTTGGAACCGAGATAAAATTTCCTGAACTCCGGGTCGGAAATCCTTTGTTTGTATGTATTTTTCTTCACTAAAATAGGAACTTAACGAACCGACATTCCCTAAAAAATATTCCATCGGAGCCCCACCGTACGAAATGACCTCATATCCAAAAGATTTTAAGAGGATTAGAAAGGATTCAACGCCCTGATTTAGTTTTATTTCATGCGTCGCTTCATAAAGTTTTCGTTCCGTATAATATAGATTAATGACATCCTCTGTTGAGATCGTTAAATTTAAATGTTTGATGATAAAATTTGCAGCATGTTTTTGTGATTTCGCGAAAATATTATTCTCAATTTCAGCCGAGTAAACTCCTCCCAATTTTTGTATTACATTAAATATGATTGGTGCTAAAATGTTTTCAAGAATGACACCATCAAAATGAAGAAAAACATAACGGATCGGGCCTCTGGAAACACCCACTAGTACAAATCTCTTTCTTCTATCAATCTCCCGAATCTTCCAATCGCCTCTTTTAAGTTTTCCGTATCAACGTTTGTCATTTCGATGATAGAAAAACCAGCGAGAAAGGTGTCTTCTTCTTCCCTTTCCACTCGAGTCCATGTATTTTTACATTTTCCGTGCACGAATCCGGCTATATCGAAATGCATAAAAAATTCCAAATCTTCATTTTCAGTGAACTGTTTTGGCGGGAGTGCACCTTCTGCTTTTACCATAAATCCCCCAACAGAAAAATTTTCGATATGACAAACCCACTTTTTCATTTGATCGCCTTCTAGGTAGCGAATGGATATATTATTACGAAATCTTTCACTTGGACGAAACCTAGGATCAATTTCATAAAGTTCTTGTTGTCCAGACTTCAATCGTTGGTAGACTTTTAACGGAAGGATCGTAGCAATCGTAGTTACCTTGCTAATTTCAACATTTTCCTGGTAGACTGTAATCTCAATATCAACAAAATTCCAAGTTTTATCTTTTGCAAATTTTACATCCTTTGCAATGGCACGCATTTTGATGGGCATATTGACTTTGGCGTATTGGTAAAATTCGCTCTTTAAAGATTGGAGGAGAAATGTAACACCTTCAAAGGGTACAGAGCCAAATTTATGACAAATGGCAATGGCAAACTGACGAGCCGCTTCGGTAATTTGCATGCCCGAAACATGTTTCAGGTTAGGTGGTGAAAAGAATTTATGTTTTGGAGATGTGTAAAGATTTGCGAAAAAAATAAACTTTTTTTCGATTTCCTTTACCGATTCTAATATCTCCGAGATCATAGCCTTCTGAACGTTATTGATATGAAGACTTTTTAAATTAAACAATTTCAACATCTTAATCTCATCGGATTCGGTGATCGAATGACGCAATATATAGCGTTCCAACCCCTCGTCTAATACGTAGAATTTGAGTAGATAATCCTTATCTTCCCTGGTAATGTAATCTTGTGCGAAAAAAGCATTCGCAATATCCACTCGAATTCTTTGTGGAATGGTTCTGAGGATATACGCTTCCCCATTCGCTCCGTTTCTACGTTCGTAATAATTTTGTAAAAAGTTGAAATCTATCTCTGAAATCTGAGATTTAAGAGGTTTTTCAAAATGTTCAATCGAGATCTCCCGAGGGAGGGCTCTTCTTAGATTCGATATAAAGGAATCTTCCTGGAGGTAAACTCTTGTATACGTTTTATCTAATACAATAACCTCTGGAATTTCAAGATTAGTTTTCATTTAATTTCTACTACCATTGTAAAATAAAAATTAAATTTCAAGAGTTTATTCGCTTTACTGCCCTAAAATTCTAGGATAAAGCCTCGTTTTTTCATTGTTAGAGGTTATCTAATGTTAGTTTTCCTTGTTTTTTGCGAAAATCGACGAATCATTCTTTTCTTCCTTCTTCGTCAATGAGCTTTTCAACAACATCCCATCCAATTGGCATTTCCTTCCAGGCATATTTGCCCCTATAAAACTTACTCGTTTTGACAGCAGGGGCACCTTCTCGCATGGCGCGTTCATGTTCTCTTGATGCAACAAACTGTTCCAGTGCTTCTTCACTTGTCCATACAGTAAGTGTCCAGGCCCGCGGTCCTAGGATCTCTTTTCGTATCGCTCCTCCTAAATAGCCCGGCATTTCATCTAAGCTTTTGCGTACCGAAGTCACGCGCTCCCAAAATGAGCTTTTATCAGAGGAAGTTCCAGTGATTTCCACTTCTGTCAAGGCGAGGATGACAATCGTTTCTGGAGTCATTTCGACTTGATCAAGTTTTGCACTTCTTTGAAAGGGTGTGGCAACGGCACAACTGGTGATCCATTGCCAGACAAATAAGAAAACCATGATTTGAACCCTCTTTTTCATGTTTTCCCAAACACCATCGAGGCCATAATTTTTTTTAAAATCAAAGAGCGCAGATTTCTTGGTAAAGTTGATAATGAGTAACCTAAAAATTTTGATAAAAATCCAGGACGCACTGTTGCGGATTTACCAAGTTCAGATAACGAAATTTTGGCAATACCGTTTGGTGATTGCGACATCCCCATTTTCATCCCTGCTCGTCCACCAAACCCCGAATTGACGGGCCCTGGTGCGACCGAGAGAACATCTATTCCCTTACCACGATTTTCGCCGTACAATCCTTCCGCAAAACTTTGTACAAATGCCTTTGAAGCCGCATAAGTTGCTGTCCATGGCACCCCTTGAAAACCTACAAGAGACCCAAATAAAATTAAGCCTAAACTTTCTTTGCCTTCGGATCGTTTGATAAAATGATGAGAGAGTTGTACAATACTTCTGCAATTCAAATCCACGATGTTGAGCTCTGTATCAACTGGTAAGGAGGCAAATTCGCCTCCTGATCCAAACCCAGCGGCGAGCACGACGATCCCGAAACTGAATTCTTTTGTCTCCTCTATTAAAGAAGAGACGGATTTTGAATCACTCAAATCTTTCGAATGGATTGATACAGAGACATCGAATTTTTCTCTCAATTCATTTCGGACTTCCTCCAACTTCCCTTGATTCCTAGCAACAAGGTAGAGAGAGAATCCTTGTTTAGCCAATTCAAAAGCGAAATCTTTTCCGATTCCCTCACTTGCACCTGTGATAAGAGCAGACTTTCTGTATTTGTTTAAATTTTTCATAAGGATTATGGATTCAATTTAATCTGAATGGTTTTGTTAGTTGTTAACTGGAAACTTGCTTCTTCAAACGTCGGGGGACCGAAAGTATGCATCGGCGCATTATTGGAAACACCCCAAGGTTCCTTTGGCATCCCTATCATCGTTTTGTCCATGCCCCCGTTTCCATTCAAATCTTCAAGAACGGCAACTGCGTATTTTTTTAAAGCCAATCCTTTAAACTTACAAATCGGCTTGTTCTCCTTTTCGATTACAGCGATCACACCGAGTAACCTCTTGCTCGAATCCGAAGGGAAACCATCTGCTGACTCAAATATGGCACAGCTGATTATGGATGAATTCGAGATCCGCCGCTGGACTTCCACATCCAGATCAATTGCTTGAAGTTGTGATTGAAAAATTGCTAAAAATCCTGCGATCACTATGCCCGTTTTTTTCATAAAGTTCTCCTATGTTGTCATTGTAAACTATGTAGATATTGTCTACATTTATAAAATACTCAGTTCTTTGTCAAATTTTTTTTAGCTTTTAAATGTCATATCCAATCCCGAGTACATTCCGATAGCGTATCAGTCGCTCAATGAGATCGATTTTACTCATTTCATATCTGTCTTTTTCCTCGGAGTAAAGGATTTCGGCATCAATCCAAGAGTTGATGTTTGACTTTCCTGTTTTTGACCTTTCATATTCCTTTTTAGAAGCATTTTTTGATTTGATGACATTTGTTTGTCGGATGCTCACTTCATATTTTTTGACTTTAACTTGTGTGAGCGAATCTTCTTTCTCTAGTGTGAGTGCTCGCACTAAATCATTAAACTCTTCTCTCGTGCTTCTGATTTCCGATTCGGTTTCTTCTATACGAATTTTTCTAACGCCACCATCAAAAGGATTAACGCTCACTCCAAGTGAAAGTTGCCCCCAGTTATCTGTGTTAAATTGATTGTTGTTCAAATAAACGTAACTTCCCTTAGCAACTAACTTTGGTAGGGCTTCATACTCTATTGATTTTTTCTTTTCCTGAAGTGCTAATATTTTCTTTCGGATTGACACAAGTTCTAATCTCTCAGGATTCTCTTCATTTTCTCGCAGAACTTCTAATTCCTCTTCTTTCGGAAGGATACCGATTACAATGTCTTCATCCATTCCTAAGTTCCTTCTTAATACTAGACCGGCGACCTTCTCTTTCTCCTCTAATTCTTCCAGGGATATTTTTGCTTGGCTCAACGCTTGTTCTATTCGGAACAATTCGCTTTCCGTAACTTGCCCGATCGCGTATAATCTTTTCAGTTCGGCAAATCGGATACCCAAGGACTGTTTTAATTCCATTAAATTTTGTTTTTTGATTTTGATCCGATGAATCGTAACGAATGAGAGCAAGGCTTCCGATTGCGATGTTTCCTTAGCACGATAAGACAAGAGACGTTGCGCTTCTTCTGAATAATCAAGGGCCTTTGAAACAGCAAACCAATTTGCCGGATCAAATAATGTCTGTTGCAATTCAACACCACCTGTCCAATAGCTAGGATTGATTCCTGCTACAACCGGCAAACTAGCATTTGGAAATAAGGTTTTATTTCTGTCTATATGCTCAACAGATAGTCCTAATTTCGGATAGTAAACTGCATGCTCGAATTTCTCTTTCTCAAGATTTTTTCTCTTCCATTCTTCCCAGGCAATCTTTACCCTCGGCGACTCCTCGGCTTTCCTAACAATATCCTTCCAAGTCAAGACAGGTGAATCTGCTTGGAGAGGAAAAGAGAATGTTGCGATCAATCCAATGATATAAATGTAAGGAATTAATTTCCGAATTTTTCCGAGATCAAAATTCTTTCGTTTTCGTTTTACGTCCGGCTTCTCACTGAACGCTAGATAGGTTGCGGCTGGAACAACCAGTAAAGTCAATAAAGTTGAGACTAGGAGACCAGAAATCATCGTCCAAGCAAAGGGAGGCCATAATGTTGCATCCGTCAAGGCAAGGGGTAGAAGACCAGCAATCGTAGTTAAAGTTGTAAGAAGGATGGGTCTGATCCGCTTTGATAATGAAAATTCTATTGCGATACGTATCGAATCTCCTTTTGCCGTCGCTTGACCAATATAATCTAATAATAGAATCCCATTGTTCACCACGATCCCTACCAAAGCAAAAATGCCAAGGAGGGACAAAAAACCAAAGGGTTTTCCAGACAATAACAATCCCGGGACGACACCAATCATAGAAAGAGGAACGGTGAGTAATATGATGCCCGTTTTTTTCCAGCTACCGAATTCGAGTAATAAAAACGAAATCAAAACCATCATGCCTAGTGGAGCAACCGCAATCAGAGATTGATTGGCACTTCCCGATTCTGCTTGTTCTCCTCCGAATTCCCACCTAACAGACTCTGGAAATTGAATCTTCTCCAAACGAAGCGCAAGCATTTTGGTAAGCGCCTCTGCAGAATACCCATTTGTGACCTCTGCAAAAAAATTGACCCCTGTTTCTCGATTTCTCCGATACAGCAGTGAAGGTTCCCATATTAATGTTAGGTGAGTAACAGAAGAAAGTTTTAATGTTTCCGTTCTAGTAGAAACTAGGGGACTTTCTGAAATGGTAGAGGGTAAAATGGAATCCTTACTGAGAGTTCTAAGTACAATGGGAATTGGCCTTTCCCCTCCCCTATAAAATCCTATAGGTAAGCCTCGTGTTTGTGATAAAATAGAAAGCGTAACATCCGATCTAGAAGTACGATATCTAGAAAGCGAAGCATCATCGCTCTCCCAATTCAAAACTGGTGTTCCTACACCAAGATCGGAGCGAATGTCTTTTAATCCTTTTGTTTTGTAAAGTGCCCTTAGAATTTCTTGATGAGATTTAAATAAGTCATCTTTATTTTCTGTAAACAATCTAATTTCAATAGGAGCTTTCACCGGTGGGCCTTGTTTTAATTCCTGTAATACGGCAATTCCAGAATACAATTTCGTATCTAAAATTTTTTGAAAATCTTTTTTGAAGACTTCTTTTTCCTTGATATTCTCCAATTTAAGAATGAACTGTGCGATTTGTGGGCTATTTGGTGATTGAGTTAGATTATAATAAAATAAAGGAACTGTCCTACCAACAAACACATTTATAGATTTTAATCTCTTATCAGATTGCAACCAGGATTCTACCTCTCTTGCGACCTCATTTGTTTTTGAGATATCCGTTCCTTCTGGCAATCTTAGATCTAAAATCAGTTGGTCTCGGTCGGCATCAGGAAAGAATTTTTTTGGCAAAGAGCCAAAGCCTGCCATGGCAATCAAAAATAAGACAACAGCTCCTAACAAAATCGTTGTTGCGTATCCGGGTATCCATGTACCAATCTTTCGTGCCACAATTTCATAATAGGAAACCTTAGTTTTCCGTTTTGGTCTTAAAAATATGGCCCCTAGAAGGGGAGTCACTAAGAGTGCAAATAAAAAACTAACTGAAAGAGTTAGCATATTAATGATAGGAATGGCACGAGTAAAATCTGCCGAATTGCCGCTCGACCCAAGAAGGGGAATGAAAGACGCAAGAGTGGTCCCTGTGGCACTAAATAAAGGGAATGCTAAATTCGAGATCGTAACTTTAACAGACGAAATCAGCTCGGATCCTTCATCAATTTTTTCTTGGATGCTTTCTAAAACGACAATCACATTATCTATCAAAAGTCCGAGAGCCATGACAAAAGCGGCAATTGAAATCTGATGCAGAACTCCACCAAACATTCCATAAATACCCAAACTAATGATAGCAATAACTGGAACGATGATTGCAGAGAGAATGCCAATCCTAAAACCCATCATACTAATCAGAACTAGCGCAACTATCAGAATACCAGAGAAAAGATTCCATCCAAGTTCAGAGAGTCTGCTTGCTACATAACTTGGTTGCGAGTTGATGATCTCGGCATTAAGCAAGGGATTTTTGATCTGCCATTTTTTTACCACCAATTCGATTTGCTCTCCAAATTGGACAAGATTGATATTATTTTTAGCAACAATTCCAAGACCAACGGCAGGTGATCCTCGTGAGCGCATAATTTCAGTTATAGGAAATTTGGGTTTTGATTTTACTTCACCAAGATCTCCGATGCTCCTTAACTCTCCCCCAGGCAACGGTATACTTAATTGTGAAATCGATGGAAGGTCTCCAAACCATCCATCCGTTTTTACCAATGCTTTTTGAGTGTTGAGCCGCATAGTTCCTGGTGGGATGCTATGATTCGCAGCGGAAATCCAATCCGAGAAAAATCGGAGAGATATCCCCTTCTCCTCTAAAATTTTTTTAGGAATGAAAATTTCAATCTCTTCTTCTGGATCGGCGATTCGATTTACCTTTGCAACATTTTGATTTTTAAGCAACTCCGTCCGAAGTTTATCAATTTCGTCCTTCAAATAGAGAACATCATCTGAGCCTGTTAGAGCAATTAAAATTGTTTCCTGCTCAGTAACTCTTCGATTTAAATCCCATGGTTGGAGGCCAGGTGGATATTTTGTTTCAATCTTTTTTATCGCGTCCTCGATTCTTTTCCAAGCATCATTGATCTCCTGATCACTGCCTAAATTGTCCTGAAGTCTTATTTCAGCGATCATCACCTCAGGACGAACTCTAACTTCTAATGTTCGAATAGAAGGGATTTCTGCCAGGGCTTCTTCCGTTGGAATCGTCACTAAGCGACTCATCATTTCAAGTGTTGCCCCAGGATATACGATCTTTAACACACCAAATCTCTCTTTTAATCTAGGGTCCTCTTCTCTTGGCATAACGAAAAATTCTAAAATCCCAAGAAGGGCAAAGAATGTGAATATTGTAAAAATTAAGCTTTTTCTTTCTAAGACAAAATTTGCAAATTTCATAGATTTACCTTAACAGTCATTCCATCAATCATTTCGCTTTGCCTGGAGCTTATTAGAATATCACCTTTTTCTAGTTTGCCCATTATGATTGCCTGGTCATTCGCTACCTCGATTACATTTACTTGTAAGGTTGAAACTCGCCCGTTAGAAAGCTTGATCACATATTGATTTTCACCAAGTGGTGAATAAATGACATTGATTGGTACACTCCAACCTTGTGAATTTTTAATATAAAAATAACCGTCAAGTTCCGCCGAATCAATCCAACCTTCGGGGAAATGGAAGCTACTCAGTATCTGTGCGTCCTTATAGGTGATACTTACAAAAAAGGAAGGTGCATTCAGATAGGGTAGATTCAATTGAATCTTACTAGGTTTATATGCTAATAATTGATTTTTGTATTTAGAATCAAATACGAGAGAATATTCATTCTTTCTGCTTCCACGAACCACTCTGCTCCGAATCAAAATTTCTTGAATCGGAAAGGAATTCTCAACTTGATAACCTTTCGCGAATAGAGTTGGTATCTCATACTCCATTTCTTTCCCACAGAAAGATAAAATGAAAATCGAATAAGATATACCGAGATTTCTAAAAAATGGAGCCATGATTCCCTCAATGTAGACATCGACTACAATAAAGTAGACTCTGGCTACATGCGAAAAATCTGTCAACGTAAAAAAGTAGACAATATCTATATTTAAATTTTGCTGAACAGGCTATGTTAGAAAGAAGGAAACCAAAAAAAGGCTACCATCATGGGAATCTTAGAGAGGCGATTCTGAATGAATCGCTGATTTGGATCAAGAAGAAAGGTGTTGAATCACTTAGCTTAAGAGAAATAGCTAAAAAGATTGGCGTTACTCACTCCGCCCCAAATAAACACTTTTCAAAGAAGGAATCCTTACTTGCGAGCCTCATAGAATTGGGCTTTATCCAATTTAAATCAGCATTGATTGATGGGAAAAAGGAAATTGAAGTGCATCCGAGAGAGGCTTTTATTGCGATGGGAATCTCTTACCTGCGATTTGCCAACGAAAATCCAGAATTGTACAGACTTATGTTTTCAAATAGCGTACATGATCTATCAGAATATCCAGCATGTGAACTGGCAGGCATGGAATCCTTCAATGTATTATTATCAGCGGTTGTCACATTGCAAGCGAATGGGATCCTAAAAAAAGGTGATCCGAAGGAGATGGCTTATATGATTTGGTCGTTTACACATGGTTACGTAATGCTAGTGTTAGATGGGCGCTTACAAGGTATCGATTCAAAACAGAAAAATTCCTCGTCTCAACTTTCAAGTGAGGCAATGTTCACATCTCTCATGCAACAGATGGGAGGAGGATTATTAGTATGAAGCCAGAAAAAATTGCAAAACATCTTAAAACTGGAAATCTTTACGAAATTCTTGGCGAGGCAAAAAATTGTACCAATGGACCCACGGATGGCCAAACAATGATGATTTATAAAAACGAAACGCTTGT
Organism: Leptospira ognonensis; assembly: GCF_004770745.1. GTDB lineage: Bacteria > Spirochaetota > Leptospiria > Leptospirales > Leptospiraceae > Leptospira_A > Leptospira_A ognonensis. The sequence continues at coordinate 242,266 of NZ_RQGD01000014.1, read as the reverse complement.
CTTTGTAAGAGAAAAAAATGAATTTTATGAAAAGTTTACAATTTTATAACTAAATAGTTTTAAAAAATCAAAAGGTTCGTTCTCACTGGGAAGTCCCTTGAAAGTAATTTTTCGTCACGTTTCATTTTTTTAAATGACAAAGATATCCTTAACAACATTTTTTTGATTCTAAAACTTAGAATCAAACTGAGTTTCCCTGTTAGATCGCCTTCAGATGCTAAATATATATCAAAAAAACATTTTTTTACGATGTTTTATCGATTTCATTTGATTCGTCAAATGATGTACAGAAATGTTTTTAGAAATATGGCATAATATCCTTCTGCATCGCAAGTATCTAAATCAGGAGGAACTATGGGAATTTCAAAAAGAACATAATATTCGAACTTTTACCATCGGTAGCATTCTCGTTATCCTAATCTCCTTTCTCTTCGCAGTGCAAAGTTATCTGACACTCGATACAAAGACTAACAATCCTTTTGGGAAAATCTCTTATCTTTACATTTACCTATCATCGGGAGTTATGAGTATACTCTTTCTAACTTTCGTTTCCACCGCACACCAAAAAGCAAAGAAGAGCTCTCTTTTGCAGGCATTACTAATCCTTTATCCCATGTATATTCTTTCTACTGCAGCTCTTCTCAGTGCCTTAAGTCTATTTGATATCCATGACATGACGGCGTATTTATTAGCCTTAATTTCAATTTCGATTCTTTACTCTGGTTCTCCAATCTCTTATATTTTTTTTAATTTTTGGTCTATGGCAAACATTGCAGCATTTATTCATTTCTTTGATACTCCTCAATGCCATCAAAACTTCCTGATGAATATGGTATCATTTTCGATAGTAAGTATATTCTTAAGTGCTATTGCTCAATACAGCCGTATTCAAAATCAAATCTTAACAATCGAACTAAGAGCATCAAATCAAAAATTAAGTGAGTTATCCATTCGAGATCCCTTGACTCATCTCTACAATCGAAGATTTTTTATCGAATTTTTAGAAAATCGAATTTTACTGAGTCGCAGAACGAAAGAGCCTCTACTTGTCATGATATTGGATATAGATTTTTTTAAACAGGTCAATGATACTCTTGGTCATACAATAGGAGATCACGTCATCCTTGATATTGCATCTATTCTCAAATCTAGTGTAAGAGAATCTGATGTAGTTGCTCGGTATGGTGGAGAAGAGTTCGTGGTCGTACTGCCCAACGCTCACATAGAAGCAGGTTTAAAGATTGGAAAAAGGATTCTAACCACCTGTCAGAACCACAAATTTGAAACAGTTCCTTGGAGTGTAACACTCAGCGCGGGGATAGCAAAGCTTACTGAGGAAGATGATGCCGCTTCTCTCTTATCAAGAAGCGACATTTATTTATACAAATCGAAACAGAACGGACGAAACCAAATTCACTCGGATTGATATTTAGGTTTTCTTGTTTTCTGCTTGAACAATCCTCTTTTGAATCACTTCGTTTAAAACTTCAACAAGTTCTTGAAATTCATCTCCCTTTCGGACGCGAACTTTCTCTATAGGCTCCCCTGCTGCCATTTTTTTTAAGGACCGCTTGATACTAAAAACAGGTCCTGCCATTTTATGGGATTTGAATATAGAGAAAATAGTAATTAGAACCAAGTATAAGGCAGATAAGGTGACCACTGCATTGAATTGAATGGTATACATATTGAGTTGGTGGTCGTAATTGGGAAGGTAAATCTCCCTCGGCACATATTTTATTTTTTCTTCACCAGGAGCTGCATCTTCGTTTTCAACTTTCCAATACACGACCTGTGCGTCTTGTCTGAGTTTAAAGACTGCTCCCCCGTCAAATTTTGCTTTATTCAGCCAATAAAGAAACCCGAGGGTCACTCCCACGCCTGAGATAAATAGAAGGGAATAGTGTAAAAGAAATTTAAATTGGAACTCTTTATCGATAATGTATCTAAAACGAAACGACTTTTTGTAATCAGCAGACATGAATGATTGGAGTCTCCTCGACCTTTAAAATTGGTCAAGTGAAGTCTAACAGGAAATGTAAAAAAGTCAAAAAACTTAATCGATCTAACGGATTTTTTCTGTCTCTTGGATTTTGCCGATGGGTATTTCCAACCTGCCTTCGGTCGTCTCCAAATGTAAATGCGTTGCAGACTGTCCCATAATGACTCCTCGGTATTCGGTCCCGTCTTCCATTCTGACAAGTTCTAGCCTAGAGTATTCGGCATACAGTTTTGCTTCCCGAGTCAAAGTCACTTGGGTCTGCAATGCCTTCATTTCTTTGTCTTCTTTTATGGCAATGTCCTGTACTGGCGAGGGAACAGTATCTGTATATTGGATTTGTTTTCCGGGCTCGATTACAGATTCTTCCTGATTTGCCGCTACTACGGAAACTGAGCCCTCTCTTACGGCGATCGTTTGCGTGGTTTTGCCATCATAACTGACGCTAAATGTTGTCCCACGAACCATTGTATCTACCTGTCCACTCGCAATCTGAAAGCTGGAATCTTTAGTTAATTTCCCAAGAGTAATGAGTACTTTCCCACGCCAAATGCGAATCAATTGTTGGGTCGAATCTAACAGAGATTTTGAATCTACGATTTCAATTTCTGTATCACCGAGAACTCGAACAAAAACATGATTTGGAAACGAAATATCGATCGTGCCTGACTTACCAACTAACAAACGATCTCCGGCGCTCACTTCCATACCATTCTGCATGGGAATTTCCATCTCATCCGATTTTTTAAGCTTGTTTTTACCTTTTGACTGTGAAATAGAACCTAAGAGCAAATTGAATTGAGGTGCTGGTACGGATGCAAAGGCAGGGGTAACTTCTGCAACTTGATTTGAGGGAACGTCCGATGGCGTTCGATTCAATAAAAATACAATAGTGAACGATGCAGCAGCAAGCAAGGCAGATCCGATCAGGAATTTGCCTTTATGTGGAAACCGGATTAAATTTGTTTTAGTTTCGGATGAAGAGTATAATTCAGGGTATTTTATCTCTCGCCGAGAAAGATCATCCCAACTAGGGAAATTCTGAGAAAGTGTGACCTTGCTCAATTTGCCAAGCTTCGCTTCCAAGTTTTTTATCTGATCAGGATCGTTTTCTGGCTTCATTTTCAATCCGGGATGAGATTCTCACGTAGGGCAATTGCTTGTAATTTTTCTGTAGCTCGAATCACCAAACGAGATGCAGTCGATATGGATACCCCGAGGATATCTGATATCTGTGATAATTGGAAACCTTCAACATTTTTAAGTAAAATGGCACTTCTTTCGTCTTCTTTTAACTCACTTAAAAAACTATATAGTCTTTCCTCTAAGTCCTGAAGTTCTGCAACTTTTTCGAGTTTAGGATTGTGGCTATGAAGCTCAATGTCTTCTGTGTGCAGCTCGCGGGTGGTCGAAAACTTCTTCGCATAATTGATAGAAAGATTTCTCGCAATGGTGTACAGAACCATGATGGACTTTTCTTCCGAAAGTCCCGCAGTTCCGTAGTGTTTGTGAAAGCTTAAAAAGCTATCCTGCATCAAATCCATTGCTGTGTCCGCATTTTGAGTGTATTTATAGAGAAAATCATAAATCCTTTTATGACTTTTTTCATAGATTTGACTCATAGAGACGGGAGCATCAGACACAATGCTTAGTATCGTGACCTGTTCTGTCATCTGACAAGTAAAATCTATATCTCTTTATGCACTAAACAACAAATTAGCAATGGCATATTTTCACAAAAGTATCAATTTTCTTTCTGGATCGCATTAAAAGCGGCATTTTTGTAGGCTCCGATCATGGTCGGGTAGTTGAATATATGCTCGGTGAAATACTCAATCGGGCCTTTTAAATTGACAATGCACTGTCCGAGAGCAATTAGCTCTGTTGCTTTGTCTGAAATGATGTGAACTCCGAGAACCCTCCGCGTCGGTTTGTCATACAGAATTTTAACCATACCATCGCCATCGCCACTAATCTGAGCTCGGGTAATGGTATCGAATTTTGCGATTCCGACGCCGTAATTGACGCCTCTCTCCTTTAATGTCTCCTCTGAAGGTCCGATTGTCGCAATCTCAGGGAGAGTATAGATACCGATGGGAAAGCTTTCCGTATCAACAGGATGGGGGGCACCGCCAAAGATGTGCTTTGCGACATATGCTCCTTGGTACATTGAAACTGAGGCTAGTGAAGGAAATCCAATGACATCACCGCATGCATATATGTTTTGTATATCGGTCTGGTAATTTTCATTTACAATAATTTGTTTTCGGTCATTGACGTTCACTCCAACCGTTTCTAATCCTAGATTATCGACATTGCCGACTCTACCTCTGGAAATTAACACTTGATCTACAACCAGTGTCTCCCCTTTATCTGTCGTTAGCTGGACCGATTTTCCATCAGCATGCTTTTGGTAAGATTGAATGGACCGACTTGTGTGGATTTCAATTCCAGCATTTTTCATGTACTGAGCCATTGCTACCGAGATTTCTTGGTCGAGAAACCCTAAGATCCGATCCTGTGAATCAAAAAGATGAACCTTGATCCCGAGTTGGGAAAAAATAGTCGCATATTCGGAACCAATGATCCCTGCACCAATCACTGCCAAGGAGGATGGCATGTTTTTAATTGAAAACAGCCCATCACTATCATAGACGAGTCCTTCTTCAAAAGGAATGTTTTCATTGACCGGTCGTCTCGGAGAACTTCCTGTTGCGACAAGTATATAATCTGTTTCGTAGACTTTTTTACGTCCTCCAGCATCCGTCACCTCGACAGTATGCGGATCTAAAATTTTCCCCCAGCCGGTAAAGGTTGTCACTCGATTCTCAATCATTTGTTCTCGGGTGACATCTTCTTCTTTCTCGATTACAGTAGAGGCTCTATGCATTAATTCTTGCAAGGTGAGTTGATTGGAGGTTGGTGTTTGCAATCCATGTATGTTTGAAAGTCTTAAATTTCGATAAAATCGACTAGTCTCTTGCAGGGATTTGGAGGGGATGGTTCCCCAATGCACACACCCTCCTCCCAAATACGGGTCTTTTTCAATGAGGGCGGCTTTTTTGCCCATTTTTGTTGCCTGAATGGCACATTTTTGCGCGGCTGGCCCGCCACCTATGGCAATGATATCGAAACGATTGATGGACATATTTTACTTAGAGCTCTCTAACTTTATCGTAACTGGGCAGAACAAAAACAAGCAAGTTCTCTTTTGAAATTTATTAAAACAAATAATTTATTACAGGATCGAAGTGCTTGCCTTTTGTAGGAGATACGGATTCATTCGAGATAATCTTTATGAGCCTAAGATCGATTCTAGAATCAATACAAAAATTAGTTATTTTACTCAAACAAATTTGGTTGATCCTCTCTAGCGGAATTCGAGCAAAACTTGCTTGGTTTACCGGTGTTCTCATTGCCATTACAATCTTGGCCTTATCTCTTCTTACAGTAAAACAGCAAACAGAAATACTAACAGAAAGTTACGAAAAACAAGCGGCAGTTTCACGTAACTTCATCGCGAGTCTAGTCCTAGAGATTGAAAACATTTCTCAGAATCTCATTCGAATTGAAGAGTTTCGAAATCGAATCGCGAAACAGAGAGAAGAGCTAAAGAAGTACCGGACACAAACAGTCACCGAAGAACAAAAAAGCGTCTCTTTATTTGGCTTTAAGACGAACCTGTTTGGAACACTTGGAAAGGAAACGATTAAGAAAAATGTAGACACTTTTTATTCCACCTATCTGACAGGAAACGAGGTTTCCATTTTAGAAAAGAAGACGAGCGACCAATTAGACCAAGCAGGCAAACATCCATTATCCGATTACGAATGGAGATCCCTTCAGGCGATTGCGAAAACGTTTGTCGAAGCGGAAGCCACCTCGCTTTCTATTCTTTCTCAACTTCGAGATCCAAATAGAAAATTTCAGGTAAGCGAGAGATCGAAATTAGAAACAAAACTCTTAACCTCAGAAAAAACGGCTCAAAAATCAAGATCGCAAATCGACCAAACCATTGCCAAAATATTTGCGAGCACCCGAAAAAGAAAGCTTGAAGAGCTTGGCCTGGATACAAACTTATTTAGAATCCAAACTTTCCCCATCCTTTCAAATAACACCAATGAAGTACCAGAGGCATCCTTTGACACCAAAATCATTGATCCAAACACAATCCTTTCAAAACTCGATAGCCATGAAAAACTAAATAAAGCCTTAAAGGAATCGATTGCATCATTTACGAAATCCATAGTTTCTGCAAACATCGGAAGCACCGCGGCAATCACCTGGAACGAAAGGGAAATCCAGTCGCTTCATGCTCCGTTGTTTAAAAATCCGTCTTCCACGAAAAGAGCTCAGAACCTATATTTAATTCGCAGCAACCTAGGTATCTTTCACCAGGTCGTGAAAGAAGATTTGGAAATCACAAAAACGATTCAATCGATCATTCCAAAATTACGAGGAAGAATCGGAAGCTTAAGGAAAGCGAAACCTCCCATCCCTCCCTACAAAGATTCTGAATTCAAGAAACTCTATGTGATTTATAATGATGCTATTGAAAAGCGGAACCAGTCTTTTGAATTATTAGCGCTCGAACAAAAAATTTTGAATGAGGATTTCGAAATTAAAGAATCGCTCAGAAGCACGCGAGATTCCGCCCTTGAAGATAGGATTTTATTAAAATTTAAAACAGATCTTTCTGAATATGACAAATATTATGCGAATGATGAAGACTTGAAATTTTATCGGAGCAGATGGAAAGCCATTAGACAATGGATTTCAGAGGCAAATTCAGAGACTCCCAAAGAACCATTAAAAAAACTTTTCCCGGACGGAACATTCGCACATTCCAGGAGTGAAGCTGAAGAAATTCTCTGGAAATTGGATTCGTTACCATTGTACGGTGAGGACAATCAAACCTTGAGTCGAGAAGTTCTTGCTTCCAATTTCTCTGGTCTAATCAGAACGCTTGTCGACCGAACCGAGGGAATCCATGAGATCGAAAGGAATAGGAACCAGGTCATTTTTTCAGCTATCAGTATCTGCTTTTTCTCAATCCTACTCGCTGTATTCATTTCTGGAGTTGTCGTTCAAAAAATTAAGCAAATCATTAGCAGCGCTGAAGATGTAGGCAGGGGAAATCTTGCGGTCGTCTTTGAACATGGCGGGAATGACGAATTTGGTAATTTGACTGTTTCACTCAATCAGATGGTAAGTGGTCTACGCGAGCGTGATAAAATGCGAGGTGTTCTCGGTAATATGGTGGATCCCGTTGTTGTCGGAGAGGCACTCAAGGATTTAGATGCACTAAAAAGAGGAAGTGAGAAAGTCATCACGGCGTTTTTTTCAGACATTGCAGGATTCTCTTCCATTTCAGAAAAGTTAAAACCCTATGAACTTGCAAGTCTTCTCAATGAATACCTGTCTGCAATGACTACGATTTTAAAACGATATGAAGGCGTTTTAGATAAATATATTGGTGATGCGATCGTTGGTATTTTTAATGCACCCGTAGATGTAGAAGAACATTGCCTAAAAGCAGTATATGCGAGTCTTGAAATGAGAACACGGCTCGAAGAGCTAAAGAAAGTTTGGCGAGAAAAACAGCAGTATGTTCCTGACGTTTATTCTATGAGTTTTCGCATCGGACTCAATACGGGCATGAGTAAAGTTGGTTTCATGGGAACAGAAGCTCTTGCGTCCTATACCATGATGGGTGACACTGTCAATCTGGCGGCAAGACTAGAAGCAGCTGGCAAAGACTATGGAGTCTGTATCTTAGCCTCTGATGCCGTCTATGAAATTGTGAAGGAGAAAGTATTCGCTAGGAAACTGGATCTTGTTCGAGTCAAGGGAAAATCTACTGTTGTTGTTTTATATGAAATCATATCTAAATTAGGCGATGAATCAGATGAGGATCGCGAATTTGTGAATTATTATGAAGAAGGTTTATTCGCTTATATCAATCGATATTGGAATGATGCCATACAAAAATTAAAATTAGCGGAAAATGTGCGAGGCAAAAAAGATCACGCCTGTACTATTTTGCACGATCGATGCCAAGCGTACTTAGAGTCTCCTCCTCCTTCCGATTGGGATGGAGTCTTTACGAGAACCCATAAGTAATGTTTTTCATTTACGAGTGCATTCAAACTGTAATCGTAGTCCTAAAAACCATTTATGAAAATAAAACTCAAACGACTGAAAGAGCCTTTCATTTTAGAAGCTGAAAATGAAACAGGGAATAAAATAATTCTCGATGCCTCTCCTGAAATTGGTGGTGAAAATACCGGACCCAGACCTATGGAATTGCTCATCATGGGCCTTGCGGGCTGCAGCAGTATCGATGTGTTGATGATTTTAGAAAAACAAAAGATAAAGGTTTTAGATTACTCTGTAGAAATTGATGCAGATAGAGAAAAAGTGGAACAGGCAAGCCTTTTCAAAAACATACATCTGCATTTTCGTATCCAAGGTGAAGTCCTAAAAGAACAAGTGGAAAGAGCGATCAGCTTAAGTTTAGAAAAATACTGTTCCGTTGCAAAAACCCTAGAGAAGACTGCTTCGATTACGTTTGATTTTGAAGTGATTTCTTAAAATCACTTCTGCTCATTGAGCATCCAACTATACTCATTGTACTCAATCACAGCATCTGGCTTTATCTTTACGGAGAAACTGTCTTGTAAAAACTCGATGAGGTTTCCTTTTTTTGTAAAATCATCTTTAAACCAATTGAAGATTTGGCTGAGATACAATACGTTTTTCTCAGCATCATAAGAATTTTTATTTTTATTCGTTAGAAAGATTCGTTTAGCAGCTTGCAATTGTTTTTCGATAATGGGAGCAGCATAGGCATCCGAGCTAAGTGCAGGGCAGCCGATGGATGCGCAGACAATGGCAAAATGAATCCTCGGTTCAGAAAAATCTTTTCGTAATTTTTCATGTTCGATCCAATCAAGAGTTCTTTTTTTGCCTAAAAGGGAAAAAAATTCCTTCTTCCAAGGAGTCCCGCGAACCAGATTTAGCTTTGAAAATGGTGATCCGATATCTGTGATACTTTTTAATGGGTAATGGTCCAATATCAGACGGATTGTGAATGCATTATATGCGTTTATGAGAAAAGCGATTTTTTCAGGTTGGGAAAAGGCGGCATATTCAGTTTCGCTTACATTCGAAAGAGAATCCAGATATTGATTCAAATTGCTCTCGTCGCTTTGAAAGCCTTTGTAATTCACAAGTCCATTGGAAACATACTTTTTAAATAAAACATCCAGCGCTTTGTGTGAATGGTCAAAGCTACCCGCCACCAGAGAGGGCGCTAAAAAAAACGAAAACAATAAACTTAGCGAAATTTTATTCATTGAAAAATCCCTTTGTATAATAGACTTAAAAAAGTAAGAACATAGAACATCCAATATTTAAAAAAATCGAACCCTATTCTATGTTTCAGCTAAAAACACTACTTCTCATCCCAAATCTAATCACCCTCAGTCGGTTGATTCTAATTTTCCCGACTTTGCTTTTACTTACATTCAATTCTTGGTACTTCGCTTTCTCATCGATCATGCTTTTATTTTTGACAGATTTTTTAGATGGGTTCCTTGCACGTAAACTAGGACAAACGAGTGAACTTGGGGCTATACTTGACCCAATCATCGACAAAATTGTAGTGCTCAGCTTCTTTACCTATTTTTATTTCATGACAGATGTTCCCATCTGGTACTTGCTCATCGTATTTGTCAGAGATACAAGCCAACTATCAGTCGTTCCCATTTTACTTCTATGGAAAAAAATCCCGTTCCAAGTAAAGCCAAAACTGCTGCCTAAGTGGGGAACAGCTTTAAATTTTATCCTACTCGGATTTTACTTCATAAAGTTCCAAAGGGCTTTACCAGAGTTTGAGCAGATTTATCCAATCATTCAATTTATAGAATTGCCACTCTTACTCGTTAGCGCGATGATTGAAATTTACATCTTGTTAACTTTTTTCCCAAGATATATACAAATCTTTGAAGGCACGCACGATACATTCGAGTGATTCCATATATGTTGATTTCCTCTGCACTCATTTCCATTTTTCTTCTTTTATTTTTTAGCTGGTACAAGCGAAAAAAATTTAATTCCGAGGAAACATACCTTCTCGCAGGCAAAAACACCAAACTCTTTCCGTTAGTTGCAACGCTTGTCATGACGGAGTTAAATCCTTCAACGCTCATTGCATTTTCTGGGGCTGGCTATTATGCTGGTATCTGGGCTTTGATGCTTCCCTTTGTTTTTTTAGTCGGACTGGGATTTTATGCATTCGCAGTAGCGAAAAAATGGAAGGAATGGGATGGTTATTCCGTTGCAGGTATTTTCTCTAAAAGATACGGCATCTTGATGGGACGCGTAACCAGCTTTCTGTTGTTAGTTGCTATGGTAGGATTTACGGCAACATATGTAAAAGCCATGTATCTAATATTTAGTCCTCTTTTCGTTATCTTTTCTCAATGGCAACTGACATTCATAATCGTGTGCCTAGTCCTCTCATTGAATCTTAAAGGCGGACTTCGCTCCATAATTCAAACAGATATTTATAGTTTTTTGGCAGTAATGATCATTTTGCCAAGCATCCTTCTTTTCAGTTTTCTTAAATCTGATGCGCCCGTTCTACCGATTCTAAGCCCGCAAGCAATTGTCGATGGGTCCAAGATTTTGCCTGTTCGATTCATCTTGTCTTTAATACTGCTAACCATGTTTACTTACATTGCCGCACCCTGGTATGGCCAAAAAATAGTTTCGAGCGAATCTAAAGAAACCGCAAAAGCGGGTGTAACATTGAGTGCCGTGTTCGTTTTTTTGCTTTATTGTTTTCCGATTTTATCCGTCATTTTGTATAAATCCAAAATCCAGCACCTAACATCAGGACAGGATTCCTACCCTTTGGTACTCAACCAAGTCTTGCCTGATTACCTTTTGGGATTCACCTACGTGGTTCTTTTTGCAATAGGTGCAACCACTTTGTCAGGTGTTTGGAGTGCTCAGACCTCTATGGTAATTGGAGATTTTTTTTCAAAAATAGAAGTTCGAAAGGATACACGGCGTGCCTACCTCATAATGGTTGTGTTTGCTATACTCTCCTATATCGCCGCAAATCTACTAGTTGATCAAATTCTAGATAAATTGATCCTCGCAAACATTCCCGTTTTTGCCTTAAGTTTTGCTTTGCTTGCCGGATTTTATTGGGAAAAGGCATCTGCAATCGGTGCTTATATTTCGACGCTCGTTGGAATTGTTTGGGGAGTTTTCACCTATCTTTACTTTGGTGAAGAAAATATTTATACTTTTTATTGGTCTGTTTTAGGATTACCGTTGATTTTCGGAACAGGCATACTTTTTAGCTACCTGTTCCCGAGCAAAAAAAGGTAACACTATGATAAGCTATTTAAATAGCGACTCATTCCTTGGATCACTATCTGCGGGATCTCGTGTGCACCGGGAAATCCGATAAATTCACCCAATAGACCCGCGTTGCGTAACATTTTTTCTAGGTTTTTCGCTCCCACATAACTGAGTACAGGATCATACTCTCCATGAGATTGGAAAAACCGAAGATTCGATTTTTTGGGAGCGAGCGATGTCCAAAGTGTTTGGTTAAGAAATGCCCCAGATAAAATCATCAATCCTTTGGGTGTGGATTCACTTCGTAGCATCAGATCGGTTGCTAACATGGCTCCCTGTGAAAATCCACCTAAAATGATTTGGTCCCATGGAACGCCTAAAGCCTGTATCATGAGTAAAGCTGCATCGCGTGCTACTTGCATCCCCTCCGGGTCCTTGTCTGCAAAAGTACGAAGGCTTTTTGTTCTCATGGCCTCTTCTAAGGCAGCCATATCAATCGGAAACCAAGCCCTTCCCGTATAACCAGGCATAAGCGGAATTTTTAAATGTCCATTCGCAAAAACCCAGTTAAATTTTTGTTCAGTCGTAAGCACCTCATGAATCGGGAATAAATCAAAGGCACTGGCGCCATAACCATGAAAAATGACAATGGTCGGCGCATCTGGATCTCCGGAAACTCGAAGTACTTCCAGCGGGCCTAATTTTTCTATTTCTTCATCATTTTCAGCTAACATACTTTAAATATTCCTTCTTTGCAAATTATGCGAATAAATCCATCTGTCCGTCACTTTCTGTTACTTCTGAGTTCAAATTTGAAACAGAGATTCCAAGCAATCGAATCTTAATAGGTTGGTCTGCGCCTTCTTTCCAAACATTTGTAAATAAAATCGAGGATTGAAAAAATAGATCCGAAGCCAAGGATAAAAAATTCTCAGAGGTAACACCTTTCGACCTTACCGTAAAGTCAGCATACTTGATCTTGACTGTCACAGTTTTTCCACTTCTGCCCTTTTTTGCCAACCTTCTTGCAACTTCCTCGGCAATTCTTTCTAAAGTTGAGATTAGAAAATGGAAGTCGGCACTATCTCGTTCAAACGTAATCTCCACACCGATCGACTTTGATTCTCGAAAAGGAAGGACAGGTCTATCATCAATGCCTCTCACAATTTGGTAGTAGTACTTTCCCATTTTGCCGAAAAGTTTGATCAATTCTTCTTCTCTTAAGGGAAGTAAGTCCTTTCCGAAATTCCAGCCATTGGCCTGCATCCGCGCAAACGTCTTTTTCCCAATGCCGAAAAATTGACTTAATTTGAGGTCGGAAAGAAATTTTATTTCGTCATCAGGAAGTACGACACAAAGCCCATTTGGTTTATTTTTCTCAGAGGCCATCTTTGCCAAAAATTTGTTTTGCGCAACACCCGCGGAGCAAGTTAAATTTGTTTTTACTTGTACTTTCATTCTGATTTCTCGCGCAATGGAACTCGCATGAGGTATATTCTTTTTATTCTCAGTTACATCAAGATACGCTTCATCAAGTGACAAGGGTTCAACGAGATCTGTATATTCCAGAAAAATCTCTCTAATTTCTTGCGAAACCTGTTTATATACATCAAATCTAGGCGGGGTAAATATGGCAGAGGGACAAAGCTGGTAGGCTTCGTAACAAGATATTGCCGACTTGACACCAAATTTGCGTGCCTCGTAACTCGCAGCACAGACCACACCTCTACTGTTTGGTGGTCCACCAACAACGACTGGTTTTCCTTGCCATTCTTTATGGTCACGCTGTTCAACGGAGGCATAAAATGCATCCATATCAATATGAATGATCTTTCTCATTAATTTTATCTTGCAAAATCTTCTGTCATAATATCAATTTAAGTTAGTGCAGGAAATTCCATCAAAAATTCTGGTCGTCGATGATAACGAGACGAACGTCGAAATTATCACCCATATCCTCCTTGAAGCCGGATATGAGATCGCTGTCGCTTACGATGGAGAATACGCACTTGAACTTGCAAGTGCATTGGATTTAGACCTCATTCTTTTGGATATCTTATTACCAGGTATCAGCGGACTTGAGGTAGCAAAAAAGCTCTCCGAAATTGAAAAAACGAAAAATATTCCCATTCTGTTTCTTTCTGCCCTGAACGAAACTGGTGACATTGTTCGTGGTCTAGAAATGGGGGCCGTCGATTATATTACAAAACCTTTCCAGGAAGCAGAAATCCTTGCCCGGATCAGAACTCACTTAAAAATAAAAAAATTAGAAAAGGAAAGAATCGATTTATTACAAGCCATCCAACAGGATCTGGAAGTTGCTAGATCCAATCAACAAAACTTAGTTAGCTTTCATTTCCCTCCATCTAAAGATTTCAAAATTTATTCTTCCTATAAACCCATGGACCTCGTCGGTGGGGACCTCATAACTTATGATCTGCTTACTTCAGGAGACTTAGATATTCTATTTGGTGATGTCACAGGCCATGGAATAGCAGCGGCTATGGTTTCTCTCATGGCAATCATTACATTTAAAACCATGAATAAGTCCTTTTTGACACCTAGCGAATGTTTATACTGGATTCACAACACATTGACACCCATGATTTCGACTCATTATATTAGTGCGATCTACCTAAGATATAATTCTACGGATAAACTTTTGTCCTATTCTATGGCAGGTCATCATGCCATGCTATTAATTAGAAACGGCGAATTGATCAAACTCGGAACAAAAGGTTTCTGTTTGATGATGTTCCCACATCTCCTAACAGAGAATAGAGAGTTTAATCTTGAATCAGGAGATCGATTGTTTCTTTTTAGCGATGGAATGTTCGAAGTACCAGATGAAGAAGAAAACTATTTGGGTGAAAAAACATTCTACGACATAGTCGAATCATTTATCTCGATTACAGGTCGGGCATTTTTAGATGCGATACAAAAAAAGGTACTTGAGCATTCCAAACAGAAAATTGCTGACGACATGACGATGTTGGTGTTAGAATTGTTATGACAAAGAAGGATCGTTTTTTCAGAAAATTTTATTCGCTTTTCAGAAAGAAGAAAAAAGCCAAGTCAGTAGAACTTGAACAAAAGTTAGTCGAAAAGGAAAAACAATATCAGGATATTTATGAGACTGCCAATTCGATCATCATTAAATGGAATCCCGAATTTAGCATCCTTGCCATCAATCCCTACGGAGAAGAATTTTTTAATGTAAAAAGCAGAGATATTGAGGGAAAAGACTTAGTGAGAGATCTTTTCAATGTCCATTCCGAAAAAATTAATGCGATGAAATCTGTTCTCTGGAATATTTTTCATCTTCCGGATCAGTTTATCATTCAAGAGTACGATGTTTATCTAAAGAATAACGAGAGGCGCACGATTTCATGGTCAAACCGTATCTTTAGAAATGAAACTGGATATCCTTATGAAGTCTTATCCATTGGCAATGACATTACGAACAGAAAAGTAGCAGAAGAAAAGTTAAAACGTGCCGTCGAGGAAGCGAAAGCGGCAAACAAATCAAAATCCATTTTCTTCTCAAAAATTACGCATGAGCTAAGAACACCCTTACATGCTGTGATTGGTCTCTCTCAGATCTTAACAAAAGACCAAGAACTACCACAACATCTGAAAGGTTATGTGGACTCACTTCATCAGAATGGCCTTCATTTACTCAGCATGATCAATGACCTTCTTGATATTTCTAAGATCGAGGCAGGCAAAATGACAGAAAACAAGGAAAGATTTTCCATCCCACAGCTTTGGGACACTTTATTTTCCTTGTTTGCTTATCGATTTTTAGAAAAAGGCATTACCTTCCGATTAAAAAATCAAGAAAATATCCATAATAAATTTTACTTTGGGGACTTGCAGAAGATCCGCCAAATTCTTGTTAACTTAATTGGGAATGCCTTAAAATTCACAAATTCGGGACAAGTTTGTTTAGATATCATTATAAAAGAACCAAATAACAAATCTTTCGATCTAGTAGAGTTTAAACTCGCGGATACGGGCATTGGTATACCTTCCGAACAGTTTGAAATCATTTTTGAAGCATTCCATCAAACCGAAATTGGATCTTCCTACCAGGAAGGAACAGGTCTTGGCCTTTCCATTTCACATCAGTTAGTTGAGCTTTTGGGTGGGACCATTTCAGTCACTAGCGAACTTGGGAAAGGTTCTGAATTCTCCTTTGAAATCCCTTTAACGATTTTAGATTCCACGGAAGAAAATCAAAACCAAATCACAAAAATAAAGTTTTTGAGTTCGGATGATTTGAAATTGGAAAAGATAGAAGAGATTCGAGAAGTGGACCAAGTGAAAGTCTTTTTGGATTCTTTAAATGAGCTCACAAAAAAAGAGCTTATAGGCTTTATTCGATTGCAAGATTTTCAAAGACTACTTGAAGCACTAAAGAATGTGAAACAAATCTCTCAAGCAAAGAATCTTTTAGAAGAAAAAGCGAGAGAAAGAAAGTTTAAATTTTTTATTGAATTGATTCAATCCTTAAATTAACCTACCTTCTTGTTGCAATTTGGACATTCTCAATTGATTTTTCTTTCAGTGCATTCGTAATCTCGAAAAAGTCACCAAACTTTGATTCACTATCGACTTCTAATATCACAGTCGGGCTTTCCTCCACTTTCACTTCCGCAGCGATATAATTAATCAAATCCATTTTTTCAATTGGCCTACCATTCAAAAAAAATTCACTTAATTTTGAAATTGAGATTTTAATTTCGTTTTTTGAATCTCCGACAATTTGGGCTTCTGATTTCGGTAGATTAAACTCAGAATATGTGTACGATTCTGAAAATCGAACAGATACCATAAGAAATATCAGAAGTATAAAAAGAATGTCTATGAGACTACTGATCTCTATTTGTTTTGATCTTTGTCTGCGTTTTCTTATCATCAATTTAAAGTTTGGTGCGGTAAAAAATTTCTTGTAGTTTTGAGAGCATACTCTCCAGAATTTGCGAGTATAACATGCACGGGATAGCACAAGCGAGCCCGGCAATCGTCGTAACAAGGGCGTCCTTGATGCCACCAGCAAGCACGTCAATCGTTGCTTTTCCCGATAATTGCATTTCTGCAAAAGAAGAGTAAATGCCAATCACCGTACCAAAAAGACCCAGCAACATTGAAATTGATGCGAGGGAAGGTAGCCAGTCTAACAAGCGCTCAAGCGAAATGATCATGACTGAGAATAGTTCCTCTGAGATCGGATCTTTCTCTGGAGAATCAAGAAGTGATTTTTGAAGTGCTTTTATTTTGGACCATGTAAAAAAAAATAAAGCCAAGCTCGTGACAGAAAAAGTGAATAAAACAAATAAAATGAAATTTGCGCCAAAAGAAAATGTCCAATTCATGGAGGAAACAACCTTTTATGAACCAATATCAGCTACCTACTCCTGAAAAGAAACCTGAATATGTGAAAACCAATTTTGATCATATTGCTAAAGCATATGACCGCTTCAATGATTGGAACAGCTTTTTCCTTCATCGAAAATGGAAAAATTGGATCATAGAGAAAGCAAAGCGGGAAATTCCTGACATTAAAATTGCTCTTGATCTTTGCTGCGGAACGGGAGACATCACATCCCGTTTATCTAGAATGCCAGAAATTCTTGAAGTGACTGGCTTGGATTTTTCGGAGAATATGCTATCCTTCGCAAAACAGAAAATTGGTGAAGGAAAAAATGTAAAACTTGTGCTAGGTGATGCAATGAATCTGGCAGACTTTAAAAATGATAGCATTGACCTGATCACTATGGGTTTCGGCCTAAGAAATGTATCTGATTTAAAAAAATGTCTCCTTGAAATTAAGCGAGTCCTGAGACCGGGTGGAGTATTTATCAATTTAGATGTAGGACGAGTCCGACCATTTTTCTTAAAGTGGTTTGCTGATTTTTATTTTTTCCAGATCGTCCCTATTTTCGGTTATCTCATTTATGGAAAAAAGCATGAGATGTTTGATTACTTACCACATTCATCGACGACATACCCGGACCAAGAGACGTTACAAAAGATATTATTTGAAATCGGTTTCTCGGAGGTTCATTTCCAAAATTTTGTCTTCGGAAATGCTGTTGGTCATGTAGCCAGAAAATAATGTTTCCGGAATTTTTCTAGGGTACGTACGAAATTGTGTTGCAAGAGTATTGCAAATCTTAGTCGAAACAAGGGAATCCTGCAAATTCAATTGGAGATTTCGCTAATTTTTCTCAAATCCACTTGATTTTTGCTACAAAATCTGCGATGATGTTAGGAGAGTTCGCTCTAACCGAGGTTTATCATGCTGAAAAAAATTTTAATTCTGATCCTCATCACAGGATTTCAAATGTCCTGTTCTTCAAAGAAGAAAGGAATGCCTTTATTCTTACTCATGCTTGGCGGTGGAACTGGCGGGTCTACAGACTCTGTTCCTGCATCGACTTCCACGATAGAAAATGCAACTGATGGGAGTGCCTTCACGGTTGTTCCTACTGACGCGTCCACATCTGATACTGGAACGACCACTCCTCCTCCACCCTCATCGAATACCACTTCTGGAAACGGGAATGACACTTTTACACCAGACTCCTCAGGGAATGCTGGGTCCACCCAAGTTTCGTCAAACATTCGGTTCCAAGTGGTCAATGACACGTTTCAATGGGACAATACAATCAGCACAAACATTACCATTCGTGTCTCTAATGAAGACGGTGCGATTCCTGGAATTACAGTAAAAGTGAGCGAGGATCAGTCCACAGCAGGTCTGGTTCAATTTTTATCTCAAGGTGTTACAGGTGCCAACGGAGAGGTGACCATTAGAATCACTGTTAGACCAAACGTCAGCGAAGTGATTGTCACGGTATTCGGAATCAATCCGAAAACAGGCCAACCACAGGAAATCACAGGTCGCATCCCGATTCAAGTTCCGGCTTCCACTGTGGCAGATGGAGGTTCTAATACCGGCAATGGAGGAGGATCCAATGGCGGCGGGACTGTTGTAGTATCGCCTGACATAGACCTTACGACTGGTAATTTTGGTGGAAGCAATGGTTGCGTTACCTCAATTGACTCAGACTGTGATGGCGTTTTAGATGCTGATGATGATTATCCGACAGACCCCACTCTCGGTTGGATCGTTAGGTCGGGAAGAAATACTTTGGCTTGGGAAGACTATTATAAAGTCAGTTACATCCAAAATGGAACACGGAATCCTAATAACGATATGGATCTTAATGACCATGTCACCGTTTTTAGCACAGAAACGGATTATACGCCTGCAGGGAAAGTGAAAACCATACGAGGTATTTTCACTCATGTCGGTAAAGGTGCCGGATTCAATCACGACCTAAGATTGTCCCTTGACGTACCTACGACTGCGAACGTGAGCATCAGTTATACGAGCCGAGATGGCAATCCCATTGGAAACATGAATTGTTCCTTAGCACTTGCCTCGGCAGCCAATGCTGGAGATTGTGTTGGTGGTAATTTGACCTCTGCTCAGTTGAAAAATGGTATTTTGATTTTCCCAAATTCGAGCAATACTCTCTATGGAAATAAAAATGCGCCAAATGTAGGCGGAACCTTGAACTTCGTCTTAGGTATGACCGCAAACTTTACCATTACATTTGCCGAAGCCGTGGATTTGAATGCTGGGAAAAATCTTTCTGGTGGTCACCTTAACTACTTCCTCGCTGTCAGTGGAACAGGTGAAAAAATCTTCCGTCCTGGGTTTTATCACTCCTCTGGTGAGAACTCCTATGACCTTTACATAGACCGAATCACTGGGTTTCCCTTTGGCGTGATCGTTCCCGGAGTTTTCAATTATCCACGAGAAGTAACGAACATAATGGATCCAAACAATGAAGGAAAAACGGGATACCCTGCCTTCAAAGAATGGGCAAGCTCGAAAGGTAGCGTTTCTCGAAACTGGTTCGAGCAAATCATGACCGAAAATCAGAAAGCTTACATCGTAGACCTAAAAACCAATTACACAACCAAACCATATACAGCGGTTCTGATCGATTCTGTCCATAAATTTGCATGGCAGATCGCGTCAGGACTTGTTCTGATTGGTTTTGCTTTTGGACTTTATTTTAGAAGGAAACTTCTCCAATCCTTAGCACTGATCTAAAGTTAGTTGGTATTAAGAAGACATAAGGGCAGAAATGATAAATTTTTTTTCTGCCCTTTTAGTACTTTCAACAAGAAATCCTATGGATTTCCCTAATTTTTTTTGAATCATTATTGATTTTTTTTCTATTTCGTCGTATATTTCACTATAAGCAGGTCCATCTCACATGAAAAAGATAATCTTAATACTAACCATCCCGCTCCTTCTTTTCGCTTGCTCGAATAAGAAAAAAGGGCTTTTGCTCTTTCCCGGACTCCTCGGGGGAGATACAAGCACTTCCACCGAAACCCCAGCTGCAGCAGCCTCTACCGGCTCGAGTGATTTTACGGTTGTCGGACTTGATGCAACTACTACCACGACAACGACAGGTAGTAGCTCAACAGCAACCGAAACGAGTCCTACACCGAGCACAGGCACATCCGATGCAACAGCTTCGACGCCGACCACGGGGGAAGAAACAACGCTAACGCCAGCTCCTACTCCTACCGAGCCAGTCGTAGCAGAAACCACTGTCACCACTAATACCTCAACGTCTGTCGTGAACCAATCCAATGCCAACGGCGGTTTTAGTTTTGAAACAAACATTACTGTCCCTGTGACTGTGACTGTCGTGACTGCATCGGGTCCAGTAGCCAATGCACCGGTGACTGTTTCCGAATCACAATCCAATGGAGAAGTGAATGTTTTAGGCCAGGGTACGACAGATAGCCAAGGAACGGCCGTCATTCCGATTTCTGTTCCACCGACGGTAACACAGGTGAACATCAGTGTCATCGGCGTAAATCCAACGACGGGAGAAGTCCAAGAACTCACTGGATCCGCACCTGTGCAAGTTTCCTCGGGAAATACTGCGTCCTCTGGAACCGTTGCTGTGGCTCCGACAATCAACCTCGAAACAACAAATTTCCAACCAACGGGTGGTTGCGCGACTTCAATCGACACAGACTGCGATGGTGTCATCAACCAATACGATGAATTCCCTTCTGATCCTACACTCGCGGCAACTGCAAGATCTGGAAGATACACGATTGCGTTTGAAGATTTATTTCCAAATGCGGGGGATGCTGACCTAAATGACCATACGACTGTATACAGCACGGAACTAGACAAAACTCCAACAAACAAAGTGAAAACGATTCGTGGTACGTTTACTCATGTAGGAAAAGGTGCTGGTTACAATCATGAACTTCGACTCAAATTAGATGTTCCCGTAGGAGCAAAATTTGAAGTATCCTACTTAGATGGTTCTGGCAATCCATGGAATGGTTGTGCAGCTGCAACAAAATATGTAGCAGGTGCTAGTGGAGATTGTACAGGTGGGAACTTATCCGCTGCTGCTCTCAAGATAGGTGTTCTTATCCTTCCAAGTTCCGATAAAACACTTTTCGGGAAACAAAACTCTCCTGCTCCAGGGGCTACGTTTGCAGCAAAAGATTTCGTTCGTGGCGTAACAGCTAACATTACCATAACGTTTGATGAAGCAGTCGATTTGAGCACTACTAAAAACACGGTTGGTGGACATCTAAACTGGTTTCTCGCGTTCAATCAGAAAACCAATGGTGTTTACAGACAGATTTTCCGACCAGGCTATGTGTTTGACGGATCAGGAAAAGACGTTTATATCGACTCGAAAGGTTTTCCTTGGGCCATCATCGTTCCTGGGGTATTCAACCATCCTACAGCAGGGTCTGACATTCGTGCCGCGTCTTCAACAGGTTATGCTTACTTCAAAACTTGGGCTGAATCGCAAGGTGTCGAACATAAGGATTGGTACACACAAATTACAAATCCTGTATATGTCGTACGCATTAAAGACTTTTACACAGATAATGGTTTTTCTGCTTACCTAATCAAATCTGTTAGAAAAAACATTTTTGAGGTGTCCGCAAGTCTCATCGTCATCGGTGCGGCTATGGGTTTCCTATTGAAGAAAAAACTGAATACGAAAACCGCTTAACAAAAGATAACGGTTCTCTCACTTTCAAAAACCCTTCCCAAACCAACTGGGGAGGGTTTTTTTGTCTTATGGCAGTTCTCCGCTTCGCGGATTTATCGTATTTCACTGCAGGACAGTGGGAAGAAGACCTAAAGTTTGCGAGGGAACCAATACTCGTAGACCCAAAATGGGAAAATACAATCCTCGCAGAATCCCTTCTCTCTCAGTTGGATTCGCTTCCGTCTCGGGAACCAAACGTGTTTTGGATGGCAACCTCAGGAAGCACCGGACATCCAAAATTGATTCGAAAAACAAAGGATCAGATTTCCTCAGAAGCACTCTATTGGAAAAACAATCTAGAATCCGCGCTAGGATGGAAATGGGTGCCTTCAGATCGGTTCCAGGTGACAGTTCCCCTCTGCCATCTCTATGGCCTTATATGGGGCTATGAACTGCCTCGACTCCTGGGAGCAGACATCCGATACTCATCGCCCTCTGCCATCCTGGAAATCGAATTTCTGGATTCGGACGTTCTGATTGCCATCCCATACACCTTACGGTCCTGGAAGGAAAAACACATACCATTACCAAAGCGGATCATCAGCTCGGGTTCTAAATTTCCGGTTCCTTTAGCTCAAGCCTTTCGTGCAGAGGGAAAAGTAGACATCAGAGAGATCTATGGATCGACAGAAACAGGCGCCATGGGCTTCCGTAACCCCATGTGGAAGGCAAGGTTTACTTTGCTTCCCAACGTTACTCCCAGACTTGTGTCGATGAAAGAGGAAGAAGTCTTGCTTGTGCGAAGTGAATTTGTTTCAGAAGTTGCTTGGGAGCTGAAGCCAGATACCGATAAACCGTCGCATTGGGAGGAGACAAAGCTAACAGATGAGAGCGGATTCTTTATGACCAATGACATAGGAGACTATTCTGAAATTGGATGGAATTATTTTGGAAGAATTGACCGCCTTATCAAAGTGAAGGGGAAACGAATTTCTTTAGATATTGTTGAATCCCTGATTGCATCTATGCCTGAAGTGGCAGATGTTGCTGTGGTTAGTTATGCCGATCAGGAGGATACAGAGATAGCATGCATGATCCGTTCGAATTTGAGTCCTGTCGAGATTCAGAAAAGTTTAGCCAAAGACTTACCTGCAAGCCACCTCCCCAAAAAAATGGTTTTGGTAGAAAAAATACCAAAACTTCCAAATGGAAAAACGGATTACCGCTCTGTTATGCGGGGATTCACTTAAAGCCTAAACTCTCCATATGCTGAAAAATAATTTTTAGAAATTTTGAGAATCGACTTTCGACTTGTCCGTAGGAAGACATATTCAGAGCCTGCAGGCATAGTCCCTTTCCAAATGTAACGATTCCCCGTTGCCGGTTCCATTACAGATTCAAAGAGCGTAACACGTTCCCCGTTTTTCCAAATCAATTCAATTTGTAAGTCTTTATCATCCGTGCGAACAACAAAATCACCTTTACGAAAACCGGGCTCCTTAGCTAATCTCCACTCATATTTATTTCCGTGAAATTCATGTTCTACGCTACTTCCCAGTGCAAAAATTGATGCCTGGATTTGATAATTTCCAATCTTCTCTTTTCTAAATTCAGACCCGTAACCGAGCTTAGGAATGTCCCCCGTATAAAGCAAAAAATAATGAAGGGGTAACCCTATTGCTAAAATGAGAGTTGTATATTTAAACCATTTAGAAATCCGAAGGATACGACTCCCCATCGGTACCTCAGCTAAAGGATAAAATAACAAATACAATACGAGAAATCCACCATCGGCATGTTGAACTTGCATTCCAAATTGTAACGGAATTAGTAACAAAAGGATACTCAGATAACTCATTCTTTCCCAAACGAATAGACCAGTCAATAATAGCAAGAATGTCAGGCCAAAAATACCTTCATCGTATAACACAGACAAAACAAAATTGGGCGGCACATCGATCAACCCTGTAGAAATCTTTGTCCCAATTCTTGCAGGATCTTGAAGCATCACAGGCAGCGATCCAAGCCCGTTTCCAACCCAAGGCTGCGCTAAGATTCCCTCCCAAGTCACAAGAAGTAACTCATAGCGCGTCTCGTCGAAACTTTTTATAGCAGTCATACTTTTGGAATCGAGTATCTCGGTTTGAAAGTTGACATATCGCTTTCCGAGCTCCTGGACTGGGCTTGGAGACGATAGTTTTGAAAATGACCAAAGTAGAAGCGCAAACAATAAAGGTGTAAAAACAAAACTTACGCCTCTGACAGTCCAGAGTAGTTTCGTATGATGAATCCACTTGGCGGGTAAAGTCCAGATAAGTGAAATAAAAATAAAGGCACACCAAATCACCCAAAATGTTTTTGCTTGGTGAAAACCAAAAACTGTTAGGATTAGAAATAAGCATGCGACGATTAGATAACTAAACTTCTCCTTGGTTTTAGCTGCCTTTCTATATAAAAAAATAATAAAAACAATCCCGAGAAGAGGTAACATCCAAGACGACGATCCCGAATCAATAAAGAGTCCTGGGTAACGAAAGGCCGATAGTGATGTATTGGAACCTGCGGCTAAGAATGTAGGTAAATAATAGTTCTGAAGATAAATTACAAATATCTGAATGAAAAATCCAACTGCAAGACCAAAGAACAGGTGTTTTTTGATGTTTTCTCTGTTCGAGGAACTGGCAAAACGCTCTTCAGCAAAAAAATAAAGTAGAGGCAGTCCGATACTAACTAATATTGTCGTCGGAACGGAAAGAAATGTTCGAGACGAAATGCCGTCTAAGTAAAGATAGTCGGGAATCCCGAACCCTTTTAAAAAAGAAAATCCAAATCCCTGTAAAAATACACAAAAGAAAAGTATGGAAAGCCAAAACAAAAAGTAAAAGGGAGTTTGAAAAAAAATACTCTCCTGTTTCACCGACAATGGATTGCGAATTTGCCATTGAGTGACAAAAAAATCAGACTGTTTCGGAAGAGGCACTTCTCCCATACCGGAAAAAATGAGAAGAGTCTCTCGAAACAAGATACCAGAAATGGATCCTATAAAGAGGCCAACTAAGTCTGTTAGGTGGAAAGCCAAATTTGGCTCAGCTAGCCAGGCGATTCTTGCAAGTACCACTGCTCCAAGTGCTGTAAAAATCCTTCCAAATTTCCTGCTGTGGAGTTGGGGCAAAAATCCAAAGAGAAACTGAAGGAGAAAGGCAGGATAAAACCACTGAGATGCCAGGGGAAAAACAAATCTATAAACGCTAAAAAAGAAAAGGGAATAAAAACTGAAAAAGAGAATATTTTCGAGAGGAAGTAATTTGAAACGTTGTAGGTATTTCACGCTACACGTGAGTTTACGGGAAAGCTACTAGCAGGGCAAATGAAATTTAGTCGAGAGAATCCATATCCATGGAGGCAGTCGGGTAGGAAGAGAGAGTGTCCATACGGTGGTGACCACCTGCCCTAGATTTACTTTTTGCCATTTGTTCTGCATACTCTACAGTAAAACGTGTCCAAGGCAAAGCCTTCAATCTTGCTACGGGGATTTTTTTTCCAGTGCCTTCGCAAACGCCATACGAACCGTTATCGATCTTCTCAAGGGCAAGCTCGATCTCTTTTAAGGTGTCGATTTCATTTTCCGTCAGAACAGAACTAAGGGCTTCAAAATTCAATTCCGAAGCAATGTCAGCAATATCACCCATCTCTTTCAAGCCAGAGGGAGAGCTCGTGTCTTCCCATTGGTTGAGTTTGATGAGCAGGGATTCTTTTTTCTCTTGGAGAAGCTCTCGCACTTCTTCAATGAACTTTTTATCAACCCCTTTCTCTACTGATGCCTTTGCTTGCGGTTTTGCCATTTCTTATTAGACTTTAGATTCTTTGTGATCTGTATGCTTTCGGCAAAATTTACAATATTTCTTTGTGACTAATTTTTCCGACTTAGTCTTCTTATTTTTTGTCTGAAAATAGTTAGATCTGCCTGGAATTTCACAAGGGACGCAGGTTAGTTTTATGATTTCTCTCATAATTTATGCCATTACGGTGGAGACAGGAGAATCGTCAAGAAGCAATGCGTACATTTTCTTCCGATTTTCTCCAGATTCCTGCTAAAAAACTTCCAATCAGCGAATGCATCAAACTCGAAAGGGCACTGGGAATGGCGGTATTTGGGTCAAGGAAATGTGTTTTTGCGAGAACTGCCCCTAGCCCTGAGTTTTGCATCCCTACTTCGATCGAAATCGTTCTCTGAATGGTCACATTTTGATAGAAAACTTTTGTGAGCAGATAACCCAGAAAAAAGCCACCTGCATGCAATAAAAAAACAGAGAGGAAGATTCTAAAATCGGAATGTAGAATTTGATTTTTTCCCGCCGCGATGATAGAAGCCACAATCATAGCTATTAGCAAAACCGAAAGTAAGGGTGAAATGATGGTCATGCGAGAAGCAATTTTGGGAAGGAAGGATTGTAAAATCACACCTAAGGAAACAGGGAGCAGGATCACCTTAAACGTTGTTAGTAGAAGTGGCACAGGATCGATTGCCAGTCGACTCCCGATCAAAGCGGAGGCAAGCATGGGAGTGAGGAACACTGCGATTACCGTTGAGACAGAAGTTAAGGTAACACTCAAAGGTAAATTCCCACGAGCAAGGTAGGTGATCACATTGGAAGCCGTTCCTCCTGGACAGGAAGAAACAAGTATGAGTCCAATGGCATAGGAGTCAGATAAACCTAACAAATTTCCAATGAGATAGCCAAGCAATGGCATAATTGTATATTGTAATACGGTTCCAAGTAGGATGGGTCCTGGAAGTTTGAAGATACGAAGAAAATCCTCCCATTTCAAAGTGAGGCCCATACCAAGCATGATCCCACCTAAACTGTAGGTAATCCAAGCTCCTTGGAACCATAGGAAGTATTCTGGAAACAGAAAGGCAATGCCCGTGAAGGCAAGGAGGATCCACGGAAACGCATTTACGATTTTATCTAAGATCTGTATCAAAGGGCTAAGTATTCCTTCAAAGTTTTTTCTAAAATCCCGATATGAGTTTCCGTGACAGGTATATGCGGCGCAAGTCTCAATCTTCCTAGCCTAACAGCCGTATAAATCTTTTTCCCTTTTAAGAAGGTTTGGATGGCCTCTGGTTGGAAGGTTTTGCCCGAAGCAAATCCAGTAACACCGATGATACCGGATTTTGCATTTGGGAAATGATCCGAATCCAAAGTGAATCCGAGTCCTCTTAACATCTGCGACATCTGATCGGAAATTTCGTAAATACGATGCATGACTTTCGGATAGCCGATGTCTGTCAGCATACGAAGGGATGCTAAAAAATAAACCCAGTCATTGAAATTGCCGGTGCTATGTTCAAATTGGTCGGCAGGAGGTTTTCGTTCTTCCCGGTAAGGAAGGTAATTGGAATCGTTTTTGACGCTCCCTGCTCCTTTGAAGATGATTTCGAAGTTTTTTGGTACTTCATCTGAGATAAAAATGACTCCCATCCCCAGTGGTCCAAGCAACCACTTCCAGGCGGCAAAGACAGCAAAGTCTACTTTCCATTTTAAAAAATCAGATGGCACATGACCCACTGACTGACTCCCATCTACAACGAGAAGTGCTCCGTGCGTTTTGCAAAGGCTTGAAATTTTTTCCATATCAAAGGGCATACCCATACACCAGTGAACAGGCGATATACTCAAAAGAGACACATTGCCCTTTTCAAATTCCGCTTCTAAATTTTTAAGAAATTCATCTGGAGTATTTCCGATAGGAATGAAATCAATACGAACACCCTTCTTCTGCCAATGTTCCCATGGATAAACATTGCTCGGATATTCGTTTTCAATGATTAGAATTCTAGAGTCTTTGGGGAGCGAAATGCTATTTGAATAAAGATTCATTCCTTCTGAAGTATTGTGCACAAGACCAATGTTATGCGGTCGGCACTTTAATATTTGAGACATATATTCCCGAATCTGCTCCTTCACTTTTGGTTCCGAATATCTGGGTGCAAAAACACCGAACTTGGAATACTCATCAAAAAAGTCCGCCATGGTCTCCTTGGCATACGTGGAAATCGGAGAAATGCCGCAAAAATTGAGCCAGATCGAATCCGATTGGATGGGATATAATTGGGAAACGGCCTCCCAATTGGAGGGAACCGGGAATGGTGGTAAAATTGTGTTCGGATTTGCCATGCTTAGAGAGAAATATCTGAAGCGACAGGTGGGAAAAGTAAAAAATTATGGAAGAGATATGTTATCTTGTGAGGTAATCCTCTCAAAATCAGCACTCGAGCATAATATTTCTTTGTACAGAAAGCTCACTTCTGAAACTACAAAATTTACAGCTGTCGTGAAATCAAATGCCTACGGGCATGGACTCTTAGAAATGGCAGGTCTCGCACTTAGTGCGGGAGCAGACCTTCTGGGCGTCAATTCTCTAGAGGAAGCAGAAACCCTTCGTGCTAAGTTCCCACAAGCGACCATTCTCATCATGGGAAGTATTCCCAATCTTTCATTGCGCAAACATAAATTAGCTGATTCCAATTTTTGGGTGATGGTTTCCCGACTCGAAGAGATGGAAGAATTAAGCACGCTCTCACCTGCTCCGAAGATTCATTTGAAACTAGAAACAGGTATGTCTCGGCTCGGCTTAGATATGATACAAATCGAACAGATCGCAGATGAAATCAAAAATAGAAAATTAAAACTCTCAGGTCTTGCCACTCATTTTGCCAGTACGGAAGATTTCACTGAACATTCTTTCTCAATGAAACAATTGCAAAAATTTCTGGAAGGGGTAAAAGTATTTCAGGAACGAGGTTTTGCGGATTTGATCTTACACTGTGCTTCCTCTGCCTCGGCCATGTTATTCCCTGAGGCGAGGCTGGACCTGATTCGAGTGGGGATTTCTATGTATGGGTTATGGCCAAGTTTAGAAACAAAACTCTCTCTATCGATGATGGGAAAAGACATTGGGACCTTAAAACCAGTGCTTACTTGGAAAACAAAAATTCAGCACATACAAGAACTTCCGACAGGTGCTTTTATCGGATATGGATCTACTTTTAAAACTACCTACCCCACAAAACTTGCTGTCATTCCTGTAGGCTATTATGAAGGTCTGGACCGAAAACTATCAAACACTGGCTATATGTTAGTTCATGGAGAAAGGGCACGCATTCTCGGAAGAATTTGTATGAATATGACGATGATAGAGATCACACATATCCCAGATGCAAAGCTCGGAGATGAGGTCATCATTCTTGGTTCTTCGGGCCATGAGGTCGTTACAGCAGATGATCATGCCAATTGGACAAATACGATCAATTATGAAGTCGTCACACGAATCTTGGACCAATTTCCAAGAACCATCACACACTAAAGGATTTCACATGACAACGAGACAAAGTTACGATTGGAAAAATCATCGAATTACCTATCGGAAGCACCCTTCCAAGAATGCAAAATCGAAAGAAAAATTTGTATTGATCGGGGGTTGGTGTTCGGCTGCCGGATATTGGACACTCAACATTCCTTTTTTCCAAGAACTCGGTGAGGTCATTGAACTAGATCTTGTGGGTCATTACCCCGCTGAAATTTTAGATCCGAAACAAAAACTGACACTGCAAGAATTTCTCGAAGCCCAGGCCAATGCCATTTGGGAGAGTGCTGGAGAAGCAAACATAACTCTCATCGGACACTCCACTGGCGGAATGGCTGTTCTTGCCATTGCCTCCCTATTTCCATCTCGTATCAATCAGGTAGTATCGATTGCTCCTTTTGTCCATGGACCAATACGAGGTCCACTTAAGTTAGGTGTTATGGGACTTCGCACCAATCTTGGATCCATTTTTGATTTTGGTTTTAGATTGGGAAGGTCTCTTCCAAAGGCACTCAATTTCGGATTTTCATTTGGAGTTTACGATTCCAAGTCTTTTCATGAAAACCCAGAGATTAAAAAATTCATCGAGGATTACTATCCGCAATTTGACAATCTAAACCCGCGAAGCATCCTTATGATCTTAGAGATGTTAGACCGGGCTGACATACGACCCATTGTATTTGGCAATGAAGTGCCTACTCTCATCATGAGAGGGGAAGATGACCCTGTGGTACCTGGTGAAGACATCATCGAAATTGAGAGAACTACCCCCAATGTCAAGGCAGTTCGTTTTGCCGAATGTGGACATTTTGTACACCTAGAAAAGAGAGAACTTGCAGAAAAAGTGATGCTGAATTTTTTTATGAGTAAAAAGATTCCCTCAAAAAGGAAAAACTAATTATAAAATTTCGATACCTAATATCAAGGTATCGTCAATGAATGCTTTTTCATCTGAATATGATTTCACCTGGTCTAAAATGAGATCCAGCGATTCTTCCAGTGTTAGGCTCTGTTGGTTCACTTCAGTAATGATATCTATTACCCCTGGCACACCTAGAAGCTTCCCCTCTTTATTGCGAACCTCTAGTAAACCATCCGTGATCAGATAAGCCCGATCTCCCGTGACTAAATCTACATCTAACTCAGAATACTCTGCCTCTGCCATAAGACCTAAAGGTATGCCAACTAGCTCGCCAATCTTTGTCTGTTTTTGTTCCTGTAGATAGAAAAAAGGATACGGATGCCCGCCACGGGAGAAGCGGAAACTAACTCCTGATTTATTAAACTTTAAACATGCATATAGGGCCGTAAAA
Organism: Leptospira ognonensis; assembly: GCF_004770745.1. GTDB lineage: Bacteria > Spirochaetota > Leptospiria > Leptospirales > Leptospiraceae > Leptospira_A > Leptospira_A ognonensis. Next base: position 212,135 of record NZ_RQGD01000014.1, on the reverse strand, counting down.
TAATAATCATCAGGTAGATAGGTAATCACTTCTTCATTTAAATTCTCTAAATACTTTTTTGGTTCTGTTCCAAAGTTTCTACAGGTTTTATTGGAAAGTACTCGTACCAAGGATGTGATGAGGGCGGCAGAGATTCCATGTCCAACAACATCACCGATGAGTAGGGAAAGCTCGCCATTCTCTAATTTGATTATGGAAAGAAAATCACCGCCTATAGAAAAGAGAGGTTGGTATCTGTAAGCGATGCGAGCCTCAGGCATCTTTGGAATATCAGGCAGTGAAAATTCTTGAATGAGCTTTGCAGATTTTAGATCTGACTGATACATATCGATCATGTCTCGCAAATGATTTTCGATAGCCTTTCCCTTAATCACTTCCCTTTTAAAGGTTAGATTCGCCTCTTCAAGTTTAATTGTAATTAGTCGATTTTTCTTTTGGTTTAAATCAATAAGCCAACCGAAAAATCCAAGAGCTATAGGCGAAGTATCAATGAGCCATAATAATGGGCTAATGGATTGGGTATAAATTAGATTTTCAAAAGAAATAGAACGTATTTTAAGATAAGATTCTAGAATGGTACAAAAAAGTATGAAAGGAAAACTCAAGGCTATCCCATAAATCGAATACTGAATTCCCTTTAATTTATTTATCACGATCTCATTCCCTTACGTATTGCAAAGCCTGATGATTAAATTGCGATTGATTTGTGTTATGTCAAATGCATTGTATCGTCAAAAGAGGTAATTTTTTGATACGATTTATTTGGACTTATTTTGTTACTTTTTTCTACCTACTCACTCTAAAATCTAAACTCACAGATGACTTTTTTGCCAATGCAACCTATGGTACGAGGATTGGGGAAAAAGCAGTCGCAGCAGCAGGCTATCGCGTTAAAGTCATAGGACTTGAGAACTTACCGGGTGAAAATGGGATCCTCTATGTTGCCAACCACCAATCCTTTTTCGATATTTTTGCCTCACTATTTATCATCAAACGTCAATTAGGCTTTATTGCTAAAAAACAGTTAAAAAATTTCTTTTATGTCGGTCATTATGTAGAAAAATTAGGCGGAGTGCTTATTGACAGAGATGACATCAGAAGCCAGGTGGAAGTACTCACGTTGCTTACTAAAAATGTCAAAGCAGGTTATAATGCTTTTATCTTTCCCGAGGGCACTCGTTCTCCTGACGGCACCTTATCAGAATTTAAGGGTGGAAGTTTTAAGATTGCCCTCAAGAGCAAATGCAAAATCGTTCCGATCACATTTTTTAACAATTATGAAGTGGTAAAAAACCGAGGCGACAAGGTGATCAAGGTGAAAATCGATCCTGCCATATCCTATCCAGACTATGAGAAAATGAATACGGCAGAACTCAGCCAATTCATCCAAGGCAAAATCCAAAGGAATTTGGATCACGGATTTGATGAGAAGGTGGCGAAGTCGATCTAGATTCTATCCTACAGATGCCAATCCTCTGGCCTACCGGTAAACGCCCAGTTGATGCCCTTCTCTGTTTTCGATAACAGATATTTGCCCTTGCCTGTCACATTGATTTCGAGCAAGTTGCCCATATTTCTTTGTCCTGTGACCTTCCATTCTTGCTTGTCTCCTTCCCCTGCTGTTGCAGCACCAAAGGGCAAGGTTTGCTGGCTCACCGAGCCGGAATAATGGAAAAAATTTGTAACAACTAACGATAGTTTGTAGGAATCCTTTATGCCTTCGTAAGAAGAGGATTCGGAAAAAAGATAGGTGCCTGAAAAATCGATCATTGTTGTTCCTTTATTGTTCTACGCAAACGATTCGTGTACCAGCGTTGCAATTGCCCGAAATCGAACCTACATTCATTGTTCCCGTTGTAAAAGTCGCCGGACTTGCTGAGGCATTTGAAGTCCATTGGGTGCAGTGAGAAGAAACACCACTCCTAGTCGTCCATCCGCTGGTATTGATGCCAGACATAAGAGTGAGACTACCTCCCGAAATCGCATCGTTAGTCTGCCCCGTTGTCCAGATTCCCAAACTATTCGTTGTATTTACGGTTAGCCCATCCTCAGCGCGAGTATAAATCGTATCCGGTTTTAGGATCCAATCCTTATGTTCAGCAATGCCCGTGCTACAATTTGAATTTACACAAGCAATTCTGCTAGTATCATCCATCAGAAAAGCTTTGTAAATGGCTGCACTTGGCGAAGCTGGTTTACTCGAATCTGCATTACATTTTGCATCCGAACCTGAGATCCCTCCACGCGCGCCATCATAACTGGAAGCAGTCACAAACATCCTACACGGCGAACAAAACGGCGTTGCCGACGATTCTGGAGAGACATCGCTCTCTGCGGTATCTGACTTTGCCACTACCACATAATAATAGGATGTATTGTTCACTAACCCCGAATGCGTGTAAGGTGACGTGACCGAAGTGAGAATGGTGCCATTGGATTTTGTCACCCCCGCACTGGTTTTATACACCAGGTTGTAAGAGGTCGCTCCCGATACAGAGGCCCAAGTTAATGTATTTTGCGTATTGCCAGCCGTGAGCACAGGTGCGCTCGGAGTGGGTAAAGAGGTTACGGCAGCAGTCTGTACCGGAGCAACGGGAGGTTTACACAAATCTAGTTGCCCTGTCAGACAGAGGAATTCTTGTCTCTGCCAATAGGACTTATCTCCCACACTATTTGGATTCGATACGTCTGGTTTGACACATTGGGTCAAAACGACCAAGGAAATGCAGAGGAATCTTCTCATGCTTTTCATTCTATACCCTAGGAATTTTTATTACAAGTAGTTATTCTTGAAAAATAAAATTCGCTCTGATAGTTCTGATTTACGAAATAAAGACGGTTTTGTTATCCTTGCCCCAGTAGTAGGAGATCCTCATGTTTGGAATCAAATTCGTTAAGTTCGAGCCTGGCTTTTATATATTTAAGTACAAAGGTGGGAAAATTACAAAAGAGGGAGAAGGACTTTCCTTTTACTACTTTGCTCCTACAACTTCGCTTGTCGCCGTCCCGATCGGAAGTATTGACGTCCCTTTTATTTTTAATGAGAGCACTCAGGACTTTCAAGAAATTTCAGTCCAAGGACAAATCACCTACCGAATTTCTGACCCGAAAAAAATCTCTCAACTCTTAAATTATACTTTGAACAATGCGACCTATGGTTATCTCTATGATGATCCGAACAAATTGTCCCCACGCCTCATCAACCTCGTTCAAGTTGTCACTAAAAACCAAGTCAAGCGCCTAACATTAAAAGAAGCACTCGGTTCCTCCGAAAATTTAGTCAATCAGATTTTAAAAGATGTATCCCAAGACAAAATGGTGCTCGCACTCGGCGTGGAAATTCTAGGTGCCTCCATTTTGGCAGTGAAACCAAACCCCGAAACAGCAAAAGCACTCGAAGCAGAAACACGAGAAACCATTTTGAGGGAATCTGACCAGGCCATATTCCTCAGAAGAAATTCAGCTGTCGAAAAAGAAAGAGCGATCAAAGAAAATGAGCTAAATACAGAAATTGCGATCGAAAACAAGAACCGGGAAATCAAAGAAAAGCAAATGGAGTCTGAAAAATTGGTCCAACTACGAACCCAAGAGTTGGAAGAATCCGATTTAAAATTTCGCATAGAGCAAGAGGAAAAAAACAAAGCACTGATTGCCTTACAAACAGTAAATCAAAAACAAACCTCGGATGCGAAAGCCTATGCGATCGCCAGTGTCATGAAAGCTTACCAAGGTGTGGACCCAAATATCCTCCAAACACTTGCAAGCGTTGGCATGGATCCAAATAAAATGATCGCACTTGCTTTCCAAGGGATCGCAGGCAAGGCAGACAAGATCGGACAATTAAACATCACCCCCGATTTACTAAACAATCTTCTGAAACCAAATGAAGAGACTCATTGAAAATCGCATCATCATCGTTCGGCGCCAAACTAGACTCGATGAGCTGATTGTTAGATTCAATACCATAGGACAAGCCAGATTTTACATAGAACATCTAGGTTCAAGCTTCGAAGAATATGAGGCTGAGCATCATAAATATTACGAATCTCTGGATAGCGTTAAGAACCTAGTCACCTCCATCGCCAAAATGCAGGTGATCGATCGGTCTTTTTTGCCAAATTTCATTTTTGCAAAAGATGATATCATCGTGGTGGTTGGACAGGATGGAATCGTTGCCAATACACTTAAATATTTAAACGGCCAATGTTTGATTGGCATCAATCCAGATCGAAGTAGATGGGACGGGGTGCTCCTGCCCTTTGACCCACCAAACATTGCAGATGTGATTATGGAGGTAGCTCAGGAAAAACGAGATTTTAAAACTGTGACCATGGGTAAGATCCAATTGCAAAATGGACAACAAATGCTCGCGGTAAATGATTTTTTCATTGGCCAAAAAACGCATACCTCTGCTAGGTACTCCATCCAATTTAATGGCAAAGAAGAAAGTCAATCTTCCAGTGGTATCATCATCTCCACAGGACTTGGCGCGAGTGGTTGGATGAGAAGTGTAAGGACAGGAGCTAGCGGCATCACAAAACAATTGACGACTCAAAAATTGGAAATCAAATCCAATCCAGAAGATACCTGGTCCAGTGACTGGTTGACTTTTTCTGTGAGAGAACCTTTCCCGAGTAAAACAACAGGGACAAATATACTTTATGGAAAAATACAGGCGGGCAAAATGATGACGGTTCGCTCCCAGATGGGCGAGAATGGTGTGATATTCAGTGATGGAATCGAAAAGGATTTTTTAGAATTCAATTCTGGAATGGAAGCAAAAGTATTTGTTGCCGATCTCAAAGGAAAGATCATAATCTAAATCAGCATGAAAAAAATTTATCTCTGCCTACTCTCTAGCCTAACACTGCTATTCTTTGCAAATTGCCAAAAACTGGATTCTCTGTTGCATGAACCTGCTTTAAGTCCAGAACAATTCTTGGCAAGTCACCATTGGACTCAGATATCTTTTGGTTCCTTATCCTTCATTTTGGACCAACCCTCTTCTACTTTTTTTGTTTATTTTCTAAGTCTTACCTACTTGTATGCCTGTTATGTTTTTTGGAAAGCTCCCCATCTCGATTGGTCAAAAAAATTCTGGAGCCTCGGATTTCTTTTTACAGGGATCGCAGCCATCCTTGCCGGAACCAGTTACCAAGCATTAGGCTATGAACTGAAATGTGAAGCTAGAGCTATCTGCAAATGGACAACTTGGTGGGAGATCAATTACGAAATCCTACAAAACATAGGAATGAATGGATTCCTAGCTGCCGGTGCCTTTTCGCATGCAACATCGAAAACTAGGCGCGCTCTTTTGTATTACGCCGTGTTCAATTCTATCATTTATGCCTGTTTGGTTTTATACGGTGCTCTAACCGCAGATCGTTTTTTGGTTTCCTTCGAATTTTTAGAACTGTCCTGCCTTCCAAGTGTCCTCTTTTTCTTAGTGAGCACGATTTTTGGATTTCTGAAGAAGAGAGACAGTATGAATTTTCATTTGATGAATACCTGGCTATTTCTTGTTCTGATCATGATCTCTTATGTAACATATATGGAATTAGGCCTGACATCGCTTTTATGGGAGAGACACATCTGGTTTAGTGAAAATGACGTACTCCATGTTGGTTTAATTGTTTGGGTCTTTTATATCGTAAAATTTATACCTGAAAAGGTGCGTGATAAATCATGATACTGATGCCCTTGCCTGAGGAAGACTTCGATCCCAGTGAAACCAGCATCCCTTGGAAAATTTTACGGGAGAATCAGATTCGCATAACCTTTGCAACACCGACTGGCAAACAGGGCAAGGCTGATCCAAAAATGCTTACTGGAGAAACCCTCGGGATCTTTAAACCGGCACTGATGGCGGGAAAGGACGCAAGAGAAGACTACCTAGAAATGTGCGAGGATCCAAGTTTCCAAAACCCCATTCCTTACGAACAAATCTCCTCTAGTCAATTCGATGGGATTCTCCTACCCGGGGGCCATGCAAAAGGTATGCGTCCCTACTTAGAGTCAAAAGTATTGCAAGATACCATTGTGGATTTCTTTGGGGAAAATAAGCCAGTGGGAGCTATCTGTCACGGTGTCCTTCTTGTCGCAAGAAGCATCGATCCGAAAACGAACCAATCTGTGATCTTTGACTACCAAACGACATCTTTACTAAAAAAACAAGAATTGTTTGCATACAATCTTACAAGGCTTTGGTTAGGTGATTACTATCTCACCTATGCAATCACTGTCGAAGATGAAGTAAAATCCTATTTAAAAAGCACAAGCCAGTTCCAGAAAGGAAACTCTGGACTTTTTAGAGATTCGACTGAAAATACAAAATCAGGATTTGTCGTAAAAGATCGAAACTATCTTTCTGCTAGGTGGCCTGGAGATGCTCATTTATTTGCGTATGAATATCTCAAAATGTTAAAATCTTAATTTTGGATTCGTTCGAGTAGAGATCATACAAATGAAAAAAATCCTCGCCATCTCAGGCAGTACACGTGCCAATTCTTCCAACAAAGTTTTAATCGATGTCATTAAGGAGATGTCAAAAGATAAGTTTCAGATGGAAAAGTTTCCTAATGTAAATCTCATCCCTCATTTCAATCCCGACGAGGACTTTGATAATCCGCCGGCAGAGGTGGTTCAGTTTCGAAATCTGATCCGTGCTGTGGATGCCGTTCTCATCTGCACGCCTGAATATGCCATGGGTGTCCCAGGATCCCTGAAAAATGCGATCGATTGGCTAGTATCTTCCTGCGAATTTTCTAAAAAGCCAACGGCACTCATCACAGCTTCTTCGCTAGGCGAAAAAGGTCATGCTGCATTAATTGAAACTTTGAAAGTAATCGAGGCAAATGTGGTCCCCGAAACCCAGCTTGTGATCTCGTTTATAAAAACAAAACTAGTCGATGGTAAACTCATTGATAAAGAAACAGAAAGTCGTGTGCGTTTCGTCATGTCCAAGTTATATGAATTAATTGTTGCTAAGGAAGGGCCACACTAAAAGCATATACAATCATTTAGAAGTAAGGGTTTTATGAATCAGAAATTATTTTTTGCGACTATATCTTCCGTTGGAATTTTTTTAATCTTATTTGGATTTAGAATTTCTTATGGCTACTACTCTAAATCTTCGCTTGTGGAAACCGAATCAAATACCTTCCTTCAAAGTTCGGCTCCTAGAGAGATACTACCACTCAAACAAAATATTGCTTCCAAAAAAATCAAATACGAATCTACAACAGGCACCACTCCACGAAGCGTTGATCAGAAATATGAAAAGATTGCAACCGTCGAAACGAAATCGACGGATATTTCTTCTGATGAAAAGAAAGTCAGAGATTTTGTAAATGCAAGTGGTTCCATCATTCAATATGAAAATAATTCTGGCCTCAAAGAAAACCAATCTCGCGTCATTAAACTCGCAATAGGTGTCCCACCAGACAAATTCGACTCCATGGTTGAAGAATTTAAAAAAATTGGAACAACCGTTTTACTTACGATTGATAAAAAAGATAAAACGAATGAGTATAAAGACTTGCAGGCAAAAAAGGAATCGCTCCTTAAAATACGCGATTCACTCATCAGTCTCAAAGGGAAAGGTGGACGCATTGATGAATTTATCAGTCTAGAAAATCGTATTCTAGAAATAGAAGATGAAATTCAGAAGTTTGGTATCAGTTTAGGTGAATTTGATTCTGAAAATGAATTTTGCACAGTAGTTTTGACTTTGTTTGAAAATAAACCTTCTGTTGCCATTAGCCTCCTCCATCGGATTCGCGTGGCACTCGAATGGTCGATTAAATATTACTTTCTAATCACCTTTGGATTTTTATGTTTCATCGTCGGCATTCATTATGCATTCATCGTTTTTGAGAAACTGAGAAGGATTGTATCAAAAGAAGGATAAAATTTATAGGCACTTGGGCAAACATCAAACAATGCCCAAGTGAGCCAGACAATTTACTAACGTTCGTCATCCGAAAGAACGATCAATTCATCATTGCTTGTCAAAGAAAACTTTTGATCGTGTTTCGGTATCAAATAAACTCCATAGTTCTTCTCTTGCTCTCTTTCTTCTGAGGCCAGTCTGATACCAAAACATACTTCGCCTCTTTTCTGTGCAGCATGAACGCAATCCGAAAAACTAACTTCTGCAGGTGATAAAGGAAAATATACATCTGCTTTTTTTAAATAAATTTCAGAACCTTCAGGTGAAAACAGATGATCGTAAACCCGCATAACTTGAGGTTCCTGGGAAACTTGAGCAAATATTTTAGACACAAATTGATTTGAAATCAAAAAGTCTTTAACACCAGTTTGTAAGACTAGTTCAATATTTTCCGAATCCATTACTTCTGTGATGATTTTTGCCTCAACTGGATTTCCCGTAGATTTTTCTTCGCTCCTAAAGAATTGGCGTAACTGCATGAGTATCGATATTGATTCTGCATCGATTTCTTCTGCTGTCGCGCCTTCCCCCGCGAGTAAAATCACATTATTATACTTATGCGGAGCAATTTTCTTAAGGATCTCAGGGGAATGAATATCTGCCACGATAAGTCTCAACTTGTGAGAGTTATGTTGCTTTTGGATCGATTTGAAAGTTGTAACGATGGTCTCTTCAGGCTCATGAACTATGATATCAATCTCAGAACCTGGGCTAATGTACTTTGCATATTCGGAGATGATGAGAGGACTTTTCACATTCCAACCGGCGATTAAATGTCTCTCCTTACCTACCTGAATCTTCTTTTTTGGCAGCGGGAAATCCTGAGGTTGGCTAACCTGTGAGGGAAAAAACTGAATCGAGGAATCATCTTCGGCCAAAATGATGGCATGGTCTGTCGGTTCAGGTAGATAGCTACCATCTGGATTCAAAAGGATCTTTCCATTTTTCTTTCTAAATCCAAAGGGAACACAGCCGTTAAAACGAAACTGCACATCGCGGAATGTCAAATTTTCCCATCCACCTTTTGGTTGGAAAAAATATATTTCGTTGCCTTCGAATCCGACAAGATTGGAATACACAATGGACAATCCAGAAGTGCGTGATGTTTGCACGAGTAACTTGGAAAGAATACCATCCTCGTCCATTGTTGTGATACGACCAGGTTCGACACTTTCCGCAAGTCGTCGCTTTCTGGCACTGTGCAATTCGGCAACTATGGGTGGAAGTGGATGTCCATCTTTACTTGCGGCAGCAACAACTGCCATGATTGTTTTTAAAACGCGAGCATCCGCGATCGATTTTTCTGAAGAAGTGGAGGACGAAGATGCTGCATTGAGAATGACGATGGTTTTCGCAGAATCGACTCCCATCTTTCTCAGTGCTTCAACACTCGAGGTATTACCACAGCGCGTGATGATGCGTGTCGTTTTTCTTTCTTCCAAATGCTCGCTGAAAAAATCATCCATAGTTTCTTTGTCTTCTTCCGCAAGGACGACAATAGCTGCATCTCTTTCCGATTCATTGGCTATGATTAGCTCTCGAGCGATTTCTACGATACGCTCTCTAAATCCTAATATCAATGTATGATTTGATTCAATGACCGTACTTTTGCCTTTTCTCAAAGCTTCGATGCGCTGTTCAAATTGACTTGTAATGAACGCAACTAAACTTGAAAACAAAACAAGACCAGCAAACACAGTTAAGATGCCGATTACTTTATTTATTATGCTCGAATCGCCATCTTCGGCAACAGCACCCGCATCTGAGATTTGTAAGAAGACACGCCAAAGTTGATCAGTTGTTCCTTGGACTGTTTCTTCTGGGAAAAATACGCTAGCACCGTATCGCAATATAGACATAAAAAGAAAAGCCGCAGCAAATAGACTGAGCAAGGCAAGGAAAATAGAAAATCCACCTCGTGCCATAAAATTATCTACCGCATAACGTATGCGTTGTTTGAGAGAAATTTTTCGTTTCTGATACATTAGCTGATTACATCCATAATTGATTTATAATAAATTTCAAAAAAATTGCTACTTTATTTTCTATCGATTAAAAGCAAAGTCACATCATCTTCAAAAATTTCTGTTTTGGTATGATTCCGTGCAGATTGAACCAAAAAGTTTGTCGCTGTTTGCGTATCAAGAGAAACTGAACTCAGAACATCAGACTCAAGTAAGTGTTCATCATATTTTTTCCTTCGATCCACGCTGCTGTGCTCCGATAGTCCATCCGTGTAAAGTACGAGTCTATCCCCCTTATGAAATGAAAATTCTTTTTCTTCATAGAATAGATCTGGGATAAGCCCTAATATTTTACCTTTGAGCGCAACGGGATCAAAGGTTTTTGTTATGGCATTTATTTTTAAAGGAGGATGGTGGCCAGCATTTCCACAAAGGATGGTGTTCTTTGATAGATCTATAATTCCATAAAAAGCAGTCAAAAAATTGCCTGCGAGTTTTCCATACAACATATGGTTGAGTGTGGTCAGAAACTTTGAGGGGCTGAGTTTGAGTTCCGGTTCAATATTTTTAAGCACCATATGCGTCATTGCCGCAAGCACTGCCGCCGACAATCCGTGTCCCGAGATATCGGCGATTAAAGTGGCATATAAGTTTTCACCAACTTCTGTTACATCATAAAAATCACCACCGACTTGTTCGACTGGTAAATGCGAAACACCAAAAGACAATTCCGGATTTTCAGGTAAGCGGCTCGGCATAATCCGAACCATCATCTTCTTTGCCCGTGAAAGCTCACGCTCCTTATCAACCACTTGGTGGAAGAGCTGTGCATTCTTAATGGTTAAGGCCAATCTTCCTGCAATCTTTGAAAGTAGATCCATATCATAATGATTGAAAGCATAACCAGAAATCTTATTATTGATGCTGATTACACCTAACAACTCATCTTGATAGATTAAAGGTGCCGAGATCAGTGATTTGGATTCAAATGTATAGTGAGCCAGTTTATTGTACCTGGCATCTAGTTCCAGATTTTGTATGAAAAGACGTTCCTTTTCACTCGCTACCCAGCCAGCGATTCCTTGGCCAAACGGAACGCGAATCTGATCGAAGGCGTCTTCGGGAATCCCTTTCGCCGCAAGTACACTTAGTATACTTTCTGTATTATCAGCGAGATAAATGGTGCCCGAGGTAGCTTCAAGGTATTCGAGCACACGATTTAACATCCATTTGCCGAGTTCTGGCAAACTTTTTTCCGATACCGAAAGCTGTTCAAATTCATATAAGAGTGATAATTCTAAAATCCGTTTTCGTAAACTTTCTTTGATCGTCGCATTCTGTATCGCAGTTGCTGCGACTTCCGACAACGAGGTCAAAAATTCAAGATCATTTGGACCGAAAACTCGATCTTCAGTTTTGTTGATGACTTCTAGGGTTCCTATCAACTTATCTTCAACAAATAAAGGTACACAGATTAATGATTTTGTTTGAAATCCTGTTTTCTTATCGATTTCTGAATTGAATCTGGGATCCGAATAAGCATCATCGAGAGCGATCGGTAACTTGTCCCTCGCAACGATTCCTACGATCCCTTCCCCTAAATCTAATTTCGCATATTGCTGGATAATTTCCCCTTTATCACCCAGAGCAACTTCGCAGTATAAATACTGTTCTTCCTCATCGAGAAGAAATAAGGAGCATGCTTCTGCTTCTAAAAGGTCTTTTGAATATAGCATGATGAGCGGAAGCAGTTGGTGCAATTCGAGATTTGCATTGAGTACTGCGGAGATGTGAAGTAAACTTCGAAATTTATCGCGGCCGAATTCTGGAGAGGTCATAAAATTATCGCTCCATCATATTTTCAAGTTGGATGGTCCATTGTCTATGCCTTATTCTGCTTTCATTCCTAAATACGCATATTCTGTGACCGATTGGATCAGGTCTTCCATCTCTTTTTGATTCTTTTTGATCTTCATTCTACCCTCCAAAAATAACATTGCGATTCCGTGGATCATGGCCCAGGAGGCCAAGGTTTTTTCTTTTGCCTTTCCTTGTTTTAGATATCCGAGCCTTTGTCCCATCTGGATCATCTCACGTAACTGACGATAGGTTCTCCTGGATACCGAAGCGAGAGATGGGTACTGGCTTAGGTTTAGACCAACGCCACCAAACATGATGCGCGCAAACTGTTGGTTGCTGAGTATGAATTGAACATAGTTTATACCCAAAGCTCGAAACCTGCCAATGAAATCATTATCCGTTTTTTGTAGCTCCTCTTGGTAGGATATAAAATACCTTTGAAACCCGAATTCAGCAATCGCAGCAAAAAGTGCATTTTTATTCGCAAAATGATGGTACATAGCCACATGGCTCACTCCCGCCTTCCTTGCGACAGAGCGAAGGGATATCTCTTCCAAAGACTTTGATTTTAGAAGCTCAGCACCAGCAAAGATGAGATCCTCTCTGACTGTGACTCCCTCTTTTTTTAAAGGCCTTCCCACACCTAGGTGTTTTTTCTGACTCGGTTTTTTCTTTTCCGTCACGTTAGCGTAAAATACAGAAACAAACAATTTCCGCAATCCATATTTTACCAGCGGTAAATTATGGGTAGACAAAGGTTCCGCATATATTACCACTGGTAAATTAAAAAGGAACCGATATGAATCCACATTCTTCTACACCTAAAATTGGCAATTTGACACTAAAGAACCCTTTTATCATGGGTTCCATGCACCTCGGTTTCGAAGGCAAAACAGGAGTCGCTTATAGACTTGCTTCCTTTTACAACAGGCGGTTTGAGGGCGGTGTTAGTTTTATTGTTACTGGTGGGATTAGCGTCAATGAAGTCGGCCGAGGTTCAAAACATTTTTTTAACATCCAAAATCCTGAACATGCACACGAATTAAAAGATATGAATTCCCTCACCAAGGGCAAGGGAACCATGTGTGCCCAATTATTTCATGCAGGAAGGTATGCGGCTGACAGATCTTGCGTGGCTCCATCAGCGATAAGAGCACCTATCAACCGCTACATTCCCAAAGAACTCACGGAAGAAGAATGTTGGGAGACAATTAAGGACTTTGGAATTGCGGCAAAAATCGCTAAGGACTGTGGCTTTGGTGCCGTCGAAATTATGGGTAGTGAAGGTTATCTTTTAAACCAATTTTTTTCGGGAGTTACCAACAAACGGGATGATTTTTTCGGAGGTGACTCTGAAAGACGAATGAACCTATCAATCGAGGTTGTAAAAGAGGTCAAAAAAAACCTACCGGATGGTTTTCCCATTGTATTTCGTATGTCGGGTATTGATCTCATTCCAGGATGTCCCACCTTCGAGGAAGTTTGTGAACTTGCCACCAAACTTAAAAATGTTGGCGCATCTGCTTTGAATATTGGCATTGGTTGGCACGAATCCCGAATACCCACAATCAGTCAGCTTGTTCCGAGAGGTGCTTGGGCTAGGATTGCCGGACAAATCAAAGAAAAAGTAACGGGAATTCCCATCATAGCTTCTAACAGAGTGAATGATCCGAAAACGATGCAGCACATTTTCGATCACCAGTTAGCGGATATTATCTCAATGGCGCGTCCCTTTCTTGCCGATCCAGATATCATTCGTAAAATTGAAACAGGTTCCGAGAAACGAATCAATACTTGTATTGCCTGCAACCAAGCATGTCTTGACCATGCCTTTCAGGAAAAAGCGGTTTCTTGCATTGTGAATCCAGAGGCGCTAAATGAAGAAAAATACATTTATTCTAAGCCAGTTGCCAAAAGGAAGGTGGTTGTCGTTGGTTCGGGACCTGGTGGTCTTGAAGCGGCGAGAGCTTGTGCCAAACTTGGGCACAGAGTGACACTCCTGGAAAAATCAAGTTCTCTTGGAGGCCAGTTTCAAATTGCCGCTGAAATCCCTGGTAAATCAGAATTTAAAGAAACCATTCGCTATTTTGAGAATGAACTGCCAGCACTGGGCGTAGAGATACTCTTACATACCGAAGGCACAAGTAAGCTACTCGAGTCCTTAAACGCAGACCAAGTGATCTTTGCCACAGGAGTGACACCGCGAAAGTTTCAAATCCCTGGTATGGATCAACTTCCGATAGGTACTTACGTCGACTACCTTTCTGGGAAATTTATCCCAGGGAAAAAAGTGGCAGTGATTGGTGGTGGCGGGATTGGCGTGGATGTGGCACATAAGCTAACAGAAGATCATGACCCTACATTTTCTTCTTATGATGAAAAATACAATATCAAATCCTTTGTGAATGTTGGCATCCAAAAGCACCAAGCCCAAAGGGAAGTCGCCGTCTTTCGAAGATCAGGAAAACATGGTGCGGGACTTGGGCCAACCACCTTTTGGGCACTCAAACAAGAGTTAGATTCATCTGGAGTGCAATTTTTCACAGGACTTGATTATAAAGAAATCACAAAAGAGGGATTGCTTGTTCAGTTTAAGAATGGGGATTCCTTTTTATACCCTTGCGATTCGATTTTACTTTGTGTAGGTCAGGAAAAAGAAAATACACTAGCCACTGAGTATGCTAAACAGCATCCCTCAAAAGTGGTGTTGATCGGTGGAGCAAAAGATGCTTCCGGTGTGGACGCCAAACGGGCATTTTTAGAAGGACTTGAGGCAGCTCATGCTATCAAATAATTATTTCACAGAAGATCCCGATCTCCAGCTTATTTTTGAAATCATGGTCGACTGGGAAACAGTCGTAAGGGATTGCGAAGGTGAGAACTTTGCCGATCACGCGTTGTATCAGAAGACTGGCGATTCTCGGTACCAGATGGCTCCGGCAAATACGAAAGAAGCGATTGATCTTTACCGTGCAAGCCTCGAGTCCATGGGAGCATTTTTTGGAACCAAGGTATCACAGATTTCTGGCACCATCGATAAACAGGGACTTTTATTTCAAGATGGTAAGGTGGTATTCCCGCCAGAACTCCTCCGAATCTATGAGGAATTTCGAAATACCGGACTTATGCCTTATTCGATTTCTAGGGAGGCAGGCGGGCTTGCCATGCCTGCAACCATGTGGGCCTTTTTTACAATGATCATGGCAAGGGCCGATGTATCCTTTTGTATGACCATCACCTTACTCAACTTAGCCCAAATCATTGCGCGTTATGGAACGAATGAGCAAATTGAAACATTTGCCGCAAAAGCTTCTTCAGGTGAATCCTTGTTTGCCATGGCGCTCACGGAGCCAGATTACGGCTCAGACTTAAACAACGTGCGAACCACCGCGACTAAAAGAGAAGATGGAAAGTATGTACTAAACGGAACCAAAAGGTTTATTTCGCAAGGTTGCGGTCTTGGTGATCATCCTGCTCTTCTTCTAACACTTGCTAGAACAGGAAAACAAAATGGGGGCGCTCGCGGGCTTTCCGTATTTCTTGTAAAAAGTTCTGATGTCAAAATTGCAGGGATAGAAACGAAAATGGGCATTCACTCCTCGCCTACCTGCGAAGTTGTGTATGAAGAGAGCCTAGGGGAAATTTTGGGGGAAGAAGGGCAGGGTCTCACCAAGTATACGTTAGGTATGACTAATTTTATGCGTCTTGGCAGTGCGGCCGGAGGACCAGGAGGAGCTGCCGGAGCATATTTTGAATGCCAAAAGTACGCAAACGAGCGGGTCCAATTTGGAAAACCTATCGCTGAGATCCCAGCAGTAGCCGAGATGCTCGGGAAAATCAAAAGAGAAACAAACGCTATGCGACTTTTAACTCTAGAAACGGCAAGGGTGATCGATTCCTACCAACACCACCAAATCCGATTGGAAAAAGCTGGCCTTGTGGAAAGAGCAATTCGGAAGGAAGAGCGCATCCAAAAAGGATCAAATCTCGCAGCACTGCTAACATCAATTGCAAAGTATTATTGTTCTGAAGAAGCAAATGTCTGTGCGAGTCTTGCTGTACAGATCCATGGTGGAGCCGGATATACAGAAGATTATGATGTGGCTCGGATGTTCCGGGATTCTAGAATCAATACAATCTATGAAGGGACAAGCCAAATCCATGTACGCATTGCTACAGGAGGCATTCTTGCTGGTATGTCCTCGGAAGGATTGTTTCGAAAGTATATAGAAGAGCTGTTGCAAACAATCCCAAAACCTTCGTCTAGACTTCTTGAACTAACCGAAATTTTTGAAAATGCTTTGGTCTCTTTCCGCGAACTGGGAGAAGAACTTTGCAAAGAAAGAGTGGCCGAAAATTTGATGGTCATCACGGCAAGAACACTAACCGCCTTGTTATACGAGAAGGCATTGGTAAAAATTGAGGACCAGGCGATTTTAATTAGATGGAAAAGTGAGTGCAGTGAATATCTCATCGATTGCACAGCGATTGCGCTTGCCTGTCGGTATAGGATTCAGAGTGTCTTAGCCTAAGAACAATCGATGATCGAGGGCAGGAAAATTTTTTCTTGTTTCCATTACCTTCGCAATATCAATTTCTGCAATCGCATAACCCACATCTGTCCCTGCATCGGCAAGGATCTCTCCCCATGGAGAGATGATCATCGAATGTCCATACGTCTTTCGTTTCCCATGTGGATCATGCGTACCTGTCTGGCCAGGCGCCAGAATGTACATTAAATTTTCAATTGCACGCGCTCGAAGGAGCACCTCCCAGTGAACAATCCCAGTAGGAACGGTAAACGCGGCCGGGAGAAAACAGACTTCGCACCCTTTTTTCGAAAGATTACGAAACAATTCAGGAAATCTTAGATCATAACAGATGGCAGATGACAATTGACCAAGTGACGTCGGGATCACTTCAGGCAATGAACCTCCACTTTCCGTGGAACGCGACTCTCTATAATTGACACCGTCGCCAACTTCGGCATTAAACAAATGGGCTTTGTTGTACTTGAAAATCTCAATGCCTTCATCTGAAAAAATAGAAGCAGTATTAAAAACTTTTCCATTCCCAGCATCTGTGGGATAGCCGCCACCGAGTAAATAAATACCTAAATCTTTTGCAGTCTCCGCTAGGAACTCTCTGGTCTCGATTTCAATTTGCCCGATCAAACTTTTCTTTTCTTCTTCAGAACCCATAAAGGAAAAATTCTCGGGAAGCCCCACGAGTTTTGCTCCCGCCCTCGCTGCCTGCTCTACGAGTTTTCTGCTCTGTGTTAGGTTACTTGCAATTCGGGCATTGCTCGAAACCTGGATGACTGCTGCTTTATATTTTTCTGGCATAAAAAAAAAGTCCTTTTAATCAACGGGTTCTCGTTCCATGTCCTGGAAGAGGCTCTCCATGGAAGAAAAATTGGAAAAAATAAATCACATCTTAGAAGCATTGCCCTATTTGATCAAATATTCAGGCAAGACCATCGTAATTAAATACGGTGGGGCAGCAATGGTTCAAGAAGATTTACGTGCATCCTTCGCTGAGGACATAGTTTTATTAAAATATTTAGGAATCAATCCCGTTGTTGTTCATGGTGGCGGACCGGAGATCAACCAACTCATTAAATCTCTCAATCTAAACACCCAATTCATCCGAGGCCATCGCGTGACAGATGAAGCAACCATGGAGGTCGTTGAGATGGTCCTTACCGGAAAGGTAAACAAACAGATTGTCTCCCTGATCCAAGAAAAAGGTGGAAAAGCTGTTGGATTATCGGGAAAGGATGGGAATCTCGCTTATGCCGAAAAATTCCTGATGGAATTTGAAGATGAATCAGGAAAAGTCCAGTCCCTAGATTTAGGACTCGTGGGTCAGGTAAATGAAGTCAATCCCTCGATACTATTCACTCTACAGGCAGAGGGATTCATTCCCATCATTTCTCCCGTGGCTATGTCAAAAGAGGGGCAGACGTTGAATATCAATGCCGATACGATGGCTGGAGCCATTGCTGCTTCACTCAAAGCAGAAAAGTTAATTTTACTCACGGACACTCCAGGCATACTCATCGATGGAAATCTAGTCACTGGACTCAACAAACAATTAATAGATGGATATATCAAGACCGGCGATATCTCAGGAGGGATGATCCCGAAGGTAGAATGCTGCCTGGATGCACTTGATGGTGGAGTCAAAAGGACACATATAATTGACGGCCGCGTAGCTCATTCGGTTTTAATTGAGGTCTTGACAAACCAAGGAATAGGCAGTCTAATCGAATAATCCACCATTGCTATGCCGACAAAACAACTCACACTTAATCTCATTTCTGACATAACAAGCAGGATCAATTCGACAGAAAACTTGGAAACTCTACTCGGTGAGATCATGGGCATCACTCGAGATGTTTTAGATACCGAGGGTTCATCTTTACTTCTTTATGATAAAGAAAAGGATGTGCTAGTTTTCGATACTACAAGTGGACTCAAAGAAGAATCACTCTCTCAACTAACCGTACCTAGGGGAAAAGGCATAGCGGGGATGGTACTTGAAACTTTGGAACCCGAAATCGTCAACGATGCAGCAAATGATTCTCGTATCTTTAAAGATATAGACAAAAAAGTGGGCTATGTTACTCGAAATTTAATGTGTGTTCCCATGGTGACACAAAATGAAGTTCAAGGTGTACTCGAAGCAGTCAATACACTCGATGGTCGAAGTTTCACAAATACAGATATAAAAATTCTAAAATACCTTTCCAATATGGCAGCCATTGCCGTTAGAAATAGAATCCTCATTGACCAGTTAAATTCTCGTGCCAACGAATTAAACTGCCTCTACCAAATCTCGCAAGCCCTCTCGAACATCCAAAACTCTGAGGAGTTTATGGACCTTGCCGTAAAAACAATATCAGAGATTTTACATGTGGATCGAGTGGCGTTAAAATTTGAAAAACTTGAGGCAAAAGGTCTTCCTCGGTCTAAGTCGAAGGGCTTTTCAGATGTATTCCAAGACGACGAAGTCCAATCTATCCTCTACACCGACAAAGAAGATTGGATGTTTAAAGGATTTAAGGTTGTTTCTGCAAGATCTCCCCAAGGCATTAGTTTGACTCAAAAAGGCATCTTCCAACATAGCTTGATCGTACTCCCGATTCTCAAAAACAAGCAATGGTTAGGGTCTCTTACCGTTTCTGACAAAACTTCACGAACAAAATTTGATGATATGGACATCAAAATCTTACGTACCCTTTCCAACCAAGTTGGGGAAGCCTACACGACACTCCAAGTTAAGATACAAAGTGAGCGACTCAAAAACATCGATCGAGACATGCAGACTGCTGCGATGATCCAGAAGCACTCTCTCCCGATCATCCCGAAACAATACTCCTTATTAGAATTTGATACCTACTACCAAGCCTCACGCGAGATAGGTGGAGATTTCTACGATATGGTAATCCATGGTAAAGATGAGGTGAGTGTCATCATTGCCGACGTTTCCGGGAAAGGGACACCTGCTGCCCTCTTTATGGAAATGTCAAAAACCATCCTTCAACAGGAAGTGGCGAAGTCTTCTTCCACTAAAGAAGCTTTAACAAGAACAAACGAAATCATTCAAGACAAATCAGGATTTTTAATGTTTGTCACAGCTATGCTAGTTCGTATCAACATGACCAAAAAGGAAATCATGTATTCCTCAGCAGGCCACAACCAGCAGCTGATCTACCGCAAAAAACACCATAAAATCCAGCATTTATCTGGCAAGGGACAGCCTATGGGGATCAGCAATTGTGAGTTTTCGGAACACGTTGTTTCATACCAACCAGGGGATCTGATCGTGCTCTATACGGATGGTGTGACAGAGGCAATGAATATGAAAGAGGAACTATTTTCAGAAGAGAGATTAGAATCTGTTGTCCTATCTCATATCAATGACCACCCGGAAGTGATCCGAGCAGCCATCTTAACTAAGGTGGGAGAGTTTATCGGAGAGGCCGAACCTCACGACGACATCTCCCTTTTTATCATCAGGCTAAATTAAAGAAATCACTGAGTCGCCTTCATACTGTTTGGTTGACCAGTGGAGGCAAGTAGCGCTCTCCAAAGGGTACTTTTTTCAGGTCGTAACACTTTTCTTTCCGCTATGGCCAGAGAGATTGGCATGACGGTAAAAACATTATTCCAAATACCGACGACACATCCTGTTTTTCCTGCGAAAGCCGCATGGACTGCATTTTGTGCTAAGAATCCGCAAAAAACAGAATCTTCTGCATTTGCAGGGACAGACCTGATGATATAACTTGGGTCGATGTACTTTAAATTTAATGGTATGTTGTCTTTCTTGAATGACTCAGTGATTTTATCTTTCATAAAGAGACCTATGTCCGCCAACTTCTTGTTACCTGACAGATCTTTTTCCCCTTTATCTTCGAAGTATTTTTGGCCAGCACCTTCTGCGACGATGATCACAGAATGGCCTCTCCTTTTGATTCTCTCTTTTAGAATTTCTAAAAATCCACCCTTCCCTTCCAAATCAAAATCAGATTCTGGGATCAGAACAAAATTAACATTCTTTGAAGCAAGTGCCGCATTCACTGCAATAAAACCAGAATGGCGTCCCATAATTTTTACTAGACCAATCCCATTCGGTGCGCCTTTGGCTTCCTCATGCGCACAATTCACAGCCTCTACCGCCTTACTGAAAGCAGTCGAGAAACCAAATGTTTTTTGAACATAATTGATATCATTGTCTATCGTCTTCGGAATGCCAACGACAGCTATATCTTCTTTTCGCTTTTTGACTTCATCTTGAATGGCTTGGGCACCACGCAATGTCCCATCTCCACCAATACAAAACAACATTTTAACACCATACAAACATAAGGTGTCAACCATATCGGTAGTCGATTGATTCCCACGTGAGGAACCAAGAATGGACCCTCCAAAATTCATAATGTGAGCAACTTTATCGGGAGTTAACTCGACAGGCCTGTGTCCCGATTTTTTTACCATCCCTTCATAACCAAAAGGAAATCCGAGGATTCGCGGAACCTTATAACGATAATGAAGCTCCATAACAAGTGCCCGAATTACGTCATTGATACCAGGACATAAGCCTCCGCAGGTAACGATGGCTGCAGTCACCTCACCCGGAGCAAAATAAATTTTCTCTTTGGGGCCCGCCTGTTCAAAAAATACGGGGTTGTTTTGAACGGTTTTTAAGGCATCTTCTTGGCCTGAAAAGATGGTTTGAAATAGAACCACGGATTTTTCATCGGTCCAATAATCATATCCGGCAGGATTCGGAAAGGTACATTCACCAAACTGTTCAACGAGCGTGTCATTTTCATTCATTCTCGCTTTTTATAGCAAAAAAATAAGAACTGAAAAGCAAATTTCATTGCATTCCTGGGAATTTTAACCGAGAGTCAATCTTAGATGAGAAGAAACCTAGTCATAAGCATCTTACTTTTGCCAAGCTTGGGATTCACGCTCCTCTCTCAAGGGTTGCCCTTCTTCTCGAGTTATTCCATCTCAGATCCGAGGCCGAGTCTTTTCCAAGTGAATGGATTTTCGAATGAATCCCGAGGCCAATATACACTTTCCATACCTTTTCGGTTTCCAGCCGAGTTAGAATTGGGTAGGCCAGCGAATTTGCCGACGGCACCCTCTTCCTATGATCCGCTTGCACAAATTCAGATATTCTCACCTGTGCTTCCATTTGGAGCAAGCCAACCCTATCGTAACCCTGAGGGAACTTTTGATATGACCAGTCGGTCTGCAAATTACAGTGCCCTATCTTATCAACCGAATGTAACCTATATTAGTTATAGACGTGGCGTGAGTTTTGATATGGGACTCAGTTTTGGCCTCTCCCTCAATCAAGGTGGACTTGCCTATTTGGATGTAAGTGAAGCAAGACTTCGAGTTAAATATACACTGAATCGGAATATATTCTCCTTCGTGAAAAATTCTCGTTGGGAATTATTTTTACAACTTTCCGAATTACATAGATTTGATGGTGATAACATCTCTCGTCAGTTCAATACAGCTTTAAAAATTCAGGACCCTGCGAAATCAAATTTTGTGGGGCGCCAAATTTATGTTTCACCAGGGATTAGTATTTCAAGTAGTAATATCGTGCTAGAAGGTATGGTTAAAGTGCCATTAAACGCGAGAGAAGCAAATAAAACTTTGGACGATCTATGGTCGCCTGAAGTGCAAGGGAATTTAGGTCTCAAGTATTTATTTCCAGTGAAGGCAACAGCAAACTAAGACATCATTTTTTTCTTCCAGGCCAAATAAACGTCCTGCTTTAACAGTTTTTCTTTCCCTCGGCCCAGCCTGAGTTTATCTTCTGCCCCAGCAATGATCCACGTAAGTTTCACTTCCTCAACTGGACAATTGACTTCTCCACAACTTGCCTCAAAAACAGTGACATCCATTTCAGGTTTCAGAGTGGTGAGTTCAAGTAGCCATTCAGATAACTTTGGATGGAAAGAAAATCCATCCTGAAGTTTCACCTGCCCTACTTGTTTCCAACCATGATCATGAGACATGACTAAGTAACAGCCGTTACTTTCCGACTCGGATCATAATTGAGGTAAGGAGATAGCCATTTTTCAACTTCTGAGACATCCATCTGCTTTCTTTTTGCATAGGACTGCACTTGGTCATCATTGATCTTTCCAATCGCAAAATACTTTGCTTCTGGATGAGAAAAATAAAAACCACTTACTGAACTCGCAGGCCACATGGCACAACTTTCGGTGAGCTGAATGCCTGCATTCTTCTCAACATCTAACAATTTCCAAAGTTTTTTCTTCTCTGTATGATCGGGACAGGCCGGGTAGCCTGGTGCTGGTCGTATGCCTTGGTATTTTTCGCGAATCAGGTCGTCACTGTTTAATCCCTCGTCTTTACCGAAGCCCCATTCATCTCGCATCCACTTATGCATATACTCGGCAAATGCCTCTGCAAAACGATCAGCGAGTGCTTTCACCATGATGGCATTATAATCATCATTTTTAACTTCATATTCTTTTGCAATTTCATCAACGCCATGGCCAGCAGTTACCGCAAAGAATCCCATATAATCAGCAAGAGCGGAAGATTCTGGTGCAATATAGTCTGCTAAACTTATGTTCGGATGGCCTTTCAATCTGGTGATTTGTTGGCGCAACATCGGATAGAGACCAAGGCTGACTTTTTTAGTTTCATCTGAAAAGATTTCAACATCTTCACCATGACTTACGGCAGGAAACATTCCGACCACTGCCTTTGGTTTGAGTCGCTTGTCTGCGAGCATTACTTTGAGCATATCTTGTGCATCTTTAAAAAGTTTGGTAGCCTCTACTCCAACGACTGGATCTTTTAAGATGTGAGGGTATCTTCCTTTGAGCTCCCATGCGAGAAAAAAGGGAGACCAATCGATAAACGGAACGAGCATATCAAGAGACACATCAGAGATAGTCTTAACACCGATAAAGGAAGGCTTTGGTGGAACATATCCACTCCAATCAATTTTCATCTGATTGGCAATCGCTGCCTCTAAAGGCAGGAGAACCCTTTCGCTTTCTCTTGCATAAAAATCCTCGCGGATCCGCGATTGTTCTTCTCGAATGCCTTTAAGGTATTCATCCTTGCCTGCCGGGTTTAAAACTCCGTTCATGACGTTTACAACTCGGGAAGCATCTAATACGTGTATGACGGGCTGAGAATATTTTTCAGAAATTTTAACTGCTGTGTGCGCAGGAGATGTCGTAGCACCACCGATAAGGAGTGGAATTTTGAACCCTTGTCTCTCCATCTCGCTTGCTACTTGGACCATTTCATCGAGTGAAGGTGTGATGAGACCTGATAAACCTATGGCTTGTACATTTTCCAGTCTCGCTGTCTCAAGGATCTTCTCCGTTGGCACCATGACACCCAAGTCGATCACCTGATAGTTATTACACGCAAGAACAACTCCAACTATATTTTTCCCGATATCATGTACGTCGCCTTTAACAGTCGCAATTAGGAATTTTGCTTGGACAGATTCATCTTTTTGATTTCGTTTTTCTTCTTCCATATAAGGCAATAGATAAGCCACGGCCTTTTTCATAACACGAGCACTCTTGACAACCTGAGGCAAAAACATTTTGCCAGCACCAAACAATTCTCCAACTACTTTCATCCCGTTCATGAGCGGGCCTTCTATTACTTCTAATGGTTTCGAAAATTGTTGTCTTGCTTCTTCTGTATCGACCGTTACGAATTCATCAATACCTTTTACAAGCGCATGTGTGAGTCTTTCTTCGACGGAAAGTCCTCTCCATAAATCGTCCTTTTTTTGAACTTTTGCTTCCCCATGAAAAGTTCCTGCTGCATCTATCAAACGTTCTGTGGCATCTGGCCTTCGATTCAACAAAACATCTTCAATTAATTCTAGTAAATCTTTCGGAATCTGTTCGTATACTTCGAGCATACCTGCATTGACAATTGCCATGTCCATACCAGCCTGAATGGCATGGTATAAAAATGCAGAGTGCATAGCTTCGCGAACAGGATTATTACCTCGAAAGGAGAAGGATATATTGCTCAGTCCACCAGAAACTTTGGCTCCAGGACAGAGCTTTTTGATCTCGCGTGTTGCTTCGATAAAGTCAACGGCATAGTTATTGTGTTCCTCGATACCAGTTGCCACAGTCAGGATGTTCGGGTCAAAGATGATATCTTCCGGATGAAAGTCAATTTTTGAGACAAGTAAATCGTAAGCGCGTTTGCAAATACGAATTTTCTCATCTTTAGTAGCTGCCTGACCTTTTTCATCAAAAGCCATAACGATAACAGCAGCACCAAACAGTTGTACCGTTTTTGCGTGTTTTAAGAAGGTTTCTTCCCCTTCTTTTAATGAAATGGAATTAACGATTGGTTTTCCCTGGATGCACTTTAGACCGGCTTCCAAAACCGACCATTTAGAGGAGTCAATCATGAACGGAACTCGAGCGATCTCAGGCTCACCGGCTATCAAATTTAAAAATTTTGTCATAGAGCCTTCGCCATCAAGCAAAGCCTCATCAAAGTTGATGTCTATGATATTGGCACCAGCTTGTACTTGTTGTAAGGCAACCTGCACTGCTTCCTCAAAATTTCCATCTAGGATCAATTTTTTAAATTTTGGAGATCCAGTTACATTATTACGCTCACCAACATTCACAAATCCTTGTTCCTTCGTTAGATGCAGAGGTTCAAGTCCCGCTAGAGAAGTATACCTAACCTTTTCAGTTAAAGGCCGAGGATTTATATTTTTCACGGCCTCTGCTGCTGCTCGGATATGATCCGGAGTCGTGCCACAGCATCCACCTACAATGTTTAAAAATCCAGACTTGGCAAAGTCTTCCATCCAATCACCAAATTCCTTCGGTGTTTGGTCGTATCCGCCAAAGGCATTCGGAAGACCCGCATTGGGATAACAGGATACATAAGATTCTGCAACCCGAGATAGTTCAGCAATATAAGGTCTCATTTCACCAGCACCTAATGCACAGTTGATGCCAACTGCAAGTGGACGAGCATGACGTATGGATATATAAAATGCTTCTCCTGTTTGCCCAGAAAGAGTACGTCCCGAGGCATCTGTAATTGTAACAGATAAGATTACTGGGATCCGAATTTTTCTCTCTTCAAAAACTTTTTCAATGGCATAGATACATGCTTTTAAATTTAAAGTATCGATATTAGTTTCAGGGAGGAGTAGATCAACTCCACCGTCTATAAGTGCTGTTACTTGCTCATAAAAACTATCTACTAATTGGTCAAATGTCACAGCTCTAAAAGCAGGGTTATTGACATCAGGAGATAAGGATGAAGTTTTAACTGTTGGTCCGATGGAACCTGCAATGAACACATCTTGTTTTCCCGATTTCTCTTTAAATTTTTTGACCGCATTTTTCGCGCAAGTTACCGCCGCCAAATTCAAATCACGGACAGCGGATTCCATTTTATAATCTGCCTGAGAAATCGAATTGGAACTAAAAGTATTTGTTTCAATGATGTCTGCACCGGACTCGAGGTATTCTAAATGCACACTCTCGATAATATCTGGCCTCGTGATCGCCAACATATCATTATTGCCTTTGACTGATAATGTCCAATCTTTAAATCGTTCCCCGCGGAAATCTGCTTCTTGCAGGGAATGCCTTTGGATCATTGTGCCCATGGCACCGTCAAGGATGAGTATCTTCTTCTGTAGTAAATCTACGAGGGTTTTTGCTTCCGGGTTTGTATATTCGAATTTCATAATTTTATAATTTCAGTAAAATAAACATGCAGGAGTATTTCATCCTGCATTTAAAAACCTATTTGCTGGTATCAGCACATTTTGGCCCTTTTAAGGGGGGCTTTGTATTTACAATGATTGGGAATTTAGAAGCTTCTTTCGCATTGAGTGCGATTGAATCTTTAAATTTCTCAGGTACATCATAATCTGGAAAAATCGCATCGATTGGGCATTCATATTGACATGCATTACAATCGATACAAGTATCAGGATCGATGTACAAGGTATCCGCAGCTTCATGGAATGCCTCTACAGGACAAACCGCAGCACAGCTAGTATACTTGCAATCGACACAAATTTCTGTTACTACATAAGCCATTATCTACTCCTTAGTAACGGTAATGCTCAGGCTTAAATGGACCTTCTACTGGAACTGCGATGTACTCCGCTTGTTTAGGAGTGAGTTTTGTAAGTCTCACACCTAACTGTTCTAGGTGAAGAGCTGCCACTTTCTCATCAAGTCTCTTAGGTAAACGATATACACCGATCTCATATTTGTTATTCCAAAGTTCCATTTGCGCAAGAACTTGGTTTGTAAAAGATGCAGACATCACGAATGATGGGTGTCCAGTTGCACAACCTAAGTTTACAAGTCTGCCTTCGGCAAGAACGATGATGGACTTTCCATTAGGGAAAGTATATTTATCAACTTGTGGTTTGATTTCTTTTTTGATTACACCCTTTTCAGAATTAAGACGTGACATTTGGATTTCAGTATCAAAGTGTCCAATGTTGCAAAGGATGGAACCATCTTTCATGCTTTTCATGTGTTCAAGTGAGATGATGTCATCATTTCCAGTAGCTGTCACTATGATGTCAGCGTTTTCAATGATATCTTCTACGCGAAGAACTTGGTAACCTTCCATCGCAGCTTGTAAAGCACAGATAGGATCGATCTCTGTTACCACGACTCTTGCACCAAAGTTACGAAGCGATGCAGCAGAACCTTTTCCAACATCACCAAAACCACAAACGAGTGCTACCTTTCCAGCTAGCATAACATCTGTTGCTCTTTTGATACCGTCTGCCAATGATTCACGACATCCATAAAGATTGTCAAATTTTGATTTAGTAACGGAATCGTTTACGTTGATTGCAGGGATTTTAAGTTCACCTGTACTCAATTTCTTATGTAAACCGATAACACCTGTAGTCGTTTCTTCTGAAACACCTTTTATTTCTTTCAAAAGGTCTGGGTGTTTTTCATGTACATAGTGAGTGAGATCATGACCGTCATCAAGGATCATGTTTGGACCTTTACCTCCATCAAAGTAAAGAGTCTGCTCTATACACCACCAGTATTCTTCTTCACTTTCACCTTTCCATGCAAATACCGGGATTCCCGCTTTTGCAATTGCAGCCGCTGCGTGATCTTGTGTTGAAAAGATATTGCATGAAGACCATCTGATTTCAGCACCTAACTCAATCAATGTTTCGATGAGTACAGCTGTTTGAATTGTCATGTGCAAAGAACCTGCGATTCTTGCGCCTTTCAATGGCTTTGTTTTTCCAAATTCTGATCGAAGTGCCATTAGACCTGGCATTTCTTTTTCGGCCAAAATAATTTCCTCTCTACCCCATTCGGCAAGTGAGATGTCTCTTACTTTGTATGGAAGGTTTTCCGTTCTCGTGCTAGTTGCTGTGGACATAAAGTCCTCCTTTTTTCTTTGCTTTAATTGTTAAAATTTTAAAAATAGAGTCCGTTTGAATTTCGCTTATTGATTCCAAAATAAATCCAGCATTTGTAAGCCACGACTCTAAGAGTTCTGGCTCAAAACCTAACCAAAGATCTGCGAAATTATCTCTCATCATCTCTTGGTTATGTTTTACTAAGTCAACCAAGCAGAAGATTCCGTCGGTTTTTAAAACGCGTGCCACCTCTTCGATGACAGCGGGTGGATGTGATATATGATGCAAGACCATACTTCCAACAACTGCTTCGGATGAGTTGTCAGGCAGAGGCAATGATTCCAATTGAGCTGTAAAAAGTTTTACACTTTCATTGTTCCCGAAAGCAGCTTTTGCCGCCTCAATCATTTTGGGAGAAGAATCGACGCCAAGCACTCGTTTGGCTTTTGGGAGGAGGTATGGGATGAGACCTCCTGGGCCGCATCCGAGGTCTATGATTTCGTGCAATTGGTTTGGAAGGTTTTCTAAAATCCAAGATCTATAAACCTTAGGATGTAAAATTTCTTCTTGGAGAGACTCCCAGTCACCTGCAATGCGGTCAAAAAATCCTTTCGACTTCCTTTCTCGATTTTCTAAAATGATACTCACTTGTTTTTGGTCTCTCTCTCGCTCTGGTAGGTCTTCTTTATAGGAGAGGATTAGATTCGTTAGTTCAGTGCAAAACGGAACCAGTGATTCTGGCAAATAGGAGTAAACGAGGGAACCCTCTCGGCGTGTTTGGATGAGTCCCGCTTCCGTTAGAATTTTTAAGTGTCTGGAGATGCGAGATTGGCCCATTTCCAAAATTTCCACGACCTCGTTCACGGAAAAAGCGCCAAAACTCAATATATGCAGGATTCTCACTCGGGTTTCATCAGAAACAGCTTTCAGGGAAGAAAGTAGACGTTTCGAAGTAAAACCGGCGATTTTTTGCTCTGTTGTTGCCATAAGCGAGATATCTAGATATCAAGAATTCTTGATATCTAGATATGGCAAGCCATTTTATGCCCTCAATTGGAAGAAATTGATTTTTTTACGCAAGTTTTCGGATAGATTTGCGATCCCAGTGGAGGAAGCCGTCATTTCCTCGACTCCGGCTGCGTTCGTTTGCGTCAGATCGTTGATACTGAAGATGGCCTGAGCCACTTCCCCAATGGCCTGTTTCTGCTCTTCCATAGACATCCGGATCATTTGGGAGATCTCATTTACACTTTCTACTTCACTCACCACGCTTGCATTCCGACTCAATTGGTGTTTTGTGCTCTGTTGGATGGATTCTGTAACCTTTTGGAAGGAAGCGACTCCTTGGATGATATTTTGAATCAGATTGATGGTAGAGCCAATGATCGTCGTTCCTTTGGAAATTTCCGCATCATTGGCCTCTATGAGTTCGCTGATATCTTTGATGGAACTTGCCGTTTTGATCGCAAGTTTTCCGATCTCATCGGCAACAACAGCAAAACCTCGCCCATAACTGCCTGCACGTGCTGCTTCAATCGCTGCATTTAACGCAAGCAAGTTGATTTGTTCTGAAATATTATTGATGATTTCAATCACACTGCCTATTTGTTCTGAACTCTCTCCTATTTTTGAGATAGAATTTTGCATTTGGTCAAGAGACAACTGTCCCTTTTTTGCCTCATCGGTTATCTTAGTAAACTCTATGGTCGCCTTAGTAACTTCGCTACCTGTCAGTTGAATCTCATTTGTAAGCTCATTCATCTGCTGCTTTAAATAATCTACTTTTTTGAACTGAGATTCAGCTTGCGAATCAACGGACTGAACGGCTGCAGAAATTTCCTCGATAGAGGCAGAGATTTCTTCAGCGGATGCTGCTTGCGTTTGTGAGTTTATCGAAAGACTTCCGAGCGAGGCTGACATTTGTTCTGCGGCCGCTGCCATTTCATCTGATATAGCCTGATTCACGGAAACGACCTCAGAAACTTGTAATAAAGTTTTATTCAGTCCCTTAGCTAATTTTCCAAATTCATCTGATGAAACCAAACTGGCATTCTGTGTTAAATTTCCGATACCCATATTTTGCAGAATGCTTTCAATGCCTTGGATTGGTTTAAATTTAATATAAAAGACAAAAAATGTTGCAAGAGCAATCAAGAAGGCACCGCTAAGACTAAGTAGGACAAGACCATCGAGTGAATCATAACACTCTTTTTCAATTTCAGCTAAATCGATTGTCGAATAAAATTGGTATCCATATTTTGAGCTCGTTTTTTTCCTTAACAAAAATTTGGAGCCTTCCCAATTATTTACAAATGCTTTGGTATCGCCCGCTTCCTCTGAGAGAGTCTCGAATTCAGTATCCTTAAATTTTACTAACAAATACTTAGGATTTGGATGCCAGACCATTTGCGAATCTCGGTCTAAGATGAAAGAGTAACCTGTATTTCCAATTTTAATGTTCTTCAGCAGATCCTGAATCGCATCATCCATACGCATCGGAAGACCGAGTATACCTACGACCTTTCCATTCGCTTTGATTGGCGCACTGACCATGATTACCAGTTTTTTTGTGATGGGTGAATTCTCTACTTTCCCAAAATGGATTTTTCCTTCCAGCGCGTGAGAAATGTTTTCCTTAATATTTGGATTCGTACCAAGTTTATATCCAATCCCTGTACCATCTGGTAGACCCGTTGCCAGCACCGCATAACCATCTTCCACAGAGGCTACAATACTATTTTCTAAATAAAGCGAAGGGTTATCATAGACCTTTCTTAAAATAGGAGTAAGAGCGGTGTAATTTTTTTTCACCATTGCTTCTTGGATCTGAGGGAGCTCTGCAATTTCGTTCAGCTTTGATTCAATGTTTGCAAGAAGTACATTCATCGACGCCTCATTGCTAAGATTAAAATTGTAGAGCTGATTCGAATATGCCTTCTCAAGAGAATTGGAATTGATTTTGTATGAGATCATTAAATAAACATCGCTCATGATAATGATCATAAGAGATATCATCACGGGAATCGAAATGCTAAGGCGACGATAAAATGGCTTTTTGTTGTCCTCAAGCTCTCGGTCGAAGGCACCTTGCTGCAAAAGGAAAGAAGAAGTCCCTTCAATAAATAAAAATGACAAGATAACATTTAACAAAGCCGCAAAGATAAACGTATTCTCCAGATAAAAGGATTGAGACTTTGTGGTTTGTGCATGCATCTCAAAAGGTATGAGGACTATGAGTGCCCCACATATCCATTGTAAGATACCGATGAGAGCAAGCCAGATTGGCATTTTGGAAACTCGGTTCCAAATCTTATGGTAAAACTCCTCCGAAATCTCAATCCCAGATTCAAGATCATTCAAATACTTTTCTACATCATTCAGGAGTCTAGGGAAAAGTATGATGGGAAAAATTTGAACAGCGACTGCAGCGCATACTAAGCTATAGATAAAAACACGTAATTGGTCGCCTTCGGGGGAGACCAAAGTATACATCAGCAAGGCGCCGAGAGGAACGACCACACCCATAGAAAAACCGACCGAACCACCGATCACTTTTCTCTTATATTTTTTAAATAAACTCATATTCGTTGACCTAACGGTCAATCTAGTAAGCTAGATTTGCATTGGCAAACATTTATCCCTTGGTCGAAGCTAAGACTGTTTCAATTGAAAGAAATTAATCTTCCGCTTGAGAGTATCGGCCAGATTGGCAATCCCACTCGAAGAAGCTGTCATCTCTTCGAGACCCGCAGCTGTCGACTGAGTCAAATCGTTAATATTAAAAATGGCCTGGGAAACTTCTCCAATGGCATTCTTTTGCTCTTCCATCGAAACTTTGATCGCCTGACTGATTTGATTCACTTTTTCCACTTCTTCAGTGACCTGAACATTGATCTTTG
Organism: Leptospira ognonensis; assembly: GCF_004770745.1. Lineage (GTDB taxonomy): Bacteria > Spirochaetota > Leptospiria > Leptospirales > Leptospiraceae > Leptospira_A > Leptospira_A ognonensis. The sequence continues at coordinate 180,516 of NZ_RQGD01000014.1, read as the reverse complement.
CTTGTTCCATAGTATTCTTTTCAATCGACTGTGTTAGTTGTTGAAAAGAGCTCACACCGGTAATGATCGTTGTAATGAGTGAAATTGTCGTTTCGATCGTTTGTGTTCCGTTGCTAATTTCTAATTCATTTGCCTGTATCAATTCATCGATGTCCTTAATTGATTGTGCTGTTTTATCCGCGAGCTTTCCAATTTCATCGGCCACGACCGCAAATCCACGTCCATAAACTCCTGCCCTAGCTGCCTCGATGGCGGCATTTAATGCGAGTAAGTTAATTTGTTCGGAGATACTATTTATGATCTCAATCACATTGCCAATTTCAGCCGAGCTATTGCTAATCTTTGAAATACTATTTCGCATCGAATCCAGTGAAGCTTGACCCGTTCTTGCCTCATTAGTAATTTGTGTGACATTCAGTGCCGCATTTCCAACCTGTTTTCCTGTGGTTGCTATGATGTCCGAAAGTCGATCCATTTGTATTTTTAAAAAATCAACTTTCTTAAACTGTTCCTCGGCTTGCGAGTCAACACTTTGAATGGCAGCTGAAATTTGTTCAATGGACGCAGATATCTCTTCCGCTGCGGCAGCTTGTGTTTGTGCATTGGCAGAAAGACTATTTAAGGAAACGGACATCTCTTCTGCCGAAGAAGCGAGATCCTCAGAAGCAGATTGGTTCGCACCAACTACATCGGCGATTTGGTCGATGGTGTTATTCAGTCCAAGTTGCATACGTCCGAATTCATCTACGCTATCGACATTTGCTTTTTGAGTTAAATCTCCTGACTGGATTAAGTCAAGAATGCGGTCAATGGAATCAAGACCTTTCAATCGAGAACGCAAAACTAAAATGACAACCAAATTGATAAAGATGGAACTCATAAATGCAATGATGCTTAAATTGATAAGTGCAACTATTGCCTGTTTTTCTACGTCTTCCACTCCGATAGTTGTGACAAAATAATATTGGTATTTGGAATTGTATTTCGAGAGCATCGCTTTCTGTTTGCCCTCCCACATGTAGAAGATTATTTGTTCGTCATTGTGTTTATACATTTCTTCCGCAATAGGAGTTTTTGAGAAATCGTATCTTTCATATTGAGGGTTTGGATGCCAAATGGAAACCAAGTTTTTATCTAAAATGAATGCATAGCCGCTATCACCTAACTTCAATTCTCCGACTGATTTTTTTATGAAATTCCCTACCCGGAACGGGAAGCCAACCATTGCTATTATCTTTCCACTTTCAGATTTTACAGGCATGGTTAGAAGTATAACAGAAGTCTTGGTGATCGGAGACTGAAAAACAGAGCTAAAATGTAAATTGCCCGCTAAGGATTGTTTCAAATTTTCTTTTGCATCTTCCGATTCTTGGATTGGATAGCCGACACTTGCGTTCTCTGGCAATCCTGAGGCTTCGATTTTGTATGGCGCTTCCATGGAAGCGACAAATACATTTTCGAAAAAGGACCCTCTTTCTGCAAATAATGCCTGTAATATTGGCGTAAGCTCATTCCATTTCTTTTGTTCAATTAACTTCTGATGAAGGGGATTTTTTACAAAATCCCGAATGGCATTTTCTTTTTCTGAATAAAAATCGGAGACATGAACGGAATTATTTAAATTTAAATTATAGAGTTGGTTTTTATAACTCAAATCGATTGCCGACTTCATTGAATTGAAACTAACAAGAACCAGGGCGATCAATAATAATTGTAATAATGCAGATATTAGCAATGGAAGGTTGACCTTCATGCTTTGGTACTCTAAAGATTGAAATTCGATTTCACCTTGAAGTTCAAAAAATCCATCTTTAAAGAGTCCGTTGATTAAGTAGGCGGAGGTAACAAAAGAAACAAGAATACTGATAATAGCGACAAACAAAACGATTCCGATTAAATTTACAATTTGGCTTTTGCTCGTTTCGTTAATGAGTAGGAAAGGGATAACGACAATGATAATAGAAACAAGCCATCTCATCGAATTGATGAAAAAAACTCGTTTCGGAAGGCCTACAGCGCGGTTTCTTGCAAAGAGGAATTCCTCAGTAGGAATCTTGACTCTCTCTTCAAATTTTCCTAGATAGATTCTTAGGGGCCTTAATTGCGAAAGAATGAATAGTTGTAGGATCTGAGAAACGACAATCGAGACAATGCTTCCAATTAGCATTGCTTTGAATTGAATCGCAGAAGGATCAATAAAAATGAAGACGAAAATAAAAGCGAATGGGACGAGAAAAATTAAATTTATTACTTCAGTAAGGAGAAAATATTTTCTAGAAAATTTTCGATAAGAATTCATGATCCCATAATCTATAATCTATGAGAAACGAAAAGGGATTTTTATGAAATCCCTAACTTTCGATCAGAGAGAAAACTTTACACCAAGATTGGCAGAGTAAAGATCCTTTCCTCCGTACAATCCCTCTAATATCACTTTGATGACATAGATATCAAGTTCCAGTCCTGCGATTCCATATCCCATGTTGCGCTTAATTTTTGCATTTCCGTTCAGGTCCAATCCCAACGTTCCCGATGGACTTACGGCAAGCAAGGCTGGATCGATTTGAGATTGGTACTCGCGCGGGATTTCGATCGTGCTCGCTCCATTTGCTTGGATGAGGAGTGGACCAGATCGCGAGAGAGAAATCTGACTGTCCCCTGAATTCCAGCTATATCCGCCGCCAACGATCAGATTGGCAATCCAAAACATGCCAATTCCAGTACGAATATCTACGTTGGTGGTTCGCACCTTTGTATGGTAGAGAAAGTTTGTATCTCCTCCCCATTTTGCAGTCACTCCATTGGAGACAATGCTTGCTGCTTTTCCCTCTAGGTACTTAAAATTAAAATCTTCTTCCATCACGTGATGGCCTGCACCCACGTTGATTCCATTCCAAGTAAAGAGGTTCATCAAAAAACCTTCCTTTTCCATAACTTGGTATCGGATCATTCCTCCATAACTTTTGGCAGTGATCCTACCTTCATAATTCTTGTTATTCGATAACCCTTGGAGTTGCTTATTGGAAACAACCATATCCATTCCGTGAAGAAAAATGCCGAAACGACTCATCCAATGACGGCTATCAAAGCCGAGAATCCAACCAGGATTAAAATCAACATTTACGTTAGGGATCACAGACCCACCAACGTTTGGAAGTTTTGGAAGCTTTAGGCCAGGCTCTTCGATGATAATATCATCTTTTTTAAATCCGGCGGCAGAAATATTGCCACCTATCTGAATCTTTCTGACGGTTCCCGTTCCCACATTCGAAGTTCCAATGTTTGCAAGAAATCCAGCTTCCGTGTTTGTTTTTAATACCTCATTTAGATACTCTGTTTGAAGGCGTGTATAGGAGGAATTTAAAGTACTTGTGATGCTTGACGGGAGGTAAGAGCAAGCTTGCCCAGTACAAGTAAACTGAGCATACAATCCGTTGTTTGAGACCATCATGGTTCCGAATAGAATTAGGAAGCCTAAAGTCTTTTTCATAATCACTCCTTTCATTATCTAAAGAATTCAACAAATGAAAGAAGAAAATCTTTCTTAAGTCGCAATTTGCTTCGGTTTTTTTTGATTTCCAATGAGAAAGACACCAGAGAGAACAAAAACTGTGCCAATTATATGGAAAAATGTAATTGTTTCGCCCAAAAACCAATAGGCAAGGAACAAAGTTGACATAGGTCCTACAGACCCGATGATCGCCGCGGCCTTCGAACCGACTCTCTCGATTCCTTCCGAGACGAAAATAGCAGGAAGAACTGTATTTACTGTGCCCATAAAAAAAGCCAAAATATAAAATTCGAAAGGTTGTATCAGTTCTTCATACCGACCGAAAAGAGCAAAATGTAAGAAAACGACGAGTGAGGAAATAGCAAGAGCATAGGCCGTGTATCGTTTGGCACCTAACCTAGGAATCATCTTCCCGCTCCCCATCAAATAGATAGCATACGTTAGGGCAGATAATAGAATAAAGAATGCGCCAAGTGTGACATCTTTTGTCTCGCCTACTTTTAAGTCTTGGCTATAGGCGATTCCGACTCCCGTATAAGTAAGGAGGAGAGAAAAAATCTCCTTAAAATGAATTTTCGTTTTTAAGAAAAAGAAAGAGAGTACTACAACAAGAGTGGGATAAACAAATAGGATGATACGCTCAAGTCCTGCAGTGATGTATTGAAGACCGACAAAATCAAAAAGACTTGCTAAATAGTAACCCACGATTCCCATACTGATCACGGAAATCCATTCCTTTCGCTCAATTCGAGTCGCCCCTTCTTTCTTCTCTTCTCTATAAGCAATCCAAACTAAAAATGGAAACGCAAATAACATACGAAAGAATAGAGAGGTTACGGCTCCTAAAGGAAACTGGTAAGTCAGTTTTACAACGACGGCTTTTGCCGAGAATAAAATCGCACCAATAAGAACTAAGATAGCACCATTCATCTCTCGCGTCGGAAGCTTGAATTTTTCTATCATTACTCCATTTTGAAAATCAGACTTCTCACCGATACTAAATTAGATGCAACTCCTTCGGACTTATAACATATTATTCTTTTTTTGTGTGCTTTTTGCTGTTAATATTGAATCAAAAGAAGAAGAAATCTCCAAACCCTTGTTACGCGTATGGCCAGCATTCAGGCCAGAAGAATGTGAGGATTGGGCCATCATGCCATTTATCTGCAAACGTTGTCTATGGGAGGGGAAACAATATGCACAAAGGATATTCTTTTTCGAATCAGGACCGTACCGTGAGCATGGTTGTTATTTGGAACCTGAAGGATTCATATCCATTTCGGAGAGAAAGTGACCTCAGAGATTTGCTCCTGAGGCCATGGTTGTTCAAATAGGTTCTATTTTTTTACGCAACCCATAATGCCAGTCAAACCAGGTGCATTTTTCAAACAGTTAGGGTCAAATTTACCTTCCATACACTGTTCAACCATTTTCGTTTTTCCTTGTTGGAGGCCAGCAAGAAGTGGTGCCGCTTGCGGATTCTTTTTAGCTTCTTCTTCAATCGCTACAAATGCAGATGTTAATGCTGCATCACATTCTTCTTGCGTATAAACTTTTGATTTACAGTTTGCGAAAGCCAAGCTTAAAAAGAGCGCAAATACGAGTGTTTTTTTCATGAAAAACTCCGAGGGTTTTATTTCTTGATACTATTCAAGGATGAAAGTGTTTTGAAAAGTAAAAAATGATACACCATATTGCGATCGGAACCCCGAATGTTCGAAAACTAGCTGATTTTTACCTGAAATTGCCGCATGCCGAAAAGTTGAAGGAATGGCTGGAGGCAGACGGCACTCTTCGATCGATTTGGATCCAGTTCTCAGAAACGATCTTGATGATAGAAATTGGCGAAAAAATGGCACCACGTGCTCTCGTATTTGGTTTTGAGGTCGATGATGAAAAAAAATGGAACATCTTATTAGAAACGATTCCACTATCACATAAAACAGAATTTACGAAATATTTCTTAGATCCCGATGGGAACCAATTGGGCCTCAGTTCCTATCCAGAAACATTGCCAGAATGAGGAGAAATCTTTCCAAGCGACTGCCTATAGCCTGAAAGAGACCAACTTTCAGAACTTGGAAAGACTGTGACTGGTCGGTTTTGCAACGATGCTTGAGGCAGTTATTGCCCAGCCACCTCGCGGGTCAAAAATCTTGTGTTGTAACAACTACTATCCAAATGGACCACCTCCTTTGCTCATACCTTAGCTAGCTCTTTTCTCATACTAAGGCAGGTGAGTGTCAAGAAAACATTTGGCAAAAAACTGAAAAAACAGGATGCTCAGATAAATATGAAATCTGCTAATTATACTTATTTAGTAAAAATTTTTGATGCCTATCAGCACTATTTCGAAGTCCAACTGGAAATTCAATCTAACAAGCAAGAGGTGATCTTAAATTTACCGGCATGGACTCCTGGTTCTTATATGATTAGAGATTACTCAACACATTTGCATCAATTTTCAGCTATAGATAAAATGACTGGGAGAAGCTTAATATATGAACAGACAGGTCTACATACCTGGAAAGTCACAACTGAATCGAATCTAACAGTAATTCGATATCTCATTTATGCTTTTGAAGATTACACTGTGAGAACGAACTATTTGGTTTCAGATTTTGGCTTTATCAACTCTGCAGGCCTTTTCCTGTATGAAGAGGGAAATATAAATGAACCAGTGATTATCAAAATGGATACCTCAAATTACTTTTCAAATATTTTTACTCCGCTGAAACGCTTAGAAGAGGAAAATCAATATTTTGCAAATGATTTTGACGAACTTTACGACTCACCGATTCATTTATCCAATCAGAATTCTATTTTTTTTGAAGCCGAAGGATGTGAGCATGAGCTATTCATAGAAGGAAATATTTCATTTCCATTTAAAGAAAAATTAGCAGCAGATCTAAAGATAATCACAGAAAAGCAAATCCAACTGATGGGAGGTTCCCCAAATAAATACTACTTGTTTATCTTAAATCTTTCGCAGCCTGCTTACGGAGGCTTAGAACATAAAGCATGCAGTGTAAACTATTTTAGTCCCGAACAGGTCACCGATGAGGATGAATATAAAAAATTATTGGAACTACTTTCACATGAATACTTTCATTTATGGAATGTTAAACGAATACGTCCCATTGCACTAGGACCTTTTGACTATCAAGTTCCAAACTTGACGCGAGAGCTCTGGATTGCCGAAGGAGCAACGAGTTTTTATGATATATATTTTCTTTATACTACGAATTTCCTGACAAAAGAAGAGTTCATCAGTAGATTGCAGAGCGATATATTCTCCATGGAGGAGACTGATTCGGAAACTTGGATGAGTCTCGAAGACTCATCTTTTACGGCTTGGAATAAATACTATAAACGAAATGGGAATAGTCATAATACTTCTGTTTCTTATTATACAAAGGGAGGTGTTTTGGTTCTGGCGATGATCTTGTTTTTATTAAGGGAAACAGAAAATCGAGTTACTTTTCTAGATATTTTAAAATCTCTATACCAAAAATTCCATGTGGAAAAACAAAGGGGATTTACCAAACTTGAATTTTTTGATACGGCAAAACAAATTTCGGGAATTGATCTGAAGTTAGAATTTGAGAGATACTTAGTTTCTCCGATAAAGTTTCCCATTGATCATTATTTAAGCTTCATTGGTTTAACTCGAATAGAAACCGATTTAATTGCAGATATCGGATTTCGGGTAAAGGAAAAAAATGGAAATTTGTTTGTGGGGAAGTTAATTGGACAGATACATTCGCCATCAGTAGATATCCAATTAGAAGATGAAATATTAGCGATTAACGGCAAAAGAATGAGCAAACTCAATTTTGATCGAACTGAAAAACAACTCAGGCCGAAAGAGAGAGTTCATATCCTACTTTCGAGATTTGGACAAACCAAGGAAGTAATGCTCGAAACTGGAACGACTTACAAAACAAAAAAATTCGTGTTATCAACTGATATTGCACCCGAAATTAAAAGGGTGCAGGAAAATTTTTTTTTACAGAAGTAAGATAATATGCCAGGAAGATTTAACTATATATTGAGTCCCTCCTCGAAAGAGGAAATTTCTCCAGAACTACCGCTACCATTGGCAAAACATGGCAAACATTGGATTCACATAACAGCAGAAAACGAAGAGCAACTTACAGTTCTCTTTGAGAAACACAAAATTCACCCTCTTACAATTGAAGATATATTAAATCCAAACAGCAGGATTAAATTAGAAAAATTTCCGAATTATATTTTTTTCATATTTAAAGGATATCAGTTTGAAAAAAATCTTCTCATAGCAAAAAACTTCAATTTCATTCTGACTGAAAATCAGATCATATCGATTACCCTGGATTATAGAGACAGTATTGGCGAACTCATAGAAGATTGGAAAACGAATCATAAGATACTAGCACGTGGATACGAGTTTATCGTTCATAAAATTTTGGACATCGAGACGGATCATACCCTTCTCATTGCACAAAAAATTGAGGAGCGAATCGAACATTTTGAAGAACAAATATTCACAAATGCCAAAACTCTTGATATAGGCAATGTCTATAGCTTAAGAGGAAATTTGCAAAATATGAAGAAGGGCATCAACCAGAATAAGGAAGTTCTTGAGGACGTTGAAAAAATTAAAAATTCATTTTTCAGCGATGAGGCAGATGCTTTTTTCCGGGATGTTCGAGATCATTCGATTCGAATTTTGGAGTTAGTGGATAGCAACATTGAATCGATATCATCTGCGCTTGAGGCTCATATCGCCTTATCCAGTCGCAAAACAAACGAAATCATGAAGATCCTAACGATTATGACTGCCATAATGTTACCGATGTCGCTCATCGCTGGTATCTTCGGAATGAATTTTCAGTATATTCCTGCCCTCAACTGGGAGTATGGCTATCATCTTTCCATCGTAATGATGATCTTTACAGGAATCATCATGATGCTTTACTTTAAACTGAAACGATGGTTTTAGATTGAGGTAATGCCGCCGTCAACCGTCCAATTTGAACCCGTAATATAGCCAGATTCTTTTTGGATCAGGAAATTTACTACACGAGAAATCTCAGATGGTTCAGCTATACGCTTAACGGGAGTTTTGTTTATTATTTCTTGTCGATGATCGGCAATTTCATTTTCTTTCACACCCATCTTAGTTTCAACATAACCCGGACTAATACAATTTGCTGTAATACCAAACTCACCCCATTCATGCGCAATTGATTTTACAAAACCAACAATCGCGTGCTTTGAGGAGGAATAAGCAACAGATAAAGCAGACCCAACAAGAGAAAGAGAAGAAGCAATGGCAACGATTCTACCTTGTTTGGAATCCTTGAATTTTGGAAGAAGTAACTTTGTTAGGATATAAAAAGAATCAACATTTATTCTAAAGATGGATTGCCATTCTTCCAAACTAACATCCGTTATTTTTTGGTAAGGACCGCCATAACCTGCACAATGTATCAATCCATAAATTTCTCCAGATTGACTACATTCTGATACTAATTTTGTAAGATTTCTCTCTAGGACAAACAGCGGCTCGGATAGATCAATTTCTCGGTACGTTTCTTGAAGGACAGGGGATTCCGGTCGCACTTTATCCAAGTTCCAGACAGAAAATCCAGAAAGAACAAGTGATCTGACAATCTCCCGTCCGATTCCTCCGCTGCCGCCCGTTACGAGAATGATTGAATCAGGAACTTCCATTTTTATAGGACTCCTTTCCTGGGAGTGATGTAGATTTCATCCAGATATAAAGTTTGTGGTAAGTACGATATATTGGCAAGGAATTCACCAGCATCGGAGACAGAAATCATATCATTTTTCGAAAAATCTTCACGATTATCCCAAATTGCCGTCGCAATCGCTCCGAGATATGCGTTAACCACTTTAACCTGATAAGGTTTCCACTCCTCCCGGAGAGCTTTTGCAAGACCAGAAATCGCATGTTTGGAGGCGCAATAGGCACTCGAATTTTCAAATCCAATCCTAGAAGCAGTCGAGCCAAGAAAGACGATGATTGAATTATTTAAACGTTTAATTGAAGGAGCAAATATTTTTAGCAATTGCATCGATGAAAATAAATTCAGCTGGAAGTGTGATGATAGTTCCTCATTCTCAATTTGCTCAATTGATTTGAATGATCCGTCGCCCTGAGCAAAGTAGATGATGAGTTGCAGGGAATCGGGATAGGACTGGTTCTGTTTGGTGAAGAGTGCATGCCAGTCAGTTTTAAATTTTGAAATATGATCCTGATTTGTTAGGTCGAAACAATGATTCACATTTTCTTGGAACGTTCCGGCATACTCGCTGCCACGACGAGAAAATCCGAAGAGAATACTGTTTTCGTCATTCCGGTTTTTTAAATTTTCAAAAATGGATTCACCGATTCCGGAGCCGGAGCCGAAAACTAAAATCAATTTTTTCATTTTCTCAATTCTTGCATGACATCGAATAGGAAAGCAGTGGCTTCGAGATGTCGATTGGCCTCATCAATTGTTTTTCCCCAAACGGTTGGTCCATGCTCTTCTACTAAAAGAAAAGGAAGAGGATACTCTGGATTTTCATTAAAAAATATCGAAATTTGTTCGGCGATCTGAGCCACGTCACCATAATTATAAAAAACTGCCATCTCAAGATTCGGTTTTTCCTTCCAAATTCCATAGGCTTTGATCATTTCGATATTCGGAATTTTTATGAGTCGAAAGCCCTCGGAAGGATCTAAATTAAAATTCAATAAATTCGAGGAGAGTGTATGTACATGGAGGATGGATTGAACATCATTGAAATGACGGTAAATGGAACGGTGGATTGAAGTTTCTGCTGACGGTTTATTCGTTGGTTCACTGTTTGTCGGGCTGTTTTTTATTAAAGTTGCAGAGGCGACTTCCACACATACAAAATCGCTCTCTGTTAGGTTCCCTTTATTTTTTCCTGAGGCGGTCACCCAAAATTGGGAAGGAGTTTCCGCTCTAAATGAGAGATTGCCAGCAGTGGCAAACATCCACTGCCGTTGGTAATAAATTTTCGCGAGATGGACGATCTCGCGAACCGATGCTTGGTCACCCAAGTTTATTTATTTACCCTCTCCACATATGTAAGGTCCCGAAGATCGATTTTTACGAAATCACCTTGCTTGATAAAGATAGGAACTTGGGCTTCCCCGCCAGTCTCAAGTGTTACTCTCTTTAAAGCTAATCCCGTAGTATCTCCTTTTAAGCCATCTTCTGCGTATGTAACTTCTAGAACTGCAAAGTTTGGCGGCGTAACACCAATTGGTTTATCTTCATAAAAAGAAACTTCTACTTGGGTTTCTTCTTTCATAAAGGGAAGTATGTCTTCTACATAATCCTTGGATACGGGAATTTGTTCGTAATCGTTAACGTCCATGAAGATAATGTCATCTCCATCGGCGTAACAATATTGCATTTTCCGTTTTTCCAATTCGACACTTTCTAATTTTTCTGCTGCTTTGAAAGTGCGTTCGATAGAAGAATCCCTTACAATGTTTTTTAATTTTGTTCGAATGAATGCAGACCCCTTACCAGGATTTACAAATTCAGATTTTACAACGGAATAGAGTTCATTCTCGATTTTGAGAATCATCCCTTTTTTAACTTCTGTGATGCCTAATGTCATATTTTCAATGCTCGTAAACAAAATCCGAGGGACTTGCCCAAGTGTCAATCCAACTATGGTTATAAGTTATGACTTGGAATGATTGGAAATGGCAACTTCAGAATCGTATTGTCGATTTGGAGACCCTTCAGGACAACATTGCATTGACGGAAGAGGAGAAAGTATCATTTCAGGAAGCAAGTGCGTTTTTTTCGTTCTCCGTTACGCCTTATTATTTATCGCTCATTGACCGAAATAATCCAAACTGTCCGATTCGTAAGCAGACCATTCCCCGGCCGGAAGAACTGGTTTGGAATCCGAATGAAGTTGAGGATCCCCTCGCGGAACAAAAATTTATGCCTGTGAAGGGCGTTACCCATCGTTATCCCGATCGCGCCTTATGGTATATTTCGCATACTTGTGCTGTCTACTGTCGTTTTTGTACTCGGAAACGGAAAGTCTCAAAACCAGAAGAAACCCCCAATCGCGAGGAATGGGAGAAAGCGCTAGAATACTTTCGTTCCCATTCGGAAATTCGTGAGGTCATTCTCTCGGGAGGAGATCCACTAACTTTGGCAGATTCACAATTGGACTATCTACTGGATCAACTGAATCAAATAAAGCACATCAATCATATTCGAATTCATTCTCGTTATCCCGTGACTTTGCCGATGCGAATTACCCCGTCACTATGTGAAGTTTTATCAAAATACTTTCCTCTCTATTTGGTTTCTCATTTCAATCACTCCTCTGAATTGACCAAGGAAGCTTGTTCGGCAATCAAAATGCTCATTCAAAAGGGTAACGTGATCGTTTTAAATCAATCCGTGCTGTTAAATGGCATAAATGATACTGTGAAGGATTTAGAAGAGTTGAATTACAAATTGATACGGTCGGGAGTGAAGCCGTATTACCTGCATCAGTGCGATGAAGTCGTGGGGAGTGGTGGATTTGTAGTACCTATTACAAAAGGACTTGAAATTATGTTCGAATTACGTGGAAGACGTTCTGGAATTTCGATACCTACGTATGTGAAGGATTTAACTGGTGGAGGAGGCAAAGTTACATTAAACCCTAACTATTTGGTTAGCGCAAATGAGACAAAGTTAGTAATGAAAAATTACAATGAGGATGAATTTGAAATCTCTCATTAAAAAAGAAAAAATGAATCTAAAAATTCTTTTGCTGACTTTATTCTTCCTGCTTTCGTGTACCAGCAGTTCAAAAATCGAAGAGAAAAAAGAGAGTAACTTGATCTCTCCCAAGATACTTCGTGTCACCTACGATGTAACCTGGGAGCCAAAAGATTTTTTTTCTATCAAGACTTCTGGCAATATTCATGGAAGTGGAAATACTTATCTAATTGAATATCTTGAAAATCCGCTAGGGATAAAATGGTTAAGGATATCGTCCACAAATCAAGAAAATAAACACGATTTCCCTTATCTCATGAGAGATAATACTGAATCTCTCAAAGTATTTTACTTCCCTTGGCAAAAAAATAGAATTTCACTCCTGATCAATCAAAAGAATCCTCCAAACGATATTCTTCAGTGCAGATGGGAGGGCGTTTATAAAGGTTATCTAATTATCATCGAATCGGAGCTACAAAAAAGTGAACATATATCACAAGTTAACTTCGCAGAAAGCATTCATAATTATATAACCTCGAGTCTTTCGCTTTATTGATCATCGGGGATTTCTATCAATTCAGTAACATAGATTGGACGGGGATTCCGTGTGGGAAATACTCTTAAACTAAATGCGAATTCTTTTGGGCTTGTAGTACTTCTTACAATTCCAAACTTACGCATCAAATTCAACCATCCCATCGCCTTAAGCTGCAGCATTGTTGACAAAAGCAGACACCGGGAGATTCGATAGAATTGTGAAATCCCCTCAAGTTCCAATAAAAGATGTTCCTCGATCCTACACGAGACCTTCCTTAAACTCTGACCTGGATCTTGGTAGGTTTTTGCTAAGGTCGATTTCCGTGAGAATTGGGCTCCAAAGATCAGGGTTGAGGATGATTCCTCGATCAAATGCTTAATAATTGCATTATAATTAGATTGATTCTGAAAATAGCGCCGAAAGTAAATTTCTGGAATCAAAAAACTTGTTACCCTACTCTCCTCAAACAGAAGGAAGTTTTCTTTACGTTTCGTCCTAGGCCGATGAAAACTGCCATGTGCGTAGTCAATACCATTAAAGGTAAAAGATTTGATCATGAATATTTAAGGTCAACAATCCAGTTATCTGAGCAGTGAAAATGAGAAAAAAAGATTAGTCAAAATCGTCTGGCAAACTTTAATTAGAAAAGTTATTGGAATTATCAAATGTGGCTTAAATTAGGCGAATCGGAAGTAATAAATTTAGATTACATTGCATCTATTAAAAAAAATCCTTCAAATCCGAGTATAGAAATAATCTATCAAGATCTAAATAATATTAAATCATTACCATTCCCAGGCACAGAGGAAAGAGATCGTGCCTTCAAGGCTATACTAGAAAACCTTTCTCGCATGAAATTATTTTTTGAATGAACTATGATTGAATATGAAGCCTTAAATCCTAAGCTGTATGCTCGCGTATTAGATGATTTAGAATTGGTCATATCGCATAAACCATTTCAGGTTTTATTTTATGGCTCAAGAGAACGAGGAGATTACGATGAACTCTCGGATCTAAATTTCTATTTGCTCGCTCATTCGACAGATCAAATGAAACCAAGCTTTATCGAATCAATTTCATCGGCTCTCAACCATCTTGAGTCCGTTGCGCCCGTAAATATGATAGCTGGAGACACGGAATCATTGCGAATGCGAATGAAAATTCATGAGCCTGGATCAATCCAACTCCTAGAAAATGCATCTGTCTTTTATGGGGAAACCCTTTGGGAAAATCTGCAGAACGAGTGGAAATCATTTAGAAATCGGGAAGTATCTATTATTGATCTAACTTCTTATCTTGAGAAGAGAATTCGATTTTTTAAACAACAAGTGACAAAAAATGTCAAAGAAGAAATTTCACAATTAGAAAGAATCTGTACACTCACATTGCATATATGGGCAATTAAAAATATCAATGATCTGACACTTTCAGAAATCATTAAAATGGATACTCCGAGTCAACTAGTTCCCCTATTTAAATTGCTTTACCAGAACGAAATGGATGAAACCACACTTGAATTATTAGACTTAAATAGAAAATTATATGCATTCAAAAGAGATGCCAGATGGAAAAGAGAAATTGCTAGGGAAGAAATTTTCGAATTAAAACATAAACTGATCTCTCTTCGTAAGGATGAAGAATTTTTACTCAACTATTAAAGGCGACGTCTTCTTCTATTCTCATCAGTCCTTATAAAAATCTTGCAAAAACTTCTCATATCCTTTTTCTTTCAATTTAGATTTCTCAATAAATAATAAAGAAGCAGAGTTCATGCAATAACGTAGACCAGTTGGTTTTGGTCCATCTGTAAACAAATGTCCAAGATGAGAATTTCCGATTTTACTCCTTACCTCTATTCTTGTCATCCCATAGGAGAAGTCTTTCTTTTCTACGATTGATTCTTTCATAATAGGTTTTGAAAAACTAGGCCAGCCGGTGCCGGATTCAAACTTATCTCTGGAGCTGAACAGAGGCTCTCCGGAAACGATATCCACATAAATGCCCTCTTTATGATTGTTCCAATATTCATTGTCAAACGGAGGCTCCGTATCATCCAATTGAGTTACACGATATTGTATATCGCTCAGTTTTGATTTCAGTTCCGTTCGTTCCTTTTTTTCATTCGATTGGATGCCGCAAGAGATGAAAATTCCAAAAATTGCGAATACTCCCACCAAGAAAATTCTGCTCGGAATTAAAACCATGATCGATTGTGCTTTCATACCTACTTTAGACGGATTCAATTTCCAAGACTGAGGCCTGGAGTTCTCCTATTTTTGACTTCCTTTTCTAGGTCGTTTTTTTATAGTATCCTTTTTTCATGACTACGAACCATTCCGAGCAGGAAACCGATTTCCAATCTTTTGGATTTCGACCCGAGCTCTTATCCGGAATCTCCGAAGCGGGATTTCTGACTCCAAGCCCCATCCAGCGACAAGCCATTCCTCTCGTACTCGAGGGAAAGGACATTATCGCACAAGCACAAACAGGAACAGGAAAAACAGCTGCCTACGGCCTTCCCTGTCTGAACAGAATTAAGTTGAATGCTGGTATGCAAGTACTTGTGATCACACCTACACGAGAACTTGCATTACAAGTTTCCGATGAACTCTTTCGTCTTGGAAAGAATTTAGGAATTAAGACAACGACCATTTATGGTGGAGCCTCTTACTCTAAACAAATTTCACAAGTAACCAAGGGTGCTCAAGTTGCTGTCGCAACGCCAGGTAGATTGCTTGATCTTATCAAAACGAAAGAATTCAAAAATTTCAAACCTACCATGATCATCTTAGATGAAGCTGATGAAATGTTAGATATGGGATTCTTAGAAGATATTGAATCCATTTTTTCTTACTTGCCTACTGAGCGCCAAACTCTACTTTTTTCTGCGACGATGCCAGATGCGATCAAAAAACTCGCAGGGAAATATCTGAACCATCCCGCGCATGTTAAGATTGCAGTGACGGAAAAAGCTTCAAAAAACATCGAGCAAGTCTACTATATCATCGATGAACAAGAAAGAGAAAACGCCGTTGTTCGAATTCTCGATTATGAAAATCCATTCAAGGCCATTGTTTTCACAAAAACCAAGAAGGAAGCTGATGATCTAAAAACAAACTTGGTTTTCAAAGGATATCCAGTAGAAGCTCTACATGGTGACCTAAGCCAGAAGCAAAGAGAATCTGTTCTAAAAAGTTTGCACAGTGGTCAGATCAAAATTTTAGTAGCGACCGACGTAGCTGCTCGAGGACTAGATGTGAAAGATCTTTCCTTAGTAATCAACTTTCACCTTCCCTTTGATAGCGAAAGTTATACGCATCGAATCGGACGAACAGGAAGAGCTGGAAAATCAGGTAGAGCGATAACACTTGTGACAACACGAGAATCAAGAGCGCTTTCGAGATTAAAAGGCACTTCTGGCACTGAACTTACAATAGCGACACTTCCTACGAAAAAAGACGTCCAAGCGAAAAGGCACGATGACTTTATTGGGAAGATTCTTGAAACGGAAATCAGCGCAGATGCAGAGGCTATTTTTTCTAAGCTATGTGAAACCGAAGACCAAGCAACAGTTAGTTTAAAAATACTATCACAAATCTTAGACAAAGTAAAGATTAGTGGACCAGAAAAAATCGGGAGAACCGCCTCTGAATGGAGTGAGCACCCCCCTTCTTCTGGCGGTAAACGACGCAGCGGAGAAAGAAGTGGTGGCAGTAGATCTGGAAAGCCAAACTCCTCTTCCTCTACCAGCAGTTACAAATCTGGCAAAGGATCTGCTCCTGCTTCAAAGGGTGGAAAACCTCAACGCTTTCGAAATAAGTAGTGGCTAACAAACCACTCCTCACCATTTCGGTAGCCCCATAACTCTGCACAGGCGAGAAAGAAAACTTTCCAATAGACAAACCATTTGGTCTTCTCCTTCTCGCCATACGTTTTTTCCAGAATCGACATCACAGATTCTTTATTTTTTAATAAGTTTTCATACCAAGCCTCACTCGTCTTAGCATAATGGGTACCATTGACTCGCCAATGATCTTCGATCAGAAAATCTTTCTGGAAGTATAAAAACAAATCATCAGATGGCATTTGACCACCTGTAAAAAAATATTTCGCCATCCAATCCGTCTCATCAATGACCTCGAATGGATAAGCGTATGTATTATGGGTAAAAATATGTACAAAAAACTTGCCATCGGAATTTAAAAACTTCGCCAATTTCTCAAAAAGCTTTTCATAGTTTTTCATATGCTCTAACATTTCAACCGAGATAATTCTATCGAATTTATCCTTAGTTGTGAAATCGTTCATGTCTTGAGTGAGGATAGTCAGGTTTTTAAGACCACGTTCTTTAGCGCGTTTATCTATAAATTCTTTTTGCGTTTTTGAATTGGAAACTCCGACGACTTTGCATTTAGGAAACTTCTCAGCGACATAGAGAGAGATTGATCCCCATCCGCATCCAAGGTCCAATACCTTCATCCCATCTTTCAGCTCGGCCCGTTCAACCGTCAGTTTCAACATCCTTTCTTCAGATTCTGCAAAACTAGTATTCTCTTCCGGCCAGTATCCACTCGAATATTTCATACGAGGGCCCATGACATAGGTAAAAAAATCACTAGGAACCTCATAGTGTTGTTCATTAGCATCTTTCGTATGCACTGCGATCGGACTGCTCTTTAAGTGTCTCACATAATTCAGTTTATGTGATAATTGCATTTCCGCATTCTGCTTCTTTTCTTGTTTGAGCCTAAGATCAAGGAGTTGTCGAATACGGATTCGAATGAGCCAATCGGGAAATAAGTCTTTTTCTAAAAGGGAATTGATATCCATGTTTTTCTCTTAACGTGCAATTGAATTTTTTTTAGGGAACCAGGGGAAAAATGCATTCGTTGTCTGTTGGTATTTCTTAAAAAGTTCTCCTTTAGACTGAAGAGAATACTTTTCAGCAAAAGGAACACCAGAAATAAAGCGAAGCAGGACAAACATAAAAAATGGGCTAAACAAACTGATGATAGAAAACGTGTCCCTTAGAGGGATGATACCAATACCAAGCCAAATGACCCATTCGAAAAAATAATTTGGATGTCGCGTATACTTCCAAAAACCAACATCACACACCTTGCCTTTGTTTGATTTATTTTGAATGAAGGTATGCAATTGTTTATCAGAAATTGTTTCACCGACGATACCGATAATAAACAGTACTAGACCTAAAATCGGGGGGATTAAATACAAGATTTCTGTTTCAAAAGAGATGATCAAAGAATCCGTTGCAATAGCAGGACCAGCAAGTAACAAAGCAAGAACGCCTTGTAATAAGAAAACATTTGTAAAAAATTTCTGATGGACTTTGTCTCCATAACTTTCTCTAAACCCCGCATAACGCTTGTCCTCTGGATGATTCGTACGTATTCGAGTAAAATAGAGAAATCCTGAAAGTCGAATCGCCCAAACCAAAACCGGAATTAGAATCGCAAGCTTAGCAGTGAGGTTTGCACTACTTGGAAGGACAAGCAAAGAATAGATTCCAGCGATGACCAGACCCCATCCAACATCTATGACTGCATAATTATTCCGGGACTTGCCCCAATACCACATAAGCGACATGAATGAAAATGTGAATAAAACCGTGACGGTATAGGAATTTACGATGATTGACAATGTGGCCTCTACTTGGTTTTAGACATTGGTTCCCTAATGAAAGTCGCGATAAAGTTTTTTGAATAATATTTTTTCTAATAAACTTGGGGATAAATTTCTCATCCACTTTAAAAAGAATCCTGACATATCCATTGTGACAAGTCTTGGTTGCTCTTCTAAAGCAGTTTTCATCAGTAGCCTTGCAACTTCTTCCGGCGTTTTTAATTTCCGATTTGCCTGCTCCTCATCTAGAATCTTACCGTCTGCTCCCAAACCAGACTTTCTAAGTGCTGTCTTTGTATAAGGAACACAAACAAGTGCAGAGCGCACTCCCTCTTCCATAAGTTCAATTCGCATTGATTCCATGGCAGCATGCATGGCTGATTTTGATGCTGAATAAGCTGCCCTCCCTGGAACCCCATACAGAGCGGAAACCGTGGACGTAGTCACCACCCGCCCCTTTGCGAATTTAATTCTATCGAGTAACCCTTGTATCAATTGTACGGGTCCGAAAAAATTGGTGGCAAAAGTCTTTCGGAACACATCCATATGCAAATCCTCAAACCGACCATGCGCCGTAATACCAGCGTTATTGAAAAAAACATCAATGCCCAGAATCTCTTTCGGGAAGAGAGAAACCGCATCGTCAATCGAAGACGGGTCTTGCAAATCAATTGCGATTCGAATCAATTTTAGATGGGAATGGGAACGAGCTGGAAGGAGAATTTCGTCAGCCCTTCTTGCCATGGCAATAATCGTTAATGGATATCCTGATAATTCCGTCAAAAGCGCTGCCCCGATTCCACTAGATGCCCCAGTGATCACAACTACCTTATTGTTCCAAAATTCTTTCATTCTGATCTGCATTTTGCAGAAAGGCACTCGACATTGACGAGTCAATTTTTATTAGATATTCGATATGGCAAAAGGAAACAAAGTTTGGGAAATCAAAGATACGTTTGGATTGGAAAATCTAAAACAGGCAGATAGACCACTACCTACTGATATCGGAACTGAAGACGTTTTAGTTCGCTTAACAGCGACTTCACTCAATTTTCGAGATTATTTGATGGTGATGGGTAAATACAACCCACGACAAAAGTTACCACTCGTACCTTGTTCTGATGGTGCAGGCATCGTCGAATCCGTTGGTAAAAACGTCACCAAGTGGAAAGTTGGAGACCGAGTCTTACCTATCTTTGCTCAAAAATGGACTGCAGGACCTCCTGATATGGATAGCCTAAGGTCAACTCTCGGAGGTCCAAATGACGGCTGTTTGATGGAATATGGATCATTTAACGAAAATGGTCTTGTGGCAACACCTCCGCACTTAACCGATATCGAAGCAGCTACCTTGGGATGTGCTGGCCTCACCTCATACAATGCGGTGATCAATTTCGGCGGCCTTCAGCCCGGTCAAACCGTTCTTACACTTGGAACAGGTGGTGTTTCCTTATTTGCCATCCAATTTGCAAAGATGATGGGAGCACGTGTCATTGCCACCTCATCCAGTGACGAAAAGCTGGAAAAGGTCAAGGCACTCGGAGCAGATGAGATTATCAATTATACAAAAAAAACAAACTGGGAACGAGAAGTTCGAAAGCTAACAAATATGAGGGGGGCAGATCTCATCATTGAAGTTGGAGGTGCCGGAACACTTCCGAAGTCCATGATGGCAATTCGACCTTACGGAACCATTGCGCTCATCGGTGTACTTGCAGGAGGTGAGTCTAATATTTCTTTATATCCGATCTTGATGCAGGGTGTAAAAGTGCAAGGAGTCATAGTCGGAAATCGTTTTGATTTTGAGAACATGAACCAGGCTATATCACATAACAAATTAAAGCCCGTTATCGATAGAGTGTTTTCTTGGGACGAAGTACCAATGGCATTTCAGTATTTGCAGAGCGGTAAACATTTTGGCAAAGTAACCGTTTCTTGGAGTTAAAAAAAAAGCCCTAAATATTAGGGCTTTCTCCAAAAATTGAAACTTTGCTTATTTCGCAGAAGTTAGAGTGATGGAATCAACACCGTTTGCAGAAACTGCTTCACCAGCAAATTCAACTTTCGCTTTGTCTTTAGAAAGTTTTTTTCCAAGAACGTCTACGTTTGTTACGGTATATTTTTTTCCGTCTGCTTCGATTGCAAAACCAGCACCATTTGGAAGTGCAGAAACAACGCCTTTACCAGATACTGGAACAGGCTTTGCAGCTTCCGTTTTTGATCCAGAGGAACAAGCAACAAAAGCCAAAAGTGAGGAAATAGCGATGAGTAGAGAAATTGATTTTTTCATGTAAAAAATCTCCTTATATCTCAAAGGAATCTATCCCCAAGGAATATTTCCTTCCTTATTTCAGATTCCTCGTAAATTTTCGGAATTTTTTTATTTCGCAGGCATCATCCCTACACATAGGGAACTAAATTCTTTGACCCGCCAATTGCCGTCAGATTCTTTTTCTACGGTAACCGGACGGAAACTAGACGCACCTTTCGTCGCAACAAATAGTTTGATTCTACCTGAAGACTCCTCGCCTGAATACGGATTTGTGAAAGTCTCTACCGTGAGAGGAGAGGAAGGTGAATAACCGTTAGATGGCTCAGCGCCTTTAAAATAGGCATTTGCTAACATTTTGTACTTATCCAACTGCCCCACTAGAAATCTGTCTCCATTCCCAAGGTCTTCTCCCTTATAGGCAGTCGGCTTGCTTGATTTCTGTCTATTTTTCAATAAGATCGATGTGACGAGAGCTTGGTTTCCTAAAACGGTGTCTTTCCCGTAAAGATGAATGGCAAGTACAATCAGCGATACAGCGCCTTCAGGCGTTTTCGCAAAACTAGATTGTAATGATTCAAATTCTGAAATGTTTTGAGGTACCGATGGAATTTGAACTTCAGGACGAGCTGTTAGATTTTGGGCAGAAATGCCGCTACTGAAAATTGCGAATAGGATGCAGGAGACAATTTGTTTCATAGGCAGGAATTTGAATCAGTTTCTCCGTTTGTCTACTGATTCTTCAAAAAAGAACGAGAATAAGAGGAAATCTGTTCCAAGGAGTGCTCTCTCAGTAGCTTCATAAAAATGCGATCTAGACCGAGCGATATCCCTGCCGAATCAGGAAATTCTCCAGATTCTAATACAGACATAAAATCTTCATCTATCGAAAATACTTCCTTCCTTAATTTTTCACGTAAAGCTTGCTCAGCTTGAAATCTGACGCGTTGTTCTTTTGCATTTGTCAATTCCCAAAAGGCATTGGCAATTTCGATTCCATCCCAATAGATTTCAAAACGTTTTGCCTTGTCTCCTACAACCCGAGCAAGAGCTGCGCATTCCTTTGGATAATCATATAAAAAGACAATCCCTTCATCCAATTTTGGTTCTACCAAATTTAGAAAAACTAAAAAAAAGAGATCTTCATATTGCCATGTCAATTGGTTGGCCTTTGGTTCCGAGGTAAGTTTATGTTCTGCAATCAATTCCAAAAGTGAGGATTTCGAAAAACCATGCCCCGTACTTTCAATAAACAATTGTTCAACGGATTTGGTTTTTAAAGTGACTCCAGAAATAGAGAAATCTGTAAAAAGTTTTTCAAAGTATGTTTTGATAAGATGGATCAAGTCTTTATCATCGAAACCTTTGACATAAAGTTCTAACATCAAAAATTCACTCGTATGGATCGGACTTCCCTTTTCACCAGATCGAAAGGTATGTGTGATTTCATAGATACGATCAAGACCCGAAGCAAGAGAGGCTTTTAAAGAATACTCCGGTGAGGTGATGAGATACCCTTTCTCCTCACCTGTCGGTGAACATACCAAAAATGGATCCAGATAAGGTTCCATACCTACGATTGTTTTAAAAATAGGAGTGTCTACTTCCATGAATCCATTCGTATGCAGAAATCCACGGGTGCTGTGAAGAAATTTCGAACGTAAAATTTGGGTTTCTTTTGGTATGGCTTTCATATATGATTAGTTATGGCGAAAAAAACAAAAAATCTAACGGTCAGGGAAATCGATAACGCATATGAGATTTTTGTAGAGAGCCAAAACTATTCCAATGATGTGGACAACGAAATCCACTCTGTCATCGGAATGCTATTCTTTCAAACACGCTCTCACATCCAACTGAATGTGACAAATCTAAACTATATTCCGATCACATTCATCAATCAAATTGTAGCTCTGGCAAGAGACCTACGAGCAAAAAAAAGGGTCCTTGTCCTCGTCGGCATTCCGTATTCTACATTTCACTACTTACAAAGATTCCAACTCACTCGCATGTTTTTTCAATTAAGAGGGGGCATGGTCAAGCGGAAGTTTCAAAATCCTCTTCGCTCCAAGGGAGAATTTCCAAATTAACTCCGAGTTCGCCTAACAAAAGCATCGTCCTTTTCTCCAATCGTATGCCCTTTCTCTCTTGGGAGGCAAATTCTACAGATGCGTAAAGACAGGTCTCGTGCAAAGAAGCAAGATCCTTCATTTCTTTGCGTGCTGGCGCTAGCCGTTTCAAAAGCTCCCAAATATGCTCATTTACGGGCGACTCCGGACCCAAAGTAGAATTGATCTGCCAATGCGGGTCCATCGGGTTATTTTCTATGTCTTTTATGTCAGAGTCGTGGAAGTAGTCCGGATCTATTCCTAATTTTGACGTGATTTCCATCGGTTTGACCTTTGGCCCGAAAATAGCGATCATTGCCCATGATTTTGGTTCCCTTTGTGTTTCCATTTCAATTTTTTACTTTTTTTTTCTCCTAGAAGAACCAAATTGAGATAGAACTCAAGGGAAAAACATGAAAAATATTTTGGTTATTGAGGACGATCCGGACATTGGGAACTTAATCCGTAAATCCCTCGATTCAGCACACTACACCACCTCCGTATTCGAAAGCGGTGAGGAAGGATTAAAGTTTTATAAATCCAACCACCCAGACCTTGTTATACTGGATCTCTCACTCCCAGACATTGATGGTATGGATATCTGCAGAAACATCAGAAAATCAGATGAAAGTACCCCTGTTTTTATTCTTTCGGCACGCACCGAAGAGATTGATCGCATCATGGGTCTTGAGTTAGGTGCTGATGATTACATCACAAAACCATTCTCCGTTAGAGAATTAAAAACGCGAGTCGATGTATTCTTTCGAAGATGGGACAAAAAAATTGGCATCAAACCAAATGTGGGACAAGCCGGTGAGATCCTAAGAGGGGCTTTGAAAATTGATTCCATACGTCGCCGTGTCACTCTGAATGAAAATATCATCAATATTTCCCGAAAGGAATTTGATATTTTACAACTCCTAGCAGGATCGCCTGGAAAAGTTTTCTCTCGTGAGATGATTTTAGAGTCTGTATGGGGAGTAGAATGGGACGGCTTCGAGCGAATGATTGATAGCCATATCAAAAGAATTCGTTCGAAACTGGAAAAAAATTCTGCCCAACCAGAATGGATTGAAACAATCTGGGGAATTGGGTATCGGTTTACCGATAATTATGAAAATATTGTTGTGCCAGATTAATTATGGAAGAAGCAAAACCAAACAAGTCATTGATTGACGAAGTAAAGTCATACGAGAAAAAAGCCAAGGAAATTGAAAGGATTGCCAGGGAAAAATATATGGAACAAGTATCAGACATCAAACAAAAATTCGGTAAAGTGAGCGAAGACGCGACTCTCAAAGCGAAGGAAGTGATCGATAACGTTGGAAATTATGTAAAAGAAAATCCGCAAAAGGCTGCGGTGATTGGATTCGGTGTAGGCCTTGGATTAGGCCTCGCACTCGGTTGGTTTTTCAAAAGAAAATAAGCTTTGGCGAAATCCTCCACCAATCAAAAAAACGAGATCCCTCCCAGGAAAAAGGGTGGGATCAAATCTGCATTCCAAGATTTACTCGATAAGCTCATTGCATATTGGGAAATCATGGCAATCTATATCGAGAAGAATGTTCATACCTTCATTCGAAATGCGATCTTTTCCTCGGTTTGGATCTTCTCTTCTTTATTCTTTATTTTTATCGCGTTTTGCTATCTCTCTTTTGCGATTTATCTGAGCCTGCAAAAGTATTTGCTAGATGGTGACCCCATACTCTCCAGTCTCTTGACCTCTGGCGTGTTTTTACTTTTGGCTGTAGGCTTGATAGAAATCGTACTAAAAGCAAAAAAGTAATATGTTCAATCCCCTAAAAGACCACGAGAGATATGCAGAAAAGGATCCAAGGGACATGTCCTTGGACGAACTCCGCATGTTACTCAAAATCAAAAGATTGGATTTGCAATTGGAATGGAATGTCTTTCAAGGAAAGATCCGCTTCTGGCAAAGGGTGGGTCGAACGATCAAACAATCTGGCTTTTTGGAAAAAATTCAGGAGGGATTGCAAGCCTACCGTTCTCAGTCCTCTGACAACCATCCCCCAGGCGATCAAAATTCTAATCTTTAAATTCTTAATTCTTTTATAATCTGATTGTCAATTTTTCATTTTTATGAAAAATATTGTTCTGTTGAAACGCTTGGCTATTGTTACCCTACTCCTCTTCGCGACCACGATGTTTACAGCACCAAAAAAAAATAAGAACGTATTAACGCCAGTTAGCATTTCACTTCTGGAGAGTTCTGGTGCCGTGGCTCCAGAATTTCGTTACGCTTTGGAGGTGAGACTGGAACGCACTTCTTCTTCTTATTTTATTTTTAGAAAAGAAGTAAGAGATGGCAAGCAGATCATCAACCGAAAGAAACGCATCTCTGAAAGTAAGTTCAAGAAGACCTATTCTGAATTGCGCGCGCTAGGTGCAGATAAATTTCAAAAGACTTCGCTTCCTGATGAAAAATTACTAGGGGTAAGCTATAATGAATTTCAATTCAAGTCAGGACCAACTGAATCACATTTTTACTATTTAAATAAAGAATTAGAAAAGAAAAATTTTAAAACAAAAAGAGACATCATCCAAATTATGAAGAGGTTACATCCATGAAAATCCAAAGTCAAATTCTTTCCTTAGCAATTCTGCTACTTAGCTTAGACCCAGTTTTTACCCAGGAATTTGATCCAAGTTCCGTCAGGTCTCCTGATTGTAAACCAGGCGTGTTTAATTGTGGTTATAAGCCTGCTCCCAAGGAAATACAAGATTCCATTCCACTCAAAAGAGATTTCAATAGTTTTGAAGATTTACCAAATAGTGTAGACCTATCATCGAAGATGCCACCAGTCGGAAACCAAGGACAGCAGAACAGCTGTGTGGCGTGGGCATCTGGATACGCGATCAAATCCTATATGGCAAAAAACGGAGGCAAGTTTTCCTCCTATGACCCTCCTTTTAGCGGAGGCCAGGGCAAAAATGTTTTTTCACCCGCTTTTATCTACAACCAACAAAACGGCGGAAAGGACGAAGGACTTTATTATTATAAAACAATGGAATTCCTCCAGAAAAGTGGCGTTGCTCCTTGGAGTAGCATGCCTTATACAGATAAAGACTATAAAAAACAGCCGCCAGAAGCCGTAAAAAAAGAAGCACTCCAATATAAAATTAAATCATTCTCTAGACTCAATATCAAAAATCCAGACGACATGAAACGTGTACTTGCGGGAGGAAATGTAGTCCTTTTTGGTATCATCATTGATGATGCATTTTACAAAGTGAAAGGCTCGGAAGTATATGATGAAAATGGAGGTCAAAGTTACGGCGGTCATGCGATGACCATTGTTGGTTACGATGACTCAAAAACTTCTAAGTCAGGAAAAAAAGGCGCCTTCAAATTTCAGAATTCCTGGGGTACAAATTGGGCAGATAAAGGCTTCGGTTGGATTTCGTATTCTATGCTTGCAAAAGTTGGCCAAGAAGCCTATGCAATGATAGATGATACGAAAACAACGACGCCAACAGTAACGCCCGCACCTGCTGTAACAAAACCTCTCTCAGCGCCTACAGACATCAAAGCCTCTCGTGGGGAATTCCCATCTAAAATCGTTTTAACTTGGCTTGCGAGTGATAAAGCAATCTCCTACCTTATCGAAAGAAAGGACGAAAACAAATTCAATGAATTAGCATATTCCAATGTACCTACTTATTCTGATACTAATGTATCTCCAAATAGTACCTATTCATATCGAATCAGTGCGATCTCTGATGAAGAAACGTCTCCTGCTTCCAAAGAAATCGAAGGTTTCACCAGTGCCCAATCAGTAAGCAATGGAAAACTAGAACAAGTCGTTGGTGTGAACGGCAAGAGTTATATGGAAGGAAGTTCGGCGAAGATTGCATTGGCCTGGTCAGAAATCGAAGGTGCGACTGGTTATATGGTTTCCAAAATCGGCTCGAGCAAACGTTGGAAAACCGTTGGCAATGTAACAACTGCTTCCTTTGTTGATACTTCACCTTCACAAGACGAAACCAATGTCTATCGAATTTGTGCGACCATCAAATCGAAAAAGGCTGGGGATTGGAGCGAAAGCTATGGTGTTGATGTAGGAAGTGATGAAGTGGCCCCAGGCCAGGTTGCTGATTTGCAAGTCTCAGTGGGCGAGTATGCAGATAAGATTAAAGTCTCCTGGAATGCATCGCCAGGAGCAACAGGTTACTATCTCTATCGTTTCGATGAGAATGCCGAAGTCTCTGGCCAATTCGAAGTCAGTGGCACTTCTTACGACGATATGGACAAGGCTTTACTTGGTGGTTCTACTTTTGCTTATACAGTGATCGCTGTAAATGAAGTGGGTTATTCCGAGCCAAGTGAATTTGCATTTGGTAATATTGACCCAGAACTATCCAAAAGGTCTGCTGGAGCCACACTCTCGCCTCCTTCCAAAGTAAGTTTTGAACTAGGTCCAAAAGATAAGAAATTAAAAATCAAATGGAGCCCTGTGAAAGACGCAGGTGAATATTATATTTACCGAAAGTTGATGAAGGCAAAATCAAAAAAGGAAAAGTATGCTTTCGTGAATTCAGTTCCTGGCAACCAAACAACGTATACAGAAACATTTTCAGGAAATCCAGGAGACTTGTATCTTTATTCCGTAAGATCAAAATCAGAGTTTGGTTCTGAATCAAAAGACTCAAAACCGATTTCCGTATTCCTCAACCCCGAACAATCAGCCGTTAGCAAAAGAGCACTCAGCTTAGAGGAAATACCCAGCACCTTTCTTGGCAATTGGTCAGGTTTTTATTGGAATCCTAAGTCTGGCCCACAGAAACTCCTTGTAGAGGTAACAGGTGCCAACCAAGATTTTAAGGCAACACTCAAGATCAACGATAAGGTCGCAAAACAATTCCAAGGCTCTTGGACTCCCGGTAGTACGGGAATCAAAGCCGAAGGCTTCCAGTTAGATTTATCACGCGAAATCAAAGGAAGTTCCCTCGTGAAGCTGAACAAGGTTGCAGAATTAGGCGAGGAAACAGAATATAGCTTTTCAAAGGACTAATCGAATGGCATCAGAAGATATTTTAGTATTTACCACAATTGGAGACCGAGATATGGCCGAGGAGCATATCTCGGAAATGTTGGAGCAAGGGATCATCAAATCAGGTACCATTTTTCCTGAGGTAGAACTGGTTTATATGTGGGATGGAAAAATCACAGTAGATACAGAAAATAAGATCTTATTGAAAGCGGATGCGAACAAATATGATGCGATCGAAGAATACATCATGAAAAAACATCCCTACATTGCTCCAGAAATCATCCGCATGGATGTCAGTTTTGGATCTCCGGCTTACAAGGCCTTCATCGCCGATAAGATCAAACGTAATGCAGGCTAGTTGATTTCTTTATAAACAGGTGCCATTCTCAAGGTGTTGACGCCTGTTTATTGTTCCAGTGATACAGACCGAAAAAGGCGATGCTGAGAAATACGACATACTCCATCGCCACAAGATCAATTCCCTTCATAAAATAGATTCCGATACAGACTACATCCACTGCCACCCAAAGATACCAAGCTTGTAGAATGCGTCTTGCGAGTAAAAAATTAGCAACGATACTTGCTGTCGTTGTAAAGGCATCCAAATAAGGATAGGAAGGAGGGAGTTGAAAAAGCTCTGGGAAAAAAGTAGGTAATTTTTTCGTAGTTTCACCTAACAGAAAGCTCGAAATCAGGATGGCAATGGATAATTGCAAAAAGGATTTGTTGCTTGTGGAGGTGATCGGAATCTCGATCCCCCTTCTCTTTTGCCAAAAAATCCATCCATAAATGCTTGAACCAAAAAAGTAAATTTGTAAGAGCATATCGGAATACAATTGCACTTGGTAAAACAAAAAGAAAAAACATATCGAATTGAAAATTCCAACCGGCCAAGTGATGATTTGATTTCTGGCAGCTGTGTAAACACAAATGAGTCCAGAGAGGATGCCTAGGAATTCGAGTAAAGAAACAGGGTAATCTATAAATTCTAAGATTATAAATTCGAGCGTAAAATAATTTTTAATAAATTCCAAGTGGGAAACCGGGTTTTGAATATTTCAGAGGATCGAAATCGATTCCTATTTAAGGACAGGTATGTCCTACAGGGATGTTGTATTTGTTGGACAAATAACATTCAACAATTTGGCGATCGCTTGTTGAAAGGACTTGGTTGAAATAGATAAAGTCACCCAAAAGACCATCAAAGTAACCGCCATCAAAGGGATAGGATCCTCCATAATAATAACGGCCAATTTCTAAATTGCCCCCAGTGCAAGAAAATGTCGGTGCAGCAGTATTTGCCGATGAAGAAACCGTGCCATTTTTCAATAAAATTCCAGAGGCTCCATTATAATCCAAGGATAAGATAACTGGCTCATTGATTGCATTGAAGGGGCTAGTTGATTGATTGATAGGCGTATTTGAAAATAAATTAAACAACGTAGGATAACTTCCCCCACCGCGGGTAATATAAAGTAATTTTCCTCCTGGCCCTGGTGGATTGGGAGCTCCATTCTGGAAGATTCCATTATTTCCTGACTGGCTACTTTCGCTGAAAACGGAGAAGATTGTATTTGTCGACCCGATCATATCCGCAACACAAGCAGCCGTTAAATACGCAGGATCGGAGCTTGTTCCGACAAACCTGATCGCTGCAGCACCATTGATGCCATTGTTGAGAAGAAAAGGCTGACGTAAACCTAACCCTTGAGAGACATTATAACCATTGCCACTACGGTCAACCCAGAATCCTACACAGTTGACTCCTCCGCTACAAATTCCCGCTCCGTAAGAAGCAGCTTCTGGCATTAGATAAAATTTCAAACTACTACTAGCAAGCGTTTGGTTCCAACTGCTCACTTGCGTCGGATAATTGCCTGCTATGGCTTTCATTTCAGAGACTGTTAATGCTCGATCATAAATCCTTACATCATCAATATCGCCAAAAAAATTGCCCGTCCCATTGATGAGCCTACCTACTTCCAAATTAGGACTTGTGGCTGTCGTCCATGTTTTGTTCTGGGAAGCGCGCAAGACTCCATTCTCGTAAATATATGCTGTTGAAGAATCATAGACACCACAGAGGTGCATCCATTGGTTTAAGAAATCTTCATGAAAGATCGTTACGTCATCAGTCACGCCAAAATTACCAGTAACAGTCGATGTGATTACTAGTCCATTCCCTGAACTTCCCGTCATTGTACCATAACCAACAATGTACTGTCCGGCACTGTTAGTCGTTCGAAACCAAGCACAGTTCGTTCGAGCATTCCCTCCTGTTGGTAAACCATTGGGATTTAATTTTTGCAGAAAGGATCCACCATTGAAGTTGTAGGAGCCATTAGCATGGCCGTTTCTATCCGAGGTTGGTGTCGCACCCGAAACACTCAAATCATTAAAATAATTTCCAAAATCCTTTGAATTCCCATTTAACGGGAAATAGGAAATGAGGCCACTCGGAACTTGGATGGCAAGCCTTTGGATCGCATCATCATCTAATGCACCTTTAAAAATACGAACGTCGGAAACTTTCCCTTTAAAGAAAGAGAGGGGCCCACCATACGCAACCGCAAAATTACTAGTCAAAGTATTAGGAATGGAATTAAATACAATCCCTTGGTCTCGCCCGTTTAAGGAGAGTCGCCAATTATGATTGAAACTTTTTATGGTTACGTGACTCCATTGGTTTAAGGGAATTTTGTTCGTACTGAGGCCACTCGCTGTACCGTTTACTTGGATGTAGAGGTAACGCGTACTTGCTTGAAAAATCAAAGCATACCCATCCGTACCAATAGTTCCATTTGAAAAAATCACTTGGTCCGTCGTTCCTCCACTCGGGTGAACCCATGCGGAGATTGTCAGATAATCGGTAATTTGGGATGAATTGAAGGAAACGCTCGTGTTTGAAGATATGTAGTCTGTTGTACCATTGAATTCGTAAGCCCCAGTTGCATTGCCATTTTCGTCTACAGTGCTTGTAGGTGACCCAGTCCATAACCCGTTGTTGGTCCCAATCGAATCATTAGAATTCCCATCGAACGTATAACGTAAAAGTTCTGCATTCTCCAACCTTCGGATGGCATGGTTTGCCTCCTCGGAAACATAAAGGTTCGCACCATCTGAGAGTAAATAAACGGGTTGTCCCATTGCGGCGTTGGAGCCAACCTCGTCCACATAACCAGCGCTTCCACTACCGACAAGTGTGATCACTCTGGCATCTGACAGCCGCAGGTGGCGGATCTTATAGGTCGTGTAATCTGAGATAAAGAGATCGGTTCCATCTGTTGCAATGGAAAAGGGAGCGTCAAATTGTGCACTGGTCGTCCCAAATCCATCCACGGATCCTGCCGTTCCCGTGCCGGCGACTGTCGTTACGGGATTTGTACCGGATAAAGATATTTTTCGGATACGCTGGTTACCTATATCTGCAATATATAAAAATCCACCGAGTCCGACGATACCGAGAGGATTATCAAATTGAGCAGAGGTCCCATTTAGATCCGCATATCCATTGACCCCAGTCCCGGCAAACGTACTAACTGCTCCCGTCACTGGACTAACCGCACGTATGCGGTTGTTATACCGATCTGCAACAAATAAAATACCATTATAGAGAGTGATGTCATGAGGAAAGTTGAAGGAGGCAAGTAGACCATTCGCGTTGTCGGCAAAGGGAGCTGCATTGCCATTTCCAGCCAATGTCGTGACTTGAGCTGTGGTTAGGTTGATCTTTCGAATGCGATGTCCGTCAAATTCTAAAACATAGAGAGAAGTGCCATCCGTAGTTAGTCGAAAAGGTCCATGGAACTGGGCCGCAGTACCAACTCCATCCTTACAATTCGTCGTTGTTGTACCAGGACAGGTTGTCCCTCCCCCGGCATTGCCACCGGCAAAGGTAGTCGTATCTCCGTTCGATTTGTTGATTTTGCGTATAAGATTGTTCCCGTAATCCACAACGTAGACAAAGGTACCATCGGTTGCCATTCCCTTGGGATTGATAAAGCGAGCAAGATTGGCGGACGACGTTGCTGTTCCTAGAGGCACATTCCCTGGACTAGGACCAGGTCCTGGACCGGGCGTGTTAGTTGGATATCCTCCTACCATAGTTCGCAAATAAAAATTGGGAGAGGGATTCGAAGGATTTACAAGTGTGGCCGCGGCAACGGTTTGGATCGTTCCCCCACTTAAGTATCCTGTGACACAGCGGATGAAAATAGTGACATTGGCACTGGCCATGGTGCCGACGGAAGCGGAAGGCTCCTCAAACGCACACACACTGCCTGCGGTTTGAGCGGAGATAGTAACGGTATACGTGGCATTAGTTGCGAGTCGTGTCGTAAATTTATGAAGTGCTGCCGTACTAAAGGTTAGAGATTCAGAGGAGTTGAGCTGGACCGAGAGAGAGGACGTAATGCCCGTTACGCTGACTCCCACCTCATAATCTGTGGTTGACGTGGTGGCACTTGCATTCGTGCAGACGATGCTAACGTTAGCTATATTATCTGCCTGCATAGTACCTTTTCCGTTCGTTAAGGTACAGGTCATCGTGGAAACACCTGACCAGGCAATGGTGACATCATATGTGGTGCCTGTTTTTAATTTTGTCGGGAATGTGAAATTTCCGTCTTCGGATACCGAAACTGTCTCTGAATTGTTGGTGATGTCGACCTTGCCACCAGAAACAAGTCCTGAGACGGCCCCACCTAGGCTAAGCTCCGCCGGCGATGGGTTCGACCTTGTAAAAAATCGCATCAAACCCAGGAATTCCAATGGACTTCTCACAAGGCTCGGGATGCTACAAGAGCTAAATACAAAGATAAGCAGGAAACAAATTGTCTTTTGCATTTTTGACCTGGTGTCAAGCTATAGTCTATCTCACCAATGCGGCACGTAAAGAAATTTCTTTGTCCTTAGATACGGAAGAATTCTTCTTTAAATCCCTTCTCTCCTAACCATTTGCTTTGGAGGAGATTGTATCCTACAACTTCAAAGTCGCGAGATACTAGTTTTCTGTAATACTTCTGGCTACGTTCAAAAGCATACGGATCTACAAATTGCATTTCCTTTCTCATTTCGTCGTAATCGGATTTGGTTGGGACCGTAAAATATAAATAATTACAATACTTTGCTAACTTTTCCATCACCTCTGGAAGCACAGAGTCAGGAAGATATTGAATGACTGAGTTGCAAATGCCGAGTTCTACCGGTTCTTTCTCCAGTTTAGCTAGCTTAAAGTCTTCCAAGGAAGAGTGAAAAACGTGGTATTTATCAGACTTCTTTACCCAATCTTTTTTTTGTAGTTCAAAGAAGGCATCTTCCGATGCATCCACTGCATATACTTTAACAGGCGCAAATGCCTTTGTAAATTCCCTGAGGAGAATGCCTTTCCCAAAACCAAAATCTGCAATTTTGTATACGGGGATTTCCATCAATTGGAATAGAGCATGTAAATAAGCAGCATGTTGTTTAGCGTTATACGAACCGTCAACATCAAGCCCAGACCCATAAATTTCTTTCCAATATTCGGAATCAAACTTTTTCCCATTTTTTCCTGTTCCGATAATTGTTTTTTTCAGTAATGATTTCATTATATTTTTTAACTAAAAGCTTTGGAGATCCCGAATGATGTCTCTAATGTATTTAGGATTATTTTCAAGATTCTCAACTTCACTGGCAAATGTCTTCGTTAAGAACTTATTTTCTTTTACGATTTTATCTATATATTTATTAATGCTTTCCGGATTATCCTTTTTACCTGTATAATCCTCAAGAAGTGGATGAGAAAACAAACGACTAGCAATTGTTTGTTCCAGGTCTCTGATCTTACTTTTAATAATGGATACGAATCTCTGGATAGATGATTCATTGAAGGAAACATCCATTTGATTGTTTGGCAATAGTTCATCTACTTGCATCTTGATTTCTAGAATCTCTGCAATGTTCATCGTATCTCTTGCGCCCGAAAGGCTTGTCATCAAATGTGATTTTTTGGCGCGGAGGACAGGGTCTTGTTCTTTATCTGGGTGGATTAATTTTGCTAAATTTTTGAAGAGTGCATTGATATCGAGACTAAGTAACTTTTCCATATCGATGATCTTACGTTCTTTGTCCAATTGGGCTTTTGATTTTTTTTTGTCAGCTTTCTTGCGATCGCGATATGCATCTTCGTAGAACTTAGAGCGGTATTCTTCAAATTTTTCGTTAAATTCTCTATACTTCTCTTCGTGGGCCTTCTTCTCTTCTTCGTTTTGGAAATCGCTTCTATGTAAATCGTCTAGGTCTACATCCATTCCAAATTTAAGCTTTAATTTCTGTTCTGTTCGCCTTTTTAGCTCTAGCCTCGCCATACGTTCCGATTTAGTTTCTAAGGCTTCCAGAAAAGGAAGATAAAAATCATAGTCTTCCCTAAGGGAATCATTACAAAACTCTAGTAAATAGGTTCGTATGAAGTCTCTCTGGTGCTTACTTAATGAAATTTTTTCTTCAATGATAATTTCGCACATGAGTGCAAATCGTTTTTTCGTAAGCGATTTTTGTAATTCTACTTCAGGAATAACCTCGTTCATATATTTTTGATTGATATTGATGAGGAGCGATTCCATATTTTTTACGCGAGCTTGTGTCTCACGGTGTTTATTTAAAGCATCGTTAAATTCCTGTTGGGCACGTGAACGGTTGGACCCTTCTCCTTTCCAGATCAGATCTTTCGGTCCATCTATGTCAGGTGGATTTACTTTTTTACTTTTTGGCTTTGCCATATAAGGAAGGTTATATAAAAAGCACTGGAAGAAGGCAAATTACCTAACATCCAGTGCTAAGAGTAAAGAAACTTACGCTTTCATGAGGTTTAAAGCAGCACCTGCTTTGAACCAATCAATCTGCTGTGAGTTGTAAGTGTGATTCACAGTGATGTCGTCTTTACTGCCATCTTTGTGATTTAATACCAAGGTAAGAGGTTTTCCTTCTGCGAAAGAAGTGAGTCCTACGATGTCGATCACATCATCCTCTTGGATTTTATCGTAGTCTTCTTTGTTTGCAAAAGTAAGAGCAAGCATCCCTTGTTTTTTTAGGTTTGTTTCGTGGATCCTTGCGAACGATTTCACAAGTACAGCACGAACGCCAAGGTGTCTTGGTTCCATTGCAGCATGTTCTCGTGAGGAACCTTCACCGTAATTTTCATCTCCGACCACAATAGAGCCTAAACCTGCTGCTTTATACGCCCGCTGTGTTTGCGGAACTGGTTCGTAATTTCCTGTGAGCTGGTTTTTTACTTCGTTTTGTTTACCATTGGCAAAGTTTGTCGCACCTATCAAAAGGTTATTAGAAATATTATCTAAATGCCCGCGGAATTTTAACCAAGGACCAGCCATGGATATATGATCCGTAGTGCACTTGCCTTTGGCCTTAATGAGAAGTTTAAGTCCCTTTAAATCCGTGCCTTCCCATTTTTGGAATGGAGCAAGTAACTGGAGTCGAGTGGATTTCGGATCTACGAGGACAGAAACACCTGAGCCATCGGCAGCAGGTGCTAGATATCCAGCATCCTCGACCGCAAAACCCTTGCTAGGAAGTTCTTCACCTGTCGGTGCATCTAGCTTCACACTTTCACCTTTTTCATTGATGAGAGAGTCAGTGAGTGGGTTAAAGCCTAGATCTCCCGCAATCGCGAGAGCAGTGGTGATTTCCGGAGATGCTACGAAGGCATAGGTATTTGGATTTCCATCTTGTCTTGCTTGGAAGTTTCTATTAAAGGAATGAACTATCGTGTTCTTTTCTTTTTTATCTGCTCCTACGCGAGACCACATTCCGATACAAGGCCCACAAGCATTTGAGAAAACCTTTGCCCCAATTTTATGGAAGGTATCGATAAAACCGTCTCTGTTGATCGTATAACGAACTAGTTCTGAACCCGGAGTGATTGTGAATTCGGCTTTGGTTTTTAATCCCTTTGCTGACACTTGTTTGGCAAGAGAGGCAGCTCGAGAGATGTCTTCATAAGATGAATTTGTGCAAGAACCGATGAGACCTACTTCTACTTTCAGTGGCCAGCCATTTTTAATCGCTTCCTCTTTCAATTTTGAAATCGGAGTCGCAAGGTCTGGTGTAAAAGGACCGTTGACATACGGCTCTAAGGTGTTAAGATCAATTTCTATCACTTCGTCAAAGTATTTTGAAGGATCCGCATAAACTTCTTTATCTGCCGTTAGGTGCTCTTTGAACTGATTGGCAAGATCTGCCACATCCGCTCTGTTTGTGGAACGAAGGTATCTTTCCATTGATGCATCGTAAGCAAACGTAGAGGTCGTCGCCCCAATTTCGGCACCCATGTTGCAGATGGTTCCTTTCCCTGTGCAAGAAAGAGATTCCGCACCTGGTCCAAAATATTCAACGATCGCTCCCGTTCCACCTTTAACAGTGAGTATACCTGCAACTTTTAATATGACATCTTTTGCAGCCGTCCAACCATTTAGTTTACCTGTGAGTTTGATGCCGATTGCCTTTGGCCATTTTAGCTCCCAAGGTAATCCCGCCATCACATCACAAGCATCAGCTCCACCGACACCAATCGCGATCATCCCGAGACCACCAGCATTCACTGTATGTGAATCCGTTCCGATCATCATCCCGCCAGGGAAGGCATAATTTTCAAGTACGACTTGGTGGATGATTCCAGCGCCAGGCTTCCAAAATCCAATCCCGTATTTTGTAGAGACCGAGGATAAAAAATCATAAACTTCTTTGTTTTCATCCATCGCCACACCGAGGTCCTTCCCGGACTCAACCTTAGCGGTAATTAAATGATCGCAATGAACCGTCGAAGGGACAGCTACTTTTTTTCGACCAGCTTGCATGAATTGTAATAAGGCCATTTGTGCAGTGGCATCTTGCATTGCTACTCTGTCCGGAGCAAAGTCTACATAGTCTTTGCCGCGACCAAATGCTTGTTTTGTGTTTCCATCCCAAAGGTGGGAGTATAAAATTTTCTCTGTGAGAGTAAGGGGTCGCCCAACTACCGATCTTGCTTGCGTAATCGCCGCTTCCATTTTCTTGTAGCGAGCTTGAATCATTTCAATATCAAATGCCATCTTGTCCTCTTGATACATTTATGGTTTTTTAAAATGCAGAATCAATCCAAAATTGGTTTGAGGGGCAGTAAATTGGACGATTTTAGAAAATCAGCCATCAATCAGGACGTAAACCTCTTCTGCCTTAAGGATTAGACCTGATTTGATTTCGATAAGTCGGGTATTAATGAAAACGCCATCCTGGTAAGGGCTTATGATGCCAGTTACCAGCACGTCCACGTTCAAAACCTCACCTATTTTTCGCAAGGTGGAAAGATCTGGGGATGATTGCAAACTTAGACCCTTTTCTTTGAGAGAGCGCTCATTGACCATACGATCAAGCACCATGAATCTATCTTTTTTTACAAGTTCAGTGGTCAACTTTTCAGATAAGATATTCCCATAGATATTCGAAGCGCCATCTGTCGCCGTAAAGGTGAGAACAATCAGCCTTTGTTTATTGACCAAAAATCCTTTTTCAGACAGGGAAGTAGCGAGCTTTTCCAATGGAGGAAGAACCACTTTCTGTGGGCGAGATTCTTTTTCATCGCCGCTGAAACAGGAAAATACGAATAAAAATACGAGGA
Source organism: Leptospira ognonensis (assembly GCF_004770745.1). Classification (GTDB taxonomy): domain Bacteria; phylum Spirochaetota; class Leptospiria; order Leptospirales; family Leptospiraceae; genus Leptospira_A; species Leptospira_A ognonensis. Next base: position 143,021 of record NZ_RQGD01000014.1, on the reverse strand, counting down.
TCGGGATTCTAAAAAGCAACATCTACTCCCAAGGAAGTAGCATACTCATAAAAGGATTTTCCTTGGACGATGCCAAGGGGAGTCATACCTGGAACGCCGAGAAGCGCACCGTCTTTGTAAAATTGATTTTGAACGTTGAAGAAAAAACTCGATTTGGTAGACGCTGGATTTTTCCCCCGAAAGGAGGCAGTGAACGTGGAAGGAGATTTTCCGCTGGCATCTTTTACTTGGTTCACGGGATCGTTTAGGACATTGTAAAAATTATTTCCAACGTAAATGGAATACCTCTGGGACTGGTCTAGAAAAACGATCACACCAAGCGATGCCAAATCCTGGCTTGGATTAAAAATTTGACCGTTTTGATTTCCTGCCCCATTGCGATTGGTAAGATAATTATAGCGAACATTTAACTGAACTTTTTTGCCACCCATAAATACCGACACCTTACCTCCGTCTGGCGAGGACATGTTTAAAGAGTTTTCAGTTCTTTGGTTATAAACCGAAGTTTGTAATTTAAAGTAATCTGATGGAGTAAAGTTAGCCTGCCACTCATAGAGTTGTTTTACGTCGTCCCTTTCTCGTCTGGAGATATCATTTGGACGATTTGGATTTAAAGGATTGAAACTCGTGGTGGATGGCGAAGAGTTTACGTACGAAGAATCTCCCGTTAAAACTTTTGCTTGGAACAAATCTCCAGATTGTAACGAGATACCAGCCATTGCCACATTCCTTTGCCCACGCGATCTATCATCGCCTATCTGGTCATAGCTGCTACCTTGGACAACTGCGCCTATGTTTGGTGTGATCGCATATTGCAATTCATAGGCATCTCCGCGTCTGCTCGTGTATCTATCGACGGGAGAAAAATCACGCCGAGAGAACTGTGGGTAAAGACTTGAAGGATTCCCGATGGCTCGCATCACGAGTCCGTCTTTTTGGAAAAATATTTTTTTCTCTCCGATCCGATTTTCGTATAGATCCCAATCCGTCTGCGAACGAATCGAAGAGATCCTTCCCTCTGACTGCGAAGGTAAAAATGTTTCTTCAAAGGATGTTGCCTCAAGGCGAAGTGTTTCTGAAATCGATGCGTTCAGATGGAACTCTGCTTGCGCAGGAGCTTTTTTAGAGGAGTACACAATTTCTTTTTCTTTGATCAGGCTAGATTCGATGTTGGATTTTCCTTCTTTCAGTATCTGTTCCTTTTCGATCGGAAGCATAGGTACACTTGAGTCTGTTGACTTTACAGGTGCTATGGACACGACTGCGAGAAGCCCCACTCCTGAGAGGAGGGATATGATGACTGAATTTTGTGGGGAAATCATATTAAAACGATGGTTTATCCTTCGATTTTAAGGGGAATCGATAGTTTGTAAATCCATTTTTCATACAAGTAACATTGCATCCCCGTAAGAATAGAATCGGTAATTTTTCTCCAAAGCATGATGGTAAGCTTTCATTGTTAATTCCTTCCCTACAAAAGTACTAACAAGTAACAGGAGACTGGATCTCGGTAAATGGAAATTTGTGATCAAACCTTGCACAGAAAAAATGATGTCACCTGGTGACATAAATATGTCAGTTTCCCCTTTGCCTGCCACATATACTTGATTTTCTTTCTCAAAAATAGTTTCCAAGACGCGAAGGCTCGTGGTTCCCACAGAAATGATACGCCGCCCTTCTTTTCTCGCGCCGTTCAAGATGGTCGCAGTCTCCGCTGTAACTTCAAACGTTTCTTTGTGTAACTTCTTTTCTTGCCACTGTTCTTCATTTAACGGCTGAAATGTGCCATACCCGATCTGCAACTGCACAGGCAAAAACTGAACTCCATTACCTTCGAGTTTTGCTCTTAAACTTTCTGTAAAATGTAAACCTGCTGTAGGTGCCGCAACCGAACCCAATTGTTTGGCAAATATGGTTTGGTATCTCTCCTCATCTTCCTTGGTAGCCATTCTTTTTAAATAAGGCGGGATGGGAATGTTTCCCCAGATTTCAAAATCAATTTCATCTACTTTTTCTTTAAATTGTAGGATGGACAGATCGCCCTCATTTCCGGAATAGATGCAAAAATGATTTTCGGATGCACTCGGGAAGAGGACATCACCTAACTTTAATTTCTTTCGGTTTTTAAGAATGCAGATCCATTCCTTGCCCTCGGGATCACGAGATTCGATAAAAACTGATTCATGGATTCTTCCTCTGGGTGTAGAAAGAAAAACTCTGCGCTTCGATACTTTTGTCTCATTATAAACTAGCACATCGCCTGGAACCAGATACGACTCAATTTGCTTAAATTGGGCAATGTCCGTGATCTGGCCTGAGTTCCGGTTCAATACGAGCAATTTCGATTCATCTCGAGTTGCTACGGGGAACTTGGCAATGCGGCTTTCGTCCAAGGGGAAATCGTAATCAGCTAAGGTCTCCTCAAGGTTCATACTGTCAGGAAAATCTTGCTATAATGGGGAAAAACCAAAAATTGGTAGGAAGTATGTGGAAATCATTTCAAAAATCAGAAATTGGCGGTCGGATTACCCTCTTTGCTCTTCTCGCCCTTTTTCTAGTCAATGGGCTCAGCCGTGTTTCGCAGAAATCGGACTTTCTCGACTACTACCATGCCAGCGAACGTTGGCAATCTGGCGAAAATTTATATAAGTTTGATGTCGCTTACGAACTTCAAAATACGATCAAAAAGTGGGAAGATTTGTTCCTCCCAGAAAACGCTAAATTACTTTCTGATTTGCAAAACCAAACAGCCACTTATATTTACCCTCCTCTCTTTTCCTTTTTACTTTTACCACTCACATACTTTGGTGAAAATATTGCATCTGGAGTCCATAGTGTTATAAACTTCCTTGCGTTATGTGGCGTTTTATACTTATTCTCCAAACCAGAAAAATTTAAAATCAAATTAAAAAATATAGAATGGGTTTTGGTACTTGTCCTATTGGTTAACTTTCGATATCTGGAAAGCCATCTGCAGAACAATCAGGTGGGTCTACTGCTTGTTTTTTTAGTTTTACTATCTCTTACTGTTAAGAACGATATCAGCGCTGGCTTTTTACTGGCACTCGCAACAAGCGTCAAAGTTACGCCGCTTGTATTCCTCGCTATATTCCTCTATGAAAGACGTTTCAAAGCCATGTTATGGTTTGCCGTTGGGATGATTTTTTGGAATGCCTTACCTGCACTCTACAATCCGACGTATACATTAGCGATGTCAAAACTTTGGATCGATGAAGTTCTTGGCAATGCACTCTCAAACCCACTGCTTAGATCTTGGAAAAACAACCAAAGTCTTCCCTCCACCCTTGCAAAATATTTCATCAGTGGCGCGGATTTTGTAAACCAACCTTTATACCGGATGCCATATGTGAGTCTAGAATTGGGAACCGTAAAGTTGATACAAATGTTCATCATTCTTGGATTTGGTATGCCTCTCTTATATCTCTTGAAAATGAAAGATAGAAAATGGGAGATCACCAGCTTACTTTTTCTCGCCTCCGCACTGTTTAGTGGGATCAGTTGGATTCATAGTTTTGTCATCTGCATTTTTCCTGCTTATTTGCTTCTATCGAAGTACCAAGTCGGATACTTTTCGAAAAAAGAAAAAATTTCATTAGGTTTCATCTTTGCACTTCCGCTCATCACTCACAGAACTTTTGTAGGCGGTGTCGTAGAAGGGATTTTTTTAATGCTTTCGATTCTGCTCTACACCGGTATCGCCCTTTATATTTTTATTCTGAGAGACTCTTTAAAAATCCATGAACATAGGAATTGATGCAAGGCCTTTGGCCTACGGAATCACTGGAAATTCACGCTATCTAGCGGAAGCATTGAGAATCTTACTGATCTCAAGAAAACGGGATTGTTTCTTCTTGTTTAGCAATAAGCCACTCCATCCTGTTTTCAATGATATTGCGACAGCAGAAAACGTGGAAAATGTGATCGAATCTAGATCCATCCCTGGCCCTCTCTACTTAAATTTGATACTCCCCTTCAGAATCCGGAAACATAAAATCGACCGCTTTTGGGGGACCTTACAAATGTTACCTTTTTTTAAATTAGGGATTCCAAGCTATGTCAATTATCATGATTTGAATTTCCAGTCTGCCAAAGAAACGATGGCTAGGTGGAATTATTACCAACATAAAATATTTTCCCCTATTACCTTGCAAAATGCGGACAAAATCTTTTGTTTGTCCCAAAATACAAAAAATGAAATCAGTAAATATTATCCTAAAGAAGCGCGGAAATGTACTGTCATTTATCCTGGTGTGGAGAGACGTAAATTTAAAAAAACAAAAGGAATCTTGCCAGATAATTTTTATCTTACCGTTGGAACTCTCGAGCCGAGAAAAAATATCCAAAGACTCATCACGGCTTTCCAAAATTTTCAGAAAAAATCACCAAGAGACAAACACAGTTTACTCATATTAGGAAGACGCGGTTGGGGAAGCGAAGGCGAAGAACTGTATCGTTACTTACTTTCAGATGAAAGTAAAATGCTTTCTATTTTTTTCCTTGAGAACCCAACGGACGATGTCTTAGGTCAGGCCATCTCTGAATGTGAAGCTTTCTTTTTTCCATCTTTGCATGAGGGATTTGGTTTGCCACTTTTAGAAGCAATGATCGAAAATAAAAAATGCATTGCTTCAGATATTCCTGTTTTTAAGGAAATTCTCGATGATAAAAATGATATCTACGTTAAACCAGATGAGACCTTAGCATGGGAAAATGCATTTAGCAAAATTTCTCGTAGTCCATCAAAAACAAGAAAGCCCCTCTTTTCGAAAGAAGATTGGTCTTGGAAAAAAACAGCAACGCTATTAGAAAAGGAAATCTTTACATGAAACACAAGCTAACAAGAATTTTATTCTCTTTGAATGAATGGAAATCACGTAAAAAGGTCGCCTTCTTTGGAACCTCATTGTACGAGAAAATCAATCCTAATCGGATACCTTTGATCGTGATATCTGGACTTGTTTCATTCTTTTTATTTTTACTCTTCCAATATATACATTATTTGAGTGATTTTCTCTATTGGTTTGTCGGGATACTTGAAATCACAAAAGTTTTAAAAATCCCTTTTCTAGACAATATGAAATATTATGAATATTTGAGTGTCTTTGTTTTTTTCTATTTAGCTATCTCTCTTTTATGGGACCTTAGTAACCTTTTAACAAATTGGTCTACTCGCATTTATATCATCAGAGATGAAATTTGGATGATCCAGAAACATGGATTTGGTGAGAAATTAACTAAATTCAAATACTCACCAGAAGAGACCCAAGTAGAATGGATACACTCAGGCATTCTCAATTATCTTGGACTCAATCGCATCTTCTGGAAGAAAGGAGAAAAGGAATTGGCACGCTCTCCTTTCTTTTTCCCTTACGGAAAAAATATACCCGTTCTAAATAAAATTCTAAAACGTTAACGGCTTTACTCACTTGAAAAAAGTTTTCCTATTCATCGTACTCTTACTGCTTTGTCTATTTCATCTGCGGTATCTTTCGAGAACCTTTGATTGGGACTCTTGTGTTTATGCTCTCAACATCCAGAAAAATCGGATTGAATCTGCATTCTTTAACCCGCACCATCTAGGTTTTGAATCCTCAGGACTTCTTTATTGGAAATGGATCCAATCCATCTATCCCACAACTGATATTATGTTCTTCTTACGATTGAGGATACTAGCAGCTTCGCTTTTGTTTTTAGGAACGTTTACCTGGTTGTTTCACAAACTTTACAAGGATTATATCGTCGCCTTACTTTTGATGCTGGTCATCCAATTCAGTCAAGCTTTCTGGTTTTATAGTCTTCATAATGATACGCCATTAATTCATTCCTGCCTAATAGCTCTCTTATTTTTATTTACCGTCTTTTTTTATAGACTCGGTCTTTCCAAACGGCACCTAATTTTCCTTTGGTTTCTTCAGCTCTTTACTATTTATTTCCACCAATCCAATGTAATCCACTTTGGGATTGTTCCCATGGCATTAATTCTGAGTAAAGGTAAATCGTTTGGGATAAAAATGCGTACCATTTTTATCTACCTATTACTACTAGGAATAGCAACTATCGTTTCCTACCTTTTCGTAGGATTTGTAATCTTGAAGCGAGGTCTTGGCCCGATCGACGAAAAACATTTTACTTTTTGGATGTTCTTGTATGCAGCAATCAACCGCTGGGGAACGAGTGTTGGAGAAAAGAACTATTTTCTTTACTTTTACCGAGGGATCGGCGATGCTTTTCTCGTTTTCCAAAATGTGACGCCTAAATTACGAGTGGACTTTTCAAATTTTTTTGCCAAAGATCATTTAATCTATAATTTAAATGCACTCTTTTGGATGTTCACTTTAGCAATGGGTTTCATTAATTTTCGCAACCTTTGGAAACAATTTAAAACAGAGCTTCTATTGATGTTTTTTTGGCTCATTCCTTCCATTTGTTTTTATACTTGGTGGGAAGGATACTTTTTTGAATTTTGGGTAGGTACTACGATTGCACTTTGGATCCTAAACTTCTACATTTTGAAATCATTTTCATCCACAATGTTTGCACAATTTTCAAAATCGGTAATTCATACTACATATTTCTTGTTAGCTGGTTTCTTTTTCTTAACAAACTTTGCGTTTTCCACTCTCCCGCGATCCATCGGACCTAAATTCGGATACATTGAAGGCATTCAAGGTCCGGTTTTAAAACTTGCAGACGAACAGATTTATCATAGGTAACATTAAAAATGCTATTTAACTCCGTTGAATTTTTAATTTTTTTCCCAATCACGATCATCATTGGAAATCTCTTAAAATCACGTTGGCAAAAACTTTTTTTTCTTCTCGCCAGTTACTATTTTTACATGGCTTGGCAACCAAGCTCTATCAAGTGTGATGCGCGAAGTACCTCAGGATTTGGTTTCCTCGTTGATACTCTGTTTTGTGACTTTAAAATCAATGTTTATATCTTAATTTTGCTGTTCTCAACGGTCATTGACTATTATTCAGCTCTCATCATAGAAAAATCCAGCAAAGAAGATCTAAGACGTAGGACTTTTTTAATTCTTTCTCTTGTTGTAAATTTGGGTACACTCGGATTCTTTAAATACACTAACTTTTTACTCGGTCTACTGAATGATATCAATGTCTGGAACGACTTTCATTTTGAAGCGCAAAATATCATTTTGCCTGTAGGCATTTCCTTTTATACTTTTCAATCGATGAGCTACACAATCGATGTTTTTTTTGGGAAAATTGAAGCACGAAAATCTTTCTTAGATTTTTCCTTATATGTCGCGTTTTTTCCGCAACTCGTCGCTGGACCCATTGTTCGAGCAGAAACTTTTTTTAGAGACTTAGACCATAGGCTTGTTGTGTACAAAGAACATATCGAATCCGCCTTTGCCTTGATTCTCATTGGGTTGACTCGGAAAATGGTTTTTGCAGATAACCTTGGGAAGGTGGTAGATTCCGTATTTTTAAACTATCAGAATGCCAATACAATAGAGCTTTGGACAGGGGCGCTCGCTTTTGGTTGGCAAATTTACTTCGACTTTGCTGGTTATACGGATATTGCTATCGGAGTGGCAAGACTTTTCGGATTTCAATTCAATCCTAATTTCAATTTTCCTATGTACTGTCGAAATATCGCTGACCATTGGTCTAGATGGCATATCTCTTTTTCTACTTGGATCCGAGACTACATCTATATTCCACTCGGCGGATCACGCGTTTCCCAATTCATGTACGTTAGAAACATTATGATCACATGGTTGTTTGCAGGTCTCTGGCACGGAGCAGCCTACCATTACGTAAGTTGGGGTGTTTGGCAGGGAGTGATGTTACTAGTTCATAAATACTATAGTGATACAAATATAGCTAAGACTCTCAATGAAAAAGGGGGTAAGGTTTATGAAATCTTTGCGCGTATCTTTACCATGTTCTGTCTTTCCTTCGGATTTATTTTATTTCGAGCAGAGAATATGGACAAAGCTTGGTATATGATGAGGGGATTGCTCTTTTTAAATGATAATGCGATTCCGATGTATCGTTGGCTTAATTATAGATATGGTATCCTCATATTCATATGTTTTATCGCCACTTATGTGTTTTCCAGGCGTCCCATCCCGACTCTATTCACAGGCAATCGATTTAAATTTACTGCATTTGTTGTGGTTAATATTTACCTACTTTTGCTATTTGGAATCACCGAGAGTCAAAATTTTCTTTATTTTCAGTTTTAGGTACCTATGAAATTAAAAGATTTCTTAAACTTTCTCGTAGATAAAAGACTGCTATTGGCAGTTGGCATATTCCTTTTTTTCGAACTTCTATTCCAACTAGGAATTTATCGAACGTATTTAAAAAAGAATTCTTATGCGGCTAATATCAATCGTGTCACTGACCACATTCTGAAGAGCAGGAAAATACTGGATCCAACAATTCTCATCGTTGGAACTTCTGTTGCCTTTGAGGGCATTAGCGTACGAATATTAAACGAAGAACTTGCGTCCACAAACGAAAAAGTACAGTCGATTGCCGTACGTGGATCGGAAATCATTGTCCAACACCAGCTCTTGGAAAAACATTTATCCTCATTTCCGAATGTTCATACGATCATTCACGTTTTGGAACCCGGTATGGCTTGGGTGGATAGACCACATCTTGTCGAGCCTACTTTAGTCATGATGAGTGAGGTCGGCAACTTTCGAGCCATGGAACTTGCGAGAGAATTTGGATATAATATAACATTCACAGACTATCTGTTTTTAGCATCCAAATCAATCGCTTACCGAAAAGATCTTGCTGATATGGTGATCAATTTCAATGAACGGATCAAAGCCATTGCTCGAAGGAATAAAAACCCGAATCGAAACCCTTGGGATTATGAAAACCCAAATATAGAATCGATGGGTCCATACCATATTGACTCGGTTGAAGAATGTTTAAAAATCACCGGACCTGATTCCACTATGCCGATTCCACTCGGCTCAAATCCCGATCATAGAAGAATGATTTATGAAACTTGTGGCATTGCCAAGAGTGTTCCCCAAGAATCATTTGAGACAGAAAACACACGAAGATATTTTGGACGGTTAAGGAAGATGTATTCTATGATAGGTGACAGAAAGATTCACATTATCGACGTCTTCGCACCTTACTCTTCTGCGATTCGTAAATTAAATAGCACGGAAAGAATGGAAATTTGGAAGCAAGGATTAACCAATGCCCTTGACCCACACCAATCCTTGGACCAGCTTGATTTTCAAACATCACTTGGTATCACTGACAATGGAGAATATTGTTTTGATTTGATCCATTTGAATCGAAAAGGAATGGAAACATTCTCCAAAATTTTTGGCATGGAGCTAAAACGTCGCTTTGGAAAAAAATGACCTAACACTCAATGAGCTGCAACAAAAAGTAGACTCTTGGATCCAATCCATCGGAGTCCGTTACTTTTCTGAGTTAACAAATCTCGCCATACTCGTCGAAGAAGTTGGTGAGCTATCGAGGCTAATGGCGAGACAGTACGGAGAGCAATCCTTCAAAAAAGGAGAGAGTAAAGAAAATATACCTGGAGAGATTGGCGACATACTTTTTGTACTTACCTGTCTTGCAAATCAAATGGGTTATTCTTTAGAAGACTGTATCAATTTGACAATTGAAAAAAATACAAAGCGAGATAAAGATCGGCATAAAGACAATGATAAACTCAATTCTAAATTTTGAGAAATTTACTTACTGACCTCTAATAAAACCTTTCCTGCCACCAAATTACTAAAAAAATCTATTTCATTTTCTGAATATTCTTGTTCTAAACAAAGTTTTGCCTTCTCACGGATGCTTGCAGTTGTAAGCAAACTCAAGGATAATAACTTTGCGGATCGACCGATCCTTCCTCTTGCCGATTCAATCAATTGAATTTCTGAAAAAGTTGCTAACCTAACATTCTCATTCAAAATGAATCCATCATCTTCGCAGTTAGAAACGGTGACGTATTCATGTTTCGATCTTATACTCTCTTCATCCTTGGCAGTCGTTGCCGTTAAAAGCAAAATGCCCGATTGAAGAAAACTTGTCTCGCAATTTGAATTACGGTCTTTCACTTTTTTCCCTTCGGTTATCAGAAAATTGATCTCACCTTGGGTTATAAGCGATTGGTTGATGGAACAGTAGCCTCTCGGTTTACGACTGCATGTCAACGTTTTGTCCACAAGATTCTCTGCAAGTATACTCTTTCGACAATTGCCTTCTTCTCTATAACGTGTTAAGGTAATGAGAAATTCTGTTTGAAACTTGTTTTGTTTCTCAAGTTTAGTCTCACCATCCTCACAGTAGGTAACTATTAAAATCAGATAAAGTAAACATATTCTTTGTATCAAAACCGTACCTCCATCCCTAAATTAATGAGAGGTAAATTGATAGGGCTTCCATTTGGTCGTTGCGACTCTATATAGGGAGAGTTCACTGTATCATATGTAGAACTTGGGTTCACTCCATTTTGGTATGCTTTCAAATTATCAAAATTATATCCTGTTTGATTCTTTCTGCCGTAAAAATTGACAAACTCGAGATAAACATTAATATAACCCCAAGAGTAATGATCAAACGCATCAATCCGAATATCTATTTGGTGGAAAGGAAGCAGTCGATCGCTATTATAGTTTTTAGAATATTCTGGAAAATATAAATTGATCCCAAACGTTGATGCCTCCCCTGCACGGTTTGCATTGATAATCGGAGTATATGGTACGCCAGAAAAATATCTATACCTTCCTCCGATTTGCCAATCTCTATTAAATTTGTATCCGAAAACAAAGTTCAATATATGCCTCCGATCGAGGTCATATAATTCCTCTCGATCGTTGTTATAGATGACCTCAACTTGGTTATCATCATAATAATTTACGTAGTTTGTTCCGACCTTGGTTTGCGCGAGGAGTTGTCGGGAACCATTCAATAGGGCTCGATTCGTGTTCTCATCAGAAGTTCTTCGTGCCTGGTTGTTAACACGTTTCGTTATGGAATTTGTATACGATATCCATCCAAATGCACCCGACTCTACTTTGGGATCTCTTGCCTTCTTTAAAAATATTTCCACTCCTTCCGAATGACCATAACCTGAATTTGAATAATTTAAATTTCTAGGCGTTAAAGGATTATTGATGGCCTTTGTTGGATCATTTGCAAAGATTCGCAAATCATTATTCAATGAATATGGATCAACTGCAAAGTTATCTGCAACGATAATATTTTGAAATATATTTCGGAAGCCTTCTATTTTTATACTCCAACCTTGCAAAAACTCTTGTTGGATCCCTATGGAATCATGCTCGGCTCTTTCCATAAATAAATTTGGATTACCTGATCGCCTAGACAATTGTTCGACGGAAACAGGGCTGTTAAAATGTACACCATGCCCCCCAAGTATACTCGTTTTTGTATTTTCAAAAACATAACCGCCTGTTATTCGTGGGGAGAGGTTTACTTCACCCGATCCGCTATAACTATCAACTCTACCGCCCGGACTGAGTCTAAATCCATTCCATTTTCCCTGGAACTCAGCATAGGCTGAGGCTTCCTTGTATCGAATGCGATCTCCATCAATCACGGAACGGAACTGAGAGCTTGAATTTAGTAAGTTGTTAAAGATATCACCAAACAATCGATTGTTAGATGTAATATTTTCGCCTTTCAAATTTGTTTCTTTTGACCGAGCCTGAATGCCAGACTCAAATTTTAAATGTTCCTCTATCAGCTCCCACTCAAATCTTTGTTCGGCGAATGTCAGAGTATCTCTCGTACGATTTTGGAGACCAAATATATTTTCTGCAGTAGCCGGATTTGATATTCTCAACTCAAAAAATTCATTAAACTCAGTTCTAGAGTAAGAAATAGTATTTCTAAATGTTTTCCCTTTCCATATATAACGAACCGCATCAGTTCGGAAACCTCGATCAAGACCAGTAGGTGGCCTCGGGTCTTCTCCTCCTCTTTCATAACTAGCTTGCTGTTTTGTATACGCTTGTCTGTCTCTCGTTCCAAACGTCTGAAAAGTCAATTTGTGATCATTGTGCATATCCCAAATCAATTTCCATTGGAAATCTTGATACTCTGCATACTTTGCATCCTGCGGGATACCCTGTGGGTAAGCTTGTAATAAAACAAAGTTTGGATAATTTTTCCGACCAGATGTTATCATAGAAAGGGAAGGCATAAGTTTTGTTTGGTTATATGCGTCACTTAAAAAGAAATTTACGTTCACTACTGTTTTATTTTCTTCAACCTTATCAGTTCCCTCAATGGCGATGATCCCGCCAGTGGCAAAACCATAACGAGAAGGAAACGATCCACTGTATACATCGAAGGATTTGATTAGATTATTATTTAAGACGGAAGATTGATTCCCGATATGAAATGGATAAGGGAGAGGGAAACCATCAAAAAAATATTGGTTCTGTCTCGTTCCCCCGCCGCGAAGAGAAAGATCTCCTCTTTCACTATTTGAATATGGATTTCCGCTAATTTGGCCTGCACCGACATTCGTAAAAACTGTGGGCAAAACTCCGACGGGCACTCCTACGGAGATACCAGGGATGGTCTGTATGGCTTTTAAAGAATCACCAGCCACTCCAGGAATCCTTTTGATGTCTTCCTGATTTAAACCATATCTCGACAAAACGGTTTTGTCTCTCTCTCCACTAACAAAGATTCCACTAGAGCTAATCTCACTTATAGGAATGAGTAAGGATTGTCCTTTATAACGAATTTCTTTCGATGTGGTCTCGATCTTATCACCGGCAATAATCTTAATTTCATAGTATCCCACACTGGGAAAACGCAGGATCGCCTTTCCCTCAGAATCTGTCACTGCGGTCGTCTTTCCTTGTTTTGAGACAACGGTCGCATTTGCTATAGGCTTGCCTGTTTGACTACGAACGAGTTGAACGCGGACCTCTAAATCTCCTTCTGCAGTGACAGAGGAGATGACGCATCCGAAAATAAAGAAAAATAAAATCTTTCTACTCATTTTCAATTCATTGGCTCGTAATGATTCCTGCTTCTCTTTTGATCGCCGTCCAATAGGACATGAGATGAGCAGGATGTGAGTTCATATCCGAGATGCAGTATTCAAATTTTTTTCTAAATAGGTCATCTGACTGAAGGTATGATTCAAACTGATCGAATTCTAAATACATATTCTTAAAAAAATTTACTTGCCCGGGATAATCATAATCTTCTCTAAAAAACATATAAGCATGTGCTAAATCGTGTAATAAATGTTCGAATGCGTCCCGTTTCTCTTCGATCAATTCTCCTGACTTTGCAGCATCCCAATCAATCGTTGTTAATCGGTATCCTTGACTTTGCGCTAAAAGCATCTCCTTCCCTGTAGGATGATAACTTACCAGTTGAATTTGCCATTCACCCCTTTTCCAATGGTAAAGTGCCTGTCTTACCGTATCTGGCATCCCAAAAAATCGAACTGAATCTAAAAAACCAAGCATGTCTTCCTTAATTGGCAGAGGACGACCAGTTTTTAGAAAGGCTCGGTTACCAAGCCTAACTTCAAAATAGAGGAGTATAAATCGAAAACAGGTATCAACTCCAGTCAAAATCTTGTTTTCATATTGTAGTTCCAGCTGGCTAATTTCTTCCTGCAACTTTACTGACTCAAGCTTCAGTTCCGACACCGGAATTAAAATTTTTTTAAAAGAGCCGTAGCTTAGACCATTCTCCCAAGGCATACGAAATTAGGTTACTTTTGCAGACCGTAAAATTTTTGCAAGGAGTCCTGGTGCAAATCTTTTGAGATACGTGGCAAGTTTTTCCTTTGGTCGGCTGATAATGACTTCATCCTTACCCTTCTCGACTCCATTTAATATCCGTTTGGCTGTTTCGGTTACGTCGAGTCCACTAGCGATCCCATCATCCATTTTATTTTGACTTTTCCCATTTCCAAGAAGTGCATTGTTTGAAATTTTCGTTTTGATATAACCTGGACAAATAATTGAAACTTGAATGCCATCATGATAAGCCTCAGCCCTTAGCCCATCGAAGTATCCTTGTAACGCATGTTTGCTAGCACAATAGGTAGTCCTCATCCGTGTGCCAACTTTACCTGCAATACTAGATATGACAGCGATCTTGCCCATTTTCCTAGATTTCATATGAGGATACAAGGCTGAGGTAAGTGCCACTGTCCCAAAAAAATTGATCGCCATGATTTTTTCTGTTACTGCAATAGAAGTATTTTCAGCCAAATCCCTTTGACTAACGCCTCCATTATTGATGAGTACATCAACATGCCCCCATTTTTTTAATGCAAGAGGTACTGCTTTCCCCAGTAATTTATATTTTTCCAAATCCAATGGTAAAATAAGAGACGTTTGATTCGTTAGTCCTGCCTCGGCTCCGACGCGCTTCAACTCTTTCTCATTTCGGGAGGAGAGGATGATCAGAGCACCCGACTTTGCCAATTCTTTAACCAAGGCTTCCCCGATTCCAGATGAAGCTCCCGTAACCCATACCACTTTATTTTTCCAATACATATAATGACTCCAAAATGAAGAATTTCCCATATAAAATCGGTGTCAAACTACTATTCCGATCCCGATTGTTGCCGAAAGCGGAGTGATGGACTTAAATCTAGTTTCGCCCTATCTTTTGTTAGTTGATAAAAAAAAGGAAGCCAGGAAGGAAATGGCTTCCACTCGGGAATCTACTGAAAAATGAGATTGACAAAATATGATTCGATATTAAACTACTTAATATCGAACGAGGACTCAATGAAAACAATTTTCCACTCCCATGCCGATAGAGGGCATGCAAATTTCGGATGGCTTGACAGCTTCCACTCTTTTAGCTTTGGGAATTATTACAATCCTGAGAAAACGAATTTTGGTGCTCTCCGAGTGCTGAATGATGATGTCGTCACGCCTTCCATGGGATTTGGAACACATCCGCATGATAATATGGAAATCGTCTCCATTCCGTTATATGGTGAGCTGGCTCATAAAGATAGTACCGGAACAAACGGAGTGATCCTAACAGGGGACGTGCAAATCATGTCCGCAGGTTCAGGCATCCGACATTCTGAATTCAATCATAGCCCAGATAAAAACGTGAATTTTCTTCAGATATGGATTCTGCCAAAAGAAAGAAACATCGAACCAAGATATGCTCAAAAATCCTATTCTCCCGTGGAGAGAAAGAACAAATGGCAATGCGTTGTGTCACCTAATGATAGCAATGCCGTATGGATCAACCAAGATGCTTATTTTTCTTTAAGTACACTTGAGCCATCGCACACTCTCACCTATACGTTGCAAACGAAAGGGAATGGTGTCTATATTTTTCTAATCAGCGGCAAGGTTAAAATTAATGACCACGTGCTTGAAAGAAGAGATGCTTTGGGCGTATGGGATGTGGAGGGATTACAAATAGATGCGGAGATCTCGAGTGAAATTTTATGTATTGAAGTGCCTATGAAAATTTAAAAAGTATGCCCCATATCAATATAAAATAAAGAATCTTCCCTCGATCGGGCCCAGTCCATTAAGATCACAGTGGACTGGTCCCATACCAGACGTAACCCCAAACCTCTAGAATGTTTATATCCGGTAGTTTTTATTTCGCTCATTTTATCCCAAACATTCGCAATATCATAAAAAGGTACTAAGCTAATTTGAAATATGGAATCCCACAATTCGAAGCTACCCATTCTCCATCTTAACTCAACATTGTAAAAACCCATGATTGGACCTAAAAATCTTTCTGTGCGATAGCCGCGCAGGGTATTCTGACCACCGACTCCGCTAAAAGGTCCATCGATCGAAAATAAATATCTGTAATCAAAAAAGGGTACATTGCCATCAGTCTTTGTCAGAGCTACTCGTTGTGCAATCACGAGTTCTTCAAAATATTTTGGGAACGGTTGCCAATAATTTTTCACCTGAGCAAAGTGCCGAAAGTAGCTATAGTCCGAACCAATGGCGCGCTCGGCTCGAGTGACATTGTATTCTACCAACCAACCTCTATCGGGATCAGGTTCAAAATCTCGCGTATCAAAAGCGATCCCTGCACGCAGATAATTTACATAACCTCCGTTTGCCCCAATGATCTTGCCACTTCTAGAATCCTTTGTGAGAAGCGTTTCATCCTCCCTGACCTTTGCTTTGGTTTCAAACAAGGGATCCTTCGCTTCCGTCCACTTTCCGTCGTAGCGTCTGATAATATTGTTCGTAAGTTCGGCACTCCCCCAAACTCGAAATACCTTCTGAATCGTTTTATCGAGTGCAAATTGCGCATATGTTGCTTCAAAGCCGTATTCGTTGAATCGTTGGGTCGAAACAGCTTCTTTTCCGAGTCCACGATTTGTGTAAAAAGAATTCGCGTCTTCAAAATCGGAAAAAGTAGAATTTCTCATTCTCTGTCCGCCAGCATCGTTCCTTTCTATGTAGGATAATGGTGTTAAAGATTCGGTCCCTTTTCCAAAATAAAGGTTGTGAAGGCTTTTCTCATGCCCCAGATATGCCTTGAGTCGGAATGGTGAGTCCAAAAAATAAGGCGCATCCCAAGAAACAAAATAAGATTTCGACGATCTATCGGTCTGGTAGGCGCTAACAGATATTAAATGCTCATATGGCGTATAACTAAACGAAGGAGTACCTCTCGTCCCATTATAAAAAATGTTGGCAAGTACTCCGACTCCACTTCCAGAAACTGCATCGCTCCCAAAAAGAGGTAGGCCGGTCAGATACCAGCCTTCTTTTTTTTGCGCTAATTCTTTCTCGTCTAATTTTTTGAATTCGCCAAGCCAACTTGGCAATTCCTGTTTCGAAGGTTGATTTGTCTCAGAAAACAGTGACGCTGAGAGAAAGAAAAAACAAAAGATACAAAATGTCGATCCTCGCCGCACAAGCCTTAGACCTAATTTTGCTCTTTAACGTCTCTCACCTGAATTGTTTCGACTCGATCCTCACCAGCAATGATGTCAGATAATATGACTACTTTCTCTCCCACTTGCAGATAACCATTGTTTTGCAGCGTTTGAATCGCAAGTTTAATCGTTTTTTCTGGATCAGAAGAAAAGTCTACTCGGTATGGGATGACTCCACGAGTCATCCAAAGCTTACGTCGAACGGACGTCATATTCGTGAAAGCATGAATGATTGGAAATTTGGGATGAAATGAAGCCAAATTATTGGCGGTAATCCCTCTCCTTGTGATCACAATGATCGCTGGAGCTTCAAGATTATCGGCGAGATTCGCTGCAGATCTTGCCATCTCCTCTTTTTTGTCCTTCGGAGTGCGATTGGCAGCCATCCCTAAGTTGATCGATCTTTCCATCCTTCGAGCAATTTTATCCAACATCTCGACACAGCGTACAGGAAATTTTCCCATTGCGGTCTCACCAGATAACATGATGGCATCGGCTTCTTCATAAACTGCATTTGCAACGTCTGTCACTTCAGCTCGCGTAGGAGAAGGATTTTGAATCATTGATTCAAGTAAATGGGTAGCAACGATCACCCTTTTCCCTTCCTCTTGGCAACGTTTTATGATCCTTCTTTGCACAATAGGAAGCTCTTCGATTTCAATCTCAACACCTAGATCACCACGTGCGACCATGATGCCATCAGAGTGCTTGATGATCTCATCAAGATTTGCAAGTCCTTCTTGGTCTTCAATTTTTGCAATGATCTGCGCATGATGATTTCTTTCTTCGATGATCCCACGAAGTTGGATGACATCCTCATGTGACCGAACGAAAGATAAGGCAACAAAATCAATGTCTTCTTCCAAACCAAATACAATGTCTTTTAAATCTTTAGGCGTGATGGATGGCAGATTCACGCGAATCCCCGGGAGGTTGATATGTTTTCTCGACCCAAGCTTTCCGCCATCGAGCACTGTGCACACGAGTTCATTCTCTTTAATTTCAAGTACAGATAAGTTAATGAGACCATTATCGACTGTGACTTTATCTCCGACCTTTAGATCCTTAACGATGTCTCGATAGTTTACAAAAACGCTTTGTGCCTCGGCTTCCATACCAGGAATGATGTGAAACGTAAACGTCTCTCCCACTTTGAGATGCAAATCATTGGCAACGTCACCTGTTCTTATCTCGGGACCTTGTGTATCCAATAAAATTGAGATCGGATTTTTATGTAATTCGTCTTTATTCAAACTTTTGATTGTACGAATGATCTTTCTATGGAACTCATGATCACCATGCGACATGTTGATCCTAGCTATGTTCATTCCTGCCTGGGCAAGTTGTCTTAACATATCCTTCGACATGGTCGCAGGTCCAATGGTACAAACGATTTTGGTTTTTCGGGCTCTTCTATCTTCTATTGCAGGCATGTTATGGTTTCAAACGAGGTAAGATTCTATTAAGAAAATCTAATTGGGATTCGGCAATGTCAAATTTCTCTTGGTTTGGAAATTTTTCGGCTCTCTGTTTGTCGCTTTCTTCCTTCACCTTGTCCAAAAGCTTTTTCCCATTTTTCTTTAAATAGGAGGATGACACCAAGATCGGCCATGGATACTTTTCTCTTTGGTTCCGAATGGGATAGGAGTAGATCTCTTTTCCTCCAAATTTCTTTAGAAAAAAGATCAGATTGTCTTCCGTGTATTTTCCATTCATTTTACTAAGCACATACTCGCGATCAGGAAATACACCGAACTCCCATGCTTCATCCAAGATTTTAACAATCTCGTCCATGGACTCTTTCCATTTTTTCTCTTCTTCTGGAGAACCAGACTTCACAGGTTCGGAATCCCCATCTTCATCTGATGACTGCTTTGCGATAGTCTTGGATTCCTTTTCCTTTTCTTCTTTCTCTTTCACCCTAGCCTTAACAATTCTCTCCTTTTCTTGGGCAAGCTTAATTGTCTTTTGGGTAGCCAAATCTTTGTTTAACTGCTGTTGCAACCTTGCCCGAATAGGCGGGATTTCATGCTTATAGACAGTTTGAGAGCCAACAATCATGCGCCAAAGTCTTGTAAAAAATGGCAGAAACGGAAATAAGCTTTGAGATTCAATTTCCTCTAAAATCCTTTTCGGCCCTTCTTCACCTAAGTGAACTGTAACATTCATTAAACTTAAAACTCGAATCTCTAGGTCAGCTTTTTTTAATGCGAAATTTCTTTTCGCAGAGTCAATTGCGGCTTCTATACATCCTTTATGAAGTATAAATTCATTATAGATTTTTCTATCTGCATACTCGGCATATAAAATTTCGGGCTGCGAAAGTAACTGTGCACGAAATTCATCCGTAATTGGCTCACCCGCCACTCGGAGTTGATTCAATTCAACGATTCTTCCGGCTTCCGCAAGAAACGCCATGATATCTTCTACTTGTTGCTTTCTCTTATGCTTTTCTTCTCTCTCTCTATCTTTTTCTATAATTTCATTTAAGATCAAACACTCTTCCACAAGGCTCTTTTGATCTCCATACGATTCATTTAAATAACCAAGAATCTCGGTGAGTATGCTCTTCGGTGAACGCCAAGAATCCTCTGTAATATCGCCTACAACACCCATCTTATGAAGGTTTGGATGAATCGTGGTCTTCACATAATCAACGTATGCATCATAGCGATCCGCAATTTCTTCGGGTACGTTGTAAATAAACACTGATTTGTTTCCAGGTCGGCTTGCCTTATCATTTCGGAAAAAAAACAATATCTTCCAGTCGACTAACTGCTTCAATATGGGCTTTAGATGGATGATAATTGTTGAGTCTTTCTGCGGCTTTGTTTTATCATATGGGCACTGGAATAAGTTTCCTATTTCTGTAGATGCGTACGTATCAAATAAACGGTTGGAATCGACAGCGCTTTTAATGATTTTTTTTAATTTCTCTTTCCCGACGTATTTACGTTTTTCTGTGAACCAACTCTTAATCGCGTTGGCGGAGAGTTCATTCAAACCGAGGGCATAACGGAATGCAGTCCCCCCATCACTCGTGGTGGGTCTCGCAAATACCGTGTTGTGCTTCAGAAATGTTTTCGGATTTTCCGGATCACCCGTTTCATTAGGATGGAACTCTAAAACATTTAGTTTTTTTAAGATGGGTGGATTTTGGCGAAAGCATAAATCGGTAACGTAGGTTTCCGTTCGATCCCTGTCAATGGAGCTATCACGTTCAATCTGCTCGGTATTCGGCAAAACTTTGTTCTGCAAAAACTTGTCTGTCCATTCGAATATGACCAGAAGGACTTTATAAACGCCCTTATATGAAAAATCTCCCCGTGAATCCATAGCTTGGACCTTTTGGAGACAAGCTGTGTAATCCATCACTCGAAGTTCAGAGAGATTCGGTTCTAACATTTCCTTTGATTTATCCCTTTGGGATGAGACCCTTTTGATAAAGTAACTCGGCATTCAAGAGGGCAGCACCTGCAGCACCTCTGATCGTGTTATGCGAGAGCACAACCCACTTCCAATCCAAAATAGAATCTTCGCGAAGTCTTCCTACTACAGTTGACATACCTCTACCAGTTTCCAGATCCAATCTTGGTTGCGGGCGATCGTTCTCTTCGCGATATACGATGGTCTGCTCAGGAGCGAGAGGAAGCTTCATCTTCTGCGGCTCTCCTGCAAACTCTTTCCAAGCTGCTAGAATATCATTTTTACTTGGCTTCTTTTTGAACTTAGCACTGACACAAACGGTATGACCGTCAAACACCGGCACTCGATTGCAATGAGCGGAAATTTTAAAATCCGCATGTTTGATTTTACCATTTTCTACAGTTCCTAAACACTTCTGTGGCTCTTCTTCTGCTTTATCCTCTTCCCCGCTAATATAAGGAACTACATTGCCAAGTATGTCCATCGTTGGAACACCCGGATAACCTGCGCCAGAAATCGCCTGCATGGAAAAGAGCATGACTGACTCTAAACCAAACTTGTCAAATAATGGCTTTAGAGAAATGGTCACACCCATGATCGTACAGTTCGAGTTAGTAATGATTTTTCCACTCGTGCTTTGAGATTTCAAAACCTCAAGATGATCCGCATTTACTTCTGCAGAAAGGAGAGGTACGTTTGGTACCATTCTATGATTTTTTGAATTTGAGATTACGATGACACCAGCATTTGCATATTCTGTCTCCACCTCACCAGCGATTGACGAATCAAGACCACTAAATACTAAGCTAACGCCCATTGTATCAGCTGGTTTCGGAAGCGAAATCATAATACCTTTCGCATAATCGGGTATATCAGATGAAATCTTCCATTTTGACTTCATAACTTCACCATACGATTGCCCCGCACTTCGTTCAGAAGCTGCCAGATGGGAGACTGTGAAGAATGGATGATTTTCCAGTAGCTGTATAAATCTTTGGCCTACGGAACCTGTGGCTCCTAGGACCCCAACCTTGATTTTTTCCATAAAATTCCTTAACTATTCGTAAGGTCTAAAAAAGAGGCTATTTAGAAAAGAGATTTACGATCTCCTTTGCATAAATCGGATTCATTTGCTCCATTCCTGGATAGGTAAAGTGATGGAAGTCGGAAAATCCTTGCATGGGGAGATCGTGACGCATATCGGAAACGTGTACGCTTTGTGATGCAAGGGAGCCAAGAAATTTCAAATAACCCTCATACCAATCCGAGTTCTCATACCAAGATAAAGACAGTGGATTTTCTGGGTTATTCACTATGAGCAAGGGAATTCCCTTGGCTTCAAAAATCTGGGAAATTTTTTTCAAATATGCGAAATGGAAGACGGGTCGAAATTTTTCCTTCGCAATTCGCTTTTTAGCCTTTTCCAATGCGACCAAATATCCAATGCCAGGCCGTAGCTCTAATCCTTCTAACAAGCGATAATAAAAATAAGATTCATACTGCGCATCATCCATGCTTATATACCGAAAGTCTTCGCTTCGCTTTGGTCGACTGTACTGCTCATTTTTCGGAGGCGAAGCGAGGCCAAAAGTCTGCTGCAATCGCACACCCATGGGATCTAAATGATAATCTAGATATGCCCCCATTGCCGAATTGGCATACCAAACACTTGAAAGTTCTGCCGTTACCATTTCTTTAAAATCAAAAAACCTCGGTTCCAGAAAGACCTGTTTCCAGCCCGAGGAATCAAACGTAACGACTTGTTTTCTTCCAGAATCAGTAGTAAAAACGAGCTCCACCTTGCCTTCTCGCAAAAGGAACGGAGTGATCTCAAGCCAAATCCCTTCCTTTCCCACCTTCATTTTTTCAATAGGGTAGAATGAAAATTTTTTACCAGTCCAGCCTAAGGCATTGATTCCTTCCGGAATATTCACGCCCATATAGGCATGGTAACTTGTATTTCTGCCAAACCTATGGTTGTAAATATTTTGCAAATTCGTGAGATAAAAATCCTGATCCTTATAAAAAGAGAAAAGTCCCGCGAAAAAATATTTTGCCTTTTCGGCCATGTCCATGGAACTACCAACTTCGCTCAGAGTCTCCCAAGGGAATACCCATAGAGATTGAGGCGCTTCGGCAAAGGACAATGCATCCCTATTGAGAATCTGTTCATCCACATCCTCATTTTTTCCCTCCGGGAACATTACATAGGTTCGATGAAGCCGATAGTCGATAAAATTAATAGGATACACAACTAAATCTGGTTTAAGCGGGAACAACCAGCCTAAAAGCAAATATACATACAAGGGGCTATTCCCAGCATATGCGAGGTATATGATTTCATAATCGATACCGGTACGAACCTTCAATTCAGCTGACAATAGTTCTGCGGAAATTGAATAATAGGCAATTGAGCTACCCAATACTAAGATGCGGGGCTTCGTTTTTTCCGTTCGGCTAATTCGTTGGTATTCGTACAAGAAATTGAAAAAGTGATTCGTATTCCAGGGTGATTCATTGGGAAGTAAGTATTGCCCTGTTCGGAAGAATGCCCAATCGAATAAAAAAAGGCTCACAACGAAGGAGAGGATCAGAATGATATTTGTTTTATATTTATTCATCAAAATACAAAATAAACGAATGGCAAACTATTTCCAGACATCAGTACGACAGCAATAAAACCCAATGAAAATAGGGCTCCAAGGAACATATACCTTACGGGCGTTTGTTTTCTTGATTTGTCTCGTTCCAATTTAGACCATCGTTTCACATACCGATCCCCTAATATATGACCAAGCACAATGGCAAGTAAACACCAAATTGTTACCATTTCCTGGGTGTAAGAGATCGAAATATCGCCATTTTTGATAAAAAGGCCCTGTAGATAGCACAGGGAATCACTAAATTTTGTGCTTCGGAAGAATATCCACAAAAGGGAAACAGAAACAAAAGTGAATAACCAGGATCCTATCCCGACAAAAATTCGTGCCCATTTTCCTTCGAGCCAAACTTTCCAATACTTTGACATTTGGAGTAGGTCCTTTATCCCTTTTTCTAGTGATAAAAGTATACCATGACCAAGTCCCCAAACGATGAAATTCCAATTTGCCCCGTGCCACAATCCGCCAAGCAACATTACGATCATTAGGTTCCTATACGTGCGCAATCCGCCATGCCTGTTCCCGCCTATCGGTATATAGAGATAACTTTTCAACCAACTCGATAAAGAGATATGCCAGCGCCGCCAGAAATCGGAAAACCCTCGAGCTAGATAGGGCATTCGAAAATTTTCAGGCAACCGGAACCCGAATATAAGTGCCGATCCAAGGGCAATATCCGTATACCCAGAAAAATCACAATAAATCTGCCCCGTATAGGAGAGAAGACCCAACCATAGAAATTTTCGGTCCACGTCCATTATATGGGAAAAGGAAAAATCGGCGGTGATTGCTAAGTGGTCCGCAAGAACCGACTTCTTAAAAGCACCCAAAAGGAGGAGGAATAGGGCCATTTTCAGATTTAACGGAGAGATGGGTTTCATCCGTCGGATTTGGGGCAGAAACACCTTTGCCTGCACGATAGGACCTGCCACGAGCTGAGGGAAAAAGGAGAGATAAAACAAATAGTAGAAAAAATTTCGCTCAGGAGGCAGAATGCCACGGTAAATATCGACAATATAGGAAATCGACTGAAAGATATAGAAAGATATCCCGACAGGCAATACCAAACGCAAAATCTCAATGTGAGCTTCCATTCCAAGTAAGTGGATGAGGCCAACAAGACTTTCTTCGAAAAAACCTAAATATTTAAATGCAATAAGAACACCTAAGTTATTGGCTAGAGACAGAGCCAATAGCCACTTCCTATGTTTTCTCGCCCTCTCTTCCTGCATCCACTGAGAAATGGAAAAATCGAAGGCGGCTACCCATACCATGAGCACCAAATATTTGGGATTCCAAGAAGAATAAAACAAAAGACTAAATATAAGCAGTATATACGCCCTAAAAACCACATATATCTGCTTATTAAAGCGCAGTTTTTTGACCAAATAAACAAAGTAGACATTTAGTGGCAAAAAAGACAGCATTAAAAAGACGATAAAGATTACATATAATGGAGTAGTAAAAATCATTAAGTGCCTTATAGTTTACACTTTATCTTGCCTATTATTGGGCATCATTATGCTACTTTTCATCATAAATTCCGCTTTCTCAACAGCACCTAGACGTTGTATTTGCACTTGACTCCGCAGTTGGGACAGGTGCAGGTCACTTCTGCCTTAACCCTTCTCCCTTGAGCCCCTTCTACCTTTCCTACGGCCACAAAATCAAAGACGATTCCCTCTGGAACGAAATGCCCAGAGCCATATTTTGCCGTTCCCTCAATTAAATTCGAGCATGCGTGGCATTTTACACGCAAGCGGATTGTTTCTGCCATGCGGCGAGAGTAGCGCGTAGAGCAGGCAGGCGTAAAGCATTATTCAATACTATGACGGAATCGCATGCGCAGGAAGGCTTCATACACATGTCATAATGGCAGTATTTTGCTGCTTTTGGAGACCTTTTTGCCTCCCGACCTGCTTACAGCATTTCCCTGTTGATTGGAAAGAAAAACCATCCCAAATGGCAAGTTTTCGGCAGTTCCCGCTTTCAATTTCCCTGCCCAAAGTATGTTTCCGCCTCATGCACTGGACGAGCAAGCCCCTAGAAGACTTTCGAACGCAATTGCACATATAGACCAAATAAAACCTAGATATTCTTACGAAGCTCCTTGGGATCCTCCCTAGCTGTCGGAATTTGGACAGTTGGCAATCGTCCACTTTCCGGCATAGGATGGTAATGTTTTTTCCAGAAACCACAGAGTTGGTTTTCGTTTGTGTGCAGAGAGAAGGAAAAGCATGTCTCCCACTTTGGCTATCACCTGTCCCATCGCCAGAACCGCCTTAGAATGGTCTTGCGGCTTTCTGAGGAACGCTCCAAGGAATCGACTGCTTTTCGTCATTGCTACCTAAATGCCAAAAACAATTGCCAACCGGGAGGCATTTGCCAGATCTGCCAGATTTTGTACTAAATGCCCATAAATAAGCATAACTCTGTCTATGTTTTTTGATTTTCTGCCTTTGGCGGTTGAGAAGGAATATAACTGCCTAAATAAAAGCAGTTAAAAGGTTTTCATGTCTATTTCGGGAAAAGCAAAGGAAGGACAGGTTGGGGAGAGGATCTAGTCGTTTGGCCCTGTATGTAGCACAGGGAGAGATGTTGTTTGTGAGAAGCGGTTATTTTTTCAGAGATTTTTTGCTAGAGGCTTTCTTTTTTGGGGCAGACGAGGACTTTTTACCCGATCCTAGCTTTTGGTTGTCTCTAACTTCCCCAGAAGGGTTGGCGGCGTTACTGCCATCATTTCCACCCAAATCAGCGGGTACTCGTCCGTTTCGCTTAACCATATAGATGAAATGTCGGACATATTGTGTAAACGGCTCGGCGATGCTTCTAGGATCGAAGTTCTTGGGATCAGTAAGCAGGAGATTGACCTGTGCCAAAGGGAGATCGTCTTTGCTAGTGGCCATAAGGATCTCGAGTCGTTTGCAGATTTCCGTATCATTGACTTCGATGGAGAGTTTGCGCATGGCGTTGATAAATTTTTGGAAGGCAACTCGCTTTGGCTGAGACATATTTCAAAAAAAGCAAGGAGACCTAGATTGGCAACCGATTTTAAATCGGAAGTTTTGGCACCAGGTTCGTTTTTTTGCGAAAGGGAACTAACTGCCCTCTCAGAGACGCTTCGGCAGTCATTGGCAAAAAGGGAGTCCAAAGCTGTGGCGGTAGAGCCGATTGGTTGTGCCAGGCAATGGCCAGGACGGCGTTTCAAATCAGAGGATTCGATTTTGGCAGACGATTGTGAAACAGCTATGTTCGTTTCTGTCTCGGGCACGACCACTTCCGAGACTACTCCATGAGCAAGTAACACTGGCGTTATAAGTTCGACAGCGGGGAGAACTATCGGCTGGATCTCTGTTTCTGCAAATAGGGTAGCTGGGGAAAGGCATAGAATCCCTAGAGCAAATGCGAAATTGCCCAGCAAGATTCGTGCCAAATTATGTCCATTTCTGAGGAAATTCATAGCTACTTTCCTCAAATGTAAGGTTTTCCACTAAAAACGGAAGCTTTTTTTCTGATTTTTGAGAGATTTTTAACGTTTGTACATCATCGCCCGTGTACGGAGTTTCCATTCCCAAAGTACGATCTCTTGTTCAATTTCAGTCGCTGCCTCCTGCTCTTTGGCAAGCATCGCATAGATCATGCTCGAAATTTCCGAAGAGAAGCCTTTTTCCAGTTCTTTCTCAAAATCCTCGATACGAAATTCCAAAATCAAA
This sequence comes from Leptospira ognonensis, assembly GCF_004770745.1. Lineage (GTDB taxonomy): Bacteria > Spirochaetota > Leptospiria > Leptospirales > Leptospiraceae > Leptospira_A > Leptospira_A ognonensis. The sequence continues at coordinate 116,281 of NZ_RQGD01000014.1, read as the reverse complement.
ACAGAAAGTCGAAATGCTTCATTCAGAGCAACGAGCCTCGGTTTTGCGGTCTCTAGTTCTGGCTTGGAGTATTCATTTTTAATCATCACTTCCAGAAAAGTTCTAATAAAAGAGACATCTTGGGCTACAAGTTTAAAGTCCAAAAGGAGCTGTTTGACTTTGTCCAACTCCATGGTCCGAAGGTGGATCCTTGCCAAGAAAACAGGGTTTTCGCTTTGCATGTTTAAGTTGGAGTTTCTGGCAACATCTGTGGCCCGAACTTTATCATAATCTACAATGCCCTTGCCCGCTTCCCCAAGTTTCGGGTCCACCTTTGGCGCGAGAGATTCGGCCGAGGTGTTGATCCTTTTTTTGATCACTAGAATGTTTAGGCTCGGATAGCGGATTTTGAAGGTGACCATTTCTGATCTCGGGATCTCTTCATCCACTACAAGGAATTGGACCTGGTCTCCCTTCTCCCAGGAATGCATAAGCTCTTCCTTATTCTTAAAATGATAAATGACAACCGGGAGTGCATCGCTTTGACTGCCCGTTCCTAAAAATATCGTTTTGATCTCATTTGAAAAACCATGTTGGTAAGGAATGACCATTTTCCCTGCTTTTACATTCACAAAGGAAAGCTCTCCCAAATGGAAATGTGAGAGATCAAAATCTTCACCAAAAAAACCAACCTTGGGTACAATTGCTACGATTGAATTGTTTTTAGCTCCCTTCGGTACTTCAGGCCCATCCTCTGTAAAAACCACATATGTCATTTTAGAGAGGCGGACTTTTACTAGGAATCCCCCAGCGGTTTTCCTCTCTTCGTAAACGGTATCTTCCATAATGGTTTAAAGTATGCCCAATTGTTTCATTTTATTTTGTAAGGCACCACGCGAAATTCCAAGTGCCTTTGCCATTCGGATCTGATTGCCCGAGAAGATTCTCATTGCATTCAATATCTTCTGCCTTTCTAAAGCTTGAATCCCACTCCGCAAGTCTAAATCTTCCGCGTCAGGAACGCCTAAATTGAGCTTTGAAATGTCCCCTTCCAGCGCCATTTCTTCAATCCTATTTCCCTTCGATTTAAGAATCCCCGAGAGTAAGATGTTCTTCAAATCTGTAAAATGATTCGGGTAGTCCCTCTCAAGAAGAGAACCCAGGGCTGCTGGCTCGAGGTGCATGCCGTTACGATTCTGCTCTTTGGCAAGGTCCTGAAAGAGGGAGAGGATGATGCCTTCCAATTTGTTTTTTTCCAGAAACGTAAACCCTGGAATATGAATTGAATTTTTTTTGAGAAAGCGATCGAATCCCGGCAGAATTTCAAGACCTTCCTCGATCGATTGGAGGAAGAGTATCTGGCAGTGGTGCTCTGAAGATTGGACCCAATCCGATACAATTTTCTGCTGGCCGAGGGTCCATTTTTTTGGTTCCGAAAACACCATGGTTCCGGGAGTCGTCTCCAAAGCCCAGGCAGCCAAAGCTTTCTCTAACTTGCCTAGGTGTTCGGGAATGGATGAGAGAAACAGGCAGGTTTTATTTGAAGCTGTATGGTGGTGAACCCACTTCGCCAGAGTTTTTTTGCCGCTCCCTTGCGGGCCAAAGATAGTCATGATTTTGGACTGCCGAAACAGATCCATTTTTTCCGAAAGACTCGGAACAATCTGCGAGACCAAAGGCGATTTGTCTTCAAAACCTATCTCTGCTATTTGCCCACTGTCTCTCGTTTCCGGTGGGCTCCCATTCTCTCTCTCTTTACTGATTTTCTCTGCAAATAAATAGAGAATGGAATCTAAATTTTGAGTCTCTTCGCCTTCCCATTCCGCGAGCAGAAATCCGACAAATTCCCTCTCCCGACCGGCGCGAATTGCGACGACACTTGCGAAGCCTGGGTCGCAAAAGAGTTCGGTTTCCCGGCTCGTGAATTGTATAGGAGTGATCTGATTTTTAACGCGGTTCCAGCCTGACTCCCCTCTGGCAAGAAAGGAATAATAGAAACCTTCCTCGCCGTAACCGAACGAGGCGGACTCATAAAAGGATTCATCTTCCCAAGACTTTAGTACAACAACTCCAGCTTTGATCCCAAGATTTGTACATAGCTCTGTCCAAGCGGGTGGCAGGATTTTTTCAATCCAAGCTCGCCCAGTGGCACTGGAATATATGGAGGAGCCACTGGTAGTGGTCATGCTATGAAACTGTTTAAATTTAATCACTTTGTCAAGTACGTACCGTTTTGAATGTCGGATGTCCGACATATTTCCAACAGATACTTTTTACTAATTTTTGGTATGTCGGATGTCCGACAATGGAGTGTAGGCAATGAAAAATCTTTTTTTCGTAAATTTTGAAAATTCATTTGCTCCTAGTATTTTCTGAAGAAACCATACCAAAAGAGAAGGATGTAGAGTATCAATGATCACGATAGCAGTTGCAAACCAAAAGGGCGGAGAAGGAAAAACCACTACTTCTCTCAATCTCGCAATGGGTCTTGCTAGAAGAAATTACAAAACCCTTCTCATAGATATGGATCCTCAGGCCAACTCTACGGGCATTTTTGTGAACCCGGAAACGATTGACAAAGACCTTGCTCATCTTTTTCAAAACGCCGCGAAAATCAACGAGGTCATTTTGCCGGCGTATAACGAGTATATGTGGATAGCGCCGTCAAGCATGCGTTTGGCGGAAATGGAGACAGTTTCAGTCAACTCCGTGGAAGCACCTTATATTCTGAGAGATGCTATGCAGTCCCTTGAGAATTTTGATTTTACAATTATTGATTGCCCGCCTTCCCTATCGATCTTCACGGTCAATAGCCTCGTGGCTTCTAATTATGTACTCATCCCCCTCCAGGCAGAAAAATTTTCTATGGATGGAATCGTGGGACTGCAGCAGACCATCTCCTCGATTAAAAAGCGAATCAACCCCGACCTAGAAATATTGGGGGCACTCATCACCCAACTCAAACCGCAAACTTTGCTGACAAAAACCATCCTGCCTGTACTTGGAAAATACTTCCGGATTTTTGATCATACCATTTCTGACGGTGTCGCCATTGGGGAGAGCCACTTAGCAAAAAAATCTGTTTTCGATTACAATCGAACCTCTCGGCAGTCACAAGAATATGAAGGATTTTTAGAGGAGGTTCTACGTGAGCTTAAAAAGTAAAAGGCTCGGCACTCTCGCCGACATCTACCAATCCGAGAACTTAGATGGTACGATTCGCACGATCCGTATTGAAAAAATTGAACCTGCAGAAAACCAGCCAAGACAAGAGAGAAAAAAGGGGATTGATGAATTGGCTGCTTCCCTCCGCGCTGATGGCCTCTTGCAGCCGATCGTCGTCTCAAAAGGAAAAGGCGAGGACCACTACCGAATCATCGCAGGAGAGAGACGTTACCACGCGGCTAGGTCCTTGGGATGGCAGGAAATTGAATGTAAAATCCTAGACCGACCCGAAAAAGAGATCTACAAGCTTGCGGTCATAGAAAACTTACAGCGAGAAAATTTATCCCCTTATGAAGAGGTGGACGCCCTTCTCTTTCTCAAAAATGCACATAGCTATACAGACGCTGAGCTCGGGGATCTATTCGGGAAAAGCCGTAGTTATATGTCAGAGGTTTTGTCTATTGCCGGCATGGAAAAGGCAGATTTAGTGACCTGTCGGTCCTATGGCATTCAAAATAAGAACCTCCTTGTCCAAGCAGCTCAAGCAGCAAAAAAAGGGTCTCTTGTAAATTTCTTGGAAATGTTCAGCAAAGGGGAATTGAAGACCGTCCGGGATGCCAAGGATTTTAACAAAAAAACCAAAGACTCTGCGGCACCTACTCTGGGCAGAAGGATCCCAGCCCAATACAAATTGAAACGTTCCGGAAATTCGATTGTCATACAGTCTGAGGATGAAATTTTACTGGGAGAAATGCTGAAATATCTAAGAAAAGAGCTTTCAAAAAAATTCGGAGATTCGGCCACTACCTAAACAAGTACTTGCTTGTCAAGTACTGAGTAAAAAAAACAGACCCCACTGGGCAAAAAAGCCTGTACAAACTTGACAGTCTTTGCGTTTTGCCTACAATGTGACATAATATAGTAAACGAACTTTAAGTACTACGTTCCCATCAAAATATAAAACGGGACGCTGGGAAATCCACATCTTTATCGAGAGATAAAAAAAATCCCCTGGAATCAGGGGACCGGGTTTTCCCGAAGGAATGTTGTTGGATGAGACATAATTAACATTATGTCAAATAAAGTCAACTCCTTCGTAAAATTTGCTTAGAATTAGTTTGTTTTTTGCGCATATTTTACAGGAGGCCGGATGAGTGACTACCATCCTTATATCCGCTTGATGACGGACATCATCGATTCGGGCGTCTGGGCAAATTTGTCCAGCGCTGCGAAGACTCTATACCCTGTGCTTTTGAAATTTAGTGATTCAAAGTTTAAGCCGGTTTGGCCTGGGACAGAAATGCTTTTGAAGCTCACGGGCTTTAAAACCAAAAAATCCATCGTGCAAGCGAAAAAGGAGCTCACCCAAGCGGGACTTCTCTATCAAGTACCAGGCAACGGGAAAACTGCCACAAGATACCACTTTTCTTTCCACTACGAGGGATCCAAAATTACCCCTCTGGGGGATATAAACATACCTCGGGGTGGGGGATTTTTGTCCCAGCAGGAGGGGGATAAAAACAGCGATGGGAGGGGTGCCTCCATACCCCCTAACCATATTAATATAACTATATCCAATACAAACCAATCGGAGCCCTTGGGCAAAACGGAGAAAAGGGAAGAGTCCACCACCACCAGCGCATCCAATCTGGAACAACTCATTGGCCTCTTTGGGTCGGACATTGCCTTCGACGCCTACTCCCAAGCCCGCTCTCTTTCTCTAGAAAAAGACATGCCCTACCTACTCGGGGTGTGCAAAGAAAAAGTAAGGCAAAAGTCAAAAGTGCTGAATTATGAGCAGAAAAAGCAAGAGGAAGTAATGGTCACACACCCCGCTTCTTGGATGGGGTTTTTAGACTGGGCAGGCCAACAACTTTCGCAAACGACTTGGAAGGAGTTAGAGCAGATCGATATCGTCATTGACGGGAAGGTACTACTTGTGCGGTCTCCTGTCACTGGGTTTGCCAAACAAATCATCTCCAAGTATTTTACTGAAAAAGTTAAACCCACCCTCGTGGTTCTTTTTCAAGAGCAAGAAGAAGTCTCTCGCCTGAGTGAAATTCGATAGACTAAAGAGAAAAATAGGAATTTTTGGAAGGAAGTTAAACGTATTATAGCATGAAAGAAAACCTGATCCGGGTCAGTCACCCCTACTCCCTACCGATCCGTTCTGTTAAGACAACAGGACAATACGAAGTCAAAAATGATGAGTTTATTTCCTTTTTTGAGGAAAGGGACTCCGTGGGCCTTTCTTCGATTGTATTCGAATTTGAAGAGCCAGTTTTTTTTAATGGGATCGAGCTCCTTCCCGGCAAAGAAGGGTTAGATTATTTTCCAGATTCCTTCCGCTTTGAATTATCTCATGATGGAAAGTATTGGGAACCCATTTTACAAGAATCGGCATTTCGGAAATCTTTTAAGACTTCTGCTAAATGGCTTTTTTCGCTGACGAGCGCTCGTTATGTGAAATTTGTCTCAAAAATTTCGCGCAAAGCAAATAACGGTAGAAACCGTATTAATTTTGGCAATCTAAAATTGCTCATCACTGGGGTAACAAACATCCAAGCGAGCTCCGAATTGGACCGTCTATGGGTAAAAGAAAACCTGATCGATACGCGACCTGACTATGGTTGGTCATCGAAGAAAAAAGAAGAGCCAGAAGATGAATACCTGATCTTTGATTTAGGTAGCGTAAACCGAATGGAAGAAATTCGGATGCTCACTAAAAATGATCCGAATACAAATTTTCCGGAACGTTTTATCGCTTATTATAGCGAAGATGATCTGACATGGCATCAATTGCATGAAGAAAATAATTTTCTTTCCGAAGCCGGTACTTGGTACAAATGGCGCGTATCTCCCGTTAATCTACGATTTTTGAAACTGGTTTTTTTACAGGAAAAGCAGCAAAACAAAAAGGAATACGTAACAGAGATCATCGAAATCGAATTTTTTTCAAGTCCTGATAAAAAAGATTCAGGTGGGCCTATCAGAGAGCCTCTTCCTTACGCATCCGTATTACGATCAGGCATCATTCGATTGGCAGTGGACGGAGAAGTCAAAGAAGGTGTGGTCGTCCAATCTAACGACCGCAGGCTCAGAGACGCATCCACAGAATACCGAGGAATTGTTGAGCTTGCAAGCGATGGAGAAGAGAAACCTGGTGTTGTCGTACAAGGAAATGATAAGCGTTTAAAAATTGCGAGTGAGCTAACTCACGGTCTCGTGCGTTTGGGGAGATCAGGGGAAGCGAGACCTGGTCTAGTGGTACAATCAGACGATGAAAGATTACGAATCGCAACAACGGAACATGCAGGTATCGTTGAACTGGCAGAAGATGGTGAGACTCGTCCTGGAGTCGTTGTGCAAGGAAATGACTCACGGTTGAAGCTAGCTACCAAAAAATCGCATGGACTTGTCCAATTGGCAGAACTCGGGGAAGTTGCCATAGATAAAGTTGTTACTGGTGATGATCCTAGATTAAAAGATGCGACCGCGACCGCAAAAGGTATCGTCAAGCTTTCCCTAAATGGTGCAGAAGAGCCGGATACTGTTGTACAAGCCAATGACAAAAGATTAAAACATGGGACTACGGAAGGTTATGGAATTGTCCAATTAGCACACTCAGGCGAAAATAAACCCGGAGTGGTCGTTCAGGGAAATGACAAACGTATACAACCAGCTGATTTCGAGAAGGCGGGAATTGTCGTGCTTTCCAAACTCGGTGAAAATACATCGGGGAAAGTGGTAACGGCAGATGATCCAAGACTAAGTGATATGCGAGCTCCCGTTGCACATACACATGATTATGCGGAGAAGTTGCATAGTTTTGATTCGCATACCGGGTTACTAAGAATTACAGCAGAAACAAGTTCTCCTTCCAAGGGACACGTTCCACCTGTTGCAAATGACGCGATCGTCTTTGCTAAAAATACAGGAGAAGGAACAGGTGTGGTTGGGATAGGGAACGCAACCGGTCTTGTTGGATTTTCAGAAAAACTTGGGATCCTTGGTATTTCTAAGTCAAAGGACCCTTTGCAGAATGCGGGTGTTCTTGGCGTGGGAACGGGTGCTGCTGGTGGACATTTTGTATCTCAGTCGAGTTATGCGGTATTTGCAAACGGCATGGGAATCCAAGAAAAAGAGTGGCTTGGTTCGGGGAAAGCGATACATGCGCTAGGCGACTCTTTATACGAAGGCAATGTCCGTCTTTCTAAGGATGGTCAGGAAGAGTGTATCGCGAGATTTTTTCGACTCGATCAGAAAGATGTGGTTACACCTGGGGATTTGCTTGTCGGGACTGAGGAATCAAATGTACTTTCCCGCTCAAAACACCCCTACTCTACCAATGTCATTGGAGTTTGTGTCGGAAGTGCGAATTTAATTTTTGGAAAAGAAAGCAAAGGCATGGAATATGCGCTTGTTGCCTTTTTAGGATTGGCAAAGCTCCATGTGGACGCATCACAAGGTTCTATCATTCCTGGGGATCTTCTGGTATCGGGACTTGCCTCTGGGCATGCAATTAAAGCGGATCCAAATAAATTAAAACCAGGAATGCTTGTAGCAAAAGCCTTGGAGCCAATCCGAAAGGACAAGGGAACGATCTTATGCCTATTAGCTCTCTCCTAGAAAGAGAGGGAGCTTAGAATGGCTTTCATTAAGAAAGCCAGCTTTGATAGCCTTTTCGCGCAAGTAAAGAATGGCCTTATGGCCTTCGTCGCCTAAGGATTTGGTAAACTCGTTTACATAAAGGTTAATATGTGACCGGATCACGGCATCATCTTTATTCTGAGAATTTTCTTTGATGTAGCGATACATTGCGTCAGAATCGGTGTAGGCCATCTCCAAACTTTTTTGTAAAGACCGTTGGAAAGCAAGTGCGGCACTCCTTTCCATATTTCTTCGAATCGCAATCGCACCCAGCGGAATCGGAAGTCCCGATGAGCTCTCCCACCACTCCCCGAGATCGATCACTTTTTCTAATCCTCGACTCTCAAATGTAAATCTTTCTTCGTGGATGATGATCCCGAGATCGGATTCGCCGGACAAGAGTTTTGGAATGATGAAATCGTATCTGACCGGAATCGGTTCGTGCGTCCCTTCCGTGTAAAGAGATAACAATAGATTGGCGGTTGTGAGTAAGCCAGGGACTAATATTTGTTTACAGGAAGTAAGATTCGCAGAGCTACCCTTTTTTCTAACAACCATTGGTCCGCACCCTCTTCCGAGCGCTGATCCTGTTTCAAGTAAAATGTAATTTTCAATCACTGAAAAATAGGCAGCAAATGAGATTTTTGTAACAGGATATTTTCCAAGTTTCGCAAATTCATTAAGATTCTCTACATCCCAAAGCTCTTCGGATACACTTTCATAATTCGGTACTTTACCGTGAACGAGATGATAAAACAAGAATGTGTCGTTCGGGCAAGGGCTGTATGCAATAGATATCATGGCGATAAATAGTATCCTTTTGCTTTAGTAATAAAAACGATTCGAAGGATTAAGAATATAAATAAGGCGAAGCTAGAATACCGAAAAAAGATAAGGTAGAGGGTATCTTTTTTTGCGCCGAGAAGAATCGCGAGTGGCAAGGAGAGTGTGAACATTCTTGATAAATTGTCAAAGGAGCGCCAATAACCTTCTTCTGCTATAAATATAATTCCGAGGCTCGCAAGGATCGGGAGGAGATACAACAGTATGCTTTGGCTCAAATGAGTGCCTATGATTTGGTTTCTGCTTTCTGAATAAAAAAAACTAACAGAGAAGATTGAAAGGGCGATCCATTGGAGAAAAAGAAGAATCTTAACACTTTCTTTCAAGGAGAGATGGAATATACCCCCATCGAAAAAACTTTTAAAAAAACCAAATAAAGGGTAATCTATCATATCGCCGAAACCAAGAGGATTCGTTCCTAAGTGGGCAGGAGAAACGGATCTTGTCCAAATTAAAAAACCTAGAAAAAATAAGGCTGGCAAAGAGTATGCAAGCGCTAGACGAGGATTCCTCTTTGAAATGTAGAAAATGATAATCGGGACTGCTAAAAAAATACCTATCTCGCGCGTAAAGATTGCAAAGGTCAAAAGAAAAAGAATCGCGGCCGCATTTGATTTTCTGTGGATGAGAAATATAACGATGACAATAAGTGACGTAAAAAATCCATCGGCAACTAATAGTAAGTGCGAATTCAGTGAATAAGGAGAAAAAAGATAAAATAAAGATAACCATTTTTTTGATTCTGGTAGGAGGTCATAAAGACAAGCAACGGATAGAAGAAAAATAACCATCGGCAGGAGAAAGGCTATGATCGGATAATGTGTAAAGCCAAGTAGGGCTGCTGGGAATCCAACGAAGAAAGTAAAACCGATTCGATGCAGGCGGAAAAAATAAGAATCTACAATCAACTCCCAGTCAAGATCAGAAAACATGGATTTGGCGAGGAAATAGAAAAATTGCCCATCATACCCACCCTCTTTATAGATCACAAACCCAGGTTCAACAATTCCAGGATTGATTTCTGCAAATCCTTCCCATAATCCGATGAGTGCGGAAAATTCGTTTTGATAAGGGTGGACTTTCGCCCATACCAGCATGCAGGTAAGCAGGCTGAAAATTAGAAGGGAAAGTGCAATCCAAAGGTATCTCACACCTCAATTTTAAAAAAATTCAGGAGGATGCAAGGAATTTCTCTGGATGTTCCATCCCTTTCCTTAAACTTGTGTTCAGTTTCCCAAAATGAAAGAAGTTCTAGTAACTATTCAAAGCGTTTACCAGTATTTAGAAAAGCTTGGTCCGAAAAAATCGTTTCAGATTTTGAAAAACCTAGGCTATGAAAAACTATTATCTCTTACGGGCAAGGTTCCCAAGGAACGACTCATAGTCCTGACGCAAAAGTTGAGTGAAAATACGGTCGTTGAGCTCGTAAATCAGATTCCAGAGCGTGTACTGGTGGAGATGATCAGGGAAAACTCCGATGAGGATTTAGTCTACTTTATACATTCCTTGCCGATGAGTGATTTAGCGCTCATTTCGCGTAGCATTCCGCCTGCAGATGTTAGTTTGCTCGCGCAAACCCTGGGAAGAGAAACAAGTATTGAAATTTTAAAAACACTTGGTATCGCTAAATCAATTTCATTGCTGAAAGAAATTCCAATGGAAGATTTTCTCTGGTTAGTAAAGGAAACAGATGTCCCTTCACTACTTGCATTGGTTAGCGTGATGTCAGTTAATGATTGTAAAAAATGGATTAAGACGAGAGGCATTGAAGAACTGCCTATCATTGTAAAATTTTTCGGTGTTGAAAATACACTCTCAATCTTTGCGAAACTCGGCATCACAATGGCATTAGAACTTTTGAATTTACTTGGCACGCGTGAAATGTTAGAGCTCTCACAATTAATATCAACAATGCATCTGGATCCAAAAAAATTGCCAGATTTACATTTGATCAAAGAGAAAATAGAAAAAGTTTCTAAAGCTGTAAAGAAGACAAAACCTAAGAAATCGATACCAAAGAAAAAATCAAAGAAGGTTTCTAAGAAGAAGTAACGACTTTTGGTATGACAACTCGAAATGTACTCCCCTCCCCTAATTTACTTTCGACGAAAATTTCTCCTCCCATTTTTTCCACAAGGGATTTAACAATGGAAAGACCGAGGCCTGTGCCACCTATCCTTTTGTTATCTGCTGATGGTATTCGAAAGAAACGGTCGAAGATTTGATTTTTAAAATTCGGATCAATCCCAATACCAGTGTCTTTAACTGTTAAATCAATGTGATTGGCATTTTCGCTTAAGATTATCGAAACCTTTCCTTTCAGCGTATACTTTAAAGCATTGACATATAAATTCGTTACAATTTGAGAAAATTCAAAACGAATGCCTCTTATGAACAAACCCTTCTTGAGAGATAACTCCCATTCAATGCTTTTCCCCTTTGCCAAATGTGAATTCATATGTATGACATCCTCAATGACGGGAACAGGATCAAAAATTTCGACGACATCGTCTTTCTCGTCTTTTTCTCTTGAAGTGGTGAGTTTTAACATGTTCTCAATTAAAAAACTCAAGCGCTTTGCATTTTTATCGATTACCTCGAGCATATTTTTATGTTCTGTCGTGTACGGCAGTGCTGTATCCGTTTTAAAAAATTCAAGATAACCACGAATGTTGGTCATCGGACTTCTCAGCTCATGACTTACGTTTGAAATAAATTCATGTTGCAGTCGTTCTTGCTCTTTACGATCCAGATTTGGTCGAAATTGGACTTGATATCTTTTTTTCGGAGAAAGTAGGATCGAAGCAAAACTTAAATCTACGCCAATGGTAGATCCATCTTTTAAAAGAATATCAATATCTGGAAGGGAGAGCATAGTATCTTGAGATAGATCGGTGCCAAATTTTAATTGCGGTGCAATTTGTTCGCTGATGATGATGTCTTCTATGGTAAGTTTGGTGAGATCACCGCGAGTATAACCTGTTAAGTTCCTAAATTGGTGGTTGCCTTCTAAAATATTGCCGGTATCTGCATCTACGAGAGCAATCGCCTCACGAGAAAATTCAAATAAGTATCTATATTTCTCTTCGGAATATTGTAAATCGACTGCCGATCTATCTAGTTTGATCTCAAGGATGGAAATTAAATTCTCTAATTCAGCAATTTCCTCTCTTTGCAATTCAAGCGTGGCATTAAATGAGTCTATCATTGCGTTTACTAAAACCTTAACTCGATTGTCTAGAAGAAGAGTCTCGTCTGTATTTAGTCGAGATTGAAATTTGCCTTGAAGGATATCGAGAGCTACTGAATTTAAATCAACGATCAAATGACGTACTGCATTTAGTTTTCGATAATTGATAAGAGATGGTGTATGTTGTTGTTTGGCACCCCCTTCTTGAAAGCTTGAGAGCTTTCTGACATCGAAAAGTTTTTTAGGCTCAAGTGACTCGAGAATTTCTGAAAAATCAAGCAATGGTCTTATAGCATCTGCATCTAACACTCTTCGAATTACGCGGAAATAAGAATCTTTTAAAAGTGGCGCAAGATTATCGGAATTTCCGTCATAAGAATAGACTCCTCGTTTAATGAGAGGATTTGAAAAAATTAGATTCTTTAAGTCAGCGGTTCTTAAATGAGGGAAATATTGGCTAAGATTCAGATCGTCCCAACCTTTCGAATTTGCATTGAGTGAGCTTTCATTAATAAAGTCGATAGCTTTCTTTACTGCAAGCAAAACACCCGAAGCATCTCTCCCCATTTTTTGGATGCATTCTCCACTAAACGCAAGCAAGGTGGATGGTAAAAACTCTTCTGTGTTTATCAAAGGTAAATTGACATCGTCTTTAAAATCGTGATAATTTTTCAGAAATGGACTGAGAAGTTGATCTGAAGCTATTCCTAAGCAAGAAGGTTTTAGAAACTCCTTCTCTTCCAAAAAACTCGGGGTATCCATAAATCGAACTTTAATAGGTGTTTTTGGAGCATACTCTTCAAGAAATTTTTCTGCAAGTAACCGTTCAACCGAGTTATAATGGGGAACGGGTATAAAATAACCTTTGTTACGTGAGATATCTTCCTGGCGAAAGCGAAACCTGGAATAAAATGACATAGGTGATCGATAGAGCATCAAACCTTTGTAGACTCGCTTTAGTTTCGATTTTTTAAGAAAGGATTCCTGAAGATAAGCAATGCTAGGGATTTCTCCCGCTTCAATGCGACCCGCCTCTAGAAGTGCTAAAATGGCTTTATGATGAGTGATGACATGGAGGGTAACATCAGTGTCGAATTCCTCAAAGTAACCCTTCTTGTGGGCGATGACGATGGGTAGACAGGATAGACGGCTGGTAATGCAAATATTGATCACAACTTTCTCTTTGGCAACGATTGCAAATTACTCAATCGTTGCCAAATCTTAATAGAAAGTTGGAAACTAGTTTTTAGAAAGAATTTCCTCTAGAAAGGAAGTAGTCCTTTTGGTATACTCTGCAATGTCATGCTCGTTCATGGCTTTTGCTTGGATTAATGCCAGGTCATATATCAATTGGGCTAGTTTCTTTCCTTTCTCGGAATTGACACCTTCAAACTCGCGTAAGGCGGACTTTACTAATTGCGAATTGCTGTTAATGAGGAGAGTGTGATTTTTTAAGAGATTCATTGAATCATCCTTGTTCATCATCGAGTTCATCTCGCTCATCCTTCTCATAAATTCGGGCATCAATATGACAGCAGGTACATCTGGAGATTTTAAAGCCTCCGCCTTAATTTCAATTCCTTCTCTGTGAACAGTGGTTTTAAAAAATGCTAAAAGCCTATCCGTTTCGGTTTGGTTGTTCGCATCTACTACTCCTGGGCTTGCTTCTTTATCCACGATTTGATCCGCAAGCTCGGCATCCACACGTTGAAATTTCAGATCAGGATTTTTCATTTCCAGATGCTGTATCAAATGGGAATCGATTTTCGAATCAACAAGTATCGCTTCTAGGCCTTGGGATTTGAGTAAGTTCATGTAAACGGAACTCATCTCTGTCTCATTGGCATAATATACTTTACTATTGTTTTTCTCTTTATTTTTTTCAACATATTCATTTAAAGTATAAAAACCAGCTTCTGAATTTTTGAAAATCAATGCATCCTTTACTGCATCAAAGAATTTCTCATCAGTCAGCATCCCATATTTGACAAAGATTGAAATATCACTCCAATTCTTTTGAAATTCTTCTCTATTCTTTTTGAAATCCTCAATCAACCTGTCCCCTACCTTTTTGATGATATGTCCGGATATTTTTTTCACCAGAGGATCATTTTGTAGATAAGACCTTGAAACATTCAGAGGAAGGTCTGGAATGTCGATGGTTCCTTTGAGTATCGTTAGAAACTGCGGTATCAGTTCATTTGCATTGTCACTTACGAAGACATGATTACAGAAAAGTTTGATTCCATTCTTTGATGCTTCAAGTTCATGAGTAAGTTTTGGAAAATAAAGTATGCCTTGGAGTCGGAATGGGAAATCAACATTTAGGTGGATGTGAAATAAGGATTCTCCAGAAAACGGGAAAAGATAAGAATAAAAATCCTTATACTCTTCCGGTTTGATCTTTGAAGGCTCCTCAGACCAAAGGGGTTTCTCGCGGTTTGCTTTTTCGGTATCCACAAAAATAGGAACGGGTAAAAAGTCACAATACTTCTTTATGAGATCCTTTAACTTCCATTTGTCGAGGTATTCGCCGGACTCTGAATCAAGATAGAGTGAAATTTTAGTTCCTCGCGTATCTTTTTCGATACTTGAAATTGAAAAATCAGTTCCGGATTCACTTTCCCATAATACTGCTTTCTCTCCTTTTTTATAAGACTTTGTTTCAATAGTTACTCTTTGAGAAACCATAAAACATGAATAGAAACCAAGCCCGAAATGGCCAATGATCTCGGCTTTGTTTTCATTGTTTTGGTAATGTTTTGCAAAATCTGTAGCACCCGAGAATGCAATTTGATTGATATATTTTTTAACTTCTTCCGAAGTCATTCCAATCCCATTGTCCTCGAAGACTAAAATTCTTTTATCTTTATCAAAGCTTAAATCAATTCGGTAGTCCGTGCCGCCTTCAAACTCTTCCGAAAGCGAAACTTTTTTTAATTTGCTTACCGCATCACAGGCATTTGAAACGAGTTCTCGGATGAAAATATCTTTTTCTGAATACAGCCATTTTTTGATGATGGGGAATATATTTTCCGTTTCTACGCTGATCTTACCTTTTTCTTGTGTTGTCATAATTTTCTCCTTTAGTTAAGTAAATTTTTAGATATACTGACAAGCGTTTGCCTGTCTTTTTTGCTACAATAATTGAATATTTTAACCCAACTTTCATTTTGAAACGCCATGGACAATTCTGCGACAGTTGAAGCATCTGCCTCATGTATCCCATGTCTCAAGAGATAATCTTTTAAGATATCTCCTTTTTTGGATCCGACCTTTTCACTCAATCGTTCCATGCTTTCCTTGATAAGATTTTGATAAACGTAAAGTTTAACACCAAAAATTAGTGCTATAAATATAATCGTACCTGTGGCAATCCATAGTACGATTTTCCAAACTCCATTCCATTCTTTTGTTTTTTCTATTTTATTTGACGAGGTATACTCCCTTTTCGGTCGAATGAAAATTTCAAATGGGGACGCGTTTTTTTTGAGATAAGAATTCTTTTTTGGTGAAAAATAGGCAATTGATCCCATAGGAAATTCTCGTTTCCCCTCTAGTTTAGATTGGAAGCTATAAAAAAATTCAACAACGGAGTAAAATCCATATTCGCCTTCTGGGAGTTTGCGAAACACTTTTGACTTCTCTTTTCTTAATAGATAAAATTCTCCTTTTACCTTTGCATTTTTTAAATCCAAGGGATCTTCGATACCCATGCCTGCTCCAGATCCAAACACTCGGATGGAAAAATAGTGCGTCTCTCCAAGATAAATTTCTGCTGTTTTGGCATGAAGGGAAATGTCATATTCGCCGATTGCACCGTTAAAATTTGCGGGTGCTCCGCTCGGAAGCGGTAAAACAGATACTGATCCTTTCGTGACAGGTATCACCTCATTCGTACCTCCAAATCTCATACTATCACCAACGATGAAATTTGTTGCTCCAACAGAGTAATTTCCCACCTTCATCGGAGTGAGGCCATAGATTTCCTTTAGATATACAAGTGTGTTCCTACTTAACCCGTTATGATTGACGATAGGCTCTATTTGTACTGTAACTTGACTTAAAGTTTCAGATAAAAAGAATGGAAAGGATATCGATTGGTTCGGATCTCTTTCAAGAAAAGGTTGTTTTAAACCATTATAATATAGTACATAATAACCAACAATAGGTTCTCCCAAGTAGCATACCTTTTTGCTTGTGTGGAAGACGACCTCAGGTTGGGAGTATGCTTCATTGGACTGACTCGGATCTCCGAAGAACTGATCAAAAATATTTGGTGGAGGCTGTAGCTTTTGCGATTTGGTTTTCTGGGTCACCTCAATGAATATTTCTGAGGACTCTATGATTTGATTGTCCACAGAAACCCTAATCGTTGGTATTTTATGTCGTCCCATTTTGTTGCTTGAGATTTGGTATTTAAGGATATGTCGTTTGGTGACTTTAAAATTTATAATCTGAGTTTCGAAGGAGTCACCAATATAATATACTTGGACATCTTTGTTATCATAACTTTGTTCTATCGGTTTTATATTTCCTTCTCCGCTTAAGATTACATCTAAGATAAGAATTTCGCCAGTTGGTAAGGAGTTTCCGTTAAGTATGAACTCAACGTTATGTGGCAAAAGCGAGTTTGTAAATAAGAACAAAGATAAAAAATAGAATGAGAGTGCCTTACCAGAATTTGTCATTGTCTCGGTTCCCGCCCTCGTTTGATTTTTTTCTAAGTATAGAATCGGGAGAAAAATTTTCCATCATACGATCGGCATTCTCTTTCTCGGTTTCCTTATTTTTAGATTGTTGAGGGTTTTCTTTCTTTTCGCTTGGAGAAAGGTTTCTTTTTTTCGTTTGGTCGGATTGATTCTCTGAGGATTTTTGATTCGGTGAGTTTTGTTTCTTATGCAAAAGTTCTAAATTCTTTTTTGCGCCCTCATGATCGGGGTTTACGGAAAGAGTTTCCTCATAGAACTTTTGAGCAGACTTTAAATCTTTGAGTTTAAAATATGCATTTCCGTTGTTGTAGAGTGCCTTGGCTTTTGTTTCCTTCCCAATTTTGGGATCTTCAATGACGGCATTATTTTTTTCAATGGCATCCTTATATTTTCCAAGTTGAAAATCACTGTCAGCCTGATTGAATTTTAATCTAGAATCATCGGAAAAATATGGTTCCGCTTCTTTAAACTTTGCATCCGATTCTTGGAATTTTTTTTCTTCAAATAATTTGACACCCTCCTCCACTCGATTCCCGCCTGGGTCAAGTTCCCATGCAGAAAGATCACTACTATAACCGAAAGATAAAAGGAAAACCAAAAGGAGTATTCTTTTGGCAAAATAGAAAAAGCGCAGAAATCGCTCAGAAAAAAGAAAGAGAACAGAAAGGATTAAAAAAACACTCGCTCCTTCTTCCTTTCGTATTTTTTGGAGGAGAACGATTTGATTCTTTTTCATGTCTGCTATTTTGTCGAGCAATCGATAGGCACCTAATGATTCGTAACTTATATTATAATATTCACCGGAATTATCCTCTGCCAATGTCTTCAAACGAGTTTCATCTATTGTAGATATGATAACATCTTCTGATTTTTCATCTGTTGTTAATCCACCACTCTTTGTCACGAAGCCAGAGCTTTTTGAATTTTCGTCACCAAAATAGATTGTACCACCTTCCTGTGTTCCAATCCCCCAAACTTGAACGGCTGCCTCTATTTTGGGATAAACAAGTGTTTCATGATCTTCCCCATCAGAAATGATCACTGCGATACGATTTTTTAATACTTTTCCAGATGATAGAATCTCATTGGCCTTGCCTATCGATTTAGAAAGATCAGTACCTTTTCTACCCACCATATCAACTCCCAGAGCATTTACATAATCTGAGAAGGCTGATATGTCACTTGTCATAGGACAAAAGGAAAAGGCACCTCCTGCGAAAACAAGTAAACCGACTCGATTTCCAGACAATTCAGGTGCAATGCGAATGAGTATATCTTGGACTCTCTTGAGTCGGGAGGATGCAACATCAGTGGCATTCATGGAAAGGCTTACATCTACTAAAAAGAGAATATCCACGGAATTTTGAGATTCTGATAACTCTGCCTCATTTGCTTTCGTCTGGAATAAGGCAAGGTAGCCAAAAACCAAAGAGGAGATTAAAAGGACGGAAGCAATCGTATAGATAATTAAATTTGGAATCGGAAATCTGTTTTTAAGCCCTTTTTCGCGGTTTGTCAGTTTACGTGCATTGAAAAGAAATATGAATTTATATGCGATTGCGAGAAGCGCAAAAAACACCGAAAAATAAAAGAGAATATAATAATATGAATCTATTGGTTCCATTAGAGCATCTCACGAAGTGGGTAGATTTTAAGAATACTATCAAGTAGCATAAAGAAAAAAAACCAGACTAAGTAGTTCGGAAAAAAGGTTTGAGAAAGTTGGATAGGTTTTCGTGGCACTGGGTCTTTTTCCAAGCTATCTATTTCTAGCAAAACTTCCTTTAGGTCATCAGGAGATTCTGCACGATAAAACTTACCTCCTGTCTCCTCGGAGATTGATTTTAACGAATCATAATTGATTTCATATTGTCCCTGTTCTTTCCCTATTCCGATGGAGTATACTTTGATTTTATAAGTTTTCGTAGCAAAGGATGCGGAGAGTGGATCAATCCTTCCGGTGTTTGAAACTCCATCTGTCAATAGAATGATCACCTTGGATTTTGCCTTTGAATTTTTTAATCTGTAAGTGGATAGCATCAATGCATCGCCTATGGCTGTTCCTTGTTCCTCGATGCTCGTATCACTTGCTTCATCAATAAGTTCTATCAAAGCATTTCTGTCGCTGGTGAGCGGGGATTGAAGATAGGCAGCACCAGCAAATAGAACAAGGCCTAGCCGATCTTCATTTCTTTTTGCAATGAATTCTTTTAACAATGCCTTCGATACCGTTAAACGGTTATTTGGCAGAAAATCATAGCTATTTACCATCGAGCCTGAAATGTCCAAGGCAACTACGATATCAACACCCTTTGTTTCGTCGGGGATAAAATTGAATTTTTGACCCGGTCCCGCTGCCGCATATATTAGAAATGCTAATCCGATATATACCAAAGAACCTGATAAAAATTGAAAAAACCTTTTTGATATCGAGTAAAAATGAATCGGTTTTTTCTTTTCAAATCGATCCCAATTGCCTGTCAGGCGGATGTCAATATTATTTGTCCAAATTGCATATGCATACATAGCAAGCAGCGGCAAATACAAAAATAAAATAAAAGGTCTCTGATATGAATCCATATTATAATTTAAGTTTTTGTTTCCAATCTAGCCATAGCACTTGGGCTTCGTTTTGCGTTAGTTGTTTCTCAAAGTCAGAGTATTTAACCGTCCTAAAGATATTTCTTATTTCTCGCAAAACTGATTCTTCAAGCCCGCTATGATCGTATAAGTATGCCAAGAATTCCGAGTCTGTTTTGTGTAATAAATTAGTTTTGAGTCGATAAGAGTATTCTTCCTTGCAATAACTCGTGAAAAAATAACAAAAATCTTTATAAGGCATACTATCCTTTTTTAGAAATTCTTCTAGCAGGTAAAGTTTTTTCACTCGCATTTCTAGCTCTGGGATGTTTTCCCAATCTGCGTTCACAATTCTGTTTTGCTGTTTCCAATAAACAAACATAGCGTATACGAAATAGAGAAGTAAAAGAAACAATAAAATGGCAATTATAAGGCGGTGGATGTATTGACCACTGAAAGAAAGAGGAGGTTCATTTTCTTCGAGATCGGTTTCCGTACCTGAAAGTCTCGTATGGATAAGGATTTTAAACTCTGAATCTTTAAGTTTTGCATTTTCTTCCCATGAAATGGGCAATATAAATTCTCCAGCCGCATAGAATCTTAATTTTAATCTAAGATTCTTTTCTGTTTTTTCAATCTTTAAGACCTTGAATAGTGGTAAATCTTCACCCTCTTCAAAGAATTCATCAGTTGGATAACTTAATGATTTTGGGAGCGTATTCTCAAATTCGATTTGATAATCAAACGCATCACCGACATAAATATTTTTTGATGATAGGTGCTCTCTTGGTGCACTTGCAAGAGGTAGGCTGATCAGAACACAAAAAAATAAATATAATAAATTCACTAGCGGCGTTCCCGTTGAAAGAGTGCTAATAATTGTGAGCTTAAGCGCTTCTCTGGACGAATGGTTATTTTATTGAATCTGAATGTAGAATTAAAATTGTTTAAATCTACATGCAATCTGTCTTTTCTTGTGAGAGCCGAGTTTGATTCTGAATCTGCCAGTTCGAAGATTCGAAACCAAAAAGGCAACTCCCTCTCGGCAATTTCCTCTTCTATCCATATACCGTAATTTTCCCATTTATTTAATTGAGTCTGTAATTCTTTAAAGCCATCAAAGTAACAGAAATCGGATAACCAGTAGCAGATTGTAAATTTGGGAGAGATTTTACTTAAATATTCTAACGTTTTCTTGTAATTTGTAATACCTTTTTGAATTGATCTAAACTTATCGGAAAGATGTTTAAATTCAAAATAAGCATCGTTTTCGCGAGAAAGAATTCTTCCCGAATGGTAGGCGATCTCTGAAAATAAACTCATCCTCACCTTATTTCCAAGCTTTATATGAAAGAGTGTTAGGAAGAAGGCAAGTTGAAACGCTGATTTTTGTTTTGACTCGGACATCGAACGAGAACAATCGATGGCGATGATGACAGGTACATCCTGCTCGGAATAATATTCTTTTACGTAAACTTCGCCAGTCCTGGACGTTACGTTCCAGTCAATGTATCTGGTATCATCTCCATAATTATAAAGTCTAACTTCCTTAAATTCGATTCCCCTGCCCCGATTAGATGGTGTTAATCCTCCAGATCCGAGGGACTTAAATTTCCTTTTGGTTTCCCATTTTAGAATATTTAATAACCGCTTAAGATCTGGTTCTAGCATATGTTAAACTACGGGACTTCTGTACTAGTTAATACTCTTTTGATCAATGACTCAACTGATACGTCTTCCGTGATGGCATCCAAGGATAGATGAATGCGATGATTGACAGTGGCAGAAAAATATTTGATGATATCTTCTGGTATGACAAAATCTCTTCCTTCTGTTAATGCATTGATCTTTGCAATCTTAAGTAGGGCAAGACTTGCTCTCGGGCTTGCACCATGTTTGATATATTGTTTTAGATCAGAATCTTTGATTGAATCTGGTCTCGTGTTTCTAATCAATCTAACGATGTACTGTTCCAGTTTCACATCGATAAAAATTTCATCTGCTGTCTCAGATAATTTGTTTAAGTCTTTTGGTGCGAGTACCTTTCTGCTCTTTTTTGGTTTGAGCTGTAAGTTACCATGCAAATTTAAAATTTTTAATTCTTCATCTTCGGACGGGTAATCCACGGATACCTTAAATAGGAATCTATCTAATTGCGCTTCAGGAAGTGGATAGGTTCCGTCCTGGTCAATCGGGTTTTGAGTCGCGATTACGAAAAATGGAAATTCCAAATCGAAAGTTGTTTCCGCAATCGTGACTTGTTTCTCTTCCATACATTGCAGTAAAGCGGATTGTACTTTTGCAGGTGCCCTATTGATCTCGTCGGCAAGCAGTATATTTGTAAAGATGGGACCTTTTTTGATCTCGAAGGATACAGATTTAGGATTGAAAATGTTTGTGCCAGTAAGGTCCGCAGGCAGTAGATCAGGAGTAAACTGAACCCTACTAAATTTTACATCGATACAATTTGCTAAACTCTTTGCTAACAGCGTTTTGGCAAGACCTGGCATCCCTTCTAAAAGAACGTGCCCTCTGGCAATCAGGGCAATGATGATGGGATCAATGACGGAGCTCATCCCAGAAATTTCCTGGGATAGCTCAACTTTTAAATTCGTTAATGTTTGATTGATTTCTTTTAAAGTTGATTCACTTATTGGCATTGTGTTGGTGTTAGTTTTGGTTTTGGAGAGTCTAACATATAGTATTCTTTTTTACCATTAACCAACCAGCAGCCATTTTTTTTGCCAGATTGGTCAACAGGTCCCTTTCCAAATTCTTTCCCCTCTTCTGAATATTCTGTGGCATCATCCGAAGATCTAATTACGATTCGCTTTTTACCAGAAGGATAAAAATATGTGAACGGAATCGAAGGTTTATAATTTAATTTTAGATCGTTCGTTTCCTCGTTAATTTTAACCAAGGAAAAGAATAGTTTCCCATCGCCAAGAATTTTGCCTTCCTTATCGTAAATTTTAGCAGTTTCGAACATGCTTTCATTTGCCATAATTCCGTCGTATCCCACTTGACCATTATTATAAAAGAACTTCCAGGCGCCTGTTCGTGTATGTTTTCTTGGGCCTGTGCCAAATAATTTTCCGTCTGGATAATACTCTTTCCAGATACCAGAACGCTCGTATTTGATTTCGGCATCTTCAGCGACTCCAGCTTTTAAGGAATAGCTTCCTTCCGCTAAGATATTTTCCTTGTTACCGTACATCTTCCATTGGCCATTTCTTGAGCCATTCACATAATTTCCTTGAGATTCAATTTTCCCGTCTTTATAGTAATTCGTTTCCAAACCATGTTTCTTACCGTTTAGGAAACTAACAGACGTTTTTATGCCATTGCCGTCGCTTCCAGTAAAATGGTAAGTCCAAGGGCCGTCCTCTTCATTGTCCTTATGATTTCCTTTTTCAAGCCATTCGCCTTTGCTATTTTTTTTCCAATAGGCGCCATTTTTCTTATCATCATGGTATTCCGTTTCACTTGTGATAACGCCTGCTTTGTCATAACTACGTGCAATGCCCTCTTTTTTTCCATCAACCCAAGGCACCTCACCGATTGTCTTGGCTGGGTTTTCCGGATCCGGTTTTTTCCAAGTGCCCACTTTTTTGCCATCCTGGTATTCGCCAGTGGAATCAAGTACAGATCGATATTTAGGATTCTCGGCAGTGGAGCCTTCTTGTTCAAACTGAAGAAATTCTTCCCAGGTTCCGTGTTTCACTAGAGATTTAATCTTCGGTGGGGCAAATTTCGAAACTTGTTCTTCCGTACATTTTACACCTCCACATTCTGCTTTGACTTCGCCTTTGGCTCTAACCCCGCCAGAATTTTTAAATCTTTCGATTCGGATCCATTTTCCATTTTTGGAAATCAATTCAAATTCTTCAGTGCCCTCACCACCGTCTTTGTTAGAGGTTGAGGAACAAAACGTTAAGCCAGCGGCTAAAAAAATGAGAACTAAATATTTCATGAGCTTATCCTATCAAATAAATGTGCACGATTCAATTTATTCACTGACAGGAGATCAAACGCAACCGAGTTTTTTTCTCCAGTCAGTTTCTCAGAGAAAAATCGAGGAGGCAAAATGTGAAATACCCCCTCCCCTTTCACATACAAAATGGATCCGTCAGTAGAGGAGAGCTCGCATTCTAGGAATACCTTTCTCTTTGCTCTTCGGACAGGCCATGCCCGGACTAGTAAATCTTTCTCAACGGGAGTCGCTTTATGAAATTTGAAACTCATTGTGTCTGTCATTACGATAAATCCAAGGTGAAAACATAGATCACCCATAGATTCATCGAGCAGCGTGGAAAGAATCCCACCATGCACAAAGGTGGGCGCACCATTATAAAATTTTCGAAAATTATAAATAAATCGTACCTCGCCACTCTCGTCATCGAATGTAAAATCTGCCCCAAGGCCGAGAGGGTTTTCTTTTCCGCATCCAAAACAAGTATTGTGATGAATTTCTGATCCATGTTTGGAAGGTGTGAGTTTTGTAATGTCCATTTAAATTCCCAATAAATAATGATCTATGATTTCTGTAAAAAATTGAGGATATTTTCTGCGATCAATTCTGGAAAGTCTAGATGTAAATGGTGGCCGCCACTTAGCGTAATTTCCTTTAGATTTTTTACCGCTTTCTTTCTATTTTCGTAAATACTTGCAATGGGGTACATAGATTTGTCACCCAAGATGAGTAGGGTAGGGCAATTTATATTTTCACAAAATGAGGTTACTTGCTCTTCCGTTAGGCGGAAAAGTGAATTGTAATGCAATCTTAAGTCACGCCTGGGTTTTAATCCTTTTGGCCCTTTCTCAAGACCACGTTCCATAATTTTTTCAACAGACTGTCTACTCATGTCTCCCGCTCTCATCCGGACAGCAATGGCGGATTCCCAATCAGGGAAGTAGGTTTCCTTTTTACCTCTCGGATGTAAAATTTGAGTTATTGCATCCTTTAGAATTTCAGGCGCTTTGCTTGGAGGACTTGATATGGGGCCTAAGGCCTCTATTAAAATTAATTTATCTATTTCAAGCAAACCTGTTCCTGCAACTAATGTAGATATGGCGGCGCCCATTGAATGCCCAAGTAATATGAAATTCTTTAAATCGAGAGCTTTCGCAATGGATATGATCTCGACGGTATATTCTGCAAAATGATATATGGTCCCTTCAGCTTTATGGCTAGATTTCCCGTGGCCTGGGAGATCTAGCGCGATAAAGCGGTAATCCGGGAAAAAATGTGCAAGCGGTTCAAAAGAATTGGCATTGTCCAGCCAGCCATGAAACGCGAGGATAACAGGTCCCTGAGGATTCCCCCACTCTAATCCTTCAATTGTATGGAACTTGGATTGGATACTAATCTGTTGCATAAAGTTATTACTTTATGAAAGGCGTGAAAGTAAAACAAATAAAAAAGATTGAAGTATCGGGACTATCAATTATAATCATGAGATGAAGTATTCGATTCATCTAACCTTAATCATTTTAGCTTTCCACTCCCTTTCGTCGGAAGGTACCTTATCAAAGTTGTGTAACTCCTTTTCCGATTGTACAGCGAAAGCATTGAAAACCGATATATACAGAAAGAAAATTTCGTTTTATGAAGAGGCTTTGAGAATTTTTAAAAAATCTGATGGTGATCTCGCTAGATCTAAAGTATTGCTCTTGAAGGCAAACGCGACAGTAAGAGAGGCCCTTGGAGATACAGGCTATAAGGGTGAAATCGCCTTAAAAGTTACACATAAACCAGAATATAAATCTGCTCAATTAAAAAAAGCTACAGCCGATTTAGATGAAGCAGAGAAACAGCTTGAAGAGCTTGGCGAAGGCGAACGAACGTTATTTGCTGAGTTGAGGGAAATGATCAAATCAAATTAATATGAAAGCGGTTATCTTGCTTTTGTTTCTAAATGCATGCATGCTCTCTAATGAGCAGCATTTACTAGAGGAATGTTCAAAACAAAAAGAGCGTTCCTATCGCTATATGATTCCCATACTCGAAAGATTTGCACCAAATGTAGATAGTTCAGATTCAGGTAGAGTGTATGTCATCAATACAGAATTAGTTGATCGCAAATGCAAATCCGAAGCCAAAAACAGTAGATATCAATTAAGAACAAATTAGCAAAAAGATCAAATGCCTTACTTATAGGCTAGTCCATGTTTCTTTATTAAAAAGTTTAAAAAGGACTTTGATGCGTGCTCTACAATCGATTGTACTTTTATAAATGCAGCCGTATCACCATAGTAAGGATCGGGAACCTCTAAAGATCTTGCTTCCTTTTCATAGGCTCGAAACAAGCTAATCTTAGCGATCTGTTCACGGTTCCTTGCTAGATTGCTTAGGCCTTGCGCATTTGATTTATCCATGGCTAAAATATAATCAAATCTCTCAAAATCTTCCATTTTAAATTGTCTCGAGAGATGATCAAGTTCCAGCCCAACGGATTCTGCGACCTTCCTAGTGCGTGGATCTGCAAGTTCTCCGACGTGATAGCCGGCAGTGCCAGCCGAGTCAATTTCAAATAAGTGCAACATGTTCTGAGTCTTGACTAAGTGTTTGAAAGTTGCTTCGGCTATCGGCGATCTGCAGATATTACCAAGGCAAACGAAAAGTATACGAATTTGAGATATATTTTTAGTTTCCATTTTTAAAATAAGTAGCAGAGAATTTTTTGACCATTTGTTTTTATCCATTTTTCTGCGATCTCGTAGTCTGGATCTAGAGATTCGAGAAGACTCCAGAATTTTTTTGAATGATTGTGTTCTTTTGTATGAGAAACTTCGTGAAGAATTACATATCGAAGGACAAATTCAGGACAGAAAATCAGAGCAAGATTTAACGTAATCTTATTCCTTGGGCTACAGCTCCCCCATAATGACCTCATAGATTTGATTGTAAACGAATATCGTTTTGTTCCGATTTCTGCGATTTTTTTTTCGATCACGGGGATGCTTCTATTTTCAAGTTCTTCCTTGAGAAATTTTAAGGCACGTTTTGTACGACCCTGTTCAGACCTAAGACCTTTGATATTGAGTATAAATAAGTTCTCAGTAAGTTTTGTCTTTTCTGATACACTATAGGAGATTTTACGGTGCACACCAAATATAGGGAGAATCTCACCATCGTTAAATTCGGTCCTTTTTGGGTTGTGAGTTTTATTTTTGTTATAGCGTTCTTTTACCCAAGACTTTCTTTCTTCGAGAAATTCTAAAATAAATTTGAAGCTTACGCTCTTTGGATATCGAATTACAATTCGATTATTCGGATAAACAGAAAGGGAGACATTCTTTCCTTTGTTTTGGATCAGTTCACAAGGATAACCTAAGCCTGGATAATCTATTTTTGATTTCATTTTATAGGGTTTTCGGTCGCGTTTTCTGTATCCCATTGAATTTTATTTAGGAAACCAAGTTCGATCGAGAAATCTTTGATATTAATATGAGACTTAAAGCCACCAGAAAAGTTTGATATAATATCCTCTTGAGTGAGCC
This sequence comes from Leptospira ognonensis, assembly GCF_004770745.1. Lineage (GTDB taxonomy): Bacteria > Spirochaetota > Leptospiria > Leptospirales > Leptospiraceae > Leptospira_A > Leptospira_A ognonensis. The sequence goes on along the minus strand of NZ_RQGD01000014.1, from coordinate 89,659 downwards.
CTCCTCTAGCAGTAAACTTTCCTTCGGAAAAGAAACGCCGATGCGATATTTTTAAATAACTTAACCAAGTATCGGAGAGTTTATAGCCCCCTTCTAAAGTAGATTGCCAACCGAAGCCTGTATTATCGGAAAGAAAATTAATTGATCGTTGCACATGATAATCTCGCGAAATAATTCTGCCAATCGATGGCATAAACGCAAAATCAATATAGTATTTTTCTATCGAATGTCGATAACCAACACCGTAAAATAATTCATAAAGATTGTTCGAATATGATAATCCCAGACCAATTGGTCCATAGAAGACCGGCCTTGAATCGACAAATTGATTAACATCATAAAATAAGTATTTAAAATAAGAGTATCTTAACCCAGAGGTAAGAAAGAATCCGCTACCGTTTGACCAGTGATCCGGACTACCTGTTTGAAAATAAAATCTACCAAAGCCTTCGATAAGATCTTGCCTAATTGAGGACTTTCCTTTCCCATCTGCAAAATTTCTGGTACCGGAATAGACGCTTCCACTGTCGTAATAGCTAAATTCTCGCGTTGCAATTTTAGTCGCATTTTCCTGAGATGTATTGCCCATTACGAAATCCTCATCTCGCGCCTCCCCAGAATTCTGTGTCCATCCAGTTGATTTAAGGGCAACTCTTGCTTCCCATTTATCCTTAAAATATAATCCTGATAAACCAAACTGCGTAAATGTTCTAGGAAAGGAAATTCTGGAGCCACCTCTGATTCCAGAGAGATTGGGGAATCGGTTGCCTGTTTCAAAAAGGAACTCCCCTCCCCCTCTCTCGATACTTGACCCCCAAGTAATTTCGGCAACTAAGGATTGGGCAGAAAATAAAACAAAGAATGCTGAAATAATTAACCTTTTTGTGTGCACCAAAGGAACCATTTTATAACACTCATAAGTGTAAATCCAATATCCTCGGCTTAGGGGTGAAATGATTTCACCCAGATGTGACATAATTAAATTGACAGATGGGAACTTCTTAAAGACTTTATATAGGGTGAACTATGTTTGAAGACAATCTTGATTATTCTTCTGAAGAAGCCGCAAGGATAATGAGGCAGGATTTAAAGGCATTTTTGGATCATGCCAAAGAATTTAAAATACCTGGTTTTAAGGTAGGGAAATTCAAGGGTAGTGTTTTAAACAAGTACTATGAGGTCCATTCAAGCGAATACTTCGACTCTCACGTTATAGCAATTTCAAATCAAAAAGGTGGTGAAGGAAAGACAACAATTAGCCTTTATTTGTCCGAAGCACTAGCTCTTGAGCATAGGGTCCTTCTTGTAGATTGGGATCCCCAGGCAAATGCTACGCAACTCTTTCTTAAGAATGATATACCGTCTGTAATGGATTGTCTTGGATATCGAGGCAGAAAATCGAAGCCCTTAAAAGACATTATCAAAAATGTACTTCCAAATCTTGATATAGTGCCTTCAAGTTTGGAGCTGGCTAATCTGACAACACCTTATGAGAGGGATGATTTTGAACTCCTTAAGGAATCATTATTGCCAATCCGATCGGAATATGAATACATAATTATAGATTGCCCTCCTTCACTTGGACTAATTTTGGAGAATGCTTTAATTGCTGCAGATTATATTCTTGTCCCGATTCAGACGCGCGCTTTTAGTTTGCAGGGTATAAAAGACTTATATGAAACGATTCTTAAAATTCAGAAAAAGGCGAATCAGAGATTGACCTTACTCGGAGCGGTACTAAATCAATATGAATCTCAGAAAGCTTTAACGGGACTAGCTGAAGGAATTAAAAAATATTTTCCTGTGTTTGAAACGGTGATAGCTAGAAGGGAGTCAATCCCTCAAGCTCAGGCAAAGATGACACATTTAGCAAAGATAGATAATGCCACATTAAAAAATTTCAAAGACTTAGCAAACGAGTTGAAGGAAAAATTGAATGTCGAAAAAAAGTGAATTTCGGGCCCTAGATTTAATATCTGCTTACACGGACAAAAAGCAAAACCCTTCTACACTTGATATTTCTATTATTCTACCGAACCCTAACCAGCCTAGGCTTATTGGCAAAGAGGATGTGGATGATCTGGTCCAGTCTATGGACAGGCTAGGTTTGATAGAGCCGATTTTGGTTCGTAAGGACAAGAGTAAATATTTTATAGTCGCTGGAGAACGAAGGTATAGAGCTGCATTAAAATTACAGTGGCAAGAAATACCCGCCATAATAACTGACGCTGATGAGGATATATGTTATGAGATGTCACTCGCAGAAAATGAAAAACGCAAAAATTTAAATCCCTGGGAAGTCGGACGTGCAATCCAATATCTTCGGAAAGACAAAAAAAAGACAGCCGAAGAGGTATCCGTACTTTTGGGATATAGTGAAAGGTACATCAAACAATTGAGTTCAATTGCTCGTTTGGATCAAAAATCGGTAATGGAACTTATCATCTCAGGTCAACCTGCATCAGTTAAAAATCTAGAAAGCATTTTAAAAAAGAAAGAGAATCGCGGGGGTGAAATGATTTCACCCCAAAAACAAAAGAAAATGACGGTCTCCATTGACTTAAGTAACCTAACTATTAAGGCTAGGGAAAACTTTCAGAAAGATTTTTCCAACCTAAAGAAAAAATATGGAATTAAATAAGAGGAAAATATGAAAAACCCATTAAAATTGAGAAATATTTCGGATGTAGAGGATGAGCTAAATATCATTATTTCCTGTCAACATCGACCCAAGTATGATTTAAGTATTTTTCAAATTTTTGAATTTATTTCTTCGAATATTGAATATTCTATTCAAAACGCGGGCTCTAAAAGTTCTGTTGGTTTCTGGAATAGATTCGTAGGGAAATATAAATTTGCTAAATTGGTTTCATCCGGAAATTATACAAAAGCAAATCAGATTATGGGATTCCCGAATAAGGTTGAAACTGGCGATCTCAGATCAGCTGAGACTAGACTTAAGACAGCCTTGACTGCCTTTAAACTTCATTCAGGTCCTTTTGGTGAACATCCAGTTTACGGAGCCCTAGATAAAAAACAATGGGAAAAAATTCTGAGTATACTATCTTCATTTCTTTTTGGTTATATTGAGTTAGAAGGAGATGAGAAACTCCGTTACCTAAAAGACAAAGAAGCAAAACGAGAAAAAGTTGAGCAGGTGAAGCAAGACTTAAGGGAGAATCAATATTTAAAAGAAGCATCTGGATCGCGAGATGGAAATCAACATAAGAATAATAATCGCAGATGGAAAAACAAAAAGAAAAGTAACTATAAGGGAAACAAGAATCATGGAGGAGGGGGGACTAAATGAAGATTGCTTTAATTTCCGGCAGTCAACGAAAGTCTTCTCAATCCACCAAAGTGGCAAATTTTTGTAAAGGCATACTTAATGATAAGGGGATTTCTGATACATCAGTATTTGACTTAGGAGAAACTCCTCTACCAATATGGGAGCCTGGGATGTGGCAGAAGGACTCCGAGATTAAGTCGCTATGGAAAAGCGTTTCGAAAGATTTGGTTTCATCTGATGGTTTTGTGATAATATGTCCTGAATATTCCGGCATGGCCAGTCCTGCGTTAAAAAATCTGTTCTTATATTTTTCTGGGGAAGATCTTGCTCATAAGCCTGCCTTAATTATTACGGTTTCATCGGGTTTAGGCGGTTCTTATCCGAATTCTGAATTAAGAGCATCAAGTTATAAGAATACGAGAGTTGTTTATATCCCCGACCATGTCATAGTCCGATATGCTGAAAAAGTATTGAATGCTACGACTGCAAATTCAGAGGATGATGAAAGAATAAGAGCTAGAATAGATTATTCCTTAGATATCTTGGTTGAATATGTTAAAGCGTTACAATATGTAAGGTCGAGCAAGGTCATCGATTTGAAGAAGTTCGCAACTGGTATGTAATGAAATAAGCAAATCCGCCAGGAATTCCTACATTTAAGATTAAAGTTAATAAATATCCAATATACGGATTGAAGAGCATATATGGATCAAAAGCGTGCATTTGATGGATCACAAATGGATGTAATAGAAATATATACAAACTATTCTTTCCTATGAATCCTAAGAATTTATAAAAATAATTTTCTGCTGAAATCGGTAGAACATGATTTAGAATTAGAATAGACAGGAGTGGATACACGAGGTGATGATTTTTTAGATTTATATTTTTCAAACTGAAAATAAATAAGAGGACAATGCTAGCCAAAAATAGAAATATTTGGGACTCGAACTGAAGCCGTATTTTTGAAGAATTCGAAATCGAGAATTTCTTTAGAAACAATCCCAGAAAGAAAAAAAATAAAAAATTGAATACCGATAGTGGTGCATACCATTCAGGAAATAAGTTATTGAATACATTAAAATTTGAGATAAGATTTACGATTATGCTCAATGCAAGCAAGATTATAAGGTTTGAATCAGTCAGAATTCTCTCTGGAAGAAAATAATAAATTATATAAAATTGAAATAGAAGCGGAACAAAATAATAGGGGGCAAATATAGATCCCGTTAAATACCGGATTACAAAATCAGGTATGGTATAGGTTTGATATTTAATTAGATATCCTATAATGCAAGCGATCGTATAAGGCAATAGTAGGCTTTTGAACTTACTTCGCCAATAATCATCTTTTTTATTTAGATAAAGAGATGATCCAAAAATAAAGACAGGTACTGAAAACCTGCTTAAATTCGAGAAAAATAATGTCCATGTGGTGACATTAAAATCTGTAGGATGAAAAAATTCGAAATAGGAATGTATATGGATACAAACAATCCCGATCATGGCAATTCCGCGCATCTGGTCTAGTCTACCATCGCGGTTTTCTCTAGAAATAGAATAGGGAATCGAAGTAGGAAAACGGAAAATATAAGCAATTATTCCGTATAAACTCACTAGTACTATGCCTAATAACTCCCATTCCATAGAAATAACTCCTTTTTTTTCAATATTCTTGTAGATTCTCCGTAGCGGAAGTGAAAATGAATTCAGAAATCCAGTGAAAATGCCAAAAATAGATATAGGAGTATTCATGGATGAGTAAACTGAGCGTTCCCGCTGGCAAAAGGATTTTCGCAGAAGGAGAATTGAATAATGCGATGTACATTATCATTCAAGGGAATGTGGAAATATTCTTTACCGTTAACAACAGTCAGACGCGGTTGGCGATAATGAAGCCTGGTGATTTTTTCGGAGAGATGGCATTATTCAGTTCTAACCCAAGAAGTGCTACTGCTCGCACGATTACGGTTGCCGAACTGGCAGTGATTGAGAGTAAACAACAGCTAGAAAATTTTTTAGTGAAGAATCCAAAATTTGCTGCGAAGATGGTTTCTATAATGGCTGATAGATTAGCCAGAACGAATGAGTTATTGATTACTAGTATGGAAAATGCAGTAGCTAAGAAAATTGAATTTAGCACGAACAATGAAAAGGAACAAACAGCAGCCGAGTCAGGTGTTGAGGATCTCGATTGATGACTAACCGTAAATGGATGGGATATTCTGTTTGCTAAGAATCATTTCATAAAAAGGAGAATAGTTAAGTAGATTTTTTATCGAGATGCTTTGCTTTTCTGCCTCAAGAAATTCAGTCAGCATGGCTAAGACATCTTCCTCTGAGAAAGTTGATAGATTAGGATATTCAGGATGTCCTTTTAAGCTAAAATGACGGATGTTATTTGGGTCATTCAAAAACTCATCGGATTGGTTCAATATATCTTTCCAAAACATTATAGTAACAGACCTTCATACTCTTCTTTTTGTTTTTCATAATTTTGTTTAAATTTTGAAAGCAATTGTTGAAATCTATTTTCATCATGAATCCCAAAATCCGCCAGTATTTCTGGCTCGACTGTATAATAATTCCCCTTTCCCCTGCTGGTACTCGCAAGTATATCGCTCAGGTAAATCATTTGGCAAATCGGTAAATTTTTAGTTTTGCACTGCCATGGTTTATGATGGTATTTGATTACATCCAAAATTTCATCGGGAAAATTCCATTTTTTAGCGATCAAATAACCTATGTCAGAATGAGTAATCCCCAAGCTATATTCTTCAACCCATTCTGAAATCCCTGTTGAATCCTCATTTCGTAAAACTCTAATTTGTTCGATTAAAGAAAGATCTAGTGATAAGAGCACCATTCTTCCCAAGTCATGTAAAAGTCCCGCGATCGATGCCAATTCAGCATATTTTACGTAATTTGTACATTCTTCAGCAAGATACCGGGCATAGATGCTAGTCTTTACGGAGTGTGTCCAAACAATGAGTTGTTTGCTATATCGAGAATTCAAGATTTTCCGTGCACCTAATGCTAAGAAAATGGTTTCAAGATTCCTGATCCCAATTCTCTTTAAGGCTTCTGAAATGAATATGACTTTGGTATGGGCGCCAAATAGAGGCGAATTTGAAATCTTTAATACTTCCGCGGTGATTGCAGGTTCGAGTTGAACTTGTTTAGCAAGATGATTCCAATCCATATCATCTCGTTTTGATTCTAAAATCAATTTTTGAATATGTGGGGAAAGGGGAGGCAGGCCGTCAACATCTTGAATGAGTAGATTTCTTATTCTATTTTGAGATTCCAGAGGTATGAGCAACTTAGGAATGCGAATACGAACAGTTGTTTCTGTTTCCGTCGTTATCAATTCAAAAAACTCGTTTTGAATTCCCGAGTTTCGTAACAAAATATGGATTAAAACAATTCCCAGACCAGAGCTCTCTTCAGAGTCTATGGATTCTAAATAAGCATCATTGATATTTTTATATTTTTCCGAGGCCTTAATCCTTGTTTGGACCCGAAAATGCTCTTCTTCTAGGATTTTTGCATTATTGGTCACATTAAATTCAACATATTTTGGAAAATTTTGTGTCGTAACTTGTACGCGATAATCCGTTTTTTCTAACTCTGAAAATATTGCTTTTCGATTATGGCCAAATTCGTTTTTAAAATCTGGAATTGCCTGTGTATAGTCTGCGGTTGAATTTATATTTAGCCCTCTAGAGGTAAAAAATACACGTTTAGCGTTTGCTTTACAACCGTTGACCAAGAGCTCGTTTAAAATGGTAAATAGGATCTCATGTAAAAATTCTAAGGAAACTGTCCTGCAGATTCGCCCAATCCAGATGTCTAGATCGTGGCAGTTTACTTCGGAGAAGTGAACATATTCCTTTTTTAATGGATTTCCCGACAGAAATTCCTCTTGGAAAGAAATAAGTGATGTGAGAGGCATTCTTTACTGTTTTAGACCAAGATTGCCTTTTTGGAAACCGAAAATTTTATTTCCAGTCTGGGTTCATTTTTTCCGATACTAATGATAATGGAACGATTCAAATTTACCCTTATTCTCATCGTGTCTCTTGCATTAGGGGGCATTAACAATTCAATCTCTGGTCAGGATACGACTAGTGCAGGCAAGACATCTGCTGGCGTTGAAGAAAATCACGATGCCAAAGATGGACAAGATAAGGAGTTTTATGAATATTATTATAAGACTCAAGTCGAGAACTTACCTCTCAAGAAAGCGAAACTCGAATATAATTTGATTAAGACCTTAAAAAAAGAAATTTTAAGCAGGGATTACTCGAAAGCAAACATGGAAGCCATCAAGAAGATCGACTCCTCGAATATTAAATACGAGAGAGTTTATAGAGATAGTAAATGGGTCCGCGGTTTTCTAGCACAAATGACGCACCTATCCGTAAAAGATTTTATGTATATAGTGAAGTATGATAAATACATGTGCTTTATGACTTTTGAAACTAGTCCAGAATCTTACTTACAAGAAGCAAGACAGTCTCAACTCATTTTTTCTGGGACAGATAAGTTTGAAATCGTAATCCCAAAACCCTAAATAAAATCGCTAAAATAGCTAATACAGCGAAGAAGATGGCTCCAGCTTGAAAAAATCGTTCCAGGTTTTCGATCAGCGGGGGTACTTCTTCGTTTTCTCTAATTTTCGATAGTGCAATTTTTCTTCCGAACAAATTGATTTCTTTACGATAAATTTCAACCGGATCCCCTAATTTCAGTTTTTTGTAAATGGAGTAGGGGATCGTTTCTGAAGCTTCGGCAAGTGTACCGTCATACAGTGAAAAAACATATTGGCATTGATAGTTGATTGGAAAGCGATTTTTCACGCGTGAGATTTCTTGAATAGTCGCAAAGCTGGTATTATATGGAGACGGGAGCCTTGCGTATGCCAATTTTAGCTTGTTGCTTTCAATGTTTATTATGGCGTAAGTGGATGCCATAAATACAAAACAGAGAAAAATCGTATTCGATACCCAGATGGGTAAACGAGGTGACATTTATTTTTTAGAATTCTCCTCGTAATACTTTAACGCATCTTGTCTAGAATCGTAAAATTGAAAGGCACCAGATAATCCTAAAAGATGAAATACTTGCGAGATCGAACTACTGACTCCGACTAAAGCAACTTCCTTAGACTTTTTTTGAAGGCTCATCTTTACATCGAGAATCATCCTGATGCCGAGACTCGAAATATACCTTAATTCGGAAAAGTCCAATACGAGAAATTTGCGATCGGGAGCAATCATCTCATCAAGGATCGTCTGAGTGATTTTATCCAATGGCCCAGATTCCATTCTACCTTTGATTTGTACGATCACAGTACCATTTACTTTTTCTTGTTCAATTTCATATGGTAATTCTTGCATGGGTTGTCCTCTTTTTCTTTGGAACCACGACGGATAAAGTCTCATCCGATAACTTGAATGATGCTTTTGAATATGGCGGAAACGGGTAGTGTCTCTCGGTCAAAGAGTCAATTGCTATGCCGCCATTCATTTCCGAAATTACTTCCACTTCATCCAATGCACGGAAATCTGCCAAGGAAAACTCTTTGTTTATTTTCGCTCGAATTTCTCGCGCATAGACGTGAAAATAAGCCTCGTGTTTGGAAAATGGCTCAAATTTCTTCGGAAAACACGAAGAAATCCAGCCAGTAGATCCTGCTCCGGTATATACTAGCAAACCAGAACATTTTTGTTCCTCTTTCTGGCCTTGGTAGGAGATCCAATAACGTGATGTTAGGTCTGGACTATTATTCCTTAAGGAAACTTCGCATATGGCAGGAACGGTGTGTATAATTTTTCCGTCCGGATAGCGAATCGTGGTAAGAATCTGGGACCAATGCTCTAGTTCTGTGGATTCAAAATCATTTTGAACGGCAAGTTCCAATTCTTCTGCCGTGAATCCAAGAAGTGCACCGACCGAAGAAAGCGGATCCGAATTGCACCCAATGACATGTGTACGTCCAACCTGATGTGCAACATAGGTGAAGTGGTTGTCTCCACCATGGGAAACAACTAAATCGTACTCGCTTAGATGTGTATTATTATCAAAATCTTCGCGAAATACAAAATCAGCATTTGGGAATACATTTTCCTGAAGGTATTTTCTGGAAAGTAGCTGCCTTTGGTGTGAAGCATAGGTTCGATGGAATACATCTACCTTGTCTTTTGTGACCTCTTTGTATGTTTCCAGTGAACCATATGTTTCTAAATCCAATTCATACTTAGTCCGCTTAAAAACAACAATCACCCGATTATATGTATGTTTTGGCATCAGTAAGTAAGAATTTCAGATTTTCCTTAGGGAAATAAAGGTTTTTTTCAAAAAACTCGAATTTTACTAAGAAAATTAAAGAAAAATTGTATCCAAAAATTTTTCGCTTGTACCAAACTCTATATTCATCCAAGTATTGTGTAACCTTTTATTGGTTCCGAGGAAAACTAAAGTATGGCAACTGCAACCCCTACCCCTATGAAGAAATCAGAAATGCTCACCGAATTAGCTGAGACTACTGGTATGACTAAAAAGAATGTCGCCGCATTTCTTGACGCATACGTTGAGCTCGCGTATAAAGAGACCAAAAAGAATGGGGTATTTGTAATCCCAGGTTTGGGAAAACTTGTTAAAAGAAATCGTCCCAAAAGAAAAGGAAGAAACCCTGCGACTGGTGAAGCTATATTAATTCCAGCAAAAGTCGTTGTGAAATTTACACTTTCCAAATCAGCTAAGGATGCAATTGTTCCTCCTAAAAAGTAAACCATGTTCCCAGGTTAATTCGCTTAACCTGGGTTCCCTTAAATTATAAAGTTCAGAATGAACTCAAAATCTCCTTTTCCGTTTGATCCCTTTCAAGATTCTTTATTGGGAGAAAAAATATGTTTTGTTTGGACGAGTTTGCACCATAGCCAAAAGGATCTAATGGATTCTTTACTTTCTAATACGAACCAAACTGCGTTTTATTTCACTCCGAATGCTACCAAACAAACGCTAATGGTTAGCTATCCGAGCAAAATTAGAGAGTTTTTGTCGAAAGGTGAATACCAAAAAATTGAAGAAATTTTGTTGGCTTTAGCAAAGGGTAGCCTGACAGAGAATAAGTTATCGGCTCTAGATATAACGCTTGAATTGTTAGAATGGCTGTTAACTGGCTTTGATGTGGATGAACAAATAGTTATCTTTTTTAACTCATTGTTTGCGCAACCTCAAATTATAGATCTAAGTTTTGTCGAAATGGTCCGAGCCGAATACGTCAAGGAACTACGGGGATAATTTTTGAAGGCCCCCGCCCTTTTGGGTGGGGAGGTGTGGTTCGAGGGTTTCCCGCTCGCCTGTTTCCTGCATATCTCAACCGAATTAAAAAGAAATCAAAATTCTCATAAAATGAGAATTAGTTCGTCTTTTTGCATTTGTAGTTGTCAGAAAATGAACCTGGTTCAAAAATGAAGAATCTTTCGGCTACTACGGTTACTTTTCTATGTCAAACACACGTAAAATTTTCAAATGGGGTTCTCTTGCGGTAGAGGAAACTCTTCCTTCTCATACGCGCCATTTTTTAGAATCTACATTCCCAGTATCTTCCTCTTTTAAAGCGAGTTTTCCAAAGGGTCATCCAAAGTTAAATGAACTAAAAAAAAGCAAACTTTCAATACAAACACTTGCTAAGTTTAAGAAGATTACTGGAATAGAAACCTTTTCGGTTGATCCAGAAGTGAGAGCAAGACACTCAATTGGAAAATTCTATTCAGAAATACTGAATGCACGTTTTGGAAAAGTTGATTCTGTTGTTGATGCTGTTTTGCATCCTAAGACGGAAGATGAAGTTGAAAAAATCGTGATCCTCGCATCTCAGCAAAAAACTCCGATCATTCCTTTTGGTTTAGGTTCGAGTGTAACTCGGGCATTAGAAGCACCTAAAGGAGGTATATCGATGGATCTATCTCTATTGGATAAGATCATCGATTTTAATGCGATTGATAGTACTGTTACCGTTCAGTCTGGAATAAGCGGTCCAGCATTAGAATCCTTTTTAAATGAAAAGGGTTTTACTTGCGGTCATTTCCCCCAATCTTTCGAATTCTCGACCGTTGGAGGATGGATTGCAGCAAAAGGAGCAGGTCAGGCATCTACGGGTTATGGAAAAATGGAAGACATTTTGCTAGCTGTAACGGTGGTTACTCCCGAAGGAAAAATTAAATCGAAACCATACCCAGCAAGTTCCATTGGACCTGATATTTTTAAATTATTTTTAGGTAGCGAGGGATCTTTTGGAGTGATTACTTCTGCCACCTTAAAGATTAGGAAGTTTAACCCAGAAAATTCAACGAAAGGGTCTTTTATATTTAAAGATTTTATTTCAGCTGTTGAAACAATGCGAGAAGTCATGCAAGGTGGATTTGGGAAACCGCACTTCTTTCGCATCCAAGATCCAGAAGAGACTGAAATTTCTTTTCATATGAGTGGGCTAAATGGTGGGAAGGAGGATAAGTTTTTAAGTCTGATTGGTTACAAATCTGGTCAGAGATCTCTCATGCATGTGATCATTGATGGTGACCCAGATTATACTAAATTTGTTTTCAAAAAAATTAAGAAAATAGCAAAGAGAAGAGGGGCTTTTTCCACAGGCAAATCCCCCGTCGAAAAATGGTTACACCAGCGATATTCCAGTGCCTACTTGAGAGATTCCCTTATGGATGAAGGAATCCGTATCGATACAATAGAAACGGCGGTTACGTGGCATGAATTGCATGATCTTTGGTTCAATACTCGTAAATACATTAAGAGTTTTCCCAATACTGCCTGTATGGTACATATTTCGCACGCATATGAAAATGGTGCAAATTTATATTTTATATTCATTTCTCCGATGCAGGAGAGAAACGAAATCTCATCTTTTGAATCCTTTCATAAGGGATTGATCGATACGATACATAAGAATGGAGGATCACTTTCGCATCACCATGGGATTGGAAGATTACTATCTCCATGGATGGAAAAAGAGATAGGTAGCGTTTCTTTAAAGGTTCTCTCCTCACTTAAAAAAACATTCGACCCAAAGGGAATCATGAATCCGGGCGGATTGCTTGGAATAAAATAAAATGGGTGTTTCTGAGAGAAAACGTCGCGAGTTTGCGATACGGGAACAGAATATTTTGAGCACTGCCATCTCATTGTTTCAAATCAAACATCCTTCACTCGTAAAAATGGATGATATTGCCAAGCAGCTTGAAATAGGTCGAGGAACCATTTACCTTCACTTCAAGAGCAAAGATGATTTGATGGCGCGCATTCAGTTCGAAGATTATGTAAGGCTACGAGAAAGTTTGCAAGTTGCACTTAACGAGCCGAATGGAATCGCTATGGCCAGGTTTGCACTTCGGGCCTATATAGAGCATTGCCTAAGTGATAAGAATATGTACCTAGTTGCAAAACAATGCGGTGATACGTTAAACATTGAAAATGTTTCTATCGAAATGAAAGAAAAATTATATAATGAACGGGCTGCAAGACTTAGCGTTCTTGAGAAAATATACAAACAAACAAGAAATGAAAATTTAACAAATCAAAAAGGTACATACCCCAATGTTGCCGTTGCTTGGGGTATGATTCGTGGTGCAGTCGAGGTATTGTTAGATGGACATTTTCAAAAAGAGATTAAGAGTGAAAAATCCTATATAGAAACAATTGAACATGTATTGTTCTTTGGGCTTTTCCCAGGAAATCAATAAGGAACTTTATATGAAAGCAAAGATTATTTTAAATCCTGTTTCTGGTGGTGGTGTATCAAAAAAAGTCTGGCTGGCCGTTAAGAAAGAATTGGATAAACGAAAGATCGACTATGTGTATGAGGAAACGACCCCTGCAACATCTGCTCGCAAGCTAACAAGCATGTCTATCAAAGAAGGTTTCACTTGGATCATCGGGATTGGAGGAGATGGCACTTTATCAAACATTGCCAATGGATTTTTAGAGAATGGTAAACCCATCCATCCGGAGGCAATATTCAGCCCCATCCCGGCTGGAAGAGGAAATGATTTTGTAAAATCAATTCGTGTAAGCAAGAATCCTGAAAAGGCGATACTTCAAATTTTAGAAGGGAATGTTCGAAAAATTGATATGATAAAGGTAAATTTTACCAATGAAGATAAATCAATTGGAGAATACTACTGCTTGAATTTGGCTGATTTTGGAATGGGAGGCGAAGTCGTTTACCGGGTCAATCGATCCAGTTTAGGTAAGTGGTTAGGAGGTAAGGCCGTCTTTCTTTATTATACGATCCTGTGTCTATTCTCTTATAAAAATAAATCAATGCAACTTAAATTAAGCAATGGTGAATTCATCGATGTAAAAAGCCGTTTGGTCGTTTGTGCAAACGGAGAATACGCCGGAGGTGGTATGTGGTTTGCACCTAAGGCGAAACTTTCAGATGGCTTGTTCGATTTTCTCGCGATTAAGGATGTTGGAATTTGGGAGACTGTCTTAAAATTTTCAAAATTATATAAAGGCCAACTCAATGATGAAGAGAAAGTCACTTCAAGGCAAATTACATATCTTGAAGCTTCGTCCGCAGAAGACGTGTTTATCGACGTAGATGGAGAGAATATGGGTCAATTGCCAGCAAAATTTACCCTAATTCCTTCGTTACTTACAATTAAGTGTTAGGAAATTAATGGCTACAAAAAATAAAAAATCGCGTTTAGACGAAGTTAAGAATGATTATGATATAGTGATAATAGGCGGCGGCATAACGGGTGCCAACATCCTTTGGGACGCAACTCTTCGTGGTTTCAAGTGTCTGCTTGTCGAAAAGTCTGATTATGCTTCAGGTACCAGCCAAGCAACATCCAAACTCATCCATGGAGGATTGCGGTATCTTAAGAATCTAGAATTTTCACTTGTCCGAGAATCGTTACGGGAAAGACGAATATTAGGAAAAATTTCTCCGCACGGAGTAAGGACATTGGGTTTTATCATTCCGATCCATTCTCTATTCGAAAGATTGTTACTATGGGCAGGAATGTTTCTCTACAATTTACTTGCCTTTGATCGTAATCGCCAGATCATCGAAGATTGTTTGATACCAAGATATACTTGGAACTCAAAGCCAGAGTCCATTTATAAAAGTCCGGCGTTATCCAGAGATAATTTATTAGGTTCATTTCAATATTATGATTATCTAAATGTAAATCCCGAGCATCATACAAGTGAATTTATTTTTTCCGCAAAAGCAAGAGAAGCAGATGCATTTAACTATATGCAAGTCACTTCTATCGCAAAACAAAATAGTGGTGGGTATCTTGTAGGAATTAAGGATAACATCAGCAATGAAGCCAAACTCGTATCAACAAAAGTTTTAATTAATAGTGCAGGGCCTTGGGCAGATTTCATTGAAGCTTTAGCTGGCATAGCTCCAGAGAAAAAATTGTTAAGATCAAAAGGTATCCATGTAGTAGTTAGAAATATCTGCAGTAAAGAATGCATCATTCTGCAAAAGAAAGATGGCTCACATCTATTTGTGATACCTTGGCGAAATAAAACCATAGTTGGTACGACAGATACCGTCTACGATGAGAATCCCGAAAATTTTAAGGTTAAAGAATCGGAAATTAAGTCCCTTTTGGAAGAAGTGAATTCTAGTTTTGGGCTTGCAAATCTAACGCTGGCAGATGTTGACTATTACTATGGCGGCCTTCGCCCATTAGTCGAAGATTTAGATTCGAAAAAAGATACATATTCTGCTTCTCGTAAATCTGAAATTTTGCATTATACCAAAGAGGGTTTCGAGGGATTTTTTTCAGCTCTTGGAGGCAAATATACCACGAGTAGGGGTGTCGCCGAAAAACTAGTGGATCAAGTTTCAATCTTTCTGAAGAACCAAAAAATTCCTTGTGCTACCAGCGTAACTCCTCTGTTAGGTGGTGACTATGCATCGAAACAAGAATTGGTGAAAATTCTTTACTCAAAATATCCAAAACAAAAAGGAGTTAAACTTGAGACTCTGGCAGATCGATATGGCATGGAAGCAATCAAGATACTTGGCTATAAGGGAATAGAAGAGTATATTTTACCCAACGGCGAGCCTTTTTATGAAGAAGAAATTGAATATGCAGTGAAGAATGAAGATATCATTCACGCAACGGACTTCTACTTTCGAAGATCAGGTTCGGGAACTTTAGGTCGGATCAATGAACAGGAAAGGAAAAAAATGGATGCGAAACTTGCAAAACATCTCGGCTGGAGTTCTGCTAGATTGAAAAGTGAAGCGATCGAAGTTGATAAAAGATATTTATGGGCGAAGGGATAATATAAAACTAAACCAGATGTGATTGAATTAAGGCTCTAGCTTCTTCTTCTAATTGCTCATAAGAGATGTTAGATGCCTCATTTAATTTAATTGCTGATCTTCCAAGTATTCTTTTGGAATTTTGTGCAGCCAGGATACGTTTGCCCCAATTGCCGTATTCACTTTCTATCCATTTTTCCAATTGGATCTTTGTTTCTTCAGCTCTATTCTTAATTTTTTTAAAATTCAAAATATAGTCTAATAATTCTTTGGTGCCTGTATGTTTGACGACAGAGGTTTTAAAAATCGGAGGTAGGTTCTGATCGGGCAAAATATCTTTGAGAAAGGATAAAGTGGTTTCAAGCATATAGTAACTAGAATTTGCCAAAGTTTCTTCATCACATTTATTTATGATAAATGCATCGGGTACTTCCATGATGCCACTTTTCATAAACTGTACTTGGTCTCCTCCCAGCGGCTGCATTACCAGTAGGGAAAGATCAGAAATGAGAGAAACTGAGATTTCATTTTGGCCAATGCCTACGGTTTCGATAAATACATAATCAAAAATATACCGTAAAAATCGAATTACATGATAAGTGTAGGGATTTAATCCTCCCAACTCCAATTGAGATGGCTGTGATCGAAAATAAATTCGATTTTCTCTTCTTGGCAAGGTAACGCGTGTTCTATCTCCAAGGATTGAACCTCCACTTATATTTGAAGAAGGATCTATAGCAACGATGGCCATTTTTTTTTCTGGAGCAACATTCAAAAATATTTTACAAATTTCGCCGAGCAGAGAGGATTTACCGGCGCCTGGAGTTCCCGTAATGCCGATGCTAGTAGCGGATTTATCTGATCCACTTTCTTCCAAAATGGAAAAGAGTGATTTTCTGAATTCAAAATTGTCCTGAGTCTCGATTTTGGAGATGATTTTTGCGATCGAATATTTTTGGCCTTGGTAAGCTTCTTCAATTAGGGTAGTTAAATTTTCTTTCATGCGTTAATTGCCTGCATAATCGATGACAACCCATGTGATGTCATCTTCAAAAGTTTCCTTATTTGAGAATACTTTTAAGATTTGTATTAACTTCTCAGATAGATCTGCAATTTCGGCATTTTTATTTTCTTTAAGAAAGTTTTTCCAAATGGCAGTCTCGAAATCGACTTCTTCTGCATTGACTGCTTCAATGATTCCATCGGTAAACAAGATAATCCGATCACCTATTTCTAATTGGAATTCTACTTCTAAGTAAGCCAATTTTTTAAAATCAAAATTGATTCCTAGAGGCGTGCCCGGTGTCGAAAGCTCTATGAATGTGTCATTTGCTCTTCGATGAATGAGTAGGGGGTGATGGCCGGCATTGGAATAGGTGAATTTAGCTACCTCCGGAAAAAGTCGTAGGATCACTGCCGTTGCAAACATGCCCAAGGCGCCTCGCTCCGAAACCGCTTGGTCCATATTCGTTAGGATATCAGAAATACTTTGATGTGATAGGTGACAATATTGCATCGACATCTTCAGAATCGATGCTATAAGGGCACCAGGCACCCCATGACCAGATACATCCGCCATGAAAAAGTCGCAATACCCTTCCGCCTCGAAATAGTCGTAATAGTCTCCTCCTACTTTATCCATAGGTAAATACAACGAGCCAATCGTAAAACCGGGTAAGTTAGGAGTCGAGAGAGGAAGTATTTTCTTTTGAATGAGCCGTGCGATATCTAGCTCTCGTTCAATCGTATTGTTTCGTAACTGCAAGAGTTTATGGTAAGATCTGATTTTTAAACCAGTATTTACTCTTGCGAGCAACTCTTCTGTGTTAAAGTTTTTTGGTAAATAATCATTGGCTCCAAGCTTAAATCCTTTAACGATATCTTCTGAATCTTGCATCGCCGTTACCAAAATGATCGGTAACTCCACTTGGGATTGGGTTTGTCTTAAAATTTCTAGAACTTGGAAGCCGTCCATTTCTGGCATCATTACATCAAGTAAAATCAAATCGGGTTTCCAGGTTTTGACCTTTTCCAGAGCCATTAACCCATTTTCCGCTTCGTCGATTTTGTATAGATTTTTCTTTAATTTTTGTACAATGACCTTGCGGTTGAGTTCGTTATCTTCAACCACAAGGATTTTAAATTCAGCTTGATTCACAAAGAGTTCAAGCTGGAATCACTTCTTTGGAAATGATGTCGATCACTTTGTTCATAATCGACATAAGATCATAGTCCTTTGGAGTAAAAATTGCTTTGATCCCCATTTCCATTAATTCTGCAAAATCAGATTCCGGAATGATCCCTCCAATCACCACAGGAATTTTGTCTTTTGCCTTGTAATGGTCGAGCTCGTCAAACAGTTGCTTGATGATTTCTTTGTGAGATCCCGAGAGTATCGAAATGCCAATGACATCTGCATTTTCTTCAACTGCCGACTGTACGATATCTTCAGGTGAGAGTCGAATGCCAGAATAGATCACATCAAATCCACTATGTTTTGCAGAGACAGCTATCATCTCGGCTCCATTGGAATGACCATCTAAGCCAGGTTTACCGACGACCATCTTAGGTCGGTGTCCACGTGCCTTAGTAAAAGCTTCGACTTTTCCGCGCACATTGGCAACTTTATCATCGGTTAAAAATAGTTTCTGACCTTCAACGCCAGTAGGAGGGTTGTATTCGCCATAAACATCTCGGAGAGCATCTGCCCATTCGCCAGTTGTCACGAGTGCCTTGGCGCATTCGATGGAATATTCCATCAAATTTTTTCCGTCTTTTGCAGCTTGTTTTAAGTCACCCAGCGCCTTTGAGGCTCTCTCATTATCTCTTCTTGATTTTACTTCTGCAAGAACGCCTAGTGTTTGTTCGGCGGATTTTGGATCTACTTTGAAGATACCTCCATCAGTATCTGTCATCAGAGGTGATTTGATACCTTCGGTCCATTTATTTTTACCAACAATGATCAGTTCATTCGAATTGATCTTTGAGAGTCTTTCTGTTTGGGACTTAACGAGTTGGGATTTCATATAACCGTTGTCGATAGCAACAAGAGCTCCACCCATATCCAATATCTTTTTAATTTCAATATTGGCTTCGTCTTTTAATGCTTTCACTTTTGCTTCAATGACTTTTGAACCATCAAATAGATCTGGATATTCTAGAAGATCCGTTTCATAGGCGAGCACTTGTTGAAGTCGCAGTGACCATTGCTGGTCCCATGGCCTGGGAAGTGAGAGCGCTTCGTTCCATGCAGGTAATTGCAAGGCACGGCATCTCGCTTTACGAGAAAGTGTTACACCAAGCGATTCTAAGATGATCCTCCAAGCATTGTTTTCCGGTTGCTCTTCAGTTAATCCTAGTGAGTTGACTTGAACCCCATAACGGAAGACTCGGTATTTCGGATTTTTGACACCATACCGTTCGCGTGTGATCTCCTCCCAAAGTTCCGAGAAAGCTCGCATTTTACACATTTCTTCGACGAAACGGATTCCTGCGTTTACAAAAAAGGAGATTCGACCAACGCATTGTTCAAAATCTTCGGGTGTGAAGCAGTTCCGTGCTTTGATAGAATCAAGAACGGCGATTGCTGTGGCAAGTGCAAAGGAAAGCTCCTGAACGGGAGTGGCGCCTGCTTCTTGCAAATGATAAGAACAAATGTTTGATGGGTTCCATTTCGGGATGTTATGAAGACAATATTCATACATATCCACGATGATTTTCATGGATTCCCCAGGAGGGTAGATATAGGTTCCTCGCGCTAAATACTCCTTAATCAGGTCGTTTTGTGTCGTACCGTTCAATTTTTCTAAAGGAACTCCCCGCTCTTGGGCAAGTGCCACATACAGAGAGAGAAGCCACATGGAGGTCCCATTAATGGTCATGGAAGTGTTCATTTCCTCAATCGGGATTTGATCGAATAAGATGCGAAAATCCTCGAGAGAGTTGATAGGAACTCCTACCTTACCGATTTCTGGGCGTGAAACCGCGTGATCTGAGCTATACCCACATTGGGTTGGAAGGTCAAAAGCAATGGATAACCCTGTTTGGCCCTTAGAAAGGTTTTTTCTATAGAGCTCATTTGAGGCTTTCGCATTGGTATGTCCTGCATACGTCCTAAAAATCCAAGGTTTGTCAGGGGATGCCTGACCTTTCTCATCGTGGAGGAGATATTCTTTTTTCTCCATGGACATTTTGTGCCTCTTTTTATGAAATTCTATGTATAAACGAAATTATTCTGGAATAATTTCACCTAAAATTTATCAAAGGAATAGCCTATTTTACGGCTTTTCAAAATGCGAGAACAAAAACCAATTTCCATCCCAGCCTTCCTTTTTAGCATTTTGGTTTTAGCTCTAGGCTTTACCATCTTCTCGCTCTTTCGACCTTTCCCGATTTCAGAGACGGAATGGGAATTTTTAGCAAATCTCCGGTCTCTGACAGAAGAAGGGGGCTTTTACTCCGCTCGCGAACCTCTCCCATTTATGATTTTACTTTTTTGGAAGAAAATCAGTGGCCTCAATTACATCCCAGCCTTTCTTTCGTTAGCTGGAATTTTCTATAGTCTCTTCCTTCACTTATTCCTACTCCTACTCCGAAGAGATTCCTGGGGACGCAACCACTATCTATTTCTTTTTCTTGCGGCATTTCTCCCGTTCTCGTATGTTTTCCCCACTTCATTTTTTCCAGAGACGGTGTGCTTAGTGTTCATTCTTCTCGTGTTTTTAACTTTTCGTTTTGAAAAGATCTCAGATCTTCTTGTTTTTCCATCTCTCACCTTACTGGCATTCTTCTCTAGTTTTTCTATGTTCTATCTAGGGTTTTCCTTCTTTGTCATTTTTTCAGGAATCCGTGGAGCTAGAAAACAGGCGAAAAAAACATCCGTGTTTTATAAAAAGAGAAATATTCCGTTTATTTTTGTGACCTCCTATCTAATCTTTTTTGTAATCAGTCTATTCCTGATTTCCTATTTTAATTTCCTAGGGGAAACATCAGCAAGCACCTTGTTTGGCGAATGGGTAACTCTTGTTAAATTCCTATTTTTCCCGCTTCTTGTTTTGGGAATCGGGCACGTGTTGCTAAAAACAGAAAAAGAATTAAATACATACACGGCATCCGTTGTCACACTCATCCTTGTCGGCATCTCCATATTTTTCATCTACCGTGATCTCACCAAATCCGAGAACGAGCCTTGGGAGATCAAAATAAAAAGTATTACAAAGGCGTATGGGCAGGCATCTATTCTAAAATCAGACCCTATTTATTTGGAAAAAGAATTTTCTTATGCACTTTATTTTGTGACCAAAACTAAGACACATTACATTCGTTTAACGGATGAAAATCCGAAATCATTTATGTATGTGACGGGTATCTGGTCCCAGGATGTACTGATGATACAAAAAGCTCTACTGGGGAAGAAAGGGGGAAGACTTCTTGGTCTTGTCTCCCTTGGAGAGGACTCCATCCTGATTCAAAAATCTCTTTTAGAGCGGTTGAAGACGGTAGCAACTTTGGACTTTATAGTGAAAAAATCCAACGAATCCTGGGATTCACTTCCGTTTGCCTATGGGTATCATCATTATATGAAGAGCCTACAAGATCAGTTTGGTTTTAAGTCTTTTTATTAGTAGACCCGGGCAGGGTTCATGAGTTCTCCGCTTGGTCTCTGCATGAGCGAAGCTAAATGATTTACTTGATTCGAGTTTAACTATATCAATTTCGAAAAGAAGGTTCATAGAAGCTTTTGATCAAAACATACCTAGTCAACCTCAATGGAAAAATGGATCGTAAATTTTTCTAACGGAAATATCTTGATATCTCTGGAGTGTATGTGTGAGAGTAAAAAATATTCATGAACGCCGAGTCAGAGCGGATTTGGAAACGACGCATCAGGTTTTCGAAAGCCTTGCCACCAAAAAAGATCGCCTTTGGCCTAAACAGAGCTGGCCTGCACTTCGCTTAGATGCGCCCAAAGAAAGACAAGGTCGAGGAGGTCATGGCCCGATCCGTTACCAAGTAAGCGAACATATACCTGGAAAGAAGACGACATTTGTTTTTGAAAATGAGAAATTATCGCGCGGGCTTGTGGGAGTTCACTATTTTGAATTGATCGAAGAGGGCAGTGGGATGTTTCTTGCGCGTCATGTAATCGATGTTGATTTACAAGGACCTGCGATCCTTTTATGGCCAACTTTCATTCGTCCTATGCACGATGCCCTTATTGAAGATGCTCTCGATAATTTTGAACGTGAGACCACGCAGGCTTTAGAAAAACAGAATCAATACAGTCTTTGGGTTCGATTCTTGCGAATGGTTTTTATGAAATAAAAGAAGATTTCAAAAGTTTAGATCCAATCCCTCTCTCATTCTGCATTTGAAAACTTTTGGTAGTTCTTTTTGACTTTGTTGATGTAGTCTTGTGTCTCTTGGTAAGGCGGCACACCCTTATACTTCTGCACGGCTCCTGGCCCAGCATTGTAAGCGGCTAGAGCTTTCTCTGTATCACCAAACTTTTGTAACATATCCTTCAAATAGGTTGTCCCACCAACTACATTTTCTCTTGGATCAAGTGGGTCTTCTACACCTAGCATGTCTGCTGTCGAAGGCATCAGTTGCATGAGTCCTAAAGCTCCCTTCGGGGAAACGGCATTTGGTTTGAAACCAGACTCTGTTTTGATCACTGCTTTGACTAGGTTGGGATCGATGCCTTTTTCTTTGGCTGTTTTTTCAATAAAGGATACTAAGTCCTCATCTCTGGAAGGTGCGCTGGATTTTAATTCCCCCGGGGGCAGTAGAGCAGGTTGAAAACCTAGATCTGCTTTCGACGTAGGTGACTGTCCAGGAGTTTCTTTCTTCCATTGCTTTTCCAGCATTTCTGGGAACGAAACGGCACTTCCCGGATTTGTGACAAGATTCTCAAGCTCTCGCATCCGAGAGAAAACCGACTGAAGGGAGGGAAGGCTTGTGATTTCCATGCTACTCAACCTATCGGAACAGAATCAAATTTCTAAAGAAAAAATTATGTCTCAAAACTCAATTATTTGATGAATAGATTCCACTGCCCATCCCCTACGTTATAAGAGTTTAGGCCTGTCAGCGCACCCGTCGTCTGGTCAATGAGATAGGCAAATAAAAACGGAGAACCTTTTTGGGCCAGATAGGCATACTTTCCAGAAGGTTCGATGGCAAGAAAGCGCACGTCTCCACCGCCTGAGGCGATGTTCGAAGAAAAGGTAAGGGTGCCATCTGTCTGGTTGATCGCAAAACAGGATAAAGTCCCATCACCAATATTTGTTGTATAAAAAAATTTGCCGCTAGGGTGCACTACGATCCCGTTTGCCGAAACCGTTTGGTTGACTGTACCGATGATAGCGAGTGCTCCCGTCGAAGCATCAATACTAAGTGCAGTGATGTTGGGATTGGAACCTACATATAAGTATTTTCCAGAAGGATGGAAGGCAAAGAGTCCTGGCGAATCGATGGTCCCGCTAGTTGATTTTAAGGTGAGGCTGCCTGTTGTTTGGTCGATCTGAAAGGAGGAGACCTGTGTGCCAATTGGATGCAAGGCAACCAAATAATTTCCCGAGGGATCAACGGCTGTCTGAGCGATAGAAACTCCGACCATGGTTGTGCCTAATAAACTAAGATTCCCATTGCTCGCATTGATCGAAAACCGATCGATCGTTTGGGAAAATTGGGTAGCGAGGTATAAAAATTTTCCGTCGGGACTGATGCTGATATTTCTAGGTTGAATCGATGTCCCAACTGTGCGATTGAAGCTCAGAGAACCATCGCTTGCACTGATATCAAACTGACTGATTGTATCCGAGTCAAAATTTCCTGTATAGGCGTATTTACCATAAGGGTCAACACCAATTCCATTCGGTGAGAGACCGGAACTAGGAACCGTCTGATCCACGGTTAAGGTTCCATTGATCGGATTGATCGTTAACTTAACTACGGAATTAGATGCGTCCAAATTTGTATAAATGTATCCAGAATAAACATTGATCTGCCCGGTTGCAGTTGTACTTCCGTTGGCCTCCTGGACAGTGATTACGGCAGGACCGTTTGAAATGGCTGTGACCAAGCCTGAACTAGAGACAGTCGCCACTGATGTGTTAGATGAAGAATAAGTAAAGCTGCTAGAAGTTTCTGTACCATTTATAAATAGTTTGGCAACGATTTGAACCGTATCATTTTTTAATACGGGATAAGATGAACTATTGAGAGTTATCGTTTTTACGGGAGCGGTAGTAGAGTCTTCATTCGTTTGAGATTCTGCTGTCGAGCCTGTTTGTGGGGAATCAGCGACAGTCCCTGCAGAGGAAGCAGGAAAGGCCAAGACCGACAAAAAACTTAAGTTTGGCGAAGTCTCTGTCGGCCAAAGTAATTTTCTGATGATCGGATTGTACATACAATCATCAAATACAAAGAGAAAAAAGAATAGAATGCCAAATCTGTTCATCTCATCGAATGTCTCTTTCCAAAACAAAGAAAAAGGGTTGTTTCATCCCTTTAAAATCCATGCAACCTAAAAGCGTATTCTCATTCACTTTGCGAAAGACGTCGTGTATGGGCAATTGGTCATACACCATCGTCGCAGTTACTTTCCCTCTGAATTCTGTCAATCTGACTCGGGCTTTGGAAGAGGATGTTTGGAATAAGAAACGAACGCACAGAAAAACATATTTCAAAGGCCATAATGGTTTGGAGGGAATGATTGTCGCTAGGCGAACCGGCATCCTGCCTGGGTTGACCTTAAACAGAGAGGATCCAAATGATTTAAACACGAGAGGGTGCACATTTTCTGGGTCTTCAAATGATTTTCCGTACCAGTTGAAAGTTTCGAGAGCTCCGTCCATCGTATGGCCTGTATGAAAACCAGAACCCTTCCACATTCCCATCATAAAGGCTACGTTCACAGTCTCTAGGGAATCATAGAGTGAAAACGCATCTTCCGTCAAATTATTCTCCCGGGCTCGCATTTCTTGGAATTTCATTTCTTGGCTAGTCATAGCTTAACTGATTATAAATTGGATTGAATTTGTCTAGGGTAAAAGTGAATCTTTGTCATATGAAACTTCTCCTCTGTCTATTCGTACTAATTTTCCCTATAACATTGCTGATGCCCTGCGAACCTTTCCAGACGAAATCAATACTGCCAAAGGACGAGTCCACAAAAGATCCCTCCTTTATCACATTTAAAACACAGTTGCAGAAGGCAGTGAAAGCAAAAGATGATGCCTTTCTTTTGAAAACAATTGATCCTCAGGTTCATTTTTCGTTTGGTGATGATCCTGGTATCAAAAATTTTAAGAAATATTTTTCCTTAGAACAAAAACCAAAAGATTCGAACATATGGAAGATTCTCGAGGATACCATGAAATTGGGCTTCTTTCTAAATTCGGAAGGACAATTCGTTTCTCCCTATTTGTTTGAAAACTTTCCTCAGGATTTGGATCCGACTACTTATTCCATTGTTAGTGGAACAAATGTAAATGTTAGGGAAGCTCCAAGTACGAATGCGAAGGTTCTGGAAAACCTCTCGCATTCGATAGTAGGGATGGAATATGGCGAAGAAATCCCAAAATCGGGCGAGTGCCAGTGGCAAAAAGTTTGTCTCGCGAATGGAACGACAGGTTATATTTGTGATAAGTATTTGAGAAGTCCCTTAGATTATCGAATTTTTTTTGAAAAGAAAAAGCAGAAGTGGATGATCACAACATTCCTCGTAGGAGACTAGTTAAATGAGTCAGAAATCCATCGCAGTAATAGGGGCATCTAAGGGAATTGGTTTTTCCACGGCGGTATTAGCCTTAGAACGAGGGTGGAAGGTGCGAACCCTCTCCCGTAGCCCACTTTCGTTACCAAAAAATGAAAATCTTACAGAAATTATCGGGTCTGCCTTAGACCCAGACAAAGTAAAAGAAACCATTCAATCTGTGAAATCCATTGTATTATGTATCGGTCATCCTATCACTTGGAGAGAGGTAACATTGTTTAGTAAAGCGACAAAAGTTCTCATCGATTCCATGCTCGGGTGGAACCCTAAAGCTTATTTGCTCGTAGTCACAGGTATCGGAACTGGCGATAGTGTTGGTCACGGAGGCTTTGCGCATGACAAAATTGTCAAGCCATTGTTCCTTAGGAAGATCTATCAGGATAAAGAAAGACAAGAAAAACTTGTAAGAGAGTCAAATCTTGACTGGACGATTGTAAGGCCTGGGTTTTTGACAGATGGCCCATTAACGACGGTTTATCGTTGTTTGGATAATCTGAAGGATGTCAAAGCAGGAAAAATTTCACGTATGGATTGTGCAGATTTCCTCGAAAGAGAAGCTGATGCAAAAGTATGGAAAGGTAGAAGTGTTCTCATCGGCTAAAAGGCCGTAATGTCTATGTTAGAGTATTATTTGAAAGGACCAAATCGTCTGGTACTCCGAAAAGTCGGGGAGCTCTCAAGAATTTCCTCTGCTTTAGATTTTCATTTTAAAGAGGAGAGCCTTTTCTTTTTAGAATACTATTCTGCGAGACTAGGTATCGTAAAAATTAATTTTGAAACAAAACAAATCTCGGGAAATACATGGGAGACATTGGAAGTTGCTCAATCTGCATCTTATACAAACTATCATTACACTGGATTTCTTTTACAAGGGCATCTAACAGAAGTTGCAAAAGAAGAAATTTTGGTAAAAGTAATCGAAGATTTGGATGATTTAAAAATTGAAAACATGGTGCTGAAGAGATCGACAAAAACTGAATTTTTGACCTACATTTCGTCAAAATACCGACTTACGGAACACGCTTAATTTTTTTTATTTCGGGAACTTTGCCAGCTGTATCGGGTCATATGTTCTGAAACAAAGGAGAAGTAACCGTGAAAAAAACTTCAAAGATGATTCTGTTTTCTATCGTTGCCATGGCTGGTCTAGTGTTCGCTTCAAATTGTCGAGGGCACCACAGCTTTGAAAAGAGAATGGAATGGGTCGCAGACAAACTCACTTCCAAACTCGATTTAGATGAAGCTCAGATTGCCAAATTAAACTCGATCAAGTCGGAGCTTGTTGCCAAACATAAAGAGCTGAAACCTAAGCGAGACGCATGGATGACCGAAGTGATCTCCCAAATCCGTAAAGACTCTGTTGATGTGAAGAGCTTAGATAAGTTGAGCAGTGAACAAGATTCTCGACATGTGGAAATGAGAAAATTATTCCAAGCTAAGATGATTGAATTTCATGCAGTTCTAAAACCTGAGCAGCGTGAAAAACTAGCTGATCTAGTTGAAAAATTTTCTAAAAAATTTAAGCCGGAAGACTAGAAATTTAATCCGTGGAAATAAAGTATCCCACCAGCTCAGATTTTGATTTGATCCTTAAAGATACGAAGTTGTTAGTTCTTAAGACGATCGGTGAAACTCTCATCGATCGTTTTGATGATTCTACCGAAGACGTACTGCAAGAGATCTATTTCAGAGTTTTTAAGGCATTAAAAAAAGGCCAGTTTAGGGGAGAATCCAAACTCTCTACTTGGATCTACACAATTGCCAAAAATGAATCCAACCGGATGAATGCAAAGAGATTGAGAGAAGAGGAAAAAGCAAAAAAATATTTAGATGCAGGTTTATTTTCTGAGACTACGAAAGAAGAAAACACTTCTTTTTTAAACAGCTCGCAAATCCTTTCCTTGCTCCAGAAAGTGCCATCTGTTTATCATAAGCCTTTAACCCTATATCTTGCGGGAAGAACTATGCATGAAATTGCCTTCGAACTTTCAATCAAACAAGGGACTGTAAAATCCCGTCTATTTCGGGCGAAAGCCTGGATTCGTGAAAATTTAGTAGGAGATTTATCAAATGAAACCTAACAAAAGAAAATGGGAAGAGTTACTCGACGATGCAAATCTTGAGAAGAGGATTACAAATATTTCTGAGAAGCGATTTCGGTCAGAAACCAACAGGAATCGAAAGATTACTGCATTTGCTTTTATGTTCTTGTTTTCTATCGGTATATTTACCTATACGAATTACATTTTGCCAACAGATGAGTTAACGAGTAACGTAAGTATGTTAATGGAAGAATTTGACTCGAATCCATTTCTCTATCTTGGTGGTGATTGACAATTATCAATGGATACTTCCGGGCAATATTCCACATTTCTGTCGCAGAAAGCGTCAAATCTAGTACACTTAGTACAGAGAAATGATAAAAAAAATGACAGCATGTGTAATCTACCTCGAAAACCAAAAAGCAAAGTTGATCGGTTTCACCCCGTTCTCTGAATCGGTCTTTAAAGAGATTGAAATCAACAAGACAGATGAAGAAAATTATTTTAATGAGCTGGCAGATTCTATGGAATCTACCACAGAAGTTCTTCTTCTCGGTCCCGATGAAGAAAAGGGGAATTTTCGCAAATGGCTGCTAAAGCATAGGAGAAATTTAGGGAGCAAGCTCGTTGCAGTCATTCCTGCAAAAACAATCTCGACAGAGATTGCAAAAACGTATCGAAAAAAATACCTTCATTAAAAGATAGAACTAGAATCGGTGTGTTCACAATTTTCAGAATGCACCGTGTGTGTTACACGCAAGACTAAAAATAACAAAGAGAATACGATGAGTGCCATACCAGCATAAAATGCATACTTTGGCTCGACTTTCCTTTGCAACCATCTGATCCCCAGGCTAAATCCAAAAAGAGTTGGGAAGGTTCCTAAGAAAAAGCCCAGCATAATGAGTCCACCACTCGAGATCTCCCCACTGGCAAAGGAGACAGCATAGGCCGGATACAGAATGCCGCAGGGAAGGAAGGCACTAAACAATCCGAGAGTCAGACCAAGTGCCCAGTCTAATTTTTTGGATTTCAGATATTGGAAGAGGGGTGAGAGAATTTGATTAAAAGAAGGAAGGAATGTTAATTTCGTTTTTGCGAAAACAAGCCTCAAACCAACTAGACAAAGGAGAGACAAGGAAAGAATGGCAGAAAGACTTTGAATCTGTTTCATCTCTCCAATGGCATTAGCACCTTTCCCAAGCCACCCAAGCATTGCCCCGAGTAAAGCATACGAAAGGAGCCGTCCAATCTGATAAAGGTATAAAGAAGACTTTCCGTTGCTTTGAGCCTGGACTACACAGATGAGTGGGCCACACATGGTGACACAATGTAGAGAGCTAGAAAGACCAAAAATAAAAGTGGTAGTGATTAATGCCCACAACTCTGGTTGGATCATTTGGTATCAGGCTTTTTCTCGGGTTTGGGAAACTCATCTTCGAAAAATATCCGATACTTTGCAGCTTCAATATCATCGAATTGGCCTTTTTTAAAAGCCTTGATAAATACGCCTAAAAAGAATAAGGCGATTGCCATAGCAATCGGAACTGTAACATATAGTGCTTCCATTATTTGATCCTGACTCGAAGTGATAACGAATTGATAAGAACAGTTAGTGAAGAAGCCGCCATAAAGACAGAACAAATTACTGGAAGCATCAGCCCAAAAACGGCAAGTGGTAGCATGATGGAGTTATAACAAAGAGAAATGAAGATATTCTGTAAAATGACTTGTCTCGTTTTTTTTGCGGACATCAGTGAAAATAAAATTCCATTCAGATTTCCCGATGTTAAAACCACATCTGCTTTCTCGAGAGATAAATCCTCCGCTTCCGTATGGGAGATGGACACATTGGCACTTGCGAGCGAAATACTATCGTTAATGCCATCACCAACCATTGCCACTATCTTACCTTTCTTCTGAGCGTTGTTAATATGGTCTTTTTTATCTTCAGGAAGTAAGTTTGAAAAATAAGAGGTGATCCCCAGTCGCGATGCAACTTCTTTAACGGGAGATTCTGCGTCGCCAGAAAGGATGGTGATGTCACTAGTGATTTTCTTAAGTAAAGATATGAAATTGACAGCCTCTGATCTAATTTCATCAGCTAACAAAAAATAACCTAAATATTGGTGATCAATTGCAAGATGCACGATCGACCCATTTTCGGAAGCTTCCTTCATCCGAATGCCTTCCAATTCCAAAAGGGAAACATTACCAATCACAACATGCCTCTCCTCGTGGTCAGAACGGACGGTGCCAATGATGCCTTTTCCTGGAATCGCTTGAAAAGAAGTAATATCGTATTCTCTTCCCTTCGATGAAACTGCGCCATCCTGTTTCAAATAATTTACAATTGATTTTGCAAGGGGGTGATTCACCTGTTTTTCGAGGATATAAATTAATGGAAAATATTCCTGATCAATCGTGCATTCCCTTACCAAAAATTTCCCTTCAGTAAGTGTGCCTGTTTTATCTAAGAAAATTTGATCCACTTTGGCCAGAGGTTCTACCACACTTGGATTTTTGAGAAGGACACCTTTTTCTGCATTTAAAATGTGATTCATCACAAGTGCTGTAGGAACAGAAATACCAAGGGCACAGGGACAGGCAACGATGAGTACTGAAATCGTATAGATCAAGGAGCGTTCGAGATCACCGCTTGTAAACAGCATCCACCCAACAAGGGTTAGTATTGAAATACAAAAAACAATCGTAATAAAATAAGATGCAATCTTTTCGGTAAGGATTTGAATCTTTGGTTTTGTAAGAAGCGCTTCCTCCATACGGAGTTTCAAAGAAGAAAGTGTAGAGGCATGGTAGTCGGTTGTTGCGACAAAGATGACATGGCTATCTAGTGCGAGGGAGCCCGCCAGTAATGAATCCCCCCTTTTTTTCTCTATGGGCTTTGATTCTCCGGTCAAAAATGATTCATCTACCTGAAGAGAGTCTGATTCAATGATACCGTCTACAGGGATACGCATTCCAGGCAAAACCTTAACCCGATCCCCTAATTTTAAGGTATCGCTAGCAACTTCTTTCTCTTCATCGCCTATCATCCGAAGGGTACGTTCGGGAAGACGGCACAAAATGGTTTCGAGTTTTTCTGCAGCATGGAGACGCGATTTTTCTTCAAAATACTTTCCGATCAAAATGAAAAAATAGATCATCGCGACCGAGTCAAAATATACTTCGCCTCTATCTGTTAAAGTTACGTAAACAGAATAAAAGTATGCGAGTGAGATTCCAAAAAATAAAAGAAAGTCCATCGTCAGAGTCTTACGTTTGATGCTTGTGAAGAATCCCTTCATAAAAGGATAGCCAGAGTATAAATAGGCAGGTGTTGCAAAAAACCAAGACGCAAAATGAAAGAGACGTTTTAAATCGGAGTCTATCCCTGAAAAGTAACCACTATAAAGTGCCACACTCAAAACCATCATGTTTCCAAAAGCAAACCCAGCGACTCCAATGCGAAGGAAGAGGCTCGTAAGATTTTTCATATAGATATTGGTGGACTGACCGGGAGCATAGAGAACGGGCTTATAGCCGATTGCCCGAATTGATTGTAAAATTTCAGAAAGTTTTAGCTTGGTACGATCAAAGATCACTTTCGCTCTTCCCGATGCAAAATTGATGTGAGCAAGCGAGATCCCATCCATTTCAGATAAAACTTTTTCATTCAACCAGACACATGCGGAACAGTGAATATTCGTAATTTGAATGAAAACCTCAGAGAGCCCATTCAATTCTCTCACATAACGAGAGTATACAAGGTCATTGTCAACGTTTTGGTCCTCTGAATTTTCAGCGAGGGATACTGGTTCTAATATCTGTGAACCTTTGAGAGAATAATATTTTTCTCCACCAAGAGAACGTATAAGAGAGTAAACCGTTTCACAGCCTTCGCAGCAGAAGTATTTTTCATCACCATCGACTCTCGCCTTGATTTTAACATAGCGAAAGGGGTTCCCACAGTGATCACATGCTGTAATACTTTGAGCTTCTCTTTCCTTAATTTCCATACTTTATCGGACGGAAATCAATCCTTGTTTTTCAAACTTCTTGCCCTCGATTTCCGCTATGGTCCTCGTATTCCAAGAACCAGATCCTGGTATGTTGATGGTTCCAACAAATTTTCCGGAGGGTGCTTTTTCCAGACCGTATGTATATGTGTTTTTCGTCGTCGCGCTTCGTTCGAGGATCAAAGTCACGGCCGTTGCCTCTCCAGGATTCCCTGCTTTTAAAATCGAAACGGTAGCATTTTGTGGTCCTGAGTTTAACAGAATGTCTCCTGCACCTAGCTTCAGTTCAATGCCATAGCCATCAGCGATCAGTGACTTTTGGTCCTTGATTGCCTGCTCGTAATTTAGCCCGATCTCGTAGTAGTTTTTATCTAATACGGGTTCAAAATTTTGATAGGTGAGACGAACCGTGTAGAAAGTCGCGGCCATTAGGGCGACGAAGCAGAGTATGACCACGTACATGACGTTGCGAAGAGAAGGGTGTAGATCTTGGAACATTTTTAATTTCCTGGTAAAGTTAGAGAGAGTACCTTTTCAATTTTCGAATCGGGATCATTTACATTTTTTAATCGGATCATCCCAGGTATATATTTTTCTTTGAGTTCGGATTCTGAGAGACCTTGTGTTTCGAGTACGACCGAAAAACTTCGTATCTCGCCCGAATTAAGAGTGAGTTGTTCTCCTTCGCCAGAACGGATGAGCATTTGTTTATGATGCCGCGTGTCATAGGCTTCCAATACGTAAGTCGCAGGCATAGGTGCAATATTTTGAATTCGTAATGCGACAAACGCTCGCACCTTATTATCCGGTAGAAGAATCGGCGGCATAGATTTGTTTCCTGCGGCGATCATTGACATCGGCACACGAGTGATAAGTTTGTAGGTAGCAGCGGAGACAACGATTGTAAGTAGGATCGCATATATGACAGTTCTTGGACGAACCCACTTAACTTTTGTTTTGGTCTCAATCTGATCGAGTGAAAAATAACCGATGAGAGTTTTTTTATTTTCTTTTGCCATGATGCTCGTGCAAGCATCCACACACTTTCCGCAAGCGACACATCCGACTTGTAAACCATCGCGGATGTCGATGCCAGTGGGACAAACCACCACACACATATTACAAGAAATACAATCACCGATCTTCGACTTCCCGTCTCGTCTCGGCTCGCCACGTTTGTAGTCATACGTAACATTCCACGAGTGTTCGTCCATGAGAATGGTTTGGAATCTAGCATAAGGGCAGGCATATTTACAGAATTGTTCTCTGATAAACCCGATATCAACAAACATTGCTATGGTGAAAAAACCGATGAATAAGGGATATGTTTTCGAAAGGAAAGTTAAATTGGCAAAATCAGCTGCCATAGTATATGGACTTACAAAATAACCAATCCAATGAAAGGAGGCGATGAAAGAAATGATCATCCAGATCGTATAAACTAAATATTTTTTTAAAGCGGGAGCATCTTTTTTTCCGTACTTGGAATCAAGAATAGCCCTTCCAATGCGATCGAATAGGTCTGTATAAATTGTCT
This sequence comes from Leptospira ognonensis, assembly GCF_004770745.1. Taxonomy (GTDB): domain Bacteria; phylum Spirochaetota; class Leptospiria; order Leptospirales; family Leptospiraceae; genus Leptospira_A; species Leptospira_A ognonensis. The sequence goes on along the minus strand of NZ_RQGD01000014.1, from coordinate 56,672 downwards.
GAGGACAGCCCCATCCACACCAAACCCTTCCGATCACGGAAGTAAAAAAGAAAAGAGAAAGTCCCATCGTGAGAAGGAAAAACCACAGGATTAGACCCTCCTGTGGAATGAACAGACCACCAAACAAATGGAACATACGATGAGGAATGTCCAATCGAACCAAAGGAGTCCCTGATGGTAAAACCACCCACGGTGCACCTAGAAATAACATTACGAGAAAACTCATCACAAAATTTCTTCTGGTTCTAACTTTACCTGATTGGGGTCTGGAAATGATCATTTATTTTGCCTTTACCAACGTTTCATTTTTAGTCGCAAGCCAAGCAAGCACGGCATAAACTTTTTCTGCTCCGAGACCGTTCCAAGCTGGCATACCACCTCGGTTCAGTTTTTGACGTTCAGGCCCGATTCCGCCCATCACGTTCTCGAATACTTCTTTGTCTGTATTTCCATGAATCCAGTCTTTGTCCACAAGGCTTGGGCCAACAGCACCTTCACCCGTAGGACCATGACATGCGGCGCAGATTTGCTTATACGTCGCTTCTCCCTCCTTAATCGCTACCGCATCACCGCGATAAGGGTTGGACCCGTCAGCTACAGCAACTAACTTCGTTTTTGCTGGAAATTTTAGTTCATGTTCTTTGACTTCGTTCTCATATGCTACATTTTGAGGCCATTCAGAATACCAGTGAAAATACACTACGTATCCAATGGAAAAAATAATGCTTATGAGCCACACTAACTGCCACCATGTGGGCATGGGATTATCTGCTTGGTATATCCCGTCGACTTCTTTCGGTTCTTTCATAAATTAATCCTCCTCGAGCATTCTTTTTGCAGGACGCTCGATTTCTTCTTTTGTGCGTTTTTTATAAACGTAGTAGGTGATGTAACCGATTGCCAAAACGAGAAAAGGCAATCGTAATCCTTTGTAGATAATCAGTAGATCTTCATCACTCATTACAAATACCTACTTGATGGACTTCTGTAGTTCAGCAGAATCTCTTCCTAGCTTTTGAAGATAGGCGACGAGCGCATCCCCTTCCGTTTTGCCTTTCACGAGATCAGCTGCCTTTGCAAAATCTTCTTCCGTATATGGCACTCCCACTTTACTGAGCGCTTTCATATTAGAAACTATTTGTTCCGCATCAACAAGATTGTCTGCTTCGAATAACCAAGGATATGCTGGCATAATCGAATTTGGAACTCCACCAAGTGTTCTAGGGTTCAAAAGGTGGTTTTTATGCCATTCATCAGATCTTAGCATTTGGGACTCGTGTGCGAGATCAGGACCAGTCCGTTTAGACCCCCAAAGGAATGGATGGTCATAAACATACTCGCCACCTTTTGAGTAACCGTTACGTCCGTATGCTTTTGTTGGATCAAATCTGTCCACTTCCCATTTGAAGGGGCGAACCATCTGCGTATGGCAGCTGATACAACCTTCTTTTTGGTATACGTCGCGCCCTGCTAGCTCTAAAGCTGAGTAAGGTTTTACGGCTTCAATTTTAACGACTGATTTCGTTAAAAAGAAAGGTGGGATCAGTTCAAAGAGACCGCCAATTAACACGGCAATGGTCGCGTATACAGTAAACTTTACGCTTTTATTGTCCCAATGATCAGCAATGTTAGACAACCAATCTAAAAGTTTGTTAAATCCTAACAACATTATCTTGCTCCTATTCGTAGGTCTTGTTCAACGAATCCGCTATCTTTAGCTTGCATCGTCTTGATAAAGTTATAAACCATGATGAGGATACCTGTTAAGTAGAGTGTCCCACCGATAGCTCGGAAAAGTCGGAAAGGTTTTAAAAATTCAACAATTTCGATCCAGTCTTTATAAACTAGTTCTCCATTTTCTCCAACCGCTCTCCACATAGATCCTTCTGTGATTCCTGAAACCCACATAGAGATGATATAGAGTAGGATACCAAGTGTTCCTAACCAGAAGTGAAGATTTGCTAGTTTCTCGCTGTATAAGTTAGAGTTCCAGATACGCGGAACTAAATAGTACAATGCAGCAGCAGACATAAAGCCAACCCAACCCAATGTTCCTGAGTGAACGTGACCAATGATCCAGTCTGTGTTGTGGCCGAGAGCAGAAACGGCACGAATGGATAGCAATGGACCTTCAAATGTTGACATACCGTAGAATGTAACGGCCGCTAGCATCATCTTCAATGTCGCATCTACTTTAATCTTATCCTTAGCCTGTGTCAGTGTTAAGAATCCATTCAACATCCCACCCCAGGAAGGCATCCAAAGCATGATAGAGAAAACCATCCCCGTTGTTTGTAACCACTCCGGTAGTGGAGAATATAACAAATGGTGTGGACCTGCCCAAATATAGATAAAGATCAGTGACCAAAAGTGTATGATCGAAAGTCTATGTGAATAAATCGGCTGGTGTATGTGTTTGGGTAAATAGTAATACATGAGGCCGAGGAAAGGTGTGGTCAAGACGAATGCGACTGCATTGTGTCCATACCACCACTGGATGTTGGCATCAAATACTCCTGAATAAACAGAGTAGGATTTTAGTAAGCCCGCTGGAATCACAATGTTGTTTACAATAAAAAGTAAAGGAACAGTGATAAAAGATGCTAAATAAAACCAGATAGCAACATACATTTGTTCTTCTTTTCGTGTGAAGATCGTCGCCATATAATTTACCAAGAAAATTACATACCATACCACGATGAGCAAATCTAATGGCCATTCTAATTCAGCATACTCTTTAGATTGGCTGTAGCCAAGAGGAAGAGTAATCGCTGCTAAAACGATCGTTAAATTGTATAATACTAAGTGAACTTTTGACATCGTATCATTCCACATTCTGACTCGACAGAGCCTTTGTATGGTATGGTATGCCGTGGCAAAAATGACACTAAGTGCGAAGCCAAAGATGGCTGCGTTTGTGTGTAGGGGGCGAAGTCTTCCGAAACTCGTGAAGGGAAGTTCCAAGTTCAGCTGTGGATATACCAATTGGAACGCGATGATCACACCGAATAACATCGATGCAACGCCCCAAATTAAAGCTGAAATGATAAACCCTTTTACGATAAAATCGTCATATTGAGGTTTTTCTGTAGCCAATGTCTCACTCCTAAAATCTAGCTTGTGCGAGCTGGAAGAGTGTTTCTTTACTCACACATTTACTTTATATCAAAAGGGACGAATCAGAAAAAGGAAAACTAATATTGCGAAGACATCAGAAAGGTTGATAATTGTCATACAAGGATCCTAAATGAATATTAGAATCATTAAAATCAGCGGGCTATCTTTGAGATTTGTTTCTCTTAGAATTGCAGTTCGTAACCAAAGTTAGTTTTGGGTTCATACCTTCTTTCTAAAACCGAAGAATAAGGTACAGCGTCCAGCTGTCCCATTGTCGTACGCATGAAAAATCTATCTTTACTGTCAGGTGCCGTATCTTCGTCACTTCCCGCATCAGCGACATTCGCTTTGGGGTGAAAAAGGAATGCATCCAAAACGTTCCAAAGATAGACGGCAGCGGTGATCCCGCCAACGTACTGCAAGTTGCGGTAATGTTTTTCCACGGATTCTCTTTGTCCTTTGAAAGGGGACACTTCATTCGCCGCATAGGCAGAGATAGGATCTACGGGGGTTGTCGAAACGACGGGCCCCGCACCGAGTAGCGCGCGAATATAGCCCGTTTGTGTGTAGGGATTGTCTATGTTATTATAATCTCGTTTTGCATTTAAAAAGTAGCGATTTTGTTCATAAGTAAGAAAGAGTCCCACAGCTATGAGAGAAGGGTATAAATAAGCCTGTAGCTTTCTTCCTTGGCGGTACTGCCCCCAACCTGGAAGAACGGCCGATCTCCAAGTGGCACCACCACGAGTGAGGTCCTTACGTTTCTCAGCAGCGAGACGTTCGTCTTCCTCTGCTTGTTTCTTTTTGGCAGCTTCTTCTTTCGACTTATTGGCATTTGCCTCTTTGTCTGCTTTTTCTTTTTCTGCTAATTCTTTTTTGAGACGCTCGGCTTCTTCTTTCTCTTTCTTAATTCTCTCTTTTTCCGCTGCCGCAAGCGCTTTTGCTTCTTCCGCTTTTCTTAGTTTATCTTCTTCGTCTGCTGTGATGTGTTCTTTATAGACAACTTTTAAAATATCAGCCTTAGAAATGACGGAGGTGCTTCCATCTTCTTTTTGGACTTTTAACTTATTTTGGTCTTGTTCGATGATTTTACCTTTGATGGTTCCGCCACGCTTCAAAAGAATATTCTCTGCAGACAAGGAAAAATAAATAAAAAATATACAGAAAGGGATCGTGATGTTCAGATTGAGTTTAGATATGGATTTCAAAGGTGCACTCTTTTGCTGCAATATTACTTAACCATTCTAGTCGTCATTTTGACAACAATTAGGCTACTATTTCCTATCATGGTTCTCTTTTACAAGCAATGCAAGAATATTTTTAACCCTAAAAGGGGGGAAGTTCTGCCAGCAGGCAAAACCCTCCCTTGTTACGAGGTCGTCTGTTCCAAATGCAGTCCGAATTCAAAGTAAGATTCTAGGCATCTACTTCCTGAGTTAAAAAGTGGTGCACTTGTTCAGCACACTTTCTCCCTTCGGAAATCGCCCATACTATTAAGGATTGTCCCCGGCGGACATCGCCACAAGCGTACACTTTAGGCAGACTTGTAGCGAAAGAGCCAGGTTTTGTTCCAAAGTCAGCTTTGACATTTCCTCTTGCATCTAGATCCAGTCCTTGGCTCTGGAGGTCTTGCAATAACCCTTCTTTTACCGGATTTACAAAGCCCATCGCAAGCAACACTAAGTCTGCCGGCCATTCAAATTCCGTTCCTGGAACTGGATTAAATTTTCCGTTCTCCTCTTTTACCTCTTGCCCGTAAATAGATGTGACTTCTCCCTTATCATTTCCTTTGAAACCGAGAGTAGAGATGGCCCATTTTCGATTCACACCTTCTTCATGTGAGGTGGAAGTTCTAAACATTTTAGGATATAAAGGCCAAGGAGTGGAAGGATCTCTTTCCTTGGGTGGTTCTGGGAATAGTTCAATTTGAGTAATGGATTTTGCACCATGACGGTTGGAAGTTCCGACACAATCCGAACCGGTATCACCACCACCAATCACGATGACATTTTTGCCCTTAGCGTTTAGAATTTCGATTTGGTCACCCGCAACACTCTTATTGTTTTTAGAAAGAAACTCCATAGCAAAATGGACACCCTTTAGTTCTCTTCCTGGTAGAGGGAGGTCTCTTGGGATTTCAGAGCCGCAAGCGAGAACAATGGCATCAAAGTCAGCTTGCAGTTGTTTTGTTGTAATATCTATACCAACGTTTACGTTTGTTTTGAATATGACACCTTCGGCTTCCATTTGTTTCACACGCTTGTCGATATGCCATTTTTCCATTTTGAAATCTGGGATGCCGTAACGAAGAAGTCCGCCTATTCGGTCGTTTTTTTCAAATAGAGTTACAGAGTGTCCGGCACGCGCGAGTTGTTGGCTTGCCGCGAGCCCTGCTGGCCCAGAACCAATGACAGCAACTTTCTTATCTGACTTATGACTTGGTGGTTGCGGGATCACCCATCCTTCTTCCCAAGCTCTGTCAACAATGGTTCGTTCGATGGACTTGATCGAAACAGGTGGCTCGATAATACCCAAAGTGCAAGCAGATTCACAGGGAGCAGGGCAGAGCCGTCCCGTAAATTCTGGGAAATTATTTGTTTTAGAGAGGTTATCCCAAGCTTCTTTCCAGCGTCCACGATACACAAAATCATTGAACTCAGGGATTAGGTTATCAACGGGGCAGCCTGTTTCGCCATGGCAAAAAGGTATGCCACAGTCCATACAACGCGCGCCTTGTGCTTTCGCTGTCTCCTCTGGGAAAGGTTTTTCAAATTCTTTATAATTTTTTAACCTTTCGCCTGGGGCGATTTTTTGAAGGTATTCTTTTTTAAATTCTAAAAATCCTGTTGGCTTACCCACGTGCGACTGCTCCTTCTTTTTTTCCTTTCTCCGAACCGTTCTTTGCTTCTTCAGCCAATTTCTGAAGTGCCTTCTTGTAATCTTTTGGTATCACTTTCAAAATGTTCGCAACTTCCTTATCCCAAGCATTGAGAATTTGAGAAGCACGTTCTGAACCTGTATATTTTTTCTGATTCTCGATGAGAGTTTTCACTTCGGAAATCTCTTTTGTATCCGTAAGTGATTCTAAATCGACCATCTCTTTATTGATGTATGACTCTGCATCACTTTTAGGATTCCATATATAAGCAATGCCTCCAGACATACCGGCGGCAAAGTTTCGTCCAATCTCACCAAGAACAATCACACGACCGCCTGTCATATATTCACAACCGTGATCTCCTGTTCCTTCTACGACAACAGAAGCACCAGAGTTTCGGACGCAAAATCTTTCACCTGCGAGCCCATTGACATAAGCATGCCCGTTTGTCGCACCAATGAAACAAGTGTTACCGATGATGATGTTTTCCTCAGCCTTATAGGGAGCTGTTTTCGGTGTTTGAAAAATCAGCTTACCTCCGCACAAACCTTTACCTACATAGTCATTGCCTTCACCAATGAGTGTAAACGTCATGCCATTGGTCACAAATGCTCCAAACGATTGTCCTGCGGTTCCCGTGAATTCGATCTTGATCGTGTCTTCTGGTAGACCATTAATTCCATGCACCTTTGTGACTTCATGAGAAAGCATCGTACCTACGGAGCGATTGAGGTTTACAATCGTTGTTTTGATTTCCACTGGTTGGTTATGATCAATGGCTGCCCGAGATTTTCGGATCAACTCATTATCAATTTGTTCATCTAAGTGATGGTTTTGTTCCTTAGTCCGGAAGAGTCCTGTAGGGAAAACAGGTGTCGGTCTATGGAGTACTTTTGTAAAATCAAGCCCTCTCGCCTTCCAATGGTGGTGTGGTCTTTTGAATTTTATTTTTTGGACTTGGCCAATCATTTCTTCAAAAGTTCTGAATCCTAGTTTTGCCATGATTTCTCTGACTTCTTCTGCAACAAAAGTCATGAAGTTTTCTACATACTCAGGCTTACCTGTAAATTTACTTCTTAAGAATTCATCTTGCGTGGCGACTCCGACAGGACAAGTGTTCAAGTGGCATTTTCTCATCATGATGCAACCAACAGCGACAAGTGCCGAGGTAGAAAAACCAAATTCTTCTGCACCAAGTAACGCACCGACTACGACATCCTTACCAGTTAAAAGTTTCCCGTCGACTGCTAGATAGACACGGTCCCTGAGACCATTGGCAACGAGTGTTTGGTGGGTTTCAGATAGGCCAAGTTCCCAAGGCGTACCAGCATGATGGATAGAGGAGATGGGACTTGCACCTGTCCCACCCTCATGCCCTGCAATTAGGATATGATCTGCATGTGCCTTTGCAACACCGGCAGCAACCGTTCCCACACCAGATTCAGAAACTAATTTGACGGAAACACGCGCACGCGGGTTTGAATTTTTTAAATCAAAGATCAACTGTTTTAGATCTTCGATAGAATAAATATCGTGGTGCGGAGGAGGGGAGATCAAGGTCACACCGGGTGTTGAGTATCTCAATCTACCAATGTAGTTATCAACTTTATGCCCTGGCAATTGACCACCTTCTCCAGGTTTTGCGCCTTGTGCCATTTTGATTTGAAGGTCATCGGCATTGGTAAGGTATTCCATGGTCACACCAAATCTAGCGGATGCGACTTGTTTGATGGCCGATCTCATCGAATCGCCATTTGGTAAAGTCTTAAAACGAATCGGGTCTTCGCCACCCTCGCCTGTATTTGATTTGGCACCGAGTCGATTCATGGCGATCGCAAGGGTGGTATGTGCTTCCCAAGAAATGGATCCATGACTCATCGCACCTGTCTGGAAACGTTTCAAAATGGCACTGACAGACTCTACCTCATCGAGAGGGATTTCTTTTGAGCCTTCAAAATCTAAGTTGAACAAGCTGCGAAGTGTAATCGCCTTATCGTGCTGATTGTCAATGAGAGAGGAAAACTCTTTAAAGATTTTATAATCTCCCGTTTGCGTTGCACGTTGCAATTTATGAACGGTCGTTGGCGTATAAAGATGCGTATCTCCATTTTTGCGGAAGTAGTGAACTCCACCTGGTTCCAAGTTATTTGGAAAAAAAGTTGGGTCATACGCGGTTGTATGTCGTCTCACCGTTTCTTCTTCAAGCATCTCGAGAGATAGACCTTCGATTTTCGACTGCGTCCCGGCAAAATATGTATTGACGAGTTCAGAGTCGAGCCCTACGGCTTCAAAAATCTGCGCGCCACAATACGACTGCAAGGTGGAGATGCCCATTTTTGAAAAAACTTTGAACAGGCCCTTGCCGATGGACTTGATATAGCTTTTTTTTGCATCTTTGTAGTCCTTTACTTCAGGAAGTAATCCCTGTTGTGCAAGATCGGCTAAGGACTCGAAAGCTAGATATGGGTTAATGGCATTTGCGCCGTAGCCACATAACAGAGCAAAGTGAGCAACTTCCCTCGGTTCCCCAGATTCGAGTACAATACCAGCTTTAGTTCGTAAACCTTCTCGGATTAGAAAGTGATGCAATCCCGAAACAGCGAGAAGGGAAGGAATGGCTGCGCGTTTTTCATTTACCCCGTGGTCGGTGAGTATGATTAAGTTAACATTTTTTTCCCGAATGGCTTTTGCTGCTTCCTGACATACTTTGTCCAAGGAATTTCGCATATCATGCTTTTTCTTTGGGTCAAAAAGGATTTCGAATGTTTTAGCTTTGAAATGACCTTCACTGATCTGTTTGATCTTTTCAAAATCTTCGTTTGTTAGGATCGGATGTTCCAATTCCAGCCTATGAGCATGTTCTGGCTGTTCGTCGAGAAGATTCCCTTCTGGACCGATATAGGTCGTAAGCTCCATCACCAATTCTTCCCGAATGGGGTCGATTGGCGGATTCGTAACTTGTGCAAAATTTTGTTTGAAATAGCGGAAGAGTGGTTGCGGTTTTTCGCTGAGCACAGCTAACGCCGAGTCAACTCCCATGGAACCAGTTGGTTCCTCTCCATTTACGCCCATCGGTTTTATAATCGTGAAAACATCTTCATGGGTGTATCCAAAAGCTCTTTGGCGTTCTAAAATGGTTTCGTGTTGCGGTTGTTTTACGAAATCGGGGTCCGGGAGCTGCCCCAAACGAATCATTTTCTCTTCGACCCATTTGCGATACGGCTTTTGAGTGGAAATTTGTTTTTTGATTTCTTCATCATCGAGGATCTGCCCTTTCTCCATATCGATCAGTAGCATCCTACCTGGTCTTAGGCGGTCTTGTTTGAGAATTTGGTCTGGAGGGAGGTTCAGCACGCCCGCCTCAGAGCTCATGATGATTTCATCCGATTTGGTGATGATAAAACGTGCAGGTCTCAGCCCATTTCTATCTAAAGTGGCTCCAATGATTCTTCCATCTGTGAATGCGATGGCTGCTGGTCCATCCCACGGTTCCATAATCGTCGCATGATACTCATAAAATGCTCTTCGGTCCGCATCCATACTCTTGTTTTTTGACCATGCCTCAGGTATCATCATCATTACGGCATGTGGCAAGCTTCGTCCGCCCATGACAAGTAACTCAAGAACAGTATCAAAGGTAGCCGTATCAGATTGCCCTTCCATCACGATTGGCAACATTCGTTTTAGTTCTTCACCATATAACGGAGATTCCATGACCATCTGGCGAGCTGCCATCCAGTTCATGTTTCCACGTAGGGTGTTAATTTCACCATTATGTGCAATCTGACGGTAGGGGTGGGCAAGATCCCAAGTTGGAAAGGTATTTGTCGAAAATCTAGTGTGAGTTAGACAGAATGCTGATGTTAGATCAGGAGATTTTAGATCTTCGTAAAATTTACGTACCTGGTCTCCAAGTAACATGCCTTTGTAAACAATCGTTCTAGAAGAGAAGCTAGGTACATAGTATTGAGATCTATCTAATTTATATTCGCTTCGAATTCTTCTATCGATGAGTCTACGAATGAGAAATAGTTTTCTTTCAAATTCATCCGAAGTTTTTATCTTCTTTGATTTTTTACCTATGAATACTTGTCTGAAGACAGGCATTGTTTTTGAAGCTACAACCCCCGCATACTCTTTGTTTGTTGGTATTTCACGGAATCCAAGAAAATCCTCTCCCTCGTCAACGATGATTTTTTCGATCACATTTTCGATGGCTTCTCTTGTTTCTTTGTTTTGAGGTAAAAATAATACTCCGACGGCGTAATCACCTTCCTTCGGCAGGGTAAAAGGCAAAACCTTTCGAAAAAAAGCGTCCGGCAGATTGATCATGATTCCCGCACCATCGCCAGTCTTCGGATCTGCTCCCTCGGCGCCACGGTGCTCTAGGTTGCACATAAGTTTGATCCCTTTGTCCACGATGTCGCGAGAACGGACGCCCTTATAATTTGCTATGAATCCTACTCCGCAAGAGTCTTTATCCTCTGCAGGGTCGTACATACCTTGCGCTTGAGGTCCGAGCGGGGGGAGGGTGAGTGGATTTCTTTCTTTGTGCATGACTATCCTATCCTAAAGCAAGTAATGTACCTTGTCCCGGAAAAAGCGTCTCGTGTCGAATCCTTTTAAAATCAGCAGATTGTGGTAGATTTAGGCATTCCGAAAAATACAGAAAAGTACGTTCTTATGGCAAATAGCGCAAAACAAGGTCAATATGCTATTATTATGGGCAGAAGAAGGTGTTCAGACAGAAAGCAAAATGAGAGAGGAATTGGCAGAAAGCGCATTACCTCCCTTTGAGCCAGAAAAGGATCTTTTCTGTAATTTCCTCTTTTCGAAGTCCTGTTGTATCGATTTTAAAGTGGGCCGACCTTTGGTACTGCGGCAGTCTCCTTGTTAGGATTTCCGAATATTCTTTTGTTTTCGAAAGATCAGGACGAGTCTTGTCTCCCTCAACTTTTGCGATAAGTTCCTCTATATCCTTTTCGAGTAAAATGATCCTACCAATTTTTCTTAGAAGAGCGAGTTTGCGTTCACTCAAAATCTCATTGCCATCGTCGTCTAAGTCGAAGAGGATCCCTCCACCACAATCGAGTACAATTCCTTCGGCATTTTCAAGTTTTTTTAAAACAGAATATTCTAATTCTCTAAACTTTTTCCAACCGTTTTTTTCAACGTACTTTGGTATGCTGACCCCTCCATTTTCATAGACGATGACAGAATCAGTGGAGACGCTTGGAAGTCCCGTTGCTTTAGAGAGAGCGCGTGATAATTTTGATTTACCAACTCCTCTTGGACCGATAAGCACAATATTCATAAGCTTAAATGTTTAAGAGATCAGCAAGGCCCGCTTGTAAGTCAGGGATGTGCAGAAAATATGTTTCTATATCAGCCTCAGTGACACCTGTCTGAGTGAGTGCAAATGGAGATATGGGAACAGATTCTCCCCCGATATCAATGCCTATTCCGGAAACAACGATGAGAATGCTTGCGATATGCACAACACTTGTTAGCAAAGGATTCACAGTGGAGAGATCTGGATTGAGATAATGAGCAACAACATCAACAAGTTCAGGTGGAAAATTCCATCTTGTGAGAAGGATTTCTGAGATTTCCATATGTGTGTAGCCAAAGTATTTTTTCTCAAGCAGAGGGAAGGGGTCTTTGTTTTCTTTCAATTCATTTCTTAATTGGAAAATCACTGGTTGAAAGAATTGTGCGAGGACGATTTTCCCCACATTGCATAATAATCCTGAAGTAAATGCCAAGTCTTTATCGATCTTAAGTTTTTTATGAGTGACGATCCGACTCGACATCTCCGCGACGAGAAGTGAGGAAGTCCAGAGTTGTGCGGCTTCCAATTGGTAGCTTCCCAGATCTTGTGAGAGGATCCCCTTTGCCGCAGTCACGAGAACAATTTCTTTGACAGTTTTGGTCCCAAGAGTCATCAATGCTTCTTGAATCGTGCGAATTGGTTTAGAGGCACGGTAATAAGCAGAATTGGAAAGTTTGATCACACTCGCCGTGATCGCTGGGTCCTTAGAAATTTCTGTTGCTAAGTCGGCAATGTTCACATCCGGTTTCTGAAGCTTTTCCAAAACCTTCGACACAACAGAGGAAATGGACGGAAGTTTATTAACATCTTTTAGAATTTGATCAACTTTTTCCTTTTCCATGGTCGACTAACGCACCTTATAGAGGTATTTTTCCATACCTGCTTTCTTAAGTAAGACTCTACCATCATCACAATATAAACTGATTGTCCGCCCTTCGTTACCTGCAATGTCTTCGACGATGATCGGGATTTTATGGGTTTCCATGAACTTTCTGACGATCAGAATGTTCTGTTCTCCAATGTTTTGTAAAAAATTTGAATTGATACCCTTAAACATGGACGCTCCACCGAACATCCGGCAATAAAATTTCCCAACAGGAGACCCCGCATCTGTCATCATCTTGACCAGTTCGGGAAGAGCCGTCTCACCATATTTATGCGGAAATTTAAGGTTGTCTTTCCCTGTCGGATCCTTTGCTAGCATGATGTGCGAAAGACCTCCGATTTTTTGATCAGGATCGTAAAGAACGATGCCTATACAAGACCCAAGAGTGGTTCTGAGCACCACATCCCCTTGGCCGACCTTTATATCGGCAATTCCAACATTAATGATTTTAGATTTAATCGACATTCTACTCGTTTTTTAGAGAATGGAACCAACTACTTACGATTTAATCATAGAAATTCCTCAATATGCCTTCAATCAAAAAAACTAAACCAAAAACAAAAACATCCAGAAAATCCGAGTTCCAAACGGATGAACCATACCATTTAGAATACATTGGAAAGACCGCGGTCCACATTTTGGGCACTGCGCACATTTCTGAGCTTAGTGTTAAGGCCGTCGAAGACCTCGTCACGCATGTAAAACCAGATACCATATGCATAGAGTTATGCGAATCACGCATGAAATCTGTAGAAGACCCAGATTACTTAAAAAAATTAGATATATTTAAAGTTTTTAAGGAAAGAAAAATGTGGTTGCTACTTTCCAGCCTCATACTCTCGTCCTTCCAAAAAAAAATGGGGCAGAACAAGGTAAAACCTGGTGATGAAATGCGAAAGGCCCTTGAAATGGCGCGTGATAAGAAGTTAACAGTTGTTGCGGTTGATCGAGAAATTCAGACAACTTTACGTCGTGCCTGGAGCAATGTTGGGTTCTTATCAAAAATGTATCTAGTAAGTGCCCTCATTACATCGCTATTCGTGAAAGAGGATGTCTCGACAGAAAAGATAGAAGAGATGAAAAGTGAGGATATCTTAAAAGATTTATTTTCACAGCTACCTGGCCGTTATGATTCGATAAAAAATGTCATCATCGATGAAAGGGATACCTATCTCGCAGAAAAGATCAGAAGGGCGGCCACCCTTCCTTCTGCTAAAAAAATCGTGGCAGTGGTGGGGGCAGGTCACCTCCAAGGGATCATCAGTCATATACAACATGAACATGATTTGGCCCCGCTTGATTTGATTCCAAAAAGAAAATGGATGGATATGATCCAGCTAGCGATTTATCCTATTTTTTTTGCAGGCCTCATTGGTTATACGACCTATTCCCAAGGAGCCGATGCGGGAGGAAGCTTGTTATCCAAGTTAGTCATCATCAAAGGCGGTTTGGCGGCACTTGGTGCCATGATCGCACTCGGGCATCCGATCTCGATCTTGCTTGCTTTTATCACAGCTCCTATTGGTACTTTTGTTCCCATCTTTAAAGCAGGCTGGGTCGCCGCATTATCAGAATCGTATCTTCGAAAGCCTACTGTGGAAGACTTTGAGAGAATTGCCTTGGATTCGGAGAGTTTTGCTGGTTTTTGGAAAAATAGAGTGATTCGCATTTTTCTGATTTTTTTTCTTCCCCAGTTTGGTTCGACAATCGGTACTTTTATCGTTGCCTGGAAGGGTTTGAACAATATTCTTTAACGATTTTGAGGAAACGAGCGTCTAATGAGACAGACCATGAAACGTAGATTTTTTTCAGGGATACTATTATTGGGATTTTTGCTCTTTGTTAGCTGTAAATCTTCCCTATATGACCTTTGCCCGAATCTCTTTTCAAAGGCAGAGGTTTCCACATCTTCGGTTCCTAGCTGCCATGAGTCAAATCAAGCTACAAAGTCCCACAAATCGCCGCTCGAAAGAGATTGCCAGTGTCCACTTTCCTTTCAAGACTATACACTTGATTCCAAAGGATTGGAGAAGATCAGCAGTATTCTCCAAGTTTCAGGCATCATAGTCGGATTTCCTCCTGTCTTTCATGCGTCGCATAACAAAAGCTATCTCTTCGCAGTTGCTTACGGCAGAAACCAGAGCACCAAACATGATCCCAGCATTCAATTTTTAGCCTCTATTAAACTCATCATCTGATTCTTTAATATTTACCCTTCCCTTTAAATCATTTTTTTTAAGAATATAGGAGAATTATATGAATCGTAAACAATTTGTAGCACAATCAGCAGCCGTTCTTGCAACCGCAGGAGCTTTATCCAACCTTTTTGCCCAGGATCATAAGCATGAACCAGGTATGACAATGACAAGTAAGCCATCAAAATACGGAAAGGCACTCATGTCAGCACTTCATTGCAAACTAGCGGCTGAGGTATGTCTCGGACATTGCATCGCAGAACTTTCCAACGGTGATAAGAGTTTAGGAGAGTGCGCCTCCTCTACTATGGAAGTGATTGCCGCTTGTGAGGCTTTCATTTCTCTTGCCAGCCAAAACTCAAACTTTACAAAAAAGGCCGCCGCTTTATGTGAAGAAATCTGTAACTCTTGTGCAAAGATCTGTAAAAAACATGCAGACCATCATAAAGAATGTAAGGATTGCATGGATAGTTGTCTGGCTTGTTCTAAAGAAATGGCGAAGGTATAAGCTGTAATCTCAAGTCTCAGTTAAAAAATAAAAGGGTCAGCGCTTTTTCTTTTTTGCGCTGGCCTTTTTTTTGGCAACCGGCTTTGACTTTTTCTTTGGTTTCGCAGTAGGTGCTGTTTTTTTCGTATTTTTTTTGTTATAAACCGCAGGGTCATACTTCGAAAAGTCCACAACTTCCACTCTCTTGGGAGTGGAATGAATGGGGCTTGCTTTTGCGACTGGCTTCTCGATAGGATCTTTTGGTGTGCCTAGGAACTCCCTAAGAGTCCGTAGGTTTTCTTCTCGCCTAACAAGATTATAGTTGCCAGGAATATCAAACCATAAATCTCTCCCTTGGCCAAATTCTGTGCTTTCTTGCGGAGGGAAGCTAAAATCCTCTATAGCCGAAAGAGGTTGGAATAGGGGAAAAAACAGTGCATTTTTATAATTCTTTGTCACCCAGTCTGAATTTGCTCCCCAAAACGAATAACGAGTGTTCAGGAAGCGGTCGGATCCATGAAACGGTGTCCCTAAGGTAATCAGTCTTTTCACCTTTCGGCGAGCTTCGTCGGGTAACACGAGGCAGGTCAATCCACCAGTGTTATGTGCGATGAGTGTGATATCGTTAGGTGCTGTTAAGATTTGTTTCGAAAGATGGAGAACTGCCTCTTCGATTGATTTTGGGTTGCGAAGTGTGGAGAGGACAGAGACGTGAAATCCCAAGTTGTCTAAGTTTGCCTTCAGGCGATGATAAAAGCCTTTTCCTGCCTCATACCCGGGTACGATCAATATATCTTTACCAGAGCAATCTTCTGGCTCGATGTGACCTGGCAATAAGAAGAGAAACTTTGCCCATAACCTTTCCAAATTTTCTAAAAAGCGAAACATACAAAGAGGTTTATCTAGTAGGAATTTCTGTCTATGAAAAACGGAGTTTATTTTGAAGTTCTTGTAAACACTCCATCCCAAACGCCAGGAGGAGGTTCTTTGAATAGTACCTGACATCGTTCAATCAACATCTGAGCTGCTACGTCTTTCTCGCCAAAAAAAGAGAAAGATTGCTCGAAACCACGAATTGCCTCTTCCCATCTTTGTTCCGTATAAGCGAGAAAGGATTTTTGATAGATTGTCTCTCCCTGCAGGAGTTCGGGTGTCGCCTCGTTTTTCTTACAGATCAGACCATAGATTTTGACAGGTGCGTCCTTTCCCTTGACTCGGATGCGATCCAAGAAACGAAAATGGTACTCTTCTCGGCAGGCAGCCTCAATTGATTCCGAAACAAGGATATCTACCCCGTAATCTTTGGCAGCTGCTTCGAGCCTGGATGCTAAATTCACAGTATCTCCCATCATCGTATAGGAGGCTAAACTGTCTGTGCCCATAAAGCCCACCTTTGCTGGACCGCAATTTAGACCGATGCGGAACTTCATTTTTCTTGCCGACTCCGTATAGTCCATTTTTTCAATCCACACCTTCCGCAAATCTTTAATGCGTGTTAACATTTCGAGAGCTGATTTACAAGCTAGACTTGGGTGATTGGGAAACTGAATGGGTGCTCCATAGATCCCTACAATGGCGTCGCCGATGTATTTGTCGAGAGTGCCGGAATTGGCTTTTAAAATGTCTGTCATTGCAGAAAGGTATTCATTGAGTAACCGCGCTAAATCGCTTGCGGATAGTTCTTCGCTAATCGATGAAAATCCAGCAACATCTGAAAAGAAGGCAGTAATTTCCCATTCTCCGCCACGTTTCAAAGCCTCCATATCATCTAATGCTTGTGATACGACACCAGGGTCTACTAGATTTCTTAAGATGCTATTAAATTTTCTTTTGTCTTTACCTTCTGTATAGGTAAGGTAAGCGAATCCAATCAAGTATGATATGGGAAATGAGAGTATAAAGGATGTCGGTGGCAAGATCAAATCAAGACGGTAGAGGGTATAAAAAGTGCCAAGAAATAAAGCAACAGCAAGGATAGGGAAAATATTTCTGAGCCAATGTACCTGGCTATAGAACAAGATCAGGGTCCCTAGAGATAAGACAATGATGGTAAATAGAAACCCCCAGTATTGTGGCAATTCACGCAAGGTATGACCCTGGATGGTGTTGGAAGCAAATACAGCTTGTGCGATGACTCCCGGGAACAAACCAAAGGGAGTCACAACATCATCATGGGTAGCTGCGGCAGAGGTTCCAATGAGAACAATTTTATTTTCAAATACATCAGGAGGGACAGTGAGTTTGTTTGGATCCTCTACAGCTCCAGAGCTCAATTGGTTCAAAGATTCAATGATTCCTGCTGCCGAATACCTAGGAATGGCCCTTAGTTCTGCTTCCGTATAAAAGTATGCACGAACCATGCCATCCTTCCCGATTGGGAGCCTTCGTTCCTTCTCTCCACTTCGAACAATCAGAGTACCATCCTCTAGCTCAGCAGTGATGACGGATTCCGTCTCACCAAATGCGCGCAAGGCGAGAGTGGGGAAGTGCCGGTTCCCCCATTTCATAGTTGGGGCAAATCGCCTGAGTATACCATCGCTATCAGATATGACATTCACAACATGAAGGAAAGGAGCTGTTGTAAAGATTTCACCAATAGGTAGAGATGCACTTCCGTATTTCGGAAAAGGAGAGTCGGCAGGTAAGTCGATCAGAAACCTTTTGGCATTCTGTTCGATCAATGGATTTACAATCGTGGAAATATCGCTCCTGAAATTTGCAGCATGCGAAACTTTACCGATGGTTTGGTTAGCTTCAACGAGTGCAAAGTCTCGGTCAGATCTTTCTGTGAACATGATATCAATGATGGTAAGTTTGGGAGGTGCTAAAATATTAACGTAGCTCAGTAGTGTCGGGTAAACCGTACGTTTCCAAGGCCACTGACCGAGTTCAGGATCATCTGCGTGTTTGGCGATACTCTGTTCATCAATGTCGATAATGACGATTTGATCGGACATTTTGTAATGGGTCGGAAGGCTGGCAAAGAGGGCATCCGAAAGCTTGCGGTCAAAAGTTTTAGAAACTCCAAGTAAGCTGAGTAAGAGCACAAAAGACATCGGAATTGCAAGTGTTAGAAGGAAGGGGAAATAGACTTTTTGTAATTTCATGGATTGAGAAGGTCTTTATACCGATTCCATCTTTGTTTCACCAAAGGAATTCCCTTTGTATCCACGCTTGCTTCGATTCGGATGAGTTTCGCGATCCTTTCTGACGTATCTGGATGGGTTTTTTTCAGGTGATCTGCATTTTTTGATTTTGCCAGAGTGGTAAGAAAATTCCCCAAGCCTTGCGAGCCGTAACCTGCACCAGCTGCCAGACTAACGCCGGCCTCATCGGCTTCCCATTCTACTTTTTCATCTCTACCTGTTTCAAATAACTGGGTTTCCATCTCATCTAGGACTGCCGATGCGGCGGCACTGATGGTTTCACCACCTGCAGGGCTTAGCAAACTTGCTAAGATATCGAGGAACACATTGGACCCAACAAACTTACCACTGTGGAATAAGGTAATATGTCCAATTTCATGACCGAGAACTCCTGCCAATTCGGATTCACTCTGGATTTTTTTAAGTGTCCCTTTCGTGATAAAAATAAACCCACCAGGACAGGCCAAGGCGTTCTCTTCCTCGGTATCGAGGACCCCAAATTTGAAGCTTAGATCTCTTCGGGAGGAGATCGAAGCGACTTGGTTTCCCACGCTATTTAAATACCCAGTCAGAGCAGCATCCTTCATTAGGGGATATTTTTTTAAAAGTCTGGCTGCGAGGGCTCTTCCCATTTTCACTTCGGTTTTCGTATCTTCCGACACCCGTCCAGTAAAACTACTCTCCTGGTTCTCTGCTTTACTTGTTCCCGATTCTGATCCCTCGGAGGGGAGTGATTCTAACCAGCGTAAGGCTTCAAAGTCGTATAACTCAGCGCCACCTCGCACGCGCATCTTTTCTGTCTCGGAAAGCCCGCGCGCTGCGGCAGTTTTTGTGAAGTCAGAAGCTCGCTGTCTTGCCACAATCGTCTCTGTAGAATTAGAAGTAACGCCTAACTTGATTTGGCTACTAGGAGGTAGTTGGGAGACGAAGAGTTTGGAAACCCAACCTGTTTTGTCGTCCATACGTACTTGCACGAACAAACCTTGTTCGCTCATCGGATTTAAGGTCTCGCCCGGTTTTAGGGTCGGTCCATCCGAGGACAACTGCGGCTCTTTTAGGAGTTTTGCTTTCGGACTCTGGACATACAGTATGCTTTTTGCGTGAATCGTACTGAAAGTGAACCATATTAGAGAAAGATAAAGAACGGAGAATTTCATTTCAGTCAAAATGTGAAAGACTTTATGTCTTTTGAAAACTCTTTTTTAAATTGATTCTTTCGAATTGACAATTTAGTTCATCTTCTACTTAATACGTTGAGATGAAACGATTCTGTCTAATCCTGATCCTTATTTTTTTTTCCTTCATCGGGTGTTCTAAATCAAAAGACAAAAGCAATGCAGTGGATGCTTTGCTCGGAAGACTTTTGATCCGAAACCAACTGGCGAGCGGTTCTTCTACTACTCCAAGTGCCATAGCTTCTGAACTTCCCACAAGTCTGGCCGTACCTGTGCCTCGTTCCATTCGCAAGTCTTCCTCTAGCACGAGAACAACACGAAAAGCCAGACTCTTACAAACTCGTACATTTGATGAGACTCAATTAGAAGATTATTATACTTCAGGATATTCAGGACAAATTGATTTACAATCTGGTGGGGATTATGTTGCCGAAATTTTACAAGAATCAAAAAGAGATTTGATTCTACTGAGCAGCGCTTACGCTAAAGCAAAAGCGACCCCTGGAGTTTGTATTCCTGGTGGGTCAGGGACAGTGACTGTCACGCAGAGTATGTTAGATGAGATGGTAGATGGTTTAGAAAATCTCGGTCTGTCCAATGCGGAAGCAAAAACGGAGCTTTCTTCTTTGCAGGATGAAGGAGTGCTTCCCACTCTTGGTCAGGTTGTTCCGAGCCCGGCAATGCTCTATAAAGCTTCGACAAACCCGGATTACGATGTGGAAATTTCCTATTCTTTTTCTGACTCCATTGCAAGTCCCGTCGTTTGTCCCACAAACAACAAATACCAAAAACTTATGAAGTTCAAAACTGATTTTAGTAAGATTTTCAGTTCCAGCAGAAAGTCCTTAAAATCATTTGGAACTACGATCGACATCACAGCCTCTATCACCAATTTCAGCGGCACTGGGAAAAAAGATAAGACGGTTCTTAATTTTAGAAGAGTCCTTTCGTCCGGGAAAGCAAGCAAGACAATCACTAAAACAAAATTTATTTTGGAACAGTGTGATGCAGATGCTGCCAACAATTCTGGGAATTGTGTCACCCTTGGGTATCGCAATGAGGACAATTATAGTGGGACTAAATATACTACAACCGTAGAAGGCCGGACAGACGATGATGGGGGATATATCCGCACTGGATACCTTGATCCGGATGCCAATGAATATTACTTTTATGAGGAGGCTTTCAACGCCTCCCGAGAGCTCGATTATTACTCTATGTATTTCTTTGATTTAGCTGATGACTCAAATGATGATAATGGTGAAGTAGGTGACTTTTCCAATTATGATAAGTACTATGAAACCACTTATCGCTTTGAAGATCAGGTCATCTTGAAAATCAATTCAGGTGGGGTGCTTGGAACTGGTTCCTTTACTGGCTATGATGAATTTGTCATCTATCCCACCGGGGTTGACCCAAACAATGACAGCATTGGTGAATACCAATTAGGTGAGGGATTATACGTTGATGAAGATGATGACGCCGTTATTTTGATTGCCGATGATGATACAAGCGAAGTCTATATTGATTTTTATGGAGAATTGAGCGATTTCAACGCAGGATTGCAGGTTTGGCGAGTGACTTACGATACCGACTCTAATCCTGTTTATACATCTATAAATACCACGTTAAAGAAAATCTAAACACATGAAACAAATCAAACTCTCACTTCTTTTATTGCTTTCAGCCTCACCAATCCTTGCCTCGGAGCCGTTTAACAACATCCAAGGATTTTATGGAGAGCGCGCTGCTGGACTTGGTGGTGCCTTTACTGCCTTATCCGATGACCCTTCGGGAGCCTATTACAATCCAGCGGGCCTCGGATTTACGCATAACGATGGGATTTCCATTTCCGCAAGTAACTTTAAGAATGCGAAGAGAAGCTATCTCAACATCGACACTCCAGGACAGACTTACAACCAAACATCACAGGGTTATAATCCTAACTTTGTTGGGCTTGTGAAAAATTTTGATAAATGGAAGTTCGCATTTTCGATCGTAAATACCTATAATTATGCCTATAATCGAGCCGACCAGGTGAACTACCCACTTGTTTCGCCGACGATCAACACGACACGAAATTACACAAAGGAAAACTACAGCCAATTGCTCGTAGGACCAAGCATAGCCTATCTTCTCACGGACAAGCTTTCATTGGGTGCGACACTTTATTATTTGAGTGACACGAAAAATGTAGCGAGAACCCAATTTCAGCAATTCTCTGATCTTTCTTATGTCATGCGAAGCTATGTAGACAACCGCCAAACATCTGGTATTATGCCCATCATCGGAATCCAATACCAACCATGGCAAAAACTATCCTTAGGCATGAGCATCCGCAGAATCATTGTTACAGGCGGTAATCGCCTCTATAATGAGGTGTATGTGGATTCTGCGAGAAGGGCGGGAACGTCTGCCGTTGATTTTGTGGAAGGAACCGGAGATGGATTTTCCTCCATTGAAAATGGTGTGATAACAAACAAACCCAAGCTCACAACTGCGATTCCTCAAACTTCCGAAATTCGTTGGGGAGTTGCCTTCTTTCCCACAGCGAGATTTCTCGCCTCCTTTGATATCATTCACACAACAGGGTATAAAAAACGACGCAACCAAGACGAATTCAGCGGCGCTGGCAGTCGGATTACGTATACGACTACCGATACTGAGATTCGAGAATTGACACGAAGTGCGACAACAAATTTTGCATTAGGAATGGAATACTACATCATGGATACCTTCTCTGTATTAGGCGGTATTTATACCAACGAACCGAATACAAAAAAGGTCTCCTGGGCGCAGTCTGCAGCGGATTTATATCTACAAACGGCAGTAGCCAATCAGGTATCGGCAACGTCTGGAGAAAATAGTATCGTTTACCGAATCCCTAGAAGTGGAAACGATCCAAGAAATGAATACTCACGAAATCGAGGGATCAGTTTGGGATTTTCTTGGGTGACATCAAAATCATCACTATCTGTAACTTACATCCGTGAAGTAGGGAACGGAAATTCGCGCATCGATCCAAACTCTCTTTCGCAAAGCTTTGAATATAGTGCGCATTCTGTCTATATCATGGTGAGCTCTCGGAATTAACCTTTTTGCGTTTCTTCTTTTTTTATCTTTTAGTCTCAGTTTCCCTCTTCGCTGAGACTCCACCTAATTATTCTCGGGCAAAAAAAGAGCTCCTTATTGCCTGGGAGCGCGTATTCCCTTTGCCTTACGGATCGATTCTTTCTGAAGATCCCTTGCGAAAGGGAATTACAAAGGAAAAGCGAGGTGACAAAAAAGTTGTTTGGGTTTATAATTTTACTGTTTTCATGCCTAAGTATGACCGCAATCAAAACGAACCTAAGGCAAGGAAAGAGGGTAGAGAGATCCTTGTCTACTTTCTGTGGGAGCCATCGGAATCTGAAGATCCCTATCGCATACAACTTGGCGAATTAAATCAAAATCTCTAGGAGTCTCCATGTCAATTTCCAAAGAAGCTGCGGACAAATTAATCACCGAAAAAATGAAGTCAGAAGGACTGAGTGATGCCTTTATAAATGACTTTCTAGAAAAAGTCGATCAAGTTCGAAAAGGTGAAACAGGGATTGTTAAATGGGAGACCGTAGGAGATCTCGATCCCAAGACAGATGAAATTGATTTAAAAAAAATTCATGAGAACTTCCAGGAATCACAGGCGAATTTAGCAAAGCTCGTAGTCATTAAGTTAAACGGTGGCCTCGGTACGTCTATGGGTTTGGAAAAAGCAAAGTCCTTAATTCCTATAAAGGAAGGTAAATCCTTTCTCGCAGTTATGGCAGCTCAGATCGAACACATTCGAAAAAAATACCACATAGAAGTACCATTACTTCTTATGGATTCATATAATACGCAAAAGGATTCACAAGAAGAATTGAAAAAAATTGGGTTCAAACAAAAAATTGGAACATCATTCTTACAACATAAAGTTCCGAGACTGGACAAAATAAACTTGTCGCCCGTGAGTTTAACTTCGGCTAAAGACGAATGGTGTCCACCAGGACATGGAGATATCCATTTCACTCTGATCGAAACAGGTATCCTAGACCAATTAATAGATATGGGCTATGAGCTAGCCTTCCTCTCCAATGGTGACAATCTTGGTGCAACTGTAGATTCTCATATCGTCTCCTATCTGCTAAGCGAAGGGATTGATTTTGCAATGGAGATGACACCCAAAACTCTTGCCGATAAAAAGGGAGGAGCCATTTATCGAAAGTTAGTGGATGGAAAATTTCAAAGGTATGAACTCCTCGAGACAGCGCAAGTGCCGTTGGAAAATGAGCATGAGTTTAGTGGGCTCGGAAAGTTTAGGACTTTTTCTACAAATAATTTATGGATCAATTTGAGATCTCTTCGTGACAGACTACGGGAAGGCCATTTTTCCTTATCCCTGATTGTAAACCCGAAAAAGGTAGAGGGTAAGGAAATCCTCCAACTTGAAACGGCAATGGGTTCGGCTGTAGGTAACTTTTCAAAATTTAAGGGGATCATCATTCCTCGCGATCGCTTTGCTCCTGTTAAAAAAACAGAAGACTATCTCATCAGAAGGTCTGATGCGTATACTCTTAATGAGGATTACTCTTTAACGATGTCAAAGGCACGCAAAGCCAATGGTCTTGGGGAAGTACTTGTGAACCTTGATGAGAGATACTATAAAAAAATCACCGATTTCGATTCTCTTTTCAAAGCCTATCCGTCGCTTGTAGAGTGTGAAGAACTTAATGTGGAAGGCGAGATTGAATTTGACGTAGCCGTAAAAATTATCGGCAAAGTGAAACTCATCAATGCTTCAAACTCCTTAAAAAAACTGTCTGAACTGAAACTGGAAAAATTAGAAAATAATACGTACCGATTTTGAGCACGAGAAAGTTTGTTAGTTCTATATTTACTTGGTTTGTTTTGGATCTTTTCATTTTACGTTGTGGATCGCCTTTCTCTCCGAGAAGCAACTGTTTAGAAAGAAACAAGTGTGCAACGATCGAAGGGGATTGTTTCCTTCGAAATGATCTCATATATAAGTTTTCGACTCAGTCGCCGATCTATTCAGATCAAGATTTGGCAATACTCTTAAATTCTTGTAACGGACTAAAAAATAAATGCCACAAGAATTGTGAAAGTGGCACGTTATTTTGAATTTATTCCCTTACGAAGGAAAGTCTACTTTTTTCTGGGAGGAGGCTTTTTTCATAAACATCCGCCGAAAGTGAATCAAGGTTAGGGGATAACTGGATTTTCCACTTACCTTTTTCTTCCAACAGGTTGGCATCGATGACATAGTTGCCTCGATAGAACTCTTCATTATTCCATTTTAATATATAGCCGTCGTTATCGTCTGATTGTACTTCTAATTTTATTGGCTTAATGGAGGATTTCCCATCCCAATGCATAGCAGTCCAAGGTCCTAAAAATTTTGTAATTGTAGATTCCGAGAATGTGCGAACTTTTTTCGAATCGACTATCGTCTCACTGATTACACCAACTACGGACTTAGAAAAAGAACTGATCTCCTTCCCAGATTCTTTAGTTTTGAGAGCAAAAAAGTAAAATTGATTTTTGTCTAAATTTGTGACTAAAAATTGTTTCAATTTTCTGTCTACGGTTGCTACCAGCTTCCAATCCTTGCCCTGCTTTTTCCGCATAAATAGGCTAAAAGATTCTGCTTTAAGATTTTGGCGCCAGCTAATATTGATTTCACGTCGTGATGAGTTGGCTTCCACATTTTCAATCTCAGTAATCTCGCTTTCATTTCCACGTTTCGCAACGAGTTGTTTGAAACCTGAGGCAATTTCTGATGGTAACGAAATCGACTGATCAGAAAAAACGGCACTTACGGAGTAAGAGTAATCTGACTCATTGAGTTTAGTATCAACAAACTTCAGTTCACTAGTCTGGCCAATTTTTTCCCAATCATTTTCTCCTACTGGTGTTCTGAATACAATATACGCTTCAGCATTTGGAGTATTGTCCCAACTTAGGATGATCTTGTCGTTGAACTCGCCTTTGGACACTGCTAAATTTTCTGGTCTTAATTTTAAATTTCGAAGAGGGTCCAAATACCCTTGAGTATAAACGCTTCCTTCTCCCGTATTACTTTTGTTATGAGGAAACACGCGATAAATTTCTGAATCGCCATTTTTGGTCGCTTTGTAATCGGTAAAATTTGGTTTTCCCGTTTTTCCTAAAAAACGAAAAATTTTAGAAGAGGCATTCCATTTGTAAACCGAGTAGGAGTCGGCAGTCAGGTGGCTGTCCCAAGACAAAACAATCCGATCATTATATCCACCAACGCTAGCATTCAAATTTGTAATAGGCAATAGTTCCGTTATCTTAACGTCCGACGAAGCATATCCTTCATTTGATTCTGGAGAAGGTTCCGAAATTTGAGATTCATCTAAGCTTGCAACTCGGTAGATGTAGGCTTGGTCTTTTTGAACGCCGAAATCCTCAAAAGCGGGGATTTTTGACAAGCCGACTAATTGATATTTGGTTTCACCTTTGCGCTTTCTATATATTTCGTAGCCGATCGCACGGTCAATTTTTTGCCAAACGAGTCGAATTTTGTCTTTAAACTCTCCCTTTGAAACGTGCACCTCTGTTGGCGTGGAAATCAAATCGCCATTTTTTAGGATTTGATTAAGAGTCTCTAGTGCTTGCTTTTCTGATAGATACGTCTCATTTTTTCCAGAAGTAGCAATGTAAGCTGCCTTCGTTAGTTTTTGGAAGAGACTGTATTCAATCCAAAGGTAGCCATTGTCAGCCCAATTTTTTCCCCAAGAATTCCAGACCCGGAAGGCGTGTTTGTCATCATCAAAGCCAATGACAATGAGTGATTGCGCACCGATTGGTTCTCCTGAGACTTTTGAATATAAAGAATCTCCCTTGGCTTCGAGGAAGTTATCAAAAGTGAGAAAACTTATCATTACAGGAATTTTTTTCGACACCGCGTATTTAATCGATGTAAGATCTGTAGGTTCGACTTTGAAAATTTGCGATAGCCTTACGTTTCTTCCAATTTCGATTTGGTTTCCTCCTGGTTTGGTGCGAAAATTGGAAGGGGAGTAGGGCATTTCTTTTAAAGTAACAGCACCTCTACTTTGTGCCAAGATCAATGTTTCAAGAAGAGAAGACCCAGAGTCCCGCCCATTATTTAATTGGTTATAAAGATAAGCAGGAGAGTAGAAGATTGAAAGTCCCTCCGCTGTTAGGGGTTCTAGATTGGAAAGAATTTTCCTTTTATTTTTTTCTGCTTCAAGGAAGGAAATGAGACCAAAACTTACCGCAAAACCAGCGCTACTTTTTTGATTTCCTTGGTCACCTGGTGGTGAAAATGCGGCTTCAAAATTTGAGTCATGTGGTAGGCTCTTATCAGTAGATGCATGAAAAACGGGTAAACTTTCATACAATTCGTAAGGATCTGTCGTTAATCCGGAAGGGAATCTCGGCGTTTTTCGTTCACTATTGCCCGTTACAGGCCTAGAATGGAAACCGATCAAAAAAATACTAACGAGTGTAAGAATACTAAAAATTGCGATATTGTTTCTCGAAGGGAGGGACTCAATTTGCATATTTTTCTTTGCCTTTCTTCCAGGTTTTTCCCATTCTATGGCAATTAAAGTGAAAAATTGGGCAATCTCGACTTGATTTTAAGCCCTAAGTTTAAGAAAAAACTATTTTTTTAGAATGATTCAGTTAGATTGACCACTAGGATTATGAGAATGCGTATAAATCAATTATTAGGAATCCCATTTTTCCTACTCGGTGTGGCTCTGGTTGCTTTTTATTCCGTGAAAGCATGGGAAGTATTTTTAACGACCTGTCCCAATCATGATTTTTTATCTTGGGATGAAAATATACGACTTTCGAATGTCCTCGATCAGGCGGTTGATTTTAGAGAAGGGAATTATTGGAATGGGATTTTGCCTTTTTTCGAATCACCTACTTGGCCACCACTTAGGTCCTTTACGACCTTTCTTTCCTTGTACATCCCAACTGATTGGCCAGTGACATACAGAGATTCTTTTCATGGTTTGTTTTTTTTGATATTGGTTTTCCCTGCACTTTATTATATTCTAATTAAAGTTACTGCTTCTCATTTTTGGGGATCTGTTTTTGCATTCTTCTCATTTGTTCTTTGTTTGCAAACTACTGAGGTGCCTGTTTACTCATTGACCTCGATGCTCGAAACACAATCTATGTTTTTTCTTTTGCTCAGTGGATACTCGCTGTTTCGACTCTATGAGGATGATAATACTGGTGAAATCAAAAGCTCGACTAAGTATTTGGTTTCATTTTCTCTATTCGGATTTTATTTCACAAAGTATCCTTATGGTATCTTATTTTTTATGGCATGCATATGTTACGAGATCTTCAGATCTCCTTCGCGTTATAAAGAGGTGATTATCTATTTATACAAAGTTTATGCGCGTGGATTTCGTTTGGTTTATTTAATTTTTGTTTTGACTATGATCGCTTCTCTTCCCATACTTCGCGTCATTTCAAAAATAAACTTAAACCAAAGAACTTTTAAAACGTTCATGTTTTATATTTCAGTGATATTGTTTGTAGATTTTTCTATTTTCCTCTATCGCAATCGTGAAAAAGCAAAAAATGTTTTCCCAAAAACGATATCCGTACTCTGGGTTTATGCCATTTTCCCAGCATTTTTCTGGCTTTTTATCAACCCTGACAGAGTGAATGCGCTCATCGATGCCCAATTGATTGTCAATCAGTACACTCGAAGTTTCTTTTTAACACTATGGACAGAGCCTGGAATGGATCCAAAAGTGCCTGGCATTTTCGACTTCGTTTGGGGATTTCGGATCCTCATCGGCGTGACATTCATTTCTTTGATTTATTTTCTAATTCGAAAGAATGAAAGTATAGAGTCCAAACGAAAAGACCCTCTCCTTGCCGCAACGATCGTCATCATTTTAGAACTTTTAATTTTAGAAGTAACTACAGGAAATAAGCAACCCCGTCACGTATTGCAGTTTATACCTTCTATCGGATTTCTGTCTTTTGCATGGGCACTTCGCTTTGCGCAGTTTGCCGAATCTGGGTATCAGAAAAAACTCGCATATTCGATTATTATAATATGTATCTCCTTTGTCGGATGGAATTTGTTTTATAAACAAGGCTTGTTAACTGATTCCTTTTTTAATACCAAACCTTTTTGTTATCGAGGAATGAATGCATCTGATTTCCAACCTGCGCGTGAGATTGCAAGCCAGATTGAAGCCAGCAAAAAGTACATCTTGCTCAATGCGTTTCATGACCAAGCCAAATACGAATCTAAAGGTCGTTTGATCGCTTCTGATTTTGATCTAGCTATGAAATTAAAAACCTACGAATTGGGTGCTGTGCGTAATGATCATCGTTACCGTTGGAAAGATTGGTCTAGTTTTGATTCTATTTTACTCCTTAGTGACACCTGTCCGGATAGTTTTATCGAAGAAAAATTTGAAAATAGATCTAAAATGTTGACCGTTAAGTCAACATTAGTTAGAACTTACAGAGAGAGTAGCGGGATCGCCTGTTTACAGGAGTATCAGATCCTCAAATAGCGAGGTTTTTCTTTGAGCATAGCTGCCTTTTCGATCAAACGACCTATTTTCATTTCCTCACTTGTAATCCTCATGGTATTTACAGGTTTCATCAGCTTGAAACGGATTGGTGTAGATCTCTTTCCCGATATCAACATACCGTTTGTTGTGGTGTCTACCGTCTATCCTGGAGCTGGTCCGGAAGAAATAGAGACATCTATCTCAAAACTCTTAGAAGAGGAATTAAGTTCTATTTCAGGACTCAAAAAAATAACATCTCGCAACCAAGAAGGTGTTTCGATCGTATCAGCGGAGTTTTCACTTACAACGGATATAAAATATGCGGAACAGCAAGTAAGAGATAAAACAGCACGCGTCAGACCAAAATTACCCACTGCCGCAAAGGAACCGTTAGTCCAGCGCTTTGACCCATCAGATCAACCTGTTATGCGGATTTCCGTTTTTGCGGATCTACCAGATGGTGAATTATATGATCTTGCACGAGAACAGATTAAGACCAAACTAGAACAAGTCAGTAGCGTTGGTGCTGTGAAAATAGTAGGTGGTTCTCGACGTGAAATACATATTGAACTTGATCGAAATAAATTAAACCCGTTTCAAATATCCGCTGTATCCATTGCAGGTCAGATCAAAAATTCTGGAACGAATATTCCGGCAGGTAAGGTTGATTCTGGATCAACGGAAACTTCATATCGGACGGTTGCAAAGTATGAGACACTTTCCCAGATAGAAAACACTGTCGTTTCGTTTGGTGGTGAATTTGGAAGAGGTGTACTCGTAAAAGATCTAGGTCGAGTGGTTGACTCGATAGAGGATAAACAGACATTAGGATTTTTATATGCTGCTATTAATACAGAGGAACACAAAGAGCCAAATGCGATTGCGAAATTATTTTTTAAATATGATCCACCAGTCAAAAAGAGAGAACAGAAGAGGGCTCTTTTTTTAGATGTCTATAAACAATCAGGAGCAAATACTGTTGCTGTAGCAGATGGGATCACCGCCAAAATCAATCAAATTAATGAAAGGATAAAGGACCAACCTGGATCTCCAAAAGTAGTGCTTGTACGTGACGGGTCGAGATGGATTCGAGCTAATATTGAAGACGTTACTCTTGCTATTATTCTCGGGATATTACTCGCAGTTCTTGTCGTTTATCTATTTCTGGGTAATGTTCGTTCTACGATAATCACTGGGATGGCTCTGCCAAATTCAATGCTCGGGGCCTTTATCATCATGTATGCGATGGGTTTTACGATGAACGTGATGACCCTTTTAGCTTTATCTCTTGCTGTGGGTCTTCTCGTAGATGATGCCATAGTCGTGCGAGAGAACATTTTTCGAAAGCTGGAAGAGGGGGAATCCGTACTCGTTGCCGCAAGAAAAGGAACCGAAGAAGTTACTCTTGCTGTGATTGGAACCTCACTTACGGTCATTGCTGTCTTTCTTCCGATTGGATTTTTGTCAGGTATAGTAGGTCAATTTTTTAAGCAATTTGGATTGACTGTTGTTTTTGCTATGATCATTTCACTTTTCGATGGCCTAACAGTTGCTCCTATGCTCTCCGCTTATTTTGCAGGCAAACAGACACATAACCAAAAGAAAAATATAGTTCTTAGAAACTTTGATAAGTTTCAATCATTTTTAGATGCTGGTTATGCGAAAGTTATGCGTTATGCATTAAAAAAACCATGGGTAGTACTTCTTATGACAGCCCTTACTCTGGTGGCCAGTATCATGTCTTTGCAATTCGTAAAAAAAACCTTCCTTCCACCAAATGATCAAGGTGAATTTATGGTGAGCATTGAAATGCCTCCTGGGACCTCTCTTGCTGGGACCTATGAAGTCGTAAAGAAGGTAGAAGATGACATGAAGGCTAAGATCCCTGAAATCGATTATCTAGCAACTGTTGTTGGTAACACGGACGGTGAATCAAATATTGCCAATATCGGCGTAGCCCTCCTACCTTCCGAATACCGCCGAACAACCACGATTCAAGTTAAAGATACCATTCGAGAACTATTAAAGGCATACAGTTTTGCGAGGCCAAAGGTGAACGATTATTCAGCTGTTGGTGGAGGAGTCCAATACCCATTCAATTTGAATATCAAGGGAGAAAATTTAAAAGAACTCGAGGACTACTCCGCAAAGGTTATGAAAGAACTCGCTGGTGTAACAGATCTCACCGACATCGATACGAGTTACCGAACAGGAAAACCAGAATTTCAAGTAGTGCCAGATCGTGCCAAAATGCAGACCGTTGGGGTTGTGGCTGGAGTTATGGGAGCTGAGTTAAGATATCATATCGAAGGTGGAGAGGTTGCAAAGTTTTTACAAAATGGAATCGAATATGACGTTCGCTTGCGCCTACGGGAAGACCAAAGAAATTTACGTAAATATTTTTCTGAGACTAGGGTTCCAAACATTCAAAATCGCTTGATTCCTCTTTCTGCCGTTGCAGATGCCAAAGAAAGTTCTTCGCCTGCGCGGATTATACGGGAAGATCGATCTCGGGTCATCCCCATCAATGCGAACTTAGCTCCTGGAGGCGCCATCGCATCTGCAACAGAGGCGGCCGCAAAAATTTTGAAGGAGAAAGTTCCACCACCTCCGGGCATAACGTTTGCTTTTGTGGGTCAGTCGGAAGATTTTAAAGAGTTGATACAGAACATCATATTAGCTTTCGGGATGGCTATTATTTTCATCTATTTGGTTCTTTCCTCGCTGTATGAATCTTTTATCACACCGATAACGATTTTATTTGCGATCCCACCAGCTATTTCTGGCGCCTTTTTTGCGTTAGCCTTAACCGGGGAGATGCTGAATTTATTTAGTATGATTGGATTGATTCTTTTAATGGGCTTAGTCGCAAAGAACTCGATCCTACTTGTCGACCACGCGATACAGGCAATGAAGGAGCAGGGCATGAATCGAAATGATGCCATTTTTGATGCAGGCGTCAAAAGACTCAGACCGATCCTCATGACCTCGCTTGCGATGATTGCAGGAACGCTTCCAATCGCACTAGGGATAGGAGAGGCCTCCAAGTCCAGAACAGCGATGGGTATTGCCATCATCGGTGGATTGATACTCTCAACCGTGATCACCTTGGTGGTAGTTCCGGCTGTTTTTGGCTACGTCGATCGCTTCCGCGAATGGGTAGAAGCAAAATTTCGCCCTGACTATGGATTGGATCTAAAGAACTTAGAAGACTAAAAATCGACTTGTTTTTCTAAAAAATTTCGACTCATGATACTCCCATGTCGCAAGAAAAACGAGTTTATAAAAGGATCTCTGAAAAGGTTCACCTAACTTACCGAGTCATCCAAGTTGGCTCGGATCAGATTTTTCATCCAAAAGATAGAGGAGAAGGACAGTCACAGGATTTATCCGAGGGAGGACTTCTTTTTAAAACGAGCGAACCGATGCCTCTGGGAACTCGATTGGAACTTGAACTCAGATTCCCAGACGTCAGATATGTTCTTTATCCAAAGGCGAAAGTAGTGCGCTTGGAAGAGTTTAATGACGGTGAGTACTATGTGATCGGATTAGAATTTAATCAACTTTTTGAAAATGATAAATCATTAATCTTGGAACATATCCATCGACATTCAAAGTAAATTAATTTAGATTTGGTGAAACGTGAGCGGGTGGTTTGATTCGATGTTTACTCAGAATATGGAAGGAGACTAAAATCGTAACAATTGCTAAAAACGGAAGTGCGACTAAATTTAGACCATACCAACCGACCTTAGATTCTAGATACGCAGAACTATAAGTGGAAACAGTTGCCAATAGGTAGACGATAGTATCATTTAAGGCTTGGATGGAATTTTTTTCGGAAGGATGGTATTGATCCACCAACAGATTTGTTCCGCCCACATACATAAAATTCCAGCCAATACCGAGTAAGATCAATGCCAAGGCAAAAGGTAAAAAGTTTGTTCCTTGTAAAGCGGCAATCACTTCTAGAAACAAAGTGATTATTCCAAAAAGAATCAATTTAGGTGCACCGAGTTTGCGCACAAGAAATCCAGAGAAAAATGAAGGTATATACATTCCGAGCACATGCCATTGCAAGACGATGGTAGAGGTATGCATATGATGCCCGTGCGTTTGCATCGCAACTGGCACAGCCGACATCAACATAACCATGAGTCCAAAGCCAATCCCGCTGGAGAGAACCGATGTCCATAAGCCGGAATTTCTAATATGGTAGCTGAACGGGCGTGAGGTGGACTCGTCATGGGTCAGTTTCATTTCTGATTCGATCGTTTTTGCGACTTGCGGGAGATTGGCAATCAAAAAGAATTGTATGCATAAGGAAATAGATAGGATTAGAAAGCATCCTAGAAACAAATGATTTGGTAGAAGGTCCTTTCCATAAAGTCCAGCTAACGGTCCAAGGAAGGCAGCGGGAATTCCAGCTAGAAGGATCCAAGAAAGAGCAGTGGCCCTGTCTTTATGAGGGACACTTTCCATTGCCGTAAATCGTAAGTATTGTAAAAAAGATTGGTGAAGTCCGTAAAACAGATGTCCTACGCTAAATAGAATAAAGTTCCGACTGTAAAGTCCGAAAGATACTACTCCTATCCCAAAAATACCAATACTTGTTCCGATCAATAGCCCGTATTTTCGACCAACCTCTCTCATCATATAGGATGCAGGAATGAGTCCTATTAGAGTTCCGAAAATGACTAGAGACAATGGCAGAGAGGCCGATTCTGGGTTTTCCGAAATTGTTTTGCCCGCAAGGATAGTTACTGCCATCATCATCACTGATCCAATCTGGAAAAAACTTTGTGTTAATGAGAATAGACCGAGTTTTGTAAATTTATCTTTCAT
Organism: Leptospira ognonensis; assembly: GCF_004770745.1. Classification (GTDB taxonomy): domain Bacteria; phylum Spirochaetota; class Leptospiria; order Leptospirales; family Leptospiraceae; genus Leptospira_A; species Leptospira_A ognonensis. Next base: position 23,021 of record NZ_RQGD01000014.1, on the reverse strand, counting down.
TTTAGTATGTCTTTGATTTCTTTTAGGACAGAGGATTTCCCCGAAAACACTCTGTCCTCGGCTGCGGTTATTTTATCCCTTACGCCTAACCTTCCATAAAACTCATCCAAAACGGCTTCTTTTAATGTCTCCTCAAACCAGAGTTTCATTTGTTCCTTTCGATTGCTCTGAAAATAAGTGTTTTCTATGGTTGTAAGTTTATAATCTTCGATGAGAGACCAAATCTCTTGGATTCCAGCCCCTCCGAGTCCACTGCAGGTAATCGCACGAGGTGTCCATTTTGATTCTGGAGGTGGAAATAGATGCAATGCAGACTCATACTCTGCGCGTGCTCTCGTAGCAAAAGGTTCATTTTTACCATCAGCTTTATTGATTGCAATCAGATCTGCCATTTCCATAATCCCACGTTTGATTCCTTGCAATTCATCACCAGCACCAGCTAACATAAGTAAAAGGAAAAAATCAACCATGGAGTGAACTTGAGTCTCCGATTGACCAACTCCAACAGTTTCTATGATGATTACATCGAAGCCTGCCCCTTCGCATAAATAAATGGACTCACGAGTTTTTCTGGCAACGCCTCCAAGAGATCCACTGCTAGGTGAGGGACGGATGAAAGCGGAGTCAGATCTTGATAATGATTCCATCCTGGTTTTATCTCCAAGAATGCTACCTTTCGTTCGTTTTGAACTAGGATCAATGGCTAGGACTGCAATTTTAAATCCTTTTTCAATGAGATAGTTGCCAAAACTTTCAATAAATGTAGATTTACCAACTCCAGGAACACCTGTTATACCAATTCGGATGCTTTTTCCTGAATGAGGTAGAATTTGTTCTAATATTTCTTGTGCTAGATCATTATGATCCTCTCGGTTGCTTTCAACAAGTGTAATCGCTTTAGAAAGGAAAGTTCGGTTTCCCTGGAGAATCCCGTTTGCAATCAATTGAGTATCGATTGAAGATTTTTTATAGTTTTTTCTTTGTTCCTCTACATAAGGACTAATGGATGGAACATCCTCTACGCCAGGCATCACACTTAAAGCGCTGGGCGTTGAGGATGGTTTTGAAATTTCAGGCTTGTTAGGCGGCTCTCCGTTCATTTAACATAATCGTTAAGATTTGTTTTGCAGCTTCGGAGATCACCGTGCCTGGTCCAAAAATCGCAGTTGCTCCTGATTTGTAGAGAAAGTCGTAGTCTTGGGCTGGAATCACTCCACCAACCACCACTAACACATCTTCAGCGCCAAGTTTTTTTAGCTCTGCAATTACTTGTGGAACAAGAGTTTTGTGACCAGCAGCAAGAGAAGAAATACCGAGTATGTGTGCATCATTTTCCACGACCTGCTTTGCAACCTCTGCTGGCGTCTGAAACAATGGTCCGATATCAACGTCAAATCCCATATCCGCAAAGCTGGTAGAGATCACTTTGGCACCTCGATCGTGTCCGTCTTGGCCCATTTTTGCTACCATAATGCGAGGGCGGCGACCTTCTAATTTTGAAAATTCATCCGCAAGTCCTCTAGCTTCAATGAAACCTTTGTCCTCAGATATTTCAGAAGAATATACACCAGAGATTGATCGAATCACAGCTTTGTACCTTCCAAAAACTTTTTCCATGGCATAGGATATTTCGCCGAGAGATGCTCGTTTACGAGCTGCATCAACCGCGAGTTCAAGTAAATTACCAGATCCACTTTCCGCACATTTGGTGATCGCATTTAGTGCCGCTTCAACTGCCGTGTTATCACGCTCAGCCTTCATTTGATTCAGTCGTTTGATCTGAGATTCTCTAACGGCTGTATTATCAATATCTAAGATATCGATAGGTGCTTCTTTATCTAAACGATACTTGTTCACACCTACAATCACATCCTTGCCCGAGTCTATGCGTGCTTGTTTCCTTGCTGCAGCTTCTTCGACTCGCATTTTTGGGATGCCAGTTTCAATTGCTTCTGCCATACCGCCTAACTTTTGTACCTCTTCAATCAAGCTCCAAGCTTTGTGAACTAAATCATGGGTAAGTCTTTCGACGTAGTGAGAGCCGCCCCAAGGATCGATCACTCTATGGATGTTTGTTTCTTCTTGCAGGTAAATTTGTGTGTTTCGCGCAATGCGTGCAGAAAAATCTGTAGGAAGGGCGATCGCCTCATCAAGGGCATTGGTGTGAAGGGATTGTGTATGTCCAAGGGCTGCTGCCATTGCCTCAATGCAGGTTCTGCCCACATTATTATAAGGATCTTGTTCTGTGAGGGACCAACCTGAGGTTTGGCAATGGGTTCTGAGAGCCATTGATTTGGCATTTTTCGGCTGGAACTGCTTTACAATCTTTGCCCAAAGCAACCTTCCAGCACGCATTTTGGCTATTTCCATAAAATGATTCATACCAATCGCCCAGAAGAAGGAAAGTCTCGGCGCAAATTCATCAACACTCAAACCAGATGCAATTCCTGTTTTTAAATATTCCCAGCCATCAGCTAACGTATACGCTAGTTCGAGATCTGCGGTCGCGCCCGCCTCTTGCATATGATACCCAGATATCGATATCGAGTTAAACTTGGGCATATATTTTGAAGTATAGCCAAAAATATCCGCGATGATTTTCATCGACTGTTTCGGTGGGTAGATATATGTATTTCTAACCATGAACTCTTTTAAAATATCGTTTTGTATTGTGCCGGCTAATTTATCTTTTGAGACGCCTTGCTCTTCTGCCGCGACGATATAAAAAGCCATGATGGGGATCACTGCACCATTCATGGTCATAGAAACTGACATTTGATCTAAGGGAATTTGATCAAAAAGAATCTTCATATCCAAGACTGAGTCGATGGCAACACCCGCTTTTCCAACATCACCGACGACTCGTTCATGATCAGAATCGTAACCTCTATGAGTTGCTAGGTCAAAGGCGACGGATAATCCTTTTTGTCCGGCGGCTAAGTTCCTTCTATAAAATGCATTCGATTCTTCTGCTGTTGAGAATCCTGCATACTGTCTTACCGTCCAGGGTTTGTTCACATACATCGTAGAATAAGGCCCACGTAAGTAAGGAGCAATGCCCGCAGCATAGTTTAAATGTTCCAAACCCGAGAGATCTTCTGCCGTATAACGAGATTGGATGGGGATACCTTCTGGAGTTTGCCAGAGGGAGGCAGATTGATTTTTTGCTGCCGCTTTTGGATTCGAGAATGGAATTTTAGTAAAATCAGGTCGCATTGCTCAGTATTCCTTATAATTTCGCTTGAGCTTTTTCCATAAACTCAATGAGGTTTCGTTTCAAATGGATGAAGTCAGTAATCCCTAATTCGTTGGCAGTTGCAATGAGGTCTTTCGGAAAGCCTGCAATAATGGGCCAAGCGGAAGGCATTTCTTTTTTCACGCTCTTTGCAAATTCGGGAAGGAGTGTCGTGTATTCTTCATCGGAAGAACATAAAACAACGATGTCGGATTTACTTTGTTTTGCGGCAGATATTCCTGACTCAATCGTATCAAAACCAGCATTGTCTAAGATCTCATAACCCAAACAGCCAATGAAATTGGAACTAAAGCCGGCTCTCGCTTTACGCATATTTACATCACCAATTGTTAGAAGAAAAACTTTCGGAACAGATTTTCCTTTGGCTACATGAAGGTCAGTAAGAACCCTGAGACGATCAAAATCCCAGGAGAGCCTAACTGTATCTACACGTTTGTATTTTCCCTGGTTTGGGAAGGCAAGTAAGGATTTCGTATTTGTGATATTCTCACCTAACTCTGGATGCCGTTCTTTTGGTAATGCATACTGGTTTGTGCCAAGTAAGGTTTGTTTTTTTGATGAGGCGGCATCTCGTTTTTGTTTGGCGCTGGCAATGATCGCATCCTGTACCTTGCCCATTTGTAAATTTTTATAGTATCCACCTTCGGCCTCGATCGCTTGGAATTCTTCCCAGGCTCTCTCGCAGAGTTGGTGTGTTAGAACTTCAAGGTAATAAGAACCAGATGCTGGGTCCTCTACTTTATCCAAATGTGCTTCATGACGGAGGAGTAATTGTGAATTGCGTGCAATCCGTTTTCCAAATTCATTTGTTTGGGCGTAAACTGAATCATACGGATTGACATAAACGTAATCAGCACCTCCAATCACAGCAGACATCGCCGCCGTTGTTCCTCGGAGGATGTTCACATGAGGATCATAGGCCGTAAAATTCCAAGAAGAGGTACTGGCAAAGATTACGGCTTTCGTTACGTCCCCAAGGCCAGGTTCATAGACATTTAACACCTGACTCCATAAAATACGCATTGCCCGTAGTTTCGCAATCTCCGTAAAATAATCAGAACCAACTCCCATCCAAAACCATAAGGAATTGGCAGCTAATGCTGGGGTTACTCCGGATTCTACAAGAGTATTGAAATATTCTACTCCTGCGGCTAATGTAAAGTTGAGTTCTTGGGAAATGCTCGCGCCTGCATCTCTAAAGTAGTTAGAATGTACGCAGATGAATCTTTCGTTTATATTTGAGGAGGCAAGAGAACTTAGATTTGTCTTAACTTTTTCTTCAGAATCCCCGAGCTCTCCACAGAGAATCGCAGTGCCGAAAGGATCATAGTCTGCTAGAAATTGTTTTGAACCCTTTGCCTTGGCTCGAATCTCTTTTTCAAAAGTAGGTGTTCTGTTTGCGAGGGATAGTATAACGGGCGTAACGCCCAGATCGATGCCTTGTAATAGATTCTTAATATCATCGGCAGAATGAATGGGAACTCCGTAAGATTTGGCTCCTTCTTCATGCGAGTAAAAAAGAAGTGCATCTGCTCCCGATAGGAGTGCCTTTTTGGCGGATTCATTTGCCTGGGAAGCAGATCCTTGATTTAAGATCGATTCCGTAATGTTCCAACCTTTTTGATTTCGACTGATGTCTGGTAAGGGGGAGGGTAGACTTTCTTTTCTGTAAAACGGCTGTATCGTAATGCCATCTTCTGTGTGCCATTCTACTTTCTCAAACGGTTGGCCTTTTAAATCTTTAAGGATGGTGTTTTTCCATTCCTCGCTCGTAACTCCTGGGAACTCAGAAAATAATAATTCGTCCAATCTATTCCTCTACCGTTTCGTATTCTTCCATATAGCCTGGAAAGTCTCCCAAACCTCGCACGAAAGTAAACCTCGCTGGGTAAATGACAAGCCGTTTCGCCGCTTGTTTCCAGGTTCCAGATAACAATGTAAATGGCGTAGCCACGATCCAGGCTGCCGTACCGAGAGCCGTACTCGCTAAACCGACTGGTCTTGCAAGGAGCACATCGAGTAACATTTCACCACCGCTTGGAACCTCACGGGCAGATAGGGTAAGCGAGCAGAAGCAAAATAAGAAAAGGATGGACATGCGGCGTATTTGTTTCATATAATAAAACACTCAGTTTCTCTAATGATAAAAACGACAGAGAGCTTGGTGTAAAGTAAGAAATATGACAAAAGATATAGTTTTATTCGGTTTGTATAGCATCGTCCACTTGGTTGCCATTGTATCCATCACAAAAGAGAATGTATTTTTTTTACCGAGCAAAATCATTCCTATCCTGCTTCTCATCCTCTTTCTCTCTCGGGATTGGGCTTATCTCTTAAAAAAGGGGAAATTGGTGGTGGTTGCCTTGGTATTCTCCCTCTTCGGAGATTCGTTTCTCGCTCTGCCTAGTCCAGATTTCTTTGTACCTGGTCTCGGATCCTTTCTTGTCGCCCAGCTGATTTACGCGTATGCATTTTCCATTGGATCGAAACTGTCGATCGTTCGGTTGATTCCGTTTGTGATCTTTGGTTGTACATTTTTCTATTTCCTTAAGCCAGAACTCGGTCCGCTCCTGATTCCCGTTGCCGTTTATGTATCAGCGATATGCCTAATGGGCTGGAGGTCATTGGCAAGAGTTGCGCCTAGTCGCGTCTATTTTCTCGGATTATTTGGGTCACTCATATTCATTCTCTCTGACTCAATCATCGCCTATTCAATGTTTCTAAATCGCACAATGGATCGACAAGTTGCTTCTCTTCTCATCATGATCACATACTATCTCGCCCAGTTTTTCATTTATGCAGCTACGAAAGTTGAAGAATTGAACTCGGTAAGAAGGAAAAGTACTTGAAAATTGACAACTGTGAGTGAAAATATAAGCGCTTTCTCTAAGGAATCTAAAAAATGAAATCCCTAAAAAAAACCACGTTTATCGAAGCAATCGCTGCTGCCATTGATCATGAAGTTAAATGTTTTCAATTCTATCTAAAAATATCAGAACAGCTTCCAGAAGGACCCATCCGCGAATTGTTTAGCCAACTTGCGTTAGATGGAGATGAGCATATCAAATTCATCAGAGAAGTATATAAAAACGCAGAAGGCAAAGAACTGCCAAATCTAAAACAATTAAATGAAATTGAAAAATTTCATTCCTCTACGATGCTAAAGATCATGGATAAGTTAGATCGAAATAAAAACGTTGAAGTTAAGTCTGACGAAAAAAAAGCCTTGGAGCTTGCTGTCCGTGAAGGCGAGGATGCCCGAAATTTTTATGCGAAAATAAGAAATAAATTCCAAGACCCGAAGATCAACTTACTTTTTCAAAAGCTTGCTAACTTCAATGATGCGAATACTTCATTATTGTCTGCACAAGCTATGGCGATGGAACAATCTTTACCTGCAGATCAGGTTTTTTATTGGGAGGATGAGGCATTACTTGCAGAAGTAACGCCAGTTAGTCCGCAGATTAAAAAATCGACTCCTAAAAAAACCCTTCCAAAGGCAAAAAAAACGGCTCCAAAGAAAAAGGTTCCAACTCCTAAGCCCAGCGCGAAGAAGGCCTCAAAAAAAGTAAGTAAACCTGTCAAAAAACCAACGCCTAAAAAAGCAAAGCCAGTCGCTAAAAAGAAAGGAAAGAAAAAATAGTGAAATACAAAGTAACACATGCATTCTCCGTATCGCTTGAAAAACTCCTTCATGCGAGAGAAGAAAGATACCAACATTTAGATCAGTTCCCAGATTTAAAAAACGTCACACTCATCGAGGAAAAAAAAGAAGGAAATATCATTACCCAGAAGAGAAAAGTGAGTTTGGAAGGATCTTTGCCCGCTGTTTTGCAGGCGGCACTTTCTGACCTATCCTTGCTTGAAGAATCGACGTTCGATACCACAACAAACACTCACGTTTTTAAGATTTCCCCACCTGGTAAGGACAATGTGTTTATCATTAAAGGAAAGAGTGTATACCAAAGTACGGGCGCGAATGCATCGGAAAGGAGTTATGAAGTGGAAGTGATCTCTGGTTTACTTTTTGTTTCCCCCATCGTAGAAAAGGCGATTGAAGAAATCCATAAACATAGCTTAGAAAAAGATAGAAACTCGATTGCAAAGTTCTTAGGTTTAGAAACGTAAAAAATTCGTGAGATTCCAGTAGGCCGAGGAAGTTTTCATGACTCGGCCCTTGTCTCTACCTTTCTGCTTTGGGCAGAGTCTGCATGTCCACCACACTTGGAAGTTCTTTCGAGGAATACCGGATTTCGCCCGTTGTATTCAATAGATAATACCTAGGCAATTCCCCCGTTTTCAATTCTTCAAATCTGTCATCCGCTATCATGGATGAAAATTCCAGATCAGATGGGATCAGATTCAAAAGAACATACGCCCCTAAATCAGGCTTTCCTTCGCCGCATTCCAACCCGATCAAGCCATCACATCGATGTTTTGTGACCGAGACCAAGATTAGCTTTCCTTCGCGGGATGCCTGGGAGAAGGCAAAGGACTTATTATGACTCCAATAAAGGCTTTCGCTTGCGAGTTGGTTTAAATGGATGTAGGCGAAAACGAGAAGAAGGATGAACAGCGGCATGGCCAGAAAGCCAATCAGATAGTAGACTTTATAATACTTTTTCATTTTTAAACTAGCAGACAGAAGCGAGTTCTGTCTGCCAATTCATAATTTGATTCTAGTGGCTACGCGGCGGGCGCGTTTTTCTCAAATTTTCCTTTTTGGGTGTAAAGATAAACAAAGGCTCCGATTCCCAGCACAAGAAGGCTAATGCCCAGAAGTGGTCGGAAAAAGATCCACGCAACAGCAATCGTCATAAAAGATAGGGAGAAGGCAAGGATGCCAGCAACGATGCTTACACCCATTTCTAAAATCCCACCAAGGATGGGGATAAATCCACCTGCTGCCGCGATTGGTCCAAACAACAATCGGAATCCCATAAACATAGCTAAGAATCCGAGGACTCGAACGACCCAAGTTCGGACTACGTTTGCATCTTGTGCTTCTTGGAACATGGTGACGGCATCTTTTTCACCAAAATCAAACATGAGTATGGTGGTATCTCTTTTGGTTTTGTATGGGTTTACGGTATCACCTTTGAGAGACCCGATGATGGATGCCGTTCCTTCCAACGCAACCCGGTGGCTGATTTTTAAATCTCCAATTGCTGGGGAAGCAGGATTGGATCCGATGTAAATTTGATTTCCTTGCGGATGAGCTTTCGAACCAAATTTTGATTTTACGGCATTTTTATCCGCTTGGTCGTAATCCAAATCGGAATTGGGAGAAATCGAATCAATCAATGCATCCGAAAAGTTTAGATTCCCTAGCGTTACGGAATTTGGACGAATAGTCTTTGTCTCGTAAGGCATCGATGGGTTGGTGTGACCGTTTGGTTCTTCAAAGTTGCTCGAGTTGATTTCAGAAGAAGACCAATCTTTTTTGTAGGTATAGGTTTTCTTTTTATCGCTGTCTTCTTTGGAATTTTCTTCCCATTGGTACATTTCGACACTGCGCGTTAACACAAGACCTTTTACTTCTACGCCAAACTCAGGGTCGGAGATGGCAGCACCTGCTTTTGCCTCACCGGTAGCGTGTATAAGCTTCCCGTTATGCGATGCTATGTCTTTTGTAGCATCAATGCTGACGACAAGGCCTGCGCCTTCTTCAAGTCCCTTTGCAATGTCTACTGCACAGCCCTCATTTTGAAATAAAATGGGGAAGGAAGCAATTAAGAGTGCAACACCGCCTACCGTACCTTTTAAACTTTCTGTAAAATTTCCCAGCATAATCTCTCCTGTAGAATCAATGGCTCAAAAACTATCGAATCATACGCGATTTCTGAATTCTGGAAAGAACTTTTTTGGTCAGGAAAAAAAACTACACTTCTGCCAAGGCGGTTTGAGGCTGACATAAACTAATGCTTGCGAAAGCGCGGAGAGGGAAATGGAGATCTGGTATACTGAAAAATTGGAAATCGAGAAGGGAAGAGCGGTAAGTTACCGAGTGACAAAAACTCTAGAGAGTTTGCAGACTCCGTTTCAGAAAATTGACATATTTGAGACACAAGCGTTCGGTCGGATGTTCACCCTTGATGGTGTCACCATGGTTACAAATAAGGATGAACATTCCTACCATGAGATGATTGCTCATGTTCCGATGATGAGCCATCCAAATCCGGAATCTGTTCTTGTGATCGGAGGTGGTGATGGAGGAACGGTTCGTGAGGTACTCAAGCACCCGACTGTCAAAGAAGTTGTCCTTTGTGAAATTGACAAAGGAGTCGTTGATATCAGTTACAAATATTTTCCAGAATGCGCTGATGCCATGAAGGATAAGAAAGTAGTCCATTATTATGATGATGGAGCTAAGTTCGCACGTGAAAACAAGGGTCGCTTTGATGTGATTCTAGTGGACTCAAGTGACCCCGTTGGACCTGCGGAAGTATTGTTTAAAGAGCCATTTTTTCGAGATATGGCAGGTGCCTTAAAACCAACTGGAATCATTGCAACCCAAGCAGAATCCTTCTGGTATCATGGAGATGTCATTTCTTCTCTATTCGAATTCATCCCGAAAATCTTTCCAGAGTATGGTTATTATTATACGACAATCCCGAGCTATCCTTCCGGAATCATAGGATTTACCTTTATGTCAAATGCGATAGATCCTTATAAGGTGAGTCCAGATGTTAGTCGATTGCCAAAGGGATTAAAATATTACAGTCCTGAGATGCATAAATCTGCTTTTGTCTTGCCTGAATTTGCAAAGGCTTATATTAAGAGAAAAGGTTAGTATTTTCATGTCCTCCCTTCTTCATATGATTTTTGTTATATTGCCGAAGGGATTGATTTTTTCACTTCTTTTTAGTCTGCCTCTAATCTCACTGGTTGCCCAGGAATCCCGTGCCATCGAACTTGACATGGAAATTGAGGCTCATGAGAAAAAAGGAGAGACAGAAGCCGCCGAAGAAAAGCGAAATCTCAGTAGGGATATCCGAAGGAGAAATTTTGCCCGGGATAAAAAAGCGATCATAGAAGTAGGTGATCCCAGACAGAAACTCCCGCCGCCATTTTATGCGGGAAACAAATCGTTTTGGGGTGGGTTTTGGGAGCTAGGATTTCGAGCGAATGTACCAGCAGCCTTTTTTAAATCTGGGATGGATTGGTCCTTGGATAACGGGCGCGTTGCCTTTCAGAATGGTTCACCCTATTTGCCGCGAAGCGTAGTTCCCTATCAGAACGAGTCTGTACTTCCTTTCATAGAAGAGAAAGGAAGGATCGCTCCAAAAGAAACGGTTCTTCCCACTATTCAGCTAAATTTTGTATCAGAAAACAAGAAATGGGGATTCGAATATTCTAATTTACCAGTACACGGCTCATATGAACACTCCGCCTATGGTTTCGGCCGGCAATTTGCGAGATACAGTACGCGTTTTGAAATGTATGATCATAAATTTATGTTTAAGGTGCATGAGGCTTTAGAGCATGATCGATGGTTCACTTGGGATTTTGGACTTCGTGTTGGTGGGTGGCAAACAAATTCTTCGTTTTTGTCACCCACACTCAACCAAGCAGGGGATCTTAGTGAGACTGCGAAATTTGTGGCTCCGAGTGCCGGGTTTCGCATCTACCAAACGGCGATAAAAAATAGTCGGATAGAATTTGGTTCTGACATGTTTTATACAACGCTTGGCTCGTTTCAATATGAACGACGAAACATGCGAGATGGTTTGATCGATTTATCTGGAAACTACATTTCAGGAAACCAATTTTATAAAGTCGAGTCAGCCAAACCTTTAGAAATGAAAATTACGGGTATAGACTTAAATCTAATATATTCGTTTATCCTAATGGACTATCATAGGTTAAGTTTTGGAGCGAGATCTACTTCTTATACTTGGAATGCCAACGAATCAAAACTACCAAACTTTTTAGCATTTAGCAATGAAGCTTTGGCTTTGGGAATTCAAAACTGGTATACAACTTCTGCCTTTTATGAGGCGGACGGGGATGGTCTGCGAGCCTCTCGTTATTTTACCGTTACGAATTTTTTTATAGGTTATAGCTATGTTTTTTAGATATGTGCGATCAATGATCCACTTCTTCTTACTTTTGTTTCTCTTTCAATGTTCGACTTCCATACGCGTATACCGACCTGTTGCGAACGAGAGTCCCTACGAAGTCATCAAAACCTTTCCAAAACTTTCTGTAGTAGCTTCGCACCCTTTTCCAGATAGATTTGCCCTTTACAGTCCTTATATTTATACAACGAAAGGCATTCCATTTTTTGGGACCGAATATGATTTAAAAAATGAATATGGTGATTTTGCTTATCTAATACGGAAAGAATTATCAATCCGACCTGAAAAATACCAGCTTCTCATCGCCGAAGGCGGGAAAATCGACGTGAAAGAATTTGTTTTCGAGTCGGTTGATAATTGTTATGCGAATGATGTAAATCTAAAACTTAAAGTCGATGTGCAAATAGGGAAGCGAAACGTAGAGACCTTTATCTATTCTGACCAAATCCATTCCTATATCTCTGATTGTTATTTAACGGGGAGCATTCTTACCATTATCCCTTTGGTATGGTATGTTCCTTATGCTGGATTTCGAGGGAATAGGGAGGACCAGCTCAATGAACTGGGTAGAAATGCTATCGAGGCCTATTTCCAATTTTTAGAAGGTTTGAACGGTTACGTTACCAAAACACCATCTACGCCGAATAAAACAACCGTTCCTTTTTTAAACGAACCTGCCACCGACCCCAAAATAAAAGAGATCATGGATAATCTGTAATATGAAATTCCTAGCTCAAATATTTGTTATGTTGTTTATTTTGGTTTTGATTTCTGGCTGTTATTCCATGGAAAAAAAATATAATTATGGAAATCCCTATTTGCCTTCTCCAGCTTTCGAAGAGGGAGAAGAACAATTCGAAGAAGGGGAGCCTTTTTGGATTATTGATAAAACGGGACATTACTTTTTTTCCCTTCCTTCCAAGTTAGTACTATGGAATTGGAAAATGGAAAATCATGAGATTTCAGAAGAAACAAAAGAATACATGAAAAGGTATATAAAAGAAAATAACCTTCGCGATGTTAAGGTTAGATTCAATCAATATGCGCCCATTTCTGAATGGAAACGATTGTCAAAAAATGAAAACATCAGCGGTCTAGCAAGATATACAGTAGGTATCTTTTCGCTCCTAAGTTATACGTTTTTGCCCGAAAGATTGCTTGCTGGAATCCTCGGAGGCGACCACTATAATTCTTTTACGAATACGATAAATATTTATTCTGATTCCATACCAGTTGTCATTCATGAAGCGGGTCATGCTAAAGATTTTTCTTTAAGAAAGAATCGGACCGCTTACGCCATGGCATACGCAGTCCCACTTGTCGGGACTCTTTATCATGAAGCGCGCGCAAGCAATGATGCCTTTGCTTATTTTGCCGAGAAAGAAGATAGAAAACAGCTTGAAGATGCCTATGACCTTTTGACCCCAGCATATTCTACTTATGTTGGCGGCTCCATAGGAGACTTGGTCTTAAAACCTATCACTAGTTTAACTGTGATACCAGGTCATATGTACGGTAGGTATAAAAAAAGATCGATTGATGAGCAGTTACGTGCGAGAAAGAAAATAGGAAATGTAAAATAAGATGTCTTCGGCATTCATTAAAAAGTACGTGGCGCGACGTGAGGAGTTAAAATCTCTTCTTTGCATTGGCATTGATCCAGAATGGGAGAAACTTCCGCACTCCTGCCTCTCTTCGGATGCACCTCTCTTTACATTTTCCAAGGCTATCATCGATGCCACTCAAGGCTATGCTTCGGCATGGAAGCCCAATGTTGCTTTTTTTGAGCGATTTGGTTCCAGAGGTTTTTTGGAATTCGAACGATACATTCTATATTGCAAAGAGATCAACCAAAATATTCCGATTGTGGCCGATGCGAAGAGGGGCGATCTGGCAAACACAGCAAAAGAATATGCCAAATATTATTTTGAAACCTTAAAAGTGGATGCCCTGACTGTGAATGCATATATGGGTCGAGATTCCTTACTTCCGTATCTTGACCTTGGCGGATTTGTTTTTATTTTATGTTTAACATCAAATCCGTCCTCAGCCGACTTGCAGAAGTTAGTGCTTAAAAAAACAAATTCGTATTTGTACGAAGAGGTTTCTGATTTTTGCGGCAAACTCAATGCCGAATACCCAGGCCAGGTAGGGATGGTCATGGGTGGTACACATCCGGCGGAGCTTGCAGAAATGAGGCGTCGTCATCCAAAAATGTATTTTTTGATCCCTGGTTATGGGGCTCAAGGAGGCAGTTTAGAGGATATCTACGCAGCCTGTGGTCGAGATTCGCTCATCAACTCTTCGAGAGGTGTCACCTTATTGTCAAGAAATGATGACTTCGTAAGCCTTGCGAAAAAAAAGGCCGAAGAAATTCAAAGCCAAATGAGCCAACTTCTTTCGTCCAATGTCTAAACATAGATAAAGGACTTCTTTAGTGAAAGAAAAATTAGCGATCATCGGTACAGGTATTTCTGGTTTGGGAGCCGCATACTTTTTAGCAAAAGACTATGATCTAACCTTGTATGAAAAAGCTGATTATATCGGCGGGCATACAAATACCCTTGATGTAAAAGAGGATGGTAAGCTCATACCTATTGATACAGGCTTTATCGTTTTCAATCATGTAACCTATCCAAATTTACTTCGATTGTTCAATACCTTAAACGTACCGACCAAAAAATCAGATATGTCTTTTAGTGTGCAATATGCCCCCACTAACTTGGAGTTTTGTGGGTCAGGATTGAATGGACTTTTCGCTCAGAGACTCAATTTTTTCAAACCACGCTATATTAAAATGTTACTTGAGATCAATCGTTTCAATGTAAATGCACCAAAGATTCTCTCAGATGCAAAGTATGATGATTGGGACTTAGGCCGTTACATGCGAGAAGAAGGCTATGGTGAGGATATCCTTCATAATTATCTGATTCCTATGAGCTCGGCCGTTTGGTCGACACCACCCGATTTGATGCTGAGTTTCCCTGCCAAAACGCTTGTTCGGTTTTTCCATAATCATGGATTTTTAGGACTTAGTACCCAGCACCAATGGTGGACAGTCGATGGTGGCTCGAGAGAATATATCTCTAGAATCACCAAAGATTTTAAAGATAAAATCCACCTCAATGCGGGTGTTGCTTCCGTGATGCGAGAAGGAAAGCAGGTGAAAGTAACCCTTGAAAATGGAAAAACGGAACTCTTTGATAAAGTAGTTATGGCAACACATGGTCCAACTTCTGCCAAACTTGTGAAAAATCCGACTCCCTTAGAACAAGAGTTGCTTCCTCTATACAAATACCAAAAGAACATCGCGACATTGCATACGGATGCGTCTGATATGCCTAAAAAAAGGTTCATCTGGTCGAGCTGGAATTATAAGATCACAAGAGGGAATGACGGTAAGTTACAACCATTCACGATCTATTGGATGAACCAATTACAGGGTGTATCGAAGAATAAAAATTATTTTGTAACTATCAATGACCCCTCTCGGATCAAAAAAGAACATATCATAAGAGAAATAGAATACGAACACCCATTGTTTTCTGTAGAGGCCGCTCTTGGCCAAGAGAAACTTCCCAAATTGAATGAGACGGGGCCAATCTACTATGCAGGGGCATACTTTCGCTATGGCTTTCATGAAGATGGTTTTTTATCTGCAGTGAATGTAGCCGAAGCAATCCTAAAGAGAAACCCTTGGAACTAAATTCAAAAATCTATTCTGCTTTGGTCTCGCATACGAGACTCTTCCCAGTCAAGAACCAATTTCGTTATCGCGTAGGGACGTTTCTTTTGGACTTGGATGAACTAGATGGATTAGATAAGCGAGTCTATTTTTTTGGTAAAAATCGATTTTCACTCTTTTCCTTTTGGGAAAAAGACCATTTGCATTATGGAGATGGAACTCTAAAGGATCAGATACGAAATTTTTTAAAAGACTCAGGAGTTGAGTCAAGCATATCAAAAGTTTACATTGTTACAAACTTACGGGTATTTGGTTATGTTTTTAATCCTGTTTGTTTTTACTTCTGTTTTGATGAAAACGCTAAAATGGTATGTACCATCGCAGAAGTTGGCAATACATACGGCGAAATTAAACCTTATGTAGGTTTGGTGGATGATCATGCAAAAGGAACAATTTCGCAACCTGAGTCTTTTATGCGCGTTTGGAAAAACTTTTATGTATCACCTTTCATACCCTTAAATTCGGAATTTGAGTTTAGATTGAATTTTCCCAAAGAAAATTTACAAATAGGCGTAGATTCTTTCGAGGACGGAAAGAGAGTACTTACCACAGCTTTTCTTGGAGAAAAAAAACCATTTTCTTCCTGGAACTTATTTATTCTTTTCTGCCGATATCCGTTCATAACAGTCCAAATAATAGCGCTCATCCATTACCAGGCTTTAAAGCTTTGGATCAAGCGTGTACCATATATAAAAAAAAATGAGAATATAGAAAGGCAAACAGGAGTCACCCTTGGAGAAGTCAGCAAACCAGTCTCTCTTGCAAGAAACGATTGAACCCGGAATTTTAAGACAGATAGAGAGTACATCCGGAAAGCAACAGTACGCTATTTATCAAACGCTATTTTTTAAAGCCTTAGGTCGTATGCGAAGAGGATCCATTCGTGTGATTCTGCCCGATGGTTCACAGTCCATGCTCGGTGACTCATCTTCACCTTATGAAGCTAGATTTCACTCGGCGATCATGCATATAAAAAATCCAAAGTTTTTTAAAAGATCAGTTTTGCACGGAGACATTGGATTTTCCGAATCATACCTGATGGGTGAGTGGGAAACGGATTCTATTGAAAACGTGATTTCATGGTTTATCTTGAATGTGGATGATTCTCCAAGTCTATCTGGTGCGAAAAAAAAGTTATTTCACTTAGATCTTTTTAATTTAGGAAACAAGTTTTTGCACTTTTTAAGAAGAAATTCGCAGAGAGGCAGCAAAAAAAATATCGTAGAACATTATGATCTTGGAAATTCATTTTATAAGCTTTTTCTTGATCCTACCATGACTTATAGTTCTGCATATTTTGAAAATCTGGACCAAAGTTTGGAAGATGCGCAGACAAGAAAGGTAGCGAAACTTTGTGAAAAATTAAATCTAAACTCGAACGATCATTTGCTGGAAATTGGGAGTGGGTGGGGTTTCCTTTCAATTTATGCGGCAAAAAATTTCGGATGTAAGGTAACTACCGTTACATTATCTGAAGAGCAGTACGCATTTGCAAAAGAAAGAATCATAAAAGAAAAATTAGAGCATCTCATCGACATTAAAATCCAAGATTACCGAGACATCACGGGTTCCTATACGAAGATAGTTTCCGTTGAAATGCTGGAAGCTGTTGGCGATGCGTATTATGAATCATTCTTTAAAAAGTGCCAAGAGGTCTTAACTAGGGAGGGACTGATGGCGTTACAAGTGATCACTTGCCCTGACTCTAGATTTTCAGCGTTCAAAAAAGGTATAGACTTCATTCAGAAACATATCTTTCCTGGATCCTTGCTTCCTTCGATCGGACGAATGAATGAAGCCATCAACAAAACAGGTGACATGTATCTTTACCACTTGGAAGATATGGGATCAAGTTATGTTAAGACATTGCGTCTTTGGTTAAAAGCATTTGATGAGAATATTTCTGAAGTTCGTAACCAAGGATACAGTGAAACGTTCATTAGGAAATGGAGATACTATTTAGCCTATTGTGCATCGGCATTTCATATGCGAAATATCAGTGTGGTACAAATGGTTTACACCAGACCAAATAACTTACACCTCTCCTAACGCAAATTTAGTCGTAAGTTCTTTTTATATCGATCACTCATCATGCTCTGGAAGTTGTGACTGGAGCATGTAAACCAAATCAATTTCGGGTGAAGAGTAGCCGGCTGTTGTCATAGCGGCAATGATCTGCCCACGGTGATGCGTGCCATGGTTAAAAACGTGGGCAAGGGCTGGTGTAAACGGGATCTTCGATTGGAAACCTCGCATCGTAGAATAATCAAGAGTTTCAGGAAAGGATTTTGCACTTTTGATTAAGCCTTCCCATTTTTTTGTTTGATCGACAAGTCTATCTTTTAATTTTTCTCGATCCATTTCAATTTCTAAATCGAGAGCAATCACTGGCGATCTACCTTCGGCAAAACGAGAAAACCACAGTTGGTCTACGACCAGAAGGTGATTCAGGGTTCGGTGTATCGATTTAAAAAAGAGTCCAGAATCCTTTCGATAATCCGTATCACTGACTCCGCTTAAATGCAGGTAGAGATGGTCCGTTGCCCAGGTATGGTATTTCGCCAAAATTTCAAGGTGATTTTTAAGTTCCATCGTTATACCGATTAGACTGTCGCTTGCATTGGCGGGAGTCTATCTTCCTAAAAACAGATTGCCAAACTTTCGGAAAATTACGAATCTTTGCCAATGAGAGAATCTAAATCTGTATTCGATTTCAATGAACCCTTGGAGAGAGTATGGCAGGCCATTACGGTATATGAGGTGTTAGTTCATTGGTTAGCTGATGAGGTTAGAGGTCGTCCGAAAGAAGGGGCTGACTTCTCTTGGACTTGGCATCTAGGAATTGAAGGAAATTTTACCTCTCACGGAACATACAAGAAGATTGTTCCGGAAAAAGAGCTTATCATGGAGTGGAAGGACCACCCTGCAGGGGATATTTATTTACAGCTCATTTTCGAATCTTTGGGAAGCAACCAGTCTAGATTAACGATCATTAACGGAGGGTTTCCTAACTCTGATGCATTTAACGTATGGTTAGAAGGTGCGAAAGAGGGCTGGGACAGCCAGGTAGAAAAGCTGCAAGTATTCTTGAAAGAACACCCAGACTTCTCACAATTTTTAAAAAAGGTTTGATCTCTCGCGCCCTTCTAAAATCCTGGTAAAAGTAAGGGTTAATGAGGAGGGTCTACAATGGGATATCCCGAACTAGAAACCTATTTCCAAAGGCTAACAGATATTACTGATCGTATCGCGATGATGAATAGTCATTTTGATGCAACACCAGAATTAGATATACCGATGTTATTTGAATTTTATGAAGACATTGAAAAACATTCTTGGGAGACAACCGACCGCGAATATTATGATCTTTTCACGAGTTACTTCACTTTTCATGTGAAAACCGTAGAGGAAATCATCCAGGAAGCGCGCGAGATTTTGAATCCTGAAAATCGTGAATATGTCAAAAAGCTTGTTCAGCACGTAAAAGCAGCTGATGAATGGTTTTTAACTCTTAAAAAAAGAAGAAAAATCTTAAAGACGCAAGTTGCTTAAGAACCGACACTCCGAAGAAATTCGGAGTGTATTCACCCCCAATTGCTTTACATTTCTATAGCTATGTGATTTCGTTTACGAAATGAAAAAGCAAACATTTCTCTACTACCCACTCCTTTTGCTTCTTCTTGTTTTTCTTATTGATCAGATTTTTCGCGTCCCCTTTGTTCAGTTATTAACGAAACTCGATCTAACTCCCGTTAATTATACAGCAAAAAAAGACTTACTTGAAAAAATAATACAGAATCGCGAAAACCTAAAAAACAAGAAGCTAATGGTCATTCTTGGTTCTTCACGCCTCCTTTATTTCGATGCCGATGACTTAAAGAATTTTTACCCAGATTGGGAGATTTATAATCTTTCCTCTGCCGTGACCACTCCTGCCTACTATGATTATAACCTAACAAAGCTATTAGACGCGGGAATACGTCCTGATCTTGTGTTAATGGAAACCGATCCTAATCAATTCAATCAAAACTCGATCTTTAAAATTTCAAATCTCACATTTAGTTTTGATCTACCGTATGTCATTCGCAATTCATCCTTATTTGGAAAAGATCATGTTTCCTTCTTTTTAGGTCGCAGACTGTTTGCGGTTGGAACCTATAAACCATACCTAGACCAAATGTGGAGAAATTACACCAACTCCAATCTAGATGGGTTTATAAGTATGAAGCAAACAACCTATGATCATATTTTAAATAAAAATGGGCATGGTCTTTCTCCCATCGACAATTATGTAGAAAAAGATGTGAACATGTTGGATATGACAAGTCACAGAACACTTGATTGGCTATTTTCCTCATACCAACCCAGTGAAATGCAGTTTGCTTTTTATGAGAAAATTTTAGCTCGTTTAAAAATGGAAAAGATAAAATCAATTGTCATCTGGCCTGTTTCTTCTCCAAGTTTTGAAGCCCTTCTTTCCACTCATCCGGCTCTTCCTGCCTGGGAAGAGAGAGTAGACAAAGTTTCGAATGAAAATGATTCCCCCGTTTTAAAACTAAAAAAAGATCCTAATTATTCATGCAATGCGTTCGCTGATGGGGGACACATTTCTAAAGAGTGCTATCATTCTTTGATGCGGGCAGTTCTACTGGAATACTTTCGACGTTTCGAACCGGCTCGTCTATAAATTGAGTACCACATAAAGGAAGAGGGGACAAAGTTTCAGAGGTACTCCCACTTTGAATTAAACTTTTATAACGATCGGCACCAGTTGACTCTGATTTGGATTCTAGACTACCTCTAATTGCTGTTAAGGGAGAGCTACTAGAATATGCACCCCAGCCAACAAGAGTTTTTGTATTTCCCAAATTTTTGACTGTTCCCATATTTTCAAATTTGCTACTAATCGAAGTTAAATTGTAGTTCGTATTCAAGACAAAAGATGATCCTGTTTGAAAGGTTAAGTTGCCTGTTACTGCAGGCAACGGTGAAGTAATAAGATCGTTTAGAGTGGATTCAAAGGGGTAGGTAAGATACGCACTTGCCAATGATTTATTTGAAATAGTAGAGCTCGAGATATCTGATGCAGAAAAATAATCGATAGAACTAAACCCTGTAATCGCACTTGCTTGCCCAAAAAACAACATAAACGTATTAAAAAATACGGTTGGATTGTCTGATCCGAGGATGCTTGAGTTAAACCGCGACGAGCTCCGAAAGACTGTCATGAGTTGGCTTGCCGTCCCCGCTCTGACTCCAGATGCATTCCCTTGAACTGAGGCTCGGAAAAAATTATTTTTTTCCGTTTCATTATTCCCCGAGATATCGTAAAGATATCTCATATAGGCATATGCCATCGCATATTGTTTTAAAATGGTGGCGGAGCTAGAAGTACTAGCCCAAGAGAGTAGAGAGATGCCATTGGCGCCATTGGGACATCTCGTCGTTTCTGTTCCGCGAAAACAAGATAACCTTGCCGTTTGTGGACCGAAACCTGCGATGTCGCTTGCCACTTCGCTTGTGCCCTCATTGATCCAGGTATCATCCGTTACGCGAGCTGTGTTCATATATTGATATCGTATTAAATGTTGAAATTCATGTGCTGCAGTAGAAGCAAAGGCAGTGGGATCGTTTGCTAAGCTTGCGACGAGTTCCTTTCCATCGATATAAAGGATTTCTGCGTAGTTAGATCGAATTGATGAAACCGTTCCATCGCGGAAAAAATTTACGGGGTCATAAAAACCTGCCACATAGGCAGAGTTTGTTGCCGATCCATCCACAATGTCCAAAACTAGAATTTTAATTTTGCCATTTTTATCAACATCGGAAGGTTCTCCAAATGCGGAAACTAACTTTGGATAAGTACTATCATTGAACTCGGTTGCAAATTTTAAAAGGTCCATGTTTACAAATAAGCCACGTTGTTTATAAACAATTACATTCGATTTCGTGCTGATTATATCTACAGGAACACAATAGCTGCCTTGTGTTTGGATGTTTCGTGCCCAAATATCGCCACCTGTTTCGCAATTCCCGATGTTTGAGATCAGGCTGAAGGCAAAAAGGTTTTGGGTGTCACCACTTTCGGGTGAGAGCGTTAAATAGTAGCTCGCGAGAGGTATGGCACAGGAATTAAAAAAATATAGGAAACAAATAGACGTAATTAAACTCAGCAATGGACTGAAGTAATTAGCTTTGTTATGCATAAATTTGGTGTCTTCATTAGTATTTGGCCGGCAATTCTGGTTCAAAGTCTTTTTTTCCCGCTTTCTCTTTTGGCGGTTCCCACATCGGGACTCTACTTTTCCAAAAGCATTCCTACAAATCATGGGTTTATCCTAATAGGCATTGAAATCTCAAAAGCTACTTCAGGAATCACCTTTCTTGCCCAAGAATTGCGCTTCCATTCAGTCAAGGGCTGGGAGGAAATCCTTTACGCAGGCCGTGGGGAGGAACGTGACGGCAGTTTAGAGCTTCTGCCAAACTCTTGCCAAGTGCGGGCAAATGTTACCTTCGGGGAGAAAAAGGGTCTGGTTCGGCGTTACGATTGCACCCACCTTCGTTTTGAAATTCGTACTACAGGCGAGATTCCCAGCCTTTCTTCTAGCCTTTTGGGTACAGTTTCTCCTGTGCCCTTGGTAAATTGGCTCCCTGGAACGACAGGGGAACCAGTCGCCGTCTCCTTCCTGCTTCCCGGCTCCAGAGACGAAGAAGGAGTTTGGGGGTTTCATTTGAATGGCATAGGAAAGAACAATCCAAGCTTCCTTTGGGACCAACAGTCCAAAAAATGGGATCGATTCCAAAAATTTGAGTCCCTTGGTTCTCCTTTGGACTATCATATCTACCGCTGGAAGCGAACCTTTTCTGATTGACCAGAGGCCAAACCAAGCAGACCTTCGATTTACGTGAAAAAGATCAGAATTGGGGTCATTGCTGCCGCTGGAAAAGGGACGCGTGCCTATCCTCGTACTAGTTTTATACCGAAACCCTTGTTTGTCATCGAAGGGAAGACCATCCTCCATCGAAACGTGGAACTCTTATACAAGACATTTGGCGTCGAGAAAGTCTATATCCTTGTTGGCCATCTTAAGGAACATATCCTAGCTGAGATTGAAGTGATTCGTTTGGCATTGCCAAAAATTGTCATTGAGCCTGCGCCTTGGACAGAAAAAGGCCTAGCATCTGATATCGCGAGTTTAGAGAAAAACATTCAGGAACCCTTTCTAACAATTCTCGGTGATGAATATTATTTCAAAACTGATCATGAAAATTTCTTAAAAACAGTAAAAGCACATCCAAAGTTAGCTGCCTCAATTGGTGTTGTCAAAACATCTCTGCTCTCACGCATACGCAAAAATTATTCTGTTGAGTTGGATGGAGATAAAATCGTTGATTTGGTAGAAAAACCTGAGGACCCGCCAAATAAAATTTTGGGATTGGGTTCTTACCTGTTCACACCAGAATATTTCAAATACTTTAAAATCACTCCGCCTTCATCCAAATCAGGGGTCATTGAAATCACCCAAGTCATTGATAAGATGGCGAAAGAATCCGCTGGCGGTGTGTATGCCACTACGCTTTCTTGTGAATACTTTAACATCAATTCAATGCAAGATTATTATCATGCAGTATACGAAGTACGAAATGAACTTTTCCCTAAGTTTAAATCTTCGCTTGTGATTCCTACAAATAATAATGAACGTTCCATTACAGATGTGATCGTTGATTTTAAAGATAAATTTCACGAAATTCTTGTGATTGATAATGAGTCCACAGACGATACGATCAATCTTTGTAAAAAGGAAAAAGTGAAAGTTCATACCTTCCCAGGAGAAGGGGACCCTAAACGACTTGGTGAACAAGTGCGTAGAGGCATAGAACAAGCGTCAGGCGACATTATCGTTGTTGTCTCGCCAGATGGATCCTTTCGTTCAAAAGA
>NZ_RQGD01000059.1 GCF_004770745.1 Leptospira ognonensis | reverse complement strand
CTTTCTTATCTTTCTTATCTTTATTATCTTTATTATCTTCGTTATCTTTGTTATCTTCGTTATCTTTGTTATCTTCGTTATCTTTGTTATCTTTTGGGTTTAGACACTCTTCTCTCCATTTCGGAAGGTTGTGAATGAAATTCTGAATTTCTTTACTAGCACGATAAGACTCGATGGTATCTTTAAAATCAAATTGTAAGGCGGAGAGAAAAGTACTATATAAAAATCGTTTCCTCGCAAATTGCCAAAGGACTAATGTTTGGTCAAAATTACATTCTACCTGATCCAAAGAGTCTATCCCCCAGTAGAAAAGGATTTGACCATCCGTATGATAGGCTTGCCAAAAAAAACGATTCGTAGTGGTCAATCTATCAGCGATTAGATGTGCATCTTCAAAGGCTTTTGCTTTCCAATAGCTCAACGATAAGTTCAAAAGGGGCCTTTCCTGTCTAAACCCATACGTGGAACTTTCTAAAAAGAATTCGTTGGCTGCAATGTAGTTCTCAGAAGCATAAAGACCAATACCTGAGTGGTTTGGTAGTATGGATGGATGATGCAGCCTCTTCTGGGAACAAGAATAGATTCCAAGCTGAATGAGAATTACGATACCCAAAAGGTAGTACTTCCACTTCCTCCAATAATGGACCAGAACGTCATCGCTTTGTGTTTTCTCTTTAAAATCCAAGCTTCACCGCCCTTCGGATATAGAGAAAATCGAAAAGAAAGA
>NZ_RQGD01000029.1 GCF_004770745.1 Leptospira ognonensis | reverse complement strand
CGCCTTCTTGCAGAGCAAGAAGCGTGACGGAGGACAATGTGCCTTTAGGCCGAGCGAGGGCGACAGTCCCGAGCGTAGCGTGTCAGCCGCAGTTATACGAAGTTTGCAACAAATCATTCAAATTTCTTTTTTGAAATTTGGACATCCACTTTTAACATTAACTATTTTTTTATCAAAATTACTAGATTTATTTGAGCAAACTCCATAATCCAAGAAGTTATAACTTGCGTTTAATCGGATATAAAACTTGCAGTTAGTGCAATTGCCTAAGAGGGGATCTTCGAAAGAACTTCCCCATCTTTTAGTTGTTTCTTCACTAAAAGTAATTTCTTCATTATCATCCTCTGATAAATCCTCAACAGGTTCATCACCGTTAGTAATTATGTAATTTTCATTTTTATAATACAAATAATTGTCTTCAATCCTGATTGCCCATTCAGGATCTCCGGTAACCATTACCATAGATTGGAGTTTCATTTCGTTTGAAAAAATAATTTTTAATTCAGGTACTTCTCCAGTTAGTTCAATTTATTTTATAGACGTGCCAATTAGTTTTTTAATTCCGTCACCAATTTCCGGAATCTGATTTGAACTTCCGAATAAAACTTTTGTTTTATATTCAACTCGCCAATCCCATTCAATTTGTATGCATGATTCCCCTTTTTTATGATTTTGTCTCAAACCTTTAAAGTCTTGTATTGTACCCAATTCCAAAAAAATTGCGGAACCATAACCTTGCCATGCTAAATTTATAGGTAAGTTTACAACGGTATTAATTTTATTTTTAAATTCATCTAAAGATATTTTCATGTACTGACCTTATTTTTTTTTGAAAATATAATCTATTTTTTTGCCGGAAATTTCGTATAACGAACTAGGCTACACGACGTTGTCCGTAGCTGAGCCTTCGGAGAAGGCGTTAGCGTCGGCGCGT
>NZ_RQGD01000026.1 GCF_004770745.1 Leptospira ognonensis | reverse complement strand
GCTAGGGCTACGCCACATTCCTCTCCGTCACGCTTTCTTGCTTCCGCAAAAAGCGCGCCGACGCTAACGCCTACTACGTAGGCTCAGCTACGAGGAACGTCGATAATGCTAATTCGTTATACGCAAGCGGAAAGCGATTTTTATAGAGAAAATAGAAATTGACTTTTTGTGTATGTACTATAGTATATACACATGGCACATGCATCAAAAGTCTTTATTAGTGGTAATAGCCAAGCAGTTCGGATTCCGAAGGAATATCAAATATCAGAGAAAGAGTTATATATACAAAAAGTTGGAAATACACTTTTTCTTTTTCCTAAAAATGAACCTTGGAAAGCCTTTGAGGAAAGTCTTAGCGAGTTTTCTGATGATTTTATGTCGGATGGAAGATCCCAACCCGAAGATCAAATCAGAGAAGATTTTTAATGTATCTGATTGATACTAACATTTGCATTTACTCTATTAAAAATAACCCAAAGATAGTTGTTCAAAAAATAAAATCTATTGAACCTTACCAGATTAAAATCTCATCCATCACAGTAGCAGAGCTGGAATTCGGTGCCGCTAAAAGTAAATATTTTGAGAAAAACAAAAATACATTAACCAAATTCTTGTCTGCCTTTGATATCATTCCTTTTACAGATTCAGATGCCGAAGTTTATGGACTTATAAGAGCTACATTAGAAAAAACTGGAAGAATTATCGGACCATATGATCTTCAAATTGCAGCCCAAGCAATTTCCAGGAATTAAATACTAGTCTCGAACAATACAAAAGAATTTATAAGAGTTCCAAATTTAAAATTAGAGAATTGGATCTGAGTATATTCTTTCCGCCAGCGTATAACTGCGGCTGACACGCTCCGCTCGGGACTGTCGCCCTCGCTCGGCCTAAAGGCACATTGTCCTCCGTCACGCTTCTTGCTCTGCAAGAAGACG
>NZ_RQGD01000055.1 GCF_004770745.1 Leptospira ognonensis | reverse complement strand
TTTTACCTTTTGACCATCTTGTTTTCCCATTGGCATGGTATTTAATGGTGTAACCTTCAATATTTTCACTTTTTTCTGTATAGAAGATTTTCTTAATAAAGAATCAAAAACGACGTCTATCATTTTGTAAACGCTCCACTACGCCAAATGTAGTTTACCTTTAGAACATTATGCGTATTATTTGAAAAAAAAATGAAAAAAATAAAAACTGAAAATCCCAAAACAAAGCACTTACATCAAATCAAATCAATTTTACTAAAAAGAGGGAATCCTCGTTTTCAGATGTTTGTAATATTGAGTGCAACATTTTTATCTTCTACATTAAGTTCAATAATCTTGTTTAATTTTGGAATTTCATTGATGTATGTTCGATATCCCCTAGCTATTTTTGCTGGCTATCTTTCGTTCTTTTTATTTCTAAAAATTTGGATATTCTTCGCCTTTAAAGGAATGAATCTACATCCAAGTGAATCAATAGAGCTTTTAAGAATTGACTCAAATAATTCATATAATGCCGGAAACATTAATATTACCTCTGCTCCATATGACTTTCTCTTTGAACATGAACAGGCCTTTCTGATTATTCTTTTCCTAATTTTTTCTCTATCTATATTGGTAATCTTTGGTTATGTTATTTTTATTGCACCAGTATTTTTATCTGAATTAGTTTTCGAATCTTTTGCCATGACATTTGTTTATAGTAAAATAAAGAACTATCAGCAAATTGGTTGGTACGGAGTAGTTATCAAAAATACGATTATACCATTTTTAATTTTACTTGCGATCTCTACCTTAATTGCCTTCAGTATACAATCAGCCTTTCCAGAAATTAAAAATATGAGTGATTTAATAGACTCTATAAAATCTACTAATCGATAAACTTCAAAAACTACGCATAACTGCGGCTGACACGCTCCGCTCGGGACTTTCGCCCTCGCTCGGCCTAAAGGCACATTGTCCTCCGTCACGC
>NZ_RQGD01000060.1 GCF_004770745.1 Leptospira ognonensis | reverse complement strand
ACTCATATAACAGAACGAAGTTTGCTTTCCTCCAATCAATTTGTTTGATTTCAAAAATGCAATTGATTGCTTTTCCTCTAGATAGAATCGATATGATCAAAGCCGAAGAGATGCTATCAACGATAAAAACACTATTTTCAAAATCTAAGTAATAATCTTTATTCTGATTTTCAGTTTCCATGAGAATAATTTTTCCTTAACCAGAACATTCACCAAAATAAATAAAACGAACACCCGTTTTGCGATTTAAAACCAGGTAGAGATCCACTCATTTTCGAAAAGTGAGTTCGTCTTTTTTTTAACACTTTTTTCTTTTGAGTCGTCTCGGGACAATTTCAAATTAAATAATAGGCGATTTTCAAAAAACCTTGAGGAGAGGTTAGATTGATAAAGAATTTTGGCGAAATAATAATGATTTTATTATGCAAAATCAATGGATAAGAATAAAATACTTCCTTATTGAAAGCATATTTACAAAGCATAAGATCATATAATTTCTTATGCGTTAGCAAATCCTACCAATAGAAAGAAGATAAAAACTCTAAAAAATCATAACCTTTCCAAAACATAAATAGATAAAAGCTAAGGTGGATTCAGAAATAAAATTACCTCTTAGAAAAATTTGAAAAAGGTATATTCACACGCATTCAAATTATCATGTGTC
Source organism: Leptospira ognonensis (assembly GCF_004770745.1). GTDB lineage: Bacteria > Spirochaetota > Leptospiria > Leptospirales > Leptospiraceae > Leptospira_A > Leptospira_A ognonensis. The sequence continues at coordinate 368 of NZ_RQGD01000060.1, read as the reverse complement.
TTTACCTGCTAACAAACTATAAGATTCGGACTTCGAGGCTGCTCTAGCATTTCAAGTGTATCAAATCTGTATTCTCGTTCTCAGTTAATACTTGGAAAAACTTAAATTCCTGTCGTAAAACTTCGTATATAAAATCTTTATCACACTGCCCATAATTTCTGGAATGGTTTTCATTATTTTTCCAGATATGCGTTAAAAACAAGAATGCCTCAAGCTCAATTAGAGATTTTATAGTCTTCAAAATCTCAGACAAAGTCATACACTTCTCTATAATTAAATAATTTAAATCTACATGAATGATCCCAAATTTAGCCTCAAATCTATTTAAGGCAGGCTTGATCCAATTATTTAATGGACCAGTTCCTGGG
>NZ_RQGD01000056.1 GCF_004770745.1 Leptospira ognonensis | reverse complement strand
CCTCGCTCGGCCTAAAGGCACATTGTCCTCCGTCACGCTTCTTGCTCTGCAAGAAGACGCGCCGACGCTAACGCCCCTGCGAGGCTCAGCTACGGACAACGTCGTGTAGCCTAGTTCGTTATGCGCCATTGCGGGAGAAAATCGCCGCGTCCGTGCGGCGGTTAAAAAATGCCTTAAAATAAGTAAAAATGAAATGACTTGACTGATATACAAATATTGTATATTGTTACCTTATGAATCAGACGGTAAATATCTCATTCGAAAAAGCCCTTCTCAAGGAAATTGATAAAATTGCGAAGAAAGAACATCGATCAAGGTCGGAGTTAATTCGCGAAGCAGCCAGATCATATATTGAAAAGAAATCCAGGTGGGAAACTATATTCAGCTTCGCAGAAAAAACTACATCAATATCTAAAATATCAGAAGAAGATATTTTCGAAGAAATAAAGAAAGTTAGAAGTAGAAGAAAAGCTTCTTAATGTTGCGAATACTGTTAGATACCAATGTATACATTTCGGCAATACTATTTAAGGGAAAACCAAGACAGATTCTGCAGGAACTCGTTGACGAAAGAGTTACCGCCTTTACCTCAAACGAAATTCTGAAAGAATTGGAAGATTCTCTTTCTAAACCTAAATTCAAATTAACTAATGACTTTGTTCAGATCGTTTTGACTGAAATTAGAGATATTACTAAATTAATTTCGACTAGTCCACTCAAAAATTACTTAGATCTAAGAGATAGAAATGATTATCATATCCTTGAAGCAGCCTTCTCTGCAAAAATTGATTACTTAATTACTGGAGATAAGGATCTACTTTCATTGAAAAAAATTAGTGAATTTAAAATTGTCTCTCCGGAAGAATTTTTAAGAATTAAAGAGGAAGAGTAAGAAGAAGGTTTGCGACCTCCGTGTCGCGAATTCCCGCAACGGCGCATAACTACGCATTATCGCTGCTCTTCGGGACTGTCGCCCTCGCTAGGGCTACGCCACATTCCTCTCCGTCACGCTTTCTTGCTTCCGCAAAAAGCGCGCCGACGCTAACGCCTACT
>NZ_RQGD01000012.1 GCF_004770745.1 Leptospira ognonensis | reverse complement strand
GCCCTCGCTCGGCCTAAAGGCACATTGTCCTCCGTCACGCTTCTTGCTCCGCAAGAAGTCGCGCCGACGCTAACGTCTCTGCGAGACTCAGCTACGGACAACGTCGTGTAGCCTAGTTCGTTATACGCAATTGCCTAAAATATAAAGAAAAATGGACTCAGAAATAAATAATTGTTTAAAAAAAATAGATTCGCTTTCAAAGAATCAAAAAGCAGCCTACTATGAATTAATGGGACATGAATTAACAATCATTATTAGATCAATTTGGTCTGATCAAGTGATAGATCCAGAAGAGAAGCTAGAAAGAATAAAGTGGATAAACGAGATTCAACACAGAATCATTTCAAAAATTTCTCATTTAAGAAGGGAAATTGATTGGGATGATTCAGATATTATGGAAATGATTCATTTTTATATCGAAAAAAAATCTGAAATTCGCCAAGAAGTCTACAATGCTATCCTAAGAAGTCTAAATGTAGCTCTCAATAAAGAAAAATAGAGTCATCGTATTTTAAAATATCTATTATTAAAGAATTTATGGATATATAATATCAATTAGTAAATTAACTTATTTACAATTTACAAAAGGAAATAGATTATGAACCACAATTTTCATTGCCCATCATGCCAGACTAAAGTCTCTTTTATTAGAATGATGTTCTATATTCCTCCTTTCACAATAAAATGTAAAAATTGCAAGGAACGAATGCAAGTTGCTAAAAGCCCCGTAGTCACTTTCGCTATCCTATATTCATATTTCGCAACTTCTTTTATGATTATATTCTACTTCTTCAATGAACGAATCAATTTTTTCGATATTGATAATAACAATTTATCTTTAATTGCTGGTATTTGTTTATGGCTTCTAATTACTGAACTACCAATTTACTATTCATATAAAAAGTACAATATTAAATTAATCAAAGAAATAAATTTCCTTACAAAAAGTTATAAATGGACATTGATTTTACAAATTTTATTACTTGGATTAGTATTATATCTTTCCTAATCAAAGGCAACTGCGTATAACTGCGGCTGACACGCTCCGCTCGGGACTTTCGCCCTCGCTCGGCCTAAAGGCACATTGTCCTCCGTC
>NZ_RQGD01000032.1 GCF_004770745.1 Leptospira ognonensis | reverse complement strand
CTCCGCTCGGGACTTTCGCCCTCGCTCGGCCTAAAGGCACATTGTCCTCCGTCACGCTTCTTGCGATGCAAGAAGACGCGCCGACGCTACCGCCTCGGAGAGGCTCAGCTACGGACAACGTCGTGTAGCCTAGTTCGTTATGCGTAATGTTTTAAATAAATTTATTAGAGGACAAAATGGGAAAAAATATTAGCTACTTCACAACTTACAAGGGAGAAAACTCTTTGAGTAATTTTCTAGGTTTACTTCTTAAAATACTTTATAAAGAAAATCCTTGGTTATTAGAAGAATTTTTTAGTGCTACGTTAAATGGAGAATCCAATATTTTAATTGGACCTACTTTTACTCAACAAGATAAAAGCAAAAAAAGCATTCCAGATCTATCAATTAGTCAAAATTCCTTCTCAGTCTTCTTTGAAACAAAATTAACAGATTGGTTCTATGACGAACAAATTGTCAGACACATAGAAAGTTTTAGTGAAAACGTACAGAGTAAAATTTTATATCTAGTTAGTAACTTTGAATTTGAAAACTACGAAGATCGATTCAAAGATACAATTCAAATTGCGAAAAAAAACGATATTATATTACAACCACTCTCCTTCGAAGATTTTGTTACAGTTTTAGAAAAAATCGAATCGTCTCCGAATTTTAAAAATATACTCAATGAATTTAGAGAATATTTAGACGAAAATAATTTACTTCCTACCTGGAAATATCTGCTGGATGTTGTGAATAGCGGATCAACTATGAACGAATTAAATGAAAACGTATATATGTGTCCAGATACTGGCGGCTCATACAGCCACCGAAGATCGAAATACTTAGGAGCGTACACAAATAAAAATGTACCATTGATTTTTGAAATAGATAACGTCGTATCTGTCAATAGAAATTGCGAAGATGCAGAAATCAGATATATAAATAATATACAAAATTCAGAGAAATCGAAAGAGACATCTATCAATTTAGTAAATAAATTTAGAAAAGAAGAATCATCGCAATGGCCAATATTGGTATTCAATTTATCTAAAAAGACAGAATTGAGTTTTGAAAAAGATTCAAAAGGAGGACTTTTACAATCCAAAAAATATTTCTATGATATTGCAAAAAATTGTAATGATATCAATGATTTAAAAAATAAATTAAATAACAAAAAATGGAGTGATTTCGGTTTTTGAAAAAACTACGCATAACTGCGGCTGACACGCTGC
>NZ_RQGD01000048.1 GCF_004770745.1 Leptospira ognonensis | reverse complement strand
GTTAGCGTCGGCGCGCCTTCTTGCAGAGCAAGAAGCGTGACGGAGGACAATGTGCCTTTAGGCCGAGCGAGGGCGCAAGTCCCGAGCGGAGCGTGTCAGCCGTAGTTATACGAAGGTTTGCTTATCATTCAATAAATGCAAAATATATCCTTTTTTTATTAAAAAATTATAAGCATTAGTAGCATCAATCGGAATCTCTGTAGCAGATTGGAAGCCCAGTCTTGGATATTCGATAATTCTTTGGAAATCACCTACAATTTCGTTTATAAGTAGTTTCAGGCTTATAAATTCATGAGAAGCTTGTAAGAGAGTATAATTTGGAGAGGATATCAAGAATTTAACTTCAGGCCATTGCTTACTTAAAGCTAAACTTACACGACGAGTCATGGAAGGTTTTTGAATGGCAATTATTTTTTTAGGATAGATTTTCATATTTTGCAAAAAATTTTTCGAAAATAGTATATTTTCGCCAGTATTAGTGGATTCTGTTTCTATTAGAATAGAAGCTGGATTTACTCCTTCTTCGATCGCAATTTTTGCAAATTCTTCAGCTTCCGAAGTTTGAAATATCGATTTGGTGAAGAAATTTAATCCTCCTGAGAATAAAATCAAGTTAGAGTAATTTTTGTTCCATAGTTCAGCGGCGTATCTTGCTATTCTGATATCGTGACTGCATAATACAAATATTAGATCTACTTTTTCTAGGCTATGGTTTATTGTTAAAAAATCCCAGAGTATAGTGGAGTAGAATAGATCTTCGTCTGATATTAAATTAGTCGTCATTTGGTAGTGTTTGCTTATATCAAACTAGGATGCTAGCTTCGTGCCTAGTTTGTAAGCAAAAATTAAATCTAGCAATGTTAAGCATTCAATACAACTTCTAATTGATTGAAATTTTTTACGAAATTTATATTTTGATGTTTAAAGAAACTTAGATGCCTATCGTCATGAGCAATTCCAATAAAATTTAATCCAAAGTTGGTCGATGAGTGGAAGTCAGCGGGAGAATCACCAATATATAGAATTTCAGATTTTTCAATTCCACTTTTTGTTAGTAATTTGGAAATTGGCAAGAATACTTCAGGATTTGGCTTATGAACATTTGTATGTTCAGCTCCTTGAATATTAAAAAATAGATTTTTATCAACATTCATATCTTCTAATTCTTTCGTTACTACTTTAAAACTAGAGGAAGTAACAATTCCAAATTGGAATAGACC
>NZ_RQGD01000035.1 GCF_004770745.1 Leptospira ognonensis | reverse complement strand
TTTTGAATTTTTGAAAATCCTTTAGAATCTCTTGGTATGTTTTTGGTTGGTTTTGTCTATATATCTCGTAAGCCTCTTCAATATCTACGTCCTTGGTTTTTCCATCGAGAAGGACAAATTCAAAATCCAAAGTCTCATCATATGTTTGCTTCAGATTTGGATCAGATAGAATGGAAAAGGCATTTTGTATTTCTATCAGTTTGAGTTCCGATTCAAAAGGAGATTCTATTGCGAGAGCTTCCCAGAAGGATTGAAGCTCTAGAAATTGGCGTTGGACTAAGGAGGCGGAAGCGTTTCGGTCTAAGCCTAAAATTTCGTAATGAGTTTCTCTTCTTACCAAAGCCATACGATTGTTCCTTTCCGATTGGAAATGGATTATCTTTGCTTTACAACTTCAATTTTCCAAAAATGATAGAAATATGGAAGTCCAATCCCCGAATTCGCTCTTAACGAAACCAGAAGCATCAATTGACCTAGGAAAGGTTTTTGTAGAAACCTACGGTTGCCAAATGAACGAGTATGATTCTGGGATTGTCAGAGAGCTATTCCGAAAGGAAAACTATGGAAATGCCACGAGCGTTGAAGATTCCGATATCATTTTTTTAAATACATGTGCCGTAAGGGAGAATGCGCATGCGAAAATCTATAGTCGCTTGCAGTCTCTAGGTTACTTAAAGAAAAAAAATCCCAATCTTGTGATTGGTGTACTCGGGTGTATGGCACAAAATCTCGGAGAGGATTTATTTCACCAAGAATTGCCTCTCGACTTAATCGTAGGTCCAGACAATTATCGATCTCTTCCGGAGCTCATTCAAAAAATTCGCGGTGGTGAACGGGACGTACAGCTGACACGGCTATCGAAGACGGAAACGTATGATGAATTAGAACCGAGGGTCGTTAACGGTATCCAGGCCTTTGTTACGATCATGCGTGGTTGTAATAATTTTTGTACCTTTTGTGTGGTTCCTTACACGCGAGGTCGCGAAAGAAGTAGGGAGCCTGCATCCATTGTAAATGAGATTTTAAAATTGGAAGCTCTAGGAGTCAGACAGGTCACGCTGCTTGGTCAAAACGTAAATAGCTATTTGCATGATCAGGAAGATTTTTCGTCCTTGATCGAGACAATCCTAAGTGAAACCACAATCGAGAGATTGAGATTTACCTCTCCTCATCCTAAAGATTTTCCATTGCATTTGCTAGATCTGATGGCAAAAGAGGATCGTTTTTCTTCGCAGATTCATCTCCCGCTTCAGGCTGGGAATGATAAGGTCCTAAGGGATATGAAGCGTAGCTATACGAAACAAGAGTATCTTGATCTTGTGGATTTGATCCGAACAAAAATTCCCGATGTCGGTATCACGACGGACATTATTGTTGGTTTTCCTGGCGAAACTCGCGAAGAATTTGAAGAAACTTTGGATGTTGTCAGAGCTGTTGGCTATGATATGTCTTATATGTTTAAATACTCAGAAAGAGAAGGAACGATCGCTAAAAGAAAGTTTGTTGATGATGTTTCAGAGGAGGATAAGTCCTCTCGACTGATTGAACTTGTCGATTTACAATCTTCTATCTCCCTTTCAAAGAATCGGGAGAGAATTGGAAAAGTCTTCAATGTGATGGTTGAAAATACATCTAAAAAAAGCAAAGTAGAGTTATGTGGTAGATCCCACTGTGGCAAGATGGTTGTTTTTCCTATACCAGAAGGAATGGGTCAAAATTTAACTGATTGGTTAGGTAAATCCGTTAATGTTCAAATAGACTCCGTAACAAGCGCTACTCTTCGAGGTCATTTAGTTTAGTGAGCGAAGAAAAGAAAGTCGATCTTAGGTCACTTCGCGTCTTTTCCAAGAGTGATCTTCCTCCGGATTTCATTGTAGAAACTGATCGCGGAGGAGGTTTTCTCAAAAAATTCAAACCGCCTATATTAAGAGTTTATATCCTAAAAGAGATTCTCAGTCCCTTCCTGGTAGCTTTGTCTTTTTTCACGATGATTTATATGGCAGTTGCCATTCAAAAAATGATTGGTCTTTTCGTTGGTAAAGGGATCGATTTCTTTCGGCTTTTAGATTATATGGGATATGTTTTTGGAAATACGCTTCCCATGACCATTCCTATGGCTTGTTTGATGTCTGGAATCATGGCGGCAGGCAGGCTATCGGGCGACTCGGAAATTACGGCGATGAGGGCCTCAGGGGTGTCCTTCCCTTATATATATTCTAATTTTCTAATTTTTGGATTTCTCATGACGATGATAGTCGCCTATCTTAATTTTTATTTGGGTCCAGAAAATACTCGTAAGATGAAAGAGTTTGATAACTGGATTGCCACATATAATCCTTTGCTAGCCATCCAACCTGGGCAGTTTTCAGGAGACAAGACACAAGATTTGTTCGCAGAGAAGGGAAGAACCATGTATTCTGGGGGTGTGGACAATGAAGGAAATTTAAGCAAAGTCCAAATTAGAGAATGGCAAATATCTGCTCAAGGCACTGACTACATCATTCTAAACAATCTCATGGTACCGATGGGAGGTTCGCGTGTGATACAGATAATCAACGCGAATGAGGGTCTACTTGTAGAGAAAAAAAATCCCAAGGGTGAGTATGAAAAATCCATTCGTTTAAAAAAGGGATTTGTCATCGAGTGGAATACCGAAACAGAAGGTATCAGCGTTACAAATTTTTTAAATGGGGAAATGGACTATAATGTTCCTACTAAAAAAGAAACCAAAACCTTAGGTATAAACGTTAAACCAGATACCTTTTCACTTCCGATGCTTCTACAAATTCGAGGAGCATTAGAAAGTGAGGGTTTGGAAAAAATTCCGGGTCTTGAGATGTTAAATGAGATGGGACTATCAATCAAAGGGATCAATGGACTTAGTGAAATTGTTGAGAAGTTAAAGATTGAAATGCTAACTGGTGCCCAAGGCGGCGGTGCCAGCCAGTCAGATCTGACTCAGAAGTTTGCCGTCTATTCACAGTTAAATGAACTATTAAATGAATCTAAAAAAACGTTAACGGCTTTTAACATTGAGGTTCACAAACGATTTGCCACACCTCTGTCGTGTCAGATATTTTTCTTTTTATCTTTTCCGTTAGGTTTGGTCGTAAAACGCTCAGGTAAAGGAATGAGCTTTACCCTTGCCGTTGTATTTCTACTTGTGTATTATTTATTTTTCATTTTCGGTACTGGTATTTCCTACAAGGCTAACGTTCCTGACTGGCTTGGACCGTGGTCTGCCAATATCGTCATCTCGCTCATTTCCGGATACATTATGATCACTCGGACGGATGCAAAATTACCAGAAGCAATCAGGAGTAAATTGGGATTTTATTATCGGGCGAGGGATCGTTGGGATGGATTTCTCGATTCGCTAAAAAATCGGTTTAAGAAAGCAAAATAATTCAAATTTTGCTGGAAAATTCTGAAAGTGACCTGTTTCCTATTATGTAGACCTCTCGGAGAAAAATAGTTGAAAACTTCTATTATTTGGAATGTATCGCAAAATCGCCCTTTTCCTTTGGAATTGTGGAAACACCCAAAGATCAAAATCCAAGTCAATCAAATCAACTTAGCTGAGTTAACAAAAATCAAATTCAGTGACAACGAATTCAATTTTCTCTTCTTACAAGTATCTGGGGAGGATTGGGAGAAGATCCGCGCGACTTTAAAAAAAGATTTTGACTCGCATCCACTCTTATCCCTTCTGATTGTTCATTCTACGGATGCCTCTGAAAAAATTTATGAAGAAGTGCAGACAAATGCAAAGTATCTTGTCTTAGAAAATCCGCTTCACATACGTGAACTTCGCATCATTTTAGATCGTTGCATCCAAGCAGAGTTTTTTAAATCGGCTGTACATGATATCGGAAGCAGCTGTTTAGAAAATGTTGGTTTCTTCGAGGGAGTGTTTGCACTTGCGCATCGTGAGTATGAAGATTCCAAAAAGGAAAATGCTGCTCTGAAATCAATTTTGGACTATGAAGAACAGGTAAAAAAGTCACAAGTGGGAATCAATCATGCGATGGAGAAGGTTACTGACTTAAAAAATCAAGAGCTCATTGAACTGCATGGTCGCGTGAAGGCCATTGAGCAATTAGATGAATTGCGATCTATGGAATTAAAACAAGCTTTAGAAATGCAAAAAGCCACAGAACAAGTGTTAAATTATTCCAGAATTGAAGAAATGAATATGGAAAAAATTCTAAAGGCTCATGATAGACTTTTTGATTATACGGAGCAGGAAATTAGGGATCTGATTGCTGAAAATGAATCCCTTAAAAAGAAGTTAGGTATGATCAAATAAACCATAGAATACTTTATATATCCTTTGCCACTTTTTCTTCGATCGCGGTGAATTCTTTTGACTCTCTACCGTAATGCAGTTCAGCAAAGCGCAAAAGATGCCGCTTTTTAACTTCTTTCCATTCTTCTGCAATCATTTGATTTTTGCCTTTTGCGGCGGCATTTTCTAACTTTTCATAGGCGAGTGCCAAAAGTCGATGAGGCTCTGCCTCTTTTTCATGCTTTTCCGAAAGTGCAATGTAACGCTCTAAAAAGTCGGCGCTCTGCAAATAATTTTTAAAAGCGTCCTGGTGTTTGATGTATTCTCTATATAGACCTGCTTTCAAATCTAAATATGGATCACTTCCCTTGACTTTTGGATTTTCGATTTTATCAAGGATGGACATTCCTTTGATTAATTTCGCATTGGCTTGGTTACGTGCTTCAAAAATTTGTTTTTGAAACGCTTTCTCTTTATTGTCTGCCCTGGATTTTTTTTGCCATTCGTATCTGTCTTCGTAATAGACAATTTTTTTAGCATCTTCTCTTTTCTTTTCGATGGACTTCATGGCATTTTCGAATCCTTCTATCGCGAGAGAATATTCCCTGTTTGCCTCCTTCCAACGCCTCTGGGAGTTCGATTCGTCTACTAAATCAAGAATTTCGATCTCATTGAAACGAGTCGGACCGTCACCCCATGGGGAACCTTTATCAGGCGATCCTGGTAGTATTTGTTCCACTTTCGAGGCATCCGCAAAAAGATTCCAGTGACAGAGTATGGCAAAACAGATGAAAATAGATTTTTTATTGAAAAACATCAACCATTCCTAGGTTCATTTTTTAAACTTTCCTTGTAACTAGGAACTTGGCAAGAACTATCAATCTATGACAATCATCCAAAGAAAAATGGAAGTCGTGAAAAACATAGTACTCATTGCTCACGACAATCGAAAAGAGGACTTATTGGAATGGGTTCATTTCAATAAGGGAACATTGGCCAAACACCATTTATCCGCAACAGGGACCACAGGGCGGATGATCCAAGAAAAGATCCAGCTTCCAGTATTCCGATTTATATCGGGACCACTCGGTGGGGACCAGCAAATTGGTTCAAAGATTGTGGAAGATGGGATTGATTTTATGGTATTTTTCTGGGATCCCTTAAGTGCACAACCGCATGATCCGGATGTGAAAGCGCTTTTACGTATCGCAGTATTGTATAATATTCCTATGGCCTGTAATAGGTCGAGTGCGGATTTTCTTATCTCTTCTCCACTTATGGAAAAAGAATACAACCGCCAATTAATCGATTACGGAAACCGAATACCCACAAAACATTAATTTGGACTGACAATTTAATAATTTTGCAGTTATCTTATGCCTTTCGCTAAATTGTTTTTTTAAAATGGGAAGAATGAACCATTTACTAACAGGCCAAAATGGAAAACGTATTTCGATTTGATCTGTGAGTATGGATGTATGATCCGAAATTTCTTTAAATTTGTGATGGTGTTCAAAATAAGAGAAAGGCCCCGATATCTGTTTGTCTACAAACAGCTTGTTTTTCTCGTAGAGAATATGTTTTGCGATCCAAGTAGACTTTAAATTTAAAAATATTGGTACACGCAAAATGGCTGTTTCACCAACGGCAAGAGATTTTGGTTTTTGTATCACTTCGATACCCGCGCTTAGTGCCACTAAGGCTTCGAATCCTCGGGGTTCTTCATGGAAGGCAAAAAGGGATTCTTTATCTTTTTGAAATTCCGATTGGCAGATAAAATAAGTCATGATATGAGTTAGAGTGTCATGTTTGCTCGAATCTCGAAATATTTTGAAAAAAAATCCGCTCTCCTCTTAAATCCGCTCAAACTCGATAGTAAGGCTCGAGATCGTCTAGAAGTTGAGAGGCGGAAGCGAGGTATGGACTTACATTTAGAGATCAAAATCATGAGAGATAAGGAAAAGAGCGGCGCAGTACACATTGGTTTTGTCCAAGCTTCTTTGGACAAGCCAGTCCATCAGGCCTTGGGACAGGTCATTTCCAGCGAAGATTTTGAATCTTTAACCAACGGTCTCATTTCTTATGAAGAGGAGGAAGGAAAATATCTTTTTTATCCAAATATAGATTTAGTCTGGGAGGATTCACCAAGGGCAACTTTCAAGCGAATCAGGGCGAACAAACCTTTTACCAAAAAAGGTCAAACCTGGTCTTCGGACGCTGGTTGTTCCTACCCGCCGATCAAATCGATCCTAACAAATGTGAATGTCATTTCATGTTATGCGAAAGGAACAATATTTCAAATTGAAGTTAAAGCGGAACTGTTCACTGCCGAAATTGAAGAAGAAATTTCTGAATACATTCTTATTTACTTTTCACGCTTGTATCCGCCATTGGCTTGATCGATACCGAATCTCCAGTCGCCAATTCCTTTTCCCAACCTCGCATTTTTGGTCTAATCAGACTGATTTCATTTCCTAATTCTAAAATTTCTCCCTCCATGAGAACATTACCTTTTCTCGTAAATTGAACAGATGATTTAAGATTTAATCCATCAATCTTTCCAAGGGAGATAAGCACGTCTGATTCTCTGATTTTAAGGATCTTCCCATTGATAGGTAAGATGAGCTTTACCTTTTCAGCGATTCTTGAAGCTATCGTAGGTAAGCTATCGCGACCTTTCTGGCTCGTTTTCCAAACGCCAATATCCTTTGAAGTCTCTCTATCATAGAGAGAAATTTCTACTTCAATCAGGTCATTTTCAAATTTATAATTTCCGTGCAGAACATATCGGATTTTCGTTTTGTTTAAACGAGCTGAATCGAGATGATGCAGAGATTCTACAGAAAAAGGAATCGTTTTGGTAAAAGGATGAAAGTTTGTCTCTTTGATTCCATTTCTAATAGTTAAAAATTCTTTGTCATCTGGTAACCGAACATTAAACACGTGTTTCAATTCGTAACGAAGAGCTTTTGCGATAAGCCTCCCACCTGGGTAGTGCTCTGGAAAGGGAACTCGCGATTCCAAATCAAAGACAAAAACCTCTGGGCTAAATGAAATAGGGTCGTAAACGATTCCTTTTGGAGCTATTTGAAAAAGGCCCTCTCGGTATTCTAAGGATTGTTTTAACGTATGTATCGCGAATTCAAGCTTGTTTTGAAGTTTAAAATTTGTAGGATCTTCTTCCCTAAACTTGATGAGAAGATTGATAAACCTGATCGAGTCGCCCGTCAAGTCGTACATATCTATCAATTCATTTCTTACATTAAACGGAGTTAAATCACGTGATCGCAAAAGGTGGAATTTTGCACTTTTGAAATATAGAGAATGTTTTTCTGCAAGGTAACGTTCTTTTCTGTATCCTCCAAGTTCTCTTCTCATCTTAGATTCTTCTTTCAGATGTTTTAATGCAAACTCCTCGGCTTCGAATCTACCGATTTCATCTAAGTCATCAATTTGTAAGGCTCTACGATAATGGTATTCGGAGAATTCTTTTCGATTTAACTCCTCTCCAATGCTCGCTTCCAAAGAATGGTAGTGTTTATTTTCAGGAAATTCCCTCGCTAATTCATAAATAAGACGAAACCCTTTTTCAAGTGGTTCCTGATTTAAATCTCGACTCCGGTAGGCTTCCATCATCTTTAAATAAACAAGAAGAAGACGAGATGGCTCATGTTTTGAATCTAAATTTAAAGCATTTTGAATATTTCCTTCTGCTTCCTGTAATTGATTCAATAAATTCGGAACATTAAAATAGTTTTTGTATAATGCAAGTTTTGCAAGCAGGTAGAATCCTGTTGGATCACTTGGCGTCTGAGAAATGTATCTCGAAAGACTATCCTCAGCTTCCTTCCACTTATTATTTTTTAAATACAACTCCGCTAACATTTTTTCAACATCGGCTGGATGGTTTAGTTTTTCGCTTAAAGTAACTAGTTTATGGATCGCTAAATCCTTTTTACCAATGGCTTGTAAATATTTGGATTGGAGAATTCTTAGACCCGTATGATTGGGAAACTCCTCTAAAAGTGGGTCGATTCTAGGAGGAATCAGATTTTCTTCCATTAACAAGATATTGATTTCCGAAAGTCCTATGACTGCCTCAAAATTTTTGGCAGAACGACTTAAGACCTCAGTATATGCTCGTTTTGAATCGTTATAGGATCCCATGTTTTTTGAGCATTCTGCATATCCTAGCTTTGCCTCAATAGAGTTTGGATTAAGCTTTAAGGCATTTTGAAAATTAATTATGGCTTTTTTGCAGTCCCCATTTTGTAATCTTTCCTTTCCAACATTCAATTCATCAAGAGCCGTTTGCGTATAAATGGGAGCTCCACAAACGAAACATAGAAGTAAGATCAAAATTCTATTCAGAAGGAACAAAATAGCCTGCCTCATCTTTCCCTTTAACTCCGCGATGATCAACATCAACGACTAAACCAATGTAGCGATCGATCAATTCAGGGTTAATATCCGATTTGTAGGAAAGTATATACCTCTGGTCCAATTGAGATCTAATCATTTGATACAAATGGCGCTCGTCACCTTCGCCATCCAGCAAAATATACTTACCGTTTGATGGTTCGGTGAGATCCGACCAAAATCTTTGCGCCCCTTTTTTTGGAGAAGTCGAAAGTACATAAATAGGGATGGAATGGGCGCGGGCATATTCAACAACTCTTGTTTTCGAATATTGCAAAAAACTACTATCATTTGCTTCAGAACTCACTAGGAAAACGAGTGCCCTCGGTCCCATGTTTTGAGAAAGCTTTGATAACGCAGTTACAGCAGCCTTTCCAAAGTTGTATTTGTCTTCCTTCTTAGAATCTCTGATTTTTGCTAGTATTTCAAATTTTGATTGCGTTTTTGGAAGAATGAGATTCGTATCCTTTCCCGCCCTGTATAGAGATAGCTCATCCCATTCCGTTAAGGACCTAAAAAACGGCTGCAGAGAATCGCTAAGTAAAGTGTTTGCTTTAGCAAGACTTTCGCTATTCTCATAGATGACGGCAATATTCATCTTCTGATTGATTTTTTCCGTTTTTGCAAGCGAGAAGAGAGGAGTCATATTATCATTTTCATAGACTCGGAAAGCCAGTCGATCGACACCGATAATTTCTTTCCCCAATCTATTTTTTAAGCGAGTGTATATGTGAACATTTGGAAAATCTGACGTATCGATGGACTCGATTTTTAAATCAAGTCCTGCAACTAAATTGTTTTTTTCAGTAAAAACGTCCACTCTATGTCTAGCGTAATCAAGTGCATACAATGTTCCCGAGGAATCGATGTTAACTGCAAAAGGTCTAGTGAGAACTCTATAAATTCCTTTTTTGTCACGAAACCTCGGGAGTAATTTCCATTCACCCATATCAAGTCCATAAGACCAAATTCCGGTCAATTCATCCGTTAGATAAATCTCGTTTTCTAATATTCGAATATTCCTTGGTCTCTTCCATTCGGGTTTGTTGATTTGGCTTAAAACATTGCCATCAGTATCAAACACCAAAATACGAACATTGTCTTTGTCGACGACATAGATTTGATTTTTAAAATAAAAAATTCCCGCAGGATTCTTTAAGAGTTGTAATTCATTACCAAAAAATTGGATTTCAAATTGTCCAGAAGAGTTAAATTTTTGGATGCGATTGTTTCCTGAATCGCTTACATAAAAGCTCCCAGTCTCATCGAAACTAATGCCAGCAGGTCCATGAAATTTCCCAGGCTCACTTCCTGGACCACCTACAGATTGCAGGAGCTTACCTTTTAAATCAAAGATTAGAATTTCATCCCTACCAAAATCAGCTACAAATATTCGATTCTGAGAATAGCCTAGCGCCACTGGCTTATCGATTTTTTTTGTAAAACTACCTTTCCAATTGGCGATAGCTTCTCCATTTGCATTGAACTTTACGATATTGGAAGTTCCAAATCCTGCAATATAATAGTTACCTTCATTATCGAAAGTTATATCGACAGGATTTCTAAATCGATGGTTTCGAATGCTATCTCCATCTAAGGATTTAAAATAAATGCGTTCAAGAGGTGTACTTCCGCCTGCGATCGCAAGACGAAGGATTTCAATTTTACTTTGGATGAGCAGATCATTCTTTTTTTGCGATGATAATATCTCAAATTCTTCTAATGCTTGCTCCCACTCGCCTAGCAAAAAGTAGTTGTTCGCAAGTTCTAGTCTCGCGAGTAAAAAATCTTTCTTCAAAGAAACAGCTTTTTGAAAGCGCTCTTTAGCTGCAGAATATTGTTTTAAGTTCTTGTAGGTGAGTCCACGTTTGAATTCTTCCTTGGCAGCTTCTTCCCCAAGCGTAAAATTAGGAAAATCCATCGAGAGGATCTGTGTCGTCAGAAGTATGATTAGGCTTGTGATGGCTCGTCTCAAAACAGGTTCCCCCTTCCTATCTAATGGGACATAATATAGAAGTCAATCCAGAACTCGTTTAATTGCGTCAAAACTTGCTTTCCACCTCTTTATTCTCGACAGATATGACTTTTCACCCAAGATGGAAATGCCTTTATGTCCCCTGATTTGATAGAAAAAGAAGTGAAACGACGGCGAACCTTTGCCATCATCGCCCACCCAGATGCGGGAAAAACGACCCTGACCGAGAAATTACTCCTTTATGGAGGCGCCATACAACTGGCGGGAGCTGTCAAAGCGAGAAAGCAGGGTAAATCTGCGACCTCAGATTGGATGGCAATGGAAAAGGAAAGGGGGATTTCGATCACCTCGGCTGCACTACAATTTGAATATAAAGACGCTATCCTCAACCTATTGGATACGCCTGGTCACGAAGACTTTTCTGAGGATACCTATCGCACGCTTATGGCGGCCGACACGGCGGTGATGGTTCTTGATGCAGGAAAGGGTGTCGAGCCGCAAACCGTGAAGTTGTTTCGCGTATGTCGGGATCGGGGCATTCCGATCATCACTTTTATCAATAAGATGGACCGACCAACCAAAGACCTTTATGCCTTACTTGACGAAATCGAGAAAGTTCTTGGGATTAAAGCGGTTCCTGATGTCTGGCCACTAGGGACTGGTTTCGATTTTAAAGGAGTGTATGATCTCAGGGAAAAACAACTTTTTCTTTTTGATCGGACTCCGGGTGGCAAACAGAAATCTGCCTTTCGAGTCTCTGGACCTAACGACCCCGAGTTAGATGCCCAATTTGATGCAGAGATTCTCACGAGCTTTCGTGAACAAATTGATCTGGTTGAAAACGGAATCGGCCCTGTGGATGTTACATCCTTCCTTGTCGGTCGTGAAACACCTGTTTATTTCGGGTCAGCAGTAAACAATTTCGGAATTGAATTGTTTCTAAATAAATTTTTAGCATTGGCACCTGCGCCTGATCATGTTCCACTTCGGGATGGGAATCTTTTGGACCCTGTGAATTCCCCATTCAGTGCTTTTGTTTTTAAAGTCCAAGCAAACATGAATAAGGCGCACCGAGATAGGATCGCTTTCTTGCGTGTCTGTTCAGGAGTTTTCGAGCGAGGTTTGAATGTAAACCACAACCGATTGGACAAACAAGTAAAACTTTCCTCATCTTTTGCCTTTTTTGGACAAGACCGAAATACGGTAGATCTTGCCTATCCGGGTGACATTATCGGGCTTGTCAATCCAGGTACATTCAAAATTGGAGATATACTATCAAATGGAGCCGCACCCTTATTAAGAGCTCTACCTAGTTTTGCCCCAGAACTATTTGCTACAATTTCGTGTAAAGATACCCTACAGTTAAAATCCTTTAAGAAAGGCCTGGATCAACTCGCCGAAGAAGGAATTTTACATTTGTTCACCTCTCGATCGATAGGCGGAGGTGTTCCCATAATAGGCGCTATGGGAAAATTGCAGTTTGAGGTTTTTCAAAGAAGGTTGAAGGATGAATACAGTGCGGAAACAAATTTGCATATACTTCCTTATAGCGTTTCCCGATGGATCTCCCCAGAAGATATTCCGAAAGTTCCAAGCAATGCGAATTTAGTCGAGGATATGTTTGGAAATGTTTCCCTTTTGTTTGATACAGAGTGGGACATGAATTATTTTCAGAAAAATAATGAAGATCTTAAACTCCTGACTGCTCCGCCAATCAATGACTAAATTATCTCAATGCCGATCCATGTGATATCATCAGGGTAGGATGCACCTTGGGAATGGTTTTTCACCATTTCGATTAGGGTTTCCTTGATTTGTATGATAGGATTCGTTTTTGAGGATATAAAAAATGTTACCAGTTCATCATTGCCTAGTTGCTCATTTCTATTATTTCGAACGTCTGATAAACCATCCGTAAATAGAAAAAATCTATCTCCCTTGGAAAGCTTTATTTCTTTAATTTTGGGACTAAAAGTAGGTAAAATGCCGAGCATTGGATTTAATCTCTCTGGGATATCGACTACGTCATTTTCTGTTATATGGACGACTCCGGGATGGCCTGCATTACCATAAAAAATTTTAGAAATGTTGAAATCAAAGAGTAGAAATTGGAAAGGGACGAAAGAATACGAATCTGGAAGGTTTGTTCTAACACCTTCATTCATTTTTAATAAAATTTCTCCAGGAACGGTTGTTTCTTTTACAATCTGATGGAATAGGACACGAACGACAGTCATCATCATGGCAGCTTGCACACCATGACCCACAATATCACCTAAGACGAAGATATATTTATTATTTCCCAAATTTAGGAAGTCGTAATAGTCACCACCCACCTGCAGTAATGGCATATAAATATTCTCAAAATGCAAACCAGGGATGCTGATTTTTTCGGATGGTAAATATTTCTTCTGCAACTGTTTTGCATAAACCATCTCCGTTTGAAATTCTAGTTTTTTACTCGTGATATCTTGTATGAGAATCAGCGTCCCTCTAGGGGTAGTCTGATTGTTTTCTAAAAACCAAAGATGTAAGGCAATCTCTAAATAGATGAGATCTCCATCCATTGTAATTGCCTCCCATTCCTCAATTCGTGTATTCGCAAAAACGTTAGAATTTTGAGAAACCTGTTTTAAAAATGATTTTGCTTCGGCATTTATTTTTTGTAGGACATTTTGTCCACTGGTGGCCAGAGTAGAGATAGAAATTTTCGATTCTAAGTTCGGATTGCTGAGAAGAACTTCACCATCGGAATCGTATAACAAGGCGGCATGTGGAAATTCACGGAATATGATATTTAATTTACGTTTGTCTTCCATTTCCCTTCCAGATATCCAGGCAGAAAGGATTAAAGTTACTACAAATAATAGAGAAAGAAATAATAAGTTTCTGACCAGGTTGATCCTGACAGGTTCGAGTAAAATTTCCTTCGGGCTGATTACGATTAAATGGAAAGGTAAGCCATACATCGGGAAACTTGAGAGAAAAAATCCTTTGCCTTCCAGCTGTATGTCTCGAATTTTAGGAAGGGATTGTTCCTGTTCGGTATGAGTTCCTAAAACAGAGATCCATTCGGCGGGGATACGAAAATTATTTTCAATTTGGCTTGAAATTCCAAATTTTGAATCCTGATTTACTAAAAAAATTGACTCACTAGGTTCACTAAAAGGTGAATCCAAAAGATGGTCTTCAAGAAAATCAGCCGAGTAAATCCATACCATTCCGTTATCATATAATAAGATCCAGTTTTTTGGCGCATTCTCAAAGGAACATGGAAAGAAAAATGTTTTTTGCCTTTTGAAAAATTCGATATCGTTTTCATTTTTTAAACAAACATTGAAGATATTATTTTCCTTCAAAGATTCTAAGTTGCCATTCCAGAAGTGAGTTTTTTCCTTTGCTTGCGTTAGGAGATGATCTCTTATATGATTTTCGATATCGATTGACATCAGCTGAACTCGCGTTAATTGAAATCGGTAATTCCAGTCCAGCGTGTTATTATAATCGCGATATAAAAAATGCGTGATGAAAATGGCGAAGGGAAATATAATTAGGAAAAGAAGGGAAAGGAAGAGTTTTAAAAAGGAAAATGTTTTAAAAATTTCGAAATAGGATCGGAAATTTGATAAAGAACGATTCTTTAACTCCTTATTAATCATTTCTTATCGGAAGCGCGATTTCCTTTAGATTAACAGATTCCGTGTTTCCTACTCGATCTCTGGAATAGTATTCAAGATAAAGAATTTGTTTGCATTTTGATTCCTGGAGTTTTTTGATTTTGATGGCTTCTTCGTAAACATTCCATACCGTCTGAAGTGGAAGTTGACATCCAAATCGAAAATATGTTTTTTCTAAACCAGATAGACTATCTATACTGAATAGTCGGATGGATACGTCTGGAGCTAGAAAAAAGAAACGTTCATTGGAAAAGGTATTTCCTTCAAATTGTAGATGAGTTTCAGGTGGAGTGCGGTCAACAGAAAAAGAAATTTGTTGGATCGGCTCTTTATTACCCAGTAAATCGACACCGTAATATTCTAATTTAAAAGAACCCTCATCCTTGATTTGAATCGTTTGTTCTGCGAGATGGCGCCAATCTGCATCATTCAGTCTGTAAAAATAGCGAACGGTTTTTTGCGAATTCTCTCGGATCATAAACTCAGGGGAAACAAGAAAGGTATCTTCATGACCGATTTGATTTTTTACCTTTAAGAATACGTCTGAGGTGTTCTTTATTTTTGGGACGTCTAAAACTACCGCAAGGTTCGGATTTTTTTGAAGGGGAAATCGTTTGATTGGATTGAAATCTGTCCAATACCCTCTAATGTTTAGAAGTGCAACGGCTCTAACTCGAAAGTACTTTGAATCCATCGGAGCTGTGATTACGTTGCGACCGGGTTTTAAGAGTTTTTGGACCGGTAATTCTTTGGACGTATCTGTTTCTATTTCTTTCCAAAACTCGATTTCGAATTCTTTGATCGCTGGATTATCCTTTTCTAAAAGCAAAGTCATTTTGAATTCATCAGATTCTGTTTCGAGCGCAGAATTCTGTTGTGCAAAACTCGAGAGAAAGCCGGTGATTAGAATCAGGCAGTAGATAGATTTTTTGAAACTCATGGTTCTATCTTCGGTGCGTTTGGTATGAGAAAAGGTGTGGTCGGTGCTTTGCCTTTCTCTACAAAGGTTGCATAACCTGCTTTGACTTCTACGGTAACATTCTGTGCAGATACAGCTACATTACCTTCATAACAAGCTAAACTTGTGTTTTCTTTCTCATCGACTTCGGTTAGAAATTCAGTACCTTTCACATCGGCAATGGCAGCAGGTGTTCTTAAAATAAACATTTTCTTAAGTGTCGTTCCATTACTCTTCGAAACGATAGCTTTCATTCGTCCGCGACGTAAAAAGAAAGTATCGGGTTCGGTATCTGATTTTACACGTTCAATCAGTACATGACTGCTAGGTGCCAGTTCGAGTTGAGATCCAGAGACAAGATGCAGCTCGAGTAAAGAGTCCGCCTCTGTTTTTGCCTCATCGCGAAGGAATAAACCCACGCCAGCAGAAGCATTCGACCAGCTCGTTTCTTTTTTAGAGTGGAGAAAGACAAAGGATTGGCCTCTGGATCTTGCGATCTCGGCAATGGGACGTTTTCCTAGACTTGCAGGAATCCATAATTTCATGCCAGGTAGGATCAAATTAGGATTGTCTATCTTATTTGATTTTAATAGCTCTTTCCATTTTCGGGGATCATCTAGATAGGTTTTCGAAATGACGGATAGAGTTTGCCCTTTTTCCACCGTAATGGTGATACCATCTTTTCCAGGTCCTGGGAGACTTTCGTCAGCCTGAATGGAAGTAAGTGTTAGGAGGGGAATAACAAAAAACAGGTGAAAAAGTGAAAACGAAAAATTTGCTTTCCGAATCATCTTTCTCACCTGATTGACTGATTTACTTTAAGTTCTCGGCAACTAACTCCGCGATGTCTTTCACTTTCACAGAATCTATTTTTTCTGCTGCTTTGACACCATCTGTAATCATGGTGATACAGAACGGACATGCAGTTGCAATAGTGCTTGCCCCTGTATCTAGTAGCTGACCTGTTCGCTTGCTATTGACGCGCATGCTTTCTGGATTGGACTCATCTACATGTTCTTCCATCCAATATTGCGCACCACCTGCACCACAACAGAGACCTTTTGAATGGTGATCCACTGCTTCTTCCAATTTACCACCAGAAACCTTTTTCACAACGTCTCTCGGGTTTTCGTAGTTATTGTTATAACGTCCGATATAACAAGAATCGTGGTATGTGAATTTTCCTTGGGCTGCGTCATCAGCGACTTTCACGTCAATTTTGCCTTCGTTTGAGAGCTGGTTGATAAATTCCGAGTGGTGGACCACATCAAAATTACCGCCAAACTGTGGGTATTCGTTTTTGATTGTATTGTAACAATGAGGACATGCCGTTACAATCTTTTTAACTCCATAACCGTTCATTGTGTCTACGTTTTGTTGTGCAAGGGTTTGGTAAAGATACTCATTTCCACCGCGTCGTGCTGAGTCGCCGGAACATCCTTCTTCTGTTCCTAAGATACCGAAATTGACGTTTGCCTTTTTCATAATCTTAACGAAGTCTTGTGAGATTTTCTTATTTCTCTCATCAAAAGCTCCTGCACATCCAACCCAATAGAGAATATCTATGTTTTTATCTTCTGTTTCACCAAGAACCTTAACATCCAATCCCTGTGCCCAGTCTGCTCTTGTATGCGCGCCTACACCCCAAGGGTTCGAATTGTTTTCCATATTTGTGAACGCTTTTTGAAGTTCAGGACTCATTTTTGATTCGGCAAGAACTAAGTGCCTTCGCATTTCTATAATGGCATTTACTTGGTTATTTCCAACGGGACAAGCTTCCACGCAGGCAAAACAAGTTGTACAACCCCAAATGGATTCTTCACTCAAACCTTCATGAGAATTGATCACTCCTGTATCTAGAGCAGCAACTGCCTCCGCTGCTTCCTCTCTTGTTTTGCCTGCACGTGCGGCATCAATAAGTGGCATTTTCTCAAGTAACTGGTGTTTTAGTTCAACAATGATTGCTTTCGGATTAAGCATCTTTCCTGTGCGATTGGCAGGACATTCTACTTGGCATCTCCCGCATTCGATACAAGACATTCCATCTAAAAGGTTTGGCCATGGGAAATCTTCTACTCTGTTAGATCCCCATACTGCATTTTCATCTTCCAGATTTAATTTTGAAAGTTGACCTTTAGGAGTATCAGTGGCAAAAAAATAATTGATAGGAGCAAAAATTAAGTGAGCATGTTTTGATGTAGGAACATAAAGCATGAAAGAGAATACGGTAGCGATATGACCCCACCACATGATTTGAAAAACGAGATCGGCACTAGAATTTGATACGCCAACCATTTCCCATACTCTTCCGATCATCCCATCAATCAGACCAGGCTCTGTAAAATAAGTTGCAGCAACGGTTTTCGCACCATTACCCAGTAGAGTAGTAACCATCAGAGTAGCAATCATACTTATGACAATGGCTGAAGCAGGTGAGTGAACATCTAGACCTTTCGCTTTTTGGATCCATCGTCTCCAAGCAAAGAAACTAAGACCCGTTAACACAAGTAGAGAAACATAATTTACGATTTGCTCATAAACGTGATTTGCGCTTTCTCCAAAAAGAAAATCGGGTAGCATAAAACGATAAGGGTCTTCCATCGCATAACCAAATACACCAGCAATCATTTGGCTTGTTGTGTGAATGGTATAGACTAAGAAGCCATAAAAAATAAAGGCGTGCATGATACCGCGAAGTGGTTCACGGAAGTTCTTCTTTTGCAGGATGACGTTTTCAAAAAAACTCTTCAAGCGAAATGGAAGGTTTAAATTTTTCTTAGCATCTTCATTGAAGAATGCCGGTCTTCCTTGGAAGATCAACCGAAGACGGTAAATGATCGCTCGAGCGAAAACTACGTTTGCCGCGATAAAGAATGCTGTGAATAGTAGGTGAAAGAGAATTCTTCCGATATCCATTTATATTTTGCCCTTAAGGTGTTGGTATTTCCTAGGTTTTTCTTAGAAAAATGAATGTCCAGGAAAATTCATTTTTTAAAATGATAAGAGAGTGATTTCTCAAGTCAAACATAGGTAGCCAAATGATCCCCTCCCATTTTCAATTTTTACCAGAAATCCCAGCAGACGCCATTCTTCTCAAGGCCATCGAAGGCAAAAGAATCTCAAAGGAAGAGGCAATCCTTCTCTACAAGGAAGCCGATTTCTTAAAAATCCAAATGGTCGCCAGGTATCTCCGTGAAAAAGTGAGACCTCTCTCAGAAGCGAGCTACACCATGTTTCGTGTCGTGAACTATACAAACTATTGCAATGTAGAATGTAGTTTTTGCTCCTTTATGGATGAAATTGGCAATGGTAAGGGCTATGTTTTGTCCTTGGATGAAATTTTAGAGAAAATGGACTTTGCTATGGAGATGGGCGCCGACCAGTTGTTTTTGCAGGGGGGTGTCTACCCAGAACTTCCTTTTTCTTATTATACTGAAATCATTTCGGGAATCAAAAAGAGATTTCCCTCCATGCACATCCGTGCCTTTTCCCCCGTTGAAATCATCAATTTAGAAACCATAACCAAGCGTCCATTGAGAGACGTTCTCATTGAGTTAAAATCCATCGGACTTGATTCCGTGCCAGGAGCAGGAGCAGAAATCTTAACCGAAAGAATGCGGGAGATCATCTCTCCCAAAAAGGCCAGTGTGACTGAATGGGTGCGTGCCATGGAAACCTGCCATGAAGTGGGTCTTCCCGGATCTGCCAATGTCGTATTCGGATCGGAAGAAACTCAGGAAGAGGTAATCGAACATTTGCAAGTCATCCGAGACCTTCAAGATCGAACCGGTGGTTTTTTGTCTTTTATCCCGTGGACCTTTCAGCCACAGACAAAAAGATTTAAAATTCGTTCGGTTCCAACACATGAATACCTGAAAGTTTTGGGAATCTGCCGTATCTTTTTTGATAACATCGCTCATATGGAAACTTCCGTTATGGTGCTTGGAAAAGGTGTCGGCCAATTAGCCCTCTTGAGTGGAGCAGATGATATATCGTCTGTGGTAATCGAAGAAAATGTCCTTCGTTCTTTTGGACTCAAGTCTGAAAAAGAGGCTCAAAAGTTTCTAAAAGAGGGTGGATTTACACCAGTGCGACGAAATTTACTCTACGAAAATGTGGAGATGCCAGTCCTTACCTAGTTCTCGCTAGGCGATACTGTTTGTAGGTGGGAGGATCGTGATACGATTTCGACCTGCATTTTTTGAAGCATATAGAGCCGTATCAATTTTATGATATAGCTCATCAAAAGTAGGATCTTCATTGGAACCAAACATGGTGGCTCCTATTGATACCGTAATCTGAATGGTTTCGCCTGGTTGGTTGTAAACAGGGATCCGAAGGATTTCAATTTTCTCTCGAATACTCTCTGTTAAGGTTTCAAGTCCGATGCTATCGACAGGGGAGGCTAAAATACAAAACTCGTCTCCACCAATTCTTGCTGCAATGTCAGTAGATCGAACGCGAGATTTTAAGGTTTTACCAAACGCTTGAATCGCCAAGTCCCCTTGCTTATGACCAAATTTGTCGTTGATTGCTTTTAAATGATCCAAATCTAAGATGACAAGCCCGATATAAAAATCTTCCCGCTTTGATCTCTTCTTATACAAGTCAAATTGTTCGAGTAGGTGGCGCCTGTTGAAGAGATCGGTCATGGAATCAATGCGAGATAAATCGTGAATTTTTTGATTGATCCTTAGGAGTTTTCCAACCGTAATGCGAAGGCGAATCTTGGATCGGTATTCTTCAAATCGCCAAAAGTTGATGAGGAGATTTGCAGTAAAACCCATACCCAAAAGAAAGGTGACAATCAATATATCTTGGTAAAAAACGAACCGATCAAATCCCAAATTTTCAGAAAAATTTAAATGGAGTGGAATGAAGATAAACACATAAAGTAAGGAAAGTAAAAAAATACGAACTGGTTCAATCCATAAAATAATCGCCGAACTTGCGATCACAATTGCAGATCCATAAAGATAATAAGAGTGATTTGGCTTATCATAAACCATCATAGGAATGTAGATTAAAATCAAAGAAGTAACAAAAAAACCAGTGAATGAAAAGATATGTCTTTCAAAAAATCTAAATCTTTTTTTGGCAGAGATGTAAGCAGTAAAACAGATGAGTAAGGCGGAAATCCTAAAGAACGCGATCCAAAAGCTTGCTTCTTTCGTCCGCACGAGAGAATCCACAAAAAAAAGTGAGACCATGGATGTGAAAGCACTGAGCACACCAAAAATCATAACCGAAGAGCGGATATCGGAGAAATTGGTCGCGATAAACGTAGGGTGGTATGTACGTAGGAAAAGTTTACGTATGATAAAATAGAATCTTCTAAAATTATAACGTCGCATAGTCTCTTCCTCCTACTAATGTAATAGAGAGAGAGGATTCTTGCAAGTAATATGATGATTTCAAAATAAAATGACTTTCCTTGGATTACGTACAAGTACATCTGGAAGCGTCATGCCGTCTCCACCAAGGCTACGAAGCCGAGTATTCCCAATATAGAGGACTACGCCCTTGATTCCAAAATTTCCAATGAAGCTGTAACAGATTTGGTCAAGGCGGTCTTTCAAAATTTCAGGACTTCCACCTATTTCTAAATCTCTAGAAAAAGAAATATGTAAAATACCTTCTTCCATTTTATAATTTGTGTCAAATCTGAGTTTCTTTGGAAGTGAATTCAGGACACCTTTCGATTTCTCTTCAGGATTTGGTCCATTCTGCAGCTGAGATAGAATAAAGGGAATGGGGTCACCGCCGTTGAACTGCCGTGTAACTTTGACTAGTTGGGACTGACTATTTTTACCTTGTCCATAGAATTTTAAAAAATAAACAGAGAGGTAACCGGCATCCTCTTTTAAGGATTTTCCATGGAAAGGGAAACGATCCTCAGGTAAAGTCACCTCGGGAATGCTAAAACCATCATCTAGCAAAGGTTTGGTTTGTGCGGGTTTTTCGCTGATTGCTACGGTATTCTCAAGGGCTTCTTCTTCCCAAGCTAAGTCATCTTCCCATTCTCCATTTCCGAAGGGATCAGAAGACGCCACTGGCATTCTTTTTTGACCGCTGTTACCAATGTTTTTAAAACTGTCCTTGGACCAATTTTTAACCATGCCTTGCCCCGAAAATCCAAGTGACTTTTCGATGAGAACGAGTACAAAAAATAGTCCCGCCAGTACATAGCTGAGCGACTTCGTTCTATCGTTTGTTTGCAACGGAGGAGGTGCCACAATTAAAGAATCGGTAAATTTTTACGAAAGGGGTTCTAAAAAAAATCTTTTAGAGCTTGGAGATCTTTGAATTCCCATTCAAAATCAGGAATCTCGCCACTTGTGGCATGGCCGTAAGAACAGAAGCCAAACCGACATCCATTTTTCCTTGCCGCCTCCCAATCACTATACCTATCACCTACAAGGACAATGGTATCTGGGGAGAAATTGTATTTTTTAATGTATTCCGTAATGATATCGCCTTTCGTACAGATATTTTCTTGGTTGATGACCAAAATGGGTTCGAAATAGGACAAAACTCCTGCCGTATCCAGAACTGTTTCCACGTACGCTCGCCTGCCATTAGAGGCACAAGTAATGGTGTATCCCTTTTCTTTGAGGTAGTGAATGGTGGAGCCGACACCTGCATAAAAGTCACCACCGCCATTGCGGATCGAATCGCATAAAAGATCGAGCACACGGCTGGAAATGCCTTCTCTTTCCGTTTCAGGCAGATCGGGGAGTAAGTTGGCAAAAATCTCGCGAACTGGTTTTCCGATTTCCATCATGATTTGATCATGGGATGGTAATTTTGTCAGTTTTCCTGTCTTATGAGCAAACTCTTCGATTGCCTGGACATAGGTCTTGAAGATTATGGATTCAGAGGAAAATAGGGTGCCGTCCACATCGAAGGCTACCATCCTAATTTCACCAGGAAGATTTTCAAGCATTACCGCCATGAAAGAATTTGGCAATGAAAAGGCAAGTAAGGAATTCACTGTTATGTTATCCTTTTCTTCTCACGAAGAAATCATCACGAATCGAAAAGAATTGTTTGAACGGACGAAATGGACGGATGCAACGTCACACCTTCAGAACCGAGTCAAGGGTGAAGATTTGTCAAAATATTTTCTTCTCACTGATTCTGAGAAAATTGGGATCAGAGATACAATACGCTTGAATGTCTCATCAACTCCTTATTATTTAAGTTTATCCGATCCCTTTGATCCAGACTGTCCCATAAGAAGGATGATTGTTCCCAATTCCAGTGAAACCGTACTTTCACCAGAGGAATCTCCCGACCCACTGCACGAGGAAAGGTTATCTCCCGTTAGGGGTTTAACTCATATGTATCCGAATCGAGTATTATTATTCTCAAATCATTCGTGTAGCGTCTATTGTAGACATTGTATGCGCGGTAGAAAGGTATCGGCATCAAGTGAACGGATGTCAAAAGAGGAACTAGAAGTAGCAATAGATTATATTCGAAAAACAGAATCTATTGAGGATGTGGTCATTAGCGGGGGAGATCCGTTAAACCTTTCCGACACTCGCATTGATTGGATACTTGGAGAATTAGAATCCATACCGCATGTAAAAATTTGTAGGTTAGGAACTCGCAACCCAGTTACATTGCCCTTTCGCATCAACCAAGCCTTATGCGAGATCATTGAGAAACACAATACGGATAGACTTTCGATCTTTTGTAATACCCAATTCAATCATCCCAAAGAATGCACACCCGATGCAAAGCATGCCATCCTTGCGCTTTTAAAGGCGGGAGTTTCTGTCGGAAACCAAGCCGTTCTTCTCAAAGGGATCAATGATGATCCCGAGACTATGCTTGTCTTACATAAAAAATTGCTAGAGATGCGCGTTCGTGCATATTACTTATACGATCCAGAACTGATTCCAGGTTCAAGAGGCTTTCGAACTCCTCTTGGCAAAGGGATTGAAATCATCAGGTATATGAGAGGCAAGATTGCAGGAATGGGAATCCCACAATTTGTAAACGACTTGCCAGGCGGAGGTGGAAAAATCACTCTTTCCCCAGACTGGTATTTAGGATACGAGAAGAGTACCCGCAAACATGCGTTTGTTTCTGCCGTTACCGGCAAAATTCACTATTCCTTCGAACCAGAAGGATCGGAAGAATTTGTTTACAAGGAATTCCAAGAGGATATGGGAGGCATGGATTGAAAACGATTCTCCTCGCGGCTGATATCTATGAGCATGGTCCCGAGGGATATACGCAAGAATGGGAATCTGAAAAGTCGATACTCTTATTGCAGGAATCACTGATCCGTCTCGGTCATTCCGTTTTTTTATTGGAGAGACCAAAACAGGTCGCAGAATTCATTTTGGAATATTTGAAAGGAAAGCCAAGAGAAGATCTGATCGTTTTCAATCTCGTGGAAGGGTATCAGTCAAGAAATCGCGAAGGTTATATCCCTAGTCTATGTGAATACCTTGGAGTCAGTTATACGGGTTCAGATACCTATGCACAGGCTGTATGTCTGGACAAACATTTACTCAAGCTAATCTGCAAGGATTTAGATATTCTAACTCCTAAATCGAGGCGACTGACAAATACTTCAAGAACCATAAACGGGCTTAAATTTCCACTGTTTATCAAACCAAATGGGGAGGGATCTAGCTTAGGAATTAACGAAGAGAGCATACTACATTCAAATTTCGATTTTGAGAGAGTCTCAGATAAACTCTTTGGCAAATATGATACTCTACTTTTAGAAGAATTTATTCCTGGTGAAGATATTACCATTGGATTATTGGGTCATTCTGATCACTACCAGCTAACAGATCCGGCTCGAATTTCCTATTCAGGAACTACCTATTCAGAACAGATTAAATCGAAATCGGGAATGCCTGAAATCTTAAATTTTGACCTTCCAGACGGGATAGCTGAACACTTAAAACAGGTTAGTTTGAAAATTGCCAACCATTTGAAAATCATAGGTCCTGCACGTTTTGATTTTAGATGGCAGGGAGAAGAAATTTATTTTCTTGAATTGAATCTAACACCAGGTCTATCAAAAGTTTACTCAACTCTTCCCATGTGCTGGGAAAATTCAGGAAGGAGTTACGAAGAGATGTTGAAACTCATTTTAATCTCGGCTCAGGAAAGATTCGAAAACTCATCCGAACAACATTATGGAAAAGGAATACCTTTGTATGAATGAGTTCATCCAATCCCTACAAACCGAGGTCCAAAATCATTCGGTCTTAACGAATCCATGGATTCAGGAAAAATCTAAACAATTGGAGTTCGAGGATTTGTTGTTATGGCTTTCCCAGGAATATTATGTATCAGTTGGATTTGTGAATTGGTTTTTACTTGTGGCGGCCAAAACGAATGATCAGCTCGCGAAGATTATTTTAGTTGAAAACATTTGGGAAGAATTGGGAGAAGGGAATGTTGCTGAAACACACGTTAGCATTCTCGAAGATTTTCTTGAAAAGTTAGGCTTCAATTTAAAAGAAAATCAAATCCTGGAAGAGACTAAGGAGTATCTTTCTGATATGGAAAATATCATCGAAAGAGGTTTTTTTTATGGTCTTGGAGCACTGGGGCCAGCCAATGAGTATTTATTGAAATTGGAATATTCGAAAATAGCAGATAGCTATCAGGAATTAAAAGAAAGCCGACAATTGCCCGAGGGTAAATTTTTTAATGTGAATTTGAATGCGGACGAAGGACATAGCAAGAGAATGTTTGATCTGATAGAACTAACAGCAAAAAACGATGGGGAAAAACAAGAAGTAAGCATAGGAAACCAATTGGCACTTGATGCGCGTGCAAAATTTTATGTCGGTTTGAATCGAATTTCTCCAGTTAAGTCTTCTTAAAGACGGGAACGCATTTTCTTTAGTAAATACATAGTAAGCATCCCAACAAAAGGGATCAAAGGCAGGTAGAGTAACACGGCAACAAACATATACTTTTTAGACCAAAACATCATTCGTCTAACAGCAAAAAAGCCTGGGAACCTTGTGTTTTCGAAAACCAATTGAACATCACTTTCACACATTGGAGTGGTCAGAGAAGGGTGAACAGCATGTAGCTCTTCCTCAGTAAGGTCTCGAAAGGATTTGAACTCGATCTTATCTAAATCAGTTTCCTGTTTCCAATAATTTGCTAAATCTGAACAGAAGCTACAATTTCCATCGTAGAGAAAGACTGCTTTCATTCATTTCTCGTTTGGGAAAAGATCTTCGGGTTGTGAGCGCAAGTATTGGATGACACTTGGAATTTTTTCTTGAGGCATAGCCAGCCAGTAATAATACCATAGCTCGTCTTTCTCAATCCCTTGCGCGACTTTCATATACCACTTATTGATATTATTGTCTGGTTTGGACCTCCAAAAAAGAGGAAGGCATTCTTTTGAAATTAAATCCCAAATATCTCGTCCAACACCGGCACCGCGAGCAGTCTCATTAACAGCAAACTTAGATAAGAGATAACCAAACTCTGATTTGTTTAGCCAGGCACATGCCTGATACTCGGCTTCTAGAAATAAAACATCAAATTTGGAAACTTTGAATTCGGGTTTCAGTTTTTTTCGAAAGCTTGTTTCAATCAGAGAAAAAAGTCTAGTTTGGTCTATGGATTCAGACGTAGTGAACTTTTGGATTTGGTTTTCTTTTCGTATTAGAGTGCCACTTCCCTTGATTGTGAACAGCTCTCGGAGAAGTGTGTAAGGTGAAGTTAAGACGGCTGAAAATTTAGGATCATTTCTTTTTTGAACAAGGGACTCCGCAAGTGTTAGAAAATGTATGTCCCTATCAGAATCTGCTAAAGCAACATTGGATTTAAAATTCTTTAACTTTTCTCCTGTTGCAAGATGTGAGATGACTTTTCCCGTATCTTCATCATAGATGGGACCGTCATGATGTAGTTGTATGAATTTGTTTGAGTGAAGGGCCTCAATGATGTCGTATAGGAATGCATCAAATTCTATGCTTCCCTGATTCCAAATTAAGATCGGAACTTTTTTGTGCGCAATGCTCTCCTTCACATCGATCAGAAGGTTTGTGTAATACGTTATAACTGTGTAAGGGAATCCGATTCCCGTTGCGGAAGATTGCACATTTGCAGGGAAAAAAAGGCTTAAATATTGGATGGATTCTTCTTCTAAGACAAGAACTGGAAATAATTCTAATTTCGAAAGCAACTTAATATCGGAGAATAAAGCTTCAGAACTTTCGAGAATTGTATTCACATCTGCGTATAAGACTGCGAAACTTTCTGGAGATAGTGATTTAAATTCCTCAAGGAAGTGCAATCCATCCCTAGGATCTCTAGTGATTTCAAAAACTTTCGATAGGATATCTTTGGAGTTCATTGCCTTCTTGCTAAGTCGCAGAACGAATCTGATAATTTACAATCTTTGCTTTTAAATTTGCATGCTTAAGAGGTAAATGAGAATGCTCCTTCATGCCGAGTTTGCCTAGAAGAGCAAATTCTCCACATAACACAGTCAGCTTCCAGCCAGGAAATTCATTCTTAAAAACTCTGCCCATTTGAAAATACATTTCACGTAAGTTTTCGATTGGTTTTCCAATACGCTCTCCATAAGGCGGATTTGTCACGAGATGACCAGCTTCTCCAAAGGTATTTTTTAAATTTAAAACGTCTCCTGACTCAAAATGAATCCAATCTTCAACTCCAGCCTCATATGCATTTTCCTTGGCAATGCGAATCGCCTCAGGATCAATATCGAAACCAAAAAGTGTTTTCTTTTCAGGAGGAGGCGAGACTGCTTTTGAGAATTCATAATCAGGAAATAATTTATGAAAAATCGGCGATTCATCTAGAATGTAACGATTGATCTCCCCATTTAATTTTGATACAAGAGCTGCTTCGATGAGAATCGTTCCCGATCCGCACATCGGATCAACAAGCGTGTCCCCAATCTTCCAATCGGAAACGGCGAGCATTGCCTGTGCAATAGGTTCTCTAACGGGAGCAAGTCCTGCTTCTAACCGGTAGCCTCTCCTAGCGATAGACTCCCCAGTAAACGAGAGCTCAATGCTGAATTTGTCTAAAAATGAACGCAATACAACGGTTATATCGGAAACTTTTTTCTCAATGCCGGGTAACTTTACTTTTCGCTCGCGCAAGCTATCTAATATAGAGTCTTTAAGTTTGTGAACGGCAAATTGAGAATTTTTAAGAGAGTCTTTTGTTTGTGCATCGATACGAAAAGTTTGGTGTGGTTCGATCCATTTTTCCCAAGGAATTGATTTAGCATTGGCATATAACTCATCATAATTTTCAGCTTTTTCTTGGAGGATTTGGAGCGTGACTCGTGAACTAAAACGAGTGCGTAAGGCAAAATCTATTACGTTTTGTTTTTTACCCGTAAAAAAAACACCGCCACGGTTAGAGCTAATGACACTTAAATGGTTTGCCTTAATTTCCGTTTCGACGAGCGGAGAAAGTCCTTCCCCGCAAACGGCATGATAGATGGTTTGTGAAGGTTTTATGCCTCGTCTCCTATTTTTTGAGAAAGGTAATTTTGGACACCTAACTCAGCTACAAGATTCAATTGTGTTTCAATCCAATCTATATGTTCTTCCTCGGCTACGAGTATTTTCTCAAGCAACTCCCTTGTTCCGTTGTCTTTCATGCCCACGCAAATGTCTATGCCACGATTTAATCTTTCCACGGCACTGAATTCCAATTGAAGGTCATTTGCGAAAATTTCAGAAACGTTTTTACCAACATTGATCTTCATATACTTTTGCAAGTCAGGAATTCCGTCAAAGAACAGGATGCGCTCGATGAGTTCATCCGCATGTTTCATCTCATCTATGGATTCTTTTCTCAGATATTCGGCAAGTGTCAAATACCCCCAATTTTTACATAACTTTGCATGAATGAAATACTGATTGATGGCCGTTAATTCAGCGGAGAGTACTTCGGCGAGGATATCTAAGACTTCTTTTTTACCTTTCATGATGGTTACCTGCTCAATTCTACGTTCATTAGGAATGATAAAATGCTTTCGCTTTCGGAGCAAGCTTAAACTATAATCGTATGACTAAAGTTTTCATACATGGACCATCACTGAGTCCGTTTGGAAAATTCTCCGGTACATCTTTGCAATTATCTTCAAATACTGCGCGAGAGTCAGTCATGTCCTTTGGACCTGAGAAAATAGAATTTTTAGTTTTTGCTAGCTTTTGCCCAGAAGTTTACACAAAGGAATTCCATTTACCTGCGAAAATCGCAGAAAATCTGGGGTTAAAAGATGCCTTTGTCGTAAGATCCGAAACTGCCTCATCCGCAGGTGCTTCCGCATTCCAATTAGGTGTAAGGCTCATTCAGAGTGGAAGATTCAAACACGGGTTAGTGATTGCGACTGAGATCATGTCTCAATTAAACCGAGAAGAAAACAATCTCTTGTTAGGTTCTGTTCTTTCCGACGCACAACGTGCCCTTGGTATGTCCATGGCGCAAGGTGGTGCTATGCTCACTCGTCGCTATTTGGACTTGTATGGATATGCGGATTCTGATTTATTTTTCCTGTCAAAAAAACTCCATGACAATGGATTAAAAAATCCCATATCTCAAATTAAAAAAAATTTAAGCTTAGAAGATTATACGAATCAGGTTAAAATTTCATCCCCGTTAGGGTTGTATGATATCTCTCCGCTTTCTGATGGCTCGGCTAGTTTGATCTTATCCACAGATAAGAGTGAAATCAGTGTGCGAGGTCTGGGTCATGGAACCGGAAGTTTTTCTGCGAGTGGAGATCCGAGTTTTCCGGCGAGCATTACTGCGTTTTCCCGAGCCTATGCGGAAGCGCACCTTCAGGCGAGTGACATTCATTTTGCCGAATTGCATGATGCGTTCACTCCTTTCGAACTCATTGGTGCTGAGGATGGGAATTTATTTCCGAGAGGCGAAGCATTGCGACGAGTGATTAGCGGTGTGACTCACCCAGAAGGCGATTTACCTATCAATGTTTCTGGTGGTCTAAAATCAAGAGGCCACCCCGTGGGTGCGTCAGGCCTTGCCCAAATCGTCGAAATCTGCAGATTTTTTCCAAGGAAAAAAAATCAGGTATTTGCTTTAACTCACAGCATTGGTGGGCTGGCAACGAATAACTTTGTTTCGATATTCGAGAGAGAATCATGAGAGAAAGAATTCTGATACTTCAAACTGCTTATCTTGGAGATTTGATTCTTTCTACTGCGTTTTTTCATGCAGTTAGAAAAAAACATCCCGAATCCATCATTCATTTAGTATGTAATAGTGGGACAGAACAGATATTAGATGGGAATTCTGACATTGACCTTGTGATTCCCATGGATAAAAAACGTATTAAAAAAAGTATTCTAGGATTTATCGCATTTGTTAAGAAATTAAGAGCCGAAAAATATAATATTGTATATGCGGCACACTTTTCGTTTCGCTCAACTTTACTCAGTTTTTTTACGGGAGCCAAGACAAGAGTTGGCTACGCCGAGTCTGGGTTTTCTTTTTTACATACAAAAACAGTGAATCGACCAAGACTAGGTCCTCATGAAGTTGAGAAATTATTTAGCCTCATTTACGAATCAAAGGAAGATTATCCCGCTGACAGGGACAGGCGGCCTTTTCTATTTTTGAATCAAAAAGACTTAGAATCCTTTGAAAAAGCAGCCCAAACCTTAAAGATTGGTGACTCTGGTTATATTTTGATCGCACCTTCCTCTCTTTGGGAAACCAAAAGACTGCCAGAAGAAAAGTTTGTCTCTATTCTCAGTTTGATTTTGAGGAAGCGAAAAGAAACTGTCATTCTCATTGGCTCTAAGGCAGATGAGAGAATACAAGAACGAATCCTCCAGCTTCTCAAGATTGAACCCCTCAAGGTAAAAGAGCGGTCAAGGCTTGTTTCCTTAATCGGAAGAACGAGTCTTGGCGAGCTTTCCGTTTGGATTAGAAATGCCAAGGCTATCATCTCCAATGATTCAAGTCCGATACATTTTGCATCTGCTTTTGATATTCCGACTGTGATGGTTTATGGTGCCACCATACCAGCCTTTGGCTATTCTACTTTATCCTCTCAGCAGAGAATCGTAGAAGTTAAGGATTTAAACTGTAGACCTTGCGGCATCCATGGCGGTAATTCTTGTCCCAAATCTCATTTTAAATGCATGTTAGACCAAGACCCTTTAAAAATATTCAATTCTCTAGAGGAAATTATAAGATGACTGTGAAGGAAATCGATCACTCTCTATTTCAAAAACGCATCAAAAATGTACAAAAGGAACTCAGTGATTCTGACTTGCTTTTGGTATTTGCCGCAAATCATAAAATTAGAAATCGGGACGTAGAATTCAAGTTTAGGCAGGATTCCGATTTCTATTACCTTACTGGGATTGTCGAGGCAGATGGTATTTTATTTATATCGAAGCAGGAAGCGGGAATGTTTTGTCTGCCAAAGGATAAAGAAAAAGAAATATGGACGGGAACGCGCCTTGGCAAAGATAAAATAAAATCCCTGCTTAAGCTCACTAAGACATTTGATATTTCGGATTGGGATACCGAGAAGCACAATCTATTCTTAGGTTTTACAACACTTTATTATTTTTTTGGTTATGATGATAGAAGAGATCTTGATATCCTGCGAACAGCAAGGGAAGTCTCACTAAAAGTCCGTGAAGGCAAATTTGGACCTTCCATGATCAAGGAGCCTCAATTTTTGCATGAACTCAGACTAAGGAAAACGAAGGAAGAAATAGACCATTTAATGGAGGCAAGTCGGATCACGGCAAAAGGACATATTCAAATCATGAAGGAATCGAAACCAGGAATGTATGAATATGAATTGGAAGCGATCTTAGAAAAAATCTACCTGGAGAATGGAGCTTGGGGCGGAGGGTATGGGCATATTGTTGCTACTGGAAAAAACGCATGTATTTTGCATTACGTATCGAATACAACAAAACTAAAAGAAAGCGATTTGGTACTAGTCGATTCTGGAGCAGAGTATAACTATTATACCGCAGATGTGACCCGAGTATTTCCTGCCGGAAAAAAATTTACCGAAGCTCAGAAAATGATTTATGAGGTCGTGCTCGCATCTGGCAAAAATGCCATACAATATTCAAAGGAAGGGACACCATTTAACGAAATCCATACGAAGACTGTACATTTTCTTTCCGATTGCTTGAGAGATATGGGGTTTCTTTCGGGAAGTCTTGAATCCATCATAGAAACTGGAAGCTATAAAAAATTCTATATGCACAGGACTGGTCATTATTTGGGTATGGATGTCCATGATGTAGGAAAATATTATATAGATGGAAAAAGTAGAAAACTTCAAAATGGGCAAGTAATGACCGTCGAACCAGGTTTATATTTTGATCCAGAAGATGGGGATATTCCAAAAGAATTTCGTGGAATTGGTATTCGAATCGAAGATGACATCGTCATATCAGGGAAAAATCCTATCAATCTAACGGCGAGTATACCGAAAGAAATTTCCGAGATTGAGGCCTTAAAACAATAATTTGTCGAACAGAAAAAGATTCAATTCCCTTAAGTATTTCGGTCGCCTGTCTGAATTTCTCGTTGAAGTCATTGAGACCGAGCTCACAAAGTCTGGCTTCGAGAGTTTGTCTGCGACTCATTTTGAGATATTAACATATTTAATCCGCAAAAAAGTGCCCGTAAACATGACAAGGATCGCGGAAGCAATCCATCGAAAAAAACCTACGGTAACCATTTTAGTAAATAAGCTCGAAACTTTAAATTTAATACAAAAAGAAAGTTCTTTGGAAGATAAACGAGAATTTATGATTAGCCTGACAAAAAAAGGCAAATCATTTCGAAAGGTCGCACTTAAAATCAGTTCTAAGGTGTTTTCTCTGAAACTTTGGGGAGTGGAAGCAGAAGAATCAGAGCTGTTATTTCAAATATTAGAAAAAATCTATCACCACACCCGCATTAAAACTTAAATTCAGGTCTACGTCCTGCAACAGCGGAGGCAATACCCTCTTTTGCATCTTCAGATTGAAGGCTAGCTAGAGTAGCTGCAATGTCTTTTTTGATCAATTCTTTTCTAAAACTTGTTAACTCTCTAAGATTTGATTTTGTCGCAATCATTGCCTGAATCGAGTTTTTGGAAAGTTTATTTGCATACTTATCTACAGACTCACGAAGTTTTCCCGAATCGTTAAATAGTTCATGAAACAATCCGAGGTCAAGAGCTTCCGTTGTTTTGAATGCATTTCCCCATAAAACATGATCAGAGGCTTGTTTTTTACCGATGATATCGGATAACATAAGTATGATAAAGCTTGGTACACCTATTCCGATCTTCACCTCTGGCAAACCGATTCTCATACCTTCTAGCCCGAATCGGAAATCACAGGCAAGGGCAAGCATAGCACCATAACCCATCGCATGTCCAGATACTTCGGCAATGACAGGTGTCGGATAACTATAGATTTTGTCTAAGATTCCATAAAAATATTTCATAAAATCTTGTAAAATGGCATCTGTCGGGTTATTACTCAGCTGAGCTAAATTCAGGCCAGTTGAGTAAACCTTTTCTCGCTCACTACGTAGTATCAAAACTTTTGATTTTTCTGATGCTGCCTTTTCAAGAGTGGCATCTAGTAATTTAAAAGCTTCTAGATCAAAGCTATTGTTCTCATTAATATCAAGAGAGATAGATTGGAACCCATTTTCGTTTTTATAATGAATCATATTGACCTCAAAGAAAATAATTAGATATCTAACTAATATTTTAAAGGCATATGTTTGATGTAAAGAAGTTTTTTTTACGTATCCGCGCTTAAATATAAACCAATGATTTCTTTGAGTACAGCAAGACCGATTGGCATTGCGTCCTCATCAAAATCGAAATGAGAGCTGTGGTGTGGGTAAATGAATCCTTTTTTTTCATTTCGTGATCCAACAAAAAAATAGCAACCAGGACGTTTCATTAAAAAGGCAGAAAAATCTTCTCCGCCCATTGTCCTTGTATTTTCCTCTGTAAGACAATCCTCGCCGAGGACGTTGGTTCCAGCTTTTCTGACGAGATCTGCCATTTTTGGGTCATTGATCGTCGGTTTGTCGATACGAGTGTATTGAAAGTCGATTTCTGCTCCAAATCCTTTGGCAATCCCGCGAGCTAAATCCTCAAGTTGTTTTGGAAAAAGTTCATAAACGGAAGCAGAATACGTGCGAACCGTTCCGCGCAGCTCAGCGGTTTCAGGTATTACGTTAAATGCATTTCCCGCGTGAAACGATCCGACAGTAACAACACAAGGCTCCAAAGGGTCGACATTCCGGGAAACGATACTCTGGAGTGCTGTTACAATGTGAGAGCCAACTAAGATAGGGTCAATCGTATGCTGAGGAAGAGCCCCATGGCCACTGACTCCTTTAACCGTGATTAAGAATTCATCCACAGAGGCCATCATGGTCCCATTTACGACGCCTAACTTTCCGATATCGATATGATTCCAAACATGAAGCGCAAAACATGCATCTACATTATATTTTTCCAATATTCCTGCTTCGATCATTTTATCCGCACCAGCACCGCCTTCTTCCGCTGGTTGAAAACAAAGCAGGACTCTACCTTTGGGAACTATAGACATCAGAGAATCTTTCAATTCTGAAGCTAGTGCCATCAGTATGCTTGTATGACCATCGTGGCCACATGCATGCATTTTTCCTGGGTTGTGGCTTTTATATTCATGATCGTTCTCTTCAAAAATGGGGAGGGCATCCATGTCTGCGCGAATTAAAATGGTTTTTCCTGGAATTTGGGAATCAAACAGACAAACAATGCCTGTTTCCGCTATTTTTTCTTCGAAAGGTTTCCCTAAGGATTTTAAATGCCTGGCGACAAGACTTGCTGTATCTTTTTCTTCGTATTTCAGTTCTGGATTTTGATGAATCGTTCTTCGATAGCGAACCATCTCTTCTTTACGGTTGGTGATCATAACTTATCTGTCTCTACGCGAGCTCGTTTTTCGACCTCATCCAAAATTTGATAGAGATCCAAACCGTATTTTTCGAAGAGAGAATTTTTCGCTAGTTCATACCTTACAAGGTTGATATTAAAATTAATCTTTGCTTGGGTAATGCCCAATTCAGCTTGAGCAAGAGCATCTAATGCATTCTTTACATTAACGGCAGTAAAACGGCCCTGACGAAATCGACTAAGGAGTCCTTCATAAAATTTCTCACTTTCCAGTTTTGTTTTCTTAAGATCTTGGAGAAGGATATAGCTTGATTGTACGAGCTCGTATCGATTATCTATGTCCTGGTTAATCTCTTGTTCCAATTGTTGGATTTGCAATTCAAGACTTTGGAGATTCACCTGGGCTTCTTTTATGGATGCTTTTATTCCTAAATCCCAAAGTGGATAACTCATTTTGACTTCTGCTGAAACTTGCGGGAAATTATTTAGATAAGATAAACCCGTCTGTTGTCTCGCGATGAAGTTGTCTTGCGGAGAAATGAAATTTTGATTGATAGAGCTGTACCCGACGGTTGCTTTGAGAGAAGGAACATCTTCATCTTGGGCGTTGGCAAGCATCAATTTTGTCATCTCACGTTGTCTCTTTAGGATCAAATAATCGATTCGATGCGCTAAAGCATATTTCTTGTCTTCCTCAAGGTTGAAATTTGTAGGTAGAGTTTCAGTTAAATCTGTAACGCCCGCTATTGAGGAACCTACGTCCACATTTAAAATTCTTACTAAATTTCTTTCAGCTTCGATGCGATCCACTTTTGCTTTTTCGAGAGAGGACTCAGTTTTTAAAAATGCCTGATTCCATTGGTTAATTTCAAAACTTTCGGAAAGACCTAATGCTTGTTTTCTTTTAGTAAGATTACGTATCTCCTCTGTATTCTTTAATACTTTTTCATAAGTTGAAATTTGGGAATCAACAATTCCTAGAGACCAGTAATCAACCAAAACTTTCACGACTAATTGAGTTAGGATGCTTATATAATTTTCTCGGGTAAGTAAGGTTTGGTTCCTTAATAATTTTTCTTTATCCTCTTCTGTGCGTCCAAATCCGTATTTTAATAATTCTTGGGAAAGGGTAAATGAAACTGCTCCCGTATACATAGGTTTTGCGGCTAATGCAGAAAGTCCCGAGGTTAGGGGATTAAAAGGATCCTCAAAAGCATTCGTATCAAATCTGAGAGTAGAAACTTCCGTTTTAAAATAAGTACCCGTTTTAAACTGTTTCTCAATGCCCGCCGATATCTTATCCTGGCTACGTTTCGTTCCTGCAAACAGGTTGTTTCGATTATCAGGAAATATTTGTTTTGCGGATTGAATTCCTGCTAGGGCTCTCCAGGTAAATCGTGATTCATTTTTGAGTTCTGGAGAATCAGCTTTTATGATTTCTAATTTTGCATTTTGGACGATGATGTTGTTTTCAATTACCTGTTCGATTGCTTGGGCAATCGTTAGTCGGAATACCGGTTTTCCACTTTCAGTTTTTGCTGCGGAAGAAGTGGCTCCAGAGGAATACTCCCAATCAGAAGTCCTAAATCTTCTAAATTGTTCCTCCAGTTCCGTATCGGACTCGATTGAAAATGTAAGAAAAAATGACAGAAATAATATTAACCCGTTGGTCAACTTTCGAGGAGAGGAGGGGGGATAATCATTAAATGGAAGATTCACCGAACTTGTTTAAAACCCCTTCTAATCTACAGGAAACGGAAATGCATGCCGACGGGCAAGCCAAAATAGCTATCTATTTCATTCCGCCTTTTGCTTTCTTAGACGGTGGTCCTGATTGAATCTGTGCAATAATTTACCAGATCCAAGAAGGCATGAAAGTAGCGTTTTTAACTATGTGAGTGGGATCGACTTCGCATCTCCCCATAATCGTTCCAGGGAATAATAAGCCCTCATTTCTTCTGTCATGACATGAATACAGATTTCTCCGTAGTCCAGCAGTATCCATCCTGTGGCGTCTTTCGGAAGATCTGTAATGTGATTTCTTCTTTCCGCTAGTTTGAGTGGTTTCATGTACTTTTCGATATCTTTTGCAACGGAACGCCCTTGGGTTTCCGACTTAACTGTGGCGATCACAAAAATCGAAAGATAAGAGTTAACATCCCTTAAATCTAGTGCTTCAATATTCTCACATTTCTTATCTAGTAGGCTTTTCTGAATTTTCTTGAGATGTTCTATGGTTTCTTCGCTAATGGGTGTCATTTTATTCCTTTGAATTTTGAAAATCTTCGCCGAGGACTACTGTCGCATCCAGACCTAGGTCTTTCCGTAAGGCAAAGTAAACTTTCCTTCCTTGAAACGTTTCGGAAATGGTATCGGTATACTGTGTATTTCCAGATCTGTTTAAAATAATACTTTTGTCAAAATTGGAATCCCAAGCATTGTCAACGGACAACACTTTTAGACCTTTATCATTTAACAAGGCTTTGCCGTATCTTGCCAGTCCACTTTTAGAGGTACCATTTAGAATTTCAATACGTGCTCTTTCACCGTCTGAATAGTAGCTTGATCTAACGTCGGAGGAGAATTTGTTAAAAGCAACTTTTACTGTTTCTTCATGTGTCTTAAGTATCTCATCCTTTTTTTTGACTCGGGCAATGGGCTCCGCCGGCAACTCAGAAACACCAAAATGAACTCTATCCTTCTTAAAAAATTCAAAAAACAATTCCCAATCCTTTAACGAGAGATTGTTGTTTATGTGATCGTGTAAGTAGCCAATTTTTTGTTTTGATAGAAGATCGCGTTTTTGGTGAAATGTTTCAAATAGTGATAAAATCGTATTTTCTTGAATCTCTAAACGATGAATGTAAGAAAGTAATTTTCGATCTTCCAGATAAGAAAGAACATCGTAACAGTCCTCCCCATCCAAATTGTAAATCCGATTGACCCTTTTGTATTTTTTGGTGATTCGATTAGACCGAGGTTCAAAAAATAATTCCATTCCCCCAAGCAAATTTACGATTTGATGAAAATTTGTTTCTGTGATCACGATCTTATGCTGAATTGAGTGGTCCAAGGTATCCTCTAGAGACGAATAAATTTCGTCTGGAGCGTCTTTGCCGTAATCTTCCAACGTTTTTTCATCTTCAAATGAAGTTAATGGGTTCACGAAAAATAAAGCAGCCTTCTTCTCCTGATGATAAAATTCTGCATAGAATGAAAATAGATAATCTCCGTTATCTGATATCATACTGATCAGGTAATTTGTTTTTTTAGGCCCGCTTAATTTCAATTCGCTCCCGATGTTGGTTTTGTTTTTTAAAAATAGCGTGAGCATGGCAACGAGTAATACTGCCCCTGCAATCGAAAGGAGTAAAAATGGTTTCTTTTGGTTTACTTGAGATTCTTGTAGCATAATGTTTTATAGTTTAGCTAAGTTTTGATTATAGGTTTCGATTGTTGATTTATGAATTTTACTTTTTGAGTCGAGCAATTGATTTATAGTTTTAGAAGCCTTCAAATAGATTCCAAAATGAAGATTTTTTTCTGTTTCAAGAACCCAGTCTTCTAACTGGTTTTGTTTGAATGCAAATTCAGATCCTAAAAAATCACTCGCGTAAAGGATTTTATCGAGCTCACTCATTTCCACTTTTCCAAGAGTATGAGACCGGATCGCAGAAAATATTTCCTGATTTTGAAAGCCATATTTTGTTGCTAAATAAATTTCAGCACTAAAGGCATGGTATGCTTCTTCAGGTATACCATCAAGTTCGATATCGTGGACATGCTCAAAAAGATTTAAATGAAATTCCTTTTTCTTTTGTTTTGTAATGTCATGTGTAATGCCAGCTAAAAATGCCATCTTGGGGGTATGAAAACCATTAATTGTCGCTAAACGTTCTGCCTGATGCGCAACACGGAGACAATGTTCCCATCTCGTAATTGTTATTTCCTTGGGAACTTCCTGCAGAAAAAATTCAATCCATCTGTCGATTGATTTCATAAAGAAGATGCAAACCATCCGATGGATTTAAGGTAGTCATATGCATCTGAAACCATCCAGTATTTCGCATACTCAATTTCTCTTTCATTTCTTAGTCGCGAAGAAGAAACGTCCCAGAGTTCATTGGATAGAACAATCGATTTATTCTCCAAGACTAAATTTGGAAATTTTATTGGAAGAGGTGATATTGTTTTTCGTCGTAGTATAATGTACCCTTCTAAAATAAAATCGAGATCAAGAAACCTGTGCCATTCCTGTAGTCCAGACAAACTGTCTTCTCCGATACAGAGATGTATGGATTCCTCAGGGTACTCATCCTTTAATACTTCGACTGTATTGAACGTATAACTTGCAGTAGGACGCAGTAATTCAGAATTCCGGATTTCGATTTGTTCATTTAATAGTTCTTGAAATGTCAATTGGCAGAGTTTGAGAATCTCCTGAGAACTAAGAGATTTTTCCTCTTTGAAGGGAGAAATACGATTTGGAAATATGAATATCTTAAAGGCAGACGGAAAGGTTT
Source organism: Leptospira ognonensis (assembly GCF_004770745.1). GTDB lineage: Bacteria > Spirochaetota > Leptospiria > Leptospirales > Leptospiraceae > Leptospira_A > Leptospira_A ognonensis. The sequence goes on along the minus strand of NZ_RQGD01000035.1, from coordinate 342,084 downwards.
CCCTCAGTTGTTTCACTATATTGAAATGTCCTAAATGGGGAGGATCAAAGCTACCCCCGTATACGATGATCATTTACTTTCGAATCTGACCATTTCCCGTAACATAAGTAGTCGTTGTTGTTAAATGAACAAGTCCCATCGGTCCTCTTACATGAAGTTTCCCCGTTGAAATTCCTACTTCGGCACCTAATCCAAATTCACCGCCATCATGAAAACGAGTTGAACAATTTACAAAAATGGCTGCGCTATCTAGATTCAGTTGAAATTCACGAATTTCTGTTTCATCCTCGGAAAGTATACATTCTGTATGTCCGGAACTATGCGTTCGAATGAAGTGAAGAGCTTCCTCTAATGATGAGACCATTTTTACACTCAATCTTAAATCCAGGAATTCAGTTTGGTAATCCTCTTCCGTCGCTAATTTACCTTGAGGAAAGATTTTAAGAGCTTCTTCATCTAATAATAGATCAATGCCTGCCTCGTTTAGTTCGCCGAGCAAATCCACGTTGCCGGGGTAATCTTTATGTAAAATTAGATTTTCTAGCGCATTACAAACTCCTGGCCTTTGTGCTTTTGAATTTAGCAGAATGGGTAGAATCAGTTCCTTATTTGCTGATTTCGATACATAAAGATTTGTTACACCTTTGTCATGTTTTACGACGGGGATTTTGCTATTCTGTGATACAAATTTAATCAGAGCTTCACCACCTCGAGGAACGACGATATCAATAAGATCGTCCAATTGAAAGAAGGGGAGCATCGCTTCCCTTTCTGTATTTGTAACAAATACAACTGCAGACTCATCGATTGATTCTGTTTTTAAGGCTTCATGAAACAGTTTACTCAATATGAAATTTGAATGGAAGGCTTCTGAACCTCCGCGAAGTATACAGGAATTTCCAGATTTAAAAGAAAGCGAGGCGATATCTATGATTACATTTGGTCTGGATTCAAATATTGTCATCACCACACCGATAGGCACACGTTTAGTGAGAAGTTCTAAGCCATTTGGCAAGATAACACCACGAACGACTTCTCCCACAGGGTCTGGGAGGGCTTTGATCTCCTCAACACTTTGGATCATATTTTTGATTCGCTTGGGATCGAGTAAAAGTCGATCGAGGAGGGCACTAGATAGGCCTTTCGCACGTCCACTTTCCATATCCTTTTGATTCTCGGTGATGATCGCTGTTTCATTTTCATGAAGAAGAGATGCAAGCTTTGATAAAACTCGGTTTTTGGTCAGCGTGTTTAAGGCTTTGAGTTTCCTGCTCGCCGTTTTTGCACGCACTGCCAATTCTCTTGCTTCTGACATAAATTTTTCTTCCCTCATGGATTTACGTCTCCTCTTTGCTTATCGAAAAAAAACGATTTTGAATTTCTTTTTCATTCAATAGGTGGTGTTGCATCTCTTTATTGGCAATTAAAGTACCAAAGCTAGGATCAAGAAAGAATTTTGAGATTGCATTTTTAACTTCACCGTTGATAATTCCGGTAAAAATTCCGTTTGGTAACAGGAGTTTTGCGGCTTTTAGTTTGGTTGCCATTCCACCTGTACCAGGCCCCGAAGGACCGGTCGCAAATTGCTCCTCTTTTTCAGTCACTTCTTCAAGCAAATCGATTTTAGTATCGTGCACTAGGAAACCATCTACTCCTGTAAGGATGAGAAGTAAATCTGCCCCGACGATGGAAGCTACAATTGACGACAGAATATCATTATCTCCTAAATTGATTTCTTCCGTCGATATAGAATCGTTTTCATTTACGATGGGCAATACACCCCAGTCAAGTAGCTGTCGAAAGGTTGTCTTTAAATTGATAAAATTTCTGTCCTCATTTAAGTCGCGCCTTCCAAATAGAATCTGAGCAATCGGAATGTTAACTCTGCTAAAAAAACTTTCATATATATTAAGCAGGCGGTTTTGACCCATCGCGGCAAATGCTTGTTTCTCGGAAAGTGTTGGTGTAAAAAAAGAACCTTCTTTTTTTATTTCGGAAAATAACTTTTTCCCTTGGGCAATGGCGCCAGAGGAGACTAGAATGATCTCCTTACCCGCATCACGAAGATCTCTAATGTCTCCTGCTAGTCCGAACAAAAAGTCATTGATTTTATCGTTCGATCCTGAGACTCTTGCCGATCCAATTTTGATTACAATCGTTTTGGCATTCTTAATTATTTCTAAATAGTCTTGTCTCGACCGTTTCATTTCATTCTTTCCGAAAAAAAGACTGCATCAATGCGGTCTAGTAAGTAGTCGAGATTGGTTTCCTTATCAGCCGAAATCAAAATGATCTCACCAAACTTTGAATAATTCTGTTTGATTTCCTCCGTGAAAGAAGGATCATCCCAGATATCAATTTTATTGATAACGAGTAAAAAAGGTTTTTCTAAAAGTGTTTCATTATAGGAACCTAACTCGTTACGAAGCATTTCGAGTTCTTCCTCTAGATAGAGATTCCCCCCATCGAAAAGAAACAAAATCCCTTGGACCCTTTCGATATGTTTTAAAAAGGAAAGTCCAAGTCCCACACCCTGAGAAGCGCCTTCGATGATTCCAGGAATGTCTGCGACCGTATAACGGAAACTGTCGTTATCTCTATGAACGACACCTAAATTTGGGGAAAGAGTTGTAAAAGCATAACCCGCGATTTTTGGATGGGCATGGGTTATTTTTGCAAGTAGGGTAGATTTTCCTGCATTCGGAAGACCCACAATCCCAATATCTGCGAGTAGTTTTAATTGGAGGATGATATCAAACGAGTCACCATCTTCTCCTGGTTGCGAAAATCTCGGAGTTTGGTGGGTCGATGATTTGAAAAATGTATTGCCTTTGCCTCCGCGACCGCCTTTGGCAATGACGTATGTTTCGCCTTCTTTTGTGAAGTCGTAAATCAGTTCCATAGTTGTCTGGTCAAAAACTTGTGTTCCAATGGGAACTTTGAGCGTTAAGTCACCGCCATTCTTTCCATGTTTGTCATTTCCTGAACCAGACTCACCATCTTCTGCCGCATACATACGATCGGGTAGATAGTTTTCAAGCGTCATAATGCGAGATTCGGCAATGAGAATTACATCGCCACCTTGACCACCGTCACCGCCATCCGGGCCGCCAAACTCAACAAATTTTTCTTTGTGAAAGTGAACAGCACCTGGACCACCATGTCCGGCCTTTACTCTTATGGGAACTTCGTCTATAAAGCTTGTCATGTTTTCCAATAAAAAAACCCGTTGGAGGTCATCCTCAAACGGGTTTTTCTGGCACTCACACCTTGCATTCGCAGCAAGTAGTGAGGCGTTAGTTTTTCGGGTAAACCGATACTTGTTGTCTTTCTTTAGTTACGTGCTCGAAAGTGACAACGCCATCAGTCAAAGCAAAAAGTGTATGGTCTCTTCCGATTCCGACGTTTTTGCCTGGCTTAAATTCAGTTCCGCGTTGTCTTACGATGATATTTCCAGCGATTGCTAGCTGGCCACCGTATACTTTCACGCCTAATCGTTTCGATACCGAATCACGACCGTTCTTTGTGGATCCCCCACCTTTTTTTGTAGCCATTTTTTACCCCTTTATGATTTCTTCTGAGATCTGAATCGCATTTCCATGTTGGGAGGCTAAGTTTTGGAGGCCGAACCTGACCATCTCACCGATTGTTTGAAAATCAGCTAAATGCTCGCTCTGAACCATAAACCTTAGAAAACCTTCCCTTTTACTTTCTGCTTCCAATCTTTCCTTCCACCCTAGGTAGGAATGAACGGATTGAAGAAGAACGGACACACCAGCGCAGAGGAGATTTTCCCCTTTTTCTCCAAATTCCTTTGGAGCGTGACCTTCTATTTGGAAACCTGCGATCTTACCTTCTTTATAGTATATTTTTGATAATATCAATTAACCACTGATAGAAACTACTTGGAATTTTTGGAGTTGCTGTCTGTGTCCCCAAGCTCGTTTGTAATTTTTACGTTTTTTGTATTTAAAACCGTGGATTTTTTCACCCTTACAGTCTTCAATCACTTTCAAGGTAACTTTCGCACCAGCGAGAGCAGGAGAGCCGATATTGACTTTGTTTTCATCGGAAAGTAATAAAACTTTCGCATCAAAACTATTTCCAACAGCATTAGAAGTCTTATCAGCAACGAAAAATTGGTCAGGAGCAACTTTAAATTGTTTGGCTCCGAGTTCTATAATGGCAAACATATACCTTTCCTAATCTCGAACAAGTGGTTCTTACCAGGATTTCTATGTCTACTAGCTTGTCAATTTTAAATCCACATCGACAGCTGAATGCTTTCCGAATTTTTGGTAAAAACAATGGAAATTCGAAATATTGCTATCATTGCCCACGTTGACCATGGGAAGACCACCCTTACTGATTGTATCTTACGCCATACTGGCGCGGTCACTGCGAAAGAAGACAGAGAACGAATCATGGATTCCAATGCTTTGGAACAAGAAAAGGGGATTACTATCCTCGCGAAAAACACTTCTGTGAAATACAAAAACACACGAATCAACATCGTGGACACTCCAGGCCACGCTGACTTTGGCGGAGAAGTGGAGCGAGTCTTGTCGATGACAGACTGCACGTTGCTCCTTGTGGACGCCTTCGACGGTCCCATGCCTCAGACACGTTTTGTGTTGGGAAAGTCCCTCCAGCTCGGCCACAAGCCCATTGTCGTGGTCAATAAAGTGGATCGTGATGGTGCGAGACCCGCTTTTGCCGTGGATAAGGTATTTGATCTTTTCTCAGACCTCGGTGCTACCGAAGAACAACTCGATTTTCCTATCATCTACGCCTCTGCAAAACAGGGCTGGGCTGTGAATGAGCTTAAAGAAGCTCCAGGGACAGGCATTGAACCTCTCTTAGATAAGGTTCTGGCACATGTTCCGCCCGTAAAGACAGACGACACAAGACCTCTCCAATTCCAAGTTGTTGCTCTGGATTACAATGAATACGTGGGACGTATTGCCATAGGTAAGATGTATGCTGGTACCATTAAAAAAGGCCAGGACGTTACGCTTGCAAAAACGGACGGTAAGACTGCAAATTATAAAATCTCGAAAGTATACGGCTATGAAGGCTTACAAAGATACGAGATAGACGAAGCAAATTCGGGTGATATCGTCGCTATCGCTGGGATCCCTGACATGTTCATTGGAGATACAGTTTGTGATATGGGAAATCCACTTCCTTTGCCTGCGATCCAGGTAGAAGAGCCAACGGTTTCCATGTTCTTTATGATCAACAACTCTCCCTTTGCGGGTAAAGAAGGGAAATTTGTCACGACAAGAAACCTTCGCGAACGCCTAGACAGGGAATTAGAAACAAACGTTGCCTTAAAACTCGAAGAGACCGATGACAAAGACCGATTCAAAATCTTGGGTCGCGGGGAACTTCACCTTTCCATCTTAATTGAGACGATGCGACGTGAAGGATACGAGCTCCAGGTTTCGCGACCAGAAGTGATTTTAAAAACAAATGAGCAAGGCGAGAAAACGGAGCCTTACGAAAATTTGGTGATGGACTTACCTGAAATTTATTCGGGTCAAGTGATCCAAGAACTCAATCGCAGAAAAGGTGAACTCCATGGCATGGAAACACACGCTTCGGGGATCACTCGTGTTGAATACGAAATTCCAACAAGAGGACTCATTGGTTTCCGAGGGCATTTCATCTCTGAAACCAGAGGTGAAGGTGTGATGTCTAGCCGTTTCCTTCGCTATGATAAATACAAAGGCGAAATCCCAGGTAGAAAGAATGGTGCTTTGATATCCATGGACTCAGGAGATGCGACAGCCTATGCGCTTTGGAAAGTGCAGGAAAGGGGTGACCTTTTTATCGAACCACAGGTAGCAGTCTATCCAGGTATGATCTTGGGGATGAATTCTAGAGAATCTGATCTAGAAGTAAACCCTGTGCGGGAAAAGAAGTTAACGAACGTTCGTGCCTCTGGTTCTGACGAAGCGATTCGACTTACGCCACCAAGAAAATTAACTTTGGAGCAATCCATAGAATTTTTAGATGATGATGAACTTTTGGAAGTAACACCACAGAGTTTGCGCCTTCGGAAAAAAGTTTTAGATGCGGCAATGAGAAAAAGATCTGGTGGTGGAAGAAACTAAACTGAGTTTCTAAACCATCATAGACTGTTCTAAAAAAAGCCCAGGGTAGAAATGCCTCGGGCTTTTTTATTATGAATTCGCATATCCACTAACACTGCGCATCGTTACTTGGTTTGCCAGAGCGTACAATCGTTTTAGATAGAGCGCGGTGACCTTATCCTTCGGGTTTACCTTGAGCACCTGATCAAAATATGCCTTGGATTCGCGGTACATCTTCTCATGAAATAATTTGACTGCTTTGTCATAAATTTCTTTTGTTTCCAACTTTGCGGATTTACTTTCCTGCTCGTCCCCGTCCAAAATTTCATAGATCGAAACTGCTTTCATTTTTCCTTTTACTTTCACTCGGTCTAGAAAACGGAAAGAATACGATCCTTCTCTTTTCACTTCCGCAACCGTCTCCTCACTTACCGCAATTTTTGATCCATAAATTTTTGTTAAATTTTCAATGCGAGAGGCTAAATTGACTGTGTCCGAAATGACTGTTCCTTCGAGCCTTTCTTCGGCACCAATGGTTCCGAGCATAAGTGATCCAGTATGGATTCCTATCCCTATTTCAATCGGATCATAGCCACGATTGTTTCGATAGGAATTGTATTCTTTTAAATACAATTGCATCTCAATGCCTGACCTTACTGCATCTATCACTGATTTATCAAAAAGTGCCATCACTGCATCTCCAATGAACTTATCAATGAATCCACGATTCCTTTGGATGATAGGACTCATTCGACTCAGGTAGGAATTGATAAAATTGAAATTTTCTGCGGGCGTCATTTTTTCGGATAGAGTTGTAAAAGCACGAATATCACTAAAAAGGACAGACATCTCTTTTTGGATTTGGTCACCTAACTTTACGTCCAAAATTGATTCTTTTCCTAGATTGGAAAGGAAATCTCTAGGAACAAACCTAGCATAAGACTCAGTCAAAATTTTCTGCATTTCCAGAGTTTTTGCCTGAGCTTCTTCTTTTTCTCTTTTGATAGTGTTGATGCGTGAGGCTAAGGCAAAGGAAAGCAAAACCACTTCCAAACATGACCCTACGTACAATCCATAATCGGTAAAAAAATTGGATTCAATCAGATTCAAAAATTTCATGATCACAAAAAGTCCACTTAAGATTAACATCGTAAAGGCGAGAAGATAATATCTTGCAGGTCGGTACTGACGTAGATAGCTAAAGACTCCTGCATAAATGGCAAGCATGATACTAGGAACGCTAAGGACTATCGCAACGATAATATTAACATTTCTAGGTAAAATGAAAATCAAAGGGAGAAGTAAAAAATTTAAGGCAGCTCCCATTTTTAAAATTAAATTTAACTTTTGGGATAGACCTTTGATATTTAAGAATGATTTTGCAAAGAGTAAGGACATGCTCATACAAATTGAGGAAAAAATTACATAAAGATTTTGCTGCCACCAAGGACTTTCACTCCAAAAGTATTGAAATCCAAGTCCGGTTAACACTAGTTGGATGCCGGAAAGACCGAAGATATATCCTATATAATAAAGATAACTGACATCTTTCACCGAAATAAATATGAACAAGTTGTAGATTAGCATCACAAACATAATGCCAAAATAAAAACCTAGTCCCTGCATTTGTTTGGAATCATGAAGATAAAAATCATCTTGGTTCCAAAGATGGATGGGGAGTATGAGACCTCCCATGGTGCGGATCCTTAGGTAAATGGTTTTCACTTCGCTTGGCTGGAGAGTTATTTTATAAATAAAATTTCGATGAATGGACTTACGAACATGGAAGGGGTAGCTCATTCCCGATCGAAACATTTCATATTCGTTTTCCGTCTCTCCCGAAATCGGATGATAAAAATCCACCTCGTCAATATTATTATAATCAATTTCTAAAATTGATGTCGTAGAATTAGGAGAGCCATTTCTCAAATCAAGTTTTAACCAGTGGCTAAATGAGGTGTGTCCAAAATTTAAAGTCTCTTGTTTGGATGGAACAAAGTGAACATTGGGATGGTTTGCCCTAATGTCCGCGATTGTGTATTTAGAATCTCTGTCTTCGAAAAACGATATGTCTCTCCCAATGAGAGATCCATACTGTAGGTCGGAGACATCTATCGCGAAAATATTTGTTGGAAAAAACAGAAAAGGGAGTAGGTTGAAAACTATGAAATAGCAAAAATTCAGCAATTGATTTAATTTCCTTTCCATCGGATATAGAGATACCAGGCGACTTATCGCTGTTAAGACGCCTGGTGAGAAAACAATACTAGAATCCGAATTTTTTTAACGCATCACCGCCAGGAATTTTTTTCAACTCCTCGCCAATTTTGCCCTTGATTGCTCCCTTAACGGCACCGCCGATCAAATCCGAGAGGGAGCCGATTTCAACTCCCAAGGTGACGGTAGGATTTCTCAAATCACCAGAGGTTTTAAAGGGAATAAAAATTCTCTCATCTTTGATCAAATTTCCTAAAATCTTGTTCCGCAATTCCTTAGGATCGCCCTGACCTTTCGTTGCTTCTTTAATTTTTGCATCGACTCCAGAAATAGATTTTTTAGATTCATCTTCCTCGTATAACATACCCATTCTCATTTCATGGTAATTTGTCGGTATCACGAGAAAGGACCCTTTCTCAATTTGCAGATCATAATTTTTAGAAGGGAAGGTGGGTTCATCCAGGAAGGTTACTTTTCCATCACTGTATGCAATTTTGAATTTCACATCCTTTTTAAGAATTGATTTTTCTTTCAACTTGTCCAATTTTAAACCGGCTTGGTTGAGCAATGGCAATTCTCCTGCTATGGCGTCAAAGGCTGCGAAACCAGAAAGAAAAGAGTTTTCCTCCATTTTTACATTATAAACAACACTCGGATTTACTAAACCCGATTTTTCAACAAACGGTTGCAAGTCTCCATCTGTATCCAAAAGAAATTTAGCAGCTTCTTGTTTGTTTTTACCTATGATCGTAACATCGGCGTCAAAGCCAACTCCAACGTGGTTATGCGAGGATAGATCACTTCCATCGATGTCGATATCAGATAATTTGAAATTCAAATCTTGAACCTTAATCACTTGCCCCGTTTTTTTCATTGTTACTTGAATGTCGCCTTTTTCTGCTCCCACGAGTCCCATCTTGATGGCAACAGGAATATCTTTGGCGGTAAAAGGCTCAGAGGGTTCGTCTTTCGAGGCCCTTCTTTCTTCTTCTGCTTCTTTTTTTCTTTCCGCTATGGCTTCGGGAGTGAGAGCGGGATTTGGTTCGCCATTAACAAGTGCCGGAGATTTAAATAAGGTCGTGAGGTTATTACCGCCATTTTCAAACATGATAAGAGATACTTTTGGCTCACTGATCAAAAGTTTTTTAAGTTCAAATTTTTTCTGTAAAATTCCGATTAGAGAGAGTTTGATATCTGCTTTGCTAATGGAAATGACAGAGGATTTGAGAGGCTTTCTTTCTGGAAGCGGTGTTCCTTTATCAGCCACATCATCACGGTAAGTTAGTTGAATCCCTTCTACTTCGATACTAGAAAGGGCACTAAATAGGTTGATATTGACCTTATCTACATTTGCCCTCACATTGATGGCAGATTCAATTTGTTTTACCAGAAATTCATTGGTTAAAAAACTTCCTGCAAAAACAAGAGCCAATACGAGTACGATGATCAATAGACCAAAGAACCCACCTACGCCGTAGATGATTTTTTTCATGCGATTCTCCTAGATTTTTATATATAAAATGAAAGTAATATCGAAGGAGAATTTTCGGAAGTAAAGAAAAAAATTAAAGAAAACGGATCGAGCTAATGATATTGGATAGGTCGCTGAAGGTCTCATCCCCAATTTCCTCATCTGAATTATAAGTAGCGAGTAGCATTTGTTTCTGGTTTGCTATGATATAGGCAAGCCATTCTCTGTCTTCAATTCTAAATTCGCAAGCCCGAATGGAGGTTCCCTCCTCGTTTTCAAACTCAGCTACCATCTCTTCGTCATAAGCAATGCCATGAATTTTGAGATAGTTTTCAAGTTCCTGGTTTACATCAAAAGAATCTACTTTTGACTCAAACGCATAAAATTGCAAGGCACCGCCTGATTCCGGTTTAAAGAAGGCTGGAATTTCCTCGACTACCATATGCTCCCAATTAGCGGGATACAAAAGAGAATACCATCCCTGTGGTGATCGGAATTGTTTGTACATAGGTCTTGTCATAGAAATAAGAAATCCCTTTTCTTTCCAAGAAACTTGGCCAATCATGACAGTAAAATGATTTTCAAGCTAAGGGAATGTACTTTGATTCGGTTTTCGAAATTCCTCTTCCTCCTTTTCCTTCTGCCGACTCATTTATTTTCCCAGTTTGCGGGTTATTCTCAGGCAGAGTCTGGGAGTTATAATGCGGCTCTCTTCTCTAATGGAGCGGGGTTGCGTGACCCAATGGCAAATCTATCTGGAAATCCCGCTTTTTTGGTTTCGCACGGAAAAAACCTAGCAGAGGCAGGTGGAATGGGGATTTCGGCCGAGAAAGCCCTAGGACCTGTCATCTTCAATGGGGGCGGCTTCTACAGGATTACGGAATCCTTTGGTGTGGGTGTTCGTTTTAAACCGGTTTATACACGATTTTTTCCTTCCGACGAGAGATTGATCAATTATACGGGACAAACCGTACTGAGTTATAAATTCAATGATTCTATTTTTTTAGGAGCGGGACTCGGACCGAGCGTTTCGACCCGACCAGGTGGTTACAGCACATACTCCTTGAATGCTTTTGCATCCATTGGAATCCTCTTTGAAAAAATATCATTGGGAATGGTGGCTGAAAGTCCTGGCACGAACCAGTTTAGTCAATATCTCGGAACAGATACTTTAAAAGAAAGATACCCGGAGAAAATTTCGCTTGGGATACAATATGATCTCAACCAAAGTTTTTTTATTTATGGCGAAATGGTAAGAACCTTTTGGGAGCACGCTATGTTTTCGCAAAATGGTTTAGAAGAAAAGCCACCATTTCCCGTAAGTAGCTCTTACTCAGGCACTTTCGGTACGGGATACCATATCCTTCCGAGTTTGGATTTCCTCATGGCTCTATCAAAATTTTACAACGCGACAAGCAATGGGGCTCTCGATCCTGTGTACGGTTTGTCCGCGGGCATCAAATCAGAAATATTACCTTCCGTTTTTGGAGCCGGGGTTCTGGGAAGTTTATATCTACAGAGAACAGGAATCAGAAAAACTCTAGAGTCCTATGAACCAGAGACTCGTCTTGGCTTTCAAATCCAGACCCAATTCGAAATTGCAAAATCCGACATAAATTCGTCTGGCATTTAAGTAAACTGCTATAAATATATACTCTTCCTCTAGGTATATGTGTAAATTACGTACACTATGTAGAAAAATCCATGATTAATCGGCTTTTTAGAGCGAGATGCCTAGTCGGTACGATTTTTGCAATGCATAAAGGAAAGGTACACCAATGGTTGATTTCAAAGTATCAAAACGTATGCTCGTAAACTTCCGAGGCCAAAACAAGGTCGTTGGGGGTTTAACAGACAAAGATAAAATTTCCATTCTTCTTTATATATCCAAAGAATTCGCAAATCTAGATAAGGAAGATCAATTATTTTCAAAAGTAATGCTCATTTGCCAGGAGATTTTCGAATCGGACAATACGACACTCAGGTTATGGGACGGTGAATTTTTAGTCCCCGTCAAGTTTGTAAAAGAAACAGAACCTCCACGAAGAAATTTAAAATCAGGAGAGGGGTATTCGGGTACGGTATTCGAATCGAAAAAATCAATCCTTGTCAATGACCTAAGTAGGTCTCCCGATTTTATTGATGAAGAGGAGAAAACGAGATCCGTCATGTGCGTTCCGATCATGCAAAAGGAAGAGATACTTGGGACTCTCGCAGTCGAAAGCAATCGAGAGAATTTTTATCTAGTCGATGATTTGGAAATTTTAGAGGCCTTAACTTCTCAGCTCGCATTGGCATTATCAGGCGTTAGGTTGATAGAGGGTTTGGTGACTGCACGTGCTAGAGAAGCAGCGATTTTGAACCAATTAGAATGGGATCTGAAGATGGGGCGAAATGTCCAAAGTCAAATCCTACCGCAGGACTTGAGCGCTTGGAATGGTGTTTATTTTGCTTCGCATTGGGAACCGATGGCCGAAGTCAGCGGAGACTTAGTCGATATTGTTCGGCAGGGGCATTCCTTAACTGCCATCAATATAGATGTCTCTGGTCATGGCATTCCAGCAGCACTCGTAACGATGGCCATCCACCACCAGTTTCGTCGTTCTGTCATGGCAGGGCTTGGTCTCACAGAGATCATGGAAGAGCTTGGGGAAAATTTAAGGGAACAATTGCCTGAATCCACTTACTTTACTGCTTTTATGGTTCGGATCTTTAGTGATTATACCTTTGGGTATGTGAATGCAGGGCACCAACGAATGTTACACTACAAATCGGCCGATGATGCTTTTGTATCCTATGATACCAAAGGTGTCCCACTCGGCATTTTACCAGTGCGCAAGTCTGATTATGAAGAAAAGCAAGGCAAACTGGATCCAGGCGATTTCCTATTACTGATTTCGGATGGTTTCAGTGAACAAAGAAATCTGAAAAAAGAAGAAATTGGTGCAGAAAGATTACAATCCTGGTTGCATGATGAACGTCAGAAGCTGATGGAGGATGGGAAGGGAAAGGTAGATCTGCAACGCCTATCTCAGAATTTTCTGAATCGATTTCGAGCCTACCAAGGAGATGCAAAGATCGGTGACGATTTATCTTATTTATTTTTATACTGTAGTGATTCATTGCCGGAAGCTTCGCATTACATTCAGTTAGCGAAACAGGCGAATACAAAAATGAAAAATGAGGATGCTTATGCCCTCGCATCAAAAGCATATTCGATTGATCCCTCTTTAAAAGAAACGCTGATGTTTCTTGGAAAGATCCATTATCGAGACGGCAACTTTATAGAAGCGATACGTTATTTAGAAGCATATTTGAAAACATCTGGCGATAACACCGCAAGTTCCCATTTTATGATGGGAAGGGCTTATTATAAGGCAGGAAAGATTGCGGAAGCAAAACGGGCACTCAAGATGTCACTCTCTTCCGATCATTCTTTTTCCAAAGCAAGTATATTACTTGCCCAGTGTTATCTAAAAGAAAATGCGAAACCCAAAGCAATTAAGGTATTACAACAAGGTGTCAAGAATACCCCGCAAAGTACGGAGTTACGGGCATCGCTCATTAAATTGGAAAACCTCTCCAAAAAGGCTAGTTAGGTGGTTGATATGTTAAGAAAGAAGAATTTATATTTTCTTCTGTTGTTTGTGAGTTCACTTTTTTCATCCTCCCTATTTGCGGATGATATTTCGATAGAAAAATTGCAAGAAAGGCTCACTGCCTTGGAAGCAAAACAAGAGACAGCTGCGCTGGAAGCAGATTGGGTCTGGACTTGTATCGCTGCTTTCCTTGTTTTCTTCATGCAAGCTGGATTTGCTTACGTTGAAGCCGGATTCACGAGAGCTAAAAACGTGGTAAACATTCTAATGAAAAACTTTTCCGATCTAACTGTGGGCGCATTTGCATTCTGGCTCGTTGGTTTTAGTATCATGTTTGGTCCGCAAATTTTCTCTGGCATTGGTATCGGCTTTCCAAGAATTGCAGAAGGACTACTTAATACAGAATCAGGAGATATGGATCCCGGGAATTACACTTTTTTCATGTTTCAAATTGTTTTCGCGGCAACAGCTGCAACGATTGTCTCGGGAGCGATGGCCGAAAGGACGAAGTTTGCTGCCTACCTTGCATTTTCTGTTGTGATCACTGGACTCATCTATCCTATGTTTGGCTCGCTTGCATGGGGAGGTTTATTCGGTAAAGCAGGCTTTCTTGAATCATTAAATATTGGTGCTGGTGCCGATGGTGAAGGTGCAAATTTCCTCGACTTCGCGGGATCTACCGTTGTACACAGTATAGGCGCTTGGGCAGGTCTTGCCGGAGCCATAGTTGTTGGACCAAGACTTGGGAAATTCCAATCCGATGGTCGGGTTTTTCCGATCCTTGGGCATAATATGTCGATGGCTGCCATAGGTGTTTTCATTCTTTGGTTTGGATGGTTCGGCTTCAATCCAGGTTCCACGACCTCAATCAAAGGCGGGAGTTTTGCTCAGATTGCAGTCGTGACTCATATGGCTGCCTGTGCCGGAGCCATCAGTGCAATGGCTTTAACCTGGTTCTTATTTCAAAAACCTGAGATTGGACTGACTTTAAACGGGGGCTTGGCAGGTCTTGTTGCGATCACGGCACCTTGTGATAGCGTGAGCATCACAGGAGCAGTTTGTATCGGACTTGTTGCAGGAATCCTAGTGGTTGTGAGTGTACTCTTCTTCGATAAAATTAAGATTGATGATCCGGTTGGCGCTGTTTCCGTACATGGAGTCTGCGGCGCCTGGGGAACACTCTCAGTAGGTTTCTTTAATCTCAAGAGTGGTTTGTTTTACGGGGGAGGATTGAACCAACTTTTTGCCCAGTTTACGGGGGTATTGCTTGCCTTTGTTTGGGCATTTGGTATAAGTTTGGTGGTTTTTTATCTCATCAAAGTGACCATCGGGCTTCGCGTCTCGGAAGAGGAAGAAATCCTCGGATTGGATATTTTGGAGCATGGAAACGAGGCTTATCCCGTTTCTAAATAATCCTTGACCTTGGCTTCCCAAATTGGGAAGCCATTTATGTGCCGCGGATATTCGTAATCCTCCTTTTTCTGCTACCCATTATTGGTTGTTTTGAATACGAAGAAACGATTTTGTTTCGAAAACCAAATTCAGGGACGATCGAAATTTCGTATACAGTCCCACTCAAAAAAGAATCTGCCGAGTCCTTAATCAAATTCTTACCAACCGATCTCGATTCCATTCAGAATAAAATCAAGGGAAAACCAAACGTTGGTTTATTGATTCGTGATTTCAATTTTCGGGAACTTGAAAAATCAGAAATGCTCGAATCCATATTTAAAAGAAAGGGCCGTGTCTCGTACAAAATTGATTTTGAAGATCCAAGCCAGCTAGAGGGAGTTCTTGTTGGAAATTTTTCCGCTAAGGTCAAACTCAGATCTCTAGTAGTGAAAAGAGAATTTCCGAATCTTTCTGATTATAAAAAAGGAGAGGAAAGTGTCGGAGAAAAGAAAATATTAGGTGAAACGATTCGGCTTCTAAAGGATGGAAAAATGCAATTCCGAGTCCTCTTTCCAAAAGATTCTGAGTGCAATTCCAATCGAGGAGCTGTCGGTCTCGGCAATGTATATTATTCGTTTCTTTTGCAGGACACCTTAGAAAATCCCGATACAAAAAGCTGGGATTATAAGATTCGCTTTTACTAAATTAGATTTAACTTCTTACAAGTTTCAATATAGAGATCAAATCCTTTTAGGTTTTTTTCCTCAGGTATATAATGCAATTCATGTCTCAAGTAACGGTCAACAATGGCTGTCGGAAGCCTCATTTCATTCTGTATGATTTTATCCAAGTTATCGAGCCCGATGGTTAACGATTTCAGAAGCAACTCATCGCTAACGGGTCTTTCTTTCGGATAGGCCCAAAACGCAAAACAAAAGTAAAGTCCTGTGACTTCATTCCACCAGCTTGCTAAATCTATAATCTCATAATCCTTGGAAGTAGTATGAAGGAGTGCGTGGTCTCCAAAAAGAAGATGTGAGCCCTCACTTTTTTTCATCATGAGCTGAATCTCTTCTGCTTTTGTGGGAATCACGTTTAGAGTTAACTTATGTTCTAAGTAAAATAAGCACTGTAAGAGGGCAACACTTGCTCGTGAACCGCTATCCGTATAAATAAATTCTGGCAATTTTGATTCATTTCGATTTCGATAGAATAACACAGAGCGAACAAAATTTTTTGCACAGACTCCAACTTGTTTTGAGTAAGAAAGAACCGCCTTGTTTCGTTCACATTCAATCGATGAAATGAGTGCCAGATCCAATTCTCCTGCCTTGAGGAGTTCTACGAGGACACTCGGATTCTCAGAGATGATGTCATACTCGCTTGAATTCTCAAAATAATAGGTCAGTGGTCTAGCGTTGAGGTGCTTCACGATTCCGATTCTCATACAACCATGGGATTTTAAAAAACGACTTGTCATAGTAGAAAACTAAGGTGTTCTATCATTTGCGAGGCTCCATTGGACTTTAGAGCAACCTTAAACACGATCGGCGATCCTGAATTTGAATTCATCAAAGACTTAATTTATAAACAAGCAGGTATCTTTCTTGCTCCTCATAAAAAGATTATGGTCCAATCTCGGCTCAATACACGCCTTCGTTCCTTGAACATTGCATCGTATGAGGAATATGTAAATTTACTCAAAAAAGATCAAAAATTTGCTGCTGCCGAAATGCAGGAATTGATCAATCGTCTAACCACAAACAAGACCGATTTTTTTCGAGAGAATCATCATTTTGAATTTTTACGAGATGTCTTTTTCCCTGCATTAGAAAAGGCATCTCAAAGTGGTGGAGCTAAGTCACTCAGAATCTGGTGTTCCGCAGCTTCAACTGGGGAAGAGCCTTATTCCCTTGCTATCTCCGTTTACGATTTTTTTCAAAATAAGCCAGGATGGAATTTAAAAATCATTGCCTCTGATATTGATACGGCAGTGCTTAAAACAGCCGGGGAAGGTGTGTATCGATCTGAGCGTTTGGACCCTGTGAGCGAGGCTTTAAAAGCAAAACACTTCATAAAAACAACAAACGGTGAACAAACGTTTTACGAAGCGAAGGCCCACTTAAAGGCACTTGTAGAATTTAAACAGATCAATTTGCTAAACTACCCATTTCCTATCAAAGAAAAAATGGACATCATCTTTTGTCGAAATGTAGTCATTTATTTTGATAAGGGGACCCAAAAAACTCTATTTCAACATTTTGATGAGCAATTGAAACCGCTTGGGTATCTTGTTTTAGGTCACTCGGAAACGATGTTTGGGATTTCGGATCGGTTTAAATTTTTGGGTCATACCATTTACCAAAAAAAAGTTTAAGAATCCTCCCATAACTTTCTTAATTGTTTCAACATTTCATACGGTTCATATATGACCACGCGCGTATTTGCAAACACGTCTAAAAAACCCGCTTCATTTGGAAATCGAGGCACGATATGCTGGTGGATGTGCGGAATGGAACCACCACTATTTTTTCCTAGATTATAGCCAAGATTAAAACCAGAAACATGCCAATGTTTCTCCAGGACAGAAAGGCATTTTTGTGTTAGGTTGTGAATGTCAAGTGCTTCCGCCTCTAACAATTCAGAATAGCTAGTGATATGACGTTTGGGAAAGATGATGATGTGCCCTGGATTGTAAGGATAGAGGTTTACAGAGACGACGGAGAGATCGGTTTCAAAAATGGTCAGGTTCGGAACAAGAGCATCCTGATCTCTCACACCACATAAGATGCAGGCCACGGGAGGTCTATCCCCCTTTGCATAACTGAGCTTTCCTACACTAAAAAGATTTTTTCTATGTGAATGTTCTTCGAAGGAACCCATCAATACTTTCACCATCGCTTGAGTAATAAAGGATTGCAAGGATTTTGAAAAATATGAACAAAGAAAGTATCAAAGTGATCCAATCCCCTCACATTCCCGTTCTACCACGGCAGGTACTCAGCCTTCTTTCCCTTTCCCATACGAATCCTCCAAAATGGATTTTGGATGGAACTGCGGGCGAAGGAGGTCATTCCAAGTTGATTTTAGAAACCTTTCCAGGCGTAAACCTGCTTCTCATCGATCGAGATGCGACGATGCTCGAACGTGCTTTGGCAAATTTGCAAGGTTTTGAGTCGGTTCACCCCTTCCAAATGAACTTTTCGGAAGTGAATGACGAAATCCTGCAAAGCGTTGGCTGTCTTGGTTTGGATGGCGTGCTCGTCGATTTAGGTGTCTCTCTATTTCATTTTTTACATTCTGGAAGAGGGTTTACATTCAAACAAGAGGAGCCATTGGATATGCGTTTGGAGCCCGTACTCGGAAACCAAACGGCAGCTGACATTCTGAACTATAGCAGCGTTCTTACATTAAAAAAAATCTTTTGGGATTTTGGAGAGGAGAGATGGGCACTCAAAATCGCAAATAATATTGTTCAAATACGCCAAAAGACTAAGTTCCAAACAAATTTGGACCTAGCCAAAATCGTAGAAGCATCCATCCCCAGAAAATTTTGGCCTAAGGAATCCCACCCAGCGACGAAAGTGTTTCAAGCCCTTCGCATTGCCGTAAACGAAGAATTGGTTCATGCAGAAAAAGGAATTCGAAGCCTTTCGAGTCTTCTTGTTCCTGGCGGAGTGATTGCGTGCATCTCTTTTCATTCCTTGGAAGATCGTATTGTTAAGTGGGCATTCCGAGACTTGGAAGCAAACTCGGACTTTTCCATTCTAACAAAAAAGCCAATGATTCCGGAAGACGAAGAAATTCGTACGAATCGGGCATCTCGGTCCGCAAAGCTGAGAGGATTGCAAAGAGATTATCCGATACTTGATACAGATGAATTTTAAATTTATCCAAAACATGCCCTCATTTTCCGTTATAGCATTCCGCTTGGTTTTACCCTTGGAGCCACTCTTATACCTGATGCCTTTTTATGCTCTTTTTTACTTTAGTGTCTGGCAAGGGATCGAAACTGCCAAATGGAAACGATTGATTCACGAAAAGGCAATCGAAAAGGAAGATCTCATCCGAAGAAATGATGATTTAAAAATTGGGATTGTCTCGTATACATCGGCAGAGAGAATTGAGGCTTTGTATCGAAGGACCTATCAATATCTACCGATAAGTCTAGGGAATCGAATCATTACGATTGAGCTTCCCGCAGAGCCGAAAGCCGTAAAGAAGGAACCATTTTGAAAATTTCAGAAATTATAAAAAAGTTCCCAGAAATCAAACTTCGGAAAGGTGATCCCGAATTTGAAATTTCTTACATTTGGGCAGATACGCGCCTAACAAAAAAAGACGACATTTTTGTTTTACCAGAGGGACAGAGCGAACGTTATACTGCTTATTTAGAATCATTGTTCCAGCAAGGGGTAAAAACAGTCCTCATCCAATCGGGACAGATCAAAATTCCAGGTTTAGAAAATTTCGAGAATATTTTGGAGAGCGACCAGTATTTGGGAGACACACATGGTAAAGTTGCTCATTTACTCGCAGGCTCTCCGAGTAAAAAACTAAAAGTTATTGGAATCACAGGAACGAATGGAAAAACATCCTTAACCTTTATCCTCTTTCATATCGCCACAAAACTTGGAAAAAAATGCGGACTTATTGGAACGGTTCACATTCGCATCGGTGATGAAATTAAGGAAACAGGTTATACGACGCCAGATGCCTCTTCCCTAAATCTATTACTGAAAGAGATGATCACCAAAGATGTGGAATATGTTTTTGTCGAAATGAGTTCCCATGGTCTAAAATTAGGGCGAACAAGTGGTTTAGATGTACAAGCTGTCGGTTTTACAAATCTGACACAAGACCACTTAGATTTTCATCATGATATGGATGATTATCTGAATAGCAAGTTTAAGATCTTCCAATTATTAGAACAATCCGCTCTCAAAAACAAATTTGGTATTGTTGCCTCGGACGTTGCGGGCGGTCCAGAGATGATTGAGAGATTAAGTGAAGCAAAATTCACCTCTCCAATTTACTTACTCGGTGCTACTGGAGAATTTAATTATACACATACAAAGTTAAGCATTTTAGGTAGTGAATTCCGACTTCATAGAAAGGAAAAAAATTTACCATTCATTCATGTTCGTAAAGTATCCACCAATTTGCTTGGAAATTTCAATGTCTTCAATGTAAGTTTGGCTTCTTTTATTGCTTCGGAATTGGGTTTTGGCTGGGAAGCGATTATAAAAACCATTGAGGTCATTCCCACTGTTCCAGGCCGATTCCAAGTTGTAAAATCCCCAGATTTAAGCCGCATTGCAGTGATTGATTATGCGCATACTCCCGATGCACTCGAAAATATTCTGAAGAGTTGTATGGAAATCTCATCCAAACAGATTATATGTCTTTTCGGATGCGGAGGCGATAGGGATCGTACGAAACGTCCGATCATGGGACGCATTGCTGAGGAATATTCTGATTACGTAATCCTTACTTCTGATAATCCCAGAACCGAAAATCCAAAAATAATTTTGGAAGAAATCGAAGCAGGCTTTTCAAGAGGATTCAAGCGTTATGAGACGATTCCAGATCGAAGGCAGGCGATTGAAAGAGGTGTGGCACTTTTGGAAAAGGATGGAATCCTTGTTGTGGCAGGAAAAGGTCACGAAACCTACCAAATCATCGGAAAAGAAAAATTTGAATTTATAGATTATGAAGAAGTAGAGAAAGCATTTCACAAAATTTAACATTTAGGTCGATAAGAAGGGTATATGTTTCACTGGATTTATGATAGTTTTGGAAATGATCTCGGTATCTTAAGAATATTTCAATATGTAACCCTTCGGGCAATGATGGCGGGGCTTACATCTATGTTCATTACCTTTCTATACGGTCGCTTTATGATCGATTTTTTAAAATCTTTGAAGTTTAAAGAATCCATTAGAAATGATGGTCCGCAGTCCCATGCTTCCAAGTCGGGTACGCCCACGATGGGTGGCTTAATCATGATCATCTCTCTAACCATCTCCGTTTTGTTATGGGGGAATTTGAAAAATTTAAATGTGTTGTTGCTGATGGGATCTGCTATTTCATTTTGTGCATTGGGCTTTATGGATGATTACTTAAAATCCGTGAAAAAAGTGAAAGGTGGCATGCGAGCGAGAACCAAATTTTCAATCACGATTTTGATCGCCATTAGTGTCACTTCCTTATTCTATTTCGTGACAGGGAGCCCAAACACTGTCGCAAGTAAGGGCATACTTTTTGAGATAACCGATCTCTTTCTTCCCTTTTTGAAGGGACCATTTCTAAATCTTGGAATACTCGCGATTCCTTTTGCCATTCTCGTTCTGATAGGTAGTTCTCATGCAGTCAATCTGACAGATGGACTTGATGGGCTTGCCTCTGGGACTGTTGTGATTGCCACGGCAACAATGGCGCTTCTCGCGTATGTTTCAGGAACTCCGATTGCTGCAAATTATTTACATATTCCTTACTTACCTGGCGCTCACGAGTATGCCGTTTTTCTGGCGGGACTCAGTGGTGCTTTGATTGGCTTTCTTTGGTTCAATTGTCATCCCGCTCAAGTTTTTATGGGGGATACCGGCTCTTTATTTCTCGGCTCCACCTTGGGACTCTCTGCGATTATGTTAAAGAAAGAAATTTTACTCATCATACTTGGTGGTATTTTCGTCGCAGAAGCTCTCAGTGTGATCCTTCAAGTCGGCTCATTTAAATTGCGCGGGAAAAGAATTTTTAAAATGGCACCACTGCATCACCATTTTGAATTAAGTGGATGGTCAGAAGAGAAGGTAGTCATTCGATTCTGGATCATTGGTATCATACTTGCTATCGTTTCCTTATCAACTTTGAAAATCCAATAACAATGTTTCAGTCATTTGGTCAGTTTTTTAAATATGGAAACAAAAAAATTGACCTACCGTTCCTTTACGCTATCTTCATTCTCTTTGGATTTGGTGTCATCATTATGTTTAGCGCCTCAGTAATACCCGCCGAAAGGGAGTTTGCTGATCCTTATTATTATTTAAAAAAGCAGCTTGTGTGGGGCGGAGTAGGGATATTATTTTTTTTGGTTTTCATTCAAGTCCCTTATCAAATTCTCGTTAAATTTTCCTTTCCCTTTTGCCTTTTCAGTATACTTTTATTAATCTCCGTTTTCATACCTGGTGTAGGAAAATCAGTTGGAACTACTTATGGTCGAAATTTTAACCGATGGATTCAGATTGGTGGATTTCAAATTCAGCCATCAGAATTTAGTAAGATTAGTTTATTGTTATTTCTATCCTTATTCTTTCAAACTTTCGATCCTAAAAATATCAAATGGACAAGAAAAACTCTCATTTCTATTTTTACCATTTCTTCCATTTTGATTTTGATCGTCATAGAACCAGCATTTGGTACAACCGTTGAAATTTTAACTGTCATTTTCTTTTTTGTCATTATGACTGGCTTTCCCATGAAACGCATTTTGTTATTAAGTATTGCCACATTACCTCTGTTATTTGTTCTTGTGACGCAGGTGGGATATCGTAAAAAAAGATTAGAAATTTGGCTTGATCCTTATAAATATCGATTTGATGAAGGGCATCAACTTGTAACATCCTTTCGAGCATTTTTTGATGGTGGCACGTTAGGTAAGCCGATTGGTTCTGGCTATTCACATAGATATTTAGCTTATAGCCATACAGATTTTGTTTTAGCATCCTTTGTTGAGGATTTTGGCTTCCTTGGCTTTTCAATCTTTCTTGCGGTTGTTCTATTTTTGCTGCTTAGAATCTATTCGTTATTGCAGAAAGTTAAGGATAAACTAGGTTTTTATTTAGGGACGGGAATACTCCTCCTGCTTGCCATTCAGTTCCTGATCAATTTGTACGTAGTCACTGGACTTTTTCCTGTGACTGGTATTTCCCTTCCTTTTTTAAGTTACGGAGGATCATCTCTGATCACAATTTTTATATTGATGGGAATTCTTGCCAATATAACGAAAAGTGAGAATTTGGCATTATGAGTGAAACAGTTTTGATTGCCGCTGGTGGAACAGGTGGGCATATATCTCCAGGCGTGGCTCTCGCGGAAATTCTAATCAATAAACGTGAGCACTTCAAAATCTCAGATGTATATATACACTCTTTAACGCGTAATAAGGATAATCCTGATTTAATATCACCGCCGTGTGAAGTTCTTTGGCATAGTATGCCTCAATTTAAAGCGGTTTACTTTCTCATATTTCCGTTTCAATTTTTGATTCAGTTTGTAATAACTATCTTTAGCTTTCAAAAGCGAAGCATAACGTCGGTTATTGGTATGGGCGGGTATTCAAGTTTGCCTGCCATCTTATATGCCATATTATTTCGTAAAAAATTATTTCTGTGCGAGCAAAATTGCATTCCAGGTAAAATTACAAGGACCTTCCATAACTTTGCAAAAAAAGTGGCATTGAGTTTCCCGATAAGAGAGGAAGTTTTCAAAACAAAAGAATCTAGTGTGATTGGAAATCCCATTCGTTTGAAGGTGATTCCAGAACACTTGAATATTCGCCAGAACGAAAATCTACATGATAGTAAAAAGAATATTTTAAACGTATTGGTCTTGGGTGGCTCACAAGGAGCTCGACAGTTAAATAATATGATTTTGAAAACAATGGAAAATCCCGAGATTTCACAAAAGTTTAAATTTCGCTTATTGACTGGAAATTCTCTTTATGAGGAAACAAAAAATAAATCGAAGGGAAATACGGAAATCATTTCTTATTCAAACGATATGAAACCAAATTATGAGTGGGCAAATATCGTTGTTGCTCGTTCGGGAGCGGGTGTTCTTGCGGAGTGCTTAGTGTATGGTCTTCCGATGGTTCTCATTCCTTATCCATTTGCCGCAGACAACCACCAAAAGGAAAATGCGGAATATGTCGAAAACCAGGGTGCCGCGGTGATTATTCATTCGACGTCTGATGACCCGAGTCCCCTCGTGAAACATTTATTAGATTGGAAAACAAATCCTGAACAATTAAAAGAAATGGGTCACAATTCTTTAAGATTGTCAAACGTGAATGCCGCGTATTTGACCATTTCTTATTTTTTCCCACACTAGCATGAAATTTTCAATCCTTCCTGGTGAAACTGGCCTTTTGCTTGGAATTGGAGGCAGTGGCATGTCAAGCCTTGCTCATATTCTTATGGATATGGGCTATACCGTTTATGGTTACGATAAAAAAGAATCAGAAGTGACAATCCATTTAGCAGAAAGGGGAGCGATCATTTATCCTGATTTGGATTCAATTGATATCAAAAAAATTAACTTTGTAGTCTTTAGTTCTGCCATCAATGACAAGAACCATGAACTTTTTCAAGAAGTCAGCAAATTGAGCATTCCTATGTATCATAGATCAAATGTATTACATAAGATCTTCTCATTAAAGAAGTCCATTTCTGTGGCGGGTTCGCATGGCAAAACATCTACGACTGCGATGATTGCTCAAATATTGCTAGAAGAGGAGTATGATCCAACGGTTATGCTAGGTGGAGATACTTCGCTTTTCGGTAAAAAAGGTGGGAAATTTGGTAATGAAGAATGGGGAGTCTATGAATCTGATGAATCAGACGGTACTTTTTTACAGCATAAAGCTGAAATAAGAATTATAACAAATGTAGATAATGACCATCTTGATTTTTACCATTCCTTGGATAAATTACAACATGCATTCCTACAATATATTTCACCGACCTTAGCTGGGGTAGCCATCGTACAAGGACAGGATTCTGGTATCAAATTCGTTTTAAACCATATAACATCGGAAAATAATTTTGACCCGAATTTTAAACTTTATGCAATTTTTCCAAAATCAGAAATTTCAAATACGGAAACAGCAAAGCTAATCCAAAGTTTAACGAATAAACTAGCGGATAAGTTCCAGATGATAATCTACTCCATCGAGGAAGGCGGTTGTCGTTTTCAATTTTTAGAAAAAGAATTTTATCTATCCTTACCGTTTAGTGGTTCACATTATTTAACGAATGCTTTATGCGCAGTTCTTGGATCAAATGTTGTTGGAGTATCTCCGGAAAATTCGATAAAAACCCTTTCTCGGTATGTTGGAGTCAAACGTAGACAGGAAGTGCTTGGAATAAAAAACCAAGTGAAAGTGATAGACGATTATGGACATCACCCTACAGAAATCAAAACCGTTATCAATTCTTTGAAGCAAGAGTTAGTTGATGGCGGGACACTTATCGTACTATTCCAACCGCATCGCTATTCCCGCACATCGATCCTTCAAAAAGAATTAGCTGCGGCACTTGATTTTGCAGATTACTTATTCCTATTGCCCATTTATACGGCAGGAGAAAATTTAATTCCCGGTATTTCAGCCGAAACCATTGCAAAACATCTCAAATTAAAAAACGTAAAACTCTTAAAAGGTGAACCTAGTCTTGATATAGAAGTTATTGAAAATCAAACGAAAAGTGGAGACATCCTACTCTGTATTGGTGCTGGGAATGTTCGCGATTGGGGAATCGTATTTTTAAATCATACTAAAACGTAATCAGCATCGGAGAAACTTCTTCAATAGGACCTCTGAAATTTAAATGTCCCATTTTTCTACCGACTCTGCCTTCTTCCTTTCCGTAGAGATGAAGTACATACCTATCATCTCTTAACAATTCGAAAATAATGGTCATATTTTCTTGGTATTTATCTCCGATGATATTTTTCATCACTGTGGGCTTGGGATGTTGAATCGTAGGTCGAAATTGATCCGTAATTGCTGCTATATGTAGTTTAAATTGTGATACACTGCCACAATCTTGAGAAAAATGTCCAGAGTTATGGGGTCGGGGTGCAAATTCATTTAAGTAGATTTCCGTACCTTTGATAAAGAATTCAACACCCATCGTTCCTACATAACCTAGTGACTCTGCTAGAGCCTCAGCGATTTTTACTGTCTGATCGGATAGAGCTCCGTCAATTCTTGCCGGAAAAATCGAAAGATCTAAAATATGATTCTTATGTATGTTTTCAATCGTTCCAAAGGATTGGACTTTTCCATCGATAAATCTTGTTAGGATGACACTTACCTCAAGATCGAAATTAATTTTTTCTTCAATTAAATATTCTTCATCACCTGATTTAAAAGCAGACTCGAGAAACATTCTGAAGTCTTCCATTGAATTTATTTTCGTTTGTCCTTTCCCATCATAACCAAAGCGTAATGTTTTAATGATCCATGGAAATGGCAAATTACATACCTGATTGGTTTTATTTAAGAGAGCGAAGTTTGGAGTTTTTAATCCAAGCTTTTTTAAGTGTGATTTCTCAAGGTATCGATCTTGCGCAATCACAAGTGCTTGTGGATTAGGATAAATTTTAATATTTGATTTTGACTGGAATGAAGTTAAAAAATCGAGAGTAGCTTTTGGAATGTTTTCAAATTCAAACGTGAGGATGTCAATTCCGCGTAAAAAATCAGAAAGATTTGCTAGATCGGAGAATGCACCTTTCGTAACGGGCACTCCGATTTTTTCAATTGGAGAATGAGCATCAGGCGAATAACAAAAAAAATCAATACCATGATGTAATGCTTCTTCTGCCATCATTTGACCCAGCTGACCTGAGCCTAACACTCCAACTTTTAATTTTTTCATAAAATTAGAGAGTCAATTTATCGTTGAATGAGAGTGCCTCATTCTTTTGTTTATCTGCGAAAACTTCGAGTTCTTTCACAAGTCCTGGATTTGAAAGTGCCAGGATACGAATGGCAAGGAGAGCTGCATTTGCGGCTCCACTCGTTCCAATCGCCAAGGTACCAACTGGAACACCTTTAGGCATCTGAACGATGGAGAGCAAACTGTCTTTACCCGAAAGTGCTTTGGAAAGAATTGGGACACCAAGTACGGGTAAGGTGGTTAGTGCGGCTGTCATACCAGGTAAATGTGCAGCGCCACCAGCTCCGGCAATGATCACAGAATATCCGGCTCCTGCAGCGGATTTTGAAAATTCATAAAGTCGATCTGGAGACCGGTGAGCTGATACAATTTCCTTATCGTATGGAATTCCGAAGGATTCCAAAACGAGACAGGATTCCCTCATTGTTTCCCAATCAGAGTGAGAACCCATAATCACGGCAACTTTGCCTACTACCTTTGACATATGCTAATTCTCTTTGACTGCACTCTTCATCAACTCTTAAATGCAAGAAAGCAATCGACAATTCGTTCCATTTTCATAGAACGAGAGCCTTTTATGAGGATCGTTGAGCCTTTCGGATGGCGTTCATGCGCGATCTTCACAAACTCTTCAAAGTTAGAATGTGCATCAGAAAAAGAAAAATTGTTCCCTATTTTGCGTTTCGTGGCTATCCACTCTGCGTCTTTCCCATAAGTAATGAGCGTAACCTCTGGATACTGTCTTAAGGCTTCACCGATTTGTTCATGGTAGTATTTGGAAAATTTACCTAGTTCCTTCATGGAGCCAAGTACCAACACAAGAGGTTTCTTGTTTGCTAACTGGTAACTAGCTTGTATGGAAGATAACATGGATTCTGGATTCGCATTATAGGTATCATCGATTATTTGAAAATAACCTCTTTTTATATGCAATCGTCTCGCAGGTGGCTTATAGTTTCCAATAGCCTTAGCTATTTTTTGATCCTCTATTTTTAGGAAATTGCCAATCTCAACCATTCCTCGGACGTTACTCAGCAATGTTTTTCCAGGAATTTTCCACGTAATTTGATGTCCCTGATAATTTAGTTTAAATCCATTTTTATATTCTTGCACAATTTTCAATTTGGAAGAGGATCCATTCTTCCAAAACTGAAGGAGGATTCCCAGTTTTTTGGCTTTTCTACTTACAATCGAGAGATGATTTGCATCTTCTGGTAAAAACAGTATAGAACCTTTTTCCATTCCAAATAAAATGTCTGATTTTTCTTCTGCGATCCTTTCTGGAGATTTCAAATTTTCTACATGGGCTGATCCGATATTTGTGATCAACGCTAAATTTGGCTTTGACATCTTTGAGAGTCTTTCAATTTCTCCTCTTTGGTTCATACCCATTTCGATGATCGCTACTTTAGTATATTCCGTGATTCGAAATAAGGTAAACGGAACCCCGATCTCATTATTGAAATTTTTTTCCGTGATTACGACATCTCGTTTTTTTAAAAACTGAAATAAATTTCCGAGAAGTTCTTTTGTTGTTGTCTTACCGCTTGAGCCTGTCACGGCGATAAGAAGAGGTTGAAATCGCTTTCTATGAAATTCTCCAAGTTTTCCTAAACTAACAAGCGTATCTTCTACGAAGATCGCTTTCTGTAATTGCGATTCATTTAGTTTATTTAGGATTTTATTCTTTTTCTCGCATAGAAAACCGCTAGCTCCACGACTGAGGGCATCGATGATAAATTCATGTCCGTCTCGTTTGTCCTTTAGGGGAATGAACAAAGATCCCGTTTTACATTCCAAGGAAGAAGTAGAAATGGATGTAAAAAATAGATCCGATTCGATCCTTTTGAAATCGTTTGGATCCAAAACTGCCAGAATGGTTGACAAAGAATAGCGAAAGGTTGTGATCATATGACTCCTGACCAAACTAGCCGAAATGCACTAGTTTTGGAAGAAAAACTTTGAAAACAAACCTTAAAATCAATACTTTACTCGTGGGTTTGGGTCGGATCGCGTCAAGTTTGGAATTAGATCCCCTTCGTCTAAAACCATGTACGCATGCGGGAGTTCTTTTTTCTGCCTGGGGCTGTAAGCATTTTTCGCTCCATGGTATCTATGATATCGACCCCGAAAAAATAACCCAATTTCAAAAACAGTGGAAATTGGGTTCGGCTGATTTAGCCTTAACTTCAGAAGATTTCCTTGGACTAACGAGAAACAGAGGAAAGGATCAATTCAAAAAATATGATTTCGCAATCGTTGCCACAACGAGCATTACACATTTCGAGATTGCATGCCATTTGATTCGGTCGGGGCTGAAATTCATTCTCATTGAGAAGCCAGTTTCGCTAAACAGTCATGATGCGAAAAAATTAGCAAACTTAGCACTAAAAAATAATGTAAAAATTTGGATCAATCATGAAAGAAGGTACCACCCACGTTACCAGTACGTTAAGGAATTAATATCCACCGGAGCATTTGGAAAGATAGAATCAGTAAGAGCAAATGTTTTCACATCGGCAAAAAATCCTGGGCTTGCCTTTTCAAAGTATGGTGGAGGTCCGCTGCTGCATGATGGAACACATGCCATCGATTTACTATTCTGGATTTTGGGACCTCTCACCTTGCGAGCAGCACATGTGGTTCGACAAACTCAAAAAGCGATTGAGGATAGGGCTACTGCCTGGCTTGTAAACAAGGAACAAACAGAGGTTTTTTTGGATGTAGCGGGGGGACGAGACTACTTTCAATTTGAAATCGATATTTTTACAACAAAAGCACGATTCACTCTCTCTAATGATGGGTTTCAGTTTTTTGCTTCCTCTCCATCTCCACTTTATAAAGGTTTTCGCAGTTTAAAGGTTATGGAAGAGAAAAAATTGCCAGGTAGAGAAAAATCGAATCCGTTTCTTGGAATTTACCAAGAAATTTTAAAGAATGTGAAAGGAAAATCAGACTACCAAGAAGGAACCCTGAAAGATAATATAGACATACTGGAATGTATCGAATCAATTTACCAGTTTAGGCGAAAAAAATGAATCAAGAATTTGTACAAATCAAAAATGGCAGATCACTTCTCGTCTATTCCTTTGTCATTAAAACTTGGTTCGGATACTATCTCCTTTCAAAACTAAATCGGCGATTTTTATCTGAAGCAAACTGGGAAATTCGAAAGAAAATTTTCTTTAAAAAAAAAGGAAGAGAGGCAAAACATATATTCTTTCAGTTAGGTGGAGTTTATATAAAAATAGGCCAGTTTGTGTCCAATTTATTCCATATTTTGCCCGAAGAATTTTTATGGGAATTACAAGAACTGCAAGATAAAGTTCCACCAAGGCCGTTTCCAGAAATCGAAGGAAGATGGTCTCAAAATTTTTCAGTACCCTTACATGAAATTTTTACCAACTTGAATGAAGTGGCACATGCAAGTGCCTCAACAGCTCAGGTCCATATAGGATTTTACAAAGAAAAAAAAGTAGCGATCAAAATTTTATATAATGGAATCGAAGAACAGGCAAAAAGTGATCTAAAAACAATCAAACGAGTCCTCTGGTTTTTTGATCACTTTATCCTTTCGATCTCAGGAAAAGAAGTATCTTCCCAATTGGAAGAAATGATCTCGACAGAACTTGATTTACGAAATGAATTAAGATATCTGAAACGCACCAAACAAGCATTTATCGCAGAAAAAGACTTTGTTTTTCCAGAGCCAGTCTCCGAATTTTGCACAAAATCAATCCTTGTAACAGAGTTCATAGAAGGAAAAAAAATCTACGATTTTAAACCGGAAGAGCTAATCGCGAAAAAGAATCCTTATCTAGAAAAGATGATCAGAGCCTATCTTTTAATGATTTTTGAATTTCGATTTTTTCACGCAGACCCGCATCCTGGAAATCTTATCTTTTTAGAATCTGGTCAGCTTTGTTTTATTGATTTTGGAGCCGTGCAGGAAATCTCAGGTGATGAAACTCGATTGCTTGAGAAATTACTACTTGGCGCCATGAGAAAGGACTACCATTTAATGGCTGATACTTTATACGAATTGGGAGCCGTGAATGATCATCTGGGAAAAGAAGAACTTTGTAAGATTTTAAAATATTCAATGGATAAATTAAACCATATCCTGCTTACTACAAAAAATTTCCGGAATTTGGGTTGGGATACTTTAAAGCCAGGCGATGATCTTCGTTTTTTAAAGGAGATTCAAGTGAGTTTGAAGTTCCTGTTTAAGTCCTTAAAACTTCCACCAAACTTTCTTAGCCTCCATCGAGTCCTAGCTTTACTTCTTGGCAACTTTTCTTACTTAGATCCTAACCGTTCCTTATTTGAATATGCAGAAAAACCTTTTTCCCAAATTGTTTTAAAAGGCAGTTCTCTCAGAAAAAGATGGCGTGATGAGGGAGAAGAAATTTTAGCCAGTTCCCTCTCTCTTCCCAAAGAACTTTATGAATTTTTATACCAACTCAATCGTGGTGAATTTGTTTTCCAGTGGACCGAGGATAAGAAGGTCGGAAACAAGCAACTACTTCTCAGAGAACAATTTACGTATGGTGTTCTCGGTTCTATTTTTTTCTATTTCGGAATTTATTATGCCGAAAAATCTTGGAAAGAACCTAGTTTGCTATTTTATATTCTTGCAGGCATTGCTTTTTGGTCCTTTGCCCGGGCTGCTTGGTCGTATCAAAATAAGAAATAAGAGAAAAAAGAATCATGAAATTTCCAGAGAAACCATTTCTTTCCGTTTATAAGCCTTCCTACATAGTCTTTGTGCTATTCGGTCTGGCCTTAGATCTCATCAGTAAATTCGTGATCATCCAAAAGATGCAAGCGTATGAAAGCATTCCGATCTTGGGTGATTTTTTTCGTCTTTCACTCACTTTTAACACAGGTTTCGTTTTTGGACTTTTCCAAAACAACGCATTGCCTTCATTATTTGCCACTGGATTTGCCATTATATTTTTATTCTTCTACCGATGGACCAATTCAGAACTTGGAAATCCTTGGGGTTGGAACCTGGTCATGGCTGGCGCCTTCGGGAATTTTTTTGATAAGTTTTTTGTAAAAATTCCGGGCGAAGGCTTTCGGTTTGGATTCAGTCCAGAAAGACCAGGCATTGAATTTATTGGCGTGGTGGATTTTTTGGACTTCGAGTGGCCTGATTTCTTATTATTCGAGCGTTGGCCTGCCTTCAATGTTGCAGACTCTTGTGTATCCATCGGAATCGTGATACTCCTGCTAACCATGGACTGGAAAGAAGAAGAGAGTAGTCGAAGTTAAAGAAAAAAGTTTTCTTTAACGGTTACAGAAAGTGTTTTAAAAACCTCTGTATCTTCTTCTGACTTCCCAACCTTCCAATTGATACCAGATGGCGAAGCGTAAAGACTTCGCCCAGGTTTGCCCTCGCTGATTCCGCAAACCCGAATGATATGCATTTTCATCTCCTTCGATATCTTGGAGAAAAAATCCAAATCTTCCTCATACGTTCTTCCGCTTTCCTCTGAGGAAAGATGAAATACGACTTCCAGCCCCTCTGTTTTGAATTGGTTCCAGATCAGGGTGTCGTTGATATCTTCACCGACAAGGATTCCAAAACGAAGTCCGCCCATGATAAAAATAGATTCGGTCTCTCCTTTTGTGATTTCAGCCTCTTTGGAAGATGGATTCTTTTTATCATAAAAATCGACAAGCACAAGCGATTGCACTATGGGAGAAGAGGATACTAATTTTCCTTCGGCGTTTTTTCTATAATGAGAACCGCCCATGATCACACCTTGGTAGGTTTCTGAAATTTCTAGAAGGTGATCCTGGTATTCTTTTTCGTGTTTTGCGGCATCGTTTGGTGTTTGTGCTCGAAAAAAATGAGGAAAACCTTCAGGCAATAATAGGAAATTTGCCCTCTGGGCCGCAATTTTAGCAAGTTGGTCTTTAGTGAATTTTTTATGTAGGTCTTTTTGATAGACCGATATTTTGATAGTTGGCATTAAATAGGATTTCCTGAAGAAAGATCATCATCGTCTAAATCCTCAAACTCATCGATTTCATCTTTTGCATTTTCTGAACTCGACCCAGTTACGGGCGAGGATTTTGCTGCGGAAGGAGCAGGCTCACTGCCAAGGCCTGCATCATCCAATCCAGATCCTTCGGGAGGGGTTGTCTGCATTTCGATACCGAAAGATTCCTTCATTTGCTCAGGAGTCAATTCGACAAGACCACCATAGAGGTCGCCAGATTCAATTCTGTCAGAGAGGGCCATCACATAACAATAAGATTCCATAATGCATTGTTTGATCGGCTTCTTATTCAATCTCTTTTTGGCCTCCATTGCATCTAGAGAGATCACATCGTCCATATTGACGATGATCTCCTTTTTGGATTTCATATCCTTAATGAGATCGAGTAAGATATCTCTGACTTTTACATTAAACTCTTTTATGACCATTCGAACGGTTCTTGATTGGCCCGTTCGCTTTTGGTCTATGCCTGTCAGTTTTTTAGAAGCTTCAATATAATTTGCGCCAGGATTGGCTTTGTGTTTCTCTAGTTCTCTTAATATATCTAAATAAATTTTAAGCTGATCGGTAATGGACCTGGTGGATTCATAGATATCTAACATTTTCTGACGGTAGTCAACTTTAACACCGTTCACATGTGTAAGTTTAATATCAATTTTTTTAGTCGTCAGAACAAAGGAATACTCATCATCAAATTCCTTGAAGTATAAATAAGAGAGCATAGCCTTATCCCCATCGGGAACAAAATGCATTTCGTTGCGAGGATCAAATTTCTTTCGCAATTTTGGAATGGAATACATTTGCATTAGCCGTAAACCATAAGCTTGTTCCTTGCTTAGAACTACTTCTTCCTTTTCGGCATTTTTCTTATTTTCTTTTTCTTCTTCTTTCTTTGCTTTCTCTTCTTCTGCTTGTAATTTTGGATCAATGCCTCCAGGGACATTTTCTCCAGTTCGGCGTGAGCCAGGTCTTTCTTCAGGCTGAATGTCCAAAAGGCTTTCCATATAACGAGATATAAGCGGAATGTTTTTATTTTCCGCTCGTATTACCACTAGATATAATTTTTCAAAAAAAGTATCATACAGGGTATCGATTTCAGAAATGATTTTTTTCTTCTTAGAGGCATAGATTAGCGATGGTTTGTTTTCTACTTTTTGAAGTTCGTCGTAAGCTTGGATGAATGATTTTTTAAGTGTCTCCTGGTATGGATAGAGTATGTACATCCGTTTAAACAGTGAATAAATTTGTGATTTGACTCTCTCGATTGCGACCGGAGATTCGGGAGCGCTCATAATTGGCTCGGTAATGTCTGTTAGTTCTGGGCCATTGTACAACTTTTGAGCCATGGCAATCAGTTCCACGAGGAGTGGGTTGATTTTATCAAGAGCTGCTGAAACTGCCGGCGAGTGTGTTTGGTTGGCTAGAATTTCGTTAGCACTGTAATTGCATTCAATTAATGCTTGTTTGGCCTTCGTAGAAAACTCATGCATAAAACTTGGGTTTAGGTCGGCAGATCCGAAAGGAGTCACACGTCCCATCCAACATTTTAATTTAACAGAGAAGCGAGCCATAAAAGATGAAATTTCTTTCTCGTATTCTAATTTGGCATCGTTTGAAGACCTATTTTCGCCGCCACGGGAATCGCCATCTCTGCCCCCGCCACCTCCAGATCTGTTACGGGAACGTCCTTCGTCTGAACTTCCTCTGGATACCGTACTTGTGCGAACCTTTGGATCAGGTCTAGACTTTTTACTCTCTTCGGGCTTTGGATCCGGTTTCTCTTTGATGATTTCTCCACCGGCGCTTACGAATTTGTTGAACATATCCTTGCGAGCGGAATCGTCTAATTTACCGACTCCAATGGCTCTTTTTGTATTGTCGAATTCTGGCATTTTACCTGACCCGTTTACTACTCAATAGAATTAGATTCGTTTCAAAAAGCAATTTTTAATAGATTCCCCTGCAAAATCCATAATATTGGGGAGGAGGTCTTAAATGGCAGATTATATTCTTTCGGATGAGCTACGAGAAGCCGTACACGTAGCAGAAATCACAATGCGCCCCCTATTGCTCAAAGGGGAACCGGGAACTGGCAAGACCTTGCTTGCCAATTATGTGGCAGAAGCACGAAAATTGCCCTTATTTCGTTGGCATGTAAAATCGACGAGCCTGGCTAAGGAAGGTCTCTATTTTTACGACGCTGTGGCACGTCTTAATGATTCTCGGTTTCCCGAGGAGGAAGCCATGCTGAGAGTCAGGGATGTAAAAAATTACATTCGGCTTGGGGCACTGGGAGAGGCATTTGCAGACCCAAAAAAATCCGTTGTTCTCATAGACGAAATTGACAAAGCGGATATTGAGTTCCCAAATGATTTGCTACTGGAACTCGACAAGATGGAATTTTTCATTCCCGAAACAAAGGAGATGATCACGGCAAAAGAACGTCCTCTGATCATCATCACATCCAATAACGAAAAGGAGCTTCCAGATGCATTTCTCCGAAGGTGTATCTTTCACTATATCGAATTTCCCAAGCGGGAAGCGATGAAGGAAATCATACTTGCCCACTATCCCAGAATTAACACTGAGTTGATGGAGAAGGCGCTCGCAATGTTTTATACGATTCGAAAAATCGAAAGTTTGCGTAAAAAACCTTCCACAAGCGAGCTTCTCGATTGGATTCAAGTATTGTTACACACCGGAGAAACGCTATCTTCGGATCAAATCCCATTTGCAGGTACACTTTTCAAATCGGAAGAAGATTATCGAGTGCATTTAAATTAAATGTTTTTAGATTTTTTTTATAACCTAAGGAGAGAATCGATTCCCTGTTCTACGGGGGAACTGATTGCCTTCTTGCAGACTGTACGCAGCCTAACGGATTCGAGTGGGTTTATGACAATGGACACTCTATACCGTGTTGGCCGATTAAATTTTGCAAAGGATCTGAAATATTATGATTCTTATGATATAGGATTTGCAAAAACTTTCGCTGGACTTCAAGAAAAAAAGATCCAGTTGAGAGATGCGCTCTTTGATTGGTTGGATCAAAATATTGATAAATTGTTGTCAGAAAAAGAAAAAGAACAGGCTCCAAATTTAAGCATGGAAGATGTTTTTCGTGAATTAGAAAAGCGACTTCGCGAACAAACAAAAAAGCATGATGGCGGAAGCAAATGGATCGGCACTGGAGGAACATCCCCCTTTGGTAATTCAGGATTCAATCCAAACGGACTTAAAATCGGAGGCGAAGAAGGAGCAGGGAACCGAACGGGCGTGAGTTTATGGACAGAAAGAAATTATAAAGCATATAGAGAAGATGAGATCATTGATACGCGCTCGATTCAAATTGCCCTGAAGGAGCTTCGGTTTCTAAAAAAAGAAGGAAGAACAAACCTTAATATCAATAAAACGATCGATAAAACTTGCGAGAATGCAGGCGAAATCGAACTTGTGGAGGAAAAAGCACGTAAAAACTCACTTCGGTTGGTATTGATCCTTGATATCGGAGGAAGTATGACTCCCCATTCGGAAAGAGTGAGTAAATTATTTTCAGCAAGTAAGTCTTTATACCATTTTAAAGAAGTTCACAACTTTTTTTTTCACAATATTTTTCATGATTTCTTATTTGAGTCTCACGAATTCGAAGGAAGGATTTCTTTAAAACATTTCGAAGATAGGTTTCGGAAAAATACAAAATTGGTATTTGTTGGCGATGCCTATATGGCTCCCTATGAACTTTTTAGTGCACCTTACAACCCTTACTCTTATCATCGTGAATCAGAAGAGGAAAAATCGCGCAAAAGAAAGAGTGGAATCGATTCCTTAAAGGAGTTAACGGATAAGTTTCCGGATTCTGTCTGGCTTAATCCTGAACCTAAGCGATTTTGGGGAGCACCTACCATCGAAGCCATCCAAGAGGTTGTGCCCATGTTTCCTTTGACCATTGAAGGTCTTAGGAAGGCAGTTAAATCCCTACTAGGAAAGTAATCTTCTCGTGATTTTCAAATATATCACAGATTTTTATGCCGGCTGGACCGAATTCCTGGTCTGAACTAATTTCTAAGGTTTTTCTTGTCGTTAATTAAGATACGACATGGCCACTTTCTTTTCTTTTTCCAATATTTTAATTCTAGCAATCAATGTGGCAACGCTAGGATTTTATTATACTTTTTACCGATTCCACTTTTATCGATTTACGGAATCTTTTCTTCAGTATACGGCTTTTTCCTTCTCCGTATTTAGTGCTGGCGTCGCATTGGCAATACAAGCAACTATTTTGATCCTAATCCCATATCCTTCTTACGAATTCAAAGCATTGATCCTTTCTAGTTCGGTAGAAGAGTTATCCAAATTACTTGGAATCTATATATTCTTTCGTAAGAATCAAGATGAATTTACTGTAACTGATGGAATTTTTTATGGACTGGTGTTAGGCGGCGGATTTGGCCTTCTGGAAAATATACTTTACTTTATCGACACAGGATTATGGTCTCAAGTCTTACGATCCATCTCTGCGTTACCCATTCATATGATTAATGGAGGGCTCGCTGGTGCTTTCCTGATGATTTTTTTATTTTCTGGGCACGGTTTTATACGATGGATTCGGTTAATCTTTGGTATGAGTATTTGTATCTCTTTGCACGCTTTTTATAATTATTCATTATTCATTGACGCCAATATATTGCTAGTTCTTCCTTTGTGTATTTTATCTCTCTTTTTTTTATTAGAAATTACCATTGCAAAATCGAGAATTTTACTTCCTGGGTATGTTTTGAAGCTCATGAATATGACAGTCGAGGAATATGAAATCATTAGCCGACACAATCGACATGAAGGGTGGATACAAAACGTTCAAAAGCATATCTCAACGAGTAGTGTCAAATTATTGAAGATACCAAATTTAAGACACATCATAATTACGATTTTTTTTCTTATACCATCAATACTCTCAGCGGCTCTGCTAATTTATGATCCTGTCATCATTACAAAAATGTTTGTGGATCTGGAGTTAAAGGATTACTTTGCTTTGTTCATTATCTATCCGGCAGTCCTTGGTTTTATGTTTTTCTTTGCCGGTGTCTTAAATCCTTATTTTTTCCGAGATAGAATGCTTGCTGTTCCTTTATTTGGATCAGTCGATCTGAAAACTGAAAGATCCGAGGAAAATACTGCGTTGTTCCATATTTATTGGAATAAGTTTTTTATTCCTGTCTCCAAGGTATATCCGGAGAACACGCCAGCAATATTTGACTTTTGGATTGGGATCAAACAGTATGCAAAACTAAAAGGAAAAATTCTCTGGGTTAAAGAAGGAGAAGAAGGCAATTGTGGCGCCATGTGCGAGTTAGAGGAAATTCCGTTTCGATTTCTGATCCACTGGAATCTGGTGAGGTTACGTCAAAATTTCAAAAATCTTTTGATTCGAAATCGATATATTTAGACTAGAATCTTGCTTCAACTTCAAAGGAGTAATGCAATAAATTTCCCGTTGGAATAGGGGAAAATCTCTGCTTACTTTGTACGGAGGCTTCCACGCCTGGTTTCAACCAAACACTGCTCGTGTTACCATTTTGCGATTCCATCTGCCCCAGATAAAATGCATCAAACAGAGAATAAACGACAATCATAGATAAGAGTGCTGTGTATGCTTGGAATCTTCGATTGTGAAAGTCATACCGATCCGTTGAAAGCACATTACTTAGAATAAAAATTCTACCATCAGGAGAAGGCACATACTCTCTGTCATTATTGATTGCGTTCACAGATTGGTTGTACTCATAGAACATGCCGAGTCCGGATAGAATGGCGCCACTGAAAAGCAAGGCTGATTTTGTATATTTTTTATCTTGTAACGGAGCAATCCCGGGGATGACCTTGGGTCCGTTTTCGATGACAATTTCTGAGATTGTCTGAACTCGGTCCAATTGGAAATTTTTCATCTGATCAAAGGGTATTGAGATCGATGCCAGGCCCCTTTCTTTTGGCTGCAATACCCAGATTTGATTTTGGTTGGATACCAAAGTCGCGCTACCTTTAAAATCTCCTGCTTCCCAGATTCCCGAAATGCCAGGCTTGATGAATAAACTGTAATCCTCTTCTGGCGAAAAGGTAAGCTTTAATGTGACTATCTTGGCGAGAGGCAAAACATCGAGTTTTAAGGGATCTGCCTTCGATGTAAAAGAGACAGTGTTTTTTGTAATTCGATGTAGGAGTAGGTCACATCTTTCGGCAAGCATCGGTTTAAAATTTGTGCAAACAGGTACACCGTCATATCCTACGTCAATTCTCTCCACTTCTGCGAGTGGGATTTTACGTATTTTATTCTTCTCTTCTTGCCAATCCACGTGAGTCGTAGAAACACTTAGTGCTTTTCCGATGCTTGATGCACCGGACTTGAGGAATATCCTGTCAGCATGCAGAGAAATCCCCATACCCAGATAAAAAAATACGAATAATATACGAGGGAATATAGGATGTATTCTTTTGTACTGCAATCTGGATTCCATTCTCTGAAAACTCTATTTTTATGATAGATTTCTCACTTACAAATATCGACAATATCATTAGCGACCGTGATCAAAAGTAAAACTAAAACTACTAATTCTCTTCGATTTAAAATAGGCCTCTTTTATTCTCTACTTGCCTTACTCAATATTATATTTTTCACGGTTATGATCTTTGAAAATCAATCTGATCTACTTCTTAAAAATTTTCAATTTCAATCAGAAAATCTTGCAAATACAATCCTTGCGGATTTGCAGAATATTGGTCTCAAACCGGTTAGGGACGAAGCATTTAACGTTTTCAGAAAAACTTTAAAGTTATATGATATTGATAACTTTATCATCTTTCAAGGCGATGGTAAAATATGGCAAACGGAACCAGAAAACAACCAGGAATCTGCTACGGTCTCGGAAGCCCTTATTCGCAAATCGAAAGATGTCTCCTCAGATAAAGAAGGCAGTCTATTTAAAGCGCGCTACAGTCTTGATTTAAATGAAGAAGATTTTACAGTTGATTTCCTATTGCCCATAAAGGCAGCCAGTGGACAAGAAATATTTCTATCCACACACTTTAACATCGCTTCTATCCAGGAAAGATTGAAGCAACTTTACATTCAAGTTGCCTACGCTGTTATCTGGGGCGTTGTTTTTCACTTAATATTTGCAGTCTTAGTATATCGGGCCATATTCCGAAGAGTTGGACTCCTTGAGGCAGCTTCCAAGGAAATGACAGAAGGCAATTTGAAATCAAGAGTCTCGTGGAATTTTAAAAATGAGGATGAACTCGATAATCTAGGAAATTCCTTTAATAGCATGGCGAGTGAAATAGAGACGAAGGTAAACTTGATTACTAAGCTTAATGATGAAATCAATCAAGAACTGCAAATCGGAAAAGAAGTTCAGGAACTGTTTTTGCCATCCCCGAAAAAATATAAAAAATTTAAAATCGGTAAACTTTACCGACCTATGCGCGAAGTTTCCGGAGATTTATATCAATATTTTTATTTCGATGAAGGTGAGGGTAAAGAATTTTATGCTTTTTTCCTTGCCGATGCATCTGGACATGGTGTATCAGCTGCTCTAGTAACGGTGGTTATGGCAATGACTTTACAAGCCATCATGAAAGAAAATCATGATCCAATTATTGCTATTAATTTTCTCGGCGAAACCATTGCCAATCGATTACAAGCCTCATTTTTTGCCACGGGTGTTTTTGTCATACTAGATGAACCAGGGAAAATCAAATTCGTAAATGCTGGGCATAATGCTCCCTTTATGATCCGTCCATCCACGAAACAAATTACTTATATCGATAGCTCTGGACCACCCTTAGGAATGGGAGACGATATACAATACTCCCTAGTTGAGTTTTCCGTGGAGCCAGGTGATAAGATAATATTATATACCGATGGAGTCGTAGAAACACCTCTAAAAGACGGAAGTTTATATGGGCTGGATCGGTTTTCGAATTTGGTAATGGAGAATATTGAAAAATCAAATACTGAGATCGTGGAGCTTGCAATGGCAGATCTAGATCTAGTTCACGAAGAATATAAAGATGACGTGACAATGCTTGTCATAGAAATTCCGGAATGAGAAAATTTCTTTTCTTTCTTATATTTATACTACTATTTTGTTTTTTTGGTCTCGCATCACAGGCGATAGTAGGAGTAAAATTACAAGAATTGCGATTCGGAATCCTGAGAGACCAACTCATGAATTACGAACTTTCATCCCAGACTTTAAGAGAAAGATTGAAACAGATGTTTCTTTCGAAAGATGATTATCTTCAAGAAGTAAAAGTGAATGTCTTGGAATCCGGAATTATGAATTCCGAAACAAAAGGCATAGATCTGGAAATGGGATGGCAAGATAAATTTGGTTTGGCCGTCATCAATACGGTTCGTACGTTAAACTTTAAACCTTTCTTAGAACTGGAAGAGCAACAAAAAACAATCATTCGCCTGCAATTTGCCTTCTACATGGAAAGAACGAGAAAATTTTCCATTGCCAGCAAAAAATATGAAGAGCTTGAAGATATTCTCCAGGGATCGCTTGCCGATGAGCATGCTTTCACACTTTTACACCATGGCTACTGTTTGGTAATGATGGGAGAGAGAGATAGGGCGTTTGTTAAGCTTCGAAAGGCGATTGATTATTTCCCTGGAACACATTATGCTGAGAATGCGGAACTCTTAATTAGTTTTCTTGTAGAAAGTGACAAACGAAAATTAGAGTTTGAAAATTTAAATAAAAATCCCGAAGAACGAGTATTATCTTCATTTCAAGCCGGAGATTACGAATCTACGTTAAAGACTCTTGAATCGATTCCGATTCTCACAAAAGATCAATCCTATATCAAGGCGAGATCAATGGAAGAATTAGGCCGAACATCGAATGCGGTAAAGGAATACATTCAACTCGTAAAACAACAATCAAACAAGGAGGTGGCGATTAGAGCTAACAGACGATTGCTATTGATTGGAAATTTTTATCAGGAAAATAAATCATTAGCAGAATTTTCAAAATCTGAAGCCACCAGACTAGGCGACACAAAGGCAGTAGCCAATATTGAAGAAGGAAAGTCTCTGGTTTTAAAACCGATCATAATAGAGAAAATTTTAAAAGCAGAAACTTCAAATGTTGGCTCAGAAGAATCGAAAGAATTGGCTGAAATTAAAGATAGCTTGAAGGATTCCCTTCTCGAATCAAAACAGGAAACTCAAAAATTGATATCAGTCGTAGCGGAAGAAAAAATTCCGTTAGTAAAAGAGGACCGTCAAATACTGTTAAATGAGAAAAAAATTCAGGAAACTCCTGTCAAAGAAACAGCCATTCTACCAATAAAAAAAGAAGAACCAGTCCTTACCAAACTACAGGTAAAAATGAAAGATGGGAGACTTGTTTTATGTGATACCTTAATTTCTGATGGAACCATTGCCAATCTCGCTTTGGGCACATTTAAGCTATCGATTCCATTAGAAATGATTGCCGAAATCCAGACCAATAAATCGAACTCTATGCTTCAAATCGAAACCGAAGAAGGAACGAAAGTAGAATCCCTGCAATTGACTAGAACGGAATCAGGAATTTGGAATACAAAATCGAATCAGGTAGAGGGTGAAATCAAGGACTCCAATCTAAAATCAATCGGAGTCCAATAAATCTAATTTAAGGAAGTTCGGCTTCGCCTGCGAGGATCGTAAAAAATTTATCAAGGCTGGACAGTTTCAAGATCACCATCACGTCTTGACTCACATTGAGTAGAAAAAAAGTGCCTTCCTCGGATTTTAGCTTTTTTTGAAGGTTCGCTAGGAGAGCGATCCCTGAGGAATCGAGCAGTTTTATGTTTACCATATCAATAGCAACCGATTCGGCGCCATCATCTATAATCTTATGTAATTCTTTTTTAAGTGCGGGTGCGGAATATATGTCTAAAGACCCTTCTAGAGTCACTACTGTATGATTTTTTACTTGTTTTGTTGTGAAATTCATTGAACTTCCTGCTAGCTTTCTAAGTCTCCTGATTTACCTCTATTTTGTAAAGACTTTTTGCAACCAAGCGAGAACAGAGCAAATTTTTGTCTTTTTTTAGGTGATTGCCTAATGCTGGATTTTCTTTAAAATCTCTGTGACTGCTTGATTATAGCCATCAAAACCACCTTTGTCATAATCGCCGAGGGCTTTGTAATCCAAATCACCAATTTCGAGAAGCATCTTCTTTAATTCTTGCTCTAGATATTCTTTTTTAATGTAAGTCGACTCAAAAATCTTAGGGTGCACCAGTTAACCATTGCAAAGAATACAAAAAATAAAAGAACTTTTCCGATGCTTTAGTTGTAATCCTAGCGAATCAAAATAAATTAGAAAGAGATTTCATGGGAAGCCCACTTTGTATCCTAATCGTTGCCTCTGACCAAGAGGAAGTCTTTCGAATCATTCGAGAAATTAAATCACAAGGCTTTTCGCCGCTCTACCAAGTCGCTATGAGTAAAGAGGACTGGGATAAACGGATTCATGAAGAAGACTGGGATTCAATTCTAGTTTCCTTTCGATGGAACCCAGTGATTCCACCCATGAATCTGCTTTTAGATTTAAAGTCAAAACAACTGGATATTCCCTTTATCATAATCTCGCATCCGGAAAATTATAATGAATCCTTGAAATTAATGAGCGCGGGAGCCGCGGATATTATTGATGCAACGAATCTCTTCCGCCTAACGCACGTTTTGGAGAGGGAAAGGAGAGAGTTAGTTTTTCGAAGAGAAAAAGAGGTTACCCAATCCTATTTGGAGAAATCTTTAAAAGAGATTCAATTTCAAAATTACGCTGTCGACCAGGCAAATATAGTCTCAATCACGGATGCCAGTGGCATAATAACATACGTTAATGATAAATTTGTACAAATTTCAGGATTTTCGGAAAATGAGCTAATTGGAAGTTCGCACCGAATATTAAAGTCACAAGAAAAATCAAAAGAGGATTGGGAAAATTTCTGGCAGACGATTCGCCAAGGCAAGGTATGGCATGGCGAAATCAAGAATACAAAAAAAGATGGTTCTTCCTATTGGGTCGAAACTACAATCGTTCCTTTTGAAGACGATGATGGATCGGTCTTTCAATATATTGCCATTCATCATGACATTACCAATCGAAAGCTCGCCGAAGGCCAACTAACACATGATGCTTTCTATGATAATTTAACCGAACTTCCTAACAGGGCATTATTCCTGGCGAGAATTGAACAAAGAATTTTCGAATACAATTCGAATCAGGGCGGTTTTCCCATCGTCATTTCTCTAAATCTCGACAATTTTCGCAGGATCAACCATTCCCTTGGAAGTACCGCAGGTGATGATATCCTAAGAATCTTTGCAGATCGAATCAATAAATTTTGTGGAATTTCTGCCATTACGACTCGCCTAACTGCAGATTCTTTTGCTGTGCTTGTCGTAGATTTTTTATCGATAGAAGAGGGTTTAGATTTTGCCATTCGTTTGCAGGATCATTTGAAAGAAATCATTCCCTATAGGGGATATGATCTCTACCTGACTGCATCGTTTGGCCTAGCTGGTTTTGGAATGGGTGGAAAGGAAGCGGAAGAGATCCTCAAAAACGCGGAAATAGCCATGTTTCACACAAAAGAAAACAAGGTTGGTTCTATCTGCACCTTTAGCGAGGACATGAAAGAGAAAATTCATTACCAACTAGAAATTCAAAATGATTTGCGCAAAGGAATCGAGCGCTCCGAGTTTATTGTCTTTTACCAACCCATATTGGATTTAAAATCCAATGAGATTGGACACTGGGAAGCACTCGTTAGATGGAAACACCCAAAAAAGGGAATGGTTTCACCGATTGATTTTATCCCTATGGCAGAAAATTCGGGATTAATTCTTCCTTTAACCAAATTTGTTTTAGAGGAGACTGCAAAATTTATCCAGTCTGTTCTTGAAACCCGAGGAAAAACCATCGTCGTAGCGGTGAATCTATCACCCCAGGTTTTCCAACACCAAAATATATTCCACTGGATGGTTGATATCAAACAAAGATATGAAATTCCATACGAAACCATTCAGGTGGAAATCACGGAAAGTTTAGCTATGAAAAATATGGAGGAGACAGTTCCTATCTTGGAAAATCTTCGCGATATCGGTGTAAAGATAGCGCTCGACGATTTTGGTACCGGGTATTCTTCGCTTTCTTACCTTGAAAAATTACCTCTTTCCATTGTCAAAATAGACAAATCCTTCTTAAATAACGTAACCGCTGGATCAAAAGAAGCAAAGTTACTTGTATCCATAATCTATATGGCTCACGATTTGGGATTGAAGGTAGTCGCAGAAGGTGTGGAAGAAATTGCTCAATTCAAGCTTTTAGGCGAATTTAAGTGTGATATGATACAAGGTTATTTAATCGCAAAACCTCTTTCTAGAGAAGATGCGAATCACTTTTTGGAAAA
Organism: Leptospira ognonensis; assembly: GCF_004770745.1. Classification (GTDB taxonomy): domain Bacteria; phylum Spirochaetota; class Leptospiria; order Leptospirales; family Leptospiraceae; genus Leptospira_A; species Leptospira_A ognonensis. The sequence goes on along the minus strand of NZ_RQGD01000035.1, from coordinate 297,144 downwards.
GTTTACTGGACAAATTTATTAAGATTTCAACCAATTTCAAGTAATTCGAGGTAAAAATGAAGATCGTTTCCTTTTTGATTTATTCTTTACTATTATTTCTCCTACATTGCCAAACTTCTCCAACAGGAAGAAGACAACTCATTCTCGTTAAAGATCCAGAGATGAATCAATTAGGCGCAGAGGCGTTTTCTGAAATGAAAAAGAAAACTCCCATAGAAAAATCTGATTCTATCAATAAATACGTTAACTGCATAGTCTCGGCAGAGTTAGCTGTAAGCGAAGATACAACTGGCGTTACAGATTGGGAAGTTGTTGTTTTTAAAGACAATACACCAAATGCGTTTGCTTTACCTGGAGGTAAAATCGGTGTGCATACGGGAATACTTCCTGTAACTAAAACTGCGGACCAGCTTGCGGCTGTTCTTGGGCATGAAATTGGTCATGTGATTGCTAGACATGGAAATGAAAGAATATCTCAAAACCAAGTGGCACAAGGTGGGATGGAAGCTCTGACGAAAATCGGAAAAGGAGAAATGGCAGGCATCTTAGGTGGTGGCGCCAAATTTGGAATTTTGCTCCCATTCTCGCGTGCTCATGAATCGGAAGCAGACCTAATTGGTTTAGAAATCATGGCCAAAGCTGGATTCGATCCGAAAGAAAGTATTTCACTTTGGGAAAATATGAGTGCAATGAGCAGTGGAAAACCGAATGAATTGTTATCTACACATCCTTCTGACGAAACCAGAATGAAAAACTTAAATCAAAAAATGCCTGATGCCTTGCAACTGAGAGAAGAAGCGAATCGAAATGGTAAATTACCGAATTGTAAGCTTTAATGAATATTTACATCTAATCTTTAACCTTCCTGCTACGATACGCAGGAAGGTAGTATTTAATCTAGTCACAAACAAGTTTACGAGCTTGTACCTTACACTCTTTAGGTTTTCCCTCTTCCATAAGAGTTCCTTTTCCTTCAAGACCATCATTTTGAAATTCGCCATCTAAGGCCCGTCCGTCGCTAAACGTGTAAATGCCCTTGCCATTAATCTGACCTGACTTAAACTCTCCGATGTATTTGTCTCCGTTCTTAAAATGATATTCACCAAGTCCTTGGCGTTTGTCTTCAACGTAAATTCCACTAAATTTTTCGCCATCGACATAATCGAAATTTCCTTTGCCTTCACGTTGATCATTTTTAAAAGATCCAGTATAGATGTCGCCATTCTCATAAATGTATTTGCCAATGCCATTGACGCAATCGCCTTCGATACATCCTACTTTCTTTTCAGAAGAGCTCTCTTCTTTTTTTGATGGGTCGGATACATCAATACTCTCAACCTTTTTTTGATTGACTGAGTCTTTAGTAGTATCTGCAGATTCGCTGGATGCATCTTCAGATTTTGTTTCTGTAGAAGAACAATTGGTTAGTGAAAAACTAACCAGAATTAATAATAAAAATAAAGCCCTCTGAAAAGAGAGTAAAATCATGCGATCCTCCGAATGTAGGCTTTTAGTAAATAAGGAACGATCAAAAAATCAATTCAAAAAGTAGGTTTGAATTTGTTCGAATCGGTCCGTTTTTTGGCTTTTTTCGTCCATTTTATCGATTTTTTCGGAGTTCTCATCTATTGATTTATCGTTAGCTAGAAGTGAATCCAGATTCTCAAGCTCGGTGATAAATCTAGTTAAAGACCGCAATTGAATATTTTTCTGGCTATCCACCACTGGCGCGGTGAGAAAAAGTTTTGATTTCGCTCGTGTGATCGCGACATAAAAGAGCCTTCTTTCCTCTTCCAAATCCTCTTTCGTTTTGATCCGATTTGAGGGAAATTGACCGTCTAATAAGTGTAAGACAAATACGATGTCCCATTCCAATCCTTTAGAGGAATGAACGGTAGAAAGAGTTACATAACCTTCTTCTTCCTTTTCTTTATCGGGATAGATTTGATATGATTCGGTTGCTTCTAAACTCAAATAAGAAATAAAGTCTTGGATCGATGTACGATCCTTTGCCAGAATTCCGATGGTATCCAAATCTTGTTTTCGCTTTTCATGATCATCGTATTTATTCTTTAAGATCGGAGTATAATAGGAGAGCGTTGATTCATACAATTGTAAGCTTGCATTCGTATGTTTCGCTCGGAGCGAACTGATATATTCCAATAATTGGATTAGGCTTCGCTTAGCCTCCTTTGAGAATCCCAGCCAAAATGAATCATGCAAGATCAAATCACCAGAGAAATCTTCCAGTGAAATTGTCCTTTGCAAATTGTGTATCAATAAACTTGCTTGTTTTGGCCCAACACCTTCTTCTAGTAAGGCGATTCGTGTCAATGAGAGCCAATCTACCGGATTGACACAGATTTTTAAGTAAGAAATAATATCTTTTACATGAGATTGCTCAAGAAATTTTCTTCCGCCAAATTTCTTGTAAGGAATATTTTTCGCATTTAATTCTAATTCTAATAAATTCGTATGCCATCCAGAACGTGCAAGCACAGAGATATCCTTGAATTTGGAACCGTTTTCATTTTCTTCGATAATTTTATTTGCGATAAAGTCTGCCTCTGTTTCTTCAGAGGAGGCTTTATACAAACTCGGTTTTAAGCCTTTTTTCTCCTTCTTCGAGTATAATTGCTTTTTATACGTTTCAGAAAATTTCGAGAGAATGGAATTCGCCAGGTCTAGAATTTCTGGTTCGCTTCTGAAATTTTCTTCCAAGGTAATGGTATTTGTTTCAGGAAATATTTTAGGGAAGTCTAAAATATTTCGCACATCCGACCCACGAAAACCATAGATACTTTGGGCATCATCGCCAACTACCATTATATTCGAATGTTCGCTCGCAATTAAACAAGCAATATGCGCCTGTATTTTATTGGTGTCTTGGTACTCATCTACCAAAATGCACTTATAGATTTCTGCTGTTTGGATTCGAACATTTCGGTCTTCCATTAGCAGCTTACGTGTAAAGTGCAATAGGTCGTCAAAATCCAAACAGTTAGATTTGAATTTTTGGAGTTCATACATTTCTTTGATTGCTTGAATCTCTTTGGTTTCCCTGATAAATTGTGGATACTCACGGGTGATTGCTTTTTCCAGAGATTGATTGGTATTAAAGGATGAGGATATGATATCCAATAAAGTTTCCTTTTTTGGGAATCGTTTCACTTGCTTTTCGCGTAAAAAATCCTCTCGGCAAATTCCGATCAGAGTCGTGGCATCTTCGGTATCCAAGATCGAAAAATTGGAGGAAAATCCGAGTTTCATGGCATGTTTTCGAAGAAATTGATTTCCGAAAGAATGAAACGTGCCTCCACTCACTTTTTCCATTCGCCTATCCAATAGAAAGGAAGCGCGAGCTAACATTTCCGCAGCTGCCCTTTTGGAAAAACTAAGCAGTAAAATAGCTTCTGGTGAGACGCCTGATTGCACTAAATGAAACATTCTATGAACTAGAGTATTTGTTTTTCCAGTTCCAGCACCAGCTATCACAAGTACGGGGCCTTGGCCTGCCTCGGCAGCTTTTTTTTGGCTCTCGTTTAGATTTTCCCCTTTTTTCACAAGTATCATTTTTTTATACTTCAATCGATTGACAAACTGTAAATGGGCGGATTCTATAATTGTTCAGCCAAATATGTCCATGGATCCTTTAGAGTCACATTCTCAGAAAAAAGTTTTGGTCGTTGAAGACGAACGTATCATCGCGATTAACATTTGTGCCACTTTAAAGCAATACGGATATGACACGGAATATCTTTCCGATGGCATTCAGGTTTTGGAAAAAATCGAAAAAGCTCCCTTTGATCTAATACTAATGGATATTATGTTGGGTGGGGAAATTGATGGGATTGAAGTCGCTCGCATAATCAAAAAGAAAAAAGACATTCCAGTCATTTATCTTACGGCTTACTCAGATGAATCTACATTAGATCGTGCAAAAACAACAGAACCAGCGGGTTACTTAATCAAGCCATTTAATAGCCGTGATTTGTATGTTTCTGTGGAAATGGCGATTTATAAATCTCAAATCCAAAGGCAGTTGAAAGAAGTCCAACAACGACTTTACGAGGCTCAAAAATGGGAGACCATTGGACTAGTTGCGGCCGGAATTTCACACGAAGTCAATAACCCTCTCACTTCCATCATGAACTTCTCTGATCTAATTTCGAGGGAAGCAAGCAAATCTGAAAACATTCAGCTGATGGGATACGCAAAAAAAATTTTCGATGAGTCTGAGCGAATTGCAAAAATTATCAAAAATTTGGTAAATTACTCAGAGGCAACGACCAATCAAATTACAATTGTTAATGTACCAATGCTCCTAAACGATACTCGGTCCTTTCTGCATCAATATTTTTTGAAAGAAGGGATTCAATGTGAAATAGAATCGGAAACTGTTCCTGTCATCCATTGCCAACCACAGAAACTAAAACAGGTGATACTAAACTTATTACAAGACGCAAGGAGCAGACTGCTCAGCGAAACGGATCTCGAAGTTAGAAAGATAAAGGTAAATATTCGAAGTCCGGAAACATCTGGAGATAAAAATATTGTAGTGAGCATTCAGGACTCTGGCAGGGGCCAGACAAATCCACGGATGGGAAGTGCAGAAACGCTCGATATCACAAAATCCATTCTGATGGAACTGGGTGGAAAGATGACGAGAATCCAAGAGGATACCAAGGGATGCTGGGAAATTTCCCTTCCGATCAACAAACCGTTGGAAAAGGAGATCTAATTTTAGACGGTTAGGTTTGACGTGACTTAGCTTCTTTCGGGTATTGGATCAAAAAAGGAATAATCCACAACTTCTTCTTCGGTTCCTTCTTCGTGTCTTAAAAACGCATCGATCCGATTGGAATGTAGAAGCCATTGGTCTTCCGAAAAAAGTCTTTCCATATTATTTTTAAAATCACGAAAACAAGATTCGGCAAGTGGAATGTTCCCTGTAAAATCGATGAGGATCGCGAGAGAGATTTTATAAGCAAGCTCGTCTCTGTGATTTAAGTGGAGATCGGTCACTAAGGCTTGCATATTTAAGCGATGGTCTACGAGAATTTCCCTTCTATTTTTTGCTTCCGTAACGAATACATGATAATTCACCGTTCCTGGGATTCGCTCTCCCGTGTAGGATTTTGACATCTCACTCTCCCGGCGCCCCAATAAGCGACCCTTAAATTATGTCAGCTTGTAGTGAGCATCAATCCCTTTTTTTTGTTTAACTCCTAAATTTGCTATAAAAATAGGCAGGAAATCAAGGACTTGCTCCGTTGGAAATTGCTTTTCCCATTGCTTTTTTGACAGTCATTGAAATCCTCGTTTTATACTTTCAAAGCATCCTTTTCCCTGTGCGAAAATACTTACGACTTCTATTCTTGGCCACTGGAATTGGCATTATCTTTGATCTCCATTCACAGGACATCCAAGGCATAAAGCAGCTCTTTCCCGATTTGCCTGCAACCAAAACCAATCCAGGCGAAGAAGAGCGTAAACTGACAGCCAGTGCGATACAGAGGATTCTCGTTCAAAAATCTGTCGATAGCATGACCGACCGTGAGGTGGATGATAATCTTCGCAATTTGGGATTGAGTAGCCAGGGTACGATCTATGTCAAACGAGAACGTTTACGAGAGGCACTTGTCCCTGAACTCCCTCCCGAATTAACCCAAGAATCAATTCTCTCAAATCAGAAAAAGAAAGATCCTCCCATTCAGATTCAAAATGCGGCCGAAGGACAGCTGTTAAATATCGATAAGACCCAAGGCGGAGTGCTCGTTCTTAGAGGAAAGGTTCGCTTAAAAATTAAGGGCGGGGAACTGCTTGCCGATTCAGTTTCCATCGACTCCCAAAGACAAGAGGTTTATGCGGAAGGAGGCGTTGAATATAAAGATGGTCAGGCAAAGATAACAGGAGAAAGGTTTTTATACGACATCAAACTCAACCAAGGCGTTGTATATAATTCTAAGCTCAGTTACTATCCTTCCTTTTTCATTGGTCAAAAGCTTAAGCGATTGGATGAAAAGAGATACTTGATGGAAATGGGTTACTTTACCGCTTGTAATGCTGAATTACCTCATGACTCCTTCCAAGCTAAAAAAATAATTATCTATGACGATAAATCGGTCATAGCCTATAACCTAACGTTTAAAGTTGGGGGAACTCCCTTATTTTGGCTGCCTGTTCTTTACAATTCAGAGACCGGTAATGGATGGATGGTTCAATCCGGAAAAAACAATACGCAAGGCTGGTTTCTCCAAAATAGTTACCAATGGTCTGACCCGTATCCAAATTCTTTACTGTTAGCGAACGGATATAAGATCAGATTTGATATGTATGAGAAAACTGGTCAAGCCGCTCAATTGGAAATGTGGAAACTTTCACCAAATGTTAATTATAATATAAACTTAGGATATGCGAATTATAAAAAAAATACCATTACATCTGTGTATGAGGATCGATTCAAGAACTTTGGTATCGGTAACGTAGCGGTTACAAATACGGTAGATCGAGGGGAACTGTTTCCAAACACTGGTCTCGGATTCAGAAATACAGGTGTTGATTATGATCCATGGTGGAAAGCCGAACTTAGATTAAATGTCAAATCTAATGATTTCAATAAGGATGTAACTCGGAACCTTCAGGTAGGTTATGAAAACTTTAGCAACAGGCAATTCGACTATGAATTCGGGAATCGCTACCAACCCTCAAACTCAGTACAGTCATTGTATACTTACAGAGATGTTCGATTAGGGTTTATTCGAAATTTACTCAACTGGAATTTAAATTACACTGAGAATAGAGGGGATTTGAGTGTAAGTATTGGATTAAGCAGAACACTTGTATATCAGATCCAAGCAGATAAATATTTTTCCGCACAAGATACTTTACCTGTAGTTACGATAAAAAATTCAAGTCAAGTAGGGAACCTCCCTTTCTATAATAGTCCAGTTTACTGGGATTTGAATTTTCAATCCAATATCAGTCGATTGTATGGAGCACCCACCCAGTCAAAGATTCCAAATACAAGTATTACCGATCCGACAGGAAAGTATAACGATTTTGTATTGAGGACACAAACAAGCGTTTACGGAGAATCTGGATTTCGTTCCCCAATCTCTCTAGGATCATATGCATCCTTTACACCCAGCATTTACGCAGGTGCCACAAAACAAACGGCAGAGTATCCAGGAGTGGGCACAGCAGCAAACAGCCCTGATTTAGATTCAAATAAAGCATATAGCAATTTTCTAAAACAACAATCCTACCAATATGTTCGTCAGAGTCATACAGCAAGGATTGGGGTGCCAGAACTATTCTTTTCGACAACCTATCGTAAAATTGATGCTCAAAAAGCGGAAATCAAAGACCCGATCCTTGGAAATCAAAGGCAGCATGAAGCAGAGTTCTCGTTAGAGAGTTATGCGTTAAATGACATAGATATCTCTGTTCGCACGATACGCGATTTAAGAACCCTGTCACCTGACTACAACCCCGGTATTTCCAATATGCAAAGGTGGTATTATACTGTCGTCCGAGTGGGAGGTTTTATAGATTTTATTGATGGATTTCAAACTAGAAGACCTAGCCTTCTCGAGCGCAAAAGAAACTTCTATTCTGGAATCTTCATCAATAATGATTATGTTCATCATACTCCTCAGAATAGATCTCTCTCGAATAATTTAACCGTTTCTTACAAGATGGGTGGTTTCTCCTGGCCCATCATCCGTGCAATCAGAAGTTTGGAAGTGGGCTCAACTTGGTATCATGTTTATAAGGACAGTTACCTAGATAGTTACAGATTCTTTTTTAGAACTGATACGAAAATTACGAGGTATTCAGGAGTAGAATTAGAGCTTGATTCTCGTGTAACAGAACCTTGGCGTTTAACAGCACTTGCCCAAGGTCAATTTTATGCTTACTCCACCACACCAGAACTATTCACCGCACAAAATGGAACGAATTACGACCAAACAACGATTTGGGAAGATTTAGCATCGGGAACTGGAGCCAATGGTCAAGATAAAAGACAGAAGACCGTATTTAATATTAATCGTTTCATGATGACTTTTAAATTGGATCTACATAATTGGGAATATAGACTTGGTTATAGCATGAATTTAAGAGCATTGCCAGGTGGATTAACCGCAGACAATACATTAACATTTTATGATCAGTCAGTCTATTTTTCAGTCAATCTCACCAATTTTTCCTTCGGAGACTCTGCAACTTCACAAGCCACTAGAGTTCGACTTTATAGATTCAGAAAAAGACCCCTTGATGGAACGTCGGATGGTATTTCCGCTCAGGCACAATAAAATATGTTAAAAGAACGTAGCCAATCATTCAAACTTCTCTTTTTATTTACAGATTTATTTATCGCTTTCTTAAGTTTTGCCATCGCATTTTTGATTCGTTATTATCTTTCTGAAGATTCAGCATTTCAAAGACAAATTATAGATTTTGGAAATTACTTTGTTTTGGGTTTGGTATTAGGTATCTCTCAAGTGATCTCCTTTTTGTCGATTGATTTATACCATCCAAGACGAGGTTTATCTTTAACAGATGAATTTTTTGCCATCGCGTCTGGTGTACTCATCAATTTAATGTTGATTCTTGCATTTCTATTTTTCTTTCGCGGTGAAAGTTTCTCGAGACTTGTGATCAGTTATTTTGCTATCGCAACTATATTACTAAGTAGTCTTGCACATTTTCTTCTTCGTGGCATTCTGAGGATACTAAGAAGCAAGGGCTACAACCTTCGCTCGGTCTTGATTCTGGGAACAGGCAAATCTGCTCTTAGTTTTGCAAATACGATCAAGAAACACTCTATTTATGGTTATGCGGTCGTAGGTTTTATCCAGGGTAAAATCAATCTTTTGTCGAGAGGTTCCGGTTACCGAGCAGTTGGCAAAATTAAAGATTTAGAGGATTATTTAAAAGATAATGAAATCGATCTTCTGGTATATGCTCTTTCACATGATGAGGGAGATTATTTAAAAGAAGCCATCGATATCTCTGATTATTTAGGCATTGATTTAAAAGTAGTTCCAAGTTATGAAGAAATCATAACAGCAAAAGGTCGGGTTGAAGTCCTGGATGGAATTCCTATTATTTCTATACGAAATATACCTTTACGTCTTGGTTACAATCGAGTATTAAAGAGAACATTTGATATCATTTTTTCCGTTTTATTCCTTTTGATTTTTAGCCCGATTTATATTCTCATAGCAGCTCTAATAAAATTATCAAGCGCCGGACCCATTTTTTACAAGCAAGAACGAGTAGGTCTAGACAATCGAAAATTTAATATGCTAAAATTTCGTTCCATGGTTGTTCAACAAAAACAACAGTCTGATACTCTTTGGACAACTAAAGATGACCCTCGAGTCACAAAAGTTGGTGGGATTCTGAGAAAATTATCCTTAGATGAAATTCCTCAATTTTTAAATGTCCTCAGAGGTGATATGTCCGTTGTGGGTCCTCGACCAGAGAGACCTTTTTATGTAGAAAAGTTTCAATCGGAGCATCATCAATACATGAGGCGGCATGCAGCAAAAGCCGGGATTACTGGGTGGGCACAAGTCCAGGGATTAAGAGGAGATACCTCGATCGAAGAGCGTATCAAAGCAGACATATATTATATTGAAAACTGGAGTTTAGCATTTGATTTGAAAATCATTTTGCTAACTCCATGGAAGGCAATAGTCGATCGAAATGCATATTAAAAGGAAATAATTATGGATGAGAAGAATTTAAGGGACATCGCAGCTTTAGCTAAATTGTCGATCAGAGATGAAGAGATTTCAGGTATGTTGAATGATTTTTCACGAATCGTAAGCTATGTAGATGAGATTAAAAATCTCGACACCTCTTCAGTAGAAGATGATGAGATATATCAACTAACAATGAATTCTTTAAGACCTGACATTAAAGAGAATACTTTAAACCGAGATGCTTTATCGAAGATTGCACCATCTTATGAGAATGGATATGTTGTTGTGCCAAGAGTGATAGAAACATGAACGATTTATCAAAATTAACTTATTCTAAGATCAAAGAAGGATTGGGTAAAGGTGAGTTTACCTCCGAAGAAGTGACTTCCTCCTATATAGATAGAATTAACGCTGTAGATTCAAAAATCGGTGCCTTCCTAGAATTCAATCCTGAAAAAATACTTGCCTCTGCTAAAGAAAGTGATGCTCGTAGAAAATCAAAAGCTCTTAAATCAGAAATGGACGGAATTCCCATCGGGATTAAAGATAACATCTGCATTGAAGGAGAAATAACTTCTTGTGCCTCCAAAATTCTATCAAATTTCAGATCACCTTATGATGCCACTGTCATCACCAAGCTAAAATCAAAAGGATTTCTATTTGTCCCGAGAACGAATATGGATGAATTCGCTATGGGAAGTTCTACTGAGAATAGTGCATTTCAAACGACAAAAAATCCATTTGATGTCACAAGAATTCCTGGAGGTTCTAGCGGCGGTTCTGCGGCGGCAGTTGCCTCAGGCATGGTGTCAACTTCACTTGGATCAGATACGGGTGGATCCATTCGCCAACCAGCTGCTTTATGTGGCGTTTGGGGACTCAAACCTACGTATGGACGTGTTTCAAGATATGGTTTAGTTGCCTATGCCTCCAGTTTAGACCAAATCGGTCCTTTTGGAAATGATATCCATTCGGTGATTGATGTTTTCGATTCCATTCAAGGATACGATTCTCATGATCAAACTTCGGCGAAGGAAAAGTCTTTCAATGTAAATCATGTTAAGTTAGGTTCTTGGAAGGGTCTTCGCGTTGGAGTTATGAAAACGGAAGATACCCAGGCAAGCCCGAGTGTCGCCAAAAGATATGAAGAGTTAAAAGCCGCCCTTACGAAAGAAGGCGCCATTTTAAAAGAATTAGACTTTAGTCTTTTTAAGTATTCGATCCCTGTTTATTACTTAATTGCAACTGCTGAATGTTCTTCCAATCTATCGCGTTTTGATGGAATTCGATATGGTTTTCGGGATGAAGGCCAAGGAAAACTCGAGGATCTATACGTTGAATCCAGATCGAAGGGATTTGGCAACGAGGTAAAGCGTAGAATTTTATTGGGAACATTCTCACTAAGCTCTGGTTATTATGATGCCTATTATGGCAAGGCGCAAAAAGCTAGAGTTTTGATTAAAAAACAATACGAATCTTTTTTCAAAGATGTAGATTTTATTTTTCAGCCGACTTCACCAACTAGCGCATTTAAGGTGGGAGAAAAAACGAAAGACCCAATACAAATGTATTTAGCTGATATTTTAACAACGACCGTAAATCTTGCAGGCGTTCCCGCCATAAGCTGTCCTGCGGGCCTTGATGAGATAGGTTTACCCATCGGAATGCAACTTACCTCGAATCATTTCGAAGAGGAAAAATTATTATCCTATGCTTTGATGCTGAATGAATTTCCTGAAACTAAGATTCATCTTCCAGAAACAATAAAATGATACTCACAGACGAGCTGACCAAACGAGTCATCCCATGTTTAGATATCAAAGATGGTAGAGTCGTAAAAGGTGTAAATTTTGTTAACCTGATCGATGCTGGAGATCCAGTTTCTTGCGCTGTTGCATATGAAGAAAATCAAGCCGATGAGTTATGTTTTTTGGATATAACTGCCTCAAGTGATAAGAGAGATATTTTGCTCCATTTAGTAGAGGAGGTTGCAAATAAACTTTTTATCCCATTTACGGTTGGCGGCGGTATCCGTACTTTAGATGATGTTCGCTCCGTATTAAACAAAGGTGCGGATAAAGTTTCAATCAATACTGCGGCTTTTCAAAATCCAGAGCTCTTGACACAAGCCAGCGAAATCTACGGATCTCAATGTATTGTTTGTGCGATAGATTCTAAATTCAATCAAGAGCGAAAAAGATTCGAAGTCTATTTGAATGGAGGAAGAACTGAAACAGGTAAAGATGCTTTAGAATGGGGACGTGAAGCCTACGAGAGAGGTGCAGGCGAAATACTTTTGACCTCGATGGATAAGGATGGGACCAAAGATGGTTTTGATATCAATGTACTAAAACTTTTCACTCAAAACTTAAGTATCCCTGTCATTGCATCTGGTGGCGCAGGCAATCCCGAGCATATGTCGGAAGCCATTCTGAGGGGTGGTGCTGATGCGGTACTCGCTGCCTCAATTTTTCATTTTGGTGAGTATACGATCAAAGAAACCAAACAAGCCATGAGGGAAATGGGCATTAAAGTTAGATTATGATTGCGTTTTCTATTTTAGATCATGTTTTATTTTTTTTGCCTTTTCTCGTTATTTTCTCCATTTTATATCTAAATCGGAATCAAGAGGCTCGCACACTAGCCGGATACTTTCAAGCTGAAGGTAAATTGGGTTGGTTTGTCGCTGGTACAGCTATGGTCGCAACCACCTTTGCGGCAGATACTCCTCTTGCAGTCACAGAAATTGTCAGATCAAAGGGTATCTCGGGAAATTGGCTCTGGTGGTATATGGCGATCGGAGGACTTGTCACAGTATTTTTTTTCTCGAAACTTTGGAAGAGGTCTGGTGCCAAAACAGATCTTGAACTAATTGCTATTAGGTACTCAGGTAAAGAGGCGAGCGTCCTTCGCAGCTTTAAGGCAGTCATCATTGGAGGTGTATTAAATATTATTATACTCGGTTGGGTAAATTTAGCCATGCTCAAAATTATCCAAGTATTTTTTCCAGAATATTCAGAAATACTTATATTGCTCATTCTTATTCTCATTGGCATTATCTATACCTCCTTTGGTGGACTGAAAGGGATTTCGTTCATTGATGTATTTCAGTTTTTTTTAGCATGGGGTGGTTGTGTTGTTTATGCTTATTTCATTCTGGGTCTGCCAGGTATCGGTGGCGTTTCCGGACTTGTCGAAAAGATCGCGCCTGAGAAAGTAAATTTTTATCCAAGCTTTTCGAGCAGTATCGGACTACCCGTTGACCATTTCATCATCATGTTAACTGTTATATGGTGGTCAAGTTGGTATCCGGGTGCGGAACCTGGCGGGGGCGGCTATATTGCACAAAGAATTCTGGCTACTGAAAATGAAGATTCGGCAATCAAGAGTTCATTATGGTTCGTTTTAGCTCATTACTTTTTACGACCTTGGCCTTGGATTCTAGTTGCCTTAGCCTCCTTGGTTGCATTTCCCGATCTGACTGACAAAGAAAGTGGCAAGGGATTTCTGCTGTTCCTCAATGAAGGTCTTCCGATGGGTCTAAAAGGATTAATCTTAAGTGCGTTTCTCGCGGCATATTTGTCAACTCTAGCGACGCATCTGAACTGGGGTGCGTCCTACCTTGTCTTTGATTTTTGGAAGCCCGTTCTACAAAAGGCAAAGACAGATCGGTATTATTTGAACGTAACATATGCTTTACAATTTTTAACTGGGGCTGCCTCACTCTTACTTGCCGTTTACGGTATGGAAACTGTCAAAGGCGCATGGGTATTTCTTTTGGAGTCTTCTTCTGGTATCGGTTTTGTTTTGATAGCTCGTTGGTTTTATTGGAGGATTTCAGCTTACACAGAGATACTGGCATTGATCCTTTCGCCAGTTTGTTACATTCTTTTTGCAATCATTCTTAAACTTGAATTTCCTTATACGATCCTCGCAAACTCACTCACTTGCACAGGTTTACTGATCATTAGTACATTTATACTTCCAACTTCTAATCCTGCAATGATCAAAGAATTTTATTTTAAGGTCCGGCCTCCACACTTCTTTTGGAAAGGTCTATTTGAAGGAGATTCAAAATCATTTAAAGTGTTTCCAAATGGACTCTATCATTCTTTCTTGGGTGTCATTTCCGGATTTTTTCTCATTGTCAGCGGTTTGCAATCGATTCAAGGATTATTATGGGAAACGAAAATACTTTATGTTTCTATCCCAATTTTACTGACGAGTGTACTCCTTTTAAGATTTTCTTTAAAAAAATCCTTAAATAGTTCACCTAGCAAGCAATAAATCAGCCTGCAGGATGGCTTCTTCGAATAGTTCTTTACTTTTAGTATCATCTATATCTTTTGTTTGAAACGCCATCATAGAGTGATCATATCCGTTTTTGCTAATCGTTTTAAAAACACTTTTGCCAAGAAAGGCACTATTCTCAGGAACAATTCCATCATTTCGGACAAAACTTGGATTCGAATTTGTTAAGACAGTACAGCCCGTCGTATAATAAAAGGTCTCAGCTCCAGCACAAGAGGGAGCTGACAATAAACCAGCAAAGCTAACAAATGTTTGATTGTATGGAAAATCTTGATTGATGTAATCTAAAACGAGATTCGTTTCATTTTCAATTTGGGTTTGCCCTAGACCTTGATTTGTATGACTGAGATCTGCGCCACCTTGCGTTTCGAGTAGGAAAGCAGACAATTCACTTACAAAAGATTGTGATTTCAAATACGCCTTTGAGGCAAAAGGGGAGCCATACATCGGAGATCCCAATGTCACAACTCCATCAATCAAATTTGGTAAGTAACCTTCAGATTTCATAGCTGCTCGAGTAACCAGACCACCCATAGAGTGAGCTACTATGATCACTTTATCAGAGGTTTGGAATGTTTTTTTTAAAATTTTCAAAAAGCCATCTGCATTAAAAATGAGTCCGTTAGAGGTTCTATACGTGAAAAGAAACAAATCATATTTAGTTTTAGCTAGAGACAGATCTTCTTGGTAGTGTATGATCCCGTTCTGAAAAGTTCCATTGATATTATCAACTTTCCGGGTCCTCGACGTAAAGGGATCGGTATCTCTTTCTAAAGGATTCCAACCGTGGATAAATATAAGTTTTGGTTTAGAGGAAGGAAATGAGATAAGGGAAGCTTCTAGGTATTGCTCATACTTAAGATTTCTGCTCACTCCTGGTTGAAAAAAAAAGAGCTCTTGGTTTGGATTTTCAATGACACCGACGAGAGAAAGAAGTAGGGCATCGTCAGTATTTTTGTCGGTCGTAAATTGTTTTTTCCAGACATAGTAAGCACAGTCCCCAAAGAGGAATGAAGATAAAAATAAGATAATGGCAAATGTCGAACCTTTCAAGTCCGATTGACAATCCTATCTAATGTGATTCCGCATGCGACCACCACATTCAAAGAGGATACTGATCCTTGTAAGGCGATCCTTCCTTTGTAGTCAGCGTGTTCAAGTAATATCCTTTTCACACCTTCACCTTCATTTCCCATAATGACTGCCATATTTTCCGCATCAGGAAGATCCTCCCAAATTTCTTCAGATCCCTCTTCATCTGTAGCAAGAACCCAATACTCAAGCTCTTTCAATCGTTCCATCGCCTGACTCAAATTTGCGATTCGAAATATATTAAGATGATGTACGGCTCCCGCAGAAGACTTTTCCACCACTGGACTGATTGGGGCGGTGTCCCTGTCCGACATCACAATATGTTTCACACCCAAACATTCTGCAGTGCGCAAAATATTTCCCAAATTTCCAGGATCTTGAATCCGATCTAAAATTAAAATCGGACCTTCACCTGGCTCGATCGTCTGCTTGAACTGCTCCCACGTCTGAGATTGAAAAGACTTCTGTTTAGTTCGAATGATCACATAGCCCTGGTGGTTCTTATCTCCGGCAACTCGATCCAATTCTCTGATACTTACCAGTGAACACTTGATATTCGGAGGAAGATAGGCTTGAATTCTTTTTTTTTCTTCAGAGGGTATGGAATCTTTTAATAAGATTTCACGTATGGATTTTATTCCTTTTTCAGGAATCATCGTGTCTAAGGATTCTAAAAATTCAAAAAAATTTCGTTTACCAAATAAAATATCTACTGGTTTCTTTTCCAAGAGGTGGTTCCATCCTTATTATCTAGAAGTTGAATTCCCTGTTCTAGCAATTCCTTTCGAATGGAATCTGCCTTAGCAAAATCTTTATTCTGTTTTGCCATAATTCTCTCAGCAATCTTCTCTTCTATATTCGTTTTGTCATTCGCGTCTATAGTTTCTAATGGTTTTTCAAAACTTAACAATCCGAGAATCTGATCGAATACTTGAAAACTATAAATCATTTCCGTTAGATTGTTGTTATCCCAGGCATTTGAATCTAATCCAGAATTTACCTCTCGGACAAAATCAAAGATTGCAGCTAATGCCTTCGGAATATTTAAATCATCAGCAACTGCTGCTTCAAAATCGATTACAAAAGATCGAATGCGTTCTGTTTTGATCCTCTCACGCAATAAATCAGATTGAGAAGAATCTAGCTTATCCCAATTAAAATCCAAAACACTCATTATACGAAAAAGAGTATTTTGCAACCTTTCTAATGCCTGCTTAGATTCATCCAACTTCTTTAAAGAAAAATTTAACTTTGAACGGTAATGAGCTGAGATCAAATGGTATCTGATCTGTTTGACATCATATCCTTTCGCTAGGATATCCCGAAGAGTATAGAAATTCCCTTTACTCTTAGACATTTTTTCTCCGTCAACAAGCAAATGCTCGCAGTGTAGCCAAGTACCTACGAAAGTCTCCTCGGGAAAAGCTCCTTCCGAAAGCGCCACCTCATTTTCGTGATGCGGAAAGAGAAGGTCAATGCCTCCTGTATGTATATCAATGCCAGAATTATAAATCTTTCGTATCATCGCAGAACATTCTAAATGCCAACCAGGTCTTCCGATGCCAAGCTCACTTTCCCAAGCTTTTTCCCCTTCAGTCTTTCTGTTCTTCCATAAAACAAAATCTCTGACATCCTCTTTTTCATATTCGTCAGCATCATACCTGGCACCAGACTTCATTCCACTAACATCAATATGTGAAAGTTTTCCATATTTGGAAAATTTTTGAATGGAGTAATAAAGACTTCCATCCTTCTCGTATGCAAGTCCCTTTTCTTTCAATTTTCCAACAATAGAGATCATATCGCCAATAGACTCCGTTGCTTTTGGATAATGTTCTAGGCTTTGAATGTTTAAGGATTTCAGGTCTTCAAAAAAAGCATCTGTCCACGGTTTTGTAAACTCCTCGACAGAAACTCCGCCTGCAATGGCCTCTCGGATGATCTTATCATCAATGTCCGTGATATTCATTGTTTGATTTAAGTGAAAACCACCTAACTTAAGGGCCCTTCGTAAAACATCCACAAAAAGAAAGGATCTTATATTTCCGATATGTGCAAAATTATATACGGTGGGTCCGCAAGAGTAAATTTTTACCTCGTTTGGGTTACTAGGTATGAACTCTTCTTTTTTTGCTGTTTTTGTATTATAGAATTTGAATATCATAGGTGAAAATTATATTTGAAAAATTTCTTTTACAAATTCAAGGTTTACCGCTGGCTGTTTTTCCTTTCCTGCGCCATTCCCTTCATTTGGATAGATCTGCATTCTTTTGTCGCAGTTCATATGATTGAATAACGCAAAAATGGATTTTGGATGGGAAAGATTGTCTTCCATACCGCATGTGAAAAGGGCAGGAATCTTGATTTTTTTAGCAAACTGTATCGAATCAAAATAGGCGAGAGCTTTCTTATAATCTATCTTTTTAGTTGCTCTTTTTTCGAGAGTAGGGCTCATTTCGCGGACCCAATGGTTTGCTTTTAATGATAGTTGATCTTTGTCGATATAACAGAAAGCAGGTGTTTCAAGTATGAGTCCTTTAATTCTATCTGAATATGCTGCACCAAATACTGCCAGGGCCGAACCTAAAGATTTACCGTGCAAGATGATATTGTCTCCATCGATTCCATCACTCACTCGTAAAAATTCGATCGTACGAATGACATCAAGATAGAGTTTTCGCATATAAAAATCTTCTTTGTTGTCCAAGCCTTCTGCAAAATAATTGGGCGACCAATTGGCCAATCTTTTACCGGTATTTGGATCAACTGGCGCCTGGATCATTTCGGGACCATGTCCACGTAAATTGATATGCAACTGCGCTACACCTATGTCCGAGTAACCTTTTTGAATTTCTTCTTCTGGTTCAAGATAGTCGTGAAAAAAAACGACAACAGGACGATCGCCTCGTTTCCTTGGAATCGCCAATTTCCCATGGATTGTGTAATTCCCGATTCCTTGGAAAGAAACATCATTTAACGACTCCCAGATGAAGGAACCTTTTAAGACAGTTTTATAGGTTTCTTTGATAGGGATTTTTTTAAGAGCTTGGAAACCCTCTTTCCAGAATGCATCTAGGTCAAGAGGTGGGTCCAGCTTAGGAAAAGTCTGAAAACATTCGTCAAAACTGATCGCTTCTGACATATTAATGACTCGTTAGAACCGGAGAAAATTTTGACTGGTAAGAGTACAGTGTCTGTAAAAGTAATACTGCGATTGTCATAGGTCCAACGCCACCAGGAACGGGAGTAAAATAAGAAGCTTTCTCTTTCGCAATTGATATTTCGATATCTCCCACATTGCCCGCGTTATACCCTGCATCCAATAGAACGGCGCCTTCCTTGATCCAACTCGCTTTGATAAACTCAGGTTTTCCCACCGCACCGACCACGATGTCGGCTTGGGCAATCAATTCAGGTAGATTTTGCGTTTTGGAATGGCAAAGCGTAACGGTAGCGTCGAGATTAGTTAGCATAATTGCCATCGGTTTTCCCAGAATGGGGGACCTACCGACGACAACTGCATGTTTTCCTGCGATCGAAATTCCGAATTCCTGCAAAAGAAGGATCATTCCGTAAGGAGTGCATGGAAAAAATGCCTCCTTTCCCATTGCCAGGCGACCAAAGGAAGTAGTCGTGACTCCATCAACATCTTTCTCAGGCAAGATGGAGTCAAAACATAACCTTTCATCAATTTGGTGAGGGACTGGATGCTGTAATAAGATCCCATGTACTTTTGGATCCTGATTTAATAAATGAATTTCATTTAGCAACTGCTCTGTGGTGGTTTCCTCGGGCAGGCGAACATACTTTGAAAGCATGCCTACACTCGCGCAAGCTTTGACTTTCATATTCACATATGTTTCTGAGGCTGGATTATTTCCCACAAGGATGGTGGCAAGAGTGGGAGGGGAAGATCCCGTCGGATCCATTTTTTTTAATTCCTGAGAGATACGATTTCGAATCTGCTCAGAAATCGCTTTACCGTTAAGAAGGATAGGAGATTTCATCTAGTAAGTTCAAAATTTCAAAGAAAATCGACCTGGCAAACAGAAAAACCATCTATGTCTCAGAGTAGCACTCCCTTCGATCAAAATTCTTCACCGTCCCCTTCGCTTGTCACCTGGAAGGGATGGGTTCATGCCATTCGCGGCAACAACCATGTCCAATTTCTCCAATTGAGAACAGAAGGAAAAATCCTGCAGGTGGTCATCGAAAAAGAAAAATTGGGCGAGGATACTTTTAAGCTCCTAAAGTCACTTTCGCAGGAGACTTCCCTTTCTGTGGAAGGCTATCTGGCGGAAAATGCAAAGGCACCCGAAGGTTTGGAATTGCAATTGGTAAAATTTTCTCTTATTGGAGAATCAAAAGACTATCCGATTACCCCAAAAGAACATGGCACGGATTTTCTCCACAACCACAGACACCTTTGGCTCAGGTCAAAAAGGCAACTTGCCATTCTCAAGATCCGCTCAGAGCTTTCTTTTGCCATTCGCGAATTCTTCCACAAGGAAAATTATACCCTCATCGACACTCCGATTCTAACAGGTTCTGTTGGTGAGTCAGCGGGCACCCTGTTTTCCACAGAATACTTTGACTTGGGAAATGCCTACCTTGCACAAACTGGCCAACTGTATTTGGAAACCGCAGCCTTTTCTCATTCGAAAGTGTATTGTTTCGGACCAACGTTTCGGGCAGAAAAGAGTAAAACGCGTAGGCACCTTACTGAGTTTTGGATGGTTGAAGCCGAGACCGCTTTTTTTTCCAATGAGGACAACCTCAAACTCCAAGACCAATTTGTTAGGTCCGTGATACAAACCGTGGTTGCTAGATGCCCTTCCGAACTAAAATTGTTGGAAAGAGACCCTCAAAAAATCCTTTCTCAAACCAAAGATCCATTTCCTCACATCAACTATACTGAAGCAATAGCGTTCTTGCAATCTAAGGGTGAGAGCATTGAATGGGGAGAGGATATCAACGCCGAACGGGAGAATCTCCTTACCGCGCATTATGGAACCGCCGTTTTTGTAAAAAATTATCCAAGGTCCATCAAAGCGTTTTATATGAAACAAAATCCCGAGGATCCAAGGACGGTTTTATGTGCAGATCTTCTCGCTCCTGACGGCGTGGGAGAAATCATCGGTGGTTCTGAACGAGAAGAGAACTACGAAAATATTGTCGAGCGACTAGAGGCTGAACAGCTTCCTGTTTCTTCTTATCATTGGTATTTGGACCTGAGGAAGTATGGTTCGGTGCCCCATTCTGGTTTTGGAATGGGGCAAGAGAGGGTGCTTGCCTGGATCTGCGGGCTCGAACACGTCAGAGAATGCATACCTTTTCCTCGGATGATCTACAGACTCCATCCATAAAAATTCTCAAGGGAAAACGAGCGTAGCAACCGATCATTTTTATGAGAGGTAAACTATGGCACAGCAAGCAACAAAAGGCATACATCCTTCTTTGGAGAAAGAAGCTTGGGATCTCTTTGAAGTCGGAGCAAATGAGGAAGTTCTTCTTCTAGCAAAATCTCAGCCTGAAAATCATTATATCCAACATTTAGCTTTTCTTGCCTCTTATGAATTGAAGGGCAACATCGCAGGTATCAGCCCAAAAGGGATTTCCTCTCTCTCACCCATTGTGGAGGCAATTGTAAACTTTAATAACGGACGTTATATAGAAGCCGCGAGCCATTTGAGTTTATATTTTCAATCTGCCAACCATGCTATCTGTTATAGCATCATCAATCTAGCTCTTAAAATCTATTTTCGGTCTGAAAATTTTTCAGATGCTCTCAAGATCATCTCGATATTTAAATCCAAATCCAACGATCAATCCTTCGCCAAAGAAGAAATCATCGCTACTTACAATCTAAGAAAGTATGAAGAAGTAATTAAATTTTTTCGTGAGAATATCAAACAATTAAATGATTCTGATATCCATAAAATCGTCGGTATGTCACTTTTATTTTTGGATCGCCACAAAGAAGCAAACCTAATATTTGAAAACATTCCTGGTAAAATGAACTTACCTTCATTTGAGGAAAAAAGAGAATCTTATAAAACATTATTTTCTAATATTGGCAGTATGGAATCCAACTCTGGAAACTTAAGCATGAAAGAATTAGAAGATATGGGATTTGCCTATCTATTTCATGGTGAGTATGAGAAAGCAGAAAAAACGTTTCTATCGATTACTTCGAAACTAAAACCAACACTCTGCAACGCATAAGATTTTTCCTTGTTTCGGGGTGGCTGAGAAATTTTGCCACCTCATCTGCAGGAAGAATTAAATCTGTCTGGTTTTTACCTGACACTCCGAGCGCTACGATGAAAAAAGGATTTTTACCTGCGCGTTTTTCCCAATTTTTTGGATCTTCATCATCTCTATACGCCACATACCCTGTCTCAATCGCATAACCTTCCTTAACATAAAAAGGAGAATAAACATCAAGACCTCGATCCGATTGGATTTTTGGAAAGAGGGCTTTTTTAACTTTAAGATGACGTGCATCTACGACGAGGCCCGAGAATTCGACAGGCAAGACTTCCTCTGTAAAGGTGGGAATTTGTTCAGAGGCATATTCCACTGGTAAATAAGCTAAAAATCCCTGTTTGCCGATAAGGTTGATGGAGGCTTTTGAGATCAATTGATTCTTACCAGGTTGAAAATCAAATATCTCTTTTTCTTCGGAAATAAAAGCATTGATGCGAGATCTAACCATCTTATTCATTTGAGAGTATTCAAACACTGTATAATTAGAGTCATAAAACAAACTCTCTAAACTTTGGCTGAGACGAACGCGAAGTTTTTCTTTTGCTTTTTTACGAGCCAATAGATCCGATCTACTTTTATTTGTAGCCGTATTTGGTTTTCCAAAATCTGGATCATCCTCGTTAAATATGATCTTCGGAAGAGGTTCATTCACCTGGGCAGTAAGTGTGAGATCATACCAATTGGAAATCGTCTTATAAAAATCAATATCCTGAGCCGGACCAGCCGAAATGCCAAAAAAGGGTAAAAAGATGAGCAACGGAGTGGATTTAAAAAGAACTTTCATGCTATTTATCCTTTCGGTAAATTTTTAAATTTTCTTTCCAATTCCGAAAATTCCGTAACGACCGGCACACCCTTCGGTAGACTTTGAATCACATTTTTACCGTAAGATTTTGTATGTATGCGCGGATCTAAAATGCTGACCATTCCTGTATCTGTACCAGAACGTATGAGCCTACCAAATCCCTGACGTAATTGTAGACAGGTTTTTGGAACTTGCATTTCCCAAAATGGACTCTTTCCCTCCTTTTCCATATCTTCCATTTTCGCCTGCAGTACTGGCTCCGTTGGCACTTGGAAAGGCAGTTTTGTGATGATGACATTTCTGAGTTTGTCACCCTTGATATCCACCCCTTGCCAAAAACTGGCGACACCAAACAAGACACTCTCGGGTGTTTCAAGAAACTCCCGTTTTGCCTGTATAGCACCTAACTGAAACTGAGAAAAAATCGGAAAGTCTATGCGCCGACTCAATTCCTCATGAACTTCTTGGAGCAATTTGTTTGAAGTAAATAAAACGAAAGCATCACCCTGGGAAAGTTTGACCAGCCGTTCAATCCAATCGCAGATATCTTTTTTATTTTGGGCAGGTGCCGATGTTGGATCAGCTACATTTTTCGGAACAAAAAGCAGTGAATGTGTAGAGTAAGAAAAAGGTGAATTCAGGGTTTTCGTTTCAATCTCCTTTGTCCCGATTTCTTTTAAGAAATATTGAAAATTTCCTGGAGAAGGGGATAAGGTGGCAGAAGTCATGATGACGGATTCTAAATTCGGAAATAACGTTTTTGAAAGTATCTCTTCTGTATTCTTTGGCTGCGAATACAGTTGGTAAAATTTATCTCTAGCATTTTGATTTGGCGCCTCAATCCAAAAGACTAAATTTTTATTTGTCTTTGTTCGGAACTCTTCTAGAAACGCAGATGCCTTCTTCATATTTGTTCCCACCATCTCAAGGCCAATAGCAATCTCTTTTTCATCTTGGTCTTCACTATCTTTTTTGAAAGTCTCCAAAAAACTTAGGCAAATTTCTGAGAGATCATAAAGTGCGTCCTCTAATTTTCCATCATCCACTTTGATCCGGGGAACGTGGCGGAATGAAAATTGAAAATTTAATGGAATTTCCGAGAATAACAAGCGAAAGAAATCACCGAGATATATAAGAGACTTGTCAATGGCTTCAATTAGTTTTCCGCGTTTGACTTCGGGAAGTTTTAAAGCCAAACCAGATCTCTTTTCTGGATGGAATAGATAATGCAATTGGTTGAGAATGACTTCATACTTTACCTCGGAACCAAAGGCCTTGCCAACGATCTCAGGAAATGCATGTGCTTCATCTATCACCAAATGTTGAAAAGGCGGTAATATTCTAAAATCGCCTGCCAAATGACTAGCTAGAAGATGATGGTTTACAATGAGAATATTTGCTTTCTTCCATTTTTCTTTTTCCAGAAAATAGTAGGACGAATTAAAATTAGGACAATTCCTCGCCAAACAATTGTCTGCGTCTCTTCCGACTTGGTTCCAAAAAGAATTGGAAAGAAAGCCTTTGTATTCGGAACGAATTCCTGATTCAGTAGCACGCTCCCATTTGACGAAGGAATCAATCTCAGCTTCCATCTCAGGACCGAACTCACCTCGATCCATGACTTTCGAATACTTTCGTTTACAGAGGTAATTATTCGCTCCAAGCGCAACGTGAGCACTTAGATCCTTCCTGATCACTTCCCGAACAATATTGATGTCCTTTTCTAAGATTTGATCTTGGAGTGATTTTGTTTCTGTCGAAATGACAACCGTCGTCTCATTTTCAAGCGCAAATAAAGCTGCCGGTATTAGATATGCTAACGATTTACCGACACCTGTGCCAGCTTCAATTGCCAGATGAATGCCTTGTTGTAATGATCGCTCAATGGACTCACCCATGACAATCTGCTCATTTCTGGGTTCATAATCCTGCCAAAGTGCAGAAAGATTCTTTTCAAATATTGTGCGGGTGTCCAAATTATTCTCTATTTTTAACGAGATGGTAAATACAGTAGATACTTAAGGAAATGACGAGTAAGAGAGAAGTGGACATGATCGCGATGCCTTGCCAATTTAAATGTAGAGTTTGCTCCATATTACTTTTCCTTATTTGAGCGATCGATGGCCACATGAACTAAATAATAAATAAATAGAAATACGATTACAAGACCGAAGCCTACATACTTCGAGATATCTGCTTTTACTTGAGCTGCATACACGTCTTTGCCTGCGTTCAATGCCAGCTGACCCATCTTCTCAGCGTTCATCTTGTCTAAATATTCTGGTAAATTCATGTAACAAAAAGAAATGAACACGATAAGTAAAAACCAAGGGGTGATATATTTTAAAATAAATTGAATGATATAAGGAAAAGGGATGATAGATCCTTCTGTCGCATGTTCTGCACCTTTTTTAATACCAATTTTGAAATAAAATACAAAAATTTGAATCGTTGCTAGAACATATATCATGATAGTTCCGATATAAAAATCTGCTATATCAAGTGCAGCAAAATCTCTGTTAAAGTATACGATAGGTAGACAAAGCGTAAATGTAAACAGAAATAAGAAAAGCGATGATTTTCGCTTCCCTAGTTTAAATCCTTCTTCTAAAAATAAAATTCCTGGTTGAAGCATCGTAATGGAGGAGGTGATGGCAGCCAAAAAGAGGACAAAATACCAAAGAGCTCCGAAAATATTTCCGCCTGGCATCATGCTAAATACTGCAGGCAATGCGATAAATCCCATTCCAAAAGTTCCAAAGGATGTAACTGTCGCTCCAAGAAATAGAAAAGCGACCGGTATTGTAATCAGCCCACCAAACACAACTTCTGCGAATTCATTGAGCGACGCAGATGATAAACTAGATAATACTACATCATCCTTTCTTTTTAAAAAACTAGAAAATACCAGTGCTATTCCGAATCCGGTTGAAAGTGAGAAAAAAATTTGGCCGGCAGCGCTGATCCATACCTTTGGCTCTTTTAAAGCCGACCAATCGGGATTCCACATGATGGCAAGTCCCGATTCGATTCCGGGAATTGTAAGAACGCGTATCAATACGATCGTTGAACAGATTCCCATGAGAGGCATGGCTAATTTTGCAAATGCTTCAAGTCCGCGAGATAAACCACGGTAGACGAGTAGAAAATTAAAGAGAAAACACATAAGAAAAAAAATAATAATAGGACTTTGAAAAGAAGCACCATTTTCATTAGCACCCGTTAAATTCAAAAAAAAGGACGAGGATGTGGAAATGACTTCCCTTTGATCCGGGATATTTCCCGCACCAAGTGTCGGTTTTCCAAGCGCGCCTGTGGCAAAATAATAAACATAAGCAAGGCACCAGGATTCAATGAAAATATAATAAACATAGATCATGACAGGCACCATGACGCCTATGGTTCCGGTAATTTTGAGTGAATACCCTTTTAGATATTCTTTGAAGATGAATGGAAGGCTATGACCATGGTGACCACCCATTCTGCCCATTGTCCATTCAGCTAAACAGACAGGAATGCCTAGAAGTACGAAGCTAATGATGTAAGGTACCATAAAGGCACCGCCACCGTTTTGAGCCGCTTGCCCAGGGAAACGTAAAAAATTTCCAAGTCCTATGGCTCCACTCGCGACAGCGAGTATCAAACCAATGCGCGTTGCCCATCCATCATGTGATGTTTTCATTCCATGACTATCTGAAGAGAGGGAGAGTATGTGACAAAGTATTTTTAAGGGTTAAGAAGGAAAAAGCAAGGCAGTGTATTTGCCTTGCTCGTTTGAAATGAAATTATTTTGAACTAAGAAATAGTTCTTTTTTACTCATTTTTAAGGCTTTGGAAGCTAAAGTTTTAAATTGTTCTGGAGGTTCGAGAAGTCCTAGCTCCACTTTAGAAAGGAAGGGAGTCGAAACTTTCAATTTCTTTGCAAAGTCATATTGTTTGATTCCCAATTCTCTTCTCACGGCCCAGAGCTTATTCTTCAGACCCGTTGAAAACTCAGGGTAAATTTCTTCGACTGCACTCTCATTGAACAAACGGTCCACAGAAGTCTTTAGATATTTAGCACAAGCAACTTTAAACTTCTCTGTCGGGTCTTGAGCACCTGTTTCAATTTTCGATAAGTAGCTTGGAGATACGCTAAGTGCCCTTGCCATGTCGTACTGCTTTACGCCTCTTTTCTTTCTAAGCATGTATATATGATTATTCATTTGCGCCTCTATAAGTCAAGATATCGAAAATAGGTCTAGATTCAACAAAAAAACTTGGTTACGCTTTATGTTAAAGCGTAACTTCCTTTAGTCGACTAGGATCAATTTTTAGATTATAAGAAGATTTTAATCCAGAAATTTTTTGCTCTATGAATGTATTTCTCTGAGTTCCTTCCAATTCTGTTTTAATTCGCTCTCGCACTTGACCATAAGATTGCGGAATTCGATTATTAGGATTTTTAGGATCTTCGGAAGAGTAGGCATAAAGTTTACCCGCTTCGTAAGTGTCCTTCATTTGTTGCTCTGTTACATTAACAGGGACTGCTTTAATTTCATCCTGAAGCGCTTTCAAAGCAAGAGAAACCCGCATTTTATCTAACTGCATTCTAAACGCTGTATTTGATTCTAATTTTTGTACGACAGTGAGATTTTTAGCAATCTTGCCTTGTAAGATAGTTGATTGAAAAAGATTGATCATATCGAATATCTTTGCTTTTTCATCCTTGTATTCCTGTTTTAAAGTTGCAGGAACCAGTGTAAAATCTACTTCCAAATCTTTCCAAGTGTAAGTTGACTTATCTTTGTTCGTGAATAGAACTAAGTCAGCGGTGTATTCCTTCGGATTCACTTGTTCTGGACCGTAGACAGGCTTCATTGGATTAACAACGATCCCACTTTCTTCTTTCAAACGGTTTAGTTCATTTTGGTACAGACCTTGTTCGAACTGTTTCAACATTTGACCGGCGAATTGTTTTCCCTTTTCTTCACTACTGCCTTCCGCATAATAGGCAATCGCATTTTTACTTTGCTCGTCTGTATGTGTGATTCCGTATTCTTTTGCTTCGGAGCCGAATTTATTAAATACTTCAGTATAATATTTTGCAACCCTTGAAGGATTTACTTTTTCCGTATTTGTAATGCGCACTATGTATATCATACGCGGATCTTTACTGAATTTTACGAATTTTCCAGCCTTGTCTTTTTTTGCTTCTTCTATGATGTCTTCTAACGGATTAGAACTGCAGTTCACACAAAAAGGTTCAAGCTTGCCTGCAATCGGTTTTCGACCAACGTCGTCAGTATTTTCTGAGATTAAAGTATTGATTTCAGACCTAGAGGCATTTGATAACTTTGCGAGTAACTCATCAGCCTTCTTTTCGTTAGATGCACCGTCCTCGCCTCGAATAATGGCAATTTGTAAATCTACAAATTCGAGTGGTTTCTGTTTCATCGCCTTCTTCATATATTCTCGAAGGTAAATATTTAACTTTAAAAAATCGGAAACTAGATTTTCAATTTTCACCAAATCATTCGGATCAACTTTTTTTGATTGGATACTATCTTTTAAAAGTATTTTTTCAAGAGCAACGCCTTCTATGATTTTTACCTGAACATCTGGTGCTATCGTCTGTGGTTCGCCATTGCCTCGCTTGGATGCTTCAATGACAAAATTGAGCTCTCCACGAGAAACAGTTCC
Organism: Leptospira ognonensis; assembly: GCF_004770745.1. GTDB lineage: Bacteria > Spirochaetota > Leptospiria > Leptospirales > Leptospiraceae > Leptospira_A > Leptospira_A ognonensis. The sequence continues at coordinate 269,268 of NZ_RQGD01000035.1, read as the reverse complement.
ACCGTCAAAGGTAGCAAGAATTTCTGAGTCACCAGAACAATTGTTCGATGAAAAAAATCCAATGGTTAAAGCGATACTAACGTATGCTAATTTCTTACGATTCATTTTTTTTCCTTAATTTTTAATGTGAGGGATTCAATATTTGCGAATTTGTTTATCTGTTTTTTTCTTTTCCAGAGCGGGAGGTTCACTCACAGAGGGATCCATGATTTGCGTGACACTCATATCTTTAGCTTCAGATTTTTGAGGGGAAACATGGGATACAGAAACACGTAGGATATCAGATTTTTGGTCTTCTAATTTAGCCATTTCTGAAATGAAACTTTCCCGCAGGATCGGGGAGTATTCTCTATCCTCAGCAATACGATCTGCCATTTTTTTTAGTTCGGCAGAATCTCTCTCGATTTCTTCCAGTTTCTTGAAGAGATGAGCAACTTTAGCTTTCAAATCTATCTCCTTCCAAAAGTTTTTATTTACTTGCCATTGAGCGCAAGAATGAAAAATGAAAACGACAAAAAATTATGAGTTTAGACGACCTCGTCGTAGCCACTGAAAAAATAGATACAGTCTATGTGACCAAATTGCAAGGAAATCTGAATAATTTCACTGCCCAAAGGTGCATAAACTCGATTGTATCCTCGTTAAAACATGGTTCCGTCATCCTCGATCTGGAAGAGTTAACCATGGTAACGACACAAGGGATCCAAGCATTTCGCACTTTAAGCGAAGAGGCATTCTTACAAAAACATAAAATTATTTTGATCAATCTCCCTGTCTCCGTGCGGCAAGCTTTCCAGATGGCGGGGATCAAAAATCTGTTTCCAATTGCGACAAATGAAGAGGGGGCTTTTAAGATGGCCTCAAGGGGAGTCCGGTAATCCTTATGGAAAATCAGTATGGGTTTAATTTTTTAAGAAAGGTATGGCATATCTTAGGTCTCATCATTCCCATCAGCCTGTATTTTGATTTATTTTCTGGATATCTTGGCCTTCTCCATGCAACCCGGGCCATCATTGTCTCTTACCTGGGGTTCTTTTTGCTCCTATTGCTTGTTGTGGAAGCTTTCAGACTCAATTTTACTCCTTTTGAAAATTTCTTTTTTCGTTATTTCGGTTTTCTTATGAAAGAATCGGAAAGGAAACGATTCAATGGAACCGTCCCTTACTTTCTTGCCAATTTCATTGTTGTTCTTTTCTTTTCACCAGAAATTGCTGTTCTCTCGATTCTCTTTCTGGTCGTTGGAGATCCAACCGCGGCTTACATAGGTTCCAAATATGGTAAAAATCGCTTTTATAATGGTAAATCGAGAGAGGGTATCATTGGATTTTCTCTAGCTGCTTTCCTCGTCGGTATCATTGTTTTGTATTTGATTACGATCTCTCATCCAGACAGTCTATTTAGTTTAATAAAAAACAGTTCCTTCCAATTTTATCCAATCATCATTGTTGCGTTTGGTGTCGTTTCTTCTTGCCTTACGGAATTCTTTTCAGGCACCACGGCCAAAGGCCTGATCGATGATAACCTGCTGATTCCTATTGTAGGTGCCCTAACACTTTCAGTAGGAATTGCACTGATCACAGGAGTTCCCATTGATCGGGTCATTTTTAATCCTGCAGAATTGTATTTAAAATTTTAAAATTATTACTCCCATTCAAGTTTGATCTCTCTTTGCAGGGATTTTGTATCTTTGTTGGGTAAAATGATTTCGAACTGAAGCAATAGATTTCCAAACTTTTCCAGATTGGGTTTTTGGTCCTGCTCTTTGTTATGCCTTTTTACTTCTTTTAAGATCGCACCAAGATAATGGAAGGAGGCAATTTTATCTTCTCCCATTTCATAGCCTTCCATCCTTTCTCTGATTCCATCTAAAGTTATGTATGCTACATATTCAGAATTAAATACTGCCCTTTCCTCTGGGGTAAAAGGTCGTGAAAATGTAATTACGAAGCCTGGCGTTTCCCGAGCAGTAAAATAGAGAAAATTAGAAAAATGATACCAACTCGATTTTTCCCTTGCGCTTACGGTGGGCTTTAGTTTCACAATCCCCTGTTCCGGGACTGGTTCGATACAATTTACCTCTTTATCGTAATTGTCACATAACTGAATATTTACGACAGTCAGTTCAGAAGAACTATTTGGTGCACATTGCGAAAAGAATAGTAAAAGTAAAATGGGAAGGGAAAATTTCAACTGGTAACCCTCAGTCCTTGAACTTATTGTATTCATAAGACTCCCGAAGATTACTAAAAAAATATAAGGACTCTTTGTTTTTAAAAAAGGATGGAGCCGTTTCTAAGACAGAAAATTTTCCACCATGGAAGACATAGACAATTTCTCCATATACACCCGCAAAAAGATAAATTCTATGAAAATCATCCTTGGATTGTGCAATCACCACATTATGCGAGGTAAGATAGCCAGGTATGAGGCGAAAGAGTGGGTCTACTTTTCTTAGTTGGTTTTGGATTTCTACACAATCTTTTTTGATTTGAACCAATTCTTCTCGATGAACACGTCTAAGGAAAGACAAAATACGTGTTTGACGCCCAGGAATGCTTGTTAATCTCTCGACTACATCAAGTTCCCATTTCGGTAATACATTAGATTCATATAGAGTTTTAGAAAATTTTTTTTCAGTAATAGACTTTAATTCAAAATAAGCATCATCATTCTGAAACGAGCTAATGAGAAAAAAAGAGGCACCAATCGGACGCTCTAAACTTTCACTATGAGCCGATTCATTAGCCATTGGCATTTCCAGTGATTGAAAAACCATCTAGGAGCATATAAGGTACAAAATAAGATTCACCAAGGAGTTCACCCTCTTTTGAGATCGCCTCAATTTGATGCAAGGCATCGTATACATTGCCGACGACCTGGGCCTCTTTGATGGGAATCTTTTCTCCATTTTCAATTAGGAAGCCACCCTTAATCACACCTGAAAAGTCTCCTGAAGGACCATCACTTGTTCCAGATATCCGATTGATATATAAAACCTTTTCATCCATTCGAAAAAAATCATCCTTTGCGCTTGTACCAGGAGCAATTTGCAATTGCCTTGGCCCGCATCCCGGTTGGCTTTGGGCACCTCCTGTAGCAAATCCATTGGATGCGACAAGTCCCGCTTTTTTTGCCTCATACGTGTTGTAAAAATAAGTCTCAAGGATGCCATCCTTAAGTACGGATTGTTTTTTAGTAGGCTGTCCTTCTCTATCAAAGGCTGTCGTACCCGAAAACTGATCCAATGTCGGATCTTCCCAGATTGTTAGTTTTGAGTCCGCTACCTTCACTCCTAACTTTCCTTGCATTTTACTTTTTCCTTTCCGAATGCTCGTGCCATTCAGAGACCCTATAAAGGAGCCCAAAAAAAAGGAATAAACAGCATCAGGAGGGAGTAGAATTTTTCCCTTAAAACTAGAAATCGTTCTGGCTCCAAGAGCTCCCATGCATTTATCACCAAATTGTTGAAATGCGGTTGACCATCTTTTTGAAAAAGTAGTTAAATCATTTCCACTTGCAGAATCATAATCAAAGCTTCCGATGTCATCTCCATTGATCGCCATTCCCATAACTGAGGCGGAGATACCTGCACCTAATTCGGCACCATACACGCCAGTCGAGCTCATGATCAACTTAAAGCCTTTTGAGATCGACATTTCTCCGGAATCAATGCTAACAAGAGGAAATTTCTCTCGTTTCCAGTCTAACGCTTGTTTAGCAATCCGAACGAGATCAGTAAGGCCCAGAGCATCAATACTCGCATCATACTGACTTGGACGGTTTTCAAGAGGCCTGGGTTCAGGTAACACCATATCTACATCAGGAGTTGTCTGACTACGAGCAAGACTTCTAGCTTCTAAAATTGAATCCCAGAGAGTAGGAAGGTGATTGGTTGTGATAAAACCCTGTGATCCGTTTTCTATCACCCTTATCCCGAACATATTTTCTTCTGTCGCCGTACAATTATTAAGATCACTCTTTTCAAGAGTCACATCCTCAGAGTAGCCATAACTTGAGAAAATTTCAACTTGGTCTATGCCAGCTTGTTTGGCTTTTTTGAGATAACCATCTAACAAGTCTCTTTGCGAATTGATTTTATCTTCGAGGGAGGACTTATTCATTAATTTCCACCAAGCAATACTTTTGCTCGAACATAGGGGCCACCCGCGTCTACTTTTGCCGGTTGACCTTTTCCACAGTGACCAGATCCTAAATCCCATTTGAACTCTTTTGATACCATGTCTACCGATTGTAAAACATCGAAGGCTAAGCCTGAAACGGTTACGCCTTTCAATAACGAAGTGATCTTTCCATTTTGGATGCGATATGCTTTTTGAACTGCGAACATAAATTCACCTGTAGCATCAGCTTGTCCATTTTTGGGACCATCTAAAAAATATCCGTCTTTCGTGTTTGCGATCATCTCTTCCAGACTGGAATCTCCTGGAAGCAAATATGTATTTCTCATGCGGATTAACGGGACATCAGAATATTCCCAAGCTCTTGCCGAGCCCGTTGGTTTTGTCTGAAATCTTTCCGCAGTTTCTCGGTTATGAAGGTAGGATTTCAAAATTCCATTTTCTATGATCATAGTCTTCTCAGGAATTACACCTTCATCATCCACTGGAATGGTTCCACCGGCTCCGGCATAATATTCAGATGCTCCCGAGTCGCATAACGAAACTAAATCGGAACCAACTCGTGTTCCTATCTTGCCACTCGCCACACTCCCTGCCAAAACAAAATCGGCTTCAACGGTATGCCCAATCGCCTCATGTACAAGAAGTCCTACAATGGAAGGCGATAGTATGACAGTGGATAGGCCGCCGTCAGGCAAAGTGGAAGTTAAAAGGTCGATGGCAGTCTTGCAGGCTTCTTCTGAAATTTGACTAGGATTCTTATCTCTGAATAAACAATCCCATCCGCCTGTAACGCCAATGGATTCATTTCCAGACTCTAATTTACCATTCTGGTTTGCGACAGCATTGACTCTAAATTCGGGACGTACCATGCTAAAAAAACTATCTGCACCATCTGTCGTTACGATTGCTTTTTCTTCATAAATTTCGGAATAGCCGCAACCTACAGACTGAAGGAGTGGGGAGGATTTGAGAGCCTTTTCTTGAATGGATAATACGAGTTCTAGCTTTTCTTCTACAGATTTATTTTTAAAATCAGAAATTCCCTCACCGATAAAATTTCCAATGGCAAAATTCGCCTTCGGTAAATTAGGAATTTTTTCTGAACGTAGAGAAGAGGAGATATCTGCCGCTTGCATTGCAATTTTTATCGCATTTTGTATAGAGTCTTTGGTGATCTCACTTGTAGAAGCAAAGCCCCAAGTACCCTTATGAAGCACCCTCACGCCAACACCACTTCGCTTGCGAAGTGCCGTCGATTCTATGCGACCTTTTTCAGCAAAAAAAGATCGATTCTCTTTATGGTGATAGCGAAGTTCGACGAGACCGCTTTCTTCTTGTAAACATTCTTTGAGTAGATCTCGCATAACTGATATTTCCTTTTGAATTAGTATACTTTCAATTTTTTGTCAAAAAAATCCATGATGATCTTCGGTAACCATCGTCCTTCTGGATTATCGGGACTCGGGTCAGAGATAAATCCAACATGTCCACCTTGTTCCGTTAGTACGGTCTCAATCGCAGGAAAGGCATTCCAATTGATCTCACGCCAGACATGAGAAGGGACGACAGGATCATCATTAGCATGAATGATAAGACCTGGAATTTTTATATTTGAAAGATAATAGATGCTCGAGCAGGTATGATAATATTCTAATACATTTTTATAGCCAGAAAGTGGCGCTGTAAAAAATTCATCAAAATCAAAAAAAGTTCTCGCCCGCATAACTCGCTCTATCATAGATTCAGAAATTTGATAAATTCCGGATTGTACTTTCTCTTTCATTGTATTCAGAAAGTGCGTTCTATAAAATAGTCCTGCCTTTGAATCTATAAAGTCGCAGCTACGTTTTAAGTCTAAGGGCGGTGAGGTGGCAGTAAATGCAGACGCCTTGTTCCGTCTTTTCTCTCCGAAATATTTTAATACCAAATTGGCTGAGAGTGAAAACCCGCTGACAAATATATTCAGAGTTAATTTTTTACGAATGTAATCCAAGACTTGTTCTAAATCTTCAGATTGCCCAGCATTGTAGGGAGTACGGGCCAGATTTAAGCCTTTCCCACAGTTTCTTAAATTGACTCGAATCACTCCATAGCCGCGCAAAAGTGCTTCTCGGCCCACACTCACCATATAATGCGATTCGGAACTACCTTCCATGCCATGAATGAGAACGAGATAATAACCATTCCAAGGAATGGAGTTTTTTTTGATTTGTGAGATCGGAGGATTATGCTCTAGCCATAAATGGTCACCAGTAGCGTCCTTTGTAGGAAGTAAGATTCCCTCACAATAAAAATCTTCCTCCAGTGTATTGTCTGGAGGAAAGAGGACATTATAAACGGTTTGTAAGTGTTTTCCCTCGAGAAATTTTCGAGGGATGAACGGTGTGTTAGCCAACGTCGATTTTGTCGGTGAGCTTGTCCACGATACCATATGCCAATGCCTCGTCTGCATCCATATAATAATCGCGATCCGTATCTTCTACTAACTGATCGTAAGTTTTGCCACAAGCCTCGGCTAACATACGATTTAGCTTCTCTTTGGTTTTCACAATGTCATTTGCATGTATGAGTAGATCTGTCGCTGGAGCTTGTATCTGTCCTCCGATAGAGGGTTGGTGGATCATGACACGACCATTCGGCCAAATATACCTATGTCCTTTTTCCCCGCCGATGAGAAGTATCGAGCCCATAGATGCAGCCATCCCCATACAAACTGTGTAAACAGGGGAGGAAATCATTTTCATGGTATCATAGACAACGAGACCGGAGGTTACGACACCGCCTGGGCTATTGATATAAAATGTAATCGGTTTGCCCGGATCCATCAATTCCAAGTAGAGGAGTTTGTTCACCAATTCCTTGGATGATTCATCGGTCACAGGTCCCCAAAGAAAAATTTTACGTTTTTCTAAGAATTTTTTCCCAATGTTTTTATCGCTAATGAGATCCTGAAGTGTTTCTGAAATTTCTTTTTCTGGTGCTTCTGTTTCTGGCATATTAATTCAGTCTTTTAGGTTTAGACTGAGGAGGCAAGCTTTTCAGTTTGAAATAAACTCCCAGACATAAGAAAACGCTAAAAGTGAAATAAAAGAAACGAAGTAGAAATAACGGCGGCTCTTTTACGGAAAGATTGAGTCTCAAGTCAGCAGCCTTGGGGATATGATTTGAATCCACAGTTTGTGATTTTGTTTCTACAAACTTGAGAACATGAGCATTTTCAGAGAGTAGATAGTATTTTCTGGCTTCCTTCTCTAACGCATACGCATCATTTTGGAGGCGTTTTTCCCTCTCCTCCAAAACTTGATTTTCCACGGAAAGCCTTTCCACTTCATCAGACACTTGTTTAAATTCCTTTTCCAGTAGCCTTCGTTCTGCAAGACCAGAAGTAGAAAGCACCACCGAGTAAAAGATGGCGCAGACATAAGCGATGAGTAGGGAAGCTTTCAGAGGGTTCATTTTATTTTTCTAATTGGTAAAATGTATGTTTTCCAGAAAAAACAGCTGTTTTACCCAATTCCTCTTCAATCCGAAGCAGTTCATTGTATTTTGCAATCCTGTCAGTTCTACTCAAGGAACCCGTTTTGATCTGTCCTGCATTGGTCGCAACAGCAATGTGCGAAATCGTAGCATCTTCGGTTTCTCCCGATCTATGCGAGATGACAGAAGTGTATTTTGCCTTTTTTGCCATTTCTATCGCACTTAAAGTTTCTGTAAGAGATCCGATCTGGTTTACCTTGATTAGTATAGAATTTCCGATGCCTTTTTTGATCCCTTGCGAAAGTTTTGTTATGTTGGTAACGAACAAATCATCTCCCACAAGTTGAATCTTAGATCCAAGTTTTTCAGACAGCTTTTTCCAACCCGTCCAATCATTTTCATCCAAACCATCTTCTATAGTAATGATCGGATACTTTGCTACTAAATTTGAGTAGTATTCTATCAGTTCTTCCGCTGTTTTTTCAGGTTTTTTCTCAGCCTTTAAAATGTATTTTTTCTTTTTCTCATCATAAAACTCGGATGATGCGGCATCGAGACCAATCTTAATATCGATATCAGGCTTATATCCTGCTTTTTCGATGGCTTGCAAAATGACTTCAATGGCCTCACTATTGCTCGTGAGATTTGGGGCAAAACCACCTTCATCGCCGACGGCTGTGTTGAGTCCTTTCGAATGGAGGACTGATTTTAAATGATGGAATACTTCCGCTCCCATACGTAAGGCCTCACGAAAATTAGGCGCAGAAATGGGCAGAATCATAAATTCTTGAAAATCAATATTATTGTCTGCGTGAGACCCACCATTGATGATGTTCATCATGGGCACGGGAAGCTCGCGGGCAAAAGAACCACCAATATAACGATACAAAGGTAGACCCACATGATTGGCACTTGCTTTTGCTGTTGCTAAGGAAACACCAAGAATCGCATTTGCACCTAACTTTGATTTATTCGGAGTACCATCTAAAGCGATCATGGACTGGTCAATACCAATCTGGTCTAGCGCGTTTTGACCAATGAGCGTTTTTGCGATCTTCGCATTTACATTGTCTACAGCTTTTAACACACCCTTTCCGAGATATCGTTTCTTATCCCCATCACGAAGTTCAACTGCTTCGTGTTCTCCAGTAGAAGCACCAGATGGAACGGCTGCACGTCCAAACGATCCATCTTCTAAGGTAACGTCTACCTCAACCGTTGGGTTCCCTCTCGAGTCCATAATTTCTCTGGCTTTTACTGTTTTGATATTGGCATTTTGGGACATATGTGTCTTGCGATTCTCCTCTTGTTCAATCTAGATACAGTTTAGGGGATTTTTAGTCGTCTGACAATAAACTTTTTCGACAACGAGCACCCTTAAGAGAAAATGACTTAAAAAGAAGGGATTCCCAGTGAACCAGCGCCAAGAATACACTCGAAATTTTTCCATCATCGCACACGTAGACCATGGGAAATCAACTTTGGCGGACCGCTTGCTCGAGATTGGGCTCGTGACCGATCAAAGGACAAAAAAAGACCAAATCCTAGATTCCATGGATATCGAAAGGGAGCGGGGGATCACCATCAAAGCGAACAATGCGTCCTTCGATTACCTTTGTTCTGACGGAAATATTTATCATCTCAACCTCATTGATACCCCAGGCCATGTCGATTTCACATACGAGGTCTCTCGTTCCTTGGCGGCATGTGAGGGAGTCTTGCTCATCGTAGATGCAAGCCAAGGTGTTGAGGCTCAGACCTTAGCAAATCTTTACCTCGCGATGGAGCTAGACCTTCGCATCATCCCTGTTATCAATAAAATAGATCTTCCTTCTGCAGATATCGATAAGTGCAAATTAATGATCGAAGAAACACTTGGACTCGACCCAGATGAAGCGATCCCGATCTCCGCAAAAACGGGCCTGAATGTAAAAGATGTTTTAGAATCCATTTGTAAACTCATCCCGTCTCCAGTGGGAGATATTGAAAAGCCATTAAAAGCACTTATTTATGATTCCTTTTTTGATACCTATATGGGAGTGGTCGCCAAAGTCCGCTTATACGACGGCAAGCTCAAAAAAGGCGAAACCATTCATATGATGAACGTCGGAAGGCAATTTGTAGTGACGGAAGTAGGAGTCAATCGATTGACCATGGTTCCGATTGAGGAATTACAACCAGGTGACGTAGGCTATGTAGTCGCAGGGATGAAAAAAATGGGTGATGCAAAAACCGGAGACACCATCACCCTTGCCAACCACCAAACAGATTCTCCCGTCGTTGGATTTAAAGATGCCAAACCCATGGTATTTGCTGGTCTTTTCCCGATCAATGGGGAAGATTTTGATGCTCTTGTTGATGCCATTGAAAAACTGAAGCTTAATGATTCGGCTTTAACTTTTGAAAGAGAAAATTCTGTGGCACTAGGATTTGGCTTCCGAGTCGGGTACTTGGGTCTTTTACATATGGAAATTGTCCAAGAAAGACTAGAACGAGAATTTAATTTAGCACTGATTACTACCGCACCTTCCGTAAAATTTCGCATCACAAATACAAAGGGTGAAGTTTATGAAATCGACAATCCGTCCAAATGGCCAGAAACCATAACAATTGAAAAGTCGGAAGAGCCTATGGTCAAGGCAACAATCATCTCTCCTGACTCCTTTGTCGGAAATATCATGTCACTCGTCATTGAAAAGCGTGGTGTGCATATGGATACAGTGTATCTCTCGAAAGACAAGGTACAATTGACGTATGAATTACCTCTCGCAGAACTCATATTTCAGTTTTACGATAAACTCAAATCACATACCAAAGGTTATGCGTCTTTAGATTATGAAGAAGTAGGCTATCGAGATTCTAAGCTCGTCCGCATGGATATCTTAGTTAATAATGAGCCAGTTGATGCTCTTTCCTCAATTGTTCATAAGTCCAAAGCAGAAGAACGTGGTCGTGCAATCATTGAAAAACTAAAAGATCTAATTCCAAGACATCAATTTATGATCCCGATCCAGGCGGCCATTGGTGCCAAAGTAGTGGCTCGTGAAAGTATTTCGGCTCTTAGAAAAAATGTAACCGCCAAGTGTTATGGTGGAGATATTTCCAGAAAGAAAAAACTACTCGAAAAACAGAAAGAAGGTAAAAAACGTATGAAACAAATAGGGAATGTGGACATCCCTCAAGAGGCATTCCTTTCGATTCTGAAAACAGGAGACTAAGACTATCCATGTATGGGGATGTTCGGGAAGCCGTAAAAACTCTTCCCCTTCGCCTGACGAACATACAGCTAACATCGGATACAAACGAAATCGTTGTGATTAGAGATGATTTGCTTTGTTTCGGACTCGGGACAAAAATACGCAAATTACAGGGATTGCTTTTTATCCAAAAACTAACAAATCCTATACTTCTCTGGGGTTCACTGCATGGTAATTTTCTCGCAGCTTACAGTTTCCTGCTTCCTAAGTTTGGATTTGATACAAAAATTTTTGCCTACGCTAGAAATCTCCAATTCCATTCAGCAAATCGTATTTTGATCGAAAACAATACCGGTTTCATACATTATTTTTCGTCCAGAACTGAGTTGTTAGTTGCACTGGAAAATTTTAAGAGGGAGAAAAGTCATGCAAACTGGAATATCCTTCCAGAGTTTGGCTTCGATGAAAGTGCACTTCTTGGTCTAAACCAACTTTGGTCTGAATTAGAAGTTAGGATTCCAAAGAAAAAAACATTGTTTTTGGAAATCGGTTCCGGGCTTACCTTCTTATCCGCACTTTCTTATTTTTCTGGAACAGAAGTTACTGTCTGTGCCACGGCTGTCGGAGAAAGTAGAGAATCATTTTTAGGGCAAATGCCGCACCTCCAAAAAAAGATAGGACTATCGGATGCGAAATACCCAAAGCATTTCATTTTAGAACCCCTGTCTTCGAAAAAATTTGGTAGGGTAAACCAAGAAGAGGCCACTCTGGTCAGAAAGATATACAATGAAATGGGAATCTTCATTGAACCCATCTATGGAATCAAAACTTGGCAATACTTTTTAAATTCCAAAGCATTACCTGAAAATCTCCCGAAACCATGGGTGTATTTGCACCAGGGTGGGCAATTGAACCACTTGGACCTTCTTCTTACAAAATAATGGATGCATTGATTTCGGTCATCATTCCTACATATAACAGAGAAATACTAACAATCCGAGCTTTACGATCTGTTGTGTTTCAAACATACCGAAACTGGGAACTTCTTCTCATTGACGATGGATCCAGCACCGAGTCCTGGGAGAAATTATGCTCTCGGGATTCGGAATGGAAAAATGAGCTACAAAAGAAAGGTATGCAAGAGAACAAAGTGAATCTTTGGCAGATCGAACATGCGGGAGTGAGTAAAGCCAGAAACTTTGGCGTAGAAAAATCAAAAGGGGATTGGATCTGTTTTTTAGATTCAGATGATGAATGGGATCCCAGAAAACTGGAAAGGCAAATACACTTTCATTTGGCGAATCCGAAATTAAATTTTTCGCAAACAAAGGAAAGATGGAATAAAAAGGGAAATTTGATGGAACCCAAGGGGAAAAACCAAAAAATATCCGGTAGGTATCTGCAAGAATCCCTAGACCGATGTATGGTTACAAATTCTAGTTTTATGGCGAAAAAAGAGGCATGGCTCGAGTTAGGTGGTTTCCGAGAGGAGCTACTTTCTTGTGAGGATTATGATGTATGGAATCGCATCTTTTTAGCCAATGGATCGATTGGTCTTTTGGAAGAAAACTTACTGATTCGCTACGGAGGACATAAAGACCAGCTCTCCCTTCAATTTGCAGCAATGGAAAGATTTCGATTGTATTCTCTTTTACTCACAAAAGAAGAATTTCAAATTTCTGGGAATTGGGATTTGGTTTCAGAAGCAGACCAAAGACTTTGGAATGATGCGATCCTTTCCAGATTCTCGATTCTCTTGGCAGGCAGAAACAAAAGAGGCGAAAACACAACCATGCTAGAAACTTTGCGGGACTCGTTTGTGTCTGAAAAGGCAATCGATGGGTTCGCACTTAAAAATCTTTTAACTGATTCTTACAAATAAAAACACCCGAGGGAAGTAACATCCAATCGGGTGTGGCACTCAATTCTAAAAAATAAAAATGTAAATTTCGTTTAACTTACAATATACTCTTTGTTCAATCGTGTAATAAAATTAACAGAAATCTCTTTGGGACAAGCAGCCTCGCATTCATACTGGTTTGTGCAATTTCCGAAACCTTCTTTGTCCATCGCAGCTACCATTTTTTTGACTCTGTCTTTTCTTTCTACCTTTCCCTGAGGTAAAAGAGCAAGGTGAGAAACTTTTGCAGAAACAAAGAGCATGGCTGATGCATTTTTACATGCCGCGACACAGGCGCCGCAACCAATACAAGTCGCAGCATCCATTGCTAAATCTGCATCTACTTTCGGAATTGGTAGCGCGTTTCCATCAGGAGCACCACCAGTGTTGATGCCAATGTATCCACCTGCTTGGATGATTCTGTCGAACGCGGAACGATCAACAACTAGATCCTTAACCACTGGAAATGCTTTCGCTCTCCAAGGCTCTATATAAACGGTTTCGCCATCTTTGAACTTACGCATATGAAGCTGGCAAGTCGTAGTTCCTTTTTCAGGACCATGAGGAACTCCATTGATCACCATAGAGCAGGAGCCACAGATGCCTTCGCGGCAGTCGTGGTCAAAAGCAATCGGTTCTTCGCCTTTGTGAATCAAGTCTTCATTTACAACATCAAGCATCTCTAAAAAAGACATATGTTCGTTTACGTTGTTTGCTTCGTAACTTACCATCTTGCCTTTATCATTTGCGTCTTTTTGTCTCCAGACTTTTAAGTGCAATTTCATCGTCTTCATTATTTATAGCTCCTTACTGCAAGGTGTATATTCTCATATTCGAGTTTCTCTCGGTGTTCTTCTGGGGCTTTGCCTTCACCTTTGTACTCCCAAGCCGAAACGTGGCAGAATTTTTCGTCATTGCGTTTTGCCTCACCATCTTCGGTCTGGTATTCCTCCCGAAAGTGACCACCGCAAGATTCTTCCCGTTTGAGCGCGTCCATACACATAAGCTCGCCAAACTCGATAAAATCTGCGACACGACCTGCTTTTTCGATTTCTTGGTTCAGCTCTCCATTAACGCCAGTTACTTTGAGATTTTTCCAGAATTCTTCTTTGATGGAACCAATTGTCTGGATGGCTTCTTTTAATCCTTTTTCATTTCTTGCCATACCACATTTGTCCCACATAATTTTTCCAAGTTGGCGATGAAAATCATCAGGGGTGCGCTTTCCATTGATGGATAAAAACTTAGCCGTCATGTCCTTAACTCGCGCTTCCGCTTCCTTAAACTCTGGTCTGTCCGTAGAAATATTTTTGAAACCTTCTTTGGCAAAATAATCACCAATCGTATAAGGAATCACAAAATAACCATCTGCTAAACCTTGCATCAGCGCAGAGGCACCTAAACGATTCGCACCGTGATCAGAAAAGTTCGCCTCACCGAGTACGTGTAATCCTGGGATATTTGACATCAGGTTATAATCTACCCATAATCCACCCATCGTATAGTGAACTGCAGGGTAAATACGCATGGGGACTTTATAAGGATTTTCACCTGTAATGCGTTCATACATCTGGAAGAGGTTGTCATATCTGTCGGCAACTACGGGTTCTCCAAGTCGTTTGATGGAGTCCGAAAAATCCAAATACACTCCCAATCGTTTATCACCTACAATCGGTCCAACACCCAAACCATTATCACAGGCTTCTTTGGCCGAACGAGAAGAGATGTCGCGAGGTGCTAGGTTTCCGTAGGAAGGATATTTTCTTTCTAAAAAATAATCTCTTTCTGATTCAGGGATTTGGTCTGGAGATCTCGTATCACCTTTTGCTTTGGGAACCCAAACGCGTCCGTCATTTCGAAGAGATTCTGACATTAACGTTAGCTTAGATTGGTAGTCACCGGATTGAGGGATACAAGTCGGGTGAATTTGCGTATAACAAGGATTTGCAAAAGCAGCTCCTTTTTTATAAGCCCGATACGTCGCGGTGACATTGGAACCCTTAGCATTTGTGGAGAGATAAAAAACATTTCCGTATCCACCGCTCGCAAGTATCACAGCGTCCGCTGCATGGGACGAAATTTCTCCTGTGACTAAATCTCGAACAACGATTCCCTTTGCATGCCCGTCAATGAGGACGAGTTCGAGCATCTCAGTTCGCGGGTACATTTTGACTGCGCCTTTGGCAATTTGTTTTTCTAGAGCAGAGTAGGCACCTAGAAGCAATTGTTGTCCTGTCTGACCTTTTGCATAAAAAGTTCGAGAGACTTGAGCACCGCCAAAAGATCGGTTCGACAAATTTCCACCATATTCACGAGCAAAGGGAACGCCCTGAGCTACGCACTGATCAATGATATTTGTCGAGACTTGTGCCAAACGATAGACATTGGCTTCTCTAGCACGAAAGTCTCCGCCTTTCACAGTGTCGTAAAACAATCTGTAAACGGAATCCCCATCATTCTGGTAGTTTTTTGCCGCATTTATCCCACCCTGAGCTGCAATAGAATGCGCTCTTCTGGGTGAGTCTTGAAAGCAAAATACAGATACCTGGTAGCCTAACTCAGATAAGGTGGCTGCAGCCGAAGCTCCTGCGAGACCAGTTCCTACAATGATGACTTTGTATTTTCTTTTGTTCGCTGGGTTTACGAGTTTGATGTCTTGTTTGTGTTTGTCCCATTTTTGTTCGAGAGGACCTGATGGTATCTTTGCGTCTAATTTCATTTTGAATTCCTGTTACCTGGCTACTTGACTAAACCTAAAAGGATGGACAAAGGCATGGATGTATTGCCGATAAATACAATGATTGCTAGTGTTGTCGCAATCTTTTGTAGAGTGGGATGATGTTTTGGCGCTGCAATCCCTATCGTTTGCAGCATGGATCCAAGCGCATGGGAAAAGTGTAAGGCTAAAAAAAACATAAACACGATATAGGCGATTGCGATCGAAGGCTGCTGGAAGCCAAGAATTACCATAGCGTAAACATCATGGACTGAATCCCCATTTTTTAACAAATATTCATGCGAAGAGTGATCTGGATTTGTAACTCCGAGTGTGAAGTGAAGCAAATGGTAAATGAGAAATGTCAAAAGTAGGAGCCCACTATAAAACATGGTTGTGGATGCCTTTGAAGCTTGGATCGTCGATTCTTTGCTATAGCTAACAGGTCGGGCTGATGCATTCTGGCGTTTTAGTAAAATAGCGACTGCTACATGACCGAAGAAAGCTACAAAAAGTCCACCTCTTGCTACCCAGAGCAGGGGTCCAAGGTCTTTTAAAAATTTGGCATAGGCATTGAGTTTTTCTGGTCCTTGATAAATCTGAAGGTTACCTAACATATGCATGATCACAAAGCCAAACCAAATAAATCCGGTAATCGCCATTATGATCTTCTTTCCAATCGAAGAACGAAAGAAGTGAAGACTCGAGGTCATTGAAGAACTCCTGAAATAAGATTAAGTGAGATTATTTTTTGCATTACAGAGTGAAAACCAATGATCAAAAGAAAATTTGACGGGCATATCATTTGTATACACCCATAATTAGACTCGGTACGTGTTTCGTAAATGAAATATTACTTTTGTGGCATTTGCCTGCGAACGAAAACGAATTTTCCGTAAATTTTGATACTCGTTCTCAATTGTCTTCTCCAAAGGGAGGTTTCCAAGTATCGTTTAGGTTTTGACAGACATTGACACATGCTTCAATCTTTGCCGGGGTATCCTATCTGAAATCTTCTCGCTTTATCGTTTTCCTTCTGCTCTTTATTTTCACAAATTGTTTATCCCTTCAGGATATGACAAACACCAAGGAAGGGAATGCAAAATTAAATGGTTACACTTCTTTTATCAGAATGAACTTAAAACTGGAAAAAGCCCAAAGGCAGATATCCATTCGCCTAACTTTGAAAAATGTTTCAGAAAAAGAGGATATCCGGAACGCCAAAATATTATTATTTGCCTTTGATAAAAATGGAATGGTGCTGATTCCAGAAAATAGAAAAACGCCAGAACTGATATGTGTTTGGAAAAGAGATTTAACACCTGGAAAAAGTAAAACTTGCCTTATCGAAACGACTCATTATCTTCAAGATATCCAGGAAGTAAAACCGCATTCTTTTTCAGTTACTGGAGAAGACGGACAAAGGTACCTTTTGACAGACAAGGAGCTAGAGGAGATGTATGAAATAGAAAGTTAAGACACGTTTGATATTCCGTCATGCATTTCGGAGAATCGAAAAATCGATCCGACAAAATAGAAAGAATCCTCTTTACCAAGCTGCATTTTGCCCTTAGTACCCAATTGGTTACTGTTTCGAACCTCACGAAGCTAATGATTTCTGAAGGGAAAATACCTATTTAAATAAAAAAGAAAATGAGCCCTGTGTGGAATCAGCTTTGAAAAAGAAGGAACAAGACAGGAACGTGTAAAGGATGTATGGGTACTCTCAACAATTTCGCCACCCTCATGCGACATAATCTTAATTATGGGAAGTTGTAGATTGCGTCATAATTACATGTACTCGAAACTAGAATCATGCTTCAATCTGATCTTTGGAACTCTCTCAAGATCATTAGAGTTGGTAATTTCTCGGGATCGAGCCATCGCATCAGCCATTCTAAATCTTCCATCTTTAGTCCCAAACAGCCAAATGTTGGCTTTTCTAGATCGGACCAGGAATGGATAAAAAGCATGCTCCCGTGGCCAGGAATGGTGGTTTTTGTATTATGTTCGATGACAAGAAACAGGCGATAGATTTCGGGATTGCTGAAGACACTTTTTCCCTTTATTTTTCCTCGTTTTCTGGGTAGAAACTGGTTGTAGTATTTGGAGTTTGGATCATCAACCCAAATGTCTTTTCGAGTCAGTTTTCGATAAGAAATCTTGTACGAAGGATCCTCTCTATACCCAAAGGAACGTTCCAAAGGATACGTTCCATCCGGGGTTCCGCCGTCTCCTTCGCGTTTGTCCGTCTGGGAAAGAATGCCTGCACTGCCAAGAGACACGGGAATATCTGCCGCTGCCTGCCGCCAAAACCCGTCTTTAACTTCGAATACTTTCAAAATGCCCCTAGAGGGATTTTCTAGAGGAAAGACAAAGAGAACTTGTTCGGTTTCCGCAGGAAATGAAGTCGAATGTAAAAGCGTGGAATGGGAAATGAAGAGAAGTAAGACAAAAAAAAGGTTTCGAAGAGGATTTCTGGACAAAGTATTGGCTCCCCCTGCTGGGCTCGAACCAGCGACCCAATGATTAACAGTCATTTGCTCTACCGACTGAGCTAAAGGGGAATAACCAAACTCTCTGGACAGTGTAGAAAAATGACCTCCTGGGTCAAGACAAAATTATGTTGCTTAACCTATTTCTAAAATGAAAAAAAATGGAAACAGAAGAGTTTCTAGATGAAAAAATGAATGTTTCAATCTTTCATTTTCCATATTGTGACATAATCCATATCGGTTCCGGTATGGCGAAATATATAAAATTGAAGTTGTTGCGATGGGGTTTGCATGAAAATTGAGAGGCATTTTACTAAGGAAAGTACGAGTCTTTATCCAAATATCGTTTGGGTAAAGCGGGATTCAAAAATTACGAATCCAGATGGATCAGTTGTGTTTGCTGCGCCAGATATTGAAGTTCCAGAATTTTGGTCTCAGGTAGCAACCGACATCATCGCGCAAAAATATTTCCGAAGAAAAGGTGTACCTAAATATCTCAAAAAAGTATCTGAAAAAGGCATCCCAGAATGGCTCCAAAGATCGGTACCGGATGAAGAGAAACTGAGTGCTCTCAAGCCAGAAGACCAATTTATTGGTGAATCAGATTCAAAACAGGTGTTCCACCGCCTAGCAGGATGCTGGACGTATTGGGGATTCAAACATGGTTATTTCTCAGATGAGGAAAGTGCTCGCGTATTCTATGAAGAGACAGCATTTATGCTTGCCAGTCAAATGGCAGCACCTAACTCGCCGCAGTGGTTCAATACGGGCCTGCACTGGGCTTATGGAATTGATGGAAAATCTCAAGGTCATTATTATGTAGATCCAAAATCCGCAAAACTCGTTCGATCAAACTCCTCTTACGAACATCCGCAACCCCACGCCTGTTTCATTCAATCTGTAGATGACGACCTAGTCAATGAAGGTGGTATCATGGATCTTTGGGTCCGTGAAGCAAGACTCTTTAAGTATGGATCAGGTACGGGAACTAATTTTTCGAACATCCGAGCTGGAAACGAATCCCTGTCCGGTGGAGGAAAAAGTTCAGGCTTAATGTCCTTTCTAAAAATCGGGGACCGAGCTGCTGGAGCAATCAAGTCTGGTGGAACGACTCGCCGTGCCGCGAAAATGGTCTGTTTAGATATGGATCATCCTGATATTGAAGAGTTTATCGATTGGAAAGTTCAAGAAGAGAAAAAGGTAGCATCTCTTGTCACAGGTTCTATTCTAAACAACCGATTGTTAAATGAGATTATGGCTGCGTGTAACCAAGCAAAACAAACGCTAGGTGATGAAAAATCATACGATCCATTGGCAAATCCTGCCCTAAAAGCGGCGATCCAAAAAGCAAGAAAGTCCTTTATCCCTGACAATTATATCAAACGTGTTCTTGATCTCTCAAGACAAGGATACAAAGACATTCTTTTTGAAGAACTGACAACAGATTGGCAATCCGAAGCCTATAATACTGTATCAGGTCAGAACTCGAATAACTCCGTTCGTATTACGAATGATTTTATGGAAGCCGTCGAGAAAGACCTCCCCTTCCACCTCTATAATCGAACAGAAAAAGAAAAAGCAACTCGTGAATCGAGAGAACCTAAACCTGCAAAAACATTACGCGCGCGAGATCTTTGGGAAAAGATTTCCAATGCAGCTTGGAGCTCCGCAGATCCAGGAACGCAGTACCATACAACGATCAACGAATGGCATACATGTCCAGAAGATGGATCCATCAATGCCTCGAATCCTTGTTCGGAATATATGTTCTTGGACAATACTGCATGTAATTTGGCTTCCGCGAATCTTGTTAAATTCTTTAAAGAAGATGGCAGTTTTGATGTTCAGGGTTATCGTTATCTCAATAAGATCTGGACCATCATCCTGGAAATCTCTGTTCTGATGGCTCAGTTTCCATCAAAAGAGATTGCAGAGTTATCATATAAATTCCGCACCCTTGGTCTCGGTTATGCCAATCTCGGATCCCTACTCATGGTCATGGGAATCCCTTATGATAGCCCGGAGGCCATGGCAGTTACAGGTGCGATTTCTAGCATTATGCATATGACCGCTTATGCGACTTCCGCAGAAATGGCCAAGGAGCTTGGAACTTTTGATGGTTACGAACGTAACAAAGAGCATATGCTTCGCGTCATTCGCAACCACAGAAAGGCTGCCTACAATGCACCAAAAGAAGAATATGAAGGTCTTACCATCACTCCGATTGGAATCAATCCATCCTATCTTCCAAGCTACCTACTTGACGCAGCCAAAGAGGATTCCGACAGAGCACTCGAGTTAGGAAATCTTTATGGATATCGTAATGCCCAAGTAACGGTCATTGCTCCAACTGGAACAATTGGACTCGTGATGGATTGTGACACCACCGGAATTGAACCTGACTTTGCACTTGTTAAGTATAAAAAATTAGCAGGCGGTGGATATTTTAAAATCATCAACCAATCAGTTCCTCTCGCACTCAAAAAGCTTGGTTATTCTCAAACAGAACAGGATGCCATCGTAAATTATTGTAAAGGACATGCTACATTCAACGGTGCGCCTGGTGTCAATACTGCTCGCCTCAAAGAAAAAGGATTTACAGAAGAGATTTTAGAGAAACTAGAAAAACAGCTTCCATTCGTCTTTGATGTGCAGTTTGCTTTCAACAAATACACTTTAGGCGAGGATTTCTTTTCCAAAACTTTAGGGATTGAAGGCGCAGTTTATAACAGTGCCAATTTCAATCTCCTGGAATATCTCGGATTTACAGCTGAAGACATTGCGTTAGCAAATGATTATGTTTGCGGGACCATGACGATTGAAAATGCTCCTTACATCAAAGAAAAAGACTTACCCGTTTTCGATTGCGCCAACAAATGCGGGAAGTATGGAAAAAGATTTTTATCTTACCAGTCCCACATCCGAATCATGGCGGCAGCGCAACCTTTCATTTCTGGGGCAATATCTAAGACTATCAATCTACCAGAAGAAGCAACCATTGATGATGTGAAAAATGCATATTTGATGTCCTGGAAGGTCATGATCAAGGCAAATGCTCTATATCGCGATGGATCAAAACTTTCACAACCTCTAAATTCAGTTTACCAATTGCTCAGCTCAATCGGTGAAGATGAAGAAGAAGATAAACCACTTGCGGCGAGTATGCCGAAATCAGTCACGGAAGTGGCTGAAAAATTGGTGTATAAGTATATTTCCGAAAGAAGAAAACTACCACACCGCCGCGCAGGTTATACGCAAAAGGCGATGGTTGGTGGCCATAAGGTCTATTTACGAACAGGGGAATATGAAGATGGCCAGTTAGGTGAAATCTTTATTGATATGCACAAAGAAGGAGCTGCCTTTCGCTCTCTGATGAATGCATTTGCAATCGCAATTTCATTGGGTTTACAACATGGCGTGCCATTAGAAGAATTCGTTGAGGCATTTACATTCTTTAAATTTGAACCTAATGGAATGGTATCTGGTAATCCTCACATCAAGATGTCGACTTCTGTGATCGATTATATTTTCCGAGAATTAGCCATTACCTATCTTGGACGCTACGATCTTGCACAGGTTTCCCCGGAAGATCTTCGAACCGATGAAGTTGGTAGAAAAGCAGAAACGCCAAAAGAGGATACTTTGGGAAAGTCGGAGGGCAACGGTCATAAAGCTCCAGTGCCGATCACAACGCTCTCTATGAAGAGTGCGCTGACGGAAAAGGTTTCAGAACCAGCACTTGTGAGCGTGGGTGCAGGATCGCCAAGCGCCGCTGCCACGGCAGCAGAGACTTTAAGGAATATTGCGGAGGCGAGAATCAAGGGCTATACTGGTGATTCTTGTACAGAGTGCGGATCGTTTCAAATGGTTAGGAATGGTGCCTGCTTGAAATGTATCTCTTGCGGTGCGACGACCGGTTGCTCATAAGAAGCGGGAGCTAAAGAAAAGACCAAAAAGCCTGCCGAATTTCGGTGGGCTTTTTTTTTAATTTGCAGGTGTAACGCTTGTTGGATTGCCGCTATCGGTTCCCGGTGTAGTCGCTTCTGTCTGTATCCCCGTCGGACTTCCAAACTGATTTAAGTTTGGAATGTCGACTTTTGGAGAGGAAATAGATCCTCTAATCGGAACACATATTTTCCCATTTTCCTGGGGTAATAGAGTGGCGAGTCCCGCGATATCCTGTCTTTCAAGCGCAAATTTTTCATTCAATGTGGCACAGACCTTTAAATCCAATTGGGATAAGTTCATGACATCGGATAATCGAATCACTCCCTGAAATTGAATTTTAGCAATCGAGGATTCAATGTTTCCTTTCTCTATCAGAACTTTTCCAGAGCGTATTTTAAAATGAATGGATCCTTTTCGAATCTCTTGACCTTTTAAACTGCCAAGCATAGGGATTTCCACAGAATCAAAAAATTTCCCACCTGAAAACTCAATCTCGCCTTCCCCATTCCACTTTGTGATTTTCTCTTCTATAGATGCGATTCTGAGAGGAAAAGAAATCGATTTGATTTGAAATGAAGTATCACCGCCATCATATTTAAAAAAACCAATCTCTGCATCTCCATCGACTCTTTGGTTTAATAAACCAGGTAGAGAAACAGATACACTTAATTCTTCTGCTTTCATTACAGTTCCATTCGAAAATTGAACAGAAAAGGAATCAAAAGACTTTCTCCCAAAGATAGGAAAATGTATTTCTTTCGATTCGATAATGATTCCCGAATCACGTGATGTTTCAACCAAAACGGATCGAACCATTTCATCTAAAGGGAATGTAAAAAGTAAAAAAATAACAAAGGAAACGAAACCAAGGCCAATCAGTGTTAGAATTTTTTTGGAATTTAATCTTGACTCTTCTTCTAATTCTTCTGATTCTTCCTCGTTTTCAGAATCGCCTTCTAATAAAGATTCTAAAACTTCTTCATCGGGATCATATTCTTCCAATTCTTCTTCTATAATTTTTTCTTTTGCCACAATTACTTTCCTTTTGAAATTCGGCTATAGGATGATACTTTTAAATTGATATCATAAACTTCTTTTTCTGCAAAAGGTTTACGAAATGTAAGGTAATCGACTTTGGCTTGCACTTGTTTGTTCTTTTCAATGTCATAAATCATTTTTATCACATCTTGAAGCAATACAGATCGAAAGGAAACGTCAATTTGAATCTTGCTATAATCCTTTCTGATGGTTGTCGTTGAGTCCTTCATTGTTTGAACCTTATCTTTTAGATTATATCGAACTAAAATTTGGTCTAACTTTGAATACATGACACTCACATCTTCTTCACTTCCCCCAGACTGTAGACTTCTCAGATAGTTGTATTCTCGAATGATTCGGTCTAATTGTGTGGCTTGCGATCTTGTCTCATAAATCTCTTCCGTTAATTTATTTCTGAGATCGACAAATAAAGATAAAATAGTGTAAATTCCCAGCAAAGCAACAAAAGCTCCTGAGCCGAAAACCAGCAATCTTTCTCTATCATTAAGTCGATCTAACATTACATATCTTCCTTTGGAACAACTAAGTCCATTTTGATCTGAAAGCTAACTTTCAATTTATTAACACCAGTGATGAGTCTTTTGTTCAATACTTGTACATTCGTGAATTTTTCTGATTTTTCTAAGGCAGCTTGAATCGTACCTATTTCACCAAATTCGTTCACTCGACCGAAGATTTTAATTTCATTCTCTTCAAAGTTGAATTGATCCAAAACGAAAGGCAGTGCTTCGGTACTTGGAAATTGTTCTGAAAGATCATTCATTAAGTCTAGGATGCTTTCTTTCGAAAGGAATAATCTATAGATTTCTGTCTTTTTTTTCTCGGCTTTCAATCGCGATGCCGCAACAGTTAATACATCTTCCTCTTCGGATATCTCACCACCGATACCTGATTTAAATTTTTCAGCGAGTATCTTTCGATTGGCGCTGATTTTTCTGTTGTCAAGTATGATGCCGATTATAAAAACACCTAACAGTAATATAAGTGAAATGCCAACTAAAATTAAATGAGGTTTAAAAGCACTGATACGAAAGCGATTTGCATTTATTCTTTTTGCGAATCCGGTTCCCAAAAAATTAACTTGGTTACGAGATTCAAAATGGATGCCGGTTCCAATAGCAGTTACTAGGGTAGGATCACTAATGCCTAAAAAATCATACCGACTCACTGGTAGGTTTAAACGATTCTGTACATGTTCAAGCAGACCTTGAAATAAACTGCCGCCCCCTGAGAGTAATATTAAAGAAGGTCGTTCTTGTTCACTCAGCGAAAAAATACTATTTTCCATTTCGTGTATGACGGCTTCAATTTTGGTCTGTATGAGTTTCTTTATACTTTTTAATTGTAGCGAAGATATAGCAAATCGAGATAAAAATTTTTGTTCTGCCTCAAGATTCTCTTCCTGGGAAAAGATTGGAAATTGAATGGAACTTTTTATTTCTTCGGCCTGTGTTGTATCTACTTTTAATACTTTTGCGATTTCTTCGGTAATCTCCTGACCGCCGAGATAGATTTGTCGTGTATGTCTTAATTTTCCATCCTGAACTATATTTAAGATAGAATATTTTCCGCCTATATCCAATTGCAGAACTGTCTTCTCATGGATCAGAAGGTTATGATGTTTTGAGATGATAGATGAAATGACAAAAGAATCAAGTGACAAACAGGAAAGTTGGAGATCACCTTTTGCAAATGGTTTTAAGGCTCTATTTAATTCTGAATGATGGACATTAAAACATATGAGCTCGGAAGATTCTTTTCCAATCTTCCACGTTTTTCCTATCACCTCTAGCTCTTCCATCGGATAGGGGACTAAATTTTCAATTTCAAACGGCAGAACCTCAAGAATCGCTTTTTCCGAGGTCAGTGGTATCGTTAAATCTCGAACAAATAGATTGTGAATTCCTAAATTCAAAAGGAACCTGTCTTCCTCCGGGAAAAATGACTGTATGAATCTGACTATATTGTATTCGTAAGGGTCACCTTCATTTTCGTCCAGCCTAACCACAGGTAAACTCTCTGTACGAAGAATCGTAACCTTTCCTAAAACTTTTTTAAAAAGTACTCCCTTAAGTAGCGTACTTCCATAGTCGATTGCAAGATATTGATCGAATGAGAACATACTTAATCTTCCGTATAGTATAACATCTGATTATTGGTAAGGTCAAATAAACCAGTCACTTTACGAGTAACTTTGTCTTTGATGATTCCGACACCAGTAATCTTATATACTTCTCCTTTTGTTTTAATGCGACCACCAGACACTTCAGTACCTTCGCCCGCGAGTTCCTTATACAAGGTCAATTCTCCTGAAGTCTTTACTTGGAATTCAGGTTCCGTTTCAAGGTCTTTTAATTCTTTTATATATCCGCCTTTCTGTAATTTCAATTTTAGAATTTTCATGACTGCTTGTTTCGTCATAAAATCAGAAAGCGACATGAGAACAAAATAAGGTGCGGTATTAATATTGATTCGATCATCGTAGGAATCACCAGCGGGCAAATAAGCGGTAATATTGTTCGAAAGCACATAGTCTTTATCGGACCTTAAAGCTCTTTCTTCCTCGGTTAAAAAGGCCTTAGAATTATTTTTATCGTAATCCTTCGGCTTCAGCGATTCATAGACAGTGGCCCTATCGTATCCCTTAATATTTAATATTTCTGATAAACTATAGAGAGGTGCGTTCTTAATTTTTCTTGGTGGTTTCAATCGAGAGTAATAGTATTGTTCTGCTCCCCCGCCGGTTTCTGTATGATTTTCGTCCACCCAATCTAAAATGGGAAAAATCAATTCCCTTTTCAGACCGAATTGATTGAACAACCTTGTCATCATTTCGATGGACCGTTGGTTTGGCTGGTCATCATAAATTTTTATGAGAGAATTTACATTGATTTTCCCATCTTCTGGACTCATCGTGTAATAGATCACTCCACCCCCTAGCGGAATGGGAGGTGGGTCAAGTGCCAGTCCGGACTGGTAAAGGACTTCCTCTGGGATCTTCTTCAGAGCTCCAACGGCGCCCATAAATCCCGCTTTGGCTAGCATGTGTGCCCGAAAGCCATCTGCTTGCGTTTTGGCAATTTGGTATTCCGTCGCCGCGTCTTGAAAGAATTTACTCGCAGTAAATAAAGAAGCTGAGCCAAGTGCCATGATGAGAACTAGCACCATAAACCCGCCTCGTTTGCGCCTATTTAAATAGTATGACCGGATGGGCGAGTGATTCATATTTTAAAAATGCATTTCCAACAAGTGAGATGATTTCGATTCGTACGAGTCTCGGGATCTTTTTGGTCGTTCTGGAATTCCAGTCTTCTGCCCATTTGTCACCCCGTTCCGAGTATTTTAATTGAAAACTCTTCACGTTTTCAAGAAGTATATGTTCGATTCCACCTTGGGTGGGAAAATTGTCCACCATCTCATCTTCCCTTCGGATCAGATAGTATAGATCGGGACGTTTCGGTTTTTCCATTTTTCGTAGAAAAAACGATACCTCTCGGACAGAAGCACTATCCTCTTCTTCCGCATTGGGATTGGCAGAACAAAAAACAATCCGATCATTTCTTTCACCTGTCACACCCTCAGATTTGCCGACAAATAGAACCCTTCGCTGGTTATCTATAAAATAAGTACGAGCGATGCTTGACCTAATGTTTTCGATGGCATAAAGAATATCCTTTCTGTTTGCTCCTTTTTCAGAAGCACCTTTTCTGGCAATTTTGTTGGAAGTATAAAACACCATAAAGATGCCTGTAAAAATGCTTCCAAGAACCATAACGACTATGGAAATCTCTATAAGTGTGAATCCTTTCCGTTTGTTCATTAGTATTTTGTTGACCTGAAGGTTTCAACAGTATACTCCTTCTTTTTGTTCCCATCGGGATATGTAATCGTAACTTTCACTCGAAAAACTTTTAGTATCCCCCCAGTTTCAAACGTTTTACTTTTTCCTGTCTTCTTCATCAGATCATTTAAGCCCACATCTTTATCGCCTAACAGGTCCTTGGGTGCTTTTTTTCTTAAGGCATCGGCTCCGGGACCACCTGCCAATTTGAGTAGATCCATTTCTTCTTCTTTGATTTCTGTGACAAATTCATATCCAGGAAAACCTGGAACAGGACCTTTTGTGGTATCCGAAGTCATTGTTGTCGATGAATCCACCTGTGCCATTTTGATTTTTGCTAAGTGAACTGCATTGGCAAGCTGAACACCCTGCTTTTGGTATTTCATCCCATCGGCGATCATAGAATAAGTATATACCATGGCTACCGCTGCCATTGCCATTCCAATGGTGACCTCAATCAAAGTAAAACCACGTCTTTTACCTAGGTGTTTTTTGTGATGGCGCATTTGTGTCCACTTGTTCATCACGTTCATCCAAACCGTAAGATATCTTATCTCGATCGGATCTCTGTTCTTCAAGAATGTACTCACCTGGAAAAATTTTAATCTTTCCAGAGTATCGAAAGATCTGCATTGTTTTTTTAATCTCAGAATCGCTCCCAAGATAAATAAATAAGTCCGTTGTATTTCCTTGGGGAGAGAATTGAATTTTAAACTGACCTTGGTAATTTACTTTTCCAGAAAAATCCCTAGTCTTTAGAATTTTAGAATAAAACGGAAGTTTGGTTTTTTTGAGAATTGATTCCTCGACGATGCCGTCCTCCTCCCTTTTAAGACTAAAAAATTGATATTCTGCCTTATCAAAATCATACCGAAAAACAACGGTTTGATTTGTTAGTTGTGCCTTGTCCGCCCCGAATTTGAAAGCTTCTGAGAGTTTTGCAGAAACATCTTCCGTTGTCGGTATTAATAAATTACGCAAAATCCCTCCTACGAAAACCATGAGGAATCCTACGATCATGATGACTATTACAAGTTCAACCAGGGTTAATCCTGATCGAACTCTTTTTCGGCTGGCAAATCGCCTGCCAGTAGTTAGCATTTACTTCAGAGCGGTAGGGTAATCTTCTGAATCTAAAATATTGAAATCCTTATTTCTACCCTCTCCACCTTCTTTTTTGTCAGCCCCTAATGTAAGAATCTGGTAGGTATTATTTTCATCATATTTCAATTGATAAGGAGTTCCCCACGGATCCTTTAGAACGGATTTGTCTCGGATGAGCGGCTCATAATCTGCAGCAACTTCTTCATCGTCTGGCCTTTCAATCAAAGCACGTAACCCTTGTTCTTCTGTTGGATATTTTGAAAATTTATCAAAGTATTCCCTAAGCTTGATTTCTAAAATTCTGCTATCATTTTGAACTTTCAACTTTGCCTGGCTATCATTGCCACTTCCAAAGTTTTTAAATCCAGCATACAAAATTCCCATGAGCGACCCAATGATTAGGATGACGACCGTTAGTTCGATCAGAGTCAAACCTTCTTTTAATTTTCTATTTCTTCCGAATTTTTTCATTCCCCATTCCTCTTAAAATTACATATTTTGGATTTCTTGCGTGAGCTTGTACATGGGTGTCATGATTGCCGCCATGATTGTAAAAATGATCCCACCCATTACTAAAATCATAATCGGTTCTAGAGACTGGGTCAAAGATTTTATTGCGGTATCCACTTCACTTTCATAAATTTCTGATAATTTTGTCATCATTTCTGGCACTTTATCGGAGGCCTCACCTGCATTGAGCATCCCAAGCACCATTTGTGAAAGGATTTGAGAGCCCTGCAAGGAATCAGAGAGTTTCCCCCCCTCTTTGATCTTGATGATGGCTGCTGAAATCTCTTCTCGAAAGACCGTATGATTGACAACATCTGAGACAATATTGAGTGAAACGATGAGTGGAACGCGATTCATGAGTAAAATAGACAGGTTTCTCGCAAAGTTAGAAACTAATACTTTTTTGAGTAAGGAGCCTACAACGGGAACCTTCAGTAAGAAACGATCCCATGCTTTCATACCGTTTTCAGTACCTTTCCATTTGGCAAAACCAAGAGAACCAGCAACGAGGGATATGATGATGAGCCACCAATAGTTTGTTAAAAAATAGGATAGCCCTATGACGATCCTAGTGATGAGAGGGAGGGTTGCATTAAAAGAAGCAAAAAGTTGTTCAATTTGAGGAATTACAACAATGAGTAAAAAAACGGAAACGGCGAGTGATAGAGCACCCATGATGACGGGATAAATCATCGCCACTTGGACTTTTGATTTAAGTTCCGCAGATTTCTCCTCTAGCTCAGCTAACCTATGCAAAGTGTCTTCGTAATTTCCAGTTGATTCGCCAACAGCAATCAAAGACGGATATTGATCTGGAAAAACAGTCGGATGCTTTTTCATAGACTCAGAAAGGGATAATCCTTCCGTAATGTCTGCACGCATCTCGATGATGACTTTCTTTAAATAGACATTTTCTATCTGATCAATGATAGACATTAAACATCTGTCTAGTGGGATTCCTGCACCAAGCAGCGTGCCGAGCATCTTTGAAAATAGACCCACTTCCTTTCTTGGAATCCTGTATAAAAGTTTCGTTAAAAAGGGGAAGAGATCCCTTTCTTCTTTCTCTCTATCTTCTAAGATGGAGCGTACATAAAGCCCTTTGTTCTTTAATTTAGTTCGTGCTGCTTGGATATTATTGGCATCAACGATACCTTTTTCTTCCTTGCCTTTTTTATTGAACGCTACATAGGTAAATAGAGGCATGCTTGTTATGCTACCCGAACAACTTCATCCGTCGTAGTGACGCCTTCTATGACCTTAATTTTTCCGTAATCTCGAAGCGTCGCCAAACCGTTTTTAAGTGCAATTTCTTTAATTCGATTGGCATCTGCGCCTTGCAAAACGGCCTTTTTAACATCATCGTCCATAACAAGTAACTCATAAATGCCTGTTCTTCCTTTATATCCTGAATTTAAACAGGCAGAACACCCTTTTCCTCGATACAAAACTCCGTTTTTGAGTTCTTTACGGGTAATGCCAAGGCCGAGCAAGTCTTTGTCAGTTGGCTTGTAGGATTCTTTGCAAGATTTACAAATGACTCTGACTAGCCTTTGCGCCATAAATCCTAGGACAGTTGAGGTGATCAGATAAGGTTCAATTCCCATATCTACAAGACGAGTAACAGCCGAAGCAGCATCGTTTGTGTGAAGAGTAGAAAATACTAAGTGTCCCGTAAGGGATGCCTGGATAGAAATTCGCGCCGTCTCTTCATCCCGGATCTCCCCTACCATCACTACGTCAGGGTCTTGACGGAGGATGGATCTGAGCCCCGCGGCAAATGTAAGACCGATTTTATCGCTCATCTGCATTTGAGAGATGCCGTCGATTTGGTATTCCACGGGATCTTCACAAGTGATGATATTTCGTTCTTCTGTATTGATTTCCTGCAAGGCTGAATATAAAGTCGTTGATTTTCCAGATCCTGTTGGCCCGGTTACAAGTATGATTCCATACGGTTTATAAATTAATTCTTTGAAATTATTTAAAATGTCATCGGTAAATCCCATACCATAAATGGAATATTTTTGATCGGTTTTATTGAGAAGTCGCATCACGATTCTTTCGCCAAATTGGCAAGGGATGATCGAAACCCTCACATCTACATCTTTTCCCGCCAACCTGAGTTTGATTCGACCGTCTTGCGGTAGTCGGTTTTCCGCGATATTCAAATTTGACATAATTTTGATACGGGTAGATATACCCGCTAAATAAGACTTAGGTGGTGAAAGCACTTTTTGCAATATGCCGTCTACTCGGTATCGAACAATTAATGTTTTTTCAAAAGGTTCGATGTGAATATCAGAGGCTCTCTCGGAGACGGCCTGTGAAAGAATCACGTTGACCATCTTGATGATGGGAGCTTCATTGGAAAGATCTAGGGCATCACTTTCGAAGGCATCCGTAAGATCCCCAAAGGAGCCATCCATCTCATCCATCATCTCTTTAGCTTCTGCAGTCGATTTGTCGAACTGAGAATGGATGATGCGCATGATTTCTTGTTCAGGTGTTAAAACAAATTCAATATCAAAACCATTTAAAAACGCTCGGATATCATCCATCGGGTGTAAATCTGCTGGATCACTCGTCGCAACACGGATGACATTCCCTTTTGTAGAAAATGGGATGATTTTGGATCTTTGGATTAATTTTAAAGGGATTTTAGAGTAAACAGGATCATTTGCCTGGAATTCAATTTTCTCAACAAATTCCAATCTATGCAATTTGGAAAGTGCCTTTAAAATATCGATTTCGGAGGCAAGACCTTTCTTCTGTATGATATGCGTTAGGGGAAGATTCGTCTTCTCTTGTTGTTTAGCAATATCTTCTAAATCTTTTGCAGTAAGAATCCCATCCTCAAGAAGGATCTGCCCTAAACTCTTTCTCATCTGAGTCTCTTTTCTCTCTCTTCTGACATGCGTTCTTGTTCATTTTTCTTTTGGATCGTCATTCGATCTGATTTTTCTCTGTCTTCCAAAATATGAGGAGTTAAAAAAACCATTAGATTTGTTTTGCGAAGCTGGTTGGTGGACCTTCTAAATAAATTTCCGATCAATGGAATTTCGCCAAGCAGAGGAATTTTTTGCACTTTCTTTTGCTTATCATTGGAAAGGAGTCCCCCGATTACAATCGTTTGGATGTTATCAACAACAATGGTAGTTTTAATATCACGTTTGTTAAATGTTGGGTTTCCGCCTGTAGCCTCGGAGGAAATACCCGCTACGTTTTTGATTTCTTGAAAAAGATCAAGAGTGATGCGATTGTTTTTATTGATATGAGGAGTAAATTTGAGTTTAATGCCTGTTGGGCGATATTCAAAATTCGCAACGGTGACAGCATTATCACCACCCGTTCCTGCGTTTCTGTTTTGTGTTCGAACAGGAACGTCCTGACCCACATTGATTTCCGCTTCCTGGTTGTCTAGAGTCAAAATTTGAGGTGCTGAAAGTACGTTAAAGTTTTCATTCGTTGAATTTGCATTTAGGATACCGATAATTTGTTCACCACCACGTTTGATGAACCCAAGGGAGAAACCAGAGAGCGTGTTTACATTCGTTGGTCGTCCGTTTTTATCGAGCACACCACCTTGGGCTGCAAGCCCTGTATTGAACTGTCCGTAGGGACCTTGCGGTTGGTATCGCCAGTCAATACCAAAATCATTTAGATCGGTCGATGTTAATTCTACAATCAAAACTTCGAGTAACACTTGTTTTCTAGCAGAATCTAAAATCTTAATGATTTTTTTAATCTCTTCCCATTCTTGTGGTAGAGCAGTGATGATAAGTGAATTCGATTCTTTATGGGCAACCGCTTTAATCTTTTCTTGTTTTCCACCTGGTCTCTGACCAGGATTGTTTACTTGCGTGGCAGCCGGAGCAATTTTCTGCTCGGTACCATCAGCGTTAGGTTGCGCTGGCGGAGCGGCTGGCGGTTCTGGCATGTCCAATTTCACAAGGATTGCAGCCAATTTCTCTGCTTCATTGTATTCTAATGTATAGATATGAATATCCCCAGCCGAGGATATGGCACCGGGACCTTCAAGTTTTACATCCAGATTGTCTATGAGTTTCAAAAGTTTATTGATATCTGCAGAAGAACCTGATAGTAAAAGTGTGTTCTGATTTTTCGGTATGATGATATCGGTATCGGGCGATGTAACACGTTTTAGTATCGGTTCTAGTTCATTGGCATTTGCGAACTCTAAAGGAACAATCTGAGTGATCGTTTTACTGAGTCCAATGTCTCCGTCGGAAATTGGTTCCTTTCCGATTCTAACCAATGGAGATTTGGCCAGCGCATCTTTGATTTTTACAACTTTAATCAAATCATTTTCTTCAATCAGACCAAAACCTTGGGATTCCAAAACGGATTTCATAAATGCAAATGCATCTTCTACTTTAATACGACGTTGCGAAATGATGGTAACTTTTTTACCTTTCACAGAATCATCAATGAGGATGTTTCTTTTGATGATGGCGCTCATCCCCATGAGAAAATCTTTTAACTCCGTATCTCGCCAATCAGCAGTAAAGGAGGAAGATTCAGAACCGGAAGAGGATTTAGTCTTCGATTTTATTTTATCTACTTTATCCTCTGAATGGGTTGGAGTTACAAAAAGATAGAAGAAAGCAAGTAATACTAAAATTGCAAAGTTTCGGTTCATTTTAGTTCCGGATGATAAATTCATATGTGATAATCTTGCCCTGTCTTTCTAAATCTACTGTAATTTTTGGTGCTTGCTTCACAGACGCCCATATTTCTAACATTTTTTCGGTCTCATTCAGAGGCATTCCATTGACTCTTCTGATCAGATCCCCACTTCTTGCCCCAAGCGCATAAAATACATGGTCTTTTGCTACCTGATACAATTTATAGCCCTCTATTTTTCCATCCACTAAATGAGGACCGAAACGAGCGTTTTTATAAATTGTATTCGGATCTTTAAGTTTCCGATTCAGATCCTCCCTGGAAAGGACTTTTTGAACCGTCTGGCTGGAAGTGAGCGCAGGAAGACTTTCTTCACCCTTCGGCCGCAAGCGCTCTTTCGCTTGCGCCGGTGTCTCTCCTATATACACTCTTAAGCTGAGTCCTCCTTTTTTGAGGACGACATAATGAGGCTCAATATCCTGCACTTTATACCCACCAACCATCTCACCGATTGCAAATTCCTCAGAGTCAGTGGCAGACTTTTCCCGGATGGTGACCCTGGCAAAGGACCAATGGCCAGAGAGTGTTCCTGTGATGAGCATTTGGTCCGCATCCCCGTTGTCGGATGCGATTTCTGGATCGAGATTGCTTCCATCCAGGGACTTTGAATCTGCTTTCGAGGGATCATAAAAAATCCCGCGAATGAGATTTCCAGTTACAATTTCTTCATATGTGGATACCGCAAGTACGACTTCTTGTTTGGCTAGTTTTGGTTTTGGCTGAGTGGACATGGTGGTTCCAGATTCCGTGCTAAAAAACAAAAGTAATAAGAGTCGAGATAAATATGCTAAAGAAAATGAAAATAATATGACAGCAGGTGTCAGGGTGACAAACTTATTGCTCTGAATGCGATTTAAAATAGAATTCATAAGATTTGTTCCTCAAAGGAACATCCCCTAACTAAATCCCTGCGATTTCCGATTTTGGAAGTTTGGTTATAAATTTTTCAGTGATGTTCAAGGCTGATTCTGGGTTCATTAGTTTTCCATTTAGAAAAACTTCAAAATGTAAATGAGCTCCTGTCGCCGTTCCCGTACGACCTACGGCAGCAATCACTCTTCCCATCTTAACCGTTTCCCCTACTTCTACTAAAATCTGTGAACAATGGGCGTAAACTGTTTTATATCCATTTTTGTGTTGGATGGTGACAGAATTCCCATAGCCACCGTTTCGTCCTGTGAAAATCACTTCGCCATCTGCAGCAGATACTACTGGTGTTCCTACTTTCGCAGCGAGGTCAAGACCGGTATGGTAAACCCGATTGTATTTATTGAACGGATCAACCCTGCGCCCAAACCGAGAAGTCACTCGACTTTGTGGCACTGGTAGGACAAATAATTTTTTTCGTATCACGCGAGAAGAAGATGCATTTTTAATTTGGACGGGAATTTCGAGAACTTGCCCTAATTTTAAGGAACTTGAAGTCAATGCATTTTGTTTTTTAATTTTTGCCATATCGACAAGGAAGGACTTTGCGATCTTTGTCAGAGTGTCTTTTTTTTGAACAAGATACTTCTTTAAAACAACTCCAGATTCATGAACGACGGTATTGCTTACAACTGGGGAAACATCTAAGTATTTTGGAAGATCGAGTGCAGCAACTTGGGAATCTTCCTCTTCCACTTGTGTATTGATCCCTTGGGAAAATAATTTTTGCATCTCGGATTCTTGGTTTCCAAAAATCTTGAATACAGAGCTCGGATTTGGCGCAAGCGTCTTGTCTATCTCTTCATTGAATCGTAGGAAGGGATTGGCGCTAATATCAAAGCTGAGCCCAATGAATACGGAGACTATGACGAAACATTTCTTTCCCACGTTTCCATTATCGGAGCGTGAAATCATATATCTTGAATTTCGTAGCAAGAAAGTCGCTACTCCAGAAAAACGAAACAATCGAGACATCCCAAACCTAACTTATTTCTTTGTTTTTTTATTTTTTTGTTCGGAAACTTGTAATTTGGTCGCGACCCAAACTTCAATGTCTTCGAGCTCATATTTCTTTTTTTTCACATCATCGTTTATAATGTAGGATGCAAGTTTTCCCGTCGAACTTTCTCGCGATTCAGAAGCGGGGTATACTTTTAACTTCAGCAAGGAAGGAGTAGATTCGATGTAAATGCGAACCAGAGTTCCCTTCTTCATCATTTCCTGTGCGGAAATCTTTAAATCATCCTTCAAAACATAGACTTTTTCATCATAATATTCATTGAATTCACGCAATTTTCCTTTCTCAATGAGCCTTTGAGAGCAATTGCACATAACAAGAATTATAACGATGCTGAAAAAGCGAAACAACCTACCAACCTAAACGAATTCTATGAAAAGAGAACATAAGTTCAAAAAAAAGGAAAGCTTATTTTTTTTTTGGTCCCAAAAGATGCAGTTTTTCCTCTTAGAAATCGGAGCTAACTTATGTTTCCCAATTTATCAGAAACCCTAAGTGTATCGCGAATTGGAAGAGAAATCTTACTGATACGCGTGGAAATTGGAATCCGAAAAGGCCTCCCTAACTTTCAAATTTTGGGCCTTGCTTCCCAGAATACGAAGGAATCCAGAGATAGACTTCGGCTGGCAATAGAATCCGCAGGCTTTATCTTTCCCTTTGCTACCATCATTGTGAATCTCTATCCGAATCATAAACCTAAGAAAGTTTCCTTTTTCGATTTGGCGATCACACTAGGTATCTTAGAAGCCTCTGGACAGTGGCAAAACCCCTTTCCCCAGCGAATCCTTGCCCTTGGGTCAGTGAGTCTCTCCGGTCGCATCCACGCATCCGAGGAGCTACTCGAGCTTCTCTGGGCTTCTCCCAAAACGAGAGAGACGATTTTTCTCATTCCCAGTGAATTGCGGGAGAGACACCTGCCTGAGGCAAACTATATCTATCTATCCTCGCTCGAGGAGATCAAAGAGATCGATTGGTTGCCAGAAATCATCACCTTTCCTCCTCTCGAAGAGACAGAGCCAGAATCGACTTGGGATAAAGAGATTT
Organism: Leptospira ognonensis; assembly: GCF_004770745.1. Taxonomy (GTDB): domain Bacteria; phylum Spirochaetota; class Leptospiria; order Leptospirales; family Leptospiraceae; genus Leptospira_A; species Leptospira_A ognonensis. The sequence goes on along the minus strand of NZ_RQGD01000035.1, from coordinate 233,183 downwards.
TGAACCCATCCCAGATGCTCGCCTTTTCTGGTCTCTGTTACAGCCTTTTAGGGAGACATCATGCACTTATGGTAGGAAATCCTGGTACGGGAAAAACCAAACTGGCACAACTTGTTTCTCAGATGCAACCGAGCTGGCAGCCATCAGACTTAAATTTAGATGAGGGAATTCCTCTGAGCGCCCGCTACTGCTTGAATGGTAAAGTTAAGCCGAGGCCTTTTCGGCAGCCTCATCATACCACCACGGAACAAGCGCTTGTTGGAGGTGGAAGTTCGCTGACTCTTGGTGAAGTTTCGCTAGCCCATGGAGGGATCCTCTTTTTAGATGAATTGACTTTGTTTCGCGAAAAAGCCATCGAATCGTTACGCGAGCCGATGGAGGCAGGAAAGATTGAACATGCTCGAGTATTGACGAGAGAAACCTTACCAGCGGATTGCACAGTGATCGCCGCACTCAACCCCTGCCCTTGCGGCAATTATTTAGGTATAAAAACCTGCCACTGCTCCAAAAAACAAATTAGAGATTATTTACGTAAAATCAGTGGACCTTTTTTAGATAGAATCTCCATTCACATCCATCTCTTCAACCAAAATGAATCTAGGACTGTTGAGGTTGTAAGGGAAGATTACCGAAGGAAATTGAATGAAGCCATGGATTTTCGCATGGCGCGATTAGTAGAGGAAAGGAAACGGGAGGTTTTCTCCTCACCCGCAGAAAGAATGAACGGGGGATTTGAAAAATCTCTATTGAGGTTTTCTTACAGGCAAAAACAAAATACCATGCAACTAGCAAGGACGATAGCGGATTTCAATCTTTCCTCTACGGTCAAAGAACAACACTTACTGGAAGCATACGAATTCGTACAAAATTCGCTTTTTTTTGAAGATCTCAATTGAACTTATTTGGAAATAAAATGCGAGATTTCCATAGCAATCTTATTAATTGCATAATCCATATAAGCAGGATCATCAACCTTCTTTTTATAATTGGTGAATTTCTTCTGAATGGTAGCCGACATTCCCCGTTTTCGGAGAAGAACTGGATCGGGGCCAAATTCTTCGGTTTCGGCTAGATTTCCTAGAACACTGATTTGTCTCATGAGTTACTTCCTTGTAACGATACACTCTCATCCTTGAGAGCGTTCCCATCTTCTTGGGATACACAAGACATCGGACACATAGAAAAATCCCTTGATGAAGTATTTTAAAAGAGATGCGAATAAAAGTATACTTCCCTTTTTTCGTTTAAATGTGCCAGAGAAAAGGATACTGTTAGGTGTGAAAGAGGAGGATGTTCCTTTATCAAATAATAATAAAGCTTCCTGAGTCTCCTTTGTTTTGTCTCATTGAAGACTTCTAGAGGGTGAAAGTGAATCGTATGTGTTCTGTATTTTACTTCGATACAAAATAAGACATCATCGCAAAGACTGATTATGTCAATTTCTCCAAACTGGTTTCTATAGTTCTGAAATAAGATCGTATGTCCTTGGTTTTGTAGATAATCGACTGCTAATGACTCACCTAACTTACCTAATTCGATGTTTTTCCGAGGCATGTTTTTTCAATAAATCTGACTGAATGGCACCGCTTTTTGAATATAAATATTTAAATCACGCATCAAATCGACAAACTCAAGTAGCTTCATCCTTCTACCTTCTGCATCCTTTGTGATTCGAATAATCGGCCTGAGAGGCTTATCTCTATTGGAATCAATCACGATTCCAACTCGTTGGTCACTCAGTGCAACACCAGAGCCTATTGGAAACATAGATAACTTATTCAAAAAAAGTCTGACCATTTTCAAATCATATCTGCTAACATTCTCACTGATCATAATTTTCATGGCATCATATGGTAAAATTGCCTGCCTATAGGGACGGGGCATGATCATAGCAATGAATTGGTCTGCGATCATAAAAACTTTTGTAATCTCTTCGATTTGGTTGGCGAGAATTTTTTGAGGATAACCACTTCCATCTAACGCTTCATGATGCTGTAAAGAAACGATAGCCAGTGAATTTTTTAATTTCAGCTTCTGAGTTAAAATTTGATATCCAGTTACGGGATGTCTCTTGATGGTTTTTAAATCTAATTCAGTGAGTGCACCTTTTTTCTCAGAAACTTCCTCTGGGACTGTTACCATGCCGATATCGGCAAATAGGGATGCGAGTGCTAAATCGATCAGTTTTGGCCTTGAAAACTCGAGAAAACTTCCGATTAAAACTGCCATGAATGTCGAATAACAAATGTGAGTATAAAGATAGTAGCCTGAATGAGAATGCGATAGAAGGATGATGGGTAGTTGGGGATTTGCCTTTACATGGTCTGCAATTCGTTCCGCCACTTCACGAAATTCGCGAATTTCTGTATAACGACCTTCCGATGCGGATCGATACGTTTTTTGAACCAATTCAAAGGCATCTTTAAAAACAGCACTGAACTCTACTTTGCTGTTATTGGCTTTTTCTAAGATGTATTTACAGCGAGCAGAATACTCGTCATCTTGAAACAAAGGTAGATTTGTATCAAAGAAGCCAGGGCCAGCACCGCCACCAGATTTTTCATCTTCAATGCCTGTGATTACTTCTCCGTCAGTTAAGACGAAAGAAATACCAAACTGCTTGAGTCGGTCTAAGTCTTGTTGGGTGATCGGCTGTTTCGAACCAACAAGTACGGTATCTTTATCTAGATACACTGATTTTGTAAACTTTGTCCCCGGTAGGAGATCATAAACTGGAATTTTTCGCATCGGCATGTAAATACTACTACATAGACACCAGCAATCAATTGTTTTTCTATTTCCCTGCCGAAAGTAAGTAACGAAAGATGACAGCTACGGAATCATAGAGTTCTCTCGGAATTTCTGCTCCGACGGGAACATTAACAAGCGAGTCGACGAGAAGAGGATCAGCAATGAATTCAATCTCGTGCCTTTGGGCCACAAGACAAATTTGTTCTGCTAAAAGACCTTGTCCCGATGCAATTACCTTCGGGGCTTTCTGACCAGATAGCGCTGAGTAACTCAATGCGACGGCTTTTTGTTTCATACCAGTATCCCCCGTTGTATTTGTGTCATTTTCACCAAATTATCGTTATTCGTTTCCACAGAAATTCGGATATTACCTAGGTTTTTCAATTCCTTCTGGAGGAGAGACTTGTCTTGTTCGATTTTTCTTTTCATAAAGTCTTTTTCTGTCTGGAAAATGATCGCGCATGAACTCTCCGGTCGTACCGAATGCTCTATATAAATCCAGACCTTTCCGGTGCGTAGCGAATCAAAAAGCAAGCAGAGACAGAAAGTATCCTGATTTTTACCGAGGGTTCCGAAAAATTGAGATTTAGACTTCTCATCACGCCAGTAGATTCGCTCACTCGACCAAGGAATTTCGGGAAAAAGGAAGTTCCAGTGAGGCTTGGTGTCCTCAGAGGTCGTAGATTTCGTATCTTTTAGAATTTCAAGCCAACGTTCCGTCTTCCATGGGGAGAAAAAGGATGCCTTTACACCTACGTTCCCGATCGGAAGATCCGCGGTTCCTTCTTGCTTTGAGGCTGAGGTTATTTTCGAGAAAAGTTTAGTATCGGGAATCCTCACCTGATCAGCATGCCTCTCTTCCGTTTTGGCAGTTGCCAAAGAAACTTGGTGTTTCCTTAGAAGGGAGATTAGGAAAGGTTCAAATAGGTTCACCATCGCTAAATAGAGTCTCTTCCTTTTCCTTTCGGAGAAATTTAAGAAAACTCAACCTGTGGATGGGAGAAATTCCAAGACTCTCGATCTGTTTACGGTGCATCTCCGTGCCATAACCTTTGTGTTTTGAAAATCCATAGCCTGGATACTTAGCATCCATTTTTTCCATGTATCTGTCTCTATAAGTCTTAGCTAATACGGATGCTGCGGAGATGCTCGGGACTAGATCATCCCCTTTAGGAAGCGAAAAATAGCCTACCACTTGTTTGGAGAACTTTACTTTGTAATTTCCGTCGATGAAGAGGAAAGGTTTTTCTATGATATTGCTGTCGGGAATGGCTCTATTGATTCCGTAGAAGATTGCTTGATTGATGTTGAACTTGTCGATAAAGCGCTGTGAAACGAAAACGACCTTCCAATAGAGAGCGTGTTTTTTCACTTCCTCAGCAAAGAATTCTCGCTTAGCTAAAGTTAAAATTTTCGAATCACGAATTCCGATCAGAATTTCAGAATTTGCCATCCTTCGGAGAGTGGTTTCGGAGAAATGAACAACGCCGATCGCAACGGGACCCGCGAGGCATCCCCGCCCGGCTTCATCAACTGAAATCGATTTTAAATGGGGAGGTAAAAGAAACTCCGGAAAGTAAGGCCTTTTCGGAGTTTTTTCGAAGGAATACGTTATGCCGGTGTGGCCTCTGCCGCTGGAGCCGAAGCCGCTTTTTTTGCCGCCTCATCCTGACGTTTTTTGTCCTTAGCAACAATCGCCTGACCGCCCTTTCTTTCTTTGATCCGTCCAGACTTACCTTTTTTCTCACGAAGATAGAAAAGTTTAGCTCGTCTAACGCTACCTTTACGAACAAGTTCAATTTTGGCAATTCTCGGGCTGTGTAATGGAAAAATTCTCTCCACTCCGATATCGTAGGAAATACGTCTTACCGTAAAAGTCTTGCTGTGTGATTTATTTGCGATTGAAATGACAATCCCTTCATAAACCTGAATCCGTTCTTTTCCAGATTCTACAATTTTATAGTGAACCTTAACAGTATCACCAATTTCAAAATTTAACTCGTTTTTTGGCTCGCTGGCAAGTGCCTGTTCTAAGATTTGATTCATGGCTTCCTCTAAGGATGATTTCTAGTTTTGCGGTTCTTCTGCCGCCATTTTCGAATTTCTTCGTGATTACCGTTCACTAAGATCTCCGGAACAGTCCAACCCATAAATTCAAAAGGTTTGGTGTACTGCGGGTATTCTAATTCTTCTTCCGCATTATGCGATTCTTCCGCTAGGCTTGCTTCTTTGCCAAGAAATCCCGGCACAAGTCTAGAAATCGAATCAGCAACTACAAGAGAGGCCAAATCACCCGATGAAATTACATAATTTCCAATGGCCACTTCCCTGTCAATTAAATGCTCTGTGACGCGGTGGTCCACTCCCTCGTAATACCCAGAGATAAAGGTAATCGAATCACTCGCGCAGGCAAGTTCCATGGCAAGCTGCTGGTCAAAAAGTTCACCCGAGGGACTGAGAAGTATGACAAGCCCCTTCTTATCGCCAAGTGACTCGAGTGCGCGGTAAACAGGCCCAACTTGGATGAGCATGCCTGGACCACCTCCATAGATGGTGTCATCCACCTTATTGTGTTTGTTTCCGGCAAAGTCTCTGAGCTGGATGGTGTTGACTTCTATGACTTGGTTGGTTCTCGCTTTGCCAGGAATACCCGTCGAAAAATAAGACTCGATCTTGTCTGGAAATAATGTGATGAAATTAAACCTCAAACCAAAGCTCCCATGATCTAACTTCAATTTGTTTTTTTCCTTTGTCCCAATCGCCAACATAAAGATGTAAGAAAGGAACTAAAATTTCCTTTGGCTCCCTGTTCTCCTCTATCGGGTGGAAACAGAGGATAGGATGGGCAGGATTGTCCATGACCTGAGCGATTTGATAACCAAGCGACTCTCCCCCTAATTTTGTAACCGCATACAGTCCAATGAGATCAATCACATAGACTTCGTCCTCTGGTATTTCGGGAAGGAGGTCTTTGGGAAGGAGGATGACAGCGTTACGAAGTGGAGCTAAACTTTCTGGCGTGTCAAAGCCGGCAATTTTCGCAAGGAGTGTGTTTCCATTCGGGGTAATGGACTGGATGGAAATTGTTTTTAGACTCCCATCTTGCAATTTAATTTCGCACGTGAGTGGCAAAGAAACGCTCGCAAGAGCATCTCCCGTCGTATGAATTTTGATGTTTCCTTTGATGCCGTGAGTGGAGCCGAAGGACCCCACCTTGATCAATGGTTTTTCAGTCGACAATTTCTAGAGTGAAGTTTTTGCCTTGTTTGGTGCCAGCTGCTTGGAGAACGGTTCGCAATGACTTGGCAATCCTGCCATTTTTGCCGATGACCTTTCCCAAATCTTTTTGAGCTACTCTGAGCTCAATCACTGATTCCTCTTCGCCAGGTATCTGTGTCACAGAAACCTGGTCAGGCTGATCCACTAGGGAGTGAACAATGTATTTAACGAGTGATTCCATGTGGAGAAAGGATTAACCTTTGTGTTTTGCCCAGATGCCATCTTTCTTAAGAAGGGCGAGCACAGTATCGGTAGGTTGCGCACCTTTTTTTAACCAAGAAAGTGTCTTCTCTTCATTGAAAATGGATTTTTGGCTGGCAACGTGTGCACTTGGGTGAAAATGACCTACTGCCTCGATAAAACGACCATCACGTGGTGCACGGATGTCTGCGGCAACGATTCTATAGTGCGGGTCTGCTTTCGTTCCAGTTCTTTGTAATCTTAACTTAACCAAGAAAAAATACCTCTTCTGCAACAACTTTTAGAAACTAACCCTCTCTGTCAAGAGCGAGTTCCTAGCTTTTTGCGAGTTCCTTTAATTTTTTACCTTGTGCATTCGGATCGCCGGTCTTGTAAAGTCCCGAACCCACTACACATAAATCCACACCGAGGCCTGCCAGGTCTTTGATATTTGATTCATTCACTCCCCCATCCACCTCAAGCTCGATACCATAATCCTTTGTCATTTTCCGAATCTTTTCAATCTTCTCAAATCCCGATTTAATGAAACTTTGGCCGTAAAATCCAGGATCAACAGTCATGAGCAAAACCAAATCTAGATACGGTAGGAGGGTCGAAATCGCTTCCGGTGGAGTTTGTGGGTTGAGAGAAACACCAACTTTGCTCCCCGACTTTCTAATTTCCTCTGCCAGCCTCACTGCGAAGTGAGTCGTCTCTATATGAAAGGTAATGCAATACGGCTGAAACTGAAAGTATTTGCTTACATGATCTTCCGGTTTTGAGACCATGAGATGAACATCCAAAGGAATCTTGGTGAGCTCTTTCACTTCCTTTGTAAATGCTTCGCCAAAAGAAATTTGGGGAACAAAATTTCCATCCATCACATCCATATGAATGAAATCGATACTCTCTTGTTTGTAGGTTGGGAGCTCATTTGTCAGATTGGTTAATTTGGCTGCGAGAATGGAGGCTGAAATTTTCATGATCTTAATATTTCCCTTTAAATTTCCAAGACTTTGCTTCCCCAGTATTTGTCCCGACAAGAGTGAGAGTTACATCCTCGCCGCGGAAAAACAGCAAATTGATTTTCGCATCCTCTTTGAACAACTGAGACGATAGGATTTCTTTCTTAAGTTCATTGCCAGAAGCCTTATCTATATAAGATAGGATAGCCGTATAACTATCATCATCGTCAATGGTATAGGTCACCGACTCATAAATATAATTAAGCTTTTCTTCTGCCTTATGCAAATAGGAAACTATTTGTGCACCCGTTCCCGTCATTTTGACAGACTCTGTTAATCCTGAATTTTCTCGGATCTCAGCTTTTTTGATTTCAGTGATCGAGTAAGGAATTTTTTTTCTCTGCAGATGATCGATAGCAAATGGTGTCGGAATGCCGGTGAGATACGTTTCTATGTTCTTATCTCCCTCGAGAAGACTCGATTTTTTTTCAGATGTTCCTTCCGTAACGAGAAGATAAATTTTTTCACCCGAATGAGTTTCTTTTCCAGGAAGAGGAATTTGATCGATGACTGTGTCTGGTGGTTCATCGCCAACTGACGGAACATATGTGACGCCGCCAAGCGTTAATGGAACGTAAACTTCTCCTGAAAGGACTTTTTCCAAAATGGCTTTTGCTCGCTTCAAATCCTGCCCTTTTAAATCAGGTATAGTCACTCGATCAAAACCAATATTCACAGTTAAATAGATTTTGGAACCTGCCTCAACTTCCTTACCAGGATCTATGGACTGGGCAAGGACGATACCATCTGTTTTTTCCGGGATGCGAAGGGTTTCTAAACGAACCTTTAACTGGAGTCGTTGGAGCTCATTATGAACTTCAATGTAGTTCTTGCCAATTACTGATGGCATGGTGAGTTTTTGCTCATCTTTTGTTCGAACAACAACGACAAGAAAGGCTGCAACAAAAAATAATAACAATCCTAGACTCAAGAAAAGAACATAACCGCTGTAAGGTAATATTTTTAGAAATTTTTCTTTCACAAAAAAGTTTCCTCAGGCTGGGCCCGAGCTCCATTAAAAAAATCAAATCCAGACATTGGCTTTTTACCCTCTGGCTGAACCTGCTCTATACCTAGCAGGTTTCCGTCTCCGCAAACACAGAAAAGCCTTTTTTTCTCCCCTAGGAAAAAGCTACCAGCTTTCTTATCTGACTTCCCCGTGGTTCCTTCCGCAAGAGAGCTTCTCAGGAGAATGATTCTCTTTTCACGAAAGGTTGTATAAGCAAGTGGGTCTGGAAATAACGCTCTGATTTGATTGTGGATGGAAAATGCACTTGCCACCCAATCAATTGGACGGTTCTCGGATGTGATCTTTCTGCAGTGAGTGGCCTCTTCGTGCTTTTGGGGGATACGCGAAAAAGAAACTTCTGGTATGGATTTGATAAGGGAAATGATTTTTTTGCTACCTTTCTCCGTTATTTCAGCTAACAATGATTCGGTCGTATCTTGGATTGAGCTTTCCCATTTTTCTGAATATATGATGTCTCCTGAATCAACCTCGCGAGCCAAGTATTGGATTGTGAAGCCCGTCTCTGTTTCCCCACTCAAAAGAAAGGATTGTACAGGTGAGGCTCCACGAAACTTAGGCAGCAAGCTACCGTGGAGGTTGATGCTTCCGTATTTTGGAGCGGTGAAAACATTTTCAGGGATTATGGAACCATACGCAAAGACGACATGCAGATCCGATGGAAAGGAAAGTATCTTATTTTGTATCTCAGCATCCAGGCGGAGGCGTTCCGATTGCAAAACTGGAATATTATATTTTTGAGCGATCTGTTTTACAGGCGTTCCTGTAAGTTCTTTTTTTCTGCCGACCGGTTTGTCAATATTGGTAACTACAAAATCAACTTTGATCCCAGCAGTAAGCATATCTTCCAGAACTTTCGCGGAGAAATGTGGAGAACCAAAGTATCCGATGGAGATGGACATAGTATTAGAATTTTTTTTCCCATGAATCTGGCAAGATTGTTTCAAACCATTTCCGTTGGATCTAGATCATATTCCACATAACAACGTGAATTGACTTTTACTTTCTCCTTAATTGTTTTTAAGATATCTCGAAGCGTACTGATTTTGGAAGCCTTGAGAAGTATGTGATAACGATAATTATTATCTATTTTTTGAAAGGGACAGGGAGAAGGCCCAAGTATTTGGATGGACATCTCATCTGTTATGAGGGCAGATAAATTTTCCCTGTATTCAATGCTTACCTTGGCACAAAGATCATCATCGTGAGAGCGAAATACAAGTCTTGCCAATCGAGAAAAAGGCGGATAACGAAGTGATCTCCGGAACTCAATTTCCCATTTATAAAATTCATGAAAATCTTGTTTGAGTGCCAGTTGAATCACTGGATGCGTAGGATCACTTGATTGGATATAAACTTCACCAGGGATTTTTCCGCGCCCAGCCCTGCCTGCAACTTGAGAGATCAGAGAAAAAGTACGTTCTGAACTTCGAAAATCGGGCACTCCAAGTCCATGATTGGCATTAATGATTCCGACAAGGGTAACATTCGGATAGTCCAAACCTTTCGCCACCATTTGGGTGCCAGTCAAAATATCCAACTGACCCGTTTCGAGCCTTTCTAACACCTCTTCAATGATTTCCTTATTTCGAGTCGAATCCTGGTCGAGACGTTCTACACGTGCCTTCGGGAAAAGAGATAGTAAATTTTCTTCTAATTTCTGTGTCCCCGAACCTACAAGCTCAATCTCACCATTTTCCCTGTGACTGATTTGTTGCATCGATTCTTTAAATCCGCAAAGATGACATCGAGCATTTCCATCCTTATGATAACATAATGTTGAGGAGCATTTCGGGCAGAGGATATACTCTTTTGTATTCTTTGAAAAGATAAAGGGACTGTAGCCGCGTCGATTCAATAGAATGAGTGTTTGTTCCTGTTTTTTTAAACGATCCTGGATTCGGAATTGCAGATCACCTGAAACTAATTTTTTATCATCAACCGTTTGATTTACTTCTATTTTTGCAAGTGTCGCATCTAGATTGGCACGTTTAGTGAGGCGATGAAACCCAATTTTCCCGAGCATTGCTTGGTGGTAAATTTCAATGGATGGAGTGGCACTACCGAGAACGAGTTTGCCATTTGTTTGTGAAATTCTTTGGTGGGCAATTTGCCTCGCATGATACCTAGGGTTTGCATTCTCTTTATAAGAAGTATCATGCTCTTCATCTATGATGACTAACTTTAGATCGGAAAAGGGAGCAAATACAGCGGAGCGTGTACCGATTACGATTCGTTTTTTATTTAATAAAACATCTGAATAGTTCTGAAACTTTTCTTTAGTACGTAAATAAGAATGTAGGATCGCAATCTGATTTGGGAAAATGGCTTCGATTCGTTTTACTGTCGGATAGGTTAAGCTGATTTCTGGTACCAATAACAGAACCTGACCAGTAGTCGTTTCAAGTATCTCCTTCATCAAATGCAGATAGACTTCCGTTTTTCCACTGCCCGTAATTCCAAAGAGTAGATGTACCTTTTCGTCGACGGTTGAAGTTAGAATGTTTTTCTTTACAAACTCCTGCTCCTCATTTAACGCAAATAAAAGCTCTTTATTTATCTGATAAGGAATCATATGGGAACTTTTTTTTCTTTTACCTTTAGGAACCATTTTAAACAATGCTTCCCCTAATGAGGAGAGATACATCTCAGACATCCAAAGTCCGAGTTCAATTTGTTCGCTGGTTATGACTGGGTCGCGATCAATGATTTTGATAATCCTTCGCGTTTCATAGTTCGGTTCATTATGATGACTGCTTAGAACGACACCCTCAATTTCTTTCCCATTTAATTCGACTAAGACTCTAATGCCTGGGGAAATTTCTGCAATTTTTTCAGGATATTGGTAAGTTAATGAATTTTGCGTCCAACTGACATTCAAAGCAACCTCTGCATACAAGATCATAGTTTTAGCGTTTCACTTCATTTAAAAGAATAGACAGTTGCTCCTTATAAGCTAGTTCCAAAGCATTTTTTTCCTCCGCATAATGAAATAAGCTTTTCTCTTCCGATTTTTGTTTACTTTTTTCATCTAAAAATACGAGGGCCTCTGGAGATCTTAATGTCATAACAGGTATTTCTTTTCCACTGAATTGCCAAGTTGTAAGTTTTCCAACCATTTGTTTCGCTAACTCAGCTCCAAACACGTGCTTTGCTGAAGAACCTAATAATATGATTCCTTTCAAATCAAACTCCCTCACGTTATCTTCAACGAATGATTTACAATTTTCGGTCCGAACTTTCCAATCTTCATCTTTTACGGAAACAGCACTGAAGTTACACGCTGGATATTCCTGGTAGAATAACTCTTCTGAAGAAAAATGATATACACTCTTAATTAAATCATTCCATACCTTCCCGGTCAGTTCTTCCTTAAATACTTGTTTCGGATTTTTTTTTACAAAAGGCTTTTCCTTACTAGAACTTGCTCCTGAATAGTGTAAAACAAGGATAGGAAATCGACCTGGGTAAAAATAATTTTTTATTCCTGTGGTCTTATTTGAACATAAACTACATGGAAAGTTTGCAAGTTCCCTATTTGTCCTTTGTTTTTCCTGTGTTTCTTTCTGTTTTTGTTCCTTAGTTTTTTTTGTCAGTGCTTTCCAGCTAAATGCAATATCATGCGGATCCGCTTCAGATCTTAAGTGAAAAATCGGAAGAGAATTTTTCTTAATAAAATATTGCGCATCATCGAAAATGTCCACGAGAGACTCGAATATTTTTTTCTTGTCCATAACTAACCTTCGTTCACTTGATCCACTTGGATATTTAATGATTTTAGTTTGCGATAGAGATGGGTACGTTCGATCCCAAGAGCTTTGGAAGCTCGACTTACATTGCCATCGAAGTTTTGTAAGGTTTTTATGATATACTGTCTTTCAAATTCATCCTTTGCATGCTTGAGGTCCCCCCTTTCTGCCATTTCATTCGCTTTCTTGAAACCCTGAAGTGTATCTTTAACATCCTTTCCGCGGATCACGTCTCCATGAACAAGAATCGAAAGCCTTTCCAAAATATTTCGTAATTCTCTAATATTTCCAGGCCAGAAGTGACTTGTTAAAAGATCTAAGGCATCCCTTTCAATTGTCTTCGTAGTAAGTTCATTATCGAGTATAGATTTTTTTAAGTAATGTTCTACAAGAATAGGAATGTCTTGCTTTCTCTCACGTAATGGAGGTAATTCTATAGGAATGACATTCAATCGGTAATACAAATCTTCCCTAAACTTGCCTTCTTTAATCGCATCCTCGACGCTGATATTGGTCGCCGCAATGACACGAACATCCACAGTAATCGATTCATTTCCGCCAATACGTTCGAACCTTTGTTCTTGCAATACCCTCAATACCTTTGCCTGCGTAGACAAAGACATATCACAAATTTCATCCAAGAATAGTGTTCCTGCGTGAGCTTGTTCAAATTTACCTATTTTACGTTCAGCTGCACCAGTAAAGGCTCCTTTTTCATATCCAAACAATTCCGATTCAATCAAATCTTCTGGTATGGCAGCACAGTTAATTTCTACATATGGGAACTCTCTGCGTTTTGAATTTTGGAAGATGGCCTTTGCTACTAACTCTTTTCCCGTTCCATTCTCACCATAAATAAACACTCGGGCATTCGTTTGTGCTGCTTGGTATATAGAGAATTTTACTTTTTTGATTCCTTGTGATACCCCAAGAATATCATCATATTCTAATTTAAAAGGAGGTATTTCTTCAGAGTTATCGATGCTTTTTTGTAATGCCGATTCGATAGTCTCAATTACTTTAGAAATAGAAAGGGGTTTTTCTAAAAAATCTATGGCACCTTTTTTAGTCGCGTTCACCGCCAATTCAATGGTTGCATGTCCACTAATCATGACTAACGGTAATGTAGGATAGATTTTTTTACATTCATCAAGGATTACCAATCCGTCCTCTTTTCCCACCCAAACATCCAGTAGAATTAAGGCAGGTCTATCCTTGCTCAAAGCTTTGAGTAGGGATTTTCCGTTGCTAAAATCTTCTACCTCATAATTTTCATCTTCGAGAATAGCACGTAAAGATTTTCGAATCTCTTTCTCATCATCTAATATATATATCAGTTTTTTCATCTAGGATTGTCCCAAAGGAAGTTCGATCTTAAATTTACATCCACCCAACCTTGATGGTTCCACGGAAATATGCCCATGATGGTCAATTATTGTTTTTTGAACCACAGCAAGACCAATCCCAGAACCATGATTTTCCTTTGTAGAAAAATAAGGTTCAAATATTTTCTCTCTAAATTCTGGCTTCAATCCAGGCCCGGTATCTTCGATATCGATAATGATAAATCTTCTTAGAGCCTTTCTCTGTAATTTACTCGAAATCCGAATCTTCTTTTTTCTCATTTTCCAAATATCTACGTCATCAGAATTGCTCTCTTCTGAGAGAATGGCTTCAACAGCATTTTTTAATAGATTATTGATAACGCCGAGAAACAGCCGCTTATCGACAAATACCTCTGGTAACTGATCTGTTAGCTTAAGTTCAAATTCAATATCTGTAGATTCCTTGAAAAGCAAGGTTGCCTCTTCCAAAATCGGATTAAGCTTTTGATTGATCAGTACGGCTACAGGCATTCTAGCAAATTCGCTAAATTCCTTCACTAGGTGTTCCAGAACCCTGACCTGACCAATGATAGTTTCCGTTGCGTCCTTGATCACAATTTCCAAGTTTTCTGTCTTCGGATTTTGAAATTTTCTTTGGATTCGTTCAGCAGAGAGCTGAATGGGAGTCAGTGGATTTTTGATTTCGTGTGCCATTCTTTGCGCAACTTCTTTCCATGCGGCGATCCTCTGGGTATGCATGAGTTCTTCTGATTTTGACTTTAGGTCAGAAACCATCTGATTAAATGATTCAATCAAAATTCCCATCTCTCCATCTTCCGACATTTCAATTTTAACATCGGATTCACCAAGGGACACTTTTTTGGTCGCGTTAGCAAGATTGATGATTGGTCGCGAGATTTTGCGGGCAAAAATAAAAGAAAATAAGATCGCCACAAGAAACATGGAAAAAGAAAAAATACCAATGGTTAATCGAATGCTATAAGGAATCTTTTCCTTCCATAGTCTTACTGTATCATAAGTGGAAGTGGCACTCTCAATGTTAAAAACATCTTTCTCGAAACCCAAATGAGTACGAGCGCCAATCATTATGGTGATCACATCATCCAAAGGATATTTTAAAACATAGTAAGCAGAATCAGTCTGATATAGACTAAATTCTGCTCCCTTAAAAATCGATTCTTCAATGGGCTGAAACTCAACGTTTTCAAGATATTTGAATAATCCTTTCGATTCATACTTTACCTTGTTATTTTCTACGAAGGCAAGGTAATAGAGATCCTTTTCCAGTAAGCCCACTTCCACAGCCTTCTTAAAGATAGAATAGTTGTCATACTGGTTGATTTTTAAGGAACCGATAAATCTTTCTGATTTTGTAAGTAAAGATTGTTTGATAGGTTTTTCAGATTCTTGAATCAGACTAAGAGATGATTTTAATGCATTTGATATGTCGACGCGATAAAATCCTTCTATCAGTTTTCCCGTAAGATTCGAAGACAAAAGAAAAATCGGAATCGAAGGCAATAAGGCTACGAAAAGAAAAGCAAGAGTGAGTCGGTAACGGATGGAGCTTCTAATTTTTCCCGTTTCTAGATTTCTTTTATTTCTATAAACATAACTTAAAATAAGAGAGATGATGAAAAATGGAATGAGTAGTAAAAGATAAGTTTCAAACTTAGTAGGAAATGGAATTTCTTCTTCGGAAGGAAATATAAACAACTCTGCAAGGGTTACGGAAACTGAAATCGTCATTAAGAAAATAAATACATCTCTCAAGTAATAACGTGTTTCTTCTGAAACGCGAGGAAGATGAAATTTATTTTTTAACATCGATATCGAAATTATTTTTAACTAGTCTCTCCAGTGTTTCGAGTGCCTCGTCTTCCTTTTTTCCATCGGCTTTCACAAAAAATTCAACTCCTGCACCTAATGCTAACATCATTAAGCCCATAATGGATTTACCATTCACTTCTATATCATCTTTTATTACAAAGATATCACATGGAAAAGTAGCTGCCACCTTTACGAACATAGATGCAGGCCGGGCATGAAGTCCAGTGCTATCTTCATTGATCTTTAATTGTATTTTTTTCAATTTTACTCTGTTGAATATAACTTGTTAATTTATTCGAAAATTCTTTGGCACTGTTTTTGCCCATTTTTCTCAATCTTTGGTTCATAGCCGCCGTCTCCACAATGATTGGAATATTTCTTCCTGGTTTGACGGGTATTTCTATCAAAGGTACAGAAACACCTAATATCTCTTCCGTGCCTTGCTCAATGCCTGTGCGTTCATAATCCCCTTCTTCTTCCCATTCTCTAAGGTTAATAATCAATTCAATCAGCTTGTGATCTCGAACCGAACCGACTCCGAAAAGATCCTTAATATTCAAAATGCCCAAACCTCGAATTTCCATATGATGCCTAAGCAAATCGGAACAGGAACCGATAAGATAACTTTCACTCAACCTTCGGATCTCGACCATGTCATCTGCAACTAACCGATGTCCACGTTCAATCAATTCCAAAGCAGTTTCACTCTTCCCGACTCCCGATCTACCCGTAAGCAAAGTTCCAATACCAAAAACCTCAATCAAAACACCATGCCTCATTGTACGCGGAGCAAGGGCTCGATCAAGAATTTGTGAAATTAAAGTAATAAATCTGTGAGTTGAGATAGGAGTCACAAAAAGTGGGATTCCTTTTTTTGCGGCCATTTCTACAAACTGATTTTGGGGATGGTTGCCATGAGTATATATAATGCAGTTTAGATGAAATTGAAAAAATTTATCAGTAATCTCTGTTAACTCATCCATCTTCAAGGAATTTAGATACGCCCATTCCCCTTTACCAAATATTTGAATTCTATCATTCGCAAAAAAATCGAAAAATCCAGTTAAGGAAAGACCTGGTCTATTAATTTCTGCATTGTTGATACGATTGGTGAGGCCTTCTTCTCCTGTAACCAGAACAAGTTTTAGGTCTTCGTGGTCTTTTAGGATGGTCTCAACCGTAATTCCAGGAACAGGCATTCGTTTACCCTTTTAGTGAACTGATTCTTTTTCTTTGGTTAGAAGGTAAAATCCTGAGCACTTTCCTATATTTTGCAACGGTCCTTCGAGCAATTTCAATTCCTTTTTTCTCCATTAAATCTACTATATCTTGGTCCGAGAGAGGATTTAATTCATCTTCTTCTTTTACCAGATTTCTGATAATCTCATGGATTTTTTTAGAACTCTCTTTGCCTCCTTCGGTAGACTTCACGCCAGATGAAAAAAACCACTTTAATTCAAAAATGCCCCAAGTGGTTTGAATGTATTTATTCGTTGTTATCCTCGATATCGTTGATTCATGAAGATTTAATTTTTCGGCGATTTCTTTTAAGGTTAAAGGTCGGATATTAGTAATTCCACCTCTAAAAAAATCTACCTGAAAGTCAATAATAGAACTAACAACTCTTTGTAGTGTCTGTCTTCTTTGTTGTATCGATCGAATCAGCCATTGAGCAGAACTAAATTTTGTTTGAAAATATTCCTTCTCGGAAGCGGGAAGCTTTGTGTGCAATAGCTCTTTATATTCTTCTTGAATCGAAAGTTTTGGCAGCCACTCATCATTTATGAATATATTGAATTCACTTCCAATTTGTTTTACGACAACATCAGGAACAACATAATCAACTTTTTTTCCTTGGTGTAATGTAGCTGGATATGGTTCTAATTTCTTTATAAGTCTAGCGAGTTGAGAGACATCTTCTTCTGCCACTCCCAAATTCCGGGCTATTTTTTTATATTCTACTTTTTCCAAATCACTTAAGAACTCCCTAATCAACTTGTGTAAGACAACATTCTCGGGATATAAGATATGCGCCTGAACGAGGAGTGTTTCTTGAATATCTTTCGCCCCGATCCCTATGGGGTCGAGTTCTTGGATAATCTTTAATACTTTTAAAATCTTTGCTTTCGCACACTTCATTTCAATTGAAAGTTCATTTAAATCTTGTTTGATAAAACCTTGGTCATCAATCATAGAAACCAATACTTCGCCAATTTCATATTCTTTTGCAGAAATTCGGATCAAACGAAGCTGGGATAGAAGATGTTCTTCTAAAGATATACCTCGCGTTGTAGACTCAATATATTTCTGATTTCGATCGCTCGCCTCCTGATTGTAACTCTTTGGCCCTTCTAATGAATACGATTCTTGCCAATTAACATCTGTACTTTTTTCATGATTGAGTTTCTCTATTCGTTTGACTTCTTCGAAGGAAAATAACTCAGGCATCTTTTGTTTTTCGTCTAATCCGACCTCGTCAAGCATCGGATTTTCCAATAGTTCATTTTGTATTTTATCAGATAGCTCTAAGGTGGACAGAGACAGGAGTTCAATGGATTGACGTAAATCATGCGTCATTACCAACTTCTGCGTTTGTCTTTGTGATAGAGTATTTCCTAGCTTCATATCAAAGTTTAAAATCTTCCCCAAGATAGATTCTTCTGGTCTCGGGATCGTTGATCAAATCATCTGCGGTACCTGAAATCAAAATGCGGCCACTATACATGATGTAGGCTCTGTCTGTAATCTTAAGTGTCTCACGAACGTTATGATCGGTAATTAAAATTCCTAAGCCCCTTGTCTTTAAAGCTTGAATCACATTTTGAATATCTTTCACCGCGATTGGATCTACTCCCGCAAAAGGTTCATCCAACAAGATAAAGTCTGGGTTCGTTACAAGGGCACGTGCAATTTCACACCTTCGACGTTCACCACCTGATAAGGTATATCCTTTCTGGTTAGCTACTCTCATAATTTGCAGTTCCATGAGTAGCTCATCTCTTCTTCTAATGATCTCGTCGCCTGGCAGATTCATGGTTTCTAAGATAGCTTCTAAATTTTCTGCAACCGTCAGTTTCCGAAAAATAGAAGCTTCCTGTGCCAAATACCCGACACCCCTTTGCGCACGAATATGCATAGGCGCCTTCGTCAGGTCCTCATCGTCTATAAAAACCGTTCCTTCATCCGGTGTCACAAATCCGACACTCATATAGAAAGACGTAGTTTTACCGGCACCATTTGGACCTAATAACCCAACAATTTCACCTTTTTTGATATAAAAACTGACACCATCAACAACCTTTCGTTTGTTATAGATTTTTACAAGATTGTCCATCTTGAAAGTTTTGGTCGGTAAGCTAACGGTAACAGGATTCTCTTTTTTAATTTTTTTGGTCATTTCCTATCACCTTAAGTCCGTCAGAGAGAATTGCTTTGTCTTCGTTCGGATATATAATAATTTTTCCAGCTGAAACCTTCGTATTGTCTCTTGTTAACGTAGGATTTCCTTCGAGTATAAGTTTATCTTCCTCTTCGTAAAAAGTAGCAAACTCACCACTCGCCTTAGAGCTCTGTGTTTGTATCTGCACATTTCCGCGTGCCACTGCTTCTTTTTTTTCATCAAATCTTTCAATATAAACAGCCGCTAAATTCCCTTTTTCTTCTAAAGTTTTTTCATCTAAGAAAAAAATTTGAGGATTTTCGGTTAAATAGGAATACCCTTTCTCTTTACTATACTCGAGAAATCCACCTTCCATCCTGTAAAAATTCACTTTATCGAGAAAGGTTACGTTCCCGCGAGAAATCACGAGTTTGTTATTTTGTTTGCTTTCTATCTCGCTTGCTTTGAATTCTGAATCTGATCTATACATAAAGGCATTTCCATTCATGGCAGTCGAGGATTCGGTATTCCCCGATTTATTTTTATGAGTCAAAGTATCACCACTAAAAATCGTAAGGATTCTAACTTTCGTGTTTTTTTCTGAAGAAGATTTATCTTCAGAAATCACTTCTGTTTCCTTTGGTTTCTTTTTTTTAGATTCATCTAGTTTCTTTTTTTCCGATTCATAACCAACTTGATAAATTGTTGAATCGCCTTCGAGTTTGATGCTTCCTTGTTTGACAAAATAGGATAGTGTTTTGCCTTGCAGAAATCGATTTTCACTAAATAGAAATGGCTCGTTCGTTAGATCAATACGATCCTCTTTTTCCAAATAAACTGCGTCTTCTCCAAATACTCGAAAATCAAGAGAGGTAACTATCACCTTACCTGTTAAAACGGTTCGTGCCTCTTCCAGATATCTGACAATGCTCTCACAATGGATCTTTACCGTCTTTCCATCTTTTTTATGCAAAAGCATGGGTTTATGATCCAGAGTCACGGTTCCTGCCATCTTATCGTAGACACCTTTGCTTGCGATCAATGTGGCTCCGTTTTCTTTATCCTCAACGATCACTTGACCTTTTAAATTTCCGATCAAGGCATCATCCCCAATCACTTCGATTTCTCTTGCAGTAAGTTGAATTTTTTTGTGTGTGATGTAGGCCCCACCACCAAGGATAAATGCTTTCATTTGAAAACCGTTTACCAAGCGTTCTTCTTGAGTCAGAGTATTGCCACCCCAGATTACCGGTGTTTTATCTACCTTCTTTTTATCTTTCTTTAAGTCCGAGGGAATGAGATTGAATGATTTCATCAAATCATTGGAACCGCGAAGGAGTTCTGGTTCCAAGGAGATGCCAAGAACGGGAGTTAAAAAACCTAGTAGAATGAAATAGACCAGATAATTCATTTTTCTTTCAACGGGCTTGTGCCACCAACAGTGATAGCCGTTGGTCTTAGAACTGTATATTTATTTAGGCCTTTATCGGCTCTTAAGCCTTTTCCACGTATCGTAGTACCATCAGAATAGATGACGACTTCCGAATCCGTTGATAATGTTTTTTCGTCTAAATTATAATTTAGATTTTCCGATTTCAGTATTTTCCCATCTTCTGTTTTTAGGTTCACCTCTCCTTCTAAAAGGACGGATTTAGTGCTATGATTGATCTCTCCCCGTTTACCAGTTAGATAGGATTTATATTTTCCACCATCATACTGATAGAATTCAAAACCATAAACAACCGTACGATTGTCTGTAGGGTAAATATAAGATTCTTTTCCCAAAAGTTTCCATTCTAAAACTCCATCTTTAGTATAGGATAGCCTTGAAAAGTCCCTCATGGAAATCATAGACCCTGATTCTTTTTCATCATCGATACGAAGGTACTTCTTATCCTTACAATTCAAAAAAACAAGAATCAAAATAAGAACAAGTCTCATACAATTTTACGATGATTCAAAAATCAATCTATGCCTAAAACTTTTGTTTTTACAAACCGATCAATTTCAAGTAAATCCTTCAGCAGCCGATGAGCTTTTGCCAATGGATATTGAGTTGTCGCATCGGAGAGTGCTTTCTCAGGATCAGGATGAACCTCCATAAACAATCCTTCAACACCGACAGAAACAGC
The DNA here is from genome assembly GCF_004770745.1 of Leptospira ognonensis. Taxonomy (GTDB): domain Bacteria; phylum Spirochaetota; class Leptospiria; order Leptospirales; family Leptospiraceae; genus Leptospira_A; species Leptospira_A ognonensis. The sequence goes on along the minus strand of NZ_RQGD01000035.1, from coordinate 212,485 downwards.
ACCCCGCATCATATGTGGTATAAATTCACGAACACCACCTGTAATATTTCCTGCCGCACCAGGTAGCTGAGCTGAGTGCGTTCCGTCATAGACTAAAGGTATATCATACTTATGAATCATCGGAATGGCTCGGAGATCAAAAACGAGATTGCCATAACCAAAACTGGCACCTCTTTCTGTAACCATATACTTTTCTGAACCAGATTCTTGGATTTTCGTTTTGATATGACGGGTGTCATCTGGAGCCATAAATTGTCCCTTCTTCACATTGACCCATTTTCCGGTCTCTGCAGCCTTCGCAATTAAATCCGTTTGCCTTGAGAGGAAAGCAGGTATCTGGAACATATCTACTACGTCTTTTAAGGGATCGATTTGAATCGTTTCATGAACATCTGTTAATACGGGAATATTATACTTATTTTTAATAAATTCTAAATGTTTACGGCCCTCTTCAATACCAGGTCCGCGGTAAGAATTAATTGAAGATCGATTGGCCTTGTCAAAGGAGGACTTAAAAATGTAGGTGATTCCAAGATCCTCACAAATGCCCTTCATTTCCCCACAAACTCGATCAAGTAGTTCTCTGTTTTCCATTACACAAGGACCAGAGATGAGAAAAAAAGGATGCCGACCTCCAATTTTTTTACCAAAAAAATCTCGCTCTTCTATTAAATCGCTCATCTTAATCCTCTACTTTTTTTGCGTATTTACTTGCTGCCTTAATAAAACCCGCAAATAACGGATGCGGCTCTGTTGGTCTTGATTGAAATTCAGGATGGAATTGAACACCAACAAACCATGGATGATTCGGTACTTCAACAATTTCCACCAAACTCTCATCAGGCGAAAATCCCGTTAAATTCATGCCTTTTTTCTCATATTCCTCTTTATAACGAAGAGTAAATTCAAATCTGTGGCGATGTCTTTCCGAAATTTTTTCAGTCTTATACTCTGAGAACGCAAGAGATCCTTTTTTGACCATACAAGGATAAGCACCTAGTCTCATGGTACCACCCATTCTTTCAATTTCCATTTGCTCTTCAATCATCGAAATCACAGGATGCCCAGATTGAGGCTGAAACTCTGTAGAATTTGCATCCTTATAACCTAATACATTTCTGGCGAACTCAATGACAGCACATTGCATTCCAAGACAAATTCCAAAAAAAGGAATATTCTTTACTCGGGCAAAGTGAATGGAAGCAATCTTACCTTCAATTCCTCGCTCTCCAAAACCACCGGGCACTAAGATCCCATGCACACCCTTTAGTAATTCCTTAACATTTTTTGAATCAATATCTTCTGGATTTAATTTTACGATTTGTACTTCCACATCGTTTGCAATCCCACCATGGGCTAAGGATTCATAAACAGAACGGTATGCATCTTGAAGTGAAATGTATTTACCTATAAGAGCAATTCTCACACTCTTCTTTGTATTTAAAATTCGTTTTACTAAATTTTCCCAATGCGAGAAACTCAATTTTCTTAGATCCATACCAAGAGCGTTCAACACGACTTCATCGAGCTTTTCTTCTCTATACATCATCGGAATCTCATAGATGGAAGTGGTGATATCAACTGCCGAAATCACATTTTGATCTTTTACGTTACAAAAAAGAGATATTTTGCTCTTCATCTCTTTCGTCATTGGTTTGTTGATTCTACAGATCAGGATATCTGGTTGGATTCCTAAGGCGAGCAACTCCTTAACCGAATGTTGTGTTGGCTTTGTTTTTGCTTCACCGGCCGCAGTAATTGTCGGAACAAGTGTTAAGTGCAAAAATAACACTTGGCTCGCACCGTGTTCATATCTCATTTGCCGTATCGCTTCTAAAAAAGGAACAGATTCAATATCGCCAACTGTTCCTCCAATTTCAACTATGACAAAATCTGTCTCATTATCTCGAGAAAGAGTATAAATGCGATTTCGTATCTCATTTGTAATATGGGGTACAACTTGAACGGTTCTTCCTAAATAATCTCCCTTCCTCTCTCTTTCAATAACGGCATGATAGATTTGACCTGTTGAGACAGAATTTTTTCGTGAAAGTTTGCTATGAGTAAATCTCTCATAGTATCCTAAATCAAGATCGGTCTCGGCACCATCTTCGGTGACATAGACTTCCCCATGTTGGTATGGGCTCATTGTCCCTGGATCAATGTTGATATAGGGATCCATCTTTTGAAGAGATACTGTATAACCTCGGGCCTCGAGCAAACAACCGAGAGCGGCAACGGTCACACCCTTGCCGAGTGAGGAGGAAACTCCACCTGTAATGAATATATACTTGGTCTTGGACAAAAGAAACCCCTACGAAAAGAATTGTTTTTTACAGATTGGGAGAGTTTACCCCAAAATCAATACCGTTTAGATGGATGTTTTCGCTTTTTCCAAAATTGATGTAGTCGATTTTCCTTCCAAGAAGGGCAAAATGACCACTTCCCCGCCCATAGAAAGGATGAGTGGATATTCCGGAAGTGTTTCTTTGGTATAATCTCCACCCTTGGTATGGATGTTGGGTTTTACTTTAGAAAGCAGGAGTAAAGGCGTGTCCTCAGAAAAAGTCGTCACTCCATCTACACAAGCAAGCCCCGCAAGAACTTTTGCTCGGTCCTCTGCCTTATTGATAGGTCGACCTGGGCCCTTTAATCGTGAAACCGATTCATCAGAATTAACTCCAATCCATAAAAAATCTCCAAGATCCCGTGCCCTTGCTAAGTATTCAACATGACCCGGATGTAGAAGATCAAAACATCCGTTGGTAAAAACAACCTTCTTGCCTAGCAATTGCTTTCGGAACGATTCAACTTCCTCGGTCTGGATGATCTTTGATAGCAAGCGAGAATAAAAACTCATCTAAGATTCCTCCAAGATGCCCAGAACACCTAAGTTCTGCTCAATTTCCGACGGAGTAACCGTTGCAGTTCCCAATTTACCGACCACAACGCCAGCACTTGCGTTGGCAACAAGACTCGATTCTAATATGCTGAGACCTGCGGCAAGAAATGCGGTATACATACTAATGACCGTATCACCTGCTCCCGTTACATCAAATACTTCTTTTGCCACCGTCGGGATATGATAGAATTTTCTAAGTTTGGTCTCATAAATCGACATACCCTTTTCGCCTCTTGTGATCATCATTGCCCGTGGTCTTATTATTTCACAGATTTCCAGACAAGCATCCTCAATATCTTTTTCTGTTACCAATTTTCTACCCAATGCCTTTCCGGCCTCGTGATGATTTGGCGTCATTATATCTATATTCTTGTATTGAAAGAAATGGCTAACTTGCGGATCGACAGTCACGATGACATCATGCTTTCTAGCGAGATCAATGCACTCGAGTATGACACGCTCTGTCAAATACCCTTTATCGTAATCAGAAATGATGATCGCAGAACATTGTTTGATCTTGGATTTAAATCCTTCGATCACTTGATTTTCCTCTGCCGATGTCAAAGGGAGGACTTCTTCACGATCCACTCGACAGATTTGCTGATTCGATGCAATGATTCTAGTCTTAAGAATTGTTGGTAGTGTATCGGAGGAAAGTAAGGAAAAATCTTCTTCGGCTACGTTTTGTTCGGCGAGCAGTTGTCTCAATGTTTGAAACGCATTGTCTTTACCCACCCGTCCCATAACAATAGAGTTTACCCCGATGGAAGCCAAATTTTGTATTACGTTTCCAGAACCCCCGAGTGCATGTTTTTCTTTTCTCACCCAGACAACAGGAACGGGGGCTTCTGGAGAAATCCTCTCTACGCTCCCAAATAAATACTCATCTAAGATCAAATCTCCGATCACTAAAACTTTTAAAGATGGTAATTTGGCAAATGCTTCTCGTAACCGAGACCGATTAATTTTCAAATTCATTTATACCTTTTTGGATTTACAAGTTTCCAATGAAACTGTTTTATTAATAGGTGTCAACCTTCACGTTGCCCTTATTTCCTTTACCTGAGGTATTTCTTTTCCCAGGTACCTTTTTGCCCCTTCATATTTTTGAACCCAGATATCGTTCCATGCTTACGTATTGTTTAGAAAACGGAAACGAAATGGGCATCGTTCCCTATCCCAGAAACTGGTCGGGATCAGGGCCTTTGCCTATTGAAAGAATATTCGGCTGGGGTCATGTTATCCAGTGTGAGAGATTAGAGGATGGAAGATCCAATATATTACTCGAGGGACTGGGAACAGCCGAAATCATAAACTACGAATCCATGGAGCCTTTCCGAATTTCGAATGTTAGAAAAATCGAACAGGACAAAGCGAATAGAGGCAATTCAGAATTTAAAAATACGTTAGCCGAATTACTGCTCTTGACAAAAAGGATTTTACTTGCAGAAGGTGCTGAAGAGTTGATCATCCTAAAAATCAATCACATTGCGAATCATTTATTTCCGATCGATTTTATAGCAAGCATTCTGAATTTTGAATATGTATTGAAACAGGAAATATTAGAAACCGTCAATCTTTTAGACAAAAGTAAAAAATTGTTAGATATACTTCGTGATATGAATCTTCGCGAGTAGAACTACTTGATAGGGATAAGCTCTGCAATAAACAATAAAAATTCAGGAAATTGTGTAGCATCATCTTTAAAAAACACACGAGGATGGATTTGCTCTTCCGATTGAATGTAAAGATAAGAGGAAGATTCCTTTCGAATATAGGCTCGCGTCAATCGATCGTTACGTTGTGATTCTACTAAAAATTGAGATAACATTTCGGAAAGATTTTTAGCTGCCACCCCTTCCACTTTTGAGGAAGCTACGTAAAACAAAGTTTTTTTCCCTCTCTCTGAAAATTCTAATCGAAGACTATTTTTCCAATCCTGTGATTTGAGGATATCATTTCCTTCAGAAATAGTATCCTCGGCTTTTACAATTTCAGGTATAAAATCTTGCGTAAAAAGATTTGTATTCTTTTGTAGATAGGAGCTTCTTGCAAGGTAGGTTTTCCAATTGCGACTAAGTCCCGTTAACTCGATTTTTTGCCCATGCATCGAAGAGGTCAAATAACTACGCAAAGTCAAAAATGCTAGGAGTCCCGGTGAGACGGAAGGAACGTTCAGTAAATTCCAAACTTCGCCAAATTTCAGTGGGGAAAGGAATAAAGAGTCCCATCCGTAATAATCCTGGTGTTGGTAGGGATGAAAGATGGAACTTTCAAGCGATTTTTGGATCTCATCCGTTGGACTCACATACAATCCATCGGCAAATCCTCTGTATCAGGGCAAAAAAAAACCGCCCATAAGGCGGCTCTCTTCCCGGAAAATTTGGATTTTAAAGGTCTCCGGCATAAAGTGCCGTGATCTTTGCTTTGTATTTTTCGGTAATCAAATGTCTTTTCATCTTGTGTAAGTTCGTCAATTCGTCGCCCACTTCGAACTGTTTGGTAATGAGAAAGAAGGGAGTGACTTGTTCAAACGATTTAAAACCTGTTTTTGTATTGTTTAATGCCTTGATCTCTTTCTTGTAAAAATCAATCACCTTTGGATTTTCAATCAACTTGTTTGGATCCTTTTCTGTGATCCCATTCTCCGCTGTCCATTCTCCCAAAGTTTCAAAATTTGGGACAATAATGGCTCCCAGATTTTTTTGGTCCTGTCCCACAACCATCACCTGAAAGATATAAGGAGACTCAGAAAGCTTATTTTCAATCGGAACTGGCTCAACGTTCTCACCACCAAGTAACACCACTGTATCCTTGGCTCTCCCTGTGATCGTAAGTGTCTTTTTGAAATTGAACATACCGATATCACCAGTATCCATCCAATTGTCTTTGATCACTTTAGCAGTTGTTTCTGGATTTTTATAATAACCCTTCATCACCTGCGGTCCTCGCACATGGATTACCCCTCTTTGGCCCAATTTTCCCTCGATGAGTTTTTGGTTCGCATCCATATGTGTAAGAACCTTGCCATGGTCATCGCGGATTTGAACTTCCGACATTGGGGCAATAGATCCAACCGATCCTTGGATCAGTTGCTTGAATGTTCGAACCGAGATAACAGGTGATGTTTCGGTCATTCCATAACCTTCGAGTACGTTGATCCCAATATCATTGAAAAAAGAATCTACATGCTTTTGTAAGGCACCACCACCAGAAACCGATGCTTTCAACTCGCCACCGGTTGCCTCTCGAATTTTCGAAAGAACAAGGATGTCGAGTAGTGCATTAAAAGGTGCCGTTAAGATAAGCACTATTAGGCTAAGGATTCCTCGAAAGAGGGATACAAATGGATTTCTTCCAGTATAATCAACTTCATTTCCCTTAAGAAATCTGAGTGCAGCATGAAAATGTTTAGAGAAAAAATAAGCCAATCGGAAAAGCCCTCTTCGTATTGCGGGCGTTTGTCTAGGATCACTAATTCTTGTATAAATTCCAGTATAGATACTTTCCCAGAGTCGAGGAGCAGAAGCCATAAAAGTTGGCTTTGCCTTTTTCATATCATCTCGTAGATCTCTTACATTTGTATAATACGTAGAACATCCGGCTGCGATCGCAAGGTATTCAAACACTCTCTCAAAGACGTGCCAAACAGGAAGGATGGATAACATGCGCTCTTCTTGTTTGATGACGATCATTTTTAGAATTTCGGTAGTTTGGTGGAGCATATTCGAGTGCATAAGCATCACACCCTTCGGCATCCCTGTAGTACCTGAAGTGTAAATAATGGTAAAGAGATCATCTGGTTTAATCCCTTTTGTTCTCTCTTCTGCCTTTCTGCCACCCTTAGCACGAAGGTCTTTACCCTTTTCTAAAAGGTCATGCAATTTCAAAACTCCTGTCGCTGTGGATTTTTTATCCATTACAATGATGGTTTTTGCATGTTCGAATTGGGATCTGTTTTTTTGAAACTTTTCCAGCATCTTGTCGTTTTCTACAAAGATGACTTTCGCTTCACAGTGATTGAGAATGTAAACGATTTCTGAATCGGTAATATCCGTGCCACGAGGTACATCACAGGCACCAGCAATGAGAATTCCATAATCGGCAATGATCCACTCTAAACGGTTATCTGCAAGAAGTGCAACATTCTCTCTGGCTTGCACACCTAAGTCTACGAGCGCTTCAGCAAGATTTAGACCGTGCTCATATAATTCTTTGAAGGTTGTTGGTTTAAAACTTTTGGATTCGTCTTTGCTGACAAAGGCTGGGCGATTCCCAAATTTTTCAGCACTCTGCTGGAAGAGTTCGGGCAAATTCGATGGCATTTTGGACTCCTTTATGGATCACAAGCGTAAAATGGTAAGTTTAGATGACAAGAAAGTTCTTAGCAGGTCAAGACATTTTCAGAATTGATTTTGAAATAGAATCTCTATTTAACACTCGTTTATTTTTGCATTGCACAATCATCACACAGCATCCAAACCTTGGAGCGTAAGAGAAGACCTGGAAGATCCGACGCAATCAGTCCAGACTGCCGGTAAACTAGCTCCCCTTTTCTGTTAAAAACGAGTAAGGTTGGAATTCCATCGACATCATAATTTTCTGACAACTTCCAATCAGGGTCGAGAATTGTCGGGTAATTCATTTTTAAGATCTTGAGATCTTCCTTTATTTTTGCGAGTTCGGTTCCCTCATCCGTATTGATACCGAGAAAAACAAATTCATCGGCGGAAAGAGATGCCTTCCACTGATTTAGGACAGGCACGGCCTTCACACATGGCTCACACCAAGTCGCCCAAAAATCTAAAACAACGACTTTATTTTTGAAGTCGGTGAGTCGCACTGTATTACCATCAATTGTCTTCATGGGTAAAGAGATCAGATTGGTTTTTGGATTTACTTTGGAGTCACAAAAAGAGAGGGTAAATGAAATCACAAATAGATAAATGAAAACAAGAAAAAGTCTCATGAGGAAAGGATCCCCTGAATCTTATACAATACAACTACTTCTCTAACGAAACAGAATGGAAAAAATATTCAGACGGATTATGGGAAGGTTATGGTTTGTCCATGATCATCTCAAAAACCGAGCCCTATGAAAGAAACATACAAACTTTCGTTAAGTGGAAAATGTCAAAAAATCTTCTTTCTGCTAAATTCAAAAGAGATGGCAAAACGGAAAATATTCGATGGGCAGAGACCCAGGAGATCAAAGCTGACAAGATCTGTCTTTTAGATCTTACGAATGAATGGAATGCAGAAGTGCAAGCGATGACAAAATATAAATTTCATCTGCAAGTAAATTCGAACACAGGAAGTTCTGTGATTCTTTACTCTGGGTTAGTGGAAAAGGTAAATCCAATGTTGCGGATATTTGACATCTTTCTCTGACTAATGCTTTTCTTGGAGGATCTTAGAAAAAATGCCTTCCGTGACTTTAGCGGCATTTTCCCAGGTAAATTTAGATATGTCCGATGTGGGAGCAATCGGGTGTTTACAAAATTTAAAAATCTCCGATGCCCATTCTTTGGCATCCTCCTTGGTTTTATAGGGAAGGTAGGTGACACCATCTCCTCCGATTTCCCTGAATGTGGGAATATCAGAAACCATACAATATTTTTTATGATATAACGCTTCGAGCATCGGGATACCAAAACCCTCATAATGCGAGGCGAATAAAAAAAGACCCGCATTTCGATAGAGATGTTGCAGATCTGAATCTCCGACCGAGTCTAAGATATGAAGGTCACCAAACAACGATTGTTCGGTTCGGATTTCTTCAATGAATTCCCGACTCTCCCAACCAATCTTTCCAATGATCACCCACTCTCTATGATCTTTTGGGTTCATTTTACGATATTCTCTGAAGACTTCGAGTAGGAATGGATAGTTCTTTCTTGGTTCTAAAGTAGAAACTGACAGAAGATATCCATCGCCTAAATCAGAAAATCGCTTTGACATTTGTTTCGATAATAATTTCGAAATTTCGGAATGATTCACTCCAGGATAGGCAACACCTGCATTCGCCTTTTCATAGCCGAAAAACTTACACATATCATCACTCGTTTGTTTTGAGATCGATAAGATATAAGAAGATCGCTTTACGGAATACTTTTGAAAAAGTCTCTGCTGCCATCTCGCAATTGGTCTCATGGTTTCGGGGTATAAATACAGGACCAGATCACAATACGTCAACACAGCCTTTAGTTTTCCAGGTAACAGTGGAGGTAAAACCTGCTGGGAACCCCAAAAAAGATCCAATTTCTTAAATCTTAAATACAGAGGTAAAAAAAGGTTATAATATAAACCGCCCTTCCAACGAAAGACATTACCATTTGGAACTACCGTGACATTTGTTAACGTTAGAATCTCTTTATGATCAGAATGAATCGGTAGATGCGAAAATAAATAAAAATGGTATTTCTCCGCATTTGGGAAGGCTTTAATCGTCTCGCCTATCAATCTACCCACACCAGACATACGAGTCGAAAGCGGTCGCGCATCTAACCCAACTTTAAACTCTTCTACCATGAATTCTTTACCTGCTTTGATAAATCTTCACGTGAAATGATATTCTCGAGAAAAGATACGGCATTTGTTTTACCCGCTACGAGTCCGTAACTTTTGGTATCTTTTTGGTTAAAAGCATAGTTCGTTTCTTGGGCGAGTGGATATGCTTTGAATTGATTCTCGTCAAGCAGTGCGATGCCACCACAAATATCCCATTCGCTTTTGGGTTTTAAAGAAACGATCAGATCAAAATGTCCTGCAGAGAGAAGACCTAATTTATAAGCAATGCTGCCCATGGCTTGGATTTTGAAATTTTCATTCCAGAAGGGAGCATCAAATAATCCTTCTTTCTTCTCGGAAGCAGACACGATTAGAACTGGCTTATCTTCTCTACTATAAGATTGGTTAGATATTTCGGAGGGTATTTTGGAACCCTGTAAGAGAAGCTCCCTATTCTTGTCCGAAGCAAATGGCGGAGATAATTTCACATTAAATGTAAATTGACTCTTCGAAAAAAATTCTCCAGTAGCTGGATTGAATACAATGCCCCAAATAGGCACGCCTGACCTACTGAGTCCCAGGCTAAGAGCAAATTGATCATTCTTCTTTACAAATTCCCTCGTACCATCGATGGGATCGAGAATCCAAACCCACTCTTTTTCTAAACGAAGGTTATCATCTTTTTTTTCCTCGGAAAGAAAGCCGTGGCTCGGGAAGTGAGCTTCAATTTTTTGGTTTAAGAATTCACTGGCTCGGAGGTCGGCTTCCGTAACTGGATCATTACCTCCCTTATCCGTAACCAGGAAATCCGATTTATAGATCCCGAGTATCTCATCTCCGATCTCTAATATCCAACTCCAAACACGTTCAAAATCTTCATTTACCATCTATCAGCTAATATGGAAAATTACTTACTAAGAGATGTCTGTTTTTCATCTGTATGTGCGGCACTCAGATCTGCACCCGCTGGTTTTTCCAAAACAGATTCTTCGACAGGGGATGTGAGGTATTTTTCTGGGTCGGCTACAAATGAATAAGAAATATAATAATTTTTATATTTTACGAAAAGATTGTTCGTTCCCTCCGGACGCTCCGTTTGCATATCCTGAATCTTAATCTCCTTTAATTCTTTCCGTGGATTTGCAAATTTGTGGGCAAGCGTATTTCGAACCGAATTCATCACGTTCGTTTCCAAAATTTTCTTTTTTTCTTCTGCTGTTTGTTTTGGATTTTTTAGATATTCATTTAGCTTGGCAAATTCTTCTGCCAAACTCGTACTACTTTGTGCATGGAGGAATGGCATACTGAAGAACAAGGAAAAAGCAAATGTGATGAATCGTTTCATAAAACCCCGTTATCGTTAAGAGATTATGTCGAGTGGTGTGTACGCCAATAAAAATTTTTTCTCAATATGGGCTCCGAAACGGACCTCAACTTTCGTATTATCCCCAGTACCACTCATGGAGATGATTTTGCCTTCTCCGTAAACCTTATGCCTAACCCTCTTTCCAACGGCAAAATCTTGATTCCCCTTCTTTCCAGAAACCGATTCTTCCTTATGTGCTTTCGGATAGGCATCCTTTGCCTGAGGAGATTTGTCAGGCCTACGCACCCCGTATGCGGATTCTATAAAATCCCCGATCAAATTTTCTCTTGGTATCTCTTCCAAAAATCGAGAAGAAATGCGAGCCTCTACTTCTCCAAATTTACGAGTATAGCGAGACAGGCTGATATCCAATTTTTCCCTTGCACGTGTAACTGCCACATAACAAAGCCTTCTCTCTTCCTCAAGCCCCTCTTTGGTATCACTGGCTAGAAAGTGTGGAAATGTTCCCTCTTCCATGCCTGCCATAAAAACATTTTTGAACTCTAATCCTTTCGCATTATGCACCGTCATAAGGATCACATAGTCTGCTAATTCTTTGGAATCTTCCTCACTCGTGATGAGTGAAATATTTCCGAGGTATTCTTCGAGAGAGGGATCCTGACTTGTCTCTTCATACTCTTTCAGCGCATTTACAAATTCATTTAAATTTTCTAATCGAGAGAAGGATTCTTCTGTCCCCTCGTTTTCCAAAAACTCGCGATATCCTGATCTTTCTAAAACTTCATATGTTAATTCTGAAGGTGATCGTTTTTTTTCATGTTCTCCAATAAAATTTTCAAACATTCGATGTAGGTCTGCTAGTTTCTTTGCAGTTCCTTTTTTGATTTCAGGGATTTGTTTTCCCAAACATTCAAGTAAAGAGATTCCCTGTTCGATGGAAAAATTGGCAAGACGAGTGATAGTTGTCTCACCCAGTCCTCTCGGTGGAGAATTGATGATTCTTAGCAGGGAAGTAGAATCCACGGGATTCACTATGACCGATAAGTAGGCAATGAGATCTTTAACCTCTTTTCGATCAAAGAATCTAAAGCCACCAAAAATTTTATACGGGATTCCTTTTTTACGAAAGGCTTCTTCAAAATATCGCGATTGGCTATTCGTTCTGTAAAAGATGGCATTGTCTGCGTAACGATTTTTGGCATTTTTTAATTTAATGATTTTTTGCAATATCCCGTTCGCTTCTTCCGTTTCGTTCTGATACGTCGTGAGTCGAATCTTCTCCCCTTCCGGATTATTTGTAAAAAGAGTTTTTTCCGTCCGTTTCGAGTTATGCGAAATAATCTTCGCAGCAGTATCAATAATTGTTTTTGTAGATCGGTAATTTTCTTCTAATTTTACAACAAGGGAATCCGGATAATCCTTGTTGAAATTTAAAATATTAGAAATATCAGCACCACGCCAGGAATAAATTGACTGGTCATCATCTCCGACGACACAAATGTTTTTATGTTTGCTCGCCAATGCCTTTACAAGATGGTACTGGATTTTATTTGTATCCTGATACTCATCCACCATAATGTATTGCCAATATGCTTGGTATTTCTCAAGAATCATCGGAAAATCGCGAAACAGAATGACACAGGATAAAATTAAATCTCCAAAATCTAAGGCATTCCTTTGGAATTTTTCCTTTTCGTATGCTAAAAATATTTTTGCGACTGTTTTTCCATAATGATCATCCGCGGCTTGTTTTGAAAAGTCTTCAGCTGTTTGAAATGAATCTTTTGCTTTGGAGAACAAATTTGCCAATTGTCCTGGTCTAAATTCCTTCGTATCTAGATCATTCTTCTTCAACAGCTCTTTAATGAGGGATTCTTGCATATCGCTATCATAAACGGTAAAATTATTTCCAAGTCCTAAATGTTTTCCATCTCTTCGTAAAATATAAAGACAGAGAGAATGAAATGTTTTTATGAATGGATCACCCTTTGATTTTCCAAGAATTTGTGTACATCTCTCTCGCATTTCTTGAGCGGCTTTGTTTGTAAAAGTAACCGCCAAGATGCGATTTGGAAAAATGTCATACTCGTTGATTAATCGTGCGATACGATATGTAATAACACGCGTTTTACCAGAACCAGCTCCAGCAAGAATCAATACTGGTCCATCTACGGTTGTGACTGCAAGATTTTGTTCTGAGTTTAGCCCGTCGGCAGTCATTAAAAACGCAAATCTCCGATACCAAACACAAACTGAAAGGCATTTGTATCTGGATAGACAGAGAATGGATGTTCCGAGTCTCCCGTATAACGAATCTTTTGTGCAAAGTAAATCCTGAGCGGAAGAACAGGAATTTGAATTCTGAGTCCAAACCCCCATGAGTATTTAAAGTTCTGTAAGGAAATATTTCGACCAGATAAAACGAGCCGATCAGGATCATTCAACTCATAAGGAGATATTGGAATTTTTTGACCATTGCTATTAAAATTCTCAAAAATGTAAGCGCCACTTGGATCTGAATAACGTTGGTTCGTTACGATACTATCATAGTTTTTAAAGCTCTCTTTTCTTTCACCAATGGCTTTATTAACTTCTTCATACATGGCTCCCGCATCAAAGAAAATAACAAACCAAAGTAAAGAGGGTTCGATTGGGAATCTCAATTCAGAAGTAAATAGGATTCTGGAAGCAGCTCCATTTTTCCATTCGTCAGGATAATACTTATCATCAAAAAACCAACCGCGGAGAGATTCATAGCCACCTAAAAACAGTCGATCCTGAACTTGAATATAAGGAATTTTCTCTTTGTCTTGATTTCGGTATTTAGGAGCCCTTTCAAAGGTAAACACAGATGAAGTACGAAATTGTTGTACGACTCTCCATCTGCGAAGAGCATTTTTACGAATCAAACCAAAAAATGTATAATCAAACCAATTTTGATAGTATTCAAGTATAGGACTAAACTGATCAAAATGACTTTCTCCGCCCAAATATTGCCCAACATTATCCACTGAAAAAATTAAATTAAACCCTTGTGTGGAATTAAAAACATTATCTCTGTTATCATACGCAATACCGTTTGTCATTTGCGAACGGAATTGCCATCCCCGATTTACTTCTGCAAGAACTTGGTCAGAAACAAGAGAGGATGGCCTAGTTGAAGCAAAAAAGGAAGGGGAATAACGATGAAAATGTGTCCAGTTGATTAAAAATCTATGACCAATACCAGCACTAACACCTACCCCAGCTCTCTCATAGGAGGCAGCTTCTTTAATCCCTTGGTTATTATTTTCAGTAATGGAAGTCGCACCAACGAATAAGGTTCGAGAAGAATAAAAGGCAGAAAGCGTCAAGGACCAAGGTTTATCATTAAACCATGGTTCGGTCCAAGATAATTGAAGAAATCTACGTATCGGACCAAATTCAATTCTTCCATTAATCTGTTGGCCACTACCATTAAGGTTGTTTTCACCTAATTGTGTAAAAATCGAAAATCCTGTGATTGTTCCATATCCCCCGCCCATGGAAACAGTGCCCGTAGGCTGTTCCACAAGTTCTATGATCAGGTTCATTTTCGTCTCGTCGGAACCTGGTCGCATATTGAAGTTTACTTCTTTAAAATAACCGAGGTTAAATATTCGTTCACGAGATCTATTTACTAGTGTTGAATTGAATAAATCCCCCGGTTTAAAAAGTAACTCTCTTCGAATAACCCGATCAAGCGTCTTTTTATTGCCCTTAATGATGATATTTTCGACGAAGGCTAAATTGTTTTCTCGAATCGTAAAATCTACATGTATAAACTTTTTACCATGGAGGTTTTTATTGCTTTCATAAAGTTTTCTTAATTTAGGAATATTTAATCTTTGAAATTCCTCTTCGCAGTCTTTGACCGACTCAGGAGAAGATCGTTTTTGACAATTTTCATATCGACCGATCGATTCTTCACTCAATTCTATGATTTTTCTTCTCGGAATTACCTGAGCAAACAGATACCCCTTTGCGGAATAGGATTCATTAATCGAACCTCTATCCTTTTGAAATTTTGATTCATCAAATACTTCGCCAATATCATTATCAGTAAATTCAAACTGATTTTTAAGATATTTTAGCTCATATACTGGCTTCCATTCTTCAGGTGGAGTACCCACTGGATTACTCTCTTTATTTAAATACAAAGGCATGTTATTTGGCGCCAATGTCATATCATGAGAGGTCGTATAACCGTTATAAAAGTATTGCTCACCTTCAACTATTTTATAATTAACGATGACAACGCGCTTATCTTTTTTCTTTGAATTTTCCCACTTAATTTCCCAGTTAGTTCCGTCATTGCTGATCTCAGCATCAACATATCCTCGTGATTTCAAATATCCGACAATCTTCTGTTTATCGGTCTCGAACGCAGATTCTTTAAAAACACCAGACTCGATAATGCCACTTTCTTTGAGATCTAGAATTCCTTGAATTTCAAACGTATCGATTTCATTATTACCAAAAATATTAATCTTTGAGACAGGAATCTCCTCTCCCTCATCGATAATGAATTTTACTTTTACCGTATTCGTATCAGGATCAACCGGATCCAATTCAAAACGAACATAGGCAAGAAAGAAGCCCTCATCCCTGTATTTTTTTAAGATTACTTCTTTCGATAGTTGTACTTTTTTTGGAGTGATGATCTCGTTTTCTTTCAGAGGGATTTTTTCTCTCAAATCGGATGGGAAAACTTCATCTGCACCTATAAAGTCAATATCCTTAACGCGCGGTCTTTCCTTAACAACGATCCTAACCTTTACGCCATCCCCATCGTTTTCACCCTGAATATCAATTTGAAAGAAGTATCCTGACTGAAAGAGAGTTTTCATGTCTGCATCAAGAAGCTCTTGAGTCAGTACCATGTCCTTTTTCATATCAATCATATCTAGAATATCAGAGCTTGCTGTGTTGATATTTCCTACAAATTCTACGCTTGTTATACGACGATCTAAATATGATGTACGATTTGAGTATAAAGAATGCCACTGCGCGACTCCGAGCATAGCAAAACATATTACGAATAATAATAGGAGATGTGATTTTTTGAGTTTCAAAAATCTATTTTGATGTGCCTTTTACCATTGCTAAGTTAAATCTGCTAACGCCAGCTGCATTTACGGCATCGATAACTTTAACAACAACTTGGTATGAGGCTCCGCCATCTCCACGTATGATTACTTTATTCTTTTTCGGATCCCTTTCTTTCTCAGGTCCGAGAAATCCGTTGATTCGATCGGTTAGGGAATCTAACGCAACAGCGTCCGTACTCTGATCTAAAAAGATCTTTCCTTGTTTGTCAACAGTGATGATGAGTTCATCTTTTTGCTTTTCTTTGGCGACACTTGAAGATCGAGGAAGCTCCACTTTTAAAGCGGTATTTTTCTCAAGCGTGGCATTCATTAAAAAATAAATTACGATAAAGGAAATAACATCGATTAGAGGTGCTAACTCGATTTTATTAAAAGATTCTTGCTTCTTACGAAACTTCATTCGCTACTTTTGTTTCACCAAGTGCGGTAACACTAGGTCCGTTACATTTTCCATCTCAATGGTGCGTTCTTCTTTCGATCTGGAAAAATAATTATAGAAAACATAGGCAGGAATGGCAACGCCGAGTCCCATCGCAGTGGTAACAAGTGCCTCAGAAATTCCCACTTCTGCTCCCTTCGTCCCTGCTCCTTCAGCAAAGGATCTCACAATCCCGATAACGGTTCCCAATACTCCAAGGAGAGGAGCAATCGTGGCAATCGTACCAAGACTTGTGAGGTATTTTTCCATAAGTCCAATCTGTCTGAAACCTTCTTGCCGGACATCATCTTCGAAATACTCAACGTTCCTTCTTTTGAGTTCAAAAGCTAACTGCAGAATCACAGAAGCCGGAGAAAGAGAGGCCTTCCCTAGAATGTCTTTCGCCTCATCCCATTTCTTTTCCCTAGCTAGATCTCGAATTTTTTTCAGATCATCGCCGGGGATCGGCTTCAATTTCCAGAAGTAGACTAACCTTTCAATGATGATGGTAAATCCCACAATGGATACAAAAATGATAACGATAGGAATCGTTTCTGGAGGTACGGATGAAATGATCGAGTCTGATTTAGCAAAAGGAAAAAACATGAAGTGGCCCCAATTCAGGATTACAGAATAAGGATTTCAATCTTCCCTTTTTCGCCAAATACAATTTTAAGTAAATTCAGACTGCCTTTTTCTGCAAAAGCTCCGTGGCTGCTTTCATGACACCTTGGGTGACCTGTTTTCCGCCAATCATTCGTGCAAGTTCTCGTTTTCGCTCTTCGAAGGTCAATCCCTTCGAAATTGCATACGTTCTGCCATTTTCCGCATACTTTTCGATACGAATGTGTTCATCTGCTACCGCTGCAATCTGTTGGGTATGGGTAATGAGTAGGATTTGAGAAGATTTGGAAAGTTTTTTCAGTTTTGACGCAAGCGATGTGGCAGCCTCCCCACCAAGACCCGTATCAATTTCATCTAAAATCAAAATTTGAGGAGCCGGTGAAAATTTGCCGAGAGCACTTCTCAATCCAAGCATGATGCGCGATAATTCGCCTCCAGAAGCAACTTTTCTGAGGGGCCTTGGTTTCTCTCCCACATTGGCACTAAAATAGAATTCCACCTGATCCAAACCAGTTTCTGAAATAAAATATAGTTTCGATCCTTCATCCACTTCCCCTTCCGGATTTTCTTCCCATCTTAGGACGACTTGCAGTTTGGCACCCTCCATCCCTAAATCATTCAGCTCTTTTTGTACCTCTTCCTCAAAAGAGGAAAGAGCATTTCTGCGAGCTCGGGAAAGCTGAAAGACCAATTCTTTCAATTCGAGAAGTGCCTGATCATACTTTTGCGATAAAAAATCTCTATCACTGGCTGAAAGAGTCCATTTTTCCAATTCCACTTTCTTTTGTTCCAACTGATTTAGAATTTCTGGGATCGAGGAACCAAACTTTTTCTTTAGCTTATTCAGAATCTGAAGTCGTGTCTGTACCATATCTAGACGATCGGGGCTAAAAAATAATTCCTCTTCCTCTTCACGAATGGTTGATTTTAAATTTTTGAGACGATCATATACATCTTCCCATTCCTCCCTGAGAGGCATTTTTTCTGGCAATAGTTGGGATATCTTTTCCACTGCGTGAAGCATGCTAGGAAAAACTTTTAATATGGCATTCTCCTTGTCCGTTAATTCTTCTAAAAGATAACGATAGTTTTCTGCCAACTTTTCCCCATTCGCAAGAAAGCGTTCTTCTTGCATCAGAGATTCGTCTTCTCCGTCCTTCGGCGATACGTTTTCGATTTCCTCTATTTCAAAATTTAAGATTTCTAATTTCTTTTTCGACTCCGCCAAGGTATCATCAAAATGATTTAACTTCTCCTTCCAATGGCGAAAATTTTGTAAGGAAAGCTTAACCTTTGCTTTGAGGGATTCAAGGTGAGCGAAACGATCTAGAAATTCCAGTTGATGGGATTTTTCGAGAAGGAAGAGCTGCTCGTTTTGGCTATGGACTTCCGCAATGTGCTTTCCAAATTCTCGTAAATGAGAGGTGGAAGCAAGAGAATCACCAATTTTCACTCGTGCCTTACCGTCCTTAAATAATTCCTTGGTCAGTATGATTTCATCGCCTTCATATTGAAAGCCTTGGTTCTGCAAATATTCTTTTGCCATAGGATGCTCTTTTAAGTTGACGATGGCCTGGAGAGAGTATTTATCTTTGCCAGTTCGAATGTTTGCCGTCGAGCACCTACCCCCAAAAAGAGAGGCAATCGAATCAAATACGAGCGATTTACCAGATCCAGATTCTCCTGTAAAAACGGCAAGGCCTGACTTTAAGTCTAAGTCCAAAGATTCAAGAAGTGCAAAGTCCCTAATTTTTAAGTGGCTGATCATACAAAACTCCTGTTTGCTATACATACGATAACTACTACACATACAATTAGTCAAGAAAAATAAATGAAAAAATAAAAACAAAATTTCAATCGCGAGGCATTTGCATTTTTGGTCTGTAAGGACATCGCAATGAAAGACCTTGATGGCAAGATTCACCTCGTTTCTGGACTCCCTTTATTTCGAAGTTTGCAGAAAAAAGAACTTGTTTGGATCGCAGAAATGGTTCAGATCGTGGAGTCAAAGAGAGATGAGGTATTGTATCGGAAAGGCGGGAGTGACCATAGCCTTTACCTGATTCTATCGGGGTCTGTCTCCGTCTATCTCCCAGCCAAAGGAGAAACCAAAGAAGAAGTACTGCAGATCCTCAAGAAAGGAGAGTATTTCGGCATTCACTCCCTCTTAACAGAAGAGGAACATTCTCATAGCGTTCGAACCCTTTCCGAATCCCGCTTTCTCGTGCTTCGACAGAAAGAATTCCAAGACCTTCTGCGAAAAATTCCATTTTTATCCATCACCTTCTCGAGGATGCTTACGAAAACACTCAGAAATGAACTTCTCGGAAGCAAAGAATATTTCAAAAATTCTGTGATATGTTTTGTACATACCGCTGACTCGGCTGCAGACTTTTATACGATCAAATTGGCCGAAGCAATCGAAAGAGAATCTGGTAAGAAGTCGATCATACTCAGATTCAACCAACGGAATGTACCAGATGAATACAAATCGGATTTGCTCAAGACCTACAGATATCGGGATGTCGATAAAATCAAGGAGACACTTGGCAGGCATTATGCGACTCATTTCTTTATCTTTTTGGAAATCTTTCCAGAAGACCCGCCAGAACTCAAAGATGCTCTGCTAGAGGAATCAGACAATATTGATCAACTGGTAGGGCTCAGTAGCGAAGGCAGTGCCAAACAGGAATCATCTTCTGTGATCAGTGAGGAAGCAAAATCCAATGAGGCTCTCTACCATGAAACGCCGATCGAAACAATTCTTACGCAGGGCCAATTCGAAACGCATATCAACCGCAAGGCGAGAGAGCTTTCGGGAGTGGAAGTTGGCATTGCTCTTGGTGGAGGGGCGGCTCTTGGTTTGGCACAAATCGGTATCATGAAAGTTTTCGAGGAAGAAAATCTAAAAGTCGACATCATTTCCGGTACAAGTATAGGCGCTGTGATCGGTGCATTTTGGGCAAGTGGCCTCGGTTACAAAGGAATCCTACCCTTATTACAAGAGATAGATTCCATTTTTAAAATGTTTAAGTTGATAGACCTATCCTTTCCTGGCCAAGGTTTGCTTCATGGTAAACATGTTCGCAATTTACTTGAGAAATATCTCGGAGATCTGACTTTTGAGGAACTTCCGATCAAATTGCGACTCATTTCCTGTGAAATCTCTACGCGCCGAGAAGTCATTCTTTCGGAGGGAAAAGTACTGGATGCCCTGATGGCCAGTATTTCCATACCTGGTGTATTTGCCCCGCAAGCACAGGAAAACGGTAAAACTTATGTAGATGGCGGGATCGTGAACCCACTTCCTGTTTCTCCCCTAACACACGAAGGTGTCGAAAAAATCATCGCTGTCAACTCTATGCCTTCTTCCAAAGTGCAGATGAATACAAATAAGTTAGCAAACTTAAATGTTTTGGATATCATTGTGAATAGCCTTTATTCCTTACAATACCGGATTGGAAAGTATTCAGCGCAAGATGCCGATGTCTATTTAAATCCAATCTTACCCAACTCCAACTGGTTTGAATTTTGGAGGAGTGCTGAATTCATAAAGCTTGGAGAACAGGTAGCGCACGATTCCTTACCTGAGATCAAAAAATTATTCGAAAAAGCCAATTGATTGGGCGAGTCTAAAACAATCCATCTTCCTTCTGCAAAAGAAATTGATCTATCCTATTGCTATTTCTCTTTGGAAGGAGTCTAACATCTAATCTATTTTTTAAAAAGGTAACTATGAAGTATTCCTATATCTATTTATTTCTCCTAATGCTAACTCTGCATTTAGCTTGCTCGGTTTTGGACCCAGAAAATGGGAACGATCAGGAAAAGGAACAAAATTCCCTCCTCGGTCTACTCGCTTTGTCGAGAACATCTACGGCGACTAGCACACAAACAAATCAAAAATTCCCGACACCAACCTGCGAAGTGAGTGCACCAGCATTTTCAACCTTAAAAGAGGCAGGCTTTGAAACAACTTGTGGACAATCAGGATGCCATGTAACAGGCGGCAGTGGAGCCAGCAGATACCGAACAAACGTCTATTCGGAAGTATTAGCGTATGCAAATACTGGGGTTCCGAGCACCTCGGCATTATATAGAGAACAATCTTCAGGATCCATGGCAATCTATACAACTCAGGCAATCGATAAGGCAATTTATTGCTGGATTTCAGGAGGAGCAAAGCCATAGACTGTCCTGAACTATGCGTTATTTGCTCCCACTCCTAGGCTTTTATATTCTATCTTGTAGTTATGTTTCCTCTACTGATAAAGAAAGGGAAATCGCTACAAATGCGATCTTATTTTCTGCGCTTACGACGAGTACTCCGACGGTGACATCCACTGAATGTAACGTCAGTGCTCCCACGTTTTCGACTCTAAGCACCGCAGGATTTAATACCTCCTGCGGCAGATCCGGCTGCCACGACGGGACCACTCGATACAATGCGACAAATTATGCGCAGGTGAAGGCTCTGACAAACCCAGGCAATGCCTCTACATCTTCACTCTACATCCAAGTGAAAGGATCCATGGCCATTTATTCAAACGCGACTCTGGACAGAGCTATCTATTGTTGGATTCAAGGCGGTTCCAACCCATGAGAATCATCTGCCTTGTGTTAGGTCTGTTTCTTGTCTCAAATACCTTGGTTGCAGAACCCACAGAGTGGAAGGTAGCCAAAGGAAAAGTTTTTTTCAAATCCGAAACGGATCTCGAGACGATTCTGGGTGAAGGGGATTCTGTAACAGGAAGTTTAGATGTAAAAACGAAAAAGATAAAAATCGAAATAGGACTGAGTAGCATAAAAACGGATAACAAATTGCAAACCTCTCATCTTCATGATAATTATTTTGAAGTAGAAAAGTTTCCCATTTCTACTTTCGAAGGTGAAGTGAACCAAATAAAAGAGTCAGGTGACGTGGAGGCCGTTGGCGTTTTACAGCTGCATGGTGTCAAAAAAGAAAATGTAAAGCTACTTGGAAAAACATCGAAAGCTCCAAATGGTGTAGAGCAGATATCCTATTTTACGATCAACCTGTCAGACTATAAAATCGAAATTCCAAAACTTGTTTTTTTAAAAGTAAATCCCGTCATCCAAGTCAAAGTAAAAATCCAATGGGAAACACCATGAAATTCTTATCCTTTATCATCGCAGCCTTTACTCTCTTCTATTTTCCATTGTTTAGCCAAACTAAATCTAACACACATTTCATGGGATCGAGTAATCTATTTATGCCATCCACAGAAGATGTAGGTGAGAAAAATTTAGTCTTTCGTTTCAACCATAGGTTCGGAAACGCAAAAGCTGGGTTTGAAGACTTTTATGGTCTGGACCAAGGAGCCAACACACAGTTGGCCTTGGACTATGGTTTGACAGACAAATGGATGGTAGGGATTGCAAGAACCTCACAACAAAAAACTTGGGAACTACGATC
The DNA here is from genome assembly GCF_004770745.1 of Leptospira ognonensis. GTDB lineage: Bacteria > Spirochaetota > Leptospiria > Leptospirales > Leptospiraceae > Leptospira_A > Leptospira_A ognonensis. The sequence continues at coordinate 190,138 of NZ_RQGD01000035.1, read as the reverse complement.
AAAGTATAGATTGATCAGCCAAGACGCCTTTCCCTTTACCGTCAGCCTATTTGGAGTTGTCGGACAAGAAACATCAGACCAGAGTTATACCTACGCGTATTTTAACCGACCCTGGACGGGAGTTTCTGCCGTTGATACCAAGTTAAACCGAGATTTAAATACATATGAACTAACAGATCATGATAAAAAATCTATGCTCGGATCCGTTCTTATTTCTCGGAAATTTACGGATTCTATTTCTTTGCAAGTTTCACCCATGATCGTTCATAGAAATTTTACACCTGCAAACACAAACAATGAAAGAACTGGTGTTGATGTTGGTGGGCGGTTTAAGATATCGACTCGCATTGATTTGAGCTTCAATGCCATCTTTACTTCGAAAAGAGATTTTGTCGGAGATAGTTATGCGACGGAATCCCAAAAAACATCCGTTAATGGTGTGACACAATTATCAAGCGATCAAATCAATTCTGGTCTTGCCAATGGAACCGTAACACCTTCGGAAATTTTAATTAGGAATGTACTTCTGGATGAGCCCGTGAAACATAAATTTGTGCCCTTTGGCATTGGCTTAGACATCGAAACAGGTGGGCACGTATTCCAAGTCTTTGTTTCCAATAATCGTACCCTCGCGCAAACCCAGCTCCTTCGAGGTGCCGACTATGATTTTATGAAAAAGGAATTTTGTCTGGGATTTAATATCATGCGCCAGTTTAGCCTTGCTTCCTCAGAAAAAGAAGCCTGGTGACCAGAACAAAACATGAAATGGCTCCTCCTCTGTCTGCTTTTCTGTATCCATTGTGCCAATGATATCGATCGCCCAGAATTAGAGCTCCTCGACAAAGACGTTACCTTTAGTGAACTGCCTTTGTATGAAAAAAATTGGAATCCGGTAGGTCGTCGGATCCAAAATTTTGGAACAGGCCGGTCACCACTTTGGCTCCGTAGTCAGTTAAAAAATGATACGACAGAAATCCGTGAAATCAGCTTAGAGGTGGGCGTTGCGTATCTCGATGAGATTGATTTTTATCTCGTGAAAAGAGATCAAATATCCTATATGAAATCGGGTGTGTTTTCAAAAACTGTTCCCGGGCAACTCCATCATCGAAATCCAAATTTCCATTTCAGTCTGCAAGTGGGAGAAGTAGCGACAGCATATTTTAAATTGAAGAATTCAGGCCTTCTCGCCTTCCCTTTGCGAATTTGGGAACAAAGAGACTTTATGAATAAAGCACAAGCGGAATATATCATTCACGGCTTGTATTTCGGTGCGTTACTTTCCATGTTATTTTATAATTTACTCATATATTTAACGATACGTGAAAAAAGTTTTCTATTCTACTGCCTTTATATATCTTCTGTCCTCTATGTTTACCTCGTACTTGGCGGTTTTCATAAACAGTTTTTTGCACAGGAAAATTCGTTCTTTCTCAAACCGGGCTTATTTATTGCCTCCTATCTGGCGGTTGCCTTCGTTCTCTTATTCACGAGTGAATTTCTAAATTTAGCAAAAATACAAAAAACTTTTAACTCTGCCCTTACTTATTTTGCCGTCAGCTGTATCTTCATCGGAGGCCTCGCCACTTTTCTGCCTTTCACTCTTATGGTAAAATCGATGAATTATTTGCTCCCCTTCGGGTCGATCCTAATGATCATCAGCGCCTACTTGGGATTTCGAAAGGGAGTCAGCCAATCCGCTTTTTTTCTCGGTGCCTGGATCATTGTCACCATCGGCATAGTTCTTGAGACACTCACGAATCTAGGCGTCTTCCCTCTGGAATTTTGGATAGGCCGTTATGGAACGCAACTTTCCTCGTTACTCGAAGGCATTTTATTTTCTATCGCTATTGGAAGAAGGATTAGAACATTAACAAGAGAAAAAGAAATCGTCAATGCGAAGCTACTTCTCATCGAAAAGGATTTAGAGGTGGCACGAAAAATCCAAACTCACATCCTTCCTCTTCATACTCCCGTTTTCCCAGACGCGAAAATTCATGTGACCTATCTCCCCTTACGCGCGGTTGGTGGTGATTTCTATGACTTTCATGAATGCGGTGATACAGAATTTGGTGTGATTGTTGCTGATGTGACGGGTCATGGAGTGAGTGCGGCCATGGACTCCTCAACCGTCAAAATCTCCTTTAAAAACGAAAAACACTGGTCAAAGAATCCAGAAAAACTTCTCGAACGAATGAATGATTTTTTAGGCGAAGTTTTAAACCAGAGGTTCGTGAGTGCCGTTTATGCATATATAAATTTGGAGGCATTAGAATTGCAATATGCAACCGCAGGCCATCCACCTATGATTTTACTTCGAAAAAAGGAAATCATCGAATTGGAATCGGAGGGATTTCTACTCGGTTTTGAAAAAAATTGCGAATACAAACTCTTTGCAAGAAAATTAGAAAAAGGAGATAAGTTACTCCTTTATACGGATGGCCTGAGTGATGATATCAGCATAGAAAAAACATCAACGGAAGTTTTGAAGGAGACCATTGCCATCACTCACTATTTAGAAGCCGAACAATTTACCAAAGACTTGATCGCCTCACTCAATCAAAAACGAATCCAAGATTCAGATGATATCACCGTTTTACTGATAGAAATTCTGTAACTACTAGTCTCTATCCGGAGAAAGGATGACAATGTTAAATGGATCTCTTTCATTGGCAAGAGTGTCTTTGATGGTTTCAGAAAAACGAAGTGCGCCGGTAATTACTGTTCCCGTAGTGAGTCCCGCAAAAATACCCTCTTTATCATAAAGATCCGCTTGAAGGTGTAATGCTTCTTCAGGACTCACTGGGAAGGCTCCATCAATCAATCTAGAATCATAAACGGATGGAAGAGAAATTTCATCCTGTTCTTTTTTAGTTTTTGCTTTCACATAACGCAAAAATGGTGAAGATTGCTTTCCTGCCAGAATCACTTTCACTTTAGAATTTTGTGATTTTAAATATCGTCCAATTCCTGTGATGGCACCACCAGTACCAGGTGCAGAAACCACTGCTCCCACCTTACCTTGGAGGTCTCGCCAAATCTCAGGACCTGTCGTTTTAAAATGAAAATTCGGATTGGCCGGATTCGCTGCTTCATCGGGAATCCAACCATTTACTTTTTGAGCCTTTGCAATGGCCAAATCAAAAAGCACACTCGTATCTGAAACACTTGTTACCGTAACTTCCGCACCATAACTTCTTAACAGCTGTATCCGTTCGGGAGGAGTCGAAAGCGGCACCAAACAATAGACGGGGTATTGCCTGATTTTGCCGATCCATGAAAAGCTGATCGAAGAAGACCCAGCTCCGTATAAAACGACGGACATTCCTTTCCGAACTTTTCCTCTGCGTTCCGCATCAATAAACATTGCAAGAGCCGTTCTGTCTTTAGCCGAACCCGTAGGATTCAAAAACTCAGCCTTAAGATAAAAATGAATGCCAGAATACTCAGATCCGATTCGATTTAGGCGTATGAGAGGTGTGTTTCCAATCAGTTGAAGGATATTGTCCTTGATTGGGTTAACAACAGAAAGCTCCTTTCCAAACAAACCTTGTACGTTGTTCAAAGCTTGCAATAAGCTATTCCCAAAATCATCAATACCCTTCGAGATTGGATCAAACATTTATTATTTTACTTTTAGTAACTCTACGTCAAAAATCAAAGTAGAATTTGCAGGAATGGGTCCAACAGCCCTAGCACCATAACCCATCTGAGGAGGAATAGTGAGTTTTCTCTTTCCACCTTCTTTCATTCCCACGATGCCTTTTTCCCATCCTTGGATCACTTGTCCTGCACCTAAATTGAAAACAAAGGGCTCACCACGATCTACAGAGGAGTCGAAAACTTTTCCATTTGTGAGTTTACCAGTGTAATGAACTGTAACTACCGTTCCACGTAAGGCCTCTTTGCCCAAGCCTACTTTTGTATCTTGGATCTGAAGCTCGTCCGCTGCAATTAGAGAAGCAAAACTGAATACTATCATTAAATAAGGGATCATGTGTTTCATGTTTTGATTATACTACCTTTGGATACAACCAGGGAACTTCTTTTTGATTTTTCTCTTCAAATTTTTGAATTTTCTCTGCCTTTTTCATCGTAAGTCCAATATCGTCGAGCCCATTCAGTAAACAGTACTTTCGAAAATGATCGACCTCAAAGGAATACTCTTTCCCTTCGTCGGTGTGTATGGTTTGTTTTTCTAAATCGATCGTTAGATTGGCACCAGGCTTTGCATCAATGGTTTTAAAAATCTCATCCACCTTGTCTTCTCCCAGTGCGATTGGGAGCATACCATTTTTGAAACAGTTATTATAGAAAATATCAGCAAACGAAGGTGCAATGATGCAACGAAAGCCGTAGTCTTCTAGTGCCCAAGGGGCATGCTCTCTAGAAGAACCACAACCAAAATTATCGCGAGTGACAAGTACTGTGGCATTCTCGTATCGGGGAGCATTTAGGATAAAATCGGGATTCGGAACCTTTCCTGCATCATCCAAAAATCTCCAATCATGAAAGAGATGCTGGCCAAAACCAGAACGTTCTATTTTTCGTAGAAACTGCTTCGGGATGATTTGGTCTGTATCCACGTTAGCTTTATCGAGCAGTCCTGCGATGCCTTTGAGAGTTGTAAATGCTTTCATAATTCGTACCTATTTCCAGTCCCTAATGTCTACAAAATGACCTTCGATGGCAGTTGCTGCTGCCATGGCAGGTCCGACGAGATGCGTGCGACCTCCCTTTCCTTGTCTTCCTTCAAAGTTTCGGTTTGAAGTAGAGGCGCATCGATCCCCAGGCGAAAGGACATCATCATTCATTGCCAAGCACATCGAGCATCCTGGATTTCTCCATTGGAATCCTGCAGAGAGAAAAATCTGATCCAAACCTTCTTCTTCTGCCTGGCGTTTCACCCGGCCTGAGCCAGGAACGATGATTGCTTCTACTGCCGAGTGGACTTTCTTGCCTTTCACTGTAGCAGCAACAACCCGTAGGTCTTCAATTCGTGAATTCGTACAGGAACCGATGAATACTTTATTTACCTTGATATCCGATATCTTTTGCCCTGCTTGCAAATCCATATAAGCAAGTGCAGATTCCGCAGATTTTTTTTGGATTGGATCTGAGAAATCGGCAGGTCCAGGAACGGTTGCTGTCACGGGTACAACTTGTCCGGGAGATGTTCCCCAACTCACCATTGGTGCAATCTCACTTGCATTTAAAATAACTGTTTTATCAAACTGAGCACCCGCATCGGATGCGTAAGATCTCCATTTTTTTTCTGCAAGATCCCAGTCCTTGCCTTTCGGAGCGTAATCACGTCCTTTGATATAGGCGATGGTTGTATCATCAGGGGAGATGAGTCCCGCTCTGGCACCGGCTTCAATCGCCATGTTGCAAATGGTCATCCGTCCTTCCATAGATAGGGAACGGATCGCCTCGCCTGTAAATTCAATCACATAACCAGTCGCACCGTCTGTGCCGATCTTTCCGATGATTGCGAGTACGATGTCTTTTGCGGAAACGAGAGGTGATAACTTTCCATCGACTCGGATTTCAAGTGTTTTTGGTTTTTTCTGAACCAAGGTTTGGGTTGCTAGTACGTGTTCGACTTCCGATGTACCGATACCGAAAGCAAGTGCCCCGAATGCGCCATGCGTCGCTGTATGAGAATCCCCACAAACAATTGTCATACCTGGATGAGTGATTCCTAATTCAGGTGCGACAACGTGAACAATGCCGTTGTCTGGATGATTGATGTCAAATAAATTGATGTGATTTTCCCTGCAATTGTCTTCCAGAGTCTTCATCTGTAAAACAGCAATCGGATCGATCTTACTTAGGTCCTTCGTTCGCGTGGAAACGTTATGGTCCATAGTCGCAAAAGTTGCGTCTGGTCGTCTCACGCTTCTGCCTGTCAGTTTTAAACTTTCAAAGGCTTGTGGACTGGTTACTTCGTGGACGAGATGCCTATCGATGTAGATGATACAAGTACCGTCCTCTTCATCTACCAAATGATCATTCCAAATTTTCTCAAACATTGTTTTCATTCGGACACTCTCCCTTCATAAGTCATACCTCGTACTAGGGGTAGAGCGTCCAGAGAATTTGAATGAAAAAAGTTAGGAATTAAGGGGTTTGGACGGTCGTCCCACTTTGGTATGTGCCGGAAGTGCAGAGAGATTGGGCTGATGTTGAACTTGTAATGATGGGCGACGTGTAAACCGTTACAATGGTTCCGATGCTTGAAGACGTATATTTACAGGAACCGAGAACATTGGTTTCCGTGCATTTGGTCGTTTGTTTCGTCCCCCCAGAGAGACAGTCTGTAAAGGCTCCATAGTAATTCTGGCAAATGCCTGTAGAGGAGCTATTATCGCATGAGAATTTAAAAGTGGTCGATGAAGAACCGTTCAGCAAATCCGTTAAGGCGGAATCCGATACGGTCGAAAGAGCCGTACCTGCTGTAATGACTGTCAGCCCCGCGGTTTGGTAATTGGTTCGACTGTACATATAAATGAGATAACTGCTCGCTTGCAAAAAACTAATGGTTGTTGTACTTCCAACTGTCGAGATCGAATAGGCAGTCCCGACCACTGCCAAAGCATCTGAATCTAAATTTAATGGACAACTTGTAGAAACATAAATATTTGGGGAAACGGCTTGGTTGAAGATAACAGTTGTTCCGATCTGAGCGCCTTTCACCTGCACGATGGCATAGAATGTGTCTTGTACTTGGCGCGTCTGGACACTTTGAGAGGTTGTGGAAACGTTCGTATATCCAGCCTTGATCTGATTGGAGATCCCAGCAATCGTACAGCCATCCGCGCCAGTCTCTGCTGCAAGAAGTGAGGCAGTTGTTGTAGCCGTATCTGAGTCTTCATTTTTACAAAATAAAACGAAAACGAGAATCAATTGAAGTAGAAGATGAAAAAACAGTTTTTTTTTGCCTTTCGAAATTGAACCGAGCATTTATCTACCTCTAAAAGAGAACAGCGTCTTTCCTATTCGAATCTCATCCAAATCATGAAGAGCCTTTGGTCTCAAAAGCTTTCTATTATTTAATAGCACACCCGCGGAGGAAGCGCAATCAAAAAGAAGATGTCGACCTCTCACCTTTTTGATTTTAGCGTGTATCATTTCCGCATAGGGATCTTCCAAAATGAAATCGCACTGCTCCCCGCGACCGATGAGGGTTTCCTCGTCTTTGATGTGAAATTGTTCTCCTTGTGACCTTCCTTCTTTTAAGATCAAAACACAAGTATGGTACAATTCTCCAGCAACTTCATCTCTTTCCAGATATTGTGTTACGATTTCATTTTCTCTAGTTCTCTCGGCGAATTCACCGTAAACTCTTTCATAAACTTCTAATTCATTTCGATTCCTCGTTTGATCCGGCGAGTCAGTAGCTTTTTTTATTTTGCTTTCTATCTCTAATGACGGGATACTGGAAGGTTTGCCCTTGGACACCTCATATCCCCGAAGGTAGTAAAGAATAGAAAAACAAAGGATGATGAAAAAGAAAAGTACAGGATAAAAAACAAAAGGATCTATAAATTTCTGATATATGGTTCTGAATGCTGAAATTTCATAATTGAATTCCAGAGATTTTTCCTCGCCAAAAACAATGTTTACAAGTAGATGATTGTAAGCCCAGTTTGAAAAATTCCAAGGTGAATGATAAACCAACTTCACTTTCGGTGCCGTCGCAAATGTAAGCTCTTTGTAAAGATTTGAGAGTCCTTCTTCGCTTGAAATGGGGAAAAACTTTCCGTTTACATAACTCGCGAGTTTCGTTGTTTCTAAACTATTTGGTGCAACGACAAAAAAACTAATCTTTTCTGAAATCACTTTCTTAGAAAACTCGGCAATTCGAAATTTATCTTCCCAATCAGAGTGCAAACTAACAGTTATCAGGATTTTATTTGGATGATCATCCGCCCTCATTTTTTGAATCACCTTTTCCCATGATCGCATGGGAAATTTTGGCTGTCTTTCTTTAGGAAGAGAGAAGGATGGACTTAACTTGTTAGATGGGATACCTTCATAGAAAATAAACTGATCATCTGACTGGACATTTAGATAAAATTTTCCCTTAGATTTTTCAACAATACTTGCCATGTTATGCGAAAATTGTAATAGCCATGTTTTTTCCTCCCAATCCGTGTAACTGGGAATGGAGAGGTAGATATGCACAGGATAAGGTTCTGAATGCACGGAGAGATTATAATCTGTAGCTACTTTCTTTGCAGTACCCGTATCTTCTGTAATTAATACTTCCGTCTCTCTGCCGAATAGATTTTCGCGCGCTTTCATTTCTACTGTGACTTGTGGATAAAGGCTCGTATCAAAGTCCAATATTTCATATCTGGATTCTGCGGCATTTTCGAGAGAAAGGAATAAGGTAAGGAATATGAAAATTGTTCTTTTAAACGAACATCCGGCGCGCTTTTTCCAAAGCTTTTCCATATTCTGATCTGGGTTCAAATTTTCTTTCCTTAATGGAGATCGTTTCCACGATACTCCCTTCTTTCATTATCGTAATCTCAGAGGCCAGACTTTCGACGATTCGTAAATCATGAGTAATAAAAAACACAGCACAACCCGTTGCACCTGCCATGCGTTTGATTTGGTGGAGGACCCATTTTTCCGTTGCGGCATCTAGGCCTGTCGTCGGTTCGTCCAATACGAGAATTTTGGGATTGGCAAGGATGGCAAGTGATACGCAAATTCTCTGTTTTTCACCTCCCGAGAAAGAATCGGGAAGGCGATTCAGAATATTTTTGTCCGTTTTGATCCCCATCTCTGCCCAAAGACCTAAAACCTTAGTTTTATCAAATGTTTCTCCTAAGGTATAACGGAAAAAATCTTGGAGCTGCTCGCCCAGCTTTCGGTATGGATGGAATGCCAGATTTGGATTTTGGGGAACCAAAAAGATCGACCGAGCGTTTCCCTGTTTCTTGATTCTTTCGGCCATCGCAGGGAGAGAATTTCCGAGGACCGACCATTCCTCATAACTACATTTCCAACCCTCGGGAAGAATGCCAAAAAGAGAGTAGGCAAGAGTCGTTTTTCCAGAACCAGACTCGCCGATCAGACAGTGAATCTGGTTCGGTTCTAACCGAAAGGATAAATCATTCCAAATCTGTATTTTGTTATGCGAAAAAAGATTCGCATGACGGATGGATACGAGAGTCTCCAGAGTCCTTCAATCCAATCCGAAAAGGTCTTTTTCGATGATGCTACAAAGGATATGCCCGATCAAAATATGAGATTCTTGGATTCGAGCGGTAACTCCGGACGGAACAATGATTTCACAGGTTGCCTTTCCTTTGATTTTGCCACCATCTCCACCAAGTAACAGTATTGATTTCATTCCAATACGATTTGCTTCTTCAAGTGCTAAAATGATATTTTCAGAATTTCCTGAGGTGGTAATCCCTACGAAAAGGTCTTCCTTTCTTCCAAAAGCTTCTAATTGTCTTTTAAATAACTGATTGTACCCATAATCATTGGAACATGCGGTGAGCACCGCCTGATCGGAATTAAGTGCAAGTGCAGGAATGGCCCTGCGCTCATTTCCTCCCTTATATCTAACCACGAGTTCTGCGGCGATATGGGAAGCATCGCAGCTTGAGCCTCCATTCCCGCAAAAATATAATATGCCTTTTTCATTTAATGCGTTTACACATAACGCACCTGCTTCTTCGATTGCAGGGAGGAGAGTCTCAAGAACTTTAGATTTAACGTCTATCGATTCCTTGATCGTTTGTTCGATCATTTCTTTATGTTTCATGCTCTTTCTCTCTTTTGTTTGAAATGAATTCTATTTTTTCAGAAAATTCGGTCATCGCTTTTCCAAATTCGAAAATATTCTTATTTTTGCCATGAGGAGAATAAGACCTCCCTGTCTTACCATGATTCACATAGAAAAACTCATCTCGAACGAGGGAAATCTGCCTTTCTGTTGCATTAGACTCAAAAAATTGTTTTAATTCTTCGCCTATCGAGAGGATGGCTAATGCCATTGTATTTGCTGAGAGTTGTAGGATCAGTTGCTCTTTCCAAAATTTCTCCCATTCTAAAATCACTCGCCAATCATTTGTAGTTTCCATCTTCCACTGAAACTCCATATCTGCTTTAGGCAGGTCCAAACGAGAAAGAAAACTTTCTAATTTGTTGTGATCTGATTGTATTGCTAAATTTAAGTTGCCTTCGTCCACAAAAAGAATGCCCGAAATTTTTCCATCTTTCCCAGGATAAAGTGTGTTTCCGGTGGCAAGTAAAATTGAAAAATCAGCACCTTCCAAACGAAAAAGTTTCTCATTTGTTTTATGAAGCTTGTATCCAGAACGCTCCACGACGAGTCCTTGAGTCACCTGTTTAGTTAATAGAAATTGACTCCATTTCGCTGAGGCATTTTTCCATTCGATGTGAAAATTTTGAGGAACTTTTTTTCTGGCACTATTCTCTACTTGACTCTGTTTTTTAGAAAACAATGAAGAGGTGATTCGTTTCCAAAAGGATTTCTTTTTATTTTTTGCCATAGTCTTTTCTGATATTAGATGGTCTCTCGATCACACCCTTTTCTAATTCATAAATCTTCGCATATTTTAAAAATGTAGAAAAACTAGAAGAGAGTGCGATGTATAAACCAGGGATTCCATCCAAAAAACCAAATTTAAAAACATATATCTCCACAAATTTCCCAAGAGGTTTTAGTATTGATTTAATCAAAGAAAAGCGTTGCCCTTTAGAAAACCGAGAAAACGCAACAATTGAAGAAAATTGATTAATTGTCGTTAGTTGGTGCGAAAAATCCGAAAAACTATAATGAAGTATATTTCCCTTCATCGTTTTCCCAAATTTTGAATCAGTGATTTCTATAAAATCGTGAGGGTTCTCACCTACCCACTTTGCTGATTGTTTTTTGAATAGGCGATATCTTCTTTGTGGATACCAGCCACTATGGCGGATCCATCGTCCAAGGTGGTAGGTCAAGCGTGCGATCTGAAATCCTTGGGTTGATTCATCCTCAGAATTAGAAAGAAAATTAATAATTTCAGTTTGTAAAACGTTATCTGCTCTCTCGTCAGCATCTAAAGAAAGGATCCATTCATTTTTGCAATGTGAGATCGCTAAATTTTTCTGCTCTACATGACCATAAAAAGGATTTTCAAAAAACTTAACTTTGCTTATGCTAGATGCTAATTCTTTTGTTTTGTCGGTGCTAAAAGAATCAAGTATGATGATTTCATCCGCAAACGATTCTACGGAATGGATGCAATCAAGGATGTTCTTTTCCTCATTAAAGGTTATGATGGCAACTGATAGTTTTCTCATTGGTTTAGTAGACACGAAGACATATCCTGTTTTCACTTGCTCTCATGAAGATAAAAATATTTAACCAATTAGATTTTATCTTTTTTTGCATTTTCTTACTTTCCGTACCATTTTCAGTAACGGTTTCTCAAGGATTTGCGATCTTTTCTATCCTAAGCTACTTTAGCTTGCGAGTCCCAAAATTCAAGGATTTTCCCTTTATTTTTTGGTTCTTCTTGGCCATGTATGCCTCCCTTCTCCTTCCCCTCTGTTTTGGTTACCTTACAAGCGATACTGGTTGGATGAAGTTACTTACTCATTCCGAATTTAGTGATATTTGGATGACGCTACTGATTCTTCCTGCTCAAGGATTTAGTAGATATCAAAAAATGAGAGTCAAACAATTGCTCGTTGTCTCAGCTCTGCTATTTATTTTTACTGGCATCCTTTCTACCTTATTTCCATACAGACTCTCTAGTTTCGTCATGGATGGCTTTAGATACCTTGAAGGCAAAAGACTGCCTCATCAAATTTTTTTATGGAAGGATCTGGACCTTTCCTTATTTTTACCGATCGGTTTTCAAAATACCCATCTAACTTACGGTGCACTTCTAATCTTATTCTTTCCTTCTTTATTTTATAAAACCTTTCGCCTCTTGCGGATTCGTAAACCGAGTTCTCGGTTGTTAAAAGCAAGATTGACTTACTCCTTTCTTTCCTTGATTGCAATCGTATTGCTTTTATTAAACCAAAGCCGTTCGATATGGCTTGGATTCCTTCTTGCTTTACTTTTTGTTTCAAATTTTAAAGAAAAATTATCTTATCTGCGGAAATATTTATTTAAGACCATCATGGTATTTACTTTCTTATTTGGTCTCATCGCCATTCTCTATCAGCACAATTGGCTATTCCAAAGAAGCATCACCCAACTCTTTGCAAAACAGACGCTCGAGAATCAAAGAATTTGGATTCACAAAGCAAATTTGAGAATGATAGAAATCCATCCTTTGACTGGAATCGGTGCAGGAAATTATAAAAATGGCTTCGAGGCTTCATATGTTCCGCTGATAAAAGAAAATCCTTATTTGTATTATGAAATTTTCATCACACCTAAGTCACATGCACATCATGATTTTTTACATTTTTCAATTTTAGGAGGTCTGATTTCGGCCGTTGCATTTATAATTCTTTGGATTGCCATCGTAGATAAACTCATACGAACTGGAAAGGATCAAACAATCTATTTAGGGATTTATGCGATCTTTATCGGTGGGATGTTTCAATGTTTCGTTCTGGATGATGAAACCTTTTTACCTTTACTTGCTATTACCTCCTTATTCGATTTTAAAATATTTACTCTATCAAAAAAATCGATATCGCTCGTTTTGATACCGCTCTTCCTATCTATTTCTTCCATTCTCTATTTCACTCGCTTCCATGAAAAATCGATGTTTGTGCATAGAACCAGAACCTCAGAAAACTTTCTCGATCCCTTGGCTCAGACTACGATCAACGGATCCAATCAAAATCTAAATTCTCTAGAAAGTAAGGATTACTATTTTAAACTAGAGGGATGTTTAAGTCATAAAACAAATTTTGATCAGAATCCAATCAGAAGAGAGGAACCTTTGTCTCTCATCATTGAGATTCCGAAACAAAGAACCGACGCAGAGCATCCTATTCGCTACGAAATCGAAGTGAGATTCAGAGACGCTTTTGACCAGGACAAAGCCTTTAAAGCACATAGTGAACATGTGCTAAAGAAATTCACTGGAACTTTCGTTAGTGGAAAGAATCAGATTACGATTCCTCTTTTGAATTTAAAGAAAAATGATGAATTGCATTTTTATGATTTCGGAATTCGATACATCTATCAGTCTTCTAAGAACATTAAGATTCTACCAATTTTACGTTTGAAAGAAAACTGCGAATCTCAATCAATTTTGCCTTAATGGGTTCATTTGTTTCACTGTCTTCTCTCAGACGAGCATTGGTCTCATCCATTAACCGCTTATATCTCTTTCCAAATTCCGGCGAATTCGGAAAAAGCAAGATAGTATCATCAGATATACCTTTATTTGGATATTTTAAGAATGCAAAATCCTGGATGATCTTTTCGATCAACTGAGGTGAAAATATCGGATAGTTACCTAGAATCCATTCTAATGTGGGAATTGTATTTTTAGTAAAAAAAGCTTCTTCAATCGCCTGAATTAATATTCTTTTATGTTGGACTCGTTTTTCTTTCTCGATACGTTCCTGTTTCTCTCTTAATTTTCTTTTAAAATAATTTTCACGTCTTGCTTTATATTTTATTTCTCTTTCCATTTGGCCATAAGAGATAATTGACTTCGCTTTCGAGTAACCGATGTTTGTAATTGGATCTATATTCAGGTAGTAAAATATTCTATAATACCATGGGATATAGTGAAAATATACAGCCTCTAAATTTTTGCCGTAAGTTTTTAGGAAATCCTCATCTTTAAAAATGGCTTTAATGTCAGGTTCGTTGAATTCGATAAGGGCTTTAAAATAAAGTATGAATTTAGTTGTGAAGCGATAGTGATTATAAATTTGGTTGTTGATTTCGATGAGTTTTTGGATGTTTTTTAGTGCGAAAATAGCCACCTTATTATCCTCATCATGCCAAACGGCAGAAAGGACATCACGGTTCTTACGTAAAAGGTCAATGACTTCAATTTCATTTCTATCTTCTCTTTCGATGTTCAATCGAAGAAAACTGGAATCAAAATCTAAAGTACTCTCAAGCATGGTCAAGTAGCCGCGAAGAAGTTTCTCTAGGTCGACTTTTCTTGCAGCCTCTACCTCTTTCTCCGCAAGTCCACACAACTGGTTCATAATGGATATGTATTGGAAGTATCCCTTTTCTCGAAGCATTGGTTCGTAGGCAAGATACAGATTAATTCTTGTTTTGATTTGTAAGATTTCGTCTAAAGGTCCGGCAATTAAGTTTTCTGCATCCTCTCTTCCAATTTCTTCTAAGCGATCTTGCAATCCCAGATCAAAATTGCGTACTAACGGTTCGATTTTAGCAATAAACAATTCATAGGCGATCACGAGTAAGTTACTAATTTGAGAATTTACTAAGGAATAAAAGCCTATTTTGGGAATCACAAGTAATTGTGTTTCCCTTGAGAGACCATCTAAGATTAATTCTCTTGCCTCTACAAGCATCGCCTTTGAAGGACTAAACGGGAATTTTTTTGTATCAGTCCAATGAAAAAGATCATCACCTTCGCTAAAATTTTTAATGTATTCCGGATCTGAAATTTTTACTAAAATGAGTCTCCATAAATCCTCAGTTAATGATTTTTTTTCTAGCACATAGTTCTTGATTTGACTGACGCTTCGATTGAGCAATCTGTGAAATGCATCTTCTAAAGAAGGCAAATCTTCAGGAATCGAGACAACGTAAGGTACAAGCTCCATTGCCTCCGATGTTTTGTTCAATCTGATTTCGAACATTTGCGTAACGATCCCAAAATCGATCAATTCCCAGAGCTGATCATAAGCCAGTTCCGTTGCAATTTTCAATTTATCAAACGAGGCTTCTGTTGCTTGGAAGAGAGAACCAGAATCAAAGTTTGATTTCCGACTCTGAGCCTCAATCGCCTTCATAATGGTGAGCCCTTCTTTTTGAAGGATGATGCCCGCCGATCGACTCAAAAGTTCTTTAGAAGTGATCTGCAAAAATGAATCAGTAGGTGGATTCGTTCTCATAATTGTTTTCTCAAGGAAAGGTGATCTCGGTTTGACAGACCTATCTGACTTGTCTTTACAACGATTAGATGATTAATGGAGGAGTCTGTCACTAAGATTTGAGAGAAAACACATTGCTATACAATTTGGATTGCTCCTATTCTCTGATGCGGGAATCGCTTCAAGCTTCGGCCTTTCTGGCTTTTCGATTTCAGCCCGGCCAGCTCGTCACCTCGGACTTCGTGTCCTCGGAAAAATGATTTAAGCACCTTACGGGTCGCGATCATTTTTTAGTCTGGCATTCGTTCGATTCTTACCTGGAGCGGGAATCGAACCCGCACGGGATTACTCCCACAGGATTTTAAGTCCTGTGTGTCTACCAATTCCACCATCCAGGCAAAATACAATAGTTATGATTTTTACCCTACTTTGTGGGTCAAGGGAAATCAGATCCAATCGAGGCGTCGGCCGGATTCGAACCGGCGGTCAAGCTTTTGCAGAGCCATGCCTTACCACTTGGCCACGACGCCTTATAGGACTTTGGATAGGCTAAAATGGGAGACCTCACTGTCAAATGGAATTAGCGAGCGAAGATTTTAACGAGATTGTAATAATTCTGCACAGTTTTTCATTTTAGAATCCGGGCTTTGGGATTCTTTGTACAATATGAAAAAAGCTAATTACTTATTATTATTGATACTCATGTCTGTGGGAAGCTTACAGGCAGATAAAGTTACAGTCATAAAAACAAATGAGATTTTTGACAACGTGAAAACGACACCTAACGGAAGATTAGAGACCATTATCGAATCAAAAAATGGCACCAAGCAGATGTTAAAAACCAAAGATATTTCGATTGTTACCTCGCCTGTCGTTTGGGAAGAAACACAAGCTGAAAAACCTAGTATCTGGAAACGAATGTTTTCGAAATCTGAACCAGAGACAAACAAGGAAAATCCGAACGAAGAACCAAAGAGTTTTTTCGATCGAAGGTTTCCTGAAATGGCCATCGGCACAATGGCTCTTCTTTTTTTTCTATTACCGTAAAACTATTCCCATTCGATTGTACCTGGCGGTTTGTGCGTGAGATCATAAAACACAGCGGTGATTGCTTCTAACTTTAAGATCTCCGCTGAAATCTCAGAAAGGATGGAGATGTCCATTTCATAGAAATTGGCTGTCATCGCTTCTCTTGATTCGACAGGTCGCAAAACGATTCCGTATGTTCCTTCTTTTAAACTAGCAGGTATGAGAACCACAGGCATCTGCCAAATTTCCTTATGGATTTTTTTCTCAAAGATGATCCGATTTACGATCGCATCCGCTTCCCGCAAGAGATCGGCATGAGCTTGATCCATTTTCAATTCGGTATATGCAAATCTTGATGGTAACTGGGATACACCTGGCATAAAAACAACTCGGTTTAGTTCTTTGATGCTATTGGTGATCAAAATTGATATCTCATCCAACTCCTTCCAGCTTTTTCCAGGATCACTCAGCACTGCCGCGTGTGCATAACTTCTTTGGTCCCCTTGGACACCTACTGACTGAATGGGCAACACGCCCGCACCCACTGGCTTGTTTCTCGAAGTTAACAGAGCCTCTAGTCTAGGTAAAATCTTCTCCCCTCGATTCTCTTTGGAAGCAATCATCCTTACGACAAGTCCTGGACCAGGAAAAGGATGTCTCTCGATCCAGAAGTCTGGGAGACCCAACATTTTCCCAAGCTCTCTTACTTCATCCTTATAAAGATCTGCTATAGGTTCCACAATTTTGCCTGCTTCGATCAAATCTTGAATGGCAGGCACTCGATTGTGATGGGTTTTGATTTTATGGGAATGTTTCGTGCCACCAGACTCGATGGTATCTGGATAGATTGTACCTTGCCCGAGGATCCAATTATCGCTATCAAGTTTCATGGATTCTACCGCTTTTGCTTGCACGGATAAAAACAAATCTCCCACAATACGCCTTTTTTCTTCTGGCTCGGATTTATCTTTCAGGCCGGAGTAAAATGCTTCACTCGCATCCCAAACGGTCAAATCAAACCCCATAGAATTTAGATTTGCTTTTAAATCTGAAACCTCATTTTTTCTCATAAAACCAGTGTCCACGAGCAGTCCCTTCACTCTTTCTTTGCCGAGAGCTTTGGCAAGCAAGAGATAGGCGACAGAGGAATCAACGCCACCAGAGACAAGTAAAAAGACATTCTTCCCAACTGGAACTTTCGTTTGCAATACTGCGATTTCTTGGTCGAGGAAGGATTTTAGATTCCAGGTATTTGCGACACCACAGATCTCGATAAAATTGGATAAGATTTTTCCACCTTCAATCGAATGGGTCACCTCTGGATGGAATTGAATCCCATATTTTTTTTCTGTTTCATTGGAAACAAAGGCATAACGGCAATGTTCAGATTCTCCTTTCACAGAAAATCCCGGTGGTAACTTCGTCACCTCGTCCCCATGACTCATCCAAACGATTGTTTGGTCGTTGACACCAGCAGTCAAAAGCGAAGATTCATTTCTTAACAGATGTAAGGATGCTGGCCCATATTCCTTGCTATTGGAAGAAATAACTTCACCACCTAACTTCTGCATCAATAATTGATGCCCATAACAGATTCCTAAAATCGGTTTATTTAACTCGAAAAAAGCATCAGGAAGCAAGGGTGCGTCAGGTTCATAAACACTCGAAGGCCCCCCTGATAAAATGATCCCAGAATACTCTTTATACTTTTCTATCGATTCTTCATTCGAAACGATCTCCGTATAGGCACCGAGCCTGCGGACTCGGGAGGCGATGAGATGGGCGTATTGCCCTCCGAAATCGATAACAGCAATTTTTTTATCACTTTTCATGGGATGGTTCCAAAATAATTTTGCAATTACTACGGTAAACAAATGTCGGAAAAAAAATCTGCCTCCCTTTATGAGGACAAACAAGACCATATACCAGAATGGAAGACTCCCCAAATCGAATGGTTCGAAAATGTCTATTCAGGCAGAGAGTATACCATTGAGTTCACCATTCCCGAATTTACAGCGGTCTGTCCCAAAACAGGTCTCCCTGA
This sequence comes from Leptospira ognonensis, assembly GCF_004770745.1. Taxonomy (GTDB): domain Bacteria; phylum Spirochaetota; class Leptospiria; order Leptospirales; family Leptospiraceae; genus Leptospira_A; species Leptospira_A ognonensis. Next base: position 172,032 of record NZ_RQGD01000035.1, on the reverse strand, counting down.
TTTTGGACAAATTTTTATCGAGTATTCCCCGAGAGAGAAATGCCTGGAGCTAAAATCCCTCAAAGAGTACTTTTTAGCCTTTAGAAATGTAGGCATTTTTCATGAGAATGTTGTAAATAAAGTTCTAGAAGATTTAGTCGCTGCCGTTGATCCGTACTCGCTAAAGGTCGTTGGAGATTATAACGTTCGCGGCGGCGTCAAGACAGTGGTTCGAAGAGAATACAGAGATAAGTAATGGAAATTTTAATCGGATATCTTGCGGCGATATTGACAACTCTTTCATATCTACCACAAGTATTACGCGTGATCCTCACTCGACAAACACGCGATATATCAAGGAACATGTATATCTTACAAGGGATTGGAGTTTTACTCTGGTTGATTTATGGTATTGCTCTCTCCAATCTTCCAATCATTCTTGCCAATCTGGTCACACTCGTTTCCGTAAGCATTATTTTGTATTATAAAATCATTTCTGAGATAAGGAAAGAATCTTTATGAGAAAAGCCTATGTCGACAAAGACAATTGTACATCGTGCAACCAATGTGCTGATAATTTTCCAAAGTATTTTATGATGGATGAAGAAGATCTATCTCAAACGCATATTGATGGCGCCTCAATTAATGACGCGGTCATTCCAGAGGATGATGAAAAGAAAGTCCAAAAAGAAATGGATGAGTGCCCAGGGGAATGCATCCACTGGAAACGCTAAAAAACATTTAGTTTTTTTTCCTTTTTGTTAACGATAGGATTTCTTTCGCTCGATTGAAGACATCCTTGACTGTAACCAGTTTCCAAGCTTCTTTGTCCTTTATTCCCTTCCAGTACACACCGCCGATTGTCTCCATTTCTCTCATCTCTGCATCATACCCGTGACCATGTATCGAGGTTTTCGACTCAGAAAAAATTTCCCCTTTCCGTGAACCAGAAAAATAGAGAGGAGCTCTCGTTGAAAGCAAGGCAATGGCATCAGGGTGTTGTAATTTCAAATTTGAATTTCCGACCAAAGAAGTCCAAATGGCACCTGGACACTCGCTAAGCAAATCTCTTTCTATGACCGCAAGCTCCTCTATGGAAGGCGATCGTGTTCCAGGCAGTAATAAAGCCGTTCCGCCCGAACTCTTAAAAATAAAATCAAACTTCTGTTCGTCTGCATGGATATATCCTTTTTTTAATAAATAGAGATTTGGTGCGCAGGAATGTTTTGCTGAATGGAATCCATGATCTGAAATCAGGATCAGGGCAAGGTCACGTCTCTCATATAATTTCAAGGACTTTATAAATTCCCCGAATTCGAAATCGATTTCCTTTAATTTTTCCTTAGCCTTTTCCGAGTGGGTACCGTATCCGTGGTGGATTGTATCTAGATCTGTTGTATAAACCAAAAGCAGGTCCGGGTGAAAGGACTCGTACATCCAAAGGGCCGTACGGAACTTAACCTGATCTTTTGACATATCATTTAATGGACTTCCAACATATGATTCTGCTAACCTATGTAAACCTTTCGTTGAAAGAGCTCGGAGCAGTTTATCATCCTCTGGGATTTTTTTTCGCCAGTACTGTGGCAGATTGTATTTAATTTCAGCACCGACGGTAACAGGCCAAAAAACATTCCCAACGGTTTTATTTGCACCCCGAGCCAGATCCCAAAGTGTCTCAACTTTGATATCCTCAGCATACCAAGTCCAACCACCGTCATTTTTCTCAAAAGGATCTAACGGTGTGTTATTATAAATCCCATGAATTCCAGGGTCGACACCTGTAATCATAGAAGTATGCGCGGGATAAGTAACGGAGGGATTAACAGTCTTTATACGGTATGAGAACGCGGACCTCTCTGAGAATTCCTTTAGGTTCGGAACAAGCTTGAGAATCTCGGGTGATTCAAAGTAGGAACCCAAAAATCCGTCGATGGATAGTAAGATTAGCTTAGTATTTTCTTTCTTTTTCGATTTAGGAGAATTTGGCTGTGAAAATATGCCTACACTCGTCGCAAGACATAAAATCAAGGAGAATGTAAATCCAGATCTCTTCACTAGATTTGGATTTTCCGCTTTGGATTTAGTATTCTTGTTCGGAACGAGTTGATCCAAGGAGTTCGTCTGGTATATCTTCAATGGAATCGCCGATTTGAATGGCCAATCGGTTGCCCACTTTGCCAGGTGTTGCTTTAAATTTTCCTCGATCTCCTACCTTCACGGTCAGATCACTTTTAATAGGGGTGTTCTCCAATTTGATGACATCTCCCATTTGCAGGTTCATTAGATCATTTAAACTGATATCAACACTTCCAACTTCAGATATGAGTGGGATCTTAACTTGGTCCAGTCGCTCTTGGATGACGGCTCTGTTTTCATCTACCTCACCTTTACGAATGGAAGAATACCAATACTGCGCTGATAACTTATTAATAATAGGTTCAATCGTGATATAGGGAATACAAAGGTTGGTCATTCCTTCCACCTCTCCCACTTTCGTCTCAAGGGTAATTAATACCACCATGTCATTGGGCGGAACAACTTGCGCAAACTGCGGGTTAGTTTCAATGTTTCCAAGACGTGGTCGCAAATCAATAACTGTAGACCAGGATTCACGCAAGTTACCTAGGATCCGGACAATAATACCTTCCATTACAGATAGCTCGATATCAGAAAGTTCCCTATTGACTTTGGATGACTCACCTTTACCACCAAACAATCGATCTATGATCGTAAAGGAAATGGAAGGGTCAATCTCTAGAATGGCTGAACCACGCAACGGATCCATGTTGATCACCGCAAGGGTTGTTGGATTTGGGATTGAACGTATGAATTCCTCGTAAGTAAGCTGATCCACGGAAGCTACGTGAACTACAACTAAGGCACGTAACTGTGCAGAGAGTCCCGTGGTTGCAAGACGAGCAAAAGTCTCATGCATCATCTGAAGTGTACGTATCTGGTCTTTTGAAAACTTATCAGGACGTTTAAAGTCGTATATTTTTACTTTTTTCTGTTCACCAACGGATGAATATTCATCTTCGGAAACTTCACCTGAAGATATGGCATTTAACAGCGCATCAATTTCGTCTTGCGAAAGGATTTCGGTCATTTTTTTACCTTTACCAAAAGATTCTTAATCTGCCAAAAACCGAAGTGGTCGCCCTCGTTTTTTTTCATGGAGTAGCTATACTCATATCTTGTTTTAAAACGACCTTGCATCCGTTCTACATAAACCTGAACCCGTGCATCATTCTTACTAGGATAGTCGACATTTAAAACTTTAAAGTATTTTAAATTGCCCGAGGGAGCTGTCGTTAGATATTCTTTAAACTCTTCTACTACGGAATCTCTATCTGATACTGGACTCTCTACATACATGCCACTGAAGCGATCATAATTTAATATATATTCTGAAAAATCAATCCATTTGAAGTGAGATTCCCAGTTCTTCTTCATTTCTGACCCTAGAAACAAAAAAATGGTTTCTTCCGGCGTAATCTTACCAGTTTCACCAATGTTTTGTGCTAAAGGTGTGTAATTACGATCTCGTTTGGCCTTTTGGAAGAGAAAAGAAGAAGTATTTTCAGACCTTAAGAAACTTTTTTTATCTTCGGTATAATTTGGATAAAAATACCCCGTCACAAAGTATTTATGGCCTGGGTGAAATGAATACAATTCATCTAGATAGATCGTTTTTGAGAATGATTCATTTTTATGCAGAATGATTTCTTTGTTTTCATCTCCAACCAAATTAACAATTGTATTACGGCGTTTCAGTATAGGGTCATGGAAATCTGGATCCTCTATTGGCGCCAATAACCGATCATCCTCATCCTTTATGATGATTTGAAAACTGTATCTGTAGTCGCCTGCGGGAAACAACCTAACGACTTCTTTTCCCGTATTGAAAATGGAATAGTTTAAAGGAATGCGTTCCCCTTCTACAAAATTTCTCTGGGGTAAGGTCACTTTAATTTTAGATTGTAAGGCCGTAAAATTTTCAATCGAATCCCCTCTCGCATCACGATCTGGGACGGCCAGGGCAGCCTGCGTAAGAGCTAATACCAATAATAAGATGATTCTGATGGCGGAACGCATACAGTATTCATTTCGGCAGATTTTAGAAATCTGAAATAGTTTTTTTAAGACATAACTCAAATTCGAGGCTATCTCTTGGCATCAGCGAGTATATAATCGGAAATCCGGATGAGGCGCTCAAAAATGCTACGTAGTTTTTTGTACTGATAGTAATTTTCCCTATGTTTATCAAGATGCGATTCGATGAGCGCAATCGTTTTCGTTGCCAATTTGAGGTTCTTTACTTCGTTTTCTGTAATTCCATAGAGATTCGCTTCGGAGACAAACCGATTTAATTCTTTCACAAGGCTCTCATCTGTCAGGTCTTGGATTTCGAAAACTTTTTCCACCTTCAGAATAAAGTCAGTAAGTGTTTTTTTGATTTTTGCTTCTTCTTCTGTAGGTCGCCTTTTTGCTGTCTCTTGATTTAGTTTCTCATATCGATCCAATGCCTGTTCGTAGAGATCATTTACTCTTTTTTTTTGTCCAAGAATGAAACTCATAAATGACAAAAGACCAAGTAAAGTATCTGGATAACGATTGATACCGCCAATTTCATCAAGAGCTTGCGAAAATCCCGCTTCATCATGATTTACGTTTCTAATGAATTCGAGAACTGGCTCCACAGAGGAACCAGATGTATACTTCTGGATGGTTTCTATACCTTCAAGGTAACTCATTATCTTTTGTCTATGATTGCAATATGTTTGATCGTGGTTTGCAAATTTCCCTTTTCGATGATACGATCTAAAACTTCATAACCCGTAACCAGCTGACCGAACACTGTATGAATGCCCGTTAGATTCACATTATCCACTTGGTTGATAAAAAACTGGGATCCATTCGTATTTGGACCAGCATTTGCCATTGCAAGAGATCCTCTAACGGGTCTTTTACTCGTCAATACTTCGTTGAATCGATACCCGACACGATGCAAAATTTCCAAAGCTGATAATTCCATAGCATCCATGTACGCTGCTTCTACTTCTTGACCTTTTTCTTCTAATTCTTGACGGGATTGGATATTGAACTCGGATAAAACGGCTCTTTGCAATTGTGTCTGGTAATACGGTGCTTCTTTTACTTTGAGCGTATCTAAGCCTAAGGATTTGCCGTTGATTTCATCTTCGAACTTATAACCTGGACCGCCCGTACCATCACCTCTCGGACAACCACCTTGTGCCATAAAATCTTTAATGACCCTATGAAATTTAAGACCATCATAAAATGGTCTTTTCTCCATTCCCTTCTCGGTGTTAAATTCTTTTTCGCCTTGGGCAAGATCAATGAAATTTTGAACGGTCTTTGGTGCTTCGTTTGCATACAATTCTAGGACCATATCCCCCGAGGTCGTAGTCATGACGGCATAGATTGCGGGTTTGTCAGGCAGCTTGATGGAGGTTCCTTCTTGTTTTTTAACAATCACATTTTGTTTCGCATAACTGACAGGTTCATAGATATTTTTTTTAAATTTTTTATTGGAACAAGTGATAAAAATCAGGCTGATTCCTAAGATAAAAAGGGTTATAGATAAGTAATGTCTAGATCGCATAGTTTAGTTTTTAGTTCCTTTGAAAACGATATTGATTTTTTTTTCGAACTCTTTGATTTTTCGCTTAGCTGCCCTTAGTTGCTCCATTTGCCTTTTTCGAGCCGTACCACCATAGACATTTTTTTTATCGCAAGAAGTTTCAAGGGCAATCGATTCTTCATAACCTGGCTCTGCAAGAACTGGATTCACTTTCGCTCTTTCGGCCGTTGGAATTGAAAACAAATCCCAACCCTTCTCCGAGCAAACTTTAACAAGTTCCCCAACTATTTCATGGGAGGTACGAAATGGAATCTTTTTTTGAAACACGAGCCAATCGGCAAGATCAGTTGCTGTACTAAATCCAGCACGCAAAGACCTTAAGGCATTTGCGGGAAAGATTTGAACTCCTTCAACCATCTCAGTGATCCCTTCGAGCCCAAGCTTCATCTGTTTGACGCAATCGAAAAGTGGAATTTTGTCCTCTTGGAAATCACGATTGTAGGCAAACGGAGTCCCTTTCATCATCAGAAAGATGTGGTTTAAACCGCCAATCACTCTTCCCGATTTCCCACGAATCAACTCTGCTACATCCGGATTTTTCTTTTGCGGCATGATGGAAGAACCAGTGGTCAGTGAATCTGGCAGCTTAAAGTAAGAAAATTCCTGAGAGGAAAAGAGAATCACCTCTTCGCAAAATCGTGAGGCATGGATGTAAAACTGTGAAGAAGCAAACAAAAATTTGAGAATGTGATCGCGTTGGCTCACCGCATCAATAGAATTTTCTGAAACTTTATTAAGTCCCAAATCGGTTTTCAAAAACTCTCTATCTGTCTCATAATTCACACCCGCCAAAGCACCTGAGCCTAACACGAGTTCGTCAGACCTTTCGTAAGCGCTCCAGAAGTCTTCAAAATCGCGAACGTTCGCCCAGAAATGAGATAAAAAATAATGGGAAGCACGAATCGGTTGTGCAATTTGTAAATGGGTGTAGCCAGGAATCATGACATCTACATTGTTTTCCGCTTTCGCGACCCAAGTGTCCAGTAGTCGTTTCATTAGTACAAGAATCTCTCGAATTTCATCTTTTAGATAAAGTCTTACGTCCTGCGAAACCTGGTCATTACGAGATCTTGCTGTATGTAGTTTTTTTCCTAAATCTCCCAAAAGTTCAGTTAGGCGAGTTTCAACCGACATATGAATGTCTTCATCTTCCATTTTAAAAACAAAGGTACCTGATGTGATTTCTTCACGTATTTGAAGAAGACCGCGTTCAATTTTTTTTTGTTCCTCATTCGTAAGGATGCCTATTTTTTTTAGCATTCTTGAATGAGAAATGGAACCCTTGATATCTTGCTTATAAAGCTCACGGTCAAAAGATATCGACTCCCCGATGCGAACCATAAGTGATGAGGGTGCTTGTGCAAATCTTCCACCCCATAATTTCTTTTGTTTCATCTAGGGCTCCTCTTCATAAGAGGCATTTATTTTTTCTGCCCAATCTTTCAGAATTTGAATTTCCTTGTCGGATAACTTAGCTTCGTTATGGATGAGTGTGTAACTAAAAAGGGGCATATTTCGCTCTTCTATCTCCTCAATGATGCTATCTGCGGCTGTTGCTTTTTGTTTCGGGCTGAGTTTCTCCCATTTTGAAAAATTGAGCTCCTCTTTGCCTTCCTCAATGTGGTTTTTCAGGAACAGGGAGATGGGAAATACATAGGAATACAATGGCCATTTGGTTTGGTCTGAATGGCAATCATAACAACTTTTTCTTAGGATTGTGAGAACAGGCTCACTCGCAAGGACGGGAGCCTCCTCTGATGCCGTGGACCTGTCGACAGGAAATAATTGTAGAAGGAAAAAAATACCAATGAGAGAGATGGCTATTCTTTTTATCATTCCCTCCAGCGTTTATTCTTTCTACAAGATTCAAAGTATAATTTTTCTTGCCAGGAGAGCGAAAGACGGACTTACTTGGGCTCGGAGACATCATTGGAAATTTTATTTCAAAACACGCCCTACCTTTGGGTCATCGGTGGCATCGTATTCATTCTCCTGGAATTTGTTTTTCCTGGCACGTTCATTATGTTTCTCGGAATTGGAGGGCTCATCACAGGTATGGTGACGAGACTCGTAACCATGTCATTTACCAACCAGGTGATCCTATGGATGGTATCTACCCTTGGTTCCTTACTGCTTGGCGGTCATTTTGTCAGAAAACTATTCAAATCGGAAAAATCTAAAGATCCATACATCAAGGATGACTACTTAAACCAAATTGTTACCGTCGAAAAAGATGTTTTAGTAGGCGAACTTGGCGGAAAGGTTTGGTTCCAAGGCACAGTCTGGGATGCCATTTCGACTGAAGAGCGAATTGGTAAAGGTGGTAAGGTAAGAATTCTAAAAAGAGATAATTTGGTCTTCACTGTGGAAAAAATCACAATCGAAACAGAATAAAAAAACTCTCTGAACTATAAAAAATCCTTTTTTTAAGAAAGGCACTCCCATAATCTTATGTCCTACATTCATTTTTAGGAGATAAGCAAGAGTTCATGGATAATGTTATTGTTGTAATATTTGTACTGATCGTTTTTATCATTCGTAAGACGATTATTGTCGTGCCCGAACAGAGCGAATACGTAAAAGAAAGATTAGGTGTTCTGCAGGGCGTTTTGAAACCAGGGTTTTATTTCTTAATCCCTTTCGTGGATCAAATTCGATACCGCCAAAATCTCAAAGAACAAACTATTGATATAGATCCGCAGGTATGTATCACAAAGGATAACGTCTCTGTCGAAGTTGATGGAGTACTTTATATGAAAGTGATCGATAGCGAAAAAGCGTCTTACGGTATCGACAATTTCATGCTCGCCACATCCCAGTTAGCGCAAACTACCTTGCGTTCAGAAATAGGAAAGTTGGTATTGGATAACTTACTGTCCGAGAGAGAAGAAATCAATTCAAATGTAGTTTCAAATATTGATAGGGCGACCGACCCTTGGGGGATTAAAGTCACAAGATACGAGATCAGAAATATCACCCCTCCAAAACAGATATTGCTTGCGATGGAAGATCAAATGAAATCGGAAAGAGAACGAAGAGCGGAAATTACGATCTCGCAAGGGGAAAAAGAATCTCTCGTAAATAAATCAATGGGCGAAATGCAAGAATCGATCAATATTTCAGAAGGTGAAAAAATTAGATTGGTAAACGAAGCGACAGGTCGAGCCAAAGAAATCGAACTCATTGCCACAGCAACTGCGAAGGGACTTCATCTCGTTTCAGAAGCCATCTCGAAAAAAGGCGGAAAAGAAGCAGTTAGCCTTCAAATCACTCAGGAATATCTCGATGCTCTTGGTACGATTCTAAAAACGAGCAAAACAACTGTCGTTCCAGAAAATTTAGCAAATATTAGTGGAGTCTTTGAAGGCCTTTCAAGAATTACCACCAAACTTCCACAAGGTGCAGGAGAGTAAAATGGATTATCACATCATCGTATTTTGGGTTCTCGTAACAATTTATCTTGCATACAAGCTATTTCGTTGCATTCGCATCATTCCCGCTCAGGATGTACTTCTCGTAGAAAGACTTGGAAAATACAGTCAAAGTTTGAGAGCAGGTTTTCATCTCTTACTTCCTTTTCTTGATAAAGACGCTTATTATCATACTTTAAAAGAACAGGCGATTGACGTACAACCACAGATTTGTATCACGCATGACAATGTTCAGGTGAAAGTAGATGGAGTTTTATATCTGAAAATCATTGATCCAGTCAGAGCATCCTACGGAATCGAAGATTACCGTTTTGCTTCCATTCAATTGGCTCAGACTACGATGCGATCGGTGATTGGAACGATGGAACTGGATAAAACCATCGGAGAAAAGGATCTCATCAATTCTACAATCGTAGCGGCGCTGGACCAAGCTTCAGAGCCTTGGGGTATTAAAGTCAATCGATATGAAATCTTAAACATTGTTCCGCCGAAGTCAGTTCTTGAAGCAATGGAAAAAGAGAAAAAAGCTCAGATCGTAAAAAGATCTCAAATTCTACTCTCGGAAGGAGAAAGAGACTCTCGCATCAATCGCTCGCTTGGTCTGAAAGAAGAGGCGATCAATAAATCGGAAGGTGAGAAGCAGAGAAGAATCAACTCAGCGGAGGGTAAAGCCAATGAAGTAGAAGCACTTGCTGCCGCTACAGCAAAAGGGATTGAATCGATTGCCAATGTCATCTCTGACCAGAGTGGTTCCGCTGCGATCAAACTTCAGATTACCAAGGCTTTCATACAGAATTTCTTAAAAATTGCCAAAGAGAATACGGAAATCCTCATCCCAGCAGATGTGATGAACCTTCCAAATCTAATTGCCAATCTAACGGAAGGAAGAAAGGCACCAAAGGCCTAAAAGCAAAGAATACCTAAGCTCATGTCAGTTTTTTCGACATGAGCTTAAGAGCACTTGTAGATTATTTTAAAGAGCCAGAACCGAGAATCGGACGTTCCTCTCGATTTAGTAGCTCAGGGTGTACAAGTAAGGAATCTTTGGAAAGCAATGGTTTTGTTTCACGCAAATTCGTTGCTTTCTCTTCCAATTCCAAATCAGACCCTCCAAAAACGACTTTATCTGGTATAAAATCTCCATCACTATCGATTTCAGCTCGGTCACTAAAAATAAATATAGAAGGAGTTCCTTTTTTAGTCGCATCAATCTCTCTTCTGACAATCTTTTTACGCACATTATAATGGCTTGTTGTTTCGAAGTAGCCATCGTGGTCTGAATCTTTTTGTGTCATCGCAATCAAATCGTTTGGAAGCAACCAACGAATTAGATCAATCTTTCCATCATTGTTCTCATCCACTTGCTCATGGACTTTCATCATGGTTCGAACTGATGGAGTTTTTGGGTCCTGGAAAGTGGCATGGCCTTGCCAAATGAACTCATCTGAGGAACCATTTCCATTTTTATCGATCTCTATATAGAGAACACGGTAGTTTCCCTTTTCCGGTATATAGTAACCATTCGTGTCGATGCTACCTTTTCCTGTTGTATCAACAGGCATGATGCGCATCTCGGCGCCAAACGGAAGAGGGATTGAAGTATCTTTACACTGAAAGAGAGAAACTGTGAGGAGAGAAAGTAGTAAAATTCGAAGCATGTCCATAAGGTTACGAAAAAAGCATTCTGTGAGGCAAGTGTTTTCCTTAAAATTAAAAAATCACACTCCCTGATTTTGACAAAGGTCAGCTAAGTTTTTTCTGTAAAAAGTAACAATTATGACCCTCAGGAAAATCTTCGATGATTCCAAATTGTTTATAGCCCCATTTTAAATAGAACTTGGGAGCTTGGAATCCAAACGAATATAAAAAGATGAGCTTCGCTCCTAATTTTCCTGCCTCTTCTTCTACCTGAGCCAGTAATTTGGTACCGAGTGCCCTACCTCGTTTTGACTCATCCACCCATAACAACTGGAGATTTAAGCCTTTGAAATAAAAATAGCATAACGCTCCAGCGATGATCGTGCCTCTTTCCGAATAGGTAATAGAAAAAAAATCGGTCGTTTTATGGTCCTCTCTATTCAATTTGGAAAGGCTGTATTCTTGCAATTTACCCCAGAGAAACTTCTGAGTTTCCTCATCGGGATTTGATGTCCGTTCGACTGTATATTGAGATTCTTCCAATGCATTTCCTCACATGAAGGCAGGTGCTCCGCCTAATCTTTCCATAGGATTGACGATTTGTGTGATTTGTATTCCATAATAATCATCGAGTACGATGAGTTTGCCTCTTCCGACTAACTTTCCATTCGCGAGTATATCGAGCTCTTCACCCACATTCTTATCTAGCTCGACAACTGTCCCTTCCGTCAGCTGGAGAACGTCTTTGATAAACATGGTCGTTCGTCCCAGTTCAATGGTCAATTGGAGAGTTACATCTAGAAGTAAGTTTAAATTGGCAGTATTACTTCCACCGCCGCCGCCAGATTGAGATTTGGAAGAATTCTTTGCGGGCGTGGGAGTCGAACTCGGTCCGAGAGCTGCTGCAATATCGGCAAAGGAAGGTCCTTCATCACCGCCACCTCCGCCACCACCACCGACGAGTGCGTCAAGATCATCAAGTCCGCCGCCACTCCCACCACCTGCAGGCGCAGCTCCCCCACTAAACCCACCAAGCAATGCATCTATATCTTCTTGTGATAGCGAACCTTCACCCATACGGAACCCTCTTCTAGTCTAACTGTCGGAGAAATAAAAATTCCTTCCTTGAAAAAAAATAAAACTTTCATTTTTTGTTCATTATGTCCAATCCCAGTTCGCACTTAGATTTCTTCAAAGCAAAAGAACTTCTCCTTTCAGAAATAGGTAGTGCGGGTTTTGAGTTTTTGACCGAAAAGGAGGAACAAATCTTTAAAATGACCCTGGCAGATCCAGGCAAAGAAAAGCTATTTGATTGTCTCGGAATCATTCGCAATTATATCGAAAATTTTCGGGTCTATAATTTTGAAAATGGCTACTTCAGTCTGCAAGGCCTGAATGAAAATCTTTTCGAACCAGAAAAAAATCTCTCAAACAAAATACGATTTCGATTTTCCTTTACATCAAATTTACTAAAATTTGAAGCATCTAAGCGGTCTGATTTTAGTTTCAAAGAACTCCAAGCATGTATTGCGCTGTATAAATTTTTTCTGGGGACAACTGCTACACAAAGAAATCCAAAAGAGATATTAACCAAGTTAGGTGTAGAGGTTTTCGACCCGGTTGAGGAGAAGGTGTCAGGAAATTTACTTAGTTTTGAAAATGTTTATGGTTACGAAAACGTAAAGGAACAGATTTTAGAAAGTTTGGTGATGCCGATTTTAAATCCAAAACCATTTCAGGAGATCACAAAGCTCACACGAAAGATACCTGGTTCCATTCTCCCTCGTGCTGTTTTATTTGAAGGCGATCCTGGCGTTGGGAAAACAACAATGGCAAAGATTGCCGCATGTGTCTGCAATGTTCCCATGATCTACGTTCCTATAGAATCCATACTAAGTAAATATTATGGAGAATCTTCACAAAATTTGGCAATGGTCTTCGATGCCGCGTCCCTTTTCGACAAATCCATGTTATTTCTTGATGAAATCGATTCTCTTGCTACATCGAGAGAGGATGGATTGTTTGAAGCTACACGAAATTTACTGAGTGTACTCTTACGTAAATTAGATGGATTTGCGGATAAAGGCAATACGATTACAATCGGGGCTACGAATCGAAAAAAAGATTTAGATCCGGCTCTACTTTCGAGATTCGATCGAAAGATTTTTTTCCCTTTGCCGAACCAAACAGAAAGAGCTCAGATTCTAGAAGGTTATGCCAAGCAGCTCTCGGAAGAGTCCAGGCTAAGGATTTCCCTAAATTTAGAAGGCGCCTCGGGTAGAAATTTGAAGGATTTTTGTGATTATGTCGAGAGGAGGTGGATCACAAGATCTATAGCGAATTTTGCTACAATTAGCGCTCCGCCTACCGATTTTTACTTAGAATCCTTGCCAGATTTTCGCTGGAAGTGATAAAAAAACAATATTTCGTCAATCTTGGCGAAAGAATTCCGATAAATGATATAGGATATTTCTTTACGGTAGCCTACCGTTCACTGGTATCCTCAATTTAACCGTTTTAGGATGACTCGGACATGAAACTATTAAAATTTGTACCTATATTTTTCCTCAGCCTTGGCCTTATCGCCCAAGGTGCTACGGAAGCAGACTCTGCCCAAGCAGGAATCGACACATCTCAAGATGGAAAATCGATCTCATCTACTGAAGATGAGCTCGATCAAAACATTTCAGAAGTATACAAAAGGCTCACACGCCACACAGTGCTTTTCAAAATGAAAGTTCGTACTTTACCGCACAGAACGATCTTGTATAAAGGAAAGACTAGTCAAGATGGCGAGAAATGTGAGGCAGCCCAAGTACAGGATGCCAAAGATAACACCTGCATCCATTTAGAAGTATTTGATTTCGTAGGTTCAGACGAGGGACGTTCCTATAAAAACCTTGGAGCCAAGTCCAAGAAAATGGAACTCTTTTTCGAAGGCGCAAACAATGCAGATCCAGATCCTAGAAAAGAGCAACCTCGTAACCTATCCAAGGTCAGAACTTATGTTTATCAGAACAATTTTATCATCGAAGATAAAACAATTTCTGTGATCGTAGACATGGCACCGAATGGAGCACCTGCTCATGATGATAAAATTGAATTGTTTTACCAACATGACGGATTTCCAAATTGGGGAACTCCAGAAACCCCTTCTGAAAAAGGTGTGGGAAAGTATGTTCTATCAAACGTAGAAAATACAAAAACAAACCCCATTAGAAACAGATTTAAGAAATCCTTCTATTTCAAAAACTTAGATTATTTTGATAAACTTTTTACCAAAGTATTTGATTATAATGATAGAGACTCTAACAAACATTATAAGAAAAATGTAGAAGTTCTTAAGAGCTCATTAAAATACTAAACGATTTGTAAAAGTTCTTCTTGAACTATTTAAAAACTTGTCCGAATTGTTCCACAACACTACGGTTTCCTGCGAGTCAGGGAACCGTACTTGTGAGATGCCCCGTCTGTTCCCATCGTTTTCAATTTAATTCCTCCTCCGATACAAATTTTCAAAAAGAAATAGAAACAAGAAGTTCCTTTCATTTCCAGCCGAGCAAAAGAGAATATTTGAATTTAATTCTCGATCTGCTCTATGCGCCGATTGATTTCTTCAAAACAAAGTATTCATCATACCAAACAAAAAGAAAAAATACCTCAGGTATAAAAAGCAAACCGAAGGTTTTCATCGAGATACTTTTATTTTTAATACTCAGCTTATATTTGTTGCGGGCTCTGAAAACTGAGGACGTGAAACAACAGATAGACGGCATCAAACTCGAAGAGGAAGCTCTACCGCCAGCGAATGATCCCGCACCGCCCACGATCGATTCGTCCGAACCCACTCTCGAAATCTAAATTTTGAATTGGATCATTATTACTGAGGAAGACGAGTTTTCGGAGGAAAGAATCCGAATCAATGGAAAACGAAATTTCCACATACAAGAAATATTAAAAAAGAAAGTTGGAGATACAATACGATTGCTCGTTCCGGGCATTTGCAAGGGTTTGTTTCAAGTCCAATCAATAAACCAGGATTTTGTAACCGTGATTCCTTCTTTCCTTGAGGATTTTACGAAGCAAAGTCCTCTCAGTCTGGTGCATGTTTACTGCGCCCTCCCGAGGCCGCAAACTGGTAAAAAGATACTTCACTTAGCAGGACTCTATGGAATCGGGCAACTAACATTCATTTTTCCCCATTCAAAGAATAAAGAATACCTCACATCACCTCTATATAAAGGCGGTGAAACTACCGAAATTTTTGATGGGATGTCTCAGTCTGGCAATCCGCATCCCCCTTCCTTAAAATATCTGAAGTCTATGTCTGAATTCTATGAGGTGATGGATCCGACGGACACGATCGTTTTTGATCCAAAGGGAGAACCTTTCTCTAAGTTTTCGAATATGATTAATTGCAGAAATGTTGCAAGCAACGTGAGTAAGTTTGTCTTTGGTCCTGAGTCAGGATTTTTGGCCGATGAGATCGAAATATTTCAGCAAAAAAGAATACCTATTGCTAAACTTGGAAATGTAATTTTAAGAACCGAATATGCATTTCATGCATTCCTGCACGAAACAAACCGAATCCTAGAAACTGATCCCTCCTGAAACAAGAACACGAAGTTCATCTGTCGATTGGAAAGTCTTTTCTGAGCTATCTAAATAGTACCGACGATAATTCTGCAATCTTAACATGAGCGGACCAAAAGATTTTGAAAGCTCTGCCGCTCCTTGTGCATTTTCGTCAATTTGAAAAGCCTTTCCTTGGCCATCATAACCCTTTTTAGTATAAAAAAAGGATAGTTTAAACGAAGAGCCTATCGGAATGTAGGCGGCGGCAAAAATTCGCTGTTTGTCCTTTCCACCATAATCTTCTAATGCAAATTCAAATCCGAGATGGTAAAAGTTAATATAAATCGTATGATAATAGCCTTTAACAGTTGTATTGCTCTGATTTTGCAACTGCTCTAACTTGGTTCGAATCGGCGCTCCCGTAGGAAAAGACTGAAATCTTTCGATTTCATAAAAACTATCAAAGTAAATCGGGGCATAATTTCCTGTCATTTGTCTAAGTTCGGGCTTAAAAATGAGGTTTAAATCTTTCGTACCCAGACGCATCATCGCACCATAATGTGTTCCCGTAGAATTATCTAAATTTTTGATGCGATTGAAATCGAAATAAGGCGTAAATTCGAGAAATGGCAGATTCAGAAGTCTATACTCCAGATCGTAACCTTCAATACTTACCTTGGTAACATCTTTCGTTTTCGGGTTATCAAGATTTACTTCGGTTACTGGAGACCCGTTGGTATTATAACTAATTTGTACTGGTGCAGATTTATCCCATGCATTTGTATAGCCAAGTGTTAAACGATTGTACCAAGGGTCTTCCTCTGCTATTTCCATACGAGAATCTTTGTTTATCGGTCGTATCTCTTTTGTTTTGGTTTCCGAAGCTTTTGCATCTGGATCTATTTCCTCTTCTACACTTTTCCTTCCAGCATCATCCAAAACTTTTCCACGGATGTTCATCATATAGACCATGCCACCAGATCCATTTCCAAACATGGAATAAATCTTTCGACCAATGGCGAGAGGCTTGATATAGACCCGAGCTGCATTCACATCAAAATTTGAAACTGAATTTGAGAAGTATTGCACCCCTGCATAATCCGAATTAACATCGGCCATGACAGAAGGATTATAAGAATCAAAGCGTGAAGCTGATTGGTATTTATTTACAATTGTACCGTGTCCAATATATCCATCTATTACCTTTCCGGTATATATTGAATATGTAATTTTACCGGGAACTTGTTGGTTGTAAGTCCCGTAAGAAATATAATTTAGAACTCTAAAATAATCAGCCTTACTGTTATAATCTATGTCGCGAATTTTGCCTGGCTTTGAGCCTTCAGTCACAGGATCGCGATCTAAGGCTAAGATATTGATTGGAAGTGAAAAGGAGTAGCCAAACTTGGATCCATGGTTATATGTAAAGTTTGGTGAGACAAATCCATAATAGTCGCCGCGGTAACTACTCGCACCGGAATCAAATTGCAGAGCAGAAGGTCGTCGCGTTTCTGTTCCCGTAGGAATCCAGACCTGTGCAACGAGTGCTCCTGAACTAGACAGAACACCTACTAACAGCATCAGAATCGAGACATTTTTCATAGGTTTCCATATTAGTATCGAATCCTATGGGTTTGAAAATAAGAATTTTAAGAAGTCAGAAATACAAATCCAATAATATGGAAATCTTTTCTGTTTTATTAGATTTTTTATCGACATCAGGGAAGAAACTGTCAGGAATGACAGAATACAACCAAGGGAGACCCATCTTATGCCACGTAACTTCAAAACAGAAACCATTGCCCTCCATGGAGGTCAGGAACCAGATCCGACCACAACCTCACGGGCGGTGCCGATTTACCAGACTACTTCGTATGTGTTCAAAGACACAGACCATGCGGCAAGGCTATTTGGCCTCCAGGAATTTGGAAATATTTATACAAGACTCATGAATCCGACAACGGACGTTTTAGAAAAGAGAGTGGCAGCTCTTGAAGGTGGAGTGGCAGCGCTCGCCACCGCGTCGGGACAGTCGGCTGAAATGTTAGCACTACTCAATATTGTGGAAGCAGGCCAAGAAATCGTGGCGTCCTCATCTTTATATGGTGGCACATACAACCTTCTCCATTACACGTTTCCAAAACTTGGGATCAAAGTTCACTTTGTGGACCAATCGAATCCAGAAAATTTCCGTAAGGCGGTAAATGATAAGACCAGAGCGTTTTATGCTGAAACCTTGGGAAATCCAAAACTCGACACGCTCGACATAGAAGCCGTGGGGAAAATTGCAAAAGAAGTGGGCGTTCCACTGGTCATTGATAATACTCTTCCTTCGCCTTATCTTGTGAATCCACTGAAACATGGTGCGGACATTGTCGTTCACTCACTCACCAAATTTCTTGGCGGACATGGCACTTCCATCGGTGGTATCATCGTAGATGGAGGTTCATTTAACTGGGGAAACGGGAAATTTAAAAATTTTACAGAACCAGATCCATCTTACCACGGATTAAAATTTTGGGAAGTATTCGGAAAATTTGAGCCTTTTGGTGGAGTCAATATCGCCTTTATTTTAAAGGCACGCGTGCAAGGCCTCAGAGACTTAGGACCTGCGATTTCCCCATTCAATTCTTGGCAAATTCTCCAAGGAATTGAAACCGTTGCACTTCGTTTAGAAAGACATTCAACTAACGCACTCAAAGTGGCTGAGTATTTAAGCAAACATCCTAAAGTGGAATGGGTAAACTACCCAGGCTTAACCACAGATAAAAATTTTGTTTTGGCTAAAAAATACCACCATAGAGGTCTATTTGGAGCGATTGTGGGTTTTGAAATTAAGGGCGGTATCGCAAACGCTAAAAAATTTATTGATGGTTTGGAGCTGTTTAGTCTTCTCGCTAACGTTGGTGATGCGAAGTCTCTAGCGATTCATCCTGCTTCTACCACGCATCAACAATTGTCTCCAGATGAGCAAAATTCAGCCGGTGTGACGCCTGGATTTGTTCGCCTTTCAGTAGGTCTGGAACATATCGATGACATTCTTGTAGACTTAGAAGAGGCATTGAAAAAAATCTGATCTGAAGAGATTAGAAATGCCTACGCCTGAGAAACTCGAATCTACCGGTCCCCAGTCTGTAGGCATAGTTGAGACTAAAGTTCTCAGCTTTGACTCCCTTACCTTGGACAATGGCGAAACCATTGTCCCATTGGAAGTCGCCTATGAAACCTATGGCGAACTTTCCTCCGAAAAAGACAATGCCATTCTTGTATGTCATGCGCTTTCCGGAGACGCACATGCGGCGGGCTTCCATTTGGGAGATAAAAAACCTGGTTACTGGGATCATTACATTGGTCCGGGAAAAGCATTTGATACCAATCATTACTTTGTCATCTCAAGCAATGTGATTGGAGGTTGCAAAGGTTCGAGTGGACCTCTGTCGACCAACCCGAAAACAGGTTTGCCTTATCAATCCGCATTTCCGTTTGTCTCGATTGCGGATATGGTAAATGCACAAGAGAAATTAGTTTCCCATTTTGGAATTAAACAATTATTCGCTGTAGCTGGTGGCTCCATGGGTGGTATGCAAGCCTTACAATGGTCAGTTGCCCATCCTGATCGCTTGCGAAATTGTATCGTTATGGCTTCCACATCAGAACATTCTGCACAACAGATCGCCTTCAATGAAGTTGGCAGGCAAGCGATTCTCTCGGATCCGAATTGGAATAATGGTGTGTATGGAAATCATAATCGCCCATCCAAAGGTCTTGCTCTAGCTAGAATGGTCGGTCACATCACATACCTCTCAGACGAAATGATGCGTGAAAAATTTGGTAGGAATCCTCCTAAAGGAAACATTCAATCTGCCGATTTTGCCGTTGGAAGTTATCTAATCCACCAAGGGGAATCTTTTGTGGATCGATTTGATGCAAATTCCTATATCTATGTTACGAAAGCTCTAGATCACTATAGCTTAGGAACAGGCAAAGAACTCACAAAAGCCTTAGCGGCCGTTAAATGTAGATTCCTTGTGGTTGCATACACTTCTGACTGGCTTTACCCTCCTTACCAATCTGAAGAAATTGTTAAGTCATTGGAAGTCAATGCGATTCCAGTCAGTTTCGTCGAATTGAACAATCCCGCTGGACATGATTCGTTTCTATTACCAAGTTTGGAGCAGGAATCGATCCTTCGTGATTTTCTATCTTCAACTGACGAAGGTTATTTTTATTAAATGAATGTTTTTAATCAAAAAAATAGCATAGATATTGATCTAACGAATAGACCAGATATATCCTACATCGCTCAACTGATCAAATCTGGTGAAAGAGTCCTAGACTTGGGATGTGGATTTGGTGAACTTATGCTCGTATTAAAACGAAAAGGAGTAAAAGTTCAAGGAATCGAAAAGGACGACCAGTGCATCATTCAATGCGTTAAAAGAGGATTGTATGTACATCATGGCGACATCGATGACGGTCTACAACACCATCTTGATAAAAGTTTTGATTTCGTAATCTTAAATCAGACCATTCAACAAACTTTAAATCCAGGGGAGATTATCAAAGAATGCTTAAGAATTGGGAAAAAGGTAATCATCGTTTTTCCTAATTTTTCACATTGGCAGATACGAATGTCAATCCTGCTCAGTGGAAAGACCCCAGTGACTGATTTGATGCCCTTTCGTTGGTATGATACTCCCAATTTGCATTTCTTATCAAACCAAGATTTTGCTGATTTTTGTGAAATTCAAAAAATCAATGTCCTCAAAACAGCAAGCTTTAATGACAAAAGGGAAATTCATGTTTTCCCAAATCTTTTTGCTAAACTGACACTATTTTTAATCCAGGCTAGTTCGTGATCTATTGCACAAATACAAAAAAGCCCGAAGTCTCCCTCGGGCTTTTTAGCTGTACGGCGATATTTACTATCTAAAATATGTATCGCCCAAAATCCGAAATCCTTTAGCACAAGCGTCCTTTGCATCAGAATAAATGAGAAATATTAATGTCCCACCAACTAACATTTGCTTTGATTGTTATCGATTTTTTTTCAAAAAGAGCTAAAGTTTTTAAAAACAGTAGGATTAAAATAGTTGGTTTCCTCATTCCTTAAAATCTTTTTGTAACCAGGCGACAGACTAAATCTTTCATGAATCAAAAGAGAATCCGATTTATGTTTTGTCTCCTAGGCTTTACCTTTTTTACTAATAGCCTCTTTTCAACGGAAACTGAAAAATCAAAAGAAATCCTAAGGATTGGTTGGGAAAATGATGTTTATTTAATATCAGACCGAGAATATACAAACGGGGTAAAATTAGAGTATGGCATTTATAAAAAAACATACTCACCCTCTGCACTTTTACTTTTGGCTCTGGATTCTATCATTCCCGCTTTAAGGAATCCAAATCAGCAATATTCTGGCGTTTCCTTACAACATAGCATCTACACTCCTATCAACTTATATTCTGCTGACACATCTTACGGGGAACGACCATATTCTGCCTATGCGCTTCTCTCGAATGTCGCTTCCTACACCTGGGACAAAAGCGCACTGTCCTTTGAGACTGCGCTTGGCCAGATGGGACCAAATGCCCAAGGAAAATATCTACAAGAAAAAATTCATATTCTGACAAACTCACCCATACCGCAAGGATGGGATAGTCAGATCCCAAAACAAAATTTGTATCAATTGAATACAGATTGGAAATTATTTTTTACAAAAAATATTGGAATTCAAACAACAGTTAAACTCGGCAATTTAGATACTTCTGTAAGTTTCGGACCGATTTTTCGATTCGGAAATATCAAGTCACCTGTAGCAACTGGTTTAAATTTACAGGACCAGACTCCAAACTATGATTTAGATGAGACCGAATCCTATTTTTATATCCGTCCGAGCATTCGAGACCAATCCATGAACTCCACACTCGGTGGAAAACAGAAAAATGAACTGACTGCGATCGTGCATCCTACAGATTCTTCTAGTCTTCTCTTCAATAACGGACAAACTATCTTCATCGGAGAACCTCTTTACAATTCGCTGTTAGACGAAAGTTCGAATTCGGCACTGACTCGCTTTTTTTTATACGACAGGACTGTTTCTCCTGATACACCCTTTGGTATGAAATTTTTAGTATTTAATACGATCTTTAATGGGGCCTCTGTTCCTGGAGATGGTTTAAAGTTGGCAATTCTAGAAACAATTTTAAATCCAAACTTCGATCGGACAAAGTATCCTGGCGTTGAATATTTTTTCTACGATACTCTCTTCAGAGACGAGACAACGGGCGTTTCCATTTTTTCCAAGTTACTTGCCGTTCAGTATTTTTATGCAAATGGAGTCTCGCGGCCTGAAACAAATTTAATTACGGCTTTTATCTTGTATAATGATCAGAATTCGGAAAAAACGTATCACGTAGACCTGAGAAGATTTCAAGGGAGAATTTCAACTGGTTATGTATTCCAAAATCAGAGTTGGTTTTTTCAAGCAGGGGTAGAAGTTACGAGTATCGAATATATCGCGAGTGATGGAGTTCCTTCTTATCACAGGTATACTAGCTTTCAGCTGGGAAAAAAATTTTAAAAAAATCGAGAAACAAAGGAAGAAGTGCCCCAACCACCTGCCCTTCCCCCTTGTTTCTCTTCCTACTTTACTGGAGCAATCTCATTACTGACTGGGACTTCATGTTCGCTTGCGCAAGCATAGAAGTAGCAGCCTGAGACAAAATTTGGTATCTCGTGAAGCTGGTCATTTGTTCAGCCATGTCAGTATCACGGATACGAGACTCAGAAGCTTGTGTGTTTTCATAAGCATTCATAAGTCCTTTTGCTGCATGCTCCATACGGTTGTAATAAGCACCTAAGTCAGCTCTTTGTTTAGAGATAACTCGAAGTGCATCATCACAAAGTCCGATCACGGAGTTTGCTTTTCCTGCAGTCGAAAGAGAGATGAATGTAAGAACCGTAGGGTTTCTTAATCCAAGAGCCGCAGTGTTCATTGTTTCGATGAAAACGCGCTCTCTTTGGTGCATGTTTGCTCCAATATGGAACCACATACTTGCAGTCGGATTCAATCGAGCAAAAGCTCCTGTAAGCAGTTTCATTTTGTTGAATTCTGCTTGAGAAGCGATACGATCGATCTCATCCACTAACTGAGAAACTTCAACTTGGATTTGTTGTCTATCTTCTTCAGTGTAGATACCGTTGGCTGCCTGAACAGCTAACACGCGAACTCGTTGCACGATTTCATGTGTTTCTTGGAGATATCCTTCAGCCGTTTGGATGAGGGACATACCATCAGCAGTATTTTGTTCTGCACGTCTAAGACCAGCAACCTGAGTTCTCATTTTCTCAGACACCGCAAGTCCAGAAGCATCATCTCCGGCTTTGTTGATACGCATACCAGAGGATAACTTCTCTAAATCCTTTCCTAAGTTCGCGTCATTCGCCTTTAAGGTCCTGTGCGCAAAAATAGCACTTATATTGTGGTTGATAATCATCCGGGTTCCTCCTTGAATCCGTTCCCCCTCCCCGTTAAAGGTGAGGGAAATTGATGAATTTTCGAAGAGGCCATCCTTGGCCCTTTCAAGATGATGATCGGTTCATTTAAGAGATGGGATAATACATAAATGAAAGTTTTTTCGAATAAAAGTCAGCTTCCCCGCTTGGCAATATGTCCCCCCGTCAAAAATAATCTTTGCTTTTACTTAAGTTTCTGTCAGAAAGTCCTTAAGTAGGTGTGATCAGTGCTCGAAAGAATTTTCTTAGCCAACCCTCGCGGCTTTTGTGCTGGAGTCAAATATGCCATTTCGTTTGTTGATACTGTTTTTGCTTCAAATCCAGCGGATACGCTTTATGTAAGAAAAGAAATTGTCCATAACCAGAGAGTCGTGGACGAGATGAAGAAGAGAGGAATCAAATTTATCGAGGAGTTATCCGAGGCTCCCGAGGGATCCACAGTTATATTCTCCGCTCATGGAGTCTCGCCCTCTGTGGTCGCCGAGGCGAAGGAACGAAAGTTACGGATCGGTGATGCCACCTGCCCTTTAGTGACCCGAGTGCACCGTAAAGCGAGAAACATCAAGGATACTCACCAGATCATTTATATAGGACATAGAGGTCACGATGAGGCAATAGGCACCATGGGCGAGGCCTATATGCACTTAGTCGAAGATGAAAATGATGTGATCAACTTGAAAGATAAAATTGATACCTCTAAGCCTTTGACCTACTTAATGCAGACCACACTCTCAGTTACTGATACCAAAAGTATCATCAGACAAATTGAAGAAACCTTCCCGTTTGTTGAACACCCACAAAAGGATGACATCTGTTATGCCACAACCGAAAGACAGGAAGCGGTCACCTTTATGATTGAGAATGTGGATGCCATGTTAGTCATTGGTTCTCCCAATTCTTCGAATTCCGTCAGGTTACTTCAACTTGCAAAAAAAACAAAACCTCTTTCTTTTCGGATCACAAGCAAAGAGGAAGTGAACCCCGATTATATAAAAACAAATGAAATCAAAACACTCGGAATAACAGCTGGAGCTTCTAGTCCGCAAGTTCTAGTTGATGAAATTGTTGGTGAACTACTAAAACATTTTCCTAACGCCAATGTTTCGCTCTATCCGGAAAGTAGAGAGGACACAATGAGTTTTAAATTGCCAAAAGACTTACTGACACAATTATAGATGTCGCACCTTTCGAATGAAAGCTTTGAAAAGAAAGAAGTCGGCAAGATTGACAACCTGCTTTTGGCATATGAGACCCTCTCACATATCAAACAGGCAGTCTTTATAGCAAAAGAAAAAAATGGTGAGGTTACTATTGTTTTTCAAAATGAACTGGCTCTAGAGGAATATGCAATCCTTGCATACAATGAAGTCATAAAAAAACATCCAAAAATTCCGAAGCACACAGCTGGGGAAGTATCCGTAGAAAAGAATCATTTTCGATTTTCCTTTCAGTATCGAATTTTTCTCATACGGTCAGTAGATTCCGAAGCAGGAAATTCCTTTAGCTGCATTTTAGAGAATACAACCATCAAAGATCGGGAAGCAATCCTCCATGAAAATCAAACAAAATTCAAAGAGGCAAAAAATAGAATTTCAAAGCTTAGTTTAATTTCCAAGTCTCGAGTAGAGCTTGCTTCTGAAATCGTCGAAATCTTACAGGAAGTCACACTTTCCAATCAGATTGAGTATTGGGTCTCAAATCATCATCAGATTTTTGATCATACTTCATCCGCTGCAAAACCAATCACTTATCATTGCATGGCATCTAATTTTAAGAGCAGTCGAGACAGTCAAAAAAAACTTTCCGACTTTCATGTGAAAGAGGACTTACTCTCATCTTTTTCGATCCAGTTTACGGAATCTAACGGATTGTTCAATCTTGTCTTATTTTTTAGAGTTTTCTCTAGAGTAGAGTCCATTCTCAAAATCTCTAACCTTCCAGAAACCTGGCATCCCGATTACATCAATTGGATGCAGCTCATCATGATCCTTGAGTCTTATCTAGATCGAGTACAAAAAGACAAATATTTAACGCTTTATCAAGAAATGTTCTTTCAAAGTCATGAAGCAAATTTATTGATCAGCTATAAAGAGAATAGACTTCTCCAAAGTAAAATTGAATCAGTTAACGACGCCTTACTCAAGTTAACCGGCTACACTAAGTCTGAATTGATCGGAAAAAATCCAAATATACTCATTGGTCCAGAAAAAAGAAAAGAATTTTTAGCACCCATTAAAGACGCAATCCTCTCTGGTACCAACTTATTTTCGGAAATTAAAGGCTATAAAAAGACCGGTGATGTTTTCGATGCAAAATTTACCCTATCCATTATTAGAAATGAAGGGGATGAATCTAATTTTATTTTTATCAATCTGATAGATATCAGTGCACAGAAGCAAATGGAAAATTTGATGTCCAGTCGGATGCTATTTGAAATCGGAGTTTCTTCTGCCACTCAATCGTTAATCGAACTAAACACTGCTCCGGACGCACTTGCACTTACGATGCACGATTTTCTTTTTTTTACTGAAATGGACTGCGTTTATCTTCTGAAGAAGGAAGGATTGGAGAGCGAATTCAGATACGACTTACTTTTCCAAAAGAAGAAAGATACTCAGTATAATGGGTATAAAGAAATATGTTCCTTGCCTGATTGGAAGGAATTGGGACTTTCGAGATGGCATGAAATACTTGTCAAAAATGAATCCTTAGGATTAACCGAAAGCGATTGCAGAGAATCAGAACGATGGTTTTTCGATAGAAACATAACGAAAGTATTACTCTTTCCGATTTTCATCCAATCAAAATTTTTTGGTGTTCTTGGATGGGAGCGTAAGTTCGAATCAACGCTTGGAGAAGATGAGTTGTTATTGTTTCAAACCATTACCAATTGGATTGGAAATTTCTTGGAAAGAAATCAAATCTTTCAGGAATTAAAGCTTCATAAAGAGCACCTGGAAGAATTGGTCAGGGATCGAACCGCTGACTTAACTCTCGCAAAGGAAAGAGCTGAATCTGCAAACCGATTAAAATCAGATTTTCTCGCCATGATGAGTCATGAACTCCGAACACCTTTAAACTCGATTCTTGGTTTTACCAAATTAATAGAACTTCCGCCGGGCAACGAGATGGGAAAGAAATATCTGGACTACATCCACAAATCTGGACAAAATCTTTTGAAGCTGATCAATGAACTTTTAGAACTTTCAAAGATTGAAGCAGGAAAAATCGAATGTGAGCTTCAAGAGACGGTCCCCTATGAAATCATACTCAATTGCAAAGAAAATCTAACCCCGCAAGCAACCGAGAAACAAATTTCCATCCAATTGATGACCCATAATTTAGAATCATTAAAAATAGTCTCGGATCCCAAACTACTTCATCAAATTCTAATCAATTTATGTTCTAATGCTTTGAAATTCTCACCTAACAGGTCCAAAATCAACATAACAATGCAAGTAAACCAGAATTTTCTTTCTATTGCCATTCGAGACAGCGGTGAGGGCATACGAAAAGAAGACCAGGCTTTTTTATTTGATGCTTTTACGCGCTTCTCTCAGGATTCGAAGGCACTGGGAACAGGTCTCGGATTGAATATATCACAAAGATTTGCCCATTTACTGAAAGGAGAAATCCTTTTTGAGAGCGATTTTGGACGTGGTTCCGTATTTACTCTCAAATTACCTTTAGGACTTATCCCTGATTCCAATTAATTTATAAAATAGATTGAAGGATTTTTTTTTTAGGCATAGGCTATCCGATACTTAGTAAGCTATGCCTTTGTCGAAATCAAACAGCCATACCACAGAAATGAAGTCTTTGATTTCCAAAATGCGAAGACCTCCGGGACCAGTCCTTATTGTCGAAGACCGGGAAGACAACCAAATGTTACTCGCTGGCATTTGCGAGAGTATACATGTTCCTTTTCAATTGGCTGAAAACGGAAAGGTTGCCTTAGAATTATTATCCTTAAACGAGGTAAGCGTCTTCTTAGTGGATCTGATGATGCCTGTTATGGACGGAAAATCATTTATCCGTGAATTAAAAAAACTGAAATCAGACGCTGTGATCCTCGTCCAAACGGCAATCGATGGCACAGATGAAATCATCGAAATCATGAAAATGGGAGTTTATGATTATCTCGTTAAACCCTTGAATGTTGATCTAGTTAAGACAACACTACTTAAGGCTCTCGAGTACAGATACTTGATAGATATTGAAAAGGTACTGCTTCGTGATGAATCAAAAGAATTGCGAGAACAGTTGGAATGGCTAAACTATAAGGAAACTGCTAGGAAAAGTTCGCAGTCATCTACAGAGGTGACTGCGATTTATAATTTGAAAACCACACTTTCCCAAGGGTCTGGTTTCGGAGCCATGACCACCCTCATAGATACCATTGTACAAACATCTACACGCAATGAGAATGGAACAGTTACCATAGACGGAGAATTTTTCCAAGTTTTAGAAGAAAATAACAATCACACAAAATCGATGTTAAGAGGTTTGGCCTCCGCAGTTGAGATTCTAGAATCAAAAGTAGAATTGACTAAGACCTTTTCAGGAGAGATCGTCAGTAGGATTGAAAAAGTCGCTTCGCATTTGGCCAGTGCCGCTGCCACAAAATCGATTACGATCAATCTTCCAATGATCAAAAGTGAAGTGAAGCTTTTGGTCAATTTAGAATTACTCAGTCTTTGCTTCAAAGAATTGCTCCTCAATGCCATTAAGTACGCAAATGCCAGCACCGCCATCGATTGCTTTATCACACTTACTGATGGTTATTTTTGCATAAGCTTCAAAAATCAACTTCCAAATGATATTTATAGTGACATCTCCGAGGATTCACAAAAAAGTCTTGTACTTCCGTTCTTTCGCATGCACCCTCCCGTCGAGGCACTGCACAAAGAAGAGCCTTTTAGCCTCGGCCTTGGGTTGACAATGGTTGATTTCATTGCAAACAAACACCATGGAATGTTTTTTATCAGAAAAGCCAAAGATCATACGTCAAAGGATGTAGGCTTTTGCACGATCGCAGAACTTTTTCTACCAATACAAATTTAATCGGAGTAAATAATGAGTAAAAAAATACTAATCATCGATGATTCTGCTGTCTTCAGAAAGATCATATCAGTTCATCTTAAAAATGCGAATTTTGAATTGATCGAAGCAAGTGATGGGATAGATGGATTAAAAAAACTTTCTGAGAATGAGATCGATCTCATTGTTTCGGACATGAACATGCCCAATATGGATGGAATTAGTTTTATCAAGAAAGCCAAGGAAAATCCAAAATACAAATTTACCCCGATTATCATGCTGACAACTGAATCCCAACCGGAGAAAAGACAGCAAGGTCTGGATGCTGGTGCTAAAGTGTGGCTGACCAAACCTTTTTCGCCAGAAGAACTTTTAGATACCATTTCTAAACTCATGACGTAACTCTCCCATATGGAACCAATCATCAGACAGAAAGAGATTCCAGGAGGCAAACTAACAGCCTGGGAAGGTTATTTAACAATCCAATACGTAAGTATGTGGAGAGATAAATTAATTGGTTTAAATCTGTCACCAGGTAGCAAATATTCTATAGATCTCAGCCGCATCCAGCGCATCGATACCGCAGGCATTCAATTTTTAATTTTCACGAAAATGTTCTGCGATGAAAAACACATCCACCTAACCATATTAAATCATTCCATTGCCGTCTTAAAAATGTACGATGTTTTAGGTCTTGTTAGTTTCTTCGGAGATAAAATCAAAGTATCCAAAGAACAAGCAGGTGAATTTGAATTTGCCTACGGAACGAGAAAGGAGCCGAATGGATCTTTCTGAAGTCATAGACGCCTACGTAATTGAATCGACAGAACTTCTTGGGGAGATGGAAAACATTCTCCTCGAAATGGAAAAGAAGGCGCCAAGTGAAGATGACCTCAATGCCCTCTTCCGAGCAGTACATACCATTAAAGGCACCTCGGGTATGTTTGGCTTTGACCAGACTGTCAAATTTACCCATAAAGTAGAAAATCTTTTAGACGACGTGCGTTCTGGAAAGGTAAAATTTACCAAAACACTGACTGATCTTCTGTTAAAAGCAAAAGATCATATTGATTACTTAGTGGTTGCTGAGCCGAAACAAAATGTAACCGAGGCTCGCATTCTGATCGGAAAGGAAATTCTAGAAGGCATCCAACCCTTCTTAAGTGAATCAACGCAAGAAACGATTCCTATTTTAACGAAAGAAGTGAAAGCTGCGACAGAACCTACTTTGGGTGAAGCTGGCTTCCCTAATTATTTAATCTCCTTCCGTCCCAAAAAGAATGTATTTCAATCAGGGCTTGACCCTTTTTCCTTCATCAATTATCTCAAAAAACTAGGTAAGATTATATCACTTAAGACCATTACATCTGAATTTCCTAAAATAGAGGAGTTTCAGCCTGAAGATAATTACCTAGGTTTTGAGATTCATTTCCAATCCTCATCTGACTTAGAAGCGGTTCGTAAGGTTTTTGATTTTATAGAAGGCGATTCATTCTTACATATTCTTCCTCCAGGAGCCGAAGTCCCAGATTTAGTTTATCTTGCAGGACAATTACCTGAAGAAGAAATCTATTTAGGTAATTTATGGAAATATTTGGGAATACTCAACGAACAAACATTAGTTGAATATCTAAAAATATTAGCTGGTGAATTGGAGAGTGAGAAGAGCGATACCAGTAATGAGATCGTAAATTCCGCAAAGTCTCAAATTGTTCCAGAACCTTCGCTCGTGCAAGGAAAGTCAGAAACCAAAGGTGCAACCCTAAAAGTAGACTCCAAGAGAGTAGACGTATTAATCAATCGAGTGGGAGAACTCGTTGTTGCATCGGCAAATCTAAACCAATCTGTGAGCGGAAAAAATGATTCTGCCCTTCAGGAATCTGCTCTTCTCGTAAGCAGATTGTTAAACGAAGTCAGAGAAATTTCTCTTAAATTGAGAATGGTTCCCATTGGAGATGTCCTGCAAAAATACCAACGTATCGTCAGGGATCTTGGCAACGATTTATCTAAACAAATCAATCTCCACATCGACGGAAAGGAAACCGAACTTGACCGTAACATCGTAGACAAATTGGGAGACCCTCTCGTGCACATCATTCGAAATGCCTGTGACCATGGGTTAGAAACAGCAGAAGAGCGAACCAAAAAAGGGAAAACCAAAGCTGGAAACCTCTGGATCAATGCCTACCATGACACAGGTTCTGTTGTGATCGAAATCAAAGACGATGGGCGCGGAATTCAATCCGATATCGTCTGGAAAAAAGCCGTAGAACGCGGGATTGTTTCTGGTCCAAAGCCTGAATCGCCTGAAGAAATCTATAAGTTGTTATTTCATGCTGGCTTTTCAACTGCTCATTCTGTAACGAATGTTTCTGGCAGAGGTGTTGGCTTAGATGTGGTACAAAAAAGCATAGAATCCCTCAGAGGGACGGTACAAATCCAATCAGAACCAGATAAGGGAAGTACATTCCAGATACGCTTACCCTTAACCTTAGCCATCATAGAAGGATTTCTCGTTGGAGTCGGTTCTTCCTACTACATTCTCCCGATGGAGATGGTTTTGGAATGTTTAGAATTTGATAAAAAACCGACAGACAATCAAAATCAATACTTTCCACTGCGCGGAAGTCTCGTTCCGTACATTCGGATGCGCGATATTTTTTTAAATGAAGAACGCAAAGAAAACGTACGCGAAAACATAGTCATTGTTCGGACCGGGGACAAAAAAGCGGGCATTGTGGTTGAAAGATTGTATGGCGAATTTCAAACCGTCATCAAACCAATGGGAAGTGTATTTCAGAATGTAAAAGGTGTTAGTGGTTCATCCATCCTTGCGGATGGAAAAGTCGCACTCATCATCGATTTACCATCGCTATTCGAGCGAACAGTCAATATTGAAAAAAATAAAACATTAATAAAATGAGGTTACTATGAAAAAATTTACGTTTGGAACCAAGCTTGCAACCCTATCTCTGATAGCCATCTGCTACTCTCTTTGGATATCCTATATTTCGGTTCAAAAAATTACGGAAGCATCTGCTTCTAGCCAAACGGAGCTGGAACCGATTGTAAGAAGACAAAAAATCCTTACAAATATTACAGAAAAGTTCATTCCTCTTCAAGCGCAAATTTCATCTTTGCTTGCTAGCTCGACACCTGAGGAATCTAGCACGCAATTTAAAAACATAAAAGAGTCAAGTGAGAGCATCTTAAACCTTGTTAGTGAATCCAAAAAGCTCGAATCTACCGAACCAAAGGTTAAGTGGGAAGTTTTTATTAGCGATCAAAATCTAATCGTCGCTACGGCACAAACGCTCGCAACTGAGATCATCACGGAAGAAGACAAGCTTGTAAAAAAAGAAAAATTGAAACTGAAAATGAACGAAACTTTTGCGAATCAAGCAAAATTCATCTCAGAACAGAATGCGCTTCTTGGTTCAAAACTATTGGAGACTAATGGTAACTCTGCAGAAAATGGTAGCTCCCTTCCATTAATCATAAGCAGTGCCATCTTGTTTTCTGCAATATTTTTATCGCTGGCGTATTATACATATTTTGTTAACAAGAAAAAGGAAAAATTTCATCAAGTTATCAGACTAGCATTAGATAGTGTTTCGACGAACATTATGATGGCAGATACAGATTTAAATGTTAACTATATGAACAAGTCCATCAGAAACATGTTTGCAAAGTCGGAGTCTGACATTAAAACCCAGTTGGGGCAGTTTTCTTTAAGTAATTTAATGAATAGCAATATTGATTCTTATCATAAAGATCCTAGCCACCAAAGAAAACTATTAGGATCCCTAACTTCTGAATATAGAAGTAGCATAACCATTGGAAGAAGAGAATTTGATCTTATCGCCAATCCCATTATGGGTCCTTCGGGAGAAAGGCTCGGCAGTGTTGTGGAATGGTCCGACTCGACAGAAAAAAATGCAAACCAAAAGGCTATTGAAAAATCTCAGGCCACAATAGAATTTAAAATGGATGGTACCATTGTTACAGCAAATGAAAATTTCTTAAAAACAATGGGTTATACTTTAAGTGAAATTCAAGGCCAGCACCATAGAATCTTTGTTGATCCTTCTGAGATCAATTCTGATGCTTACCACCAATTTTGGGCGAAACTCAATCGAGGTGAATTTCAAACCGCTGAATACAAACGAATTGGAAAGGGAGGAAAAGAAATCTGGCTCCAAGCTACTTACACTCCTATTTTGGACATCCATGGAAAACCAACCAAAGTCATCAAATTTGCCCAAGAAATCACTGAACAAAAAAGAAAGACCATCGATTATGAAGGTCAAATCGATGCGATTGGAAAATCCCAAGCGACAATCCAGTTTAACATGGATGGAACGATCCTCACTGCAAATGATATTTTTCTTCGTGTCATGGGATACTCTTTGAGTGAAATTCAAGGTCAGCATCATAGAATATTCGCCTTACCTGAGTTAGCAAATTCTGACGAATATAGACAGTTTTGGGCTAATCTGAATCGTGGAGAGTTTCAAACTGCGGAGTACAAACGAATTGGCAAAGGTGGTAAGGAAATTTGGTTACAAGCAACCTACAATCCAATCTTAGATTTTAATGGCAAACCTTACAAAGTAATCAAGTTTGCGACGGACATCACAGATCAAAAGAACCTCTCGATGGAAACAAATCGTGTAGTGGAAGACTTGGTTGTGGGTCTCGGGGCACTTGAAAGTGGTGACCTAACAGCCCAAATGGAGAGTACTTATAATTATGGCTTCGACAAGCTGAAAGATTCTTTCAACAACACGACGAAGACGCTCATTCAAATCATCAATGATGTAAAATCAAAT
Source organism: Leptospira ognonensis (assembly GCF_004770745.1). Taxonomy (GTDB): domain Bacteria; phylum Spirochaetota; class Leptospiria; order Leptospirales; family Leptospiraceae; genus Leptospira_A; species Leptospira_A ognonensis. Next base: position 139,351 of record NZ_RQGD01000035.1, on the reverse strand, counting down.
ACCGATGCCCTGGTGAATGCGGCAGAAGAAGTATCTTCAACTGCCAATACACTTTCACAAGGGGCTAGTGAACAGGCAGCATCTGTCGAAGAAACGACAGCTTCTCTCGAAGAGATGGGAGCATCGATTGACCAAAATGCGGACAATGCCAAGCAAACCGATTCCATTGCCACAAAATCCGCCAGAGAAGCTAAGCAAGGGGGAGAAGCTGTTAAAAACACGGTTTCTGCCATGAAAGAGATAGCCGATAAAATCTCTATCATCGAGGATATCGCGTATCAAACCAACTTACTGGCGCTAAATGCTGCCATTGAAGCCGCACGAGCCGGTGAACACGGAAAAGGTTTTGCTGTCGTTGCCTCGGAAGTTAGAAAACTTGCAGAACGAAGCCAAAAGTCTGCCAATGAAATCGGCTCTCTTGCTGGTGGATCGGTTGAAATCGCTGAGACTGCCGGTAGACTCATCGAAGAAATAGTACCTGCTATCAATAGAACAGCAGACTTAGTACAAGAGATAGCGGCAGCAAGCCAAGAACAATCCTCTGGTGTAAATGAAGTGAATAAAGCGATGTCCCAACTAGACCAAGTATCACAACAGAGTGCTTCAGCTTCTGAAGAACTTGCTGCGATTGCTGAAGAACTTAAATCTAGAGCAGAACAACTATTATCTTCAATTAGCTTTTTTAAGATCAATCAGATTGCTGCCCAAAGAAGCAAAGATGTAAAGCAAACAGCAAGAGTGACCAAACAAAACAATTTGGTAAGCCAAAGATCTGATTCTAAAAATGATGATAGTCGATTTCAGAAATATTAGGATCGGAGACTCGTATGCAAGAAATACAATATCTTACCTTCCTTATCTCTGAAGAAGCCTTCGGACTTGGGATTCTAAACATCAAGGAGATCATCGAGTTTGAATCGGTAACTCATGTCCCTATGATGCCATCCTATATTCCTGGTGTCATCAATCTTCGGGGGAATGTCGTTCCAGTCATTGATTTAAACCATCGGTTTTATAAGCAAAAAACGGAATTTGGTAGAAAGACATGTATCATCATCACAGAAGTTGCTCTCGAAAAGGAATCTATAGATGTGGGTCTTCTCGTTGATGCTGTGAATGAAGTGGTAGACATTCCTGAAAACATGATAGAAAATGCACCAAGTTTTGGTGCAAAAATTCGCTTGGATTTTATCCAAGGTCTAGGCAAGGTCGAAGATAAATTTGTTATCCTCTTGAATATAGAAAAGATTTTAAACTTAGATGAGCTTTCTATGTTACAAGAAAAATCGGCATTGCTTGAACAAAATTCAGATTGATGTCTTATCTTTCGCCAAAGTTAGTTACTGATATTTTTTTAAATCCTGGTGATCTTTATTTTGGCGGACCGAATGTTAGAGTTAGAACCTTACTCGGTTCTTGTGTTTCTATCGTTCTTTGGCATCCGAAGCTACATATCGGCGGGATGTGTCACTACCTTCTTGTAACAAAAGGCGATAAAAATGCATCGGGTCAACCTCAAGGAAAATACGGAGAGGATGCTTTCCAATTTCTATTAAACTCGGTTAAGTCACACCTTGCTCCCATTTCCGAATATGAAGCAAAAGTTTTTGGTGGTTCGAATATGTTTTCTAAAAACGAAAGAACGTTGATTGATCCTATGAATGAATCCAATTCTAAGCTAGTTGGTATTAGAAATATAGAATTTGCTAAAGATATATTGCAAAAACATTCCATAAAACTTGTTTCAGAAAACACGGCGGGTGTCACTCACAGGAAGGTATTCTTTACTATATGGGATGGTGAGGTGTGGCTTGAATCGCACCAGGACTCTTAATGAAAAAAATTAAAGTATTTGTAGTGGATGATTCGGCCGTGGTTCGACAGGTTTTGACAGAACTGTTTAGCAAAGATGAACATTTTGAATTTCTTGGCAGTGCGTCCGATCCAATTTTCGCCTTAGAGAAAATGAATTCCCAGTGGCCCGAGGTCATAGTTCTCGATATTGAGATGCCACGGATGGATGGCATCACCTTCTTAAAGAAAATTATGAGAGAACGCCCTACTCCCATTGTAATCTGCTCTACGTTAACCGAGGAAGGATCAGAAACAGCCCTTCTAGCACTTTCTTTAGGAGCTGTAGAAGTCATCACGAAACCTAAAGTAGGACTCAAAGACTTCCTAAATGAATCCTCTTTGTTGCTCATTGATGCAGTTCTTGCCGCGTCTCAGATTAACATGAGTAAGGTTACTTTTCAGGAAAATGAACCTGGAATTCGAAACAAAAATACTTCCGATCTTTCTCAGTTAAAAGCTACAGAAAAAATTGTAGCAATCGGCACATCGACCGGGGGTACTTTGGCTTTGGAAGAAATTCTTACAAAATTACCGAGAGAAAAAACTCCCGGCATCGTCATCGTCCAACACATGCCCGAAAAATTTACCGAAGCTTTCGCGAAACGCTTGAATGGACTCTGTGACATTGATGTGCGAGAAGGTAAACATGGGGATCGAGTCACGCCTGGGCTTGCACTCATTGCTCCTGGCAACAAACACATGCAATTGAAACGGTCGGGAGCTCAGTACCACATTGATGTATCGGATGGCCCTCTCGTAAATCGCCACAGACCCTCCGTGGATGTACTCTTTCGATCGGTCGCAAAAAACGCTGGTAAAAATGCTCGAGGTATCATCCTGACAGGAATGGGCGACGATGGCGCTTCTGGACTTTTGGAAATGAGGGAAGCTGGAGCTACAACTTTTGCACAAAATGAAGAATCTTGTGTAGTTTTTGGAATGCCAAAAGAAGCGATACGTCGCGGAGCAGCGGAAACGATCCTGCCACTCCGTGAGTTTCATAAGGTGATTACTGGGTATACTTAAAGTATACCCAGCTCGGAAGTTACCTTGATCATCCTGGCTTTGATCTCCTCAGGAGATTCTTCTTTCAAAATCTCATCAGGTTTTATCTTAAAGATTGGTTGTGCCTTCGTTACAATTTTACCATCAGAATCCACCATCAGATTTTTAACGACAGTCCCGCTAATGGGCGCTAGTATTTTATTAAACATCTTCATGACTTCTATGATGAACAATGGCTGACCTGCTTCAAAATGTTGTCCCTCTTCCACCATGGCTGGTAGATTCGGTGCTTCCTTCGAGTAGTACATCCCTCCCATAGGAGCGACGATCTCATCCCCGCTCATTTTAGGAGGAGGATTTAAGGTCTTGATGAGAGCATCTCTCGTCTCCGCCTTTTTAAACTCATCCGGTATCACACCTTCCAAGTTTTTATCCATATCCAAGCCAAAGAAATTTGATTTGATCCCAATGTTTGGAATCATAAGAAGCACATCCATTCCAGCTTGGAAACCTTTATGCGAAGCAAGACAAGCTGCCCATTCGGCTTCGGTAATGCGATTCGCATTTGGATTTTTACCTGATTCTAAGGCGGCACTTAGGTCTTTCCAAGATTTCAATCCTGTTCTTGTTTCCAACTCTCGGTAGAACGCTAAAAAAGTTTGTAATAGTTTCTCGTCATGATCCCAGATTTTATCTGAAGGTGCCTTAACCGAAACATCTTCCAGGTTCAGATAGTAGTACAACTTATCGAGAAATAGAATGGGGTTTTCTAAAAAGCTTAGTTTGCCACCCTTTCTATCCCAAAGCTTGCCATCATAATATCCTAAAAATCCACCCAAAACATGCGGATTAGCCAATAGCTTTTCCATTGGACGCAGAACAAATGTTACTTTTTTGGAATACATTTTCTTCAAGTCTGCGTCCGCTTTTTTGGCTTTCTCATTCCATAGGTATTCTAGATCCACATCATTGATAACTGCCTGCAAGGAGCCGATCCCTGCTAAGTAAGAGATCATAAATGCAGTCGATGGTTTGAACATCGCATCTTTGCCCAAAATCCATTGAATGAGTCCATAATGCACGAGCAGATTGGTTTCTAAATTCTGGCCTCGTAGCACCGTTTTGCGTAAGATGTTACCAAGAATCTCTAAGTTTTTGGTTCGATTTTCTCCATAGGACACGATCAGCGCCACATTGGAATCGTAAGCACCCGCAAGGTTATAGTGAACGAAAGATCCCGTGTCTGGATTTCGCGTGCAGATCCCCTGGTCATCGCGGATTTCTTCGGGAAGTGCTGCAGACCAATTTTGAATGATCCCACCAGCATGCGGCTGTAAGGCTCTATTTGTCGCATTAATTCTCACTTCTGCTCCAGAAACATTTCGAAGGATCCTTTCTGGTTTGGGTACCCGAGGTGCATGAATGGAGATGACTGCCATAGCTTCCACTAGAGAATCAATATAAAAGAAATCGTTTGGATTTGATGGGTTTACAAATTTCAACTTGTAAACCATTTCTGTCACGCGGTGCTCCACTTGGATCCGGGTGTTAACTTCCATAAAGAAGAAACTATTGCCTTCCACAATACACTCAAAGGTGGAAACACTGTTCAAGCGGATCGCCTTTCCAAACACTTCTGCCTGATGCTCCATGTCTTTTAGCGTTTCCAAATCTTTCCCTAGGATTTCTGCTTTTAGGGGATTTTCTGATTTGCAAGTCTCGATCTCTTTTTGCAGCAACTCTTGCGTGAGTGAAATCTCGAGTAGTTTTTGCTCATGCATCTGCAACGAACAATCCCTGCCACCCAGAGAGAGCGACCATTCCCCATTTCCTATCATTTGGATTTCATTATGACGGGTATTCTCAATATTTAATTCAATCAAGAAGTTTCGATTTGAACCAACAGCTGTTACCTTAGATTCCGCCAGAATTTCCATAACGGCAGAGTCAATTTGTGATTTCTCATTGATCACTCGTTGGCCTTTTCCGCCACCACCACCGATGTATTTAAAGCGAATGCGTTTGCCAGGATACTTTTTCCAAATTTCTTCGCAGAGAATGTGTGATTCTTTCTGAAGGTCGCTGATATCGGTGAGATCAATCGTTTTCTCATAAGACAACTGGAGTAAATTTTCCGCGTTGTCTTCAATGCTCAAGGAATCATTGAATGTAAAATTGATTTGCTTATCTTTAGCAAGTTTTACGAGTGAATCCTTACTTTTTCCAATCTTGTTTACGAGGGCAAGCGCTGTAATATTGTCTACACCCGGTGTCACGGAAACGTTTAAAGAACGCGCCAGTTTCTTTGCTTCGTCCTTTGCTCCTGCTCCCTTTGCCACATGTGAACTCGGACCCATGAAAATGATTCCAGAAGTTTCGATAGCTTCGATGAATTCAGCATCCTCTGCCATAAATCCATATCCCGCAAATATATGTGTATAGCCATTGTCTTTGGCGATTCCAATGATTTGTTTGATGCGAATTTCTTTTTCTTCTTTCCCAGCTCCCATATAGTCAGGGACCCTATGAATGTTGTCAGGATATTTGAAATTCCTAAGTTCAGGTGCTAATGCTTTTGGATAAACGATCGAATCTTTTTCCGAAAGAAGGATACCATATTCCTTAACACCAATCAAATCGAATACATCCATGGTTTCTTTCCGAACGGGCCCACGACATACGATTAAACACTTAATCGATGTTACGGCAAAGGATCGAATCCATTCTGAATCGGATTCTTGAAATTTAATGCGATTTAAATTTTTATCTAACATGGTGGTTACTCAAACTCCCGTTGAGGACCGCTCATAGGAGCAGGATTGTATTTTGACATCAAATAATTCAAATTCGTACCGAGCACCTTACGAGTGTACCCTGGTAAGATGATAGAAGAAACAGACCCAAGAGATAATGCTTCTTTCGGATTCATAAGTTCTTTTTCGTATCGATGGTTGATTTCAAGCAACTTTGCGTCTCTTAAAGAAGTGGCTTCTTTTTCATTCATGCCTTTCTTTAAATTTGCTTGGAAATCTTTTTGAATGGATGTGATTTCATCCTTGTAAACATACTCTTTTCCTGCAGGTCCCATTACTGCAATTCTTGCTGTTGGTAATGCATAAACAGCAGAGGCGCCAGTAAAATAAGAGTTAAATGTCGCATAGGCTCCACCAAACGCATTTCTGATGATGAGTGTAAGTCTTGGGGTACGCAAATCAATGATCGAGTCGAGCAACTTTCTACCTTCTAAAACGATTCCATTATGCTCCTGGTCTCGACCTGGTAGGAAACCAGTTGTATCTTCCACGAATACCATGGGTATATTATAGAGATTACAAAATCTAACAAACCTCGTTCCTTTTCTCGCAGAACCGATATCAATTTGTCCCGAAGAAACTGCTGAATTATTCGCGAGAAAACCAACGACATGTCCACCAATTCGGCCAAAGGCAGTGACGATATTTCGGGCACGTTGTGGTTGGACTTCAAAAAATTCGCCATGGTCACAGATCTGTTGTAAATAAAGTGTAATATCAAAAGGAGTGTTCATCCCCGTCGGACTGTTAAACGTCTTTCTGAAGAGAATATCTTCTTCGTAGATAAAACGATCTAACGGGTCGGACGTCGCATAAAAAGGAGCAAAAGATCGATTGTTATCCGGCAAATAGGAAAGAAGGCGAATGGCTGTCAAAAGGGATCCATATTCATCTGAGGTGACCAAATCCACGACACCGGATTGTCCGTGTACTTTTGGACCGCCTAGATCTTCTGCCGAAATATCTTCTCCGAGTACGGACTTTACAACTCCCGGACCAGTCAGTCCAAAAAAAGTATTATCACTTTGGATCATAAAAGATCCTTGTCTTGGAAGGTAGGCACCACCTCCTGCGTTGAATCCAAACATGAGCATGATAGAAGGAACAAGACCGCTAATTTTTCGGAGAGCCGTAAACGCTTCCGAATACCCGTCGAGTCCGCCAACCCCCGCAGGCACGTAAGCACCCGCAGAATCATTCATACCGATGAGGGGGATGCCATGCTCTCCTGCCATCAGGATCAAACGCGCTAACTTGCTGCCGTTTGTTGCGTCCATGGATCCTGCGCGAAGAGTAAAGTCATGCCCGTAAACGGCAACATCTCTTCCTTTGATTTTTAGGATTCCTGTGACAATGGAGGCACCATCAAGATTGGGACCCCAGTTTTGGTAGGTAATATTTGGTTCGGCATCCGTAAGGACTTTGATCCGTTCCCAGACTGTCATCCGGTTTTTCGAATGCTGGACACGAATACGATCCTCACCTCCACCTAAGAGAGGTTTTTCGATCAATTCCCGCCCGAGTTTGAGTGCATCGTCATAGATGCCTACAGTAGAGGAAGGGGACGGTTCTTGTTTGACTTGAAACGGATTTTCTAGGGAGTACGGCTTAGTTTCCATAAGATTATTTCCAATGTTTTGATTTGAGGCACTTAGAAAAGTGAAATTTATTAGAGAGCGGAATTTAGGTCAGGGTAGATTTGGAACAGTTGATTGATTCCGATCACATCAAATACCTTTTCCACTGCGGGTTTCAGGGAGCAAATGGAGATTTTGATTCCAAGATCTTGGCAAAGGCGCAGGGATGTAACCAGCACCCGTATTCCAGCTGAGGAGATAAAATTGACCGCGCCTAAATCGAAGATCACACCAGATCTGGCTTCGCGCACTATATCCATCAATTGCTGTTCAATGTGATGTGTGTTGTGTACGTCCATATTTCCTTGGATGTGAACAACGACTACCTCTCCCATCATTTCCGACCGAATGCTAATGGTGAAATCGCTCATAAGATCCTCTTTTCTAAATAGGTATGATTTTTATTGTCTTTGAATTCGTAGGATACCCTATCCATGAGCTTCTCCATAAGGAAAACTCCGAATCCACCTCTTCTCTCGCCCCTTAAATTGGCATCCAAGGAAGGCGACGGAACAGTCTCTCTCTGGAACCGTTTGGCCTCGTCAGTCAAAGTAAACAAGACTCGGTCCCCATCGAGGAAAATCTCACATCCAAATGTGGGAGCCGCCAAAGTCGTTTCCGCATAACCATGCATGACTATATTTGTCGCCGCCTCATCCAAGGATACGAGTATATCATCAAACGCGAATTCTTTCTGGATTTTTCCTTCTAGTTTTTCAGTTATGAAATCTCTAAATTTAGGTATGGCAGAAGCTACGGCAGGAAAGGTTTCCGAAAAAACTTCAGCCTTTTGGTTTGGAAATTTTAGGATCATGACGGTGAAATCGTCATATTGCTCTGACTCTTCTGAAAATTCCCGAATGATTTGGTAAATCTCTTCAATGATGATTTGTGAAGGTTTATCCTTTCTGGAGATGATTTCTTCGATGAGACGGTCGAGTCCAAACTCTTCTTCTAATTTGTTTTTCTCTTCGATCGCGCCATCCGTATAAAAAACTAACATGTCTCCGGGAGCCATGTCAATCTCACCACCGATATAGTTTCCAATCGGAACCACTCCGAGCGGTGCACCCTTTCCCTTTAGAAGTTCATAGGTGCCATCTTTTTTGATCCATAATTGGTCATTATGACCTGCTGAGGCAAAACGAATCTTTTTGGAAATCGAATCAAAGTTGGCAAAAAATAAGGTAACAAACATCCCGGACTGGGAATCTTCGTAAATCAACTGATTGGCTCGTTTCAGGAGTTCGGAAGGAGATAAGTTGGTCGTCCGCGAAAGTGTTCTAATGATGGACGATGACATAGCCATAAAAATCGCAGCCGGAAGACTCTTTCCAGAAACATCGGCTACAAGAAAAGAGAAGTTGGTATTCCCAAACTGATGGAAATCGTAAAAATCACCTGACACTTCTTTGGCGGCTACCGACTTCACACCTAAATCAAATTGATTGGATTTGATCAGAGCATTTGGTAAAATATTGTTTTGAATATTTCTCGTAATTTCGATTTCTTTTTCTATGGATTTTTTAGTGATGATTTCTTGGTTTAAACGTAAATTTTCATATGCTTTCGCAAGCGGACTGGAAATCGTCTTGAGCATACGCATATCCGATTCATCAAATCCATTTTTTCGACGTTTCCCACAGACATACAAAGCCGCCTTCAACGAACTTCCGCTTGGTGATATGGGCAGAACCAAATAGGATTCTTTCAATACAAAGGATTCCAATCCCATAAAAGTTTCCGAGTTTTCACTCGTGACTGTTCCCAGTAGATGGTTTTTCGATTCTATAGAATTTAAAATGAGGCTACTTTCTGAACTATCATAAAATGATTCGAAAACAATTCCCTTCTGCCTTGCATATACTTGGATTAGCTTTTTTTTACCTTCTAAAAATATAACCATCCCTGCGTCTTCGGCATCTAGCTCTTTCGATAGAATGCTGAGTGCACGTGACATGAGTCCGAGCTCGTCATGGGATTCTAGAACTGCCTGACCTAACTCAAATAAGGATTCAAGGGTGCTAACCTTTTGCTTCAGTTCTAAGTTGGCGACGTTTAAATTGTTTAAAAGCGTGGTCTTTTGTATGGCTACCGCACATGCCGAGGAAAAGGATAAGAAAAAATCGATATCATTTTGGCTAAAATTATTTCGGTCGATGGTATTGATCGCCTCGATCACTCCAATCACTTCATCTCCTGCAATGAGCGGTGCTGCCAAAATATTTCTGGTGACAAAATTTGATGCTTTGTCGACATCCCGAAAGACACGCGGGTCATTTTGAGCATCATTGATGATCATGGGTTGTTTCGTCATCGCGACATTGCCCGCAATTCCTTGGCCCACGGGAACTTTAATCTTTGCGACGGCTTCTTTTTTATCTCCAGTGACTGTATTAAAAACTAAGAATTCTTTTTTTTCATCTAACAATAAAAGTGAACTTGCCTCTGTTCTGAAAACGGATTTCGCCGAAACCATGACACGTTCCAAGACCTTTTCTAAGTCAAGAGATGTATTTATAATCACTGAAACTCGAATGATTTCCTCGAGTAAATATTGAAGCCTATTATTATTATTATGTATATTGGAATTGTCAACTAACAGAAAAATTGAAGTTACGAGAGAACTGTAGAATTGTTTCTCTTCATTGGAATAAACGGTGTCCCTAAAAAGTGCCGTTAGATTAGAAGAAAAGTAATTGATGAGATTTAAATCTTGTTCCGAAAAGTTATCAAAGTGTTTGATTCCTTCTAAAAGTATGACTCCAAGACTCAGTTCAGAAACATCTTCCCCTATATAACAAGCTATGTAGGAATCTTCTAAGGGAGGTGAATTCGGTGAGAGATGAACACCCTTTTTTAATCGGATGCTCTTTTGTGTTTTGAAGACGTGCTTGGCTATTTGCCCTGCGGAATCCGCATCATTGATGCTCCCTACTCTCGATAAATTGCCATTTTCATTTTTTAAAAAGAATGCTGCCGATTTTGCAGAAACGAGTCGTTTGGCTTGTCCCAAGATGAAATGATAGAGATCCACGAGCTCACTCGTGGAAGAAACAAAATAGCCTCCCCTAGCAGACTTTTGCACCAAAGGAGGCATGTTGGAAGAACTCACTAATATCTAATCTTTGTTAAATTTAAGAGATTCTTCACGAAGTTTTCGATTCGCTTCTTCTAATGCTTTAATTTTATCAAAGGCCGACATAAGCTCGTCTCGGCTTAAATTTGAAACCATGGAACTGGCCTGAACTGTTTCTTTGGCTTCTTTGAGCTCGGAACGCGAATAATCGATGATTTGTTCATACATTCGAATGATTTCATCGGCATTCGATAACTCTTGTTCATTGAGTCTTAAAACCTTTTCGTAACCTTTGATGATATCAGATTGAATTTTTAATTTCTTGTTCAGGTCGTCTACGTTGTCTTGACTCATTAGAAATGATTCCCCTTTCCGGATTCTTTGCATTGACAGGCTTCGTCCTTTTCACACTTTGGAAGTGCTAGGGGACGTAGCTCAATTGGGAGAGCGTTTGAATGGCATTCAAAAGGTCGGGGGTTCGATTCCCCTCGTCTCCACAAAATCCCTCAATTTTGCTTAAAAGGTTCCTTTTTTTGACTGGATGTCAAATTCTTTTTCCATTCTAAATTTCTAGATCACTTGATCCCTGGAGGGGGATTCCCAATCTAATCCTTAGAGAATCTATGGCAGTCAGAAAAATATTACGAATCGGCAATCCTCTCCTTCGTGAGTTGGCAGAAGATGTTTCAGAATCTGAAATCGGAACCAAAGAGTTTAAAAAACTCCTGAGAGATATGTTTGAAACCATGAGATTTGCTGAAGGTGTCGGTCTTGCCGCACCGCAAATCGGAATCCTCAAAAAAATCGTCGTAGTGGGCTCAGAGGATGATAACAATCGCTATAAAGGCTCACCAGCTGTTCCAGAACAAGTGATCCTAAATCCGGAAATCACACCACTCTCTCCCCCTGGGGAAGGTTTTTGGGAAGGTTGCCTCTCCGTTCCTGGAATGCGTGGTTACGTCGAAAGACCAGAGAAAATCAAAATGAAATGGCGAGATGAGAATTTTGATCCACATGAAGAGGTCATCGAAGGTTACCGCGCCATTGTGATGCAACATGAATGTGACCATCTATTTGGTGTTTTATATGTGGATCGGTTAAAAAGCACAAAGCTTTTTGGTTTTAACGAAGATGTTGAATCGGAAGGTAAACTTCTCGATTGATTTTCCTATTTATCTGTTAGGTGGCTAAAAATGCGTTCTTCTTTTGTAGAATACTTTCTCTCTAAAAGTTTATTTGTAAACTTACTTACTTTCCTGATACTGCTTGTCGGTGGCTTTACAGCAGCCAATATGAACAGGGAAGCCTTTCCTAACATTAATTTTGATATTGTTAGTGTTACGGCCATTTATATCGGTGCCGCACCTGCGGATGTTGAAAAACTAGTCACCAAACCTTTGGAAGATGCCATAAAGGAAGTGGACGGGATCAAGGAATTCAGATCTGCTTCTTTAGAAAACAGGTCAGGGATTGTGATTACCATTGATCCGAATGTTAAAAACACTCAAAAAGTAGTCGATGATATCAAATCTGCCATAGACCGCGTGCAAGATTTGCCGGATGATGTCGAGGATCCACTCGTTACGGAAATCACAACGGCAAGACAGCCTGTAATTGAAGTTCACCTAACGAGCACTTTAAAAGATGGGAAACCGTTACTAAATCCAAAAGAACTTAGAGACCAAGCGAAAATTCTTGAGGACAAACTAAAGGATCTTCCTTCTGTTGCACGAATTACCAAACGAGGTTGGCGTGATCGCGAAATGAAGGTCGATCTTCTTCCCGATCGAATGAAAGCACTTTCTATCTCTTCGACTCAAGTCGTTAATTCACTTAGATTGCGCAATATTAATTTTCCAGGCGGAAATATCTCGGAAAGATCAAAAGAAATCATCGTTCGAACGGTTGGTGAGTTTGATACAGTTGAAGAAATTGAAAATGTTTTTGTCAGAACCAATGATGCCGGAAGATCTGTACGCATCAAGGATATCGCCAGAGTATCTGAAGGCTTTGAAGATTCAGATTATTTAGATAAATCGAATGGTCTCTCCGCTATTGCCTTAACAATCATTAAGAGAGAAAAATCTGATGCAATCAACGTTGTCGACGAATCAAAAAAAGTAGTAAAGGAGTTCATTGCTGGCACCAATGGAAAAGTAGAATATGCCTTCGTTAACGATCTCTCGAAGTATATCAGAAGGAGACTCGGAGTATTAACATCAAATGCGATGTCAGGACTCGTTCTTGTAACTGCTTCCCTATTTGTTTTTCTTGGCTGGCGTATGGCCCTTATGACGGCTCTTGGAATTCCCATTTCCATTGCCATGACTTTTATCGCAATGAGTTACTTTGGCATGACCTTAAATTTAATCTCCATGATGGGACTAATCATCGTCGTTGGGATCCTTGTGGACGATGCCATTATCATTTGCGAAAACGTGTACCGCCACTTGGAAATGGGAGAAGAGCCTTTTGAGGCTGCTCTGCGCGGGACATCAGAAGTTCTCGCACCAGTACTTGCCACTGTCACAACTACCATTGCTGCCTTTGGACCAATGTTATTTATGACAGGGATTTTCGGAAAATTCATTGGATCCATTCCAATGGTCGTTATACTCTCGTTATCATCTTCGCTCTTTGAAGCTTTTTTTATGCTTCCTTCCCACTTATATGATATCAGTAAAACGACGAGCTTAAAAGGCGAGATCAAAGATGAGTCCCATTGGTTCACAAATTTTAAAAATAACGTTTACCTTCCCCTACTTTCCTTCGCCCTGAGACGAAAACTGATCATGTCTTCCATTCTCATTGGACTTTTTGTTTTCTCTCTTGTTTTACAAGGTATGTTTGGAAAATTTAAACTTTTTCCAGGCGCTGTAGAAACCTTTCAAATCAGGGTCACTGCTGAAACTGGTCTCACATTAGAGGAAACTGATAGGTACATCCAGGCCGTAGAAAATGTTTTGAAAACTTTACCTAAAGAAGAATTGGAAAATTACATTTCTCGAGTCGGTATCATTCAGAAAGATCCAAACGATCCATTTACAAAAAGGGGTAAAAACTATGCGCAAATCATGGTTTATTTAACCCCGGAAGAGACCAGAGATAGGTCCACAGAAAAAATCATAGAATACGTTAGACATAACACGAAGTTTATGTTAAACGATAAATCACTTCTATTACTCGAGGAAAAAATTTCAAAAGAGAATTTGGGTAAAAAGGTTGATATCTTTGAAACCGTACCGATTCCTAATCAGTTCCAGTATCTCACCGGGAAATTAGTGAATCTCGAATTTGAGAAATTAGCTGGTGGTCCGCCTGTCGGAAAGCCTGTTGCTATAGAAATCAAAGGAGATGACTTTAACACATTACAAAAAATAGGCGCCGATTACCGTAATGTCTTAAATCAAATACCAGGTGTCGTTGATATAGGTGATGATTTTAATGAAGGAAAGGATGAAATCCGAGTCAGTGTGAACGAAACCCTTGCTTCCTTTGCGGGTGTCAGCGTTCAGTCAGTATCGCTTGCGATCAATACTGCCTTGCAGGGTGCCGTGTCTACAAAAATCAAACGTGCAGATGAAGAAGTAGATGTGCGTGTCAGATTTCCTGAGGAATACAGAACCTCACTTACTCATTTGAATAAAGTTTATGTGAACAATCTCGCAGGAAATATGATCCCAGTTTCCAGACTTACCAATTTTGATAGATCGCCTGGGCGAGCTTCCATCAATCACTTGGACGGAAAAAGACTCCTTACCGTGACTGCAAATATAGATGAGACCGTGACTACATCAAGGAAAGTGAACTCGGATGCTAAGGTGCTCGGAGAAAAGATCATCAAAAACTACCCTGGCTATACGGTTCGATTTTCAGGAGAAAACAAAGATACAGAAGAATCAATGGCCTCGCTGGGAAGGGCATTTGGAGTTGGACTGATCATCATTTATATGATACTAGCCTCGCTTTTTAAATCCCTGACTCAGCCTTTCATCGTGATGAGTGCCATCCCTTTCGCTGTCATTGGAGTCATTTTTGCCTTCCTTTTACATGGGCAACCCTTATCATTTCTTTCCTTTCTTGGAATCATCGGGCTTGCGGGCGTTGTCGTCAATGACTCGATTGTACTTGTTGATTGTGCCAACCAACTTAAAATGGAAAACCCAAATATAAAGACTTATGATTTGCTTATGGAAACAGGATCGATTCGTTTAAGAGCGGTTATCTTGACGACTGTGACAACAGTTCTTGGTCTTTTGCCAACGGCTTATGGGATTGGCGGTCGTGACCCATTTCTCGTACCTATGGCACTTGCCTTTGGATGGGGGCTTGCCTTCGCAACGTTTATCACCTTAATCATGGTTCCAGTTTTTTACTTAACCACTTATGATTTTCTGCATTTTTTAGAAGCAAAGTGGAAGAAATACATCAATCGAAAGAAACAGGCGGCTTAATCACGCTCTTCGTTCAACACTTCGGATAGGGTTACAAATTTGTAGCCCTTCTTCTGCATGCGAGAAATGAACTCAGGAAGAATGTAAATCAGCTTATCAAATTTTCTTGGTCCGCCTAAATGCATCAGAATGATAGCTCCATTCATACCGTTTGGATCACTAGCTTCCCAGGAATCTAAATAATCGAGGGTCTCTTGACTCGTTTTGTAGTATGGATTTTTTACAACCTGTTTCTTTCCACCTTGTACCTTATACAAAAAAGGTTTATGAATATAATCAGGTAAATCCAAGGAACCTCGATTGTTACGAGACCACATGATATGATCCGTATAGCCGATCACCGCATGAGCATCGAGGATTAGCTGATTGATTGCACCATAAGGAAGTCTGTAGTACTTAGTGAGTTCTTGTTTGGTTAAGGCTGAAAATATATCCTCTACTCGTTTCAACTCTTCTGCCATCCTCGGGAGGTCTAAGACTTGTTTGGAAAGGTATTCTAGAACCGTTCTTTTTTTTTGGGATGTCTCAGAAACCGACCGAGCATAATTAAAATGGCTCCAAGTATGATTTGCAAATTCGACTCTTCCGGTCTTTGCCATCTTTTTAATGTTATCTAAATTCTGACGGATAAAAAACGAACCGCTTGTATCGGAAGGTCTTTCGTTCGATAAAAATACAGTCACACGTACATCATATTCTTTTATGTATTGTAATAAGGTCGCAAGTTCCTCACCGGTAGCTAGATCAAAGGTAAGTGAAATTTCTTTTTGTTTTTCATTCCCTCGAAGTATATTTCTCCCCTTTTTATTTTTTGAGGCTTCCTTTAAAAACGCGATATTATCAGAAACTTGTTTTGTGAAATACTCATCTGAATCTGTATCCAAAGGAAGGAATTGCTCTTCTCGTAATTGTTCTTGGTACATTAAGGAATAGAGACTTTCCTCCATTTCTTGAATGTTTTTTTCTTTCTGCTTTACTTCTGTTTGCAACTTAGAGACAGAAAAATTCAAATATAACAAATAACTAATAAGGAAAAAAAATCCAGAAGAGATGATAACGATAAAAGAGATGAATAGAACTCTCTTTAACTTTCTTGCAAAGTTACGATCCTTCTCAATGTCCACCGACAATTCATGGACGATGTCTTGAATTTCCTTTTCTTCTTGTGTTGGATCGAGAGGCATTTAGATATAAGAATCCCTACTCTCAAGTATCGGAACACGAGGGGTCAAATCTTCAGTCTCACTTGCTAGTAATGATACGTAAAAATTTGCCTTTTTTGCCCTGGCGAACCAGATATTCTTTTCCCTTCTCCAAAATGAAATTGGGATCGGTGAGTTTTTCCTCGTCGAGATACAAGCCCCCTGAAGCAATCAGCCGACGTCCCTCGGAAGTCGAGGGTATAAAGCCGAATTGGACAAGAACAGCCAGTAAAAGCGGATTTTTCTCGGAGAAAAAGTCGGCACTCAGATTTTCCGTTCGAATCTCTTCGGGAAGTGCCCGATTTTTAGTATTATGAATTTTTGCCCATTCTTCCACCGCTTCCAGATTTTGCTCCTTCGGGTTTAACTGGTCCATAATCAGTAGGGCAAGCTCTGTTTTTATTTCCTTTGGATGGGCCGATTTTTCTTTAATCGCCTGCTTTCTGTTACTTATTTCTAAATTTGGTAAATCCGTCAACAGGTCAAAATAATTCCACATCAAATCATCAGATATGGACATCACTTTGCCATAAATATCAATCGGCGCTTCTGTGATCCCGATATAATTACCGAGGGACTTGGACATCTTTTTTGTTCCATCAAGTCCGACAAGTAAAGGCATGGTCACTACACATTGCGGTGCAACCCCATATTCTCGTTGCAGATCTCTACCTACGAGTAAATTGAATTTTTGATCTGTCCCGCCAATTTCAATGTCTGATTGAAGATGCACAGAATCAAAGCCTTGAAACAGCGGGTATAAAAATTCAATGATAGAAATAGGATTTCCTGATTTGTACCTTTTTGTAAAATCGTCTCTCTCTAACATTTGTGATACGGTGTATTTCGAAGTTAAGAGTAAAACCTCTTCAATTTTTAAACCGAAACACCATTCGGAATTGTAAACGATTTTCGTTTTCGATTTGTCGAGTATTTTAAAAACTTGGTCTTGGTAGGTCTTAGAATTTACCAAAACTTCTTCTTTCGTTAACCTTTTCCTAGTTTCCGACTTTCCAGTCGGATCCCCTATCATTCCCGTGAAATCACCTAGCAGAAAATTGATTTCATGGCCTAACTCTTGGAAGTGTTTCAATTTCCGTAAAAGTACAAAATGCCCTAGGTGCAAATCGGGTGCCGTGGGATCAAAGCCGGCTTTCACTTTTAGAACCCCTTTCTTCTGCAGCTTATCTGTTAATTCTTTCTCGGAGATAATTTCAACTGTACCTCGTCGGATTTTTTCTAATTCGGAATGGATTTGAGATTCTGTTTTCATTTGCGGTATCTGTAATTTAAATTGGAGGAGATGGCGTGATTTGTCTATACTTACCTAACAGACTCTATAGGCAAGAAAAGCAAAAACAAAGATAGCCGTATCTCAAGCGGAATCGGTAATTATTTCAGCGGGATCTCATAATTATAATAAGAAGCCCCCGTGCTCGCATCTTTTAAAAATAAAAGATAATTCGATTTGGGATCAAATACTTCAGAGAAGCTCGTTCCGAGTTTCGTTTTGAAATAATCAAAGTCTTCATCACCAGATACAGCTCTTTTAAATACCCAAGTATCATTTCGTTCCATTCCCCCCGAGTCAAAATAACTTAGATTGATTTCAATGCCGTAAGGAGTCGAGGCAAGTATAGTATAACTTCCCTGTTTTGCAGGTTCGATTCCTCCCGATCCAGCTGCGGGATCCGCACCATATATTTCGGAAAAACTAAATGTAAAATCGGACTTAAAAAAGACAGGCAAAACTAAATTTTGATTATAAAAATTTATCGAGCCTGCCTCGTTGAGTGTGATAAGTTTTTTAAAGGCAAAGTAATGCCTGGACGCTTCCTCGAAGCCTGCAATGACGGATTTGATCTTTTCTTCATTTGTAAGTGGGAATTTTTGAAACTTACCATTGCCTACGGAACCAAAACTAAACTCAGAAAGACAAATGTCTTTAAATTTGGAACCTTTGTAGGAATCCAAAAACTCCAATCTAATGACATTTCCAACTAACTTATTGTCCAATTCGAGAAATTGTTCCGTCGGAGAATTTCCAGCAAACGATACAGGTTTTAATTCAACGGTTAATGATTTTTCCGAATTCACCTTAGTCTTGTTATCGTTAATCGATACATCTAAAGCAGTGATTTTCATTTTCTTAATCTGGGAATTTTGAGAAGCATCAGTGGCACTCTTGGCAAATCCATTCGTAACTTGGATGGCTGAAAATTCCGAATAGGAACCTAGATAAACGGTAAAGCCAGCATCCGAAACTTTTGAATCAGCGCAATAGGCTGTTGATGCTTTTCCATCAAGAGTGAACTCAGGACTATAACGCCAAGGTTGGTCTGGCTGCAATTGACCAACCGCAGTCATACTTTTATAAGTGAATGCCTTTTCCGCTTTTGGACCACAGGAACTGAAACCTAAGAAGAATAGAAAGGAAATGAATAAAAGAAATGGTAAACGTGTCATTTGCTGATCCCAATTTGTTAAATTTGAAATTAGGATCAGTTTCAAAGACTGGCAAGCGAAAATTCTAATCGATATAATCTTTCAGTTTTTTAGATCGACTCGGGTGACGCAGACGTCTGAGAGCCTTGGCTTCAATTTGACGGATTCGTTCTCTTGTGACTTTGAACTGGTAACCGACTTCTTCCAAGGTTTGCGCATAACCATCATCAAGACCAAATCGCATGCGGATGACTTTCTGTTCCCTCGCCGGAAGTGTCTGTAACACCTGACGGATCTGTTCACTTAGGATCGAAGTGGCTGCAGAATTCAATGGAGATATTACATCTTTATCTTCAATGAAATCACCAAGCTCAGAATCTTCTTCGGATCCGACTGGAATTTCTAGAGAGATTGGCTCACGAGCGACGTTTTTGACTGCCTTTACTTTCTGAACAGGCCATCCTAATCTTTCAGCAATCTCATCATTGGAAGGATCACGTCCAAATTCTTGAACAAAAAGTCTTGTTTCTCGTATGACTTTGTTTACCTGTTCAATCATGTGCACAGGAACTCTGATGGTACGAGCTTGGTCAGAAATAGCACGAGTGATGGCTTGACGGATCCACCAGGTCGCATACGTAGAAAATTTATAGCCTTTTTTATACTCAAACTTGTCGACTGCCCGGATGAGTCCGATGTTTCCCTCTTGGATTAGGTCGAAAAAATGCATCCCTCGGTTCGCATAACGTTTCGCAATCGATACGACTAGACGAAGGTTTGCTCTCACCAACTCTCGTTTAGCTTGAGCAATCTCTCTTTCGCCCTTAATGATCTTCTCGCCCCAATCTTTGATCTCACCGACAGGAGAACCTGCTTCCTGTTCCATACGACGAAGCTTTCTTTCGTTATTTCGAATGTCTTTAATGACCTCGCGCACTTCTTCGATGTCGCAACCCATCATCTTTTCGATCTCATCTAAATTCTCATTTTTCTCGATGAACCGATTTAGACCTTTGATTTCACGAACATCATGCCCGTATTTAGCTTTGATCTTTAAAAAATGTTTTTCAATCTCTTTGACACGGAAGACCATAGATTTGATCTTCTGCGATATTTTTTGAATTTCTTTTTGAGAGACTCCGATCTTGCGAATGGCTTCATCGATCTTTGCGAAAGACAAATCGATCTTTTCTTTGAGTTCTTTAAACTTCTTAGAATTCTCGGAATACTTTCGAATTCGATTCGTTGATTCGTTTAATACTTTTTCATCCTGTTGGATGAGTTCCATATTATCAAAAAATACTTTTTCTAATTTGTCCGCCTGCTCTTGGTTGAGTGCGTACATCTTGTCAACTTTGACAAGGTCATAAACTTTGATTTTTTTAGATTTGATTTTCGGGATTAATTTAGCAAAATTTTGCCTTAAAATAGAGGAACCGAGAATGGTTTCTTCTATAATCTTTTCACCTTTTTCGATTCGTTTGGCGAGAAAGACTTCCGTCTCTCCAGAAATGAGAGAAACTTTACCAATTTCTTTTAAATAAAGACGTATCGGATCTTCCGAGCTTGAGGATACTGTCGATTCCCTTTTTTTGCGTGCTGGCTTCTGTTCTTTGGGAGTGGTTTCTTCTTTTGTGGTTGTTAGGCTTGAGGATTCTTCTAAAGATTTTTTTGAATACTCTTCTACGATTTCTATCCCCATCTCATGCAACAGAGTGAACACATCGTCAATTTTCTCTGAATTGAGGATCTTATCTGGCAAAATCTCATTGATTTCATCATAAGAAACTTCCCGATTTGCTTTTCCAATAGAAATAATTTTTTGAACTTCGGGTAGACTTGCTAAATTTTCCATCTTTCTATATATCCTCTATCAAACTTCTTGGGGTTGGAGTTTTCTAAGATACTCCCATATCTTATCTCGTTCATTTTTTAAGAATGTTAACTCTGAGAGCAAATCTCTCTTTTCTTCTAATGTTAATGAACTATCACCCATTCTCTTTGTGATAACATTCATTTCAAAATCAAAGTGGAAGGCACGATGCTGCCATAAAAGTTCTTTGAACAGTTGTTTGCTGTCTTCACCTTGATTTTCTTCAGTCGTAAAATGTTCGGCAAGATGTCCGAGATACTCTTGCGGTATATCTTCTTTTGATAAAATTTCTGCAGCAGAAATTGGTTCGTTTTGTAAGTATTTAGTATAAAGATAATCCCAGAGAAAAGATGATGCTTCGTCTTTGAATTCAAGATTTAAAATCTCATCCGAGAATTCGAAATGTTCTTGGTTCTGAATCAGTTTGGCAATCATCTTTCGTTCACATACTTGGACAGAACTGACACGCCGCGGTGTCTGAATCGGCCTTGTTGTCTTATTAGTATCGACACTTAGGGGGGGTGAACTTTTCTGTGTTGTGCCCGCAAAATCCTGAAAAATCGCAGAAAAGGAAATTCCGAGCTGTTTTGCCCCTTCTTTCAAATACACTTCTTTGTCTGTCTGCTTCTCCATCGTTTTGACAAAATCCATGAGCCGACGCACACTCGCTTGTTTGGCTTCTGGAACAGAATTTGCAGTGGTTCCCGCTAAAATCTGAGAGATCATAAATTGAGATGCCGAACCAGCAGCTTCTAAAACTTCGCGTATCTCCAATTTGTTATGACCAAGAGAGAAATCGAAAGGATCCTTTCCCTCAGGAATTGACGCCACTCTTACATCGACTCCTTCCTTACTCAAGAAGGTGACGGCACGAAAGGCTCCCTTTGCACCTGCTGAATCTGAGTCCATCATCAGTATGACCTTGTCTGCCATATTCTTCAAAATACGGGCATGATTCTCTGTAAATCCCGTACCGAGTGGGGCAACTACGGCTTCGACACCTTTTCGATATAAACCGACAGCATCAAACACGCCCTCAACGACGATTGCTTCTCTCGTTTTTCTTACCGCATCTTGGGCAAGATTTAAATTATAAAAACTTCTACTTTTGTCATAGATCAGTGAATTCGGGCTGTTTATATATTTGGCTTCTTCGGAACTCCCTAAAATCCTTCCAGAAAATGCAATGGTTCTTCCTTTTGGATCGATCACTGGGAACATCACACGATTTCTAAAAAAGTCATAGGGATCTTTACTTGCGTCTTGTCGTTTCAATAACCCCAAGGACTCGCCTAATTTTGCCTCGGATTCATTACGAAATAAGTCTTTTAGAATATTCGAAAACCCCGGAAGGGCAAATCCTATACCAAAGAGCTTAATGTCCGCTTCATACAATCCACGCTCTTCCAAATACTTAAGCGCCACTTCACCAGCTTGGGTTTGGAAATTTTTTTGAAAGTATGCTTTAGCACGTTCGGAAATTTGGTATAAAAATTCTTTTTTACGATCTTCCTCTTCCTCTGCATGCGTCCTCTCGAGGAGCGCTATGCCTGAGTAGTCAGAGAGAATTTCTAGAGATTTTAAGAAATCCACCTTCTGATAATCCATCACAAATTTAAAAATATCACCGCTCGCTTTACAACCAAAGCAATGGTAATAGCCTGATTCTGGATTTACAGAGAAACTTGGTGTTTTTTCGTTATGGAATGGGCAAAGACCCGTTAAACCTCGCCCGGCTCGTCTTAGAGGAACAAATCTACCGATATAGGAATCTATGGAGACTTCCCTGCGAACTCTTTCTTTGAAATTCTGATAAGGATTCACAGGTTTTTAATTAATTCGCTGATAATGATTGTTTTACGATGTGAGAAACCTTTGAGCCGTCTATGTTTTGGCCTTTGAATACTGCCATCACTTTACCCATCACCTTACCCATATCAGATGGAGAAGATGCACCCATTTCTGCAATGGCCTTTGCGACCTCAGTCTGAATCTCCGATTCCGATATTTCCGCTGGAATATACCTTGAGATCACATCCGCCTCTTCTCTTTCCTTATCTGCCAAATCTTTCCGATTGACCTTGTCGTATTCAACGGCTGTATCTTTTCTCTTTTTGTAATTAGATTTTAAAATCTGCATTACAGATACATCATTCAGATCGGCGGCTCCCGTTTTGGTCAGCTCGTATTGAATGTCTGCTTTGATCAGGCGTAAGGTAGCTAACACAAGCTCATCTTTTGATTTAAGAGCTTGTTTTAGATCGGTATTGATGGTCTCTTGGAGTGTCATCAGAGAAAGAGGAAAGGAGTATTAGAGCTTGTCTTTTTTCGCAAACAATCTCTTCTTTTTGTCTCTCTTTCTTTTTGCTGCTTCTACAGCTTTCTTTTTCACTACGCTTGGCTTTTCAAAGTATTCTCTACGTTTGATTTCGCTCATGATACCAGCGTTAGCACAATCTCTTTTGAATCTTCGAAGCGCAGCCTCAATCGATTCCCCTTCTTTTAAATATATCCCTACTTGTGGGGTCATAGACAGTAAATGTCCTCTTGTAAATGGTTTAAATTTTACAATAATTTGAAACTGGCCTAGATGTCAATTCCGCCAATACCAATTCTATAAATTTTCCATAAAAAGGTCAGAAAAAAGGTTCGGATCCTCGGCTTCTCCCTTGGGAACCTGGTAAAGTTTCAATTTGTAGTCCAAAATCATGTGTTTCGAGGGAAAATAGAGTCCTTCCATCCTTTCATTGACCTTTGAAACGGTATCTCCAGGGCTAAAAAGATAAAAAGAGCGTACATTGAGCTGAAAAAATAATTCCCCTGGCTTGATGGCTGATTGCAGGGTGGAGGCCACTTCTCTAAGAATTTCCTGACTCTTGACGATACCAAGTGGTCTGAAAAAGGGAGAAAGGTCTTGCAGGTAGAACAAAGCCAGGACTCCAGAATCAAACCCGCTCAAGGCTTCGCAAACTTTCCTACGAAAAACCTCCGTAAAACTACGAAAACTCAGGAGCGTTTTTGCCCGGTTCGAGATTCCAATCGAAAGGTAAGTTGTGGCTGCCTGTGCAAGCAAATTCCATCTGGATTTTGGAAACTCTTCACCCATTTTCTGTATGGAGACGGAAAAGAGGAAGATTTCCTTATGCGGAATGCGCACGAGGACAGCCTGCAACTCTTCCCCAGATTCTGTCCAATTGGCAATCCGCAGAGGGTGGTAGGTCTTTGTCGATTCTTCTAATGTGCTTAAATTTTCCTGGATTTGGGAAAGGAAGTGCTCCTCTTTTTCAGATTTACCAATAGTAAACACATGTTCTGAACCCAAAAATAAATAGCCAAACCTGGCTCCCACTCCGTAAAAAGCCTGCACCAACTTGCGTATGTGGTAATCTGTGAGATTTAGATCGCTCGAAGTGTAATGATATGGTGCAGTTTCCATAATTCCGTAATTCCAGTATCGGACATACTCCTTAAGAAGAAAAGGAGAAAGGATTGCCTCTACGCCTTAGCCTCCAAAATGAAGAAAAAAGCGAAGGGCAAACCGTGAACTCAATTCCAAAACAGAAGAAGCAGATCTCTCTATCTCAATACATCATAGAAGAGCAACTCAAAATCCCACATGCGTCGGGGGAATTTTCTGCCCTACTCAATCATCTCGTTTACGCGGCCAAAATCGTAGCCAGAGAAGTCCGAAAAGCGGGGCTCCTGCATGATATTCTCGGCTCCACAAGCGATACCAACGTACAAGGCGAAACGCAGATGAAATTGGACCAGTATGCTGACGGTGCCTTCAATAATTCCCTGAAGATCTGTGGCCACCTTTGCGTCCTTGCGAGCGAAGAACATGAGGAAATCATCCAAATCCCAAATGGATACGCCATGGGAAAGTATACAATGTCGATCGACCCCTTAGATGGTTCTTCAAATATTGATACGAATGTTTCCATCGGAACCATTTTTTCCATCCACCAAAGGCTTGATGCCAACTCTAAAGAGCCAGGAACCGAAAAAGATCTATTGCAGCGAGGTTCAAAACAAAGGTGCGGTGGTTATATCATTTATGGGTCCTCTACCATGCTCGTTTTTACAACCGGGAAATTTGTCACAGGATTCACGCTCGATCCAAGTCTTGGAGAATTTTTACTTTCTCATGAAAATATGGTCATGCCTGAAACGGGAAACATCTACTCCACGAACGAGGGAAATTCTAGTTATTGGAGCGATGAAGTAAAGAACTACATCCATCACATCAAATCGATCGAATCCGGTAAAAAACCAAAAACCGCGCGTTATATCGGATCCTTGGTCGCAGATTTTCATAGAAACCTGCTAAAAGGCGGCATCTTTCTTTATCCAAATGATACCAAATCTTCCAAGTATCCGAATGGAAAGTTACGCCTACTCTACGAAGCAGCGCCCATGGCCTTCATTGCAGAGCAGGCCGGAGGTATGGCAGTCACAGTAAAGGGAGAACGAATTTTAGATTTAGAACCAAAATCTCTTCACGAGAGAACGACTTTGGTGATTGGAAGCAAGAGAGAAGTAGAAGAATTCCTTACATTCATTCAAAAAAAGTAATGCATGAGAAAAAATTTTCTTTCCTTCCTTGCGCACATACTGTATGATTTTGCAGATCCATTCAATGGAAGGAGAATGACACGTGTTAAAGAAAATTCTGAGTCTAGCATTAGGCTTATTTTTAGTGAGCGGTATAGTTTTCTGTAAAAAGGAAGAACCAGCCCCTGCAGAGACAACAACAGTTGAAAACGTTAAAGAATCAGCAGAAAAAGTTCTGACAGATGCAGAAAAGAAAGCAATGGAAGCGGCAAAAGCTGCGGAAGCGGCTGCGACAAAAAAAGCAACGGAAGGCGTTGACGCTGCCAAAGATGCGATGAAAACAAAACTTCCATAAGCATTCTTACAGATTCATCAAAAGCTAGGTACCTAGCAGATTGATGAATCTGTAATTTACTCGATTTTAACTTTCTTCTGTAATTCCTCTTCCAAGGAACATTTAGGATACGTCCCTACTGCCAAAGAAGTCCCAATGAAACCGAATGGATCCTGGGCTGTGATGATTTTTAAGTCCCAGCCATTAACAATCAAAGGACATTGGTAATTCCTATCTTTACATAACACTTGTGCGGCTTTCGGTTTTGGATAGGCCCAAGCAGAAGTTGGAAATTTACATTTGTTCTCGATGTCTGCAATGACACGGATTTTCTTAATCGCTGCATCAAATTCCACGAAACGATTGATCATAGGATCGGCTAAATCTTTTCTAAAGATGCCTTTCTCTGCATTGTATGTAAACATAACCAAAAGTTTTTCCGAGACCCTTTCCTTCTCAACGGAAACTTTTAAATTTTCCACAACATACCTTGCGATTTTTAAAGCAGATAGTACAACATCCGCGGTCTCTTCCGCGTATTCCCCTTCTTCCTCTTCGTCTTCTACGGATTCGTCTTCCATAGCTGTTCCAGCCAGCAATTCAATATTTAACGGATGTTTTCTTAAATCAGCGCCGTTGATCTCTGCAGGATTTCCATTTGGGACTTCAAAGGCAGCGAGAGGATGACCATTGATCGCTGCTATGACTTCTTCTGGCAAGGCGAACTTTCTAGCAACTTCCGAAGATAGAGAAGCTACCGTTGTTAGTGGAAGGCCAATTAATGTGCGTTTGTAATATCCATCTTTAGAAGCAGATATATCCGCACAAAGACCCGCAAGAAATGAAAATCGGTTCACCATTTTGAATTGGTATTTTTTCTGAATTACAGAACCGAGTGTCAATAGACCGATATCCGCTAAATAATTGAAAAATTCTCGCTCATTGAGTAGAATGCGGAAGATGGCAAGTGCAATTGATTTCGTATAAAATGAATTTTGAATGATACCTTTGAGACTTGCCATCTTCTCGGCATTTTGTTCGTACAGATGTTTGATGAATTGATTGGATTTGTCCTCAATTCTAGAAAGAATGGCTTTCGAGAGGACCATCTTTAACATCTTCATCAAGTCTTTCGACATTGCGAGTTTAAAGGAAGGTATGAACTTACCATCCATTTCTTCTAACTTTTTGATTAAGTTCTCTTTGATCGCAACTTTCTCTTTTAGCAGAACATTTCCGCTCTTATCCACTATGGGCTCGCTGAGGGAAACAGAACCTAACAATTCGTATTCTAAGACAAAAGTACGAAATTCGGGAAAGTCTTGAAATTCTAAACCTGTGCTTGTAATTTTCATGAAACCTTGCTTTAATGGAAGTTTTCATAATCGTTATGAGATCGCAAGATTTTTGCTTTCCATTCTCGTCTAAATGTGGTAGTTTTTGTTGTTTTTGGAGGTTCAATTGGTTTCTTCTATTCCGAAAGATGAAAAGTCGATTCATGAATTAAAAGAGTTTTATAGGCAGATGATTCTCATCCGCAAATTTGAAGAAGCAGCCGCAAAGGCATATAGCATCGGGAAAATTGGTGGATTTTTACATCTCTACATCGGACAAGAAGCAGTGGGAGTTGGCTCCATTGCAGCCTTGACCCCTATTGACTACATTGTATCTACTTACAGAGACCATGGACATGCCATTGCCAGAGGTTTGCCTATCAAATCCCTTATGGCGGAACTCTTCGGGAAAGCCACAGGCATTTCGAAAGGGAATGGTGGCTCTATGCACTTTTTTGATAAAAATGCTCATTTTATGGGCGGTCATGGCATCGTGGGAGGTCACATCTCGCTTGCTGCAGGTATTGCTTTTGCTTCCAAATATAAAAAAGATAATTCGGTCACCATTTGTTTTTTCGGTGAAGGGGCCGCTAATATTGGTTCCTTCCATGAAGGATTAAATTTAGCTGCCATTTGGAAATTACCTGTCGTCTTTATCTGTGAAAACAACCATTATGCGATGGGAACGCCGGAATACAGGGCGTTGGCAGTCAAAGATGTCTCCATCCGTGCCACTGCCTATGACATTGCTCGCGATCATATCGAAGGGGATGAAGTGAGAAAAGTGAGAGACCACGTAAAAGTTGCTGTGGAACGAGCACGGCGAGGTGAAGGACCAACTCTCATTGAGATTTCCACCTACCGATTTCGCGGACATTCCATGTCAGATCCCGCAAAGTACAGAACCAAAGAAGAACTAGATAGTTATAAAAAAAAGGACCCGATGTTTCGAGCAAGGCTTGAATTAGAACAAGCAGGCATTTCAGAAAAAGAATTAGATGAGCTCGATCTGCAGATCCAAGCTCAGGTCGACGAAGCCTACGAGTTCGCAGATACTTCTCCCGAACCACCATTGGCCCAACTCTTTCAGCATGTTTATGCGGAGGATAAATAAATGGCAATGCTCACTTATAGAGAAGCCCTAAACCGCGCCATGGTGGAAGAGATGGAAAAAGACCCACTCATTTACCTCATGGGCGAGGAAGTCGGCCACTACCAAGGAGCCTATAAAGTTTCCCAAGGTATGTTAGATAAATTTGGAGAGGCACGGGTGATAGACACCCCCATCTCCGAGAATGGATTCGCTGGTGTCGGTATCGGCTCGGCGATGACAGGACTTAGGCCCATCATCGAATTTATGACATGGAACTTTTCTCTCGTAGCCATTGACCAAATCATCAACTCAGCAGCTAAACTCAATTATATGAGCGGTGGGCAATTTCCCATGCCCATCGTCTTTCGCGGTGCAGGTGGTGTCGGAGGAAGGCTTGGAGCCCAACATTCCCAAGCTTTTGAATCTTGGTATGCCCATGTTCCAGGAATGAAAGTAGTTTGTCCTGCGACTCCAAAGGACGCACTCGGGCTGCTTAAATCCTCCATTCGGGACAATAACCCTACGATTTTTATCGAATCGGAAGTGTTATATGGTGTGAAAGGCGAGGTTCCCGATGAAGAATATTCGATTCCTCTAGGAAAAGGCGAAATCAAACGGAAAGGCACGGATATCTCCATTATCACTTGGTCAAGAGCCCTCTTATTTGCTGAGGAAGCAGCCAAAGTTTTAGAAAAGGAAGGAATTTCCGTGGAAATCGTAGACCTTCGCAGCTTACGTCCATTAGATGAGAATATCATTTATGAATCGGTGAAAAAAACAAATAAGGCCATTATCATCGAGGAAGGCTGGCCTGTCGCAGGGTTTGGTGCACAAATCGCGTATCTCATCCAAAAAAATGCATTCGATCATCTCGACCATCCTGTGGAACGAGTGACAGGGAGGGATGTTCCCATGTCATATGCGGCAAATTTAGAACGAGAGACTCTGCCGAATGTCGATCGGGTATGTGCGGCCATCCGCGAGATGTTAAAGTAGGACCCCAATATATGGCAAAACTAATAGAAATGACCCAACTCTCTCCCACCATGACGGAAGGAACCATTGTTAAATGGATTAAAAAGGAAGGTGACTCCGTATCTCCAGGCGAAGTTCTGGCTGAGGTCGAAACCGATAAAGCCGTGATGGAAATGGAAGCTTACGAGTCGGGAGTTTTACTTAAGATTGTAGAAGGCGAAGGAGCCAAATTGAAAGTTGGACAGGGTCTTGCGATCATTGGCAAACCTGGAGAAGACATTACCTCCCTACTCGCTCAAGCGAAAGCAAGTGCAAGTGCAACCAATATTGCCCACGCTGCGGAACCACCTGCCCAAGTCTTAAAACCGCAAGTGACAACCGAGCCGCTGCAAACGCCCGTTACTCCACCAGATACAAAAGCAAAAGAACCAGAGCCAAAAAAAGAAAGCCAGACAAACGAACAAAGAGGTGGGATGCGAGTCCTTGCATCCCCTTTGGCAAAGTCCATTGCGGTGGAGTATGGAGCGGACCTACACCAAATCATAGGAACAGGTCCTGAAGGTCGCATAACAAAAAAAGATGTTCTTGATTCTCTCAGTTCCAAAAAATCGGGAAGTGGATCTGCGACATTCTCTCAATCGACACCTAAAGATGAAATCATAGCCTTGGGTGGCATGCGAAAAACGATCGCCAAACGCCTAAAAGATTCCAAGCTCAATTTACCGCATTTTTATCTCAATGCTGACATCAATGCCCGGAAGTTAGAAACATTCCGAGCCGAGTTGAATGAGTTTCGAGAAAAAAACCTCCCAGAGACGACACCTAAAGTGAGTGTCAATGACATCATCATCAAGGCTGTTGCCAGTGCTCTTAGGCTGAATCCAAAGGTCAATGCCAGCTGGCAGGAAGATTCGATCATCCAATATGGTCGTGTTGACGTCGGAGTGGCCGTGTCCTTAGATGGAGGTCTCCTTACACCTGTCATTCGAAACACAGACCAAAAGTCGATCTTTCAAATCTCAAGCGAAGTGAAGGAACTCGCGAAAAAGGCTAGGGACCGAAAGTTAAAACCCGAAGAGTTTTCAAACGGAACTTTCACCATTTCGAACTTAGGGATGTATGGAATCAGCAGATTTACGGCCATCATCAATGAACCAGAAAGTGCGATCCTCGCAGTAGGTGCGATCGAAGAGAAACCTGTAGTCGAACATGGGACAGTTGTGGCGGGCAAGGTCTTGTCTCTTATGTTATCTTGTGACCACCGAGTGATCGATGGAGCTGTGGGTGCTGAGTTTTTGAAAACGCTTCGCGCCCTTTTGGAGAATCCTGCTTTACTGAGTGGGGTTTAAGAAAACTGTTTCTTTCCCTACTCCAGAGAGTTGTTTCTGGAGGTAGGGAAGATGAAAATCGTAATTATGCGGCGAAAAAGTCTGCTTTGCTGATGTCAGCGATGGGAATGCGAACGACTCCGTCGGCGAGATTGCCAATCACGATGTCATTTTCCATTTGTCTGTTTTTGTCTAGTTCGATGACTTTACCATCTTTCAAATGTAGTACGATGTCGATTCCTCTATAGTGAATGTATCTTTCTAATGTATTTCTGAATTTGTGTGCTTTGTCCATCTGGTGTCTTCCCTTTTGTTCTTTAAACTTACAAAGGGTATCGTACGAACCTTAACAAACCTTGAGAAAAAAATGTCCAAACTCTCAAGTTTTTTTTGACATAAGCACAGATTCTTTAGAATTATGTCACATGCAGAAGTTCAACCAAGTCACTGGCCCCACTGGGGTACGCAAATCCGCCCTCCTCCTTCTCTCTTTGGGCGCAGACCAAGCTGCTGAAATCTTAAAGCACTTAGATGATACCATGCTCGAAGCAGTCATCCTTGAGATGTCCAAAATACGGGCTATCTCCAAAGAAGAAAGAGCCCAAGTTTTATCTGAATTTCATTCTACCATTTCCGAACTAAAAGACGGGGCCCAAGGTGGGCTCGATGCGGCAAAAAGTCTTTTAGAAAAATCTGTCGGATCGGAAAAGGCAAGCATCATCTTAAAAAAGATCAATAAGGAAGAGACAAAAAACGATTTTGAATTTTTAAACCAAGTGGAACCAGGTATCCTGCAAGCCATCCTTGCCGCAGAATCTCCACAAATCATAGCCGTAACTCTTTCCAACCTAGATCCTAAAAAAGCAGCGGATGTTCTAAAACTTTTCCCAAAACCTGACCAAGCTAAGATTGCCATGAGGCTTGCTACTACCTCCAAAACCCATCCTGATGTGATCCAAAACATTGCCCGCATCTTAAAAAAAAGGTACGAAGAAAGAGACAAACGCGAATTCTCCGAAGCGGGCGGCGCACATGTCCTCGCGAATATTTTAAACTTTATGGAAAAAGGCATCGAAGAATCTATTTTACAAGAGTTAGATGAGGCTTCCCCGGATGTAGCAAGCCAAGTCAGAGAACAGCTCTATACCTTCGAGGACATCATCCAGCTAGATGCCAAAGAGATGCGCGTTCTCATCAACCGTCTCGCAGATGACACGACGATCTCTCTTGCGATACGAGGTGCAGGAGATGAGATTCGAAATAAATTCTTAAAAAACATGTCAAATAATCGGGCCAATGATATCTTAGACGCGTTAGATTTAAAACCTAGGGTCACCTTACGGGAAATCAATGAAGCACGCAATAAGGTAATCCAGGTGGCCCGTGAGCTCGAGGATGAGAAGCTGATATTGTTTAAGAAAGATAAAGAAGAATACGTGGAATGAATCATGGCGGAGTTGACGGGACTCGAACCCGCGACATCCTGCGTGACAGGCAGGCACTCTAACCAGCTGAGCTACAACTCCGTGATTCGTATGTCAGAATAATTAAGCGGACTTCACCGTCAAATTAAATTCAATTGTTTTCTTGCTATTCAGAGCATTTTTGAGAAATTGGATGGGCAGGGACTATGCCACTCGAAGGAAAAAAAGCCAAAGAACTCTTTGAAGACCGAATTTTTACCCTTTCTAATTTCATATCTGTTTCTCGGGTTTTCATGCTTCCTTTCTTTTTTTATACCACCGCGGAATATGCTAAAAACCCTCAAAACCTAATCTACTTTTATTCATCGATAGCTCTTTGTTTGGCGGCCGTTTTAACGGACTATTTGGACGGGCTTTTTGCCAGACTCATGCATCAAGAAACGACGCTTGGTAGGTACCTAGATCCTGTGTGTGATAAATTTGTGACACTCGGTGGACTTGTCGTTGTTAATTACCACTTTGGTTTCCCACTCTGGATCCTCATCGTCTATTTCATCCGAGAAATCTTAGGGGTTTGGCTTGGCGGTTTTTTATATTTAAAACGTGGCCTCCAGGGAAAACCAAACTGGTGGGGTAAATTTGGAGTCGGACTTGTCGCCGTATCCGTGTTATGGTATATGCTCATTCCACACCTAGTTCTCCAAGGTCTCGAGATTGCCTCATGGTATCTTCACGCAGAATACTCTGCTTATGTTTTGCTAGCAGTGGTCCTACTCGGAATGATTGCCTATATCATCAATTATTGGAATATTGTGTTTCATCCGGAAAAAACTGTCATTGATCCAGAGAATAAAAAACAAGCGAAACGATTTAACCGATTATAAAACTTTTCTTTTAGGGAGATGCAGAGATCTTATGAAATTGACTCAGATTCTAAACTTTAGTCTTGCCTGCTTACTCACGTTTCATTGCCAAATAACGGACAAAAAAGAAGCGGAATCGGAAATTGAAAAAAAATTTCTGTCTGCAGTCACAAATCAAGATAACATCAAAAACGCCTCTCTCCTTGTTCACTCTGATAAACTCCAATTGCATGTAAGCCGAAGTTTCGGCACTGTTTTTGATGGGAAAACGGAAATCCCCGCGGTTCCTATTCAACCCTTTCATACGGCAAGCATTGGCAAAATGTTTACGAGTGTTCTGATACTAAAGGAAATTGAAAAAGGAAAACTAAGTTTCGACACGAAAATTATCAATATCCTTGGACAAGAATTTTTGAAAGGGCTATTTGTTTTTGAAGGCACCGACCATGCCGACAAAGTCACCATCAAACAACTACTAAATCATACTTCAGGGATGGCCGATTATTTTGAATCAACCGATGAAACAAATAAAAATGCCAAAGCAGTAATTGGCGAAATTTCCAAAAATCCAAACCAGTTCTGGAAACCCAATGATTTGGTTGAATTTACAAGGAAATACCAAAAGGCAATCGGAAAACCCGGTGAAACATTCGCTTACTCTGACACTGGTTATGTATTACTTGGACTGATATTAGAAAAGTTAAACAAACAAACTTTAGAAGACCAACTTAAAGTAAAAATTTTTGCGCCTCTACAAATGAATTCTACCTACATGCACCTGCGAAGCCAGCCGATATCAGAGAATCAGCTGCCCCTTTCGCATATGTTTTTGGGAGAACAAGATGTGACTAATTTTAAAAGTATCAGTGCGGATTGGGCTGGAGGCGGTCTTGTTTCTACGACGGAGGATCTCCTTAAGTTCCAGAAGGCTTTGGTTTCCGGTCGGCTTATTTCTTCCAAGATGTATGAAGAGATGAAAGGAACCTACCCATTTCATGATGGAATTTTTTACGGGCTTGGGCTCATGACAGTCGATTATGGAGAGATGCTTTTTTTGATGAAGGGCACTCCCCTGCTTTATGGACATTCAGGACTTTTATCTACACTCTGTTTTTATGCACCCGAATACGACACGCATATCATAGCTAATTTTGGTAGCACCGACCATATTGATGATGCCTTCGAAATGATGTTTCACTTGATGCGCATTTTAAAAGATGTGAACACTTTGAAACAGTGAGAAATTAGTGTTCCTTTTTAAAACCAAGATATAAGCTAACGAACTTAAATTTCAATTTTTAAATTTTCGCGACTCTCCTCGTCTCGAGTATGATCCTAACCGTAACAGATAATTTTAGATTTTACTTGTTTCATTGGACTAACATAGACCGGTACCACCAATCCGATGTCAGGACGTCTCTCAACTCAACATTCACTTACCCTTCAGTATACTTTTTAAATTGATCGAGAATCGATTGCCAACCACCAATTTGCATCTCGATGGGATTTTCATTTTCGGCATCAAAGGTAATGATCACATTCGTTTCGTTACCTAGTTCTTGAAAGAGGACCGTCGCCTCTCTTCCGTCTTCCATTGTAAATGCCAACTTTTTCTCAGGCAACACCTCGCTGTAAACGGCTTCAAAATCAAATCCGAAACTTCCGTCTTTTGCTTCCATACGTGCCTTGTATTTACCACCTGCTTTTAAATCATTTTCGGCACTTGGACAATGCCAAGACGGATCTGCAAAATTCCATTTTGTAATGTGCTCGGGCGCAGTGTAATAGTTCCAAACTTTATGAACATCCGAGGAGATTTTAGCTTGTACGGTTAAGGGTGCTTGTTTCATGCCTAGTAGCATGATTCTAGTAGGTCTTCTGTCAATTTCATTTGTAGGGATTGGTATCGGGAAATTTGGAAGGATTTCGTGTAACAACGTTTGCTCGAAGGGGGACTCGAACCCCCACACCTTGCGGCACTACCACCTCAAAGTAGCGTGTCTACCAATTCCACCATCCGAGCGATGTCTAAGGTCGTTTATTCTGCCAGGGTAAGAAAAACGGTGCTTTCGTCAAGGAGATCAATTTTCTCTTGTCACACCCCACTCCTGAAAGGGTAAGGTTGTGTGATAGGCCATGCAAGTATCTGATCTTACTTTCCGACTGAAGCTTTATACCATTGGTTTTTTAAGTCCGGTAATCCTTTTCTTGAGTTTTCTGTTTGCAGCCCCCTATGTGCTTAAGGTAAGCGAGCCGTTTCATAAATCGGATCTCGCGATCCTTGAGACCCAATCCCTGCCATCCAAAAAATTTCTAAAGTCGATTGCCAGTTTATACCAAAAGAAAACATTTTCTCGATTAATTGTCGTTATTCGAGAAGATAAAGCAGACAATCTATTAATTTCGCAAACGGAAAAAGAACAGAAAATTACAGCAAATCTCGCGGCTTTACAAGTTAGTACTGATGCCATTCAATTTTTAACCATTGCACCCTCTAGGCTTGGAGATTCGGATGAAGCAGCAAAAAATATTTTGAAAGTCATTGTCTCGGAAAATCTTAAATCCATTTTACTCCTTACACGAGAATTTGAATCTAAGAGAATCCTAAAAGTGTATCAGAAAAATCTCTCTTCACTTCCGGTTCAAATTTCATGTTTTCTTTTCCCATCAGACATGACAGCTTCGAGTTGGTTTTTGTCCGATGACGGGTTTCGAGAAGTTGCCTACGAGTACATTCGCTATCTATATTATTTAATTAGAGGTATCATCTAAATGGATGACATTCACAACACAAACGAGCTCATTGAACAACGCATTCAAAAGATTAAAGATTGGAAAGCAAAAGGGATCAATCCCTATCCATTACGTTTCTTTCCGAACGCATACTCCACTTCCTTGATTGCTGGTTTTGATCCAGCAATTACTGAAAAAAAATCCTTTAAATTAGGTGGAAGGTTACACGCCAAGCGTGTGATGGGGAAAGCAAGTTTTGCCCATCTCAAAGATAAGGATGGTTTGATCCAATTGTATGCCACTAGAGATGACTTGGGCGAAGAAAACTATGCCCTTTTTAAATCGCTAGACTTAGGAGACTGGATCGGTATAGAAGGCTGGTTATTCCAAACCCAAAAAGGAGAGACCACACTCCACCTGACGTCAGTTACATTGTTAGCCAAGTGTGTCCGCCCGCTTCCGGTTGTTAAAGAAAAAGATGGAGTGATCTTTGATGCCTTTTCGGATGTCGAACAAAGGTACCGTATGCGTTACGTAGATCTTGTTGTCAACGACCATGTGCGTGAGACATTCAAGATGCGCTCTCGCATCGTTTCAGAAATCCGCAAATTTTTAACGAACGAAGGTTTTCTCGAAGTGGAAACACCGATGATGCAGCCGATTGCCGGGGGAGCTGCTGCCAGACCATTTGTCACACACCATAATACCTTAGATCTAACCCTCTTTTTACGAATTGCTCCTGAGCTCTATTTGAAGCGGCTCATCGTCGGAGGAATGGACCGGGTCTTTGAACTCAATCGTAATTTTCGAAACGAAGGTATCTCTACCAAACACAACCCAGAGTTTACGATGATGGAAGCATATATGGCTTTTGGGGATATGGAAACTATGCTAAGCCTAACGGAAAGAATGGTGATATCCGTTGCAGAGGCGATTGGAAAAGGTACAAAGTTTGCTTATGGAAAAGAAATGATCGATATCTCTTCTCCTTGGAAGCGAATCAAATATGTGGATATCATTAAAGAATATTCTGGAATTGATTTTAGTGAAATCAAAAGTCTCGATGATGCCAAATCAAAGGCAAAAGCTGTAAAAGTAGATGCCGATGATTGTGTATCGATATGGAAGGTTTGCGATGAGGTGTTTAGCTCCCTTGTAGAACCTTTTCTCATCCAGCCTATCTTTATTACAGATTTTCCGAAAGAACTCTCTCCTCTGGCAAAATCAAGAGAAGATGATCCTCGTTATGTGGAAAGATTCGAGCCTTATGTTGCCGGCCGTGAAATTGGCAATGCCTTCACTGAGTTAAACGATCCTTTTGACCAAAAAGAAAGATTTGAGGAACAAGTAAGGCAGAGAGAAGCTGGCGATGATGAAGCGTTTATGATGGACGATGATTACATCCGCGCTCTCGAATATGGACTCCCACCAACAGGTGGCCTTGGGATCGGAATCGATCGACTGGTGATGTTACTTACAGACTCACATTCTATCCGAGATACCATTCTCTTTCCACTGATGCGACCTGAATAAAAGCGAATGACCGAGAGCCCTTAGACTCTCGGTTGCTTTATTTCTTTAGGATGTTCATCTTCTTTTCTGATTCTAGAAGGCGCTGGATTTTGACAAAGTCTTCCTTCAGGCGATTGCTCTGGGATTCGGTAAGTATGTAATTTTCAGTCCTTGAACGATTCGTATAACTCACCTCTATTTTTGAAGCAGAAGCGAGAGCTGGCAAGATCTCTGGGCCCAGGAACGAACTGATAGAGATGGTATCGGTGTAGTTGGTCCCTGACTTTTTCAAGTTGTACCAAACATCTCCCAATTTCAGACTGGTCCCTAAAGGAAGATCTACATCAAAGGTGCCAATTTCGTATCTAAAATAGTATTGGACGACACCGGAAGTATTGTCCTTTTCCCCTTTGATGCTAATACAAGGTTTACGAGAGAAAAAATACAAAGTTTGTTTCAGACAAATTTCCTCTGACTCGGCCGTAAGTTGTTCGATCGTAGGTTCATACTGGATTTGGTAGGCACGACTTGATTGGCAGCCAAGGCTCAAGGCAGTGAATCCTGCTAGGAGAAGGCCTCGAAGGGCGAGTAAATGATGATTTCTTTCCATACAAGTTTCACCTTTTTCGAGATGCAAGCTTTCGCAAAGGAAAAAAACCTGTTCTTATATGGAATCTTACCCTAAGGGAAAAATCAAAGTCCTACTTCTTGAAAACATCCACAAAGACGCCTATGAACTTTTCAAACGAGACGGCTTTGATGTCGTCCTTGAGAAGGATGCTCTCGAAGAAGATGAGCTGGTTCGCCGCATCGGCGAGGTTCACGTCCTAGGAATTCGCAGCAAAACGAATGTTACTGCTAAGGCATTAAAAAATGCCCGCCGTCTTCTTACCATAGGATGTTTTTGCATCGGAACCAACCAAGTAGATTTGGAAGAAGCTGAAAAAATTGCTGTTCCTGTTTTCAATGCTCCTTATAGTAATACCCGCTCTGTTGCGGAACTGGTGATAGCTGAGATCATCATGCTTGCCAGAAAGGCAACCGATCAGTCTAGGGATGTGCACCTTGGAAAATGGAATAAAATTGCCAAAGGTTGTTTTGAAGTCAGAGGAAAGGTTTTAGGTATCGTCGGTTATGGACATATTGGATCGCAAGTCTCGGTCCTCGCAGAATCTATGGGGATGCGAGTGATTTTTTATGATATACTTGCCCAATTGCCACTTGGAAACGCAAGTTTCGTAACATCTTATGAGGAACTTTTAAAACAAGCCGACTTTATCACTTACCACGTTCCTGAGACTCCCGAAACGCAAGATCTATTTAACAGAGAGCATCTCGCATTAGTTAAGAATGGTTCTTACCTGATCAATCTATC
Source organism: Leptospira ognonensis (assembly GCF_004770745.1). GTDB lineage: Bacteria > Spirochaetota > Leptospiria > Leptospirales > Leptospiraceae > Leptospira_A > Leptospira_A ognonensis. The sequence continues at coordinate 101,464 of NZ_RQGD01000035.1, read as the reverse complement.
CAGAGGCAAAGTGGTAAATATCGGCGCCCTGGCAGAAGGATTGAAATCTGGAAAAATTGCGGGTGCAGGCATTGATGTGTTTCCTGAGGAACCAAAATCGAATGATGACCCTTTTAAGAGTGAATTGCAAGGATTGCCCAATGTGATTTTGACTCCGCATGTCGGCGGTTCTACGGAAGAAGCGCAAAAGAATATCGGAACCGAGGTGGCTCAAAAGTTATTAAAATTTATCAATAATGGTTCCACTACTTTTTCAGTTAATTTTCCCAATATAGAACTTGGAAATTTAAAACCAGCTCACCATCGAATTTTAAACATCCACAAAAACCAACCAGGTTTTTTAAGGGATATCAACCAGATCATTACTGACTTAGGTGGAAATATACTGACACAAAACCTTAGCACTTCAGCGAACATTGGTTATTTATCTATGGAAATTGATAAGAACTTAGGTGATGAATTGAAAAACAAGATAAAGGCTCATCCGAATTCGATACGAACCAGAATCTTATACTAAAATGCGAAATTTGAGTGTAAAACAAATCTACACTCACTCTCCACTTCGAAACTACACCTACCTAGTGTACTCAGAAAGAAGTGGGGAGGCAATTTGCATCGATCCCTATTCTGCAGAACAAATTGTAAATTTTTTAAAAAAAAATTCACTCTCTTTAAAACGAATACTGAACACGCATGAACATAAAGACCATGTAGCAGGAAATTTGGAATTGAAGGAGGCAACGAAGGCACAGATTTTTGCCCATCCCAAAACCGTTGGTCTTGTTCCGGGATTGGATGAAGTTTTGAAAGAAGGTGATGTTGCGTTCGAGGCCGAGGGTGAGAGTCTGAAAGCTTTGGAAACTCCTGGTCACACTTTCTGCCATTTGTGTTATGTGATGGGTGACGCAACCGGATCCAAGGAGATTTTTACCGGTGATACTCTATTTCATGGTGGAGTGGGAAATTGTTACCGTGGTGGCGATCCCAAGACCCTCTTTCAAACTTTGAACTCAAAGATATTATCCTTACCTGATCATATCAAGATCAATCCTGGTCATGATTATATTGAAAATAATCTGAAATTTTCCTTAACATTGGAACCAGAAAATGACCTTCTTAAGGAGATGCAGGAATGGGTGAGTCATCATCACAATGAGGCGAGTCCTTTTGAAGCTACGCTCGGAAAGGAAAAGAAAATCAATCCATTCTTCCGCTTACGAGAAATCTTCAATGACTGTCCGGATTTTTTTCAATCGATGGGTACAGAGATCCCCAAAACAGAGGAAAATCTATTCATCTATCTGCGTTCTGTCCGAGACAAATGGTAAACTAGTTACCAAGATGCCATTTCCTCTCACCTACCGTCTCCCATTCGTATTGCTGCTTTTATTTTTATCCTTTCTTTCTAGCTGTTCTATTGATGGTGAAGAAGAAGAGGTTCATACAACAGTCGTAACAGATTTTTCGAAAGCTAAAAAATTCCTCAGGCGCATCTATCGAAATGTCGGAAAAGAATTTTATTGCGGTTGCCAGTTCACACCTGACACCGAGAAAAAAGGAGGCTTCCAAATTCTAAATGAAAGTTGTGGACTTACCAGCAGAACAGGAAGTGATAGAAGTTACCTGATTGAATGGGAACACATCGTTCCTGCTTATAGCTTTGGTAAGGATAGGGCTTGCTGGAAAAAGGAAGATTGTGAATCGAAGGGAAAGATCGTACGAGGACGGAAGTGTTGTTCTGCAACGGACCCTGTTTTTCGTGAAATCGAGGCCGACTTACACAACTTAGTTCCGTCTCCTGGTGAAATCAATAATGATCGAGGCCACTTTCCTTTTGGTATCATTGAAGGAGAAAATCGAGAATATGGAAAATGTGATTTTGAAGTAGATTTTAAAACTCATGTCGCCGAACCTAGAGAAGCCATTCGCGGAGACATTGCCCGAATCTATTTGTATATGGAAATGCAATGGGGCGTTCGCATCCCCTCGGAAACAAAAAAACTCTACCTTTTTTGGCACGAAAACGATCCCGCTGATGCCTTTGAAATTCGCAGAAATGAAATCATCGAACGAATCCAAGGCAGGAAAAATCCATTTATTCCCTGAAGCGGTATTTACAGAAAACCTCACCTTTCTTACCATGTAATCGTAGATGAAGGAATTTGACATCATCGTCATTGGTGCGGGTGCAGGGACCAAGCTTGTGACACCACCTTCCCAGTTAGGGAAAAAGGTTGCCGTCTTCGAAAAAGAGACCCCGGGTGGCACCTGTTTGAATCGAGGTTGCATCCCTTCCAAAATGATGATCTACCCAACTGAGCTTCTTTGGGAAAGTGAATCCGCCTTCAAATATCCAATCGATACCAAGGGAAAACTCCAAGCAGATTTTGCGGCCATTTCGAAACGAGTCTCCGCGACCGTAGATGCAGATTCCGTGTCCATTCCCATTGCCTACGAAAAAAATCCTAATATAGAATACTTTCCTTACCATGCAAGGTTTGTATCAGATAAAGTTCTCGAAGCAAACGGTGAAAAATTTACCGCCAAACATATATTCATTGTGGTAGGGACAAGGCCACAAATTCCAGCTATAGATGGACTTTCCCGAACGCCTTATTGGACTTCCAGGGAGGCACTTAGGAATGACCTGCTTCCTTCCTCCTTAATCGTAATAGGAGCTGGGTTTATTAGCCTTGAACTCGGAGCTGCGTACAAAGCTTACGGTTGTGATGTGGTAGGCTTAACAAGAACAGATATTTTGCGAGAAGTCGATAAGGAAATCCGTCAGGAATTCGAATCCCACCTCCCCTTTCCTATACATTCTCATTTTACGATCCAGAGTGTCAAATTTGAGAACCAACTCTTTTCTGTAAGTGGAATCAAAAGCGACGGCAACCATGCGGTCTTTACCGCTGAGAAATTACTCGTAGCCACAGGCATCGTTCCCAATAGCGAAGACTTAGGTCTAGAAAATACCCAAATCAAATGCAATCCGTTAGGATACATCCAAGTTAATGAATTTCTGGAAACAAATGTGCCAGGCGTCTATGCTTTTGGCGATGTCATAGGTAGATATTTTTTTAGACATAGTGCCAATTTTGAAGGTGAGTATCTTTTTAAAAATCTGTATCTAGATCAAAAGCAAAAACCGATCCAGTATCCATCCATGCCCTCAGCTATTTTTACCCACCCGCAAATTGCAACTGTCGGAAAAACCGAAGAACAGTTGATCACTGAAGGTAAACCGTATTATAAAGGAGTCAATCGATACTCGTCTTCTGCCATGGGCATGGCGAGGCTGAGTGATACAGGTTTTGTAAAAATTCTAGTAGATAAGGAAACAGAAAAGCTCTTAGGTGCTCACATCATTGGGGATGAGGCAAGTAACCTCATACACCAACTCATTCTCGCGATCGATTTAGGAGCAACCCTCGACCAAATGCTTGCGATGATCTATATCCATCCGGCGTTGCCAGAAGTCACAAGAAATGCATTCCGAAAGGTTCGTGACATGCGAGACCAATCCAAGGGAAAATGAAATGAAAAAAATCCTTCTATTCAACAAATACGACAAAGATACCTTACTAAAGCAAGTGTTAAGTGATCCGAGAGAAAGACAAGTCCTCTCTTTTTATCGTTATGTAAAAATCGAAAATCCGAGAGAATTTCGTGACATGCTCTATGAAACTCTGTTTCCGCTGGGAACACTCGGACGGATCTATATTGCACAGGAAGGGATCAATGCCCAAGTGTCCATTCCGACAGATGAATACCAAAGTTTCAGAAACTCCATCGACTCGCATCGGGAGCTAAAAAACGTATTCTTTAACGATGCAGTGGAAAACAAAAAGGAATCCTTTTTAAAATTGAAAGTAAAGGTCAGATCGAAAGTAGTCGCTGATGGGCTAAAGGATGATACCTTTGATGCAAGCGATGTGGGAACTCATCTCAGTCCTTTAGAATTCCATCAGGCTTTAACCGAACCAGAAGTTGTCATAGTAGATTTACGGAATAATTATGAATCTGAAGTGGGACATTTCGAGAATGCCATCTGTCCAGATGCCGGCACCTTTCGTGAAGAATTGCCAATGGTAGAAGAAATATTAGCAGGAAAGGAAGATAAAAAAATACTCCTTTACTGTACGGGTGGCATTCGTTGCGAAAAGGCGAGCGCCTATTTAAAACATAAAGGGTTCAAAAAAGTCCATCAGTTGCAAGGCGGGATTATATCCTACGCAAAGGCCATAAAAGAAAATGGCTTGAGTTCCAAATTTAAAGGTAAAAATTTCGTCTTCGATGACAGGTTAGGTGAAAAAGTAACAGACGATATATTGACAGTGTGTTACCAATGCGGAAATCCATCGGACAGGCATACTAATTGCGCAAATCTTGGTTGCCATGTTCTGTTTGTTCAGTGCGAGTCCTGCCAAGAAAAAATGGAAAATTGTTGTTCGGAGCGCTGTCTTGACTTCATACACCTTCCGATTGAAGAGCAAAGAAAGCTCAGAAAGGAAGGAAGACACCACGAATATGAAACTCATCATTTAACGAGAAAACACGTAGGAAGATAATGCCCAATCACAATTCAGATTTAGCCATCAACATCCAAGGTTTGGAAAAAACATACGCTAGCGGCGTTAGAGCCTTAAATTCGATTGACTTACAAATCGAGCATGGAGATTTTTTTGCCCTGCTTGGACCAAACGGTGCAGGAAAATCCACAACCATCGGCATCTTAAGTTCATTGATCACAAAATCGAAAGGAACCGTATCCATATGTGGAGTCGACATAGACAAAAACCAAGAGCTTGCAAAGACCTTTCTCGGAATCGTCCCTCAGGAATTCAACTTTGGAATCTTCGAAACTGTTGAAAACATTTTGATCAACCAAGCCGGTTATTATGGAATTCCGAAAAAAGATGCCTTAGCAAAAGTAGACCATTATTTAGAAAAATTGTCACTGATTGACAAACGAAAATCTCAGGCAGGCCAACTATCTGGTGGGATGAAACGACGACTCATGATCGCTCGCGCTCTCGTCCATGATCCGAAAATTCTAATTCTAGATGAACCTACGGCTGGTGTTGATATTGAAATTAGAAGGTCCATGTGGGAATTTTTATCGGATCTAAATGAGAAAGGAAAAACCATCATTCTCACAACACATTATTTGGAAGAAGCTGAGTCTCTCTGCCGTAACATTGCCATCATCAATCATGGAAAGATCGTCGAAAATACTTCCATGAAAAAGCTATTGGTAAGTCTTACGAAGGAAACCTTTATCATCGATGTCAAAGACAGTCCGAAAAAATTGCCAGTTTCCAAAAAATTTGATTTTCTATGGACGGATGAAAAGACGATAGAAGTCCAAATCAGCAAAAAACAATCAATCAATGAGTTATTTAGTGAACTTTCAAAACTTAAAATCAATGTATCAAGTTTGAGAAATAAATCCAATCGACTCGAAGAGCTTTTCTTAAACCTTACCAAAAAAAAGGGAACCTGATGTTAAAACAAAACTTAGTCGCACTTCTTACCATTGTTAGAAAAGAATGGAACCGAATCATTCGCATCTGGATACAAACGCTCATTCCTCCCGTGATTACCATGGCTCTCTATTTTTTAATCTTTGGAGAACTGGTAGGAAGGCAAATCGGTAAGATTGGAGATTTCACTTATATCGAATTCATTGTGCCTGGACTCATTATGATGAGCGTGATCACAAATGCGTATGGAAATGTAGTATCCTCTTTTTTCGGAACCAAGTGGCAGAAAAACATTGAGGAGCTTCTTGTTTCGCCTACTTCACCTTATACCATTGTTCTGGGATATACATTTGGCGGTGTTGTCCGAGGGCTATCTGTAGGTTTTTTAGTGACTTTAACTTCGCTTTGTTTTACCAAGCTTAGGATCTATAATGGGTTTCTGATTTTAATTACCGTCTTTCTCACTTCCGTACTGTTTTCTCTAGGCGGTTTTTTGAATTCACTCTTCGCTAAAAAATTTGATGATGTAACCATCATTCCGACATTTATTCTGACGCCACTCACCTATCTGGGTGGGGTATTTTATTCGGTCAAAAATTTACCAGAGGTTTGGCAAATCATATCCTATGGAAATCCCATACTCTATATGGTAAATGCCTTTCGATATGGATTTCTGGGAGTGAGTGATGTGAATGTCTATTTTTCACTGGGCATACTCAGCCTACTTTCTGCCCTTCTCTTTTATATCAACGTCCGATTGATGCAAACAGGTTATGGAATTAGAAACTAGAAAAGAGCGCATCTATCAAATTCTCGAACAGGCGCTCACACCGTCTGAGCTCCTCGTCATTGATGATTCGAATCGGCATGCAGGTCATATTGGCTCTTCTCCCAGCGGAGAGACACATTTCCAGATAAAAATTTCCTCTCCACTTTTTAAAGATCTTCCCCTTGTAGAACAGCATCGGAAAATCTATAGCTTGCTCGCAGCAGAATTAAAAAATGGTCTGCACGCTTTAGAAATCGAGTCTAAGGATTAAAATGAACAAACCAAAATTAATCAGCTTTAAATTATGCCCGTATGTTCAAAGATCTGTGATCACACTGAAAGAAAAAAATGTCAGTTTTGACATTGCGTATATCGATCTAGCAAACAAACCAGACTGGTTTTTAAAGATTTCTCCTCTCGGAAGAGTTCCCGTTTTGCAAATCGGAAATGAAGTTTTGTTTGAATCGGCAGTGATCAACGAGTATTTAAACGAGACCAATCCTCCGAGTTTACATCCCTCAGATCCATTAAAAAAAGCAAAACATCGATCCTGGATGGAATTTGCAAGCACTCTGCTATCGGATCAGTATGTGCTAACACTCGCTAAAGAAGAAGTTGAATATTCAAAAAAATATAACGATATCAAAAATAAATTTGCTCTCCTGGAAAACGAACTTCCGGAAGCAAATGGCGCGGAACTTTATTTTTCGGGAAATACGTTTTGTCTGGTAGATACATCGTATGCTCCGTTCTTCATGCGCTTGGAATTCTTGATCCATGCTCGCAATGAATTCAGTATGTTGTATGAAAATATGCCAAAGGTTGCACTTTGGGCAAAGACACTTCTATCAAGACCCTCCGTAATAAACTCTGTTCTGCCGGAAGTGGAAGCAGGATACATACAATACATCAAAGACCATAAATCCTATTTAGCAGGTATCCTTTAAAAATGACCATTCCCGAAATTCAAAAAAAAATAGAAAACGGACTGCCTGGTTCGAAAGTGGAAATACTCGATCCTTATCAAGATGGAGTTCATATAAAAGCGGTCGTCACATATAGCGAATTTGCTGGAAAGTCTTTGATTGAACAACATAGGATGGTTTACGCCACACTAAAAGACGAGTTGAAAGAAGAAATACATGCATTAGCATTAGAAACAAGGAGTGAATGATGGAAGAAATCGTAAAAACAAAAATCGAGGATTTAATTAAATCGAGTGCCGTTTTCTTATTTATGAAGGGAACCCCAGACCAGCCGCAATGCGGTTTTTCGGCTGGTGTTGTCAGTACATTAAGGAAACTGAATATTCCGTTTGGATCGTTCAATGTTCTCTCAGATATGAATATCAGAGAAGGGATCAAAGAATTTACAAACTGGCCGACCATCCCACAACTTTATGTAAATGGTGAATTTATTGGTGGTCATGACATCACGGTTCAGATGGCGAACTCTGGAGAGTTACAAAAAAAAATCGGTTCCTAAATCCATGATAAAGATTTATCATTATTTTGGTTGTCCCTACTGCTATCGAGTGTTAAGTGCACTCGAGGCATTGGGTCTAAAAGTTGGAAAAGATTATAAATTAGTAGAGGCATTACGAGGATCACCAGGTCGAGAAGAAGTTGTCCGACTTGGAGGCCAATCTCAAGTTCCGTTTATGGTCGATGGAGATGTGAAAATGTATGAGTCGGCGGATATCATTCACTATCTGGAAAATAAATTTTCTTAAATTCAAAATCCAAGAAGTTGTAAAATCTTTTTTCCGACGCGGCGTGGAGTTCCCTCATATGGGAACTCATGGATATACAATACAGGATTGAAATTAATTTCCAAAATCGCATAAAATTTAGGATCTGGTTTTTTTTCAATTTGTGTTGAAATGATATCAATCCCGCAAATGACCGCACCGGCAGCGCGTGCACTTCTCAATGCAATTTCCTTAAACTCGGGATGGACAAACTCTGTCTTGTCTAATGAATCTCCCCCTGTGGAAATATTAGAATTCTTTCGTAAATAAACGACCTGTCCTATAGGAGCAATGCTCTCAATCGTTAATCCCTGTTGCAGGAGGATCTGTTTCTCGATATCCGAAATTTGGATTTTTTCCAAAGGAGTTTTGTGCCCTTCTCCCCTTCTCGGATCTTGGTTTTTACTTTCTACCAACTGCTTGATCGTTGACTTTCCATCTCCTTTAACATTGGCGGGAACACGATTGCAAACGGCAACAACTTCATCTCCTAACACTAGAAAACGGTATTCGGGTCCCTCAATAAATTCCTCTACTATCACCGAAGTCGAAAAAGAAAATGCTACTTTTAGGTGATTTTCAAAAATTTGAAGGGATTCTCCAGCCTCCATGATTCCGATCCCAATTCCAAAATTGGTCGTCGCAGGTTTGATTACCTTTTTCATATCTTCAAAAAGATGAAAATTTTCCAATGCAGCATCGATGTTCGAAAAACTCTTTCCTTGCGGCACCCGTATTCCGTGTTCAAGTAAAACGAGTTTAGAGGCTATTTTATTTTCCATAACCAAATAAGTCATGAGACTATCGAGCCTGGTTTTAGAAGCTTCCTTTACAAACTCTTGGTGATTTCCCTTTTTTAATCTTAAAAAATTTTCTTTACGATCAATGATTTCAACTTCGATCCCAAGAGCGAATGCTTCTCGGAGGATGATCTGAGTTGAAATTTCTAGATCCTCATACCCCCTTGGCAAATCAAGATTCGACATTAATTAATTCCGGCACAAAGTTTAATCGGTTCAAGAACGATTGGTTTTTGATTCTTTTTCTCATCTGAACCTTCCAAAGATTCAACTTGTCTTTGTTCGAATAAGGACTGATTGGCGAGTTCTTCAAAAAAATTCATTTTCTGAGGAGGTAGCGGCAGGTCTCTCAAATATTGGGCATGGCTTTTGCTCAGATTCAATCCAAATTCCTGAAATCCCATCCCATTCACAACTAGATCCATTTCTGTTTGAGAGGATAGAAGCAAGGATTCGTCGTTCCATTTCTCCCATTGTGCTTCCCAAGCTTTGGAAAAATAAATATTTTCAGAATCCTTTTCATCTAATAAATCCGCAATTTCTTGCAATTCAACTAATACCTGATAAACTAAGTCTGTCACTTTCCACTTCTCACCAAATACTTTAATCTGTGTTTTCGGATTTCGGCCCGACCATGATATTTTGTCCTGGTTCTTCCTCCAATCCTTTAACTCAAGTTTATCTGCCTTAGGAGAATCTGCAAGAAGGCAGTATAGAAGAAACAAATGAACAAAGCGCAGTTCATTTTCCTCAACACCGATCGGAGAAAAAGGATCAACATCAAGAAGACGAATTTCTAAATATTCGATCCCCCTTTGTGTCAAAGCATCGATCACTCTTTCATCTGCTTCAGGAATTTGTTTCGGTCTGACTAGAGAATAATATTCATTCTCGATTTGCAAATAATGATCATTCAGTTGCTCTTCTTTTTTGACAGAGTATTTTTTATAATCTGGATAAGATTTGGAAACCGCGGCACACATTGACCCAGAATACTCGCGTAAGGAATTAACGGATATCGGGACTTTTGCTTGGACTTTACTCGTATAACCAATACTCGAAAGTCGAAGTGTTGTCGCATGTTTTGCATTCCATGTTCCCTTTGCAATTTTTTTTAAACCCTTCTTTTTCTTTAAAAACGATTCATCAACCAGACTCGAGGCACCAAACAGATAGAATAATACGGGCGATAACCGATTGAAATTACGAATGGTATCTAAATATATCTCAGATTGAGTATATTTATCCAGAGGTTTCTTATATCTTACTTCAGACACAGTGGCAAGAAGGCATTTATCAAAGGAGATGTTGTAGTGCACACCAGAGATGGTCTGCATATTTTTTCCATACCTATGTCCTAGTCCTTTTCGATAAATTGTCTTTTTTCGTCCTTCTTTACTTGTTCCATACTTTCCAACAGGAATTTCATCTTCTGACGGCAATGGACAGGGCATACTAAATGGCCAGAGTGTTTCATCTTTTAATTTCTTTAAGGTAAAAGAATGCAATTCCGTTAACTCCAAAATTGTATCTTCTATTTTTTTGTATGCATTCGTTGCATATTCGATTTGTGGTTCTGCAAAATCAGTTTTGATGAGCGGATGCATCAAACTCGAGCCTAAACTAAGAGGATGATCCTTCATGGAAAGCTGACCCTTTTCATCAATGCGTAATGCTTCCCTCTCTAAGCCATGTTTGGCGGAAAGTAAACAATCAACTCTTGACGTTGTGAGTAGATTTTTAGCAGTTTTCTTATAATTTCGAGAAAGTAATTTTTTATGTTTCATATTTTTTTAAAAACCAAGGGGCACGCCCTCTCCACGCGGGTCGGAAACGCCGATCAACTCATCTTTTTCCCGAGCGACAGCAAAAACTTTTGCCCTATGCCTAACATATTGGACTTGATAAAATGGGAGTTCTGTCAGAGGAAATCGGACTTTTGCCTCTGGTTCTACAAATAAAATATCTGGTTGGTACTGGTGGTGGTATCTAGGATGAGAGGCACTTTCGTAAAGCGAAAGACCTTTGGTTTTATATTGGTATAAAGTATTTAAGATCGTTGTTGGAATTTGAGATCCCCCAGGAGCTCCGATGGCGATTTCACTTTTTCCCGAATCGTCTAACAAGATCATGGGTGACATACTTGACAAAGGTGTTTTTCCTGGCTCAATCGCATTTGCGTTAGAACCCAAAAGCCCGTAGATATTTGGAAATCCTGGCGCAACGGCAAAATCATCCATGGTATTGTTTAGAATGAGTCCCGTTCCGGGAACAACAATTTTCGCACCGAGACTCCCATTTATGGACTGTGTACTAGAAACAGCATTTCCATCCTTGTCCATTACGGAGATGTGAGTTGTATTATAAGATTCAGTTTTTAAGTCTCCGATTGTAGATGTCCAAGCACCAGAAACAATCTTTCTCTCGATTGCGTTTGCTTCGGTTTTAATATAAACTTGTGAGAGAAGTGATTGAACATCTATTTTTGTAAATTTCGGATCTCCACCTAATTCGGCACGATCCCTATATCCGACCCGCATGGATTCAGTTAATCGAATGATCTCACCAACTTCACCGGTTGGAAGACTTTTTCTGTTTTGCAATTCTGCTAATAATTGGAAAATCGTAAGTAGGTGAACTGCCGAGGAAGGAGGCGGCATCGTTATGATTTTTTTTCCAAAGGCATAACCGACAATAGGCTCGGATTCATTGACTTTATAATTTTTTAAATCCTGAAGGCGAATGTGCTCCTGATAAGGTACGTAAAATTTTGCGATTTTTTCAGCGGTTTGTCCCTCTCTGATCTCCATCTCCTCAAGAAGTGCTAACCTTTCAAGAACTGTAGATAAGTCAATTTGGACTAATGGTTCTCCTTCTAATAAAGGACGACCTTCCTTTCCAAATATTTCCTTCATCTCCGGATTCATTAATTCCCAATTAGACTTAATAACACGCGCTAAATCACCATAAATGGCAAATCCTGATTTGGCAATTTGAATGGAAGGTTCCAAAACTTTAGCAAGAGGTAAGCGTCCATATCGTTTTTGCAGTAATAGAAGTCCCGGAATCATTCCTGGAGTCGCTGCACTAAATGGACCATTGACAGTTTTTCCAGGAATTGGTTTTCCTTCGTTATCAACGTAAGCTTCTTTCCTTCCTGCGATCGGAGCTCGTTCTCTAAAATCAAAGGCTCGTTTGGTTTTGCCCTGATCGAGATTGATAACAGCAAATCCACCTCCCAGAAGTCCCGTGGAGTGCGGTCTTACAATCGAAACAACAAAACTGGCAGCCACAAAGGCATCAACGACGTTCCCGCCTGCCTTCCAGGCATAAAGTCCAGCACTAGAGGCAAGAGGATGGTCTGTCGCGATTACAAATTCTTTTCCCGTAAATTCAAATCTCTCTCTTTTTTCTGCTGCTCCTTCAATCTGAAGCAGGGAAGGTGCTTCGGGAACCTGTAAAGTCCGGAACCTGATATTCTGGATTGGTTGGCACTGGACAATAAACAATACCGATACCAAGGCTTGGATTTTAAATATTTCGAGATTAAAGAACAAAGAGATTTGCCTCAATCATAAATGCCCATATGCATTTTTGCGTCTTCACTCGCCATTTCTCTAGGATCCCATTTGGGATTCCATACTACGTCGACGATCGCTTCATTGATCCCGTCAACTCGTAGTGCATGATTTTCAATGTCCTTTTTCATTTCTGGTCCAGAAGGACAAGCAAGAGAAGTATAAGTCATCTTGATCAAAGCCTTATCAACTTCTACTTTTACCTCATAGATTAGGCCTAATTCTACGAGTGAAATTCCAATCTCAGGATCTTCAACGGATCGTATGCTGTGAAAGACTTCCCATTCCTTTTCTGTTGATGGTTCGGTAATCATGCTTTCTCCTCTTTTAAAAATCCTTTTCTCAGAGCTTGAAACGGTAGAAACGCACACCGATGTCGCCCTGGATTTTGTTTCATTAACATCCAAAACTGAATTTCTTCTGTATTAAAACTTTCAAAACTACGATTGTCATGCAGAAAATTTTCAATGAATCCCTGGTAACGATTTAGACTGGATAGATCCCATTTTTCTCGTCGAGAAAAGAGAATGCCACTACTTGCCATACAAACGGAACAGGATTCGCCATTCATCGACTCAATCTCTATCTTTGCATTTGAAACAATACAATGAAGAGATATTTGATCTCCACAAAGTGGATTGGAGGCAGTTAGAATTGTGTGTGATTGTTTCGCTACCTCCCAGATGCCAAGTTCCTTCCAATTTAGGAAATCTTGGTATTGGTTGTTACTTTCTTGCGACACGAGAAAATATGGCTTTCACTTTATGTAAACCTGCCACCAAGGCATCTACATCTTCTTTTGTGGTATACAAATAAAAAGAAGCTCTACAGGTTCCGGGTATAGACCACTCTCGCATGAGTGGCTGGCAACAATGGTGCCCTACACGAATGGCAACACCTTCTTCATCTAGCATGGAACCTACGTCATGCGGATGAACTCCTTCCACTGTAAAAGAAACGACTCCTCCACGTTGTGAAAGATCATCTGTTCCATATAGTTTGATCCCACCCATACGACTCAGTTCTTCCAAAGCATAGGCAGTGATTTCTTGCTCATGAGAATGGATATTTTCCATTCCCACTTTTGAAAGGTAATCAAGAGCATAGGAGAATCCGATGACACCCGCAATATTTGGTGTTCCAGCCTCTAGCTTGGCAGGAAGGTTAGCATAGGTTGATGATTCTAAATTTACAGTTTCTATCATGTCCCCACCACCTAACCAAGGGGGCATCTCCTCAAGTATTTCTTCTTTCCCGAACAAAACTCCCACGCCCGTAGGCCCTAACATCTTATGGGCAGAGAAAGCAAAAAAATCTACATCCATTCCCACTAAGTCAATTTTTAAATGTGAGGAGGACTGAGCCCCATCTATGAGTACTTTTGCTCCGACTTGCCTGGCCCTTTCTATGATGGGTAGAATATCGTGAATGGTTCCCGTTACGTTCGACATTTGCGAGACCGCTACGAGCTTTGTCTTTCTCGTGATGATATTTTTTAAGCCAGAAAGATCATAGGTGGTATCTGCTTTTATGGGAATAAACTTCAATACGGCCTTTTTCTCTAAGGCCAACATCTGCCAAGGCACCAAATTGGAATGGTGTTCTTGCACAGATAACACAATCTCATCACCAGCTTGGATATTGTTTCTACCCCAGGCTTGGGCGACAAGGTTGATCGATTCGGTTGTTCCCCTTGTAAAAATAATGGCTTTCGCACATTGTGCTCGGAAAAAATTTGAAGTCTTGATTCTCGTTTTTTCATATAACTCAGTGGCATGTTGCGAGAGATGATAGATACCCCTATGTATGTTCGCATTTTCTTGTGAATAGTATTTTGTCGTTCCTTCAATTACCGAACTGGGCTTTTGGGAAGACGCAGCATTGTCCAAATATACAAGTGCTTTGCCACTGGGAGTTCTTGTATTAAGAATTGGGAAGTCTAACTTAAGCTGGTATGGATCAAGCATTAAAAAGCATCCTCATAATCCACTTCTATATCATCACCATTGATTCTTACTGGAAACAAAGTTAAGGGCTCGGTAGCTGGCTTGGCAAGAACGGCACCAGTCCGGATATTGAATTTTGCAAAATGTCTAGGACAGGTAATTACCTCACCTTCTAGTTTTCCGCAGGAGATTATTTCTCCGTCATGAGTGCAAACATCCTCAAAGGCAAGAAATTCCCCATCTAAACGAGTCAAAATGATGTTGGTAAATTTTGTTTTTTTTACTAAAATTTTTCCTTCTAAGACCTGATCTGTTTTTGCTAATTTGAGAAATGCCACTTTTAATTCCTTAAAACACTAGCTCTAATCTTTGCAGAAACCGATTCTTTAATGTGATCAGGAAATGGTATTTTGTTTATTGTTTCTTCGTAAAAAGAGGCAACCAAAATGGATTTTGATTCTTCGGGTGTTAATCCTCGTGAAAGAAGATAGAACAACTGCTCTTCGTTAATATCTCCAACGGTCGCACCATGCGTGCAAGATACATCCTCTGCCATAACTTCAAGCTTCGGGTTCGCCTCTGCCCTTGCTTTTTTATTTAAAGAAAGATTATGAGATTCTTGGTGGGCGATTACTTTTTTAACCGAATTCGGTATCGCCAAATTGCCTGTAAAGATGTGATGTGCTTTATCATTTACGATGGCCTTATAGATGATCTTGCTCGTCGAGTCGGAGGCTAAATGTGTCACTTTCGCATCGATATCAAGCAACTCTCTTCGAACAAGGGAACTAACGCCGGTTAAAAAATACGAAGAACCTTTTCCGTCGAGCTCTGGATGATAAAAATGTTTTTTACGAAAGCCTCCACTCGGAAAGGAAAAAATGTTCAATTGGCTATCGTTTTCTTGCTTTGAAACCTGACATCTGAATTGAACTAGATTTTCATCAAATTTCTCTTCATAAAGTATATCTAATTTTGATCCTGATCCGAGTTTATAGAATGATATGGAACCGAGAAGATGTTGATTTTCGCTGAGACTCGAGGAGAGGTAGGTTTCCATTAATTTTGTCTGACAGTTTTCTTTTACTGAAAAGAGAATCACTGAAAATGCGTTTCTGTCCTGTGAAACTTCATATTGGAAGTCATAATACATTTCGTCCTTTGCGTCTTTATCTAGTTCATAAAAATAAAAATTTTCAGCCTGCAGGATGGTATAGAGTGCAAAATAATTTTCACTCGCCATCTGAAGCATCTCTGTTAACATGCGTTTTGCTGTTTCGGAGTTTTTCTTTAGATCAAAATGAGTATCTTCCATTCCATGAATGTTAGATTCAGATTCATTATTGATCAGTTCAGCAAAATCTAATTGTTGAAGTGGAAACTTTCTCCAAATCTCATCAGATATCTTTGGGTAGGAAAGAAGATCAAAATGTTTTTTCGCTTCTGATTTACACCACGAAACCAGAGATTCAGGTATAAAATTCGACGTAGATTTTTGATTTAAAACCGTTGCATTCAATTATTTAATCCCGGCCTTTTCCAGTATCCAATCATAACCTTGCTCCTCTAACTTGAGAGAAAGTTCCTTGCCCCCTGTCTCAAGAATCTTGCCATTCGCAAACACATGAATGAAATCTGGGATGACATAGTTCAACATTCGCTGGTAGTGCGTAATTAAAAGTATCGAACGCTCACTCGATCGATTGGAAGTAATGCCCTCAGAGACGATTCGTAAGGCATCAATATCAAGGCCAGAATCGGTCTCATCCAATATGGCAAGTGCAGGCTTGAGTAAACTCATTTGTAGAATCTCAGCCTTTTTCTTTTCTCCGCCCGAAAATCCATCATTCACATAACGAGAAATAAATGAGTCTGGAACATCTAATAAGGACATGGCGCTTTTCAGCTCCGCTTTAAACTCTTTTACAGGGACATCTTTCCCTCTGTGGGCTTTTAAGATCGATTTTAAAAAATTCCCAATGGAGACCCCTGGAAGTGCGGTAGGGTATTGAAAGGAAAGAAAAAGACCGAGTCTCGCGCGTACATCGGTTGGCAAGTGGAGGATCGACTCTCCTTTAAAAAGAATGTCACCGGAAGTGACCGTATAGTGAGGGTGGCCTAACAATACATTGGAAAGAGTGCTTTTCCCTGAGCCATTTGGTCCCATGATGGCATGCACCTCACCGGCTCCGATGCTCAGATTGACTCCTTTCAGAATCTCTTTTTCTCCAACGACTGCTCGCAGTTCGCGAATTTCTAGAAGGACGGACAATTTTGTATCCCTTAAACTATATTTTTAGAATGGTTCTACGTTTAGACGATTCTCTACTACCAAGAAATCATTCCAATCTAAAAAAACAAACGATTCCTAATCCGTCCAGTCCACCTGGGCAATGAGGATTCGGGATTGTGCTAAAGAGAATGTAAAAATCACATATTGATTTTGATTCTGAATGTCATAAAGAGGGTACGTAACGCCCCATTTTTTTTGAAAACGATCGGATTCTGCTTTATGTTTTAAGAAGTATGGTTTCCAAGCATAATTGTTTCCAATCTGTGTGATCTTTTCTAAATAGCCGCCTGCCATTCGATCGAGATCGTATGTGGGCGTTATCTGATAGCCATCTTTATCACAGACAAAAATTTTCAAAATGTTTTTAGGCAACGTTTTTAAGATGGTTCCAAAGTAGAATACAAAGTTATCGTCAGATGCGTCTTCTAAGCCACTAAATACCTGGTTTAAGTGGTCAATGATGACCTGCTCACGTCTTCCCTTCTCTACCAGTTCAATCGACCTCTTATGACTAAAGTTTTCTAAAACATGTGTCATTTTTTCCGTAAAGGTATTTCGATTTAGAAAACTAGGATTTGGTGTCGAAAAGTAGTAGCCTTGCAAAAGGTTCGCACCCATGGACAAAGCTAGATTGACTTCTTCTTCCGTTTCAATACCTTCAAAAAGAAGTTGAGAGCCCAGCTTCTGAGACATTTCCGAAATCGCACCTAAGACTTGTTTGAAAGAATTTTTATTTAAACTCTCTCTCATGATTTGGATATCCACTTTCATGATATCTGGATGGAGATAGCCAATCCGTTCCAAGTTCGAAAAGCCAGAACCCAAATCGTCGATTGCGATCTTAAGACCATAATCTCTAAAAATTTGTACGATTTGTATCAGCCTTTCAATGGATCCTTCAAATTCATCTTCCGTGATTTCAATGACAACTTGATTTCTATTGATACCGTATTTCTCAATGAGTTGAATGATGTGAAAATTTTCTGCAAATAAGTCCGTGTGATGCACGCGAGAAAGAAAATTTGGCATCATATTAAAAAATAACTTGGTTCTAAGGTTCGACTCCTTCAATTGCAGGACTGCTTTTTCCCTGAGGATACGATCGATATTGTAGATGGGTACCATATCTTTTTCACGGCTATGAAAAAGACTACCGAGGGAATGGTATGAATTTTCTTCGGGATTGAACTGTCGCCCTAGGACTTCATAGGCGGAGATCGACCGATTGATCGCATTTACGATGGGCTGAAAATGAGGAACGAAATGACTTTCGTTCCAAAACTGATTGCCTTGCTCTGTTTCTGTAATGAACATAGTTCGCTCGCTTTCCTTGGATACCATGTGAGCCCTACTAAGGTCGGCAATCTATTTTTACGTTTTTTGTGACAATTTTAGCACAAAAAACCCTGTTCTATGTCATAAATGTGGCAGATTAAATCTCATACCCATCGGGAATTTTCGTATGTCTGGGAACTACGATGATCCCATCGCGAATCCTGACAAATTCGTCCTCATACTCCGTATATTGGTTCCGATTGAGAAGCTTAACGCCTGTTCCGATGGCACAGTCTTTGTCGACGATGGCATTTCGTATCTCACAATCTTGGCCGATTCCATTGGGAATCTTTCCTGATTTTCGATCAAAGCCGCCGTAGTGGTTCAATCCCATAATGACAGAATCATAAATTTTCGATCCACGCGCAATGAACTGTCTTACACCGATCACCGAACGGTGAATCTCACAGTGATCCAAAATTGTACCTTCAGAAATCAAGGCGCGATTCACAATCGCATTGTTGATTTTTGTGGGAGGGAGGGACCTTGCCCGTGTATAGAAAGGTGTCTTTTCCAAATACAAATTGAATTTGGGTATATCATCCGTTAACATTAAGTTAGCATCATAAAATGCTCGAATGGTTCCAATATCTTCCCAGTATCCGTCATAATTATAAGCCTTCACTTTTTTCTCACGGATCGCCTTTGGCAAAATTTCTTTCCCAAAGTCTGTCATGGATTGGTCTTCTAAGACTTCAATGAGGGTTCTTGTATTAAAAATATAAATGCCCATATTGGCGAGATACTTTCCGTCTGCTTGGCGACAGCTCTCAACCTGGGATAAATCTTGGGGTTTTTCTATGAATTCCTGTATGAATCCACCAACTCCTGTCTGCACAATTCCCAATCCATAAACCTGATCCTCAGGAACCGCATTACAGGCCACACTGATCTCAGTTTCAGGATCGATTAAATGGTTTTGCATAAAATCGGCGAGATCCATATTATAAAGCTGATCTCCAGAAAGAATTAAAACGTATTTTGGAAGTTGCTCGCGAATGTAGGGCAATACCTTTCGTACGGCATCGGCGGTTCCTTCGAACCAATTGACACTAGAAACGGTTTGCTCCGCCGCGATGATCTCGACAAAGGATTTCTGGTGGATCGAATTCGAAGCATAGGTTCTATGCACGTGGCGATTGAGGGAGTAGGAATTGAATTGAGTGAGGACAAAGATTTTCTCAAAACCACTGTTCAGTGAATTGGAAATAGGAATATCGATCAGTCGGTATTTCCCACCAAAACTAACAGCAGGCTTGGACCGTTTTTCGGTTAGAGGGAGCAACCGAGTACCCTTTCCCCCACCTAATATGACTGTCAAAACCTCATCTTTTTTTAAAATAAAATCGACACAATCGATTGAGTCTTCTTGGAAGCGCATACCAAATCTTACTACAAGGCAGAAAAAATTGCATCAAAAATTAGTTTTCCGTCCAAATGTGATGTATAAGGATTCATGGCTCTTTCAGGATGCGGCATCATACCAACAATTTTGCCTGTTCGATCACAAATTCCTGCAATGTCATTCAAGGAACCATTGGGATTGGAAGCATATCGAAACATGACTTGTCCGTCATTTTCAATTTGGTGTAAGGTTTCGTTTTCTGCAAAATAGGCACCTTCCCCATGTGCGATCGGTATCACGAGTTCTTTTTGCACTATATTTTTCGTTAGCATATTGGATGCATTTGGCACTAAGGCTACATCCTTGCAAATATATTTAAGGGAACGATTATGTAGAAGTGCTCCTGGTAGGAGTCCACTTTCAGTTAGTATCTGAAAGCCATTGCAGATTCCTAGAATCATTCCACCACGTTTCGCATGAGCCACTACCGATTTCATGGCTTCGCTATATTTTGCCATGGCTCCACATCTCAAATAATCCCCAAAAGAGAACCCACCTGGCAGAACAATCAAATCAGTATCCCCTGCAACTTGTTCTTTATGCCAAACGAAAGTTACCTTTGCCGCATACTCACTGGCTAGGATGCTACCAATATCCTTATCACAATTTGAACCTGGAAATGTGATTACGCTTACTTTCATATCTTCTCGACAGTGTACCTAAAAGTTTCAATGACTTGGTTCACAAGTACCGACTCGCAAAGCTCAATCGCATGCTTTTCTGCAATCTGCTTATCTTGCGTATCTATTTTTACTTCTATATACTTTCCTACACGAACATCGAAGATCGAATCTTTCCCTTGGTCATGTAACGCGCGTAAAACCGTTTGACCTTGTGGATCTAAAACGGAATCTTTTAGTGTGATATTTATTTTAACGATAAACATATATTAATTTTCTCTTCTAATTCTAAATATTTTGCTCTAAGCTCAGTAATCAAGGATTCAGATAATTTTGGTGGAGGTGGATTTTTGTTCCACCCTGTAGTTTCTAGCCAATTTCGCAATATTTGTTTGTCTAAGCTAGCAGGGGAAGTTCCCGTTTTGTATTCACGTTCTTCCCAATATCTCGAAGAATCTGGTGTCAAAATTTCATCTATCAGAATGGGTTCACCG
This sequence comes from Leptospira ognonensis, assembly GCF_004770745.1. Lineage (GTDB taxonomy): Bacteria > Spirochaetota > Leptospiria > Leptospirales > Leptospiraceae > Leptospira_A > Leptospira_A ognonensis. The sequence continues at coordinate 80,988 of NZ_RQGD01000035.1, read as the reverse complement.
TCTAAAATACCAAATTCAAACTTGGTATCACAGAGAATGATACCTTGTTTTTTCATTTGCGTATGGGCTTTTTGATAGATCGCTAACGATGTATTTTTTAAACTAAGAAACAATTCATCACCAATTTCGTTTCTCATCGTTTTTTCGCTGATATTTTCATCGTGTCCTGAATCATTCTTTCGTGCAGGAGTAAATATAGGTTCAGGAAATTTTTCTGACTCTAATAAACCCTCTGGATAAGGCAGAAAAGCTACCTGACCCGTTGCCTTATATTCCTTAAACGCAGAACCTGATATATAACCTCGCACTACACATTCATAATCGATTCTCTTTGTTTTTTTTACTAAAACTGAGCATCCAGAAAAGGACGGTTCTACCTGAAAGGGTGAAGGAAATAACTTATAATCATCAGTGATTAAATGATTTTTATATTCTGAAAAAAAATGGAACCAATTTGTTGAAATGCGCGTGAGAATCTTACCTTTTTCAGGCACAGGTTCCTCAAAGACTACATCAAAGGCCGATATCCGATCACTCGCCTTTAAGATTAAGGTTTCTCCTAGGTCATAAACATCTCGAACTTTTCCCTTATAACTTGGTTTTTGATTCATAACTGTATGCATACCATCGCCATATCATCTGTAGGCGGACGCTCTCCACAAAATTGCAATATCTTTTCCTGGACATTTACTAAAGTTTCGCCACCTTCTACGACAGCTTGATGAAAAATTCGTAACATCCCCTCTTCACCCAGAAATAAGGAACCGCTATCCATGGCCTCACTTGCTCCATCGGTATAAAGAAAAAGCTTTGAGCCAGTCGATAATTGAATTTTCTGTACTTCATCATTTGCATGTAAATCAATGCCCATGATCATCGGACTGCGGCCTTCTAAAGACTTTGTCTGACCATTCATAAAGAGCAAAGGGGCAGGATGACCACCATTAATATAAGTCAAATTTAAATCCTGGTCCAACATAGCATAACAAAACGTAATAGAATAATCTTCTGGCAGAACGATTTCCATATTTTTGCGTATATAATCCACTCGTTCCTTCAAATTCATGCTAGGATTTAGGTTAAATAATTGCATTTTGAACATGGCACCTATGAGCGCTGCACTTGGTCCATGTCCTGAACAGTCCGCGATGACGATATGTAATTTCTTTGCATCTACAAAACAGTCTACAAAATCACCACCAATTTGAAAGAAGGGTCGGAACAATGTTTGTGCCTTGATCCCATTCCAGATAAACTTTTTTTCCGGAATCAGTTGGTCCTGCACTTTTCTCGCAGCTTGTAACTCTCTTTCAAATTTGGCTTTTTCCTGAGTTAATTCGTCCTGTAAATCTTTGATTCTCAGAACAGAATGTATTTTCGCTACAAGCTCTCTTTTATTGAAAGGTTTGTTTATGAAGTCGTCTCCGCCATTTTTCATGGCCTCTTCGAAACCAATTTCACGGTCGATGGATGTGATAAACAAAATGGGCAATAGTTTGAACTGATCCATACCCCTAAGCTCTCGGCAAAAAGAAAAGCCATCTTGAATAGGCATATTGACATCTAAAAGTAATACATCGATTGGCGTATTAACAAGTATGAGCCTAGCCTCTTCTGCTGAAAAGGCAGTGTAAGTTTTAAACCCTTCGCTTCCGAGAAGATATTTTAACAACTCAACATTTTCATGCACATCATCTACTATGAGAATGTTATGATTTTGTTTATTGAATTCTGTATCGGATTTCAATTTAACCCTTTTCCGTTCTAATTCTATCACGGATCGAAAGTATTTTTTGGGTTCTATAGGTTAACAAAAATAGAATTAAAAATAATAAATGGAAAGCAAAAATAGAAAACCAAAAAGTAATTTTCATATCCGGGTCCATTCCGCCCTTACCAAGTACGCTACCAGGATGGTTTCCAGGATTTTCAATCCATCGGATCGCTCCCCAAGTGAGAACCGAACTAAGCGCACATAATATAGATAAGTAAGAGGAAATGATCGCCTTCTTTTTTAAATCTAGGATCAAAAATCGAAAGACAAAATAAGATACCAAGGACAAACATAATATAAAAAAAGATTGTAACCTAGCATCTGTTCTGTCCCAAGGTACGCCCCAGGCACTAAATGCCCAAATAGGACCTGAGAACAAGACTCCGATCGCAAAAAGAAAGGAAATTTGATTTGAAGTGAACGCAAGATCATCCCAGAGTGATTTCTTGGAAATCAGGAAAATTACAGAGAAAAAACTAGCTAGAATCGGTCCATATAATGCCACCCAGGCGACAGGTACATGAAAATAAAAAATTCGGTGACTGAGACCCTGTTCTAAAATCACATTGGGATAAACAAGGGAACCGATTACAGCAATAGGAATCGATATGGCCACAGCTAGCCACAAGGCGGCTTCCGCAAGACCTGAAATGAAACTATTTTTTTTTGCCACTCTATCCAGCTTCTTCGGTTGGTTTTAAAATTCGAGGAAAAAAGAAAGTTTAAGATTCTTTCTTGAGTATTTCCAAGAACAGACTTCCGAGCGAACCATAAAATACGGCGAAAAATAATAGTAAAAAAACGCTCGGATAATAAAAACCAGGTTCCATCCAAAATCGACTTTCAGCCTCTAGACCAAAAAGGAACAAGGGGATCGAGAACGGGATTTGCAAAAGGGGTAACACAATCTCTTTCATACGACTTTCCTCTGAAATAATACCCATGGAAACTCCGAGAAAAACTAGGGATATACTGCCTAAATTTGAAAAAAGCCATTCCCCAAAAAATCGATCCATAGCCGCATTTTGAAAGAAGACAACAAAAACTAATATAAGTATGGCGTTCACAAGAGAAGTGCATAGCCAAATGATCAGTGATTTGGCCAAAAAAAGTTTCGTCAGTGAAACTTGGGAAAGAGTAGCGAACCACCCTCCCGACTCACGTTCTTCAAATAAAGATTGTCCCACCAAAATGAAATTTAGAAGGAAAAGTATAGCCCACTTCAGTCCGCGAACACTGCGGATACTTAAAGCTTCGTTAACCTCTATGGAAGAGTAGAAAATAAATAACAAACACAAACTCAAAGATAGAAGGGAAACAATTCCACCGAGTGACCTACCTATAAGAACAAACTCTTTTTTTAATATTTTATAAAACATTTAGTTTTGATCTGTTCCAAGATAAATTGTATCATCAACCTCTAGTCCCTTCGGTATTTCATGTAGAACAATCACAAGCAATCGATTCGCCTTTTCACGATTCAATTGTTTCGTAAATAGAGCTATGGAGTTTGTGTCCAATCCAGTAAATGGTTCATCTAATAATAAAATTTTTGGGGATTGGACAAAACTTCGAATGATGGCTGCCTTTTGTTTCATTCCTCTTGAGAACATATAGATAGGATCACTTGCTCTGCGAGAGAGTTGGTAGTAGTTGATCAGACTTCGCAATTCCTCCTGTGAGATAGGAGTGGGTCCAAGTGATTGGTAGTATTCCAGATTTTCGATTAGGGAGAGTGAGGAATAGAGTCCGAGTTCATGACCTAAATAACTTATAGAGGCTTTACCTAGCGGCCAATGCCATGACTTTTTGTTTTTTGAGTTTAGATAGATTTCCTTCAGAAGAGTCGATTTGCCAACACCATTCTCCCCTCTTAAGAGAATCAGTCCCGTTTGTGGAAATCGGAGTTGTTTCTCACGAAAAAGTGTTTTATAACCGACAGTTAGAGTGAGTGAATTGATTTCTAAAATCACATCTTGAGACATACACCAACCATGTTACGATTTCTACTTTCCTTCGCACTTCTGTTTTCCTTTTCCGAGAGTCTTCTCTCTCAAAAACAGATAGGGAATCAGGAATACGCAGAAATTCTCTGGGGAAAGAACGAGGAATTTGATACAAGTGATTTCCCAGACGGATCCTTTGTCTACCATAGTGCCGATTTCATTCTAGCTAGCGGGAAATTGTTTTCAGGTAAGCCTCCCGATTCAAAGGGAGAATTTACCTTCGAAAACAAAACGATCAAAAATTCGGGAGAATGGAATAATGAAGCCGTAAAAATTGCGCTGTCGGGAAAAGAAACCGATCGAGCACTTGCAAAAAAGATGCTACTTGCCGGCGTACGCTTTGATCCGCAGTTTTTTCCCTTTCGATACAATTTGGGGAGACTCTACTCTATCGACTTTCAATACAAAGAAGCCCTCATTCAATTTGAATATGCAAAAGCAGAAATGCCAGAGTATTTTAAGACGTACCTACACATCGGCATACTCTCAGAAATGACAAGAGAAGTATACTATGCCATCGAACATCTTAAAATCGCTGCCAAAAAAAATCCCTATGACACAGAAGCATTGGTTCGACTAAGTGATCATTATATCTCGACAGGTTTAAAAAATAGAGCCTATATCTACCTAAACGAAGCTTCGAAAATCCAGGAGACAAACCCAAACGTGAAGCTAGGTTATGCAAGACTTGAGATGGAAAAAGGCAATTACCATATCGCCTATAAAATCTTTTTAAAAACTTTACTCTCGTCTCAAGAGGGTAAACCAATTCCTTACGATAAAAAATTTCATTATTATTTCGCGGAAACTGCCTCGAAAGTTACGGACTATGAAATTGCCGAGAGAGAGTACACAAAAATGTTAAGTTTTCCTAATGATCCTTTTTTTGCTTCGGTTTCTGCCAAAGTCATTGCACGAAGAAGAGACATTGCCAGAAAATTTGCAGAGGCGAAACGAACACAGTTAGATGATTCCGAAGAAGTGAATGAAGAAAAAACGGAGTGAATTATATAACAGTGAGATCTCTTGAAAGTAGCAGTTGTTTTGTGAAATCAGTTTTCGGTTTTAAAAAGACTTCTTCTGTCCTACCTGCTTCAATCATCTCACCTCCATCTAAAACATAAACAAAATCGCTTAAATTTCTCACCAAACCTAAATCATGTGATACTAAAATAAAACCGATATTTTGAGATTGATTTAGTTCACGAATCAACTCGATGATTTCTGCCTGTACGAGTGCATCAAGAGCGGTAACTGGCTCATCGAGTAAGATCATCCTAGGATTGGAGAGTATGGCTCTTAAAATGGCAAGGCGCTGGAGTTCACCTCCACTCAATTCGCTTGTTTTTTTGTTTAAAACATTTTTCTTTAAATGAAATCGCTCTAAAAACCCTTCAATGCGTTCTGTCTCCTCGGCGAGGATTTTTTTTGAAACTAGAAAGCCATGTTGAATGTAAACTGGTTCCAACAAACAAGTGGACATCTTTAAAAACGGAGAAAAAAAAGTAAACGAATCTTGAAAAACGGGCTGGATGGGACGGTTAGGATTATTTAAGAGATCTTTTCCTTCCCATAAAATTTGTCCTGTGATTTGAAAATTCGCAACCATTTCATCAATGGCAAGTATCGATTTAAATAAAGTCGACTTTCCCGAACCTGATTTGCCAACAATGCCAGTGATTTCTCCACTACGAGCCGTTATGTGAATGTTTTTTAGAATTACTTTCCCATGGACATTTACATTTAGATTTTTAATTTCTAGCATAAGATTTAAGGAATAAAAACGAATTGCAATGCTTGGTTCAAGAGAATAATAGGATGAGAACAGGTGGTGGCAAGTGAAATTTGTTAAAGTAACTGAAGTTGGCCCTAGGGACGGATTGCAAAATGAAAAATCAATTGTTGCAACAAATGATAAATTCCAGTTTATCAAATTTTTAGCAAAATCAGGATTGAAACACATTGAAGCGACTTCCTTTGTCAAAAAAGAATCCATCCCACAGATGGGAGATGCAAGGGAACTCTCTGAAAAAATCTTTGCAGATACTGCTTTAAACTCTGTTTCGTTTTCCTGTCTAACTCCTAATTTAAAGGGATATGAATCTGCACTCGAGGCAGGTTTTAAAGAGATCGCTTTATTTACGGCAACTTCTGAATCCTTTACAAAAAAAAATATAAATCGATCCATCAAAGAATCCATCGATGGATTTCGTGAGATTTTTAAAAGAGCAAGGACAGACCATATTAAGGTAAGAGGCTATATTTCTACTGTTATTGCTTGTCCTTATGAAGGAAAGATGCCGGCTGAAAAAACTCTCGATATCTCAAAACAATTATTTGATGAAGGCGTATATGAAATTTCACTTGGGGAAACCATTGGTGTTGCCGTTCCTTCAGAAGTTGAATCTCTCTTAAACTGTTTATTAAAAGAATTTAACTCCGATTTGTTTGCAGGCCATTTTCATGACACGTATGGTATGGCCATTGCCAATGTAAATCAGGCCATAAAGATGGGCATTCGTTCCTTTGATTCAGCGAGTGGTGGTCTCGGAGGATGCCCGTATGCAAAGGGAGCTTCAGGAAATTTAGCCACAGAAGATCTACTGTATTACCTAGAAAGGGAAGGATTCGAAACTGGAATTAATTTGGATGAGATTTTGAAAGCTTCAAGTTTCATACAAGAAACAATTGGCCGTAGACTTTCGTCTCGGACCTTTACTGCAAAAATGAGTAAATGAAAGAAGCAGATGAATTCCCGATTGCCTTGAAGCTAGCCTTACAAGATACTATCGATGAATACAAACACGCTAAATATTTAGAATCAGATCCCATACTCTTTCCCAGCAGGTTTAAAAATCCTTTCGATATAGAAGTGATTGCCCTATTCTCTTGCTTGTATGCATATGGGAACGTAAAGGCCATCAAAAGCTTCTTGAACCCTTTGTTACTTGCACTCGGTCCCTCTCCTTACCGCTCATTGACAAAAGATAATTTTGCTGTGGAACAAATAGCTAGTAAAATTGGCTACTACCGATTTCAATCAGCAGAGGATAATGCCCTTCTTCTACTTTCCATTTCCAATATTGTGAAACACCATTTCAAAACCAAAAGCATAGAGCCGATCTTCGAATCATATTTTCTAAATGATTCTGGAACCTTTGAACCTGAGTTAGGCATCTCTTCTTTCCAAAGACAAATAGAAGCTTCCATCTTAAATATTTCGAATCAAAACAAGCTAACGAGAGGCTTACGATTTTTGATAGGGGATCCAGGATCTAAATCTGCAAAAAAAAGAATTTGTTTATTTCTTAGATGGATGGTTCGAAAGGACTTTCCCGATTTTGGAATTTACTCCAGGATTTACACAAAAGACATTTCATTTCCTCTGGATGTCCATATACAAAGACTCATTAAAATTCTCGGTATCTCGAATCGAAAGAGTTTCGGAATGAGGGAAAGTATACTAGTGAGGGATTTTTTTCGAAAATTGAATGAAGACGATCCGTTGTTATACGACTTTTATTTGACTCGTGTAGGGATGATTCAAAAATGCAGAGGGGTCAAAATCGATTCGATTTGCGAACCTTGTAGCCTAAAAAAAATTTGTTTGATTGGTAGTGCCACGGGGAATTGAACCCCGATTGCAAGGATGAAAACCTTGTGTCCTAACCATTAGACGATGGCACCGTTTTAAATGACACGTTACTTGAGTCGTCGGGGATTCGAACCCCGGACCCATTCCTTAAAAGGGAATTGCTCTACCAGCTGAGCTAACGACTCGTGCTATGTTGCCAAGAATAAAGACCTGCCCTTCTTGGTCAATCACTAGTAAAAAAAATACCCTTCCAAGTTCAAAATTCTTACCTATTTCATGATGATGGTATGATCCCGATCCGGCCCAGTTGAGACGATACCAATCCTAGTTCCCACAAGTTCTTGCAAAGTGTTGATATAACTTTGACAAGACGCAGGTAACCTTGAGAAATCAGAAATACCTGAAATATCGTCTTTCCATCCTTTGAATTCAGCAAACACAGGTTTAACGTCCTCCAAACCCTGTGAAGGGAAATGTGAGACTCGTTTCCCTTTGTATTCATAGCCGACAACAACGGGAATGGTATCGTAATGTGATAGAACGTCAATTTTAGTAAGCACAATGCTATTGATCCCATTTACGACAATCGAATGTTTAATCATCTGCACATCAAACCAGCCACATCGTCTCGGACGACCAGTTGTAGACCCGTACTCACCACCTAACTTCCGGAGGATTTCACCCGCTTCACCCATGATTTCGGAAGGAAAAGGTCCCTCACCCACTCGCGTTGCATAGGCTTTTGTGATACCAATCACATCTTTTAGATGTCGGAAATTTACTCCTGATCCGGCAAGGGCACCTCCTGTCGTTGGATTTGAGCTCGTGACATACGGATAGGTTCCAAAATCAATATCAAGCCCAGTACCTTGTGCGCCTTCTAAAAGAACACGCTTTCCTTTATCCAATTCATCATTTAAATAGTAGATAGTATTTACAATATTATTGCCAATTTGATCGGCAAAACTCAAAAGACTTTTATAGATTTCGTCAAATCTAACTGGTTCTAGATCATAATATTTAACTAGTTCCTGATTTTTCACATCAAGGATGTGCGTTAGTTTACGTTTTAGCATATCCTTATCGAGTAGATCGCCAGCGCGCAAGCCTATGCGTAACATTTTGTCCGCATAACACATACCTATACCTTTCTTAGTAGTCCCAATCTTTCCTTCCGGACTTGAACCCAACTCTCGCACCTCGTCGATCAAACGGTGGTGAGGAAGTAAAATATGGCAGGAATCACTGATTAGAACTTTTTCCTTTACCTTAAATCCGCTTTTCTCTAAGTCAGCACACTCTTGTAAAAAATATTCTGGGTCAAGTACGACCCCATTCCCGATGACACAAACAGTGTTATCATAAATGATACCTGAAGGAACCAAATGAAATACATACTTATTGCCACCGACGACGACCGTATGCCCAGCGTTTGCACCACCTTGGTAACGAACAATAATATCTGTATCCTTCGAAAGGTAATCAATTACCTTTGCTTTTCCTTCATCACCCCACTGGGCTCCGACAACTAAATTCGCGGGCATAAATTACCTCATTTTTTTGAATAAATCTTCTCTTCGATTGGATCGATGTGTAACGCAAAACCACAGGCATCTTTCTTTATTTCAGCATATGTTTCATACAGATTATTATATACACCACCAGCAAAAACTGGTTCGGAAAATCCTTCCATATAACCTTGAAAAACGAGACCAGAGTAGTAATCAAGATCACGAATTAAGGATGGATCCCATACTCCTGTAAAGCCAACTTTTTTATTTTTCCAATTTAAGATGAAGGCTTCCATCTCAAGTAAGTGATCCGCTAAGGTTTTATTTGACTGAATCTCTGAGCTAATACCGAGTAGCGATTTCTTAAAATCTTGAAATCCATCAAAGGACAATGGCTTTAAGGTAAGCTTTAAAAGTTGAATTGAAGATGGTGAGAGGTCCTTGTTCTTTACAAAATGAGCAAGCTCTGGCTCATTTTTCGTATATAAAAATTGAGCAATGATGGCTTCGTCCGAGGGGTCTAGCTTCAAAGTATCAAATACAAAACTTAAGAAGCCTGCATGCCCTAACACCAAACTCGCCTTAGTTTCCGGTAAAGCAACTTTCCACATTTTTTCTAAAATGAGAATCTGGGAGATTACATTTTCCGGTGAACTATCCCCGATGCTTTCGCCACCGATTTGCAAAATTTCCCGTCTCGATGCATTTCGTTTTTTATGATCGCGGATTTTACGACCGATATAGAACACGTTCTGATTTTCTTCCCAATGAGACCTTCCCGCCATGCCTTTTACTACTTGTAAAGTTAGGTCAACACCAGGGGAAAGCGAGAAACCGTCATAGTCTTTCGCGATCAAAAATGCAGACGAATCGAGTCCGCCAATATGAGTTTGGTATGAGGACGTATAGTCGAATGCGGGTAGATTGATTTCCGAATACCTCGCAACTTCAAGGCATTCGATCAAAGATTGGAGAAGATGGCGGCGATTCCTACTCTCTTCTGGGCCTAAAAAATGAAAGCCATCGGGAATCCAGCGCCGCTCGGAAAGTTTAGATTTTTTTACTGCATTCATGACTTGGAAAGCATGTCCAAGAAGACAGTTTAAAGAAATCAAGGATTTATGCAATCACTTGTAAAAATCGGATAGACAAAACGAATTCTTACATTAACTTAATGTCGGTTCAGGGGATACGCATGACAGAAAAAGAAGCCACACTCGGCAGGTGGCATAAGGAATTTTTCGAAAACATTCATTTATTTATGAAATCCGGTCTCTCGGAGTCGGAAGCAAAGGCCATTTTAGAAGAATTTCTCTTACTCTCCCAGGCAACGCCCAAACCAAAGGTTATGGAGATCTTCCAAGATCCAGACCGCCTGGAAGAAATCGGGGTTTATACTGATATCAAAGAAGAACCGAGGAACTTTATGCTTAAGTTTCTCGATCCGATCATCAAAAAATTCACTGTGGAAGGAGTTGAAAATCTAGAGCTCCTAAACGACGTCATTGGAAAGTACCCCGTGACTCTCATCTCTAATCATTTAAGCCATTTAGATGCACCGGCTATTTTTACACTGCTGTATGGAACGGGAGAGATGGGAAAAAAAATTGCCCAGTCTCTTGTTTTCATCGCTGGCAGACTCGCATTTGAGCCAGATTTTACAAGGCTTGGTCTGTATATGTTCGGAACCCTCCTCGTTTGTTCTAAAAAAGACATGGCAGACAATCCCTCACTCTCAGACGTGATGACGAAGATCAATATGCGTGCCTTCAGAAACTCACAAAAATTGCAGGCCGATGGTCGTATCATCTCGATCTTTCCAGAGGGGACAAGATCTCGTGATGGCCGTTTGATGCCATTTGTTGATACAGTTTACCATTACGTGGCTAATAAAGTCATTTTACCTATATCGCTTGAGGGCACAGATCGCATCCTTCCTATCGAAGGACTCCTTTTCAACCAAGCTGTGGGAAAGCTAGTGATCGGTAAACCCGTATTAGTTGGTGAATTAACAAAAAAAGAAATGGCGACATTCCCATCTCATATTGAACAGATTTCCTTCCCTGGAGTCGGTGATAAAAAACAGTTCATTATTGATAATTTGGCACTACTTGTTGGCTCCAACTTGAACAAGCACAAGCACGGAACCTATCGAAACCTATATAAAGGTGACGACCAAAAATCCAACCAACTCATTTCTACCCCCAAAGAGCCGAAGGAAAGGATTGTCATTCTTGGTTCCTCGAACATGTCCGTGGCTGTAGGGTGTGTTCTCGCAAATAAAAATGTAGAGGTCGTCGTATACCAACCTGAAGAGGAAGTAACAAAACAATGCAATGAAGAACGCAGGGACATTGTTCACTATCCGATTTATAAACTTCCTCCGAACATTACATTTTCATCCGATCCAGCCGTATGTGAAAATGCCACACTCTTCATCCAAGGAACCAACCCTTGGGATTTTGATGCCGTTTTTCCTAAAATCAAAACATACCTTCAGAAAAATAAATCACCCATCATCAATGTGATCAAGGGTTTTACAGGATCAAAAAAAGGTCTGATTCTCGAGGATTTACACGAACTCATGGGAATCGAGAGAGATAGACTGGCTGTGATCTCTGGTGCTTGCTACCCAGATCAAATTATGGAAAGAAAAATTTCAGGTTTTGAAATTGGATCTTTTGAAGATTCACTCATACCGAAGCTTTCAGCACTCTTTACTACAAGTTATGTATTTACAAGACCTGCCATCAACTCAAGGGATACTAAGGGCGTACAGCTAGGTGGTGCATTAAAAACAGTCTATGCTGTTGCGATGGGGCTTGTCGAAGGATACTTCAAAAGGGAATTGGGCGGAAACGTAGACAATACCCTTTTCCATCTTTCCAATCGTTTTTTCAATGAGATGGTTTCGATAGGTGTATTACTAGGTGGAGATCCGACAACTTTTAATGGTCTATCGGGTATGACTGATTTCATGCTCGCTTGTTTTGGTTCCGATACAAGAGACCGGAAATATGGTTATGATCTCGCTTACGGCACCCGTCCCGAAAAAATAACAAATGGTTTTTACGGTCTGAAGGTGCTTCCCAATCTCATCAACTTAGATGAGAAAAGGCATCCAATTGTGACGGCATCCTACCGGGCTGTCATTCAGAACGAGAACTTCGATAACATCGCCGACTCGCTCCAACTGCAATTGGCTAGAATTTAAAATCTAGCCAGTTAGATCTCTGGACATAAAAAAACCGCGGAGGAAAGATTCCTTTCGCGGTTTTCCGAGAACTTTTCGATCGAAAAGTTTATTTCGCTTTCGCTACTTTCTTTTCTTTTTTCTCTTTCTTAGCTTTTACTTCTGTTTTTCCTTTTGCGGATCCTGCAGATTTTTCACGTTTCTGGCGAACTTCTTCTTTTAGCTCATCTTGCGTCTTACGCTCAACAAGTTCCAAAATCCCCATGGCTGTGTTATCAGATTGGCGATTAACAAGGCGAATGATGCGTGTGTAACCACCGACCCTAGTCGCATAGCGATTCGCTAGATCATTTAAAAGTTTATTAACGATTTCTTGGTCCGCTAAATGAGTATAAAGGTAGCGAGTGTTGTGCAAAACAGTCTCTGCTTTCTTTTTCTCATCTAAATTTACAAGATTTGCATCTAAGTTACGTTTCGCGCGAGTGATGATACGCTCTGCATAAGACCGAGCTACTTTCAATTTTGCAACTGAAGATTCAATCCTTTCATGACGTAGTAAAGAAATCACCATATTCTGAATCATAGCTTTTCTATGATCCGCTGACCTGTTGAGTTGTTTAACTTTATTCTTTTTTCTCATTTTAAAAATCTCTCATTCCGAAAGAAAGTCCAAGCGAGGATAGTTTAGCTTTTAATTCTACTAAACTTTGGTCGCTATAATGTTTCGATTTAGTCATTTCTTCTTCTGTGCGCTTTACTAGCTCACCGATAAAGTCTATTTCAAGACTTCTAAGAACATTTGTCGAACGAACAGATAGTTCCAATTCTTCAACATGCTTAGATAGTGATGCTTTTAATTTCTCATCAGCTTCATCTAATTCTTCTTCTTCTTCTTCAATTTCTTCTTCAAAGTTAATGAAAACGGTTAGATGATCTTTGAGTATTTTTGCTGCCTGGGCAACCGCATCCTCTGGAGAAACAGAGCCATCGGTCCAAACTTCCAGAGTCAATTTTTCATAATCAGATCTCTGTGCTACGCGAGTTTCGGAAACTTCAAATAATACTTTTTGTATCGGAGAAAAGATAGAATCAATGGGGATCGTTCCCAGAACTTCGATATCTTTTTTCTTATCCTCTGCCGGAACGTAACCTCTGCCTCTCTGTATTTCTAGATCGAGGATCACATTTGCATCTTCATTCAAAGTCGCAATATGAAGGTCTGGATTCATGATTTCAATCGATGAATCAATCGCTAAGTCACCCGCTCTGAAATACCCTGCCCCTTTCAGTTCAATGTGTATTACTTTGCTAGCTTCTTTGTCTTCTGGCTCATATTTGATGCGCACTTGTTTCAAGTTCAAAATGATACGCGTTACGTCTTCTGCAACGCCTTCCACATACGCAAATTCATGTGTAACGCCTTCAATACGAATGGCAGAAATAGCTGCCCCTTCGATCGATGACATAAGAGTTCTGCGGAGTGAATTTCCTATTGTTGTGCCGATTCCCCTTTCGAAAGGCTCAGCCACAAACTTACCATAGTTAGGAGTATTCACGTCAGTCGTGAATTCGATTTTCTTTGGTCTTTTAAAACCTTTTAATAAATTCTTTGGGGACAATGTCGTAACCTTCTCTCTAGATTCGTTTGCTTACTTAGAGTACAACTCTACGATAACTTGTTCTTTAATCGGGATATCAATATGATCTCTTGTCGGTAGAGATAAAATTTCTCCAGAAAACTGAGCATAGTCTACGCTCAACCAAGAAGCACTTCGATTGATGGCTTGCGCCAAACGAATGTTTTCTTCTATAAAGGTTGATTTCTGGAATTTATCTCTGATTTCAATTTTATCTCCAACATTCACTCTGTAAGAGCAAATATCCACTCTGTGGCCATTGACTAGAACATGTCTGTGTGCCACAAAGTTACGTGCTTGTCTGCGAGTTACTGCATAACCCATTCTATATAAAACATTATCCAACCTTCTTTCAAGGAATTGGAGTAAATTTTCACCAGGGATCCCTGGTGTATGCGATGCCTCTTCAAAATATCTTCTGAACTGTTTTTCTAAGACACCATACGCTCTTTTAACTTTTTGTTTCTCTCTAAGCTGAGCGCCGTACTCCGTGATCTTTCCTTTTTTCTTAGGTGGAAGACCAGGTGGATACTTTCTTTTTTCAAGTGATGACTTCTCTTTGTGCAGAGTATGACTATTTTTTAAGAAGAGATTCAAACCCTCTCTTCTCATCAATTTTACAACGGGTCCTCGATAACGTGCCATATATAATTCCTATTTTCCTACTAGACTCTTCTTCTTTTTCGAGGGCGACAGCCATTATGAGGCAATGGAGTCACATCCTTGATTAACTTGATGGACAATCCCTTAGTCGTTAAGGAACGAATCGCAGACTCTCGGCCAATGCCAGGTCCTGATACCATCACGTCCACTTCTGAGAGTCCCGCTGCTTCGATCGCTTTTTCAGCAGCATTTGTTGCAGCTATCTGTGCTGCGTAAGGAGTGGATTTTTTTGAACCGCGAAATCCCATCATTCCGGAAGATGACCAGGAAAGAACATTTCCTGCCATATCAGTGATCGATACAATGGTGTTATTGAAAGAAGCTTGGATGTAAACTTTTCCTCTCGGAACGTTTTTCTTTTCTTTTTTCTTAACTTTCTTGGTATCTTTTTTGCCTTTTGTCTCTTTTTCAGCCATGAATGATATCCTTACTTAGTAACTTTTTTCTTATTCGCAACGGTCTTTTTCACACCCTTTCTCGTACGGGCGTTCGTTCTGGTCCTTTGACCATTGACCGGGAGTCCTCTTCTATGACGAAGACCTCTATAACAACCAACATCCATAAGTCTTTTGATGTTCAGGTTCACTTCAGAACGAAGATCCCCTTCAACTTGAAAGTCTTCTTCGATCACGCGACGAATCGCCGCTTCGTGTTCGTCGGAAAGATCTTTCACTCGGATACTTTCATCAATCCCTGCTTTTTTTAGGATTTTCTGGGAAGATGTTCTACCTATGCCAAATACATAAGTAAGACCGATAACAATTCTTTTGTTTGAGGGTAAATCAACGCCTGCGATACGTGCCATACTTTCTTATCTTTGCCTTTGTTTGTGTTTTGGATTGGTGCAAATCACGCGGATCACACCTTTTCTACGAATGACTTTGCATTCCGTACAGATTTTTTTAACTGATGCTCTAACTTTCATATACTTTCCTATTTCTTTCTGTAAGTAATCCGACCCTTGGTCAAATCATAGGGAGATAGCTCCACTGTCACCTTATCACCAGGAAGGATCCTGATATAGTGCATTCTCATCTTACCAGAGATGTGCGCCAAAACCTTATGCCCATTTTCAAGTTCCACTCGGAACATCGCGTTTGGTAACGGTTCAAGAACAGTTCCGTCTATGGTAATTGCTTCTTCCTTAGCCAGGGTGATTCTCCTATTGAATCTGTTTTAAAATAGAATCGGTGATTTCTTCCATACTTCCCAATCCATTGATTTGCCGAAGGATTCCTGTGCCTTTGTAAAAGTCAATCAGGGGCAAAGTCTTTGTGTTGTAAGTATGCAGACGGTTTTTGATGGTCTCTTCGTTGTCATCTGAGCGTCCTTCTTTGATCGCTCTACCTAGCAACCGTTTCACCAATTCTTCATCGGGAACGTCTAGGTTGACAACGGAGTCGAGCTCCATTCGGAGCTCTTTGAGGATTCCCGAGAGAGCTTTTGCTTGCTCCACCGTCCTAGGAAATCCATCCAGTATGAATCCATTCGCACAATCCGTTTCGACCAATCGGTCTCGGATAATGCCTATAACGACAGCATCTGGAACAAGGTCTCCAGCGTCCATAAATTTTTTCGCTTCCAAACCCATTGCCGTGCCATTTTTCACAGCGACACGTAACATATCTCCCGTTGAGATCTGCGGAATTTTGAATTTTTCTTTTACGATATCAGCTTGCGTACCTTTTCCCGCACCTGGGGGGCCCATAAAAATCAATCGTTTCATATACCTATGCCCTACCCTTTATCTTAGTCTTTTTCATAAAACCTTCGTAGTTTCGCATGAGAAGTTGTGCTTCGATTTGTTTGAGCGTCTCTAAAGCAACACCAACCATGATCAGAAGTGAAGTTCCACCAAAGGTATATACGAGAGTCCCTCCTCCAGTATTCGATCCCAAATTTAAAAATTTGATGATGAGATACGGAGCTAGAGCAAGACCGGCAAGAAATAAAGCGCCAGGTAAAGTAATACGGTTTAAGATTTTTTCAATCATTTCCTTCGTTTGGGATCCTGGACGGACCCCGGGAATAAACCCACCATATTTCTTTAGGTTATCAGCAAGTTCTTGTGGATTGAACTGAATCGCCGTATAGAAATAGGCAAAGAATATAATGAGAGAGGTATATATTATGAAATAGAATAGAGAGTGATACCAAATTTGAGAAAACGGATTAAAATAGTCCATAATCACTGCCCATCCTGCCCACTGACCGCCTTTAGATGACAACCACTGAACAATTGTTTGCGGAAACAAAATCAAAGAAGAAGCAAAAATGATTGGCATTACATTCGCACTATTTACTTTAAAAGGTATGGACTGGCTACGTGCTTGAACCATCTTTCTTCCGACCATTTGTTTTCCATAATTTAACGGAACTCGCCTAACTCCTTGCGTCAGGATCACTGTCAAAGCAATTAGGGCGACAAAGATAATCAGTAAGATTAAGACGGAAAGAGCATCCGAAGTATCCGAAGTGAACATAGAAATAAGGGCTTCCGGCATACGACCTATGATACCAGCAAAGATAATGAGGGAGATGCCGTTCCCGATTCCCCGTTCCGTAATCTGCTCACCCAACCAAATTAGCAAAACGGTTCCTGTTGTAATCGAAAGCATGGCTAAAGGTAAGAAGTAGGAATCGACGGATGGGTTGATCAGTCCAGGGTATTTAGCAGGAGAATTTCCTGATCCTGTCGACCAAGAATTTGCAAGTTGAATCACTGCCAGTGACTGAATCGCGCAAAGAAGTAGGGTTCCATACTTTGTATACTGTTGTATCTTTTTTCTTCCTTCCTCTCCTTCCTTTTGCATTTTTTGCAAAGAAGGAATCAGCACCATAACTAACTGCATGATGATAGAAGAAGATATATATGGCATGATACCAAGTGCAAAGATGGAAAATTTTAATAAAGCGCCACCAGCAAACAAATCGACCATCCCGAGGAAACCTTCACTTGGATCAGCGGTGATTCCCGTTACAATCAAGCTGTTGATTCCCGGAATGGTTACATGCGTCCCCATTCTAAAAAGAAGCAACATCCCGATTGTAAAAAAAATTTTTGATCTTAATTCTGGAATTCTAAAGATGTTTGCGATTGTTTGGAACATTGGTTATGTGCTTTTTTTCTCTACTTTTTTCTTTTCACGAACGATAACTTGCCCACCTGCCTTCTCAACTTTTGCTTTCGCAGAGGTTGAAAATGCATCAACGGTAATGGTAATCGCATTTTTGATCTCACCTGTTCCTAAGAGTTTCACCAAACCTTCTGCAGATTTGATCATATTCTTGGAGCGAAGGATTTCTGGAGTAATCACACCAGAGAGTTCAGCTTTCGCAATCGCGATCAAATTGATCGGTTGGAATTCTTGGCTGAAGATATTCGTAAATCCTCTTTTCGGTAACCTTTTGTGAAGTGGCATCTGACCACCTTCAAATCCTCTTTTCATCGAGGAAGCTCTTGCTCTTTGGCCTTTGGAACCTCGCGTAGAAGTCTTTCCCATTCCAGAACCAGGCCCCTGGCCCACTCTTTTCTTGGAAGTTTTTGCGCCCTTTGAAATCGGAATTAGGTTCTTGTTTCCAAGAGCTGTACTTTTTTTAGGTCTTTTCTTTCCAAAACCACGGGCACGTTCAATTCTCTCTGATGCTGCCATTTAATTATACCTTATCCACTTTTAGAAGGTAGCCAACTTGTCGTAGCATGCCCTTTAATTGTGGACTCATTTTATGCTTTCTTGATTGCCCTTTCTTTTTTAATCCAAGCGCAATCAAAGTTTTCTTATGGGTAGGAATGATACCAATAGAACTTTTTTCTTGGGTGACCAATACTTCTTCCATATATTTTACCTTTTATAGATCTTGTCCGAACAAGTGTTTGAGTGTAACACCTCTTCGTTTTACGGCCATCGATGGAGTCTCAAGTTGCTGTAAGGCATCCATTGTCGCTTTTACAATGTTCATCGGATTTGAGGAACCCCATGATTTTGTTAGCACATCCTGTACTCCTGCTCTTTCGAGAACAGATCTCACAGAAGCTCCCGCAATGATTCCCGTTCCAGGTGATGCCGGTTTTAAAATCACACGAGCTGATTTAAAACTTCCTATCACATCATGCGGAACAGTATGACCAATATAATGAATCGATTTTAAATTTTTCTTAGCAGATTCTATTGATTTTCTGATGGCATCAGGAACTTCATTTGCTTTACCAAATCCAATTCCAACTTTGCCTTTCGAATCCCCAACAACGGAAAGTGCATTAAAGGAAAACCTTCTACCGCCTTTCACTACCTTGGCTACGCGATCGATCTTTACTACTTTCTCGGTAAATTCTTTTGTTTCTTCTTCTAAAATCATCCTAGAACTCCAGACCACCTTCGCGAGCAGAATCAGCGAAGGCAGCAATACGACCATGATACACCATACCCGAACGATCCAAAACGACTTGCAATACTCCGGCCTTTTTTGCTTTCTCAGCAATTACCTTGCCGAGTAAAGTTGCCGCAGATTTACTTTTTTTTGAATTTTCATGTTTAGGGAAATCTTTCTCTAACGTAGTTGCGTAAACAAGCGTCACGCCTTTCGTATCATCAATCACTTGTGCCGTTAAATAACGATTGGATTTATTAAAAACTAATCTAGGACGACCAGATGTTGCCTTTAGTTTATATCGAACACGCTCAGCGCGCCTTTCTCTTTGTAAATTTTTTGCTGTCTTGTTGATCATAGCGACTTACTTCTTACCAGTTTTTCCGGCTTTTCGTCGGATATATTCATCACTATACTTCACACCCTTTCCTTTGTAAGGCTCAGGTGGACGTTTGGAACGAATATCTGCGGCTACTTGACCAACCAGTTGACGGTCAATGCCAGATACTTTGATTTTGAGCTGATCAAGAACATCTATCTTGATTCCTACAGGCTCAGGGAAGACCACTTCATGAGAATAGCCAAGGCTCATTACCAAGTCCTTACCTCTTTTCTGTGCTCTATACCCAACGCCTGTGATTTCGAGATTCTTTTCCCAACCGGTTGTTACACCTTTAACACTGTTCATCGCAAGCGAACGAACTAATCCATGAAGGGCAATGATCTTTTGATCCTCGCTGTTTCTTGTAAAAACGAGTTCCCCGTTTTCAACCTTTGCAGCTACACCTTCATAGATAGGCGACTTAAGTTCGCCTAAAGGACCTTTGATGGTTATGAAATTTGATTCAGCTTTTACTTCCACTTTAGGAGGTAGTTTAATTATACTTTTACCGACTCGAGACATGATGTTGATCCAATGTTAGGTTAGAATACCTTACAAAGAACTTCCCCTCCTACTCTGAGCTTACGAGCACGTTTTCCTGTCATAACTCCCTTCGATGTGGAAATAATCATCGTTCCGATGTTATTTCTAAAAGGGCGAATCTCGGAAGACTGTATGTAAACGCGACGACCAGGAGTCGAAACACGTTCAATCATACGGATGACTGGCTTCTTATTCGTATCGTATTTTAATTTCACTTGGAAATCATCAAAACTTCCGTTTTTCACGGTTTGGATCTCATCTACAAAACCTTCTTCTTTGAGAAGATCAAGGATGGATTTCTTAATTTTACTTCCCGGAATCACACACAACTCATGTTTGGCTTGCTGTGCATTGCGGATTCGGGTCAGCATATCTGCTATAGGATCTGAAAGACTCATTCTATATAACCTTTCCTACATCTACCAGGAGGATTTTCTTACGCCAGGGATCTGAGCTTTGCTCGCAAGATCTCGGAAGCATAGACGACACATATCAAAGCGACGCAAATAAGCGCGTGAGCGACCACAGAGAGGGCAACGATTGTACTCTCTAACTTTGAATTTTTGCTTTTTGGCGTGGCGTTCCATCATCGATTTTTTCGCCATGACTCTCTCCTATTTTCCCCCGGCACGATAAGGCATGCCGAAAGCTTGAAATAATTCGTACGCTTCTTTGTCTTCTTCTGTACTTGTGACAAAGGTAATGTTAATCCCATAAATCGTATTGATCTTATCAAAATGGATTTCAGGGAAAATGATTTGCTCTTTTACGGAGAGGTTGTAATTTCCGCGACCATCAAATCCTTTTGGATTTACGCCGCGAAAGTCCCTTACTCTCGGTAATGCAATGTTGATAAATCTGTCAAGAAACTCATACATGTAATTACCACGAAGAGTCACCTTACAACCAAGAACCATGCCTTCGCGCACTTTGAAACCAGCAATGGACTTCTTTGCGAAGGTTTTTACTGGTCTTTGACCCGTAATTTGGCCAATCTCTACTAAACATGCTTCCATCGCTTTTGGGTTGGTATGAGCTTCGCCCATTCCAACATTGATGACGATTTTCTCCAACTTTGGCACACGCATCACACTTTGGAATCCAAGCTCTTTTTGGAGGCTTGGTCGGATGACCTTCTCGTATTTTTCTTTAAGCCTAGGTATCATGATTAAACTTCTTTCCCTTCTGGACGTGTGATTCTCAAGGTTTTACCATCTTTTTTCAAAAACCCTAAGCGTACAGCCTTAATTTTCTTCTTTGGCTTCGCTTTGTTATCAGCCTTTGGATCTGAAAACATAACGTTCGATAGATGAATCGGGAATTCGATTTCGATAGCGCCGCCTTGCGGATTCTCTTGGGTAGGTCTAACATATCTGCGTCTTTTGTTAACGCCTTCAATGTATACGCGATCTTTTCTTTTATCAATCGCGAGCACCTTCCCCTTTTTACCTTTCTCTTTTCCGGCAATCACAAGAACTTCATCGTCTTTTTTGATTTTGGTTTTCTTAAATTTCGTTGGCTCAGAGCCACGATATGCTAATTTAGTAGCCATTTATAAAACCTCCGGAGCAAGAGAAATGATTTTCATATATTTCTTATCGCGAAGCTCACGTGCCACAGGCCCGAAAATACGAGTCCCTTTGGGATTGCCTTTATCGTCTATGATGGCAACTGCGTTGTCATCGAAACGAATGTAAGTCCCATCGGCTCTGCGAACTTCTTTTTTTGTTCTCACAACGACTGCTCTTTGAACTGCTTTGTTGTGTACTTTTTTTCCCTGACCATCACGTAAACCGTAAGCAGGTTGTGCGTCTTTCACTGCCACGATGATTTCATCGCCGAGTGTCGCGTAACGTTTCTTCGAACCGCCAAGCACCTTAACGCACATGACTTTTTTTACACCCGAATTATCGGCTACTTGTAAAATAGTTTCTTGTTGGATCATACTAGTTTAGCCTTTTCCACCACTTTCACGAGCTTGTGGTGCTTTTGTTTAGAGAGAGGACGAGTTTCTACAGCAATCACGCGGTCACCCACCTGACATACATTCTTCTCGTCATGGATTTTCACACGGGATGTTTTCGTCATAATTTTCTTAAAACGAGGATGGACCTTGCGAGTGATCACTTCAATCACAACCGTTTTGTCCATCGCATCGCTCACTACGACACCCTGAATGGTTAGAGATTTTTTTGTATTTTTATCTTCCATAACCTACTTCTTTTTTCCCTTAGCCGGTTTCGCAGCTACAGCTGGCTTTCCAGCTTTTGGTGGGATTTGTTTCAACTTTCCAGAGGATGCTAATTCTTTTTCACGAATGATCGTGAGCCCTTGTGCTATCCTCTTCTTATGATTTCGAATCACACGTGGATTTTCAAGAGATCTCGTAACCCCGAACTGAAACCTTGCTTTCCTTACTTCTTCCGAAGAAGACTGGATCTCTTTCTTTAATTCCTCTACAGATAAAGATCTAAAATTATCTTTCATAGGATGTTCCTTTTCACAAAAGCGGTCTCGACTGGCAGCTTGAAGGCTGCTAAATGAAGGGCTTTTCTTGCTGTCTCTTCATCTACTCCTGCCATCTCGAATAGCACTCTTCCTGGTCGTATTTCAGCGATCCAGAATTCTGGGTTACCTTTACCTTTACCCATCCTGGTTTCCGCAGGCTTTTTGGTAATAGGTAAATGAGGGAATATACGAATCCAAAGTTTTCCACCACGTTTCACTTGGCGGTTGATGGTAATCCTTGCGGCCTCAATTTGACGTGCCGTAATTCTGCCTGAACTCAAGGCTTTCAGACCAAATTCTCCGAAAGCGACGTAAGAACCTCTTTCGTCTTTTCCTTTCAGACGCCCTCTTTGGCGTTTTCTAAATTTAACTCGCTTAGGTGCTAACATTTTACTTTCTCTTTATCAGTTCTTAACTTGTTCTACGTTTTACAGCGTATTTATCTTCTTCAGATTCTTCTTTTGTAGGGAAATAATCACCAGTATAAGTCCAAACTTTAACGCCGATTTGACCAAAAGTCGTAAGAGCTTCCTTGAAACCAAAATCGATTTTCGCACGAAGTGTATGCAACGGTACCCGACCTTCCATATACTTTTCTGTTCGCGCCATGTCTGCTCCGTTCAACCTACCGGAGATCTGGATTTTAACACCTTCGACTCCACCGCGCATCGCTCGTCTCAGTTCTGCTTTCATAACCCTACGAAATGGCATCCTTTGTTCAATTTGAAGTGCCACAGTTTCCGCAATTGCTTGCGCAATCACCTCAGGCTTTTTCACTTCAATGATGTTCATGCCGATTGGTTTATCAGCCATTTTCTTCAGTTCTTGTTTCACTGCTTCAATGTTCTGACCTTTCTGTCCGATTACCATACCTGGTTTTGCGGTGTGCAGATTGATGTTTACTTTTTCAGGAAATCTTTCAATGACGATCTTAACGACAGAGGCATTCTTAAACTTCTTTTGAAGGAATCTTCGAATTTTTATGTCTTCGTGTAGATTTTTAATATAATCTTGTTTCGAAAACCAGATAGAATCCCAATTTCTTGTGATTCCAATGCGAAGACCAATTGGATTTACTTTTTGACCCATATCTTAACTTGCCTTTTTAACTATCTCGGATACAACCACTGTGATATGGCTCAGTCTCTTACGAATTCTTGAAGCACGACCCCGTGCTCTTGGACGATAACGTTTCATGATAGGACCGTCATCAATGTAGATCTTTTTTACAAATAAGCTTGAAGGATCAAGTTGCTCATTCATTTGAATGGCATTTGCTACTGCCGAGTTAAGTAAGTTGATGATGAGTGAACTCGCCGCTTTATTTGTAAAGCGAAGGATATCAATCGCTTCCTTATAATCATAACCACGAATTTCGTCTGCAACAAGTCTTGCTTTACGAGCAGAAATTCTTAAATGTTTACCGACTGCTTTGGCTTCCATTTTTTTACCTTATTTCTTCGTTACTTTTTTGTCCCCACCGTGACCCCGAAAGGTTCTCGTGGGAGCAAATTCACCAAGTTTATGGCCAATCATGTTTTCGTTTACGTAAACCGGAACAAAGGATTTTCCATTGTGAATCATAACAGTATGCCCAATCATATCAGGATAGATTGTGCTTCTTCTTGACCAAGATTTGAAGGGGTTTTTTTTCCCTTCGGAATTTAACTTGGTGATTTTCTTCATGAGGTGGTCGTCTATAAAGGGACCTTTCTTTAAGCTTCTAGCCATGGTTTCCTAGATCCTACCTATTTCTATTTTTCTTACGTCGTTGTACAATGAAGCGGTCTGACGGCTTCGTTTTGCGGGTTTTCCAACCTTTTGTTGGTTTTCCCCACGGAGTTACTGGATGTCTACCACCGGAAGTACGACCTTCACCACCACCGAGCGGGTGATCCACAGGGTTCATAACAACGCCCCTGACTTTAGGTCTTTTTCCTAACCAGCGATTTCGACCGGCCTTACCAATGATTACTAAATTATGGTCTTTATTTGAAAGCTCGCCAATCGTTGCTACGCACTCTTTTCTAATTTTGCGCACTTCAGAAGAAGGAAGTTTTAAACTTACATAATCCCCATCTTTAGCCGCAATGACGGCAAAGGATCCAGCAGTTCTTGCAATCTGCCCACCTTTACCGATGTGCAATTCAATATTATGAACGTTCGTTCCAGCAGGGATTTTATCTAAAGGAAGAGTGTTTCCAAGTTTAATTTCTGCATTTGGACCAGACACGACCTTGTCACCGACTTTAAGACCTTGCGGAGCTAATATATATCTATATTCGCCATCTGCATAACAGACGAGAGCGATAAAAGCAGAACGATTTGGATCGTATTCAATTGTTTTTACAGTCGCGACAATCCCAACTTTATTTCTTTTGAAATCGATAATTCTGAATTTCCTTTTGTTTCTTCCACCTTTACGGCGTACTGCGATCCGACCATCACCACTACGTCCTGCTTTATAGGTAACGTTAGCTGTTAATGGCTTATACGGAACTGTCTCTGTTACTTCTTTAAAATCAAGAACAGAGTAGAAACGAGAAGATTGGGTGGTTGGTTTTAGTTTTCTAATTCCCATTTTTAAACCTTAGCGAAATCCAAGCTAGCACCATCAGCAAAGGTAACCACTGCTTTCTTGTAATGTGGTCTTTGTGAAGGCATATTGCGAAATTTTTTCATTTTTCCGCGAAATACCGCAACGTTGACTGCGGAAGGAACAACATTATACATCTTTTTTAAAGCTTGTTTGATCAAAGTTTTGTTAGCATCAGGATGAACTTTAAAAGTATACTTCACAGTACGCTTTCCAAGTCTCTCGCCAATGGATTGCAAATCCTGAGATTTTTCTGTGACAACAGGTGAAAGGATTACATTTTCAAGATTCACGGAGTTATACCTGCTTTCCATACTGAGCAATTAACTCTTTAAGAGCACTCTCAGCAATGACTAGATTGTTATTATAAAGAATATCACGACAAACCATACGTTTGCTATTAACATACTTTAATGTTTCAATGTTACGAGTGGATTTTTTGAGGAACTGGTTTTCGCCAGCTACCACAAACCCTACGTTCCCTTTGTCTGCAATTTCCATCTTCTTAAGTATGTTGAATATTGACTTTGTGGAATAAGAAGCAGGTTCCACATCTTCTATGATGCAAACGCGATTCTCTTCTGCTTTTTTATTCAAGATAGAAAGCACAGCTTTCTTTTTCACTGATCTTGATAGATTGGAGGAATAATCTCTAGGTTTTGGTCCATGAATGATACCACCACCGACAAAATGAGGAGCTCTGATGGATCCTTGTCGTGCTCGACCAGTGCCTTTTTGGGCCCATGGTTTCTTACCACCACCTCGAACTTCTGATCTATCTTTTGTAGAATGATTGCCCTGGCGTAGGTTGGCATTTTCCGCCTTTACCGCGTCATAGATGGCACCAAGGGAAATACCAGTAGAGAATAAACCTGCTGGCAATTCGACTTCGCTAACGAAGACGCCCTCTTTATTGTATTTACGTGCTTTCATATACTATCCTACTTTCCGATTTTCTCGATCGTGATGATCGATCTGTCGCGACCTGGCACCGAACCAGATACGAAGACCAGATTGGTTTCTGGTTCAATTTTAACTACTTTTAGGTTTCGAACTGTGCTTTCCGCATTCCCCATTCTACCACCCATTTTTAATCCTTTGAATACGCGACCAGGTGTCGTGTTGGATCCGATCGATCCCGGATGCCTTTGGAATCTTGAACCGTGACCTTTTGGACCACCCGCAAACCCATGGCGTTTAATCACACCCTGAGTTCCCTTCCCTTTGGAAGTTCCGGAAACCTTTACTGTATCATTCAAAGCGAATATATCCGTTAGTTTTATCTCTGATCCAAGAGTCGCGCCCTCGAAACCAGAAAATTCAGCCAAATGCTGTTTCGCGCTAAGGCTGGCCTTTTTTAGGTGCCCTACTTCCGCTTTGGAGAGATTCTTTTCCTTTGCCTCGTCAAACGCAAGTTGGGTGGATTCATATCCATCAATTCCTTGTGTTTTCACTTGAGACACGAAACAAGGACCCACACGCAAAATAGTTACAGTAACCATTTTACCATCATCATTAAAGATGTGGGCCATGCCCAATTTTTCGCCGATCAAACCTTTTGCCATGGATCCTATCCTTAGGATTTAATGTCTACTGAGACTCCCGCCGGGAGTTGGAGCTTCATTAAAGCTTCTACAGTATCTTCATTAGTATTTAAAATATCTATGAGTCTCTTGTGAGTTCTCATTTCGAATTGTTCCCGAGCTTTTTTATTCACGTGAGGAGAACGTAACACCGTGTAGATTTCTTTTTTCGTTGGAAGCGGGATGGGACCGGAGACAGTAGCTCCAGTCCTTTTCGCAGTCGCAACGATCTCATAGGTTGATTGGTCAATCAACCTATGATCGAAAGCTTTTAACTTAACGCGAATTCTTTGTCCTGCCATTTAAGTTACTCAACGATCTCCGCAACAACACCGGAACCGATCGTTCTTCCACCTTCACGGATGGCGAACTTAAGTCCTTGGTCCATCGCGATCGGATGAATGAGCTCAATCGACATTGTTACGTTGTCTCCAGGCATAACCATCTCCATTCCACCAGGCAAGTTACAAACACCAGTAATGTCTGTTGTTCTGAAATAGAATTGTGGGCGATAGTTATTAAAGAATGGAGTATGACGTCCACCTTCATCTTTTGTTAAAACGTAAACTTCAGCTTTAAACTTCTTATGAGGAGTGATGGTTCCTGGTTTCGCAAGAACTTGACCTCTTTCGATGTCTTCTTTTTTCGTTCCACGAAGAAGTGCGCCGATGTTATCACCAGCTT
Source organism: Leptospira ognonensis (assembly GCF_004770745.1). Classification (GTDB taxonomy): domain Bacteria; phylum Spirochaetota; class Leptospiria; order Leptospirales; family Leptospiraceae; genus Leptospira_A; species Leptospira_A ognonensis. The sequence continues at coordinate 53,945 of NZ_RQGD01000035.1, read as the reverse complement.
CAGCTTGGTCTAGTAACTTACGGAACATTTCAATACCGGTAACTACCGATTTTGTAGTGTCACGAATTCCAACGATTTCAATTTCATCGTTGATTTTAAGAATCCCTTGCTCCACACGACCAGTTGCAACAGTTCCACGACCAGTGATCGAGAAAACGTCTTCAACAGGCATAAGGAAAGGCTTATCAATGATACGTGTAGGATTTGGAACGTAAGAGTCAACGGCTTCCATCAACTTAACGATGGACTTCATTCCTAAGTCAGAATCTTCACCTTCTAAGGCTTTCAATGCTGAACCAGAAACGAAAGGAGTTTTATCACCAGGGAAATTGTATTTATTAAGAAGATCTTTAATCTCTTCTTTTACCATTTCAATCATGTCTTCTCTTTCATCTGCTGCAAGCATGTCTGCTTTGTTTAGATAAACAACGATATAAGGAACACCTACTTGGCGAGCAAGAAGGATGTGCTCTTTCGTTTGCGGCATAGCACCATCGGTAGCGGAAACAACGAGAATCGCTGCATCCATCTGAGCCGCGCCGGTAATCATGTTTTTAACATAATCGGCGTGACCAGGGCAATCTACGTGCGCATAATGGCGATTAGGAGTTTCATATTCTTGGTGGGACGTAGCAATAGTAATACCACGAGCCTTTTCTTCAGGTGCGTTGTCAATTTGGTCATACGCGACTGCTTTGTTTTTACCACCCACTATTTTAGCTAGTGTTGTTGTAATAGCAGCAGTTAACGTAGTTTTACCGTGGTCAACGTGACCAATAGTTCCGATGTTTAAGTGTGGTTTTGAACGGTCAAATTTTTCTTTAGCCATTGTTAGAATCTACTCCTCAATCGTGGTGCAAGACCCGATTCGGGTTCTTTACTCCTTTAGAACTGCATAAATCTCAGAGGTTAAAGCAGTCCTTTCCCAAGAAATGCCAATCCCTTTGGTCATGTTTCTAAGAGCCCCTGAAAAGCCAAGCATGTTTTCTGCCGATGCCGTGGCTTTTAAGCGACTCTTACCTGATCGTTCTTCATCCACCGAATGGATTTTCGCAGAACGCCGGTTTAACTCTGAAAGAACTACACCTACATGGGCCACATCAACGAGTATTTCAAGCTCGGTCATAGGTCCAATCAACAAGGTGTTCTCATGAAACCCCTCTTTCATTCCAATATTGACGGCAACTTTCAGAAGGGACGGCACGAACTCCATACCTGAAAGAGGCATTTCGAATGCAACGACGCGCAATCGAACACCTAATACGTCATAACCGAAGAACCCAGCCGAAGCGGATTCATAGAAAGCGGTCTCAATCGAGTTTTTAACTTCTTCCGAAAGACTTACCTCAAAGGCAATTTGCTTTGAAAAATCGGCAGTATCTTCCAGCAGTGCGGTGAGCGTACCACTTGACTTTGAATCTTCAAAGGCACGATGCTCTAGTGCAACCTTATGTGCCATTTTCTTGAAGCGCTCAAATCTCGCAATGTTTATCGCACTGATATGTAATTTTTTTTTCGCATTTTCTTGGATCCGACGGATGCCAATTTCGAGGTGCAACTCCCCTCGCCCAGAAAGTTCAATTTGTCCTGTCTCTGGATTTTCCCTTGTGACATAAGATGGATCTTCCCAAGAGAGGTCCCCAAGTCGCTTCAACCAGAACTCTTTCTCGCTAGTCTGCTCAGCCTCCAAATTCACAAGAAAAGGACTTGCGGTTAACACTTGCTTAGCGCCACCAGAAAGAGCCAATAGATGAGACATAATATACTTTCCTGGAACACAATGTAAGGTCGGCATATCAGGAAGGATATAGAGCATGGACCTGTCGACATGACTCGTGCTAATGAATTCCTCATTTGCGAGGCGGTAAGCTAAGGGAATGCGGCAAACACCCTCGGGCGTATCCAATTCCACCGGAAATGTGATTTCTTGTTTTGTATAGATCACCGAATAGCGGCCGTTATCTGGATGAATTCTTCGAGCCAATACAAATTGTCCGCTCGTATCTTGCGAAGTAACTTTTTTCTCTGATAACAGACAAAGCAAATCGAGAAGTTCAGACACACCAATTCCTGTTTTCGCACTACCGCCATAGACAGGGAATACTAAGGAAAGATTTGTTCCTTCTATCAAACCCTGCATCCCTAACTCGGTATTTTTAGATCCTTCTGCCCAGGAAGAAATCAGAAGGTCATCTGACCATCGAATGAGTTCAGTGGCTACGGACAGAGGGAATGTTTCCGGTTCCTTCAAAAAGTATGTAATTTTTTCTAAATTGTCCTCACCTTGGAATAAGACCACAGGAGGTTTGCCCAAAATCTCCTCTAAATCGATTAAATTATCTAAATAGTCAGAATGTTTATCAAGCTTATTGATAAAAAAAATCATGGGGACTTTCTGAAGGGAACATTCCTCTATGATCAGTCGGGCTTGCGATTGGACGAGGGAACCCGCTTCCAATACAATGACCGCGAGTTCAATGGCTGGCAAAATGTCTGTGATTTGATTTCGAAAGTCGATATGACCGGGTGTATCTACGAATTGAAGCTGGTAATCCTTTCCGTGAAAGGCCCATTGGATTTGATGAAAAGAGGACCTGATCGAAATGCCTCGTTCAATCTCTTCGACAAGAGTATCTGATTCGGTTGTCCCGTCTTCTATATTCCCCGCTGCCGAAATAAGACCGGCTTTGAATAGAATTTGCTCGGTTAAGGTAGTTTTCCCTGAATCGATGTGTGCAAATATTCCAATGGTTGAATAGTTCATAAAATAAAAAAGCCGAGTCGAAACCCGGCTTATCAAATGTTTTAGAATCGAATTTTGTTAGATTACCATCGGTAATGAGAGAATGCTTTGTTGGCATCTGCCATTTTTCGGATATCTTCTTTCTTTTTGATCGCTGAACCAGTACCTTTTTGTGCTTCCATAAACTCAGCAGCTAGTTTGTTTTTCATAGATTTTTCGTTTCTATCTCTTGAATAACGAATGAGCCATCTAATTCCAAGAGCGAGCCTTCTTTCAGGTCTTACTTCAATCGGTACTTGGTAGGTAACACCACCTACTCTTCTAGATTTCACTTCCACTTGTGGTTTCACATTTTCTAAGGCTTCTTGAAAAACAACGAATGGATCTTGGCCTGTTTTCTTATTGATAACTTCTAATGCGTCGTAAAACACAGATTCCGCGACACTCTTTTTTCCATCTACCATGAGACAGTTGATAAACTTTGTTACCACTTTATCATTGAATTTTGGATCCCCGATCATCGGGCGTGGGTCTACTTTTCCTCTTCTTCTAGACATACGGTAATTCTCCTCTACGCCTTAGGACGCTTAGCGCCATATTTAGATCTACTTTTTCGGCGTTTGTCAACACCTAGTGTATCGAGTGTTCCGCGAACGATATGATAACGAACCCCTGGTAAATCTTTTACCCGACCACCACGAATCAGAACAACGTTGTGCTCTTGTAGGTTGTGACCTTCTCCAGGAATATAAGCAGTAACCTCTATACCTGTAGTCAAACGAACCCTCGCAACTTTTCTTAGTGCTGAGTTTGGTTTTTTTGGTGTAAAAGTCATTACCCGAGTGCAAACACCTCTTCTTTGAGGACATGCTTTCAGCGCGGGTGATTTAGTTCTTTTCTTTTGTGCGTCTCTTCCGTGTCGGATGAGCTGATTAATTGTAGGCATTCGATTCCTTCTTAACTCTATTCTCTATTTTAAATATGCCGTTTCCGTCCAAACTTCCAGAAAGCCTGTTTTTGTAAACGAAAACCTTAATAATTTCTAAGGACGACAAGGTTTAATCCTCGTCGTCATCTTCCTCGGCTTCAGCATCCGAGTCATCATCTTCGAGTTCGTCTTCATCCTCGTCATCTTCCTCTACCAATTTGGAGAGAGAAACCGCCGCAACTGGCGCAGACTCCGGAATTTCCACAAGCTCGTCTTCCACTTCATCCTCTTCCTCTAAGTCCCAATCCAAATCTCCTGGAAGTTCTTTAAAGACTTCGATATCCCGGTATTTTTTCATCCCAGTTCCAGCAGGAATCATATGTCCGATGATCACGTTCTCTTTTAAACCCATCAGATTGTCGGTCTTTCCTTTGATTGCTGCATCGGTAAGAACCTTTGTCGTTTCTTGGAAAGATGCGGCAGAGAAATAAGACTCGGTATTCAAGGAAGCTTTTGTTAACCCGAGTAAAATAGGCTGTGCTTGGGCGGGACTACCACCCTCATTGATCACGCGCTCATTTTCTTCATTGAATAGAAAACGATCCACTTGCTGTTGGTTTACAAAAGAAGTGTCCCCACTGTCAGTGATGATTACTTTTCTGAGCATCTGTCGAACAACAACTTCAATGTGCTTATCATTGATGTGAACACCTTGCAGTCTGTAAACTTCCTGCACTTCCGAAACCATATAGTTGTGAAGTGCGTTTGGACCTTTGATACTTAAAATATCATGCGGGTCAAAGTTTCCTTCATCAATCTGGTCACCAACTTTTACGAAATCTCCATGCCGAACGCGGAGTTGCTTACCAATCGGGATGGCAACCTTTGATTTTTCCACATCTGCTGATTCAGAGATGATATAAAGAATCCGTTTTTCTTTGACGATTTCGCCACGATCCTCGATTTTTCCTTCTATCTCTGCCAAAGTGCAGGCATCTTTCGGTCGACGTGCTTCAAACAACTCGTCAACTCGAGGAAGTCCACCCGTGATATCACGAGTTTTCTCAGCAACAGACGGGATCTTAAAAAGGATATCGCCTTCTTTGACTTTATCTCCCGATTGAAACTGTAACAATGAGTCCACAGGTACCGAATAACCTTCGTTTGTGGCACCATGCACCGCAATCACAGGAACGAGTCTGTCTTTTTTCTGTTCCACAACCTTAAAGATGATATTTGACGTTTTCGGATCTACGTCCCTTCTAACGTTCTTACCAACTTCTAAGTCTTCCCAATTGACAGTTCCTTCTATTTCCGAAACAACAACTTCGTTGTATGGGTCAAACTCAGCCAATGGCTTGTTTTCATCCATGATATCGTGTTCAACACATTTGACGACAGTTCCCACTTTCACAGGGATAACAACGTCATCACCGAGAACGCGAAGGAGAGTTCCTTGGAGAGAAACGGTTCCAGGCTGGTCTGCCGTTACCATTTGCTCGCCATTCTCTGTGAGTTGGGTTCCAAATACCTCACCCTTTTCCAGTCTTTGTCCATCAATGACGCGGACATTGGAAAGAGCCGTTGTTTGGAACTCTTGGACTAACCTTTGGACAATGATAGTTCCTCGTCTTGAGAAAACCTTTGATCCAGATGGATTTACAACAAGTCTTCCGTTTACCGATTTCACGAGGCAACGATAAGGAACTTTGTGTTCTTTTTCTTGGATGGTCGCAGATGCAGCACCACCGATGTGAAACGTTCTCATCGTGAGCTGCGTCCCAGGTTGGCCAATCGACTGTGCCGCAATGGTTCCCACAGCCTCGCCGATCTCTGCTGGAACAAGGCGAGCCATGTCCATACCATAACATTTTGTACAAATACCTTGTCTTGATCTACATGTTAGAGGTGATCTAACTTTGATTTTATCATAACCTAAGTTTTCGATTTTCTGACCGATCGCTCTTGTTATGATTGTATCTTTTGGAAATACTACTTTTTCAGTAACTGGGTCAATTAGATCTTCTGCTGTGTATCTTCCGAAAACACGGTCTGCAAGAGAAACGATGATGTTTTCCCCTTCTTTTACCATACCGAGTGTGATGTTTTCTTTCGTGCCACAATCGTCTTCACTGACGATCACATCCTGGGAAATATCCACAAGTCTTCTTGTCAAATATCCAGCATCCGCTGTCTTAAGAGCCGTATCCGCGAGACCCTTTCTCGCACCATGTGTGGAGATAAAAAATTCTAAAACTCCGAGACCTTCGCGGAAGTTGGAACGAATGGCGAGTTCGATGATCTCACCACTTGGTTTGGCCATAAGTCCCCTCATCCCGGCAAGCTGGCGGATCTGTTGTTTCGAACCACGTGCACCAGAAGCCGCCATGACGAATACAGGATTAAAACCACCTTGGTCTTTTTCCAATTCTTTGAACATACCATCGGTAATTTTATCATTGGTTTTGGTCCAAATCTCGATTACCTTTTTGTATCTTTCTTCATTGGTGATGATACCTTTACGGTACTCCATATCTGCTTTTTCAACTTCTTTGTTGGCATCATTGACTAGCCCCTCTTTATGAGGAGAGACTCGAATGTCCTCGATAGAAATGGTCGGTGCAAAATAAGTTGCGTATTTATATCCCAGACGTTTGATCTCATCGAGCATCACAACTGTGGCACCAGGACCAAATTTCTCATAAACATCTGCGATGATTTTGTTTGTCTCCTTATCACCTAAGGTTCTGTTTACATAAACATAACCTTTCGGCATGACTTGGTTGAAAATGAGTCGACCAGGAGTCGTCTCGATGATCTTACCTTCATGAAGAACTGATATTTTCGATCTGATTTCTACTGTTTTACTCTCGATCGCATACATGATCTCTTCAAGACCTGTAAAGAATTTACCTTGTCCTTTGGCATCTTTTACTTCGGAAGTGAGGTAATAGATTCCTAGAACGATGTCTTGCGTAGGACCGCAGATCGGCTGACCGTTAGCTGGGTTTAAGATGTTGTGCGGAGAAAGCATAAGCATCCAAGTTTCCAACTGCGCTTTCGGAGCGAGTGGGATGTGGATGGCCATCTGGTCACCATCGAAGTCGGCGTTGAACGCATGGCATACGAGCGGGTGGAGTTTGATCGCTTTTCCTTCAACAAGGATAGGTAAAAATGCTTGGATTCCAAGTCTATGAAGTGTAGGTGCTCTGTTTAAAAGTACAGGGTGTTCTTTTACGACAGTATCCAAAACATCGAAAACCTCACGATCTTCGGCTTCAATTTTCTTTTTCGCCGATTTGATATTTGGTGCAAGTTCTAAATCAACAAGGCGTTTCATAATGAACGGTTTGAAGAGCTCGAGTGCCATCTTTTTCGGAAGGCCCATCTGGTGGTATTTTAGCTCTGGCCCTACTACGATGACCGAACGACCTGAATAATCTACCCGCTTTCCAAGTAGGTTCTGACGGAAACGACCTTGTTTCCCTTTGAGCATATCAGAGATCGATTTTAATGGTCGATTTCCCTTACCTTTGACTGTTCGTTTTCTGCGGCTGTTATCAAAGAGAGCGTCCACTGCTTCCTGTAACATACGTTTTTCGTTACGAACAATGATCTCAGGTGCTTTGAGTGCGAGAAGACGTTTCAAACGATTGTTACGATTGATCACCCGGCGGTACAAATCGTTCAAGTCGGAAGTCGCAAAACGTCCTCCCTCTAACTGGACCATCGGGCGAAGTTCAGGTGGGATCACCGGAACCACATCAAGTACCATCCATTCAGGACGGTTCCCAGAATCACGAAATGCTTCTAATACTTCTAATCTTTTGAAAATCCGTTTGTCGGAAATTTTATTTCTATCTTGGATTTTTTGGCGGATCGCTCTTGCTTCTGCATCCACATCGATACGTGCAAGAAGTTCTTTAATCGCATCCCCACCAATACCGGCGATAAACTTATCGCCATATTCATCTAGAAAATTATGATACTCATCTTCATCAATGAGTTCTCCACGACTACGACCAGAATCTGCTGGATCAATGATCACATACTTTTCAAAATAAAGAACGCTCTTCAACTGGTTGATGGTCATATCAAGAAGGAGTCCCATACGAGATGGGACCGACCGGTAGTACCAAATATGAGAGACAGGAGCCGCGAGTTCAATGTGACCCATTCTTTCTCTACGAACTTTGGAGTGAGTTACCTCAACACCACATTTGTCGCAGACCACACCCTTATAACGGATGGATTTGAATTTACCACAGTAACATTCCCAATCTTTGGTGGTTCCAAAGATTTTTTCACAGAAGAGACCATCTCTTTCGGGCTTCAGCGTACGGTAATTGATGGTCTCTGGTTTTTTTACTTCACCAAACGACCATTCTTTGATCCGTTCTGGGGATGCCAGACGGATCGTGATTGATTCAAAACTATTGTAATTTCTCATAATCTTTTCCCCTACGCGTTTTCGATGGTCTCGAACTTGATTTTCTTTTTGTTTTTCGAGAACTCATCTTCATAATCAGAGATATCCACTTCCAAACCTTCAGAGTCTTTGATGATGATGTCTAGTGCAAGACCACGCAATTCCTGTACGAGAACGTTAAAGGATTCAGGAATTCCAGGTTTAATGGAATGAATTCCTTTTACGATCGCTTCGTAAATACGTGCCCTACCGAGCATATCATCTGACTTGATTGTTAATAATTCTTGTAATGTGTGAGACGCACCGTATGCTTCCAACGCCCAAACTTCCATCTCTCCCAGTCTTTGCCCACCAAACTGCGCTTTACCGCCAAGAGGTTGTTGCGTGACAAGTGAGTATGGTCCGGTAGACCTTGCATGGATCTTGTCATCTACCAAGTGAGCAAGTTTCAACATATAGATGTATCCACAAAACACTGGATTAATGAAAGATTCACCAGTTCTACCGTCATAAAGTTTAAACTTACTATTTGAAGGGAGGCCTGCTTGCTTGCAGAAATCTTGCACATGGTCTTCTGTTGCTCCGTCAAACACAGGGGTTTCAAAATTGATCCCTAGTTTTTTAGCAGCAAAACCGAGTTGGGTTTCAAAAATTTGTCCCAAGTTCATACGTGAAGGAACACCGAGTGGATTAAGGACGATGTCAACCGGCGTGCCGTCTTCCATATAAGGCATGTCTTCTTGAGCCATGACTCGAGCCACAACACCCTTGTTTCCGTGTCTTCCCGCCATCTTATCACCTACGAGAAGTTTACGTTTTCTAGCAACGTAGACCTTTACCATCTCTTCCACGCCAGCAGCGAGCTCGTCGCCGGTTTCGCGAGAGAAACGTTTGATGTCTATGACAGTGCCCTCGAAACCGTTTGGCATTCGGAGTGAGGAATCGCGGACTTCTTTGGCTTTTTCACCAAAAATGGAATGTAATAATTTGTATTCTGGAGTGAGATCTGTCTCTCCCTTCGGAGTCACCATCCCAACAAGAATGTCACCAGGTTTTACTTCCGCACCAATCCGAATGACACCCGTTTCATCTAAGTCGCGGAATGCTTTATCAGATAGGTTCGGAATGTCTCTTGTGATTTGCTCTTGACCTAGCTTGGTTTCCCGTGCTTGGATCTCGAATTCTTCAATGTGGATGGATGAAAAAACATCTTCTTTGATGATGCGTTCCGAAATGAGAATCGCATCTTCAAAGTTGTATCCTTCCCACGGCATGAATGCCACGAGAACGTTTTTTCCGAGTGCTAAGTAACCAGCATCTGTCGAAGGTCCATTGGCTAGAACGGTACCTTTTTGAAGGATGGCACCGAAATCGCCTATTTTTTCCCCTTTGATGATCTGTCCTGCGATTGGAAAACCAACCGGTACTTCTTGACCTTCTTTCACGAGAGAGGCAAATTGTGTTTCTTCATTGAGCACAAGTTCATGAATTTCTTTTTCACCATTGTTTAAAGAAATTTCAATGCGCTCCTTGCTAACCTTTGTTACTTTTCCGGACGCATATGCGTGAAGCATGCTAACGTTTGGCTTTTGATTGAAACAAGTTCCTTGGTTCGTTTTCTTAAATTTAATGAGAGGGTAATGTGCAATTTCTTTTGAGGCGTCTTCTTTGACCCAAACGCCTTCTGCATCAACCTTCGATACCACTCCATCTTTCCTTGCAACGATACAAACACCTGCATCGTATGCGGCTCTAGATTCGATACCGGTTCCTACGAAAGGAGCTTCATCTGTCAAAAGCGGAACCGCTTGACGTTGCATGTTCGATCCCATGAGCGCTCTGTTGGCATCATCATGTTCGAGGAATGGAATGAGAGCTGTGGATACGGAAACCACTTGTAAAGGTGCAAGGTCCATATACTGAATCTCTGCCGGGCTACGGAAAGGGAAATCCCCTCTGTGTCGTGTTGAGATCAATTTAGATTGAAAGTCACCTTTTTCATCCACCGCGGATGAAGCCTGTGCCATGTAATGATACTCTTCTTTATCAGCAGTTAGGTATTCGACTTGTTTTGATACCTTTCCATTTTTTACAACTCGGTAAGGAGTCTCTAAAAAGCCGTAATCGTTGACCCGAGCAAAACTCGACATCGAAAGAATGAGTCCAATATTTGGACCTTCAGGTGTCTCAATCGGACACATTCTTCCATAGTGAGAATAATGTACGTCACGAACTTCAAAACCCGCTCTATCGCGAGATAGACCACCAGGGCCTAGAGCATTTAACCTACGTTTGTGAGTCAATTCTGCTAGAGGATTGGTTTGGTCCATAAATTGTGATAATTGAGAAGAACCAAAAAATTCGTTGATCACCGCTGTGATTGGTTTAATAGAGATGAGCAATTGTGGAGTCTGTTGTTCAGGCTCTTGAACTGTCATTCTCTCTTTGATCACTCGTTCCACACGTGAGAATCCAAGCTTCAATTGGTTGGCAACAAGCTCTCCAACGGAACGGATCCTTCTGTTACCCAAGTGGTCAATGTCATCCGGATAAAAGTTTTCCGCGTCACTCATGAGCATCACGAGATAACGAACGGTTTCTATAATGTCTTCCTTACGAAGGACACGATCATCTACCTTATTGAAATCTTTTGGATTATTGAATTCGAATTTGCTATTGATTTTATAACGACCAACAATACCCAAATCAAATGTTTTAGGTGAGAAGAATAAGCGACGTAGTTCCCCTTCTGCGTTTTCGATCGTGGAAGGCTCGCCTGGGCGCATGATGGTATGAAACTTTTTCACAGCATCTTCGTAATCATTCACTCCATCTTTTTCAAGACAGTTGATGAGCACGGGATTGTCTTTTCCTTTTGGAAATTCAATCACTTCAACTTCCTTCACTTTCATTTCACGCAGAATGGATATGTTATCTTCGTTGATTTTGGAACCAGCATCGAGCATTACCTCGCCCGTTTCCATGTTGATGATATCTGCGATTGTACGCCTGCCGATCAGACGTTTGATCTCTTTTGGACCAGCACCAGCGATCTTCATTTTGGAAGAACCGTAGAACAAGCGTAATACTTCTTCGTTGGTACCCATTCCCATAGATTTTACAAGAAGTGTAGCTGGAAATTTTTTCTTTCTGTCGATTTTCGCAACAAGGATTCCCTTATTGTCCATTTCGAATTCCAACCAGGATCCGCGATAAGGAATCACCCTTGCAGAAAATGTATCTCTTGCTTGGTCATACGAGAAGAAAATACCTGGGGATCTGTGCAACTGGCTGACGACCACTCTTTCAGCACCGTTGATCACGAATGTTCCGTGGTCCGTCATGACCGGTAGGTCGCCCATATAGACAACTTGCTCCCTGATCTCACCTGTTTCTTTGATGATGAGGCGAATGACTGCCTTTAAAGGGAGAGCAAATGAGGAATCCGTATCCTTACATTCTTGAGGATTGCGTTTAGCGTCCCCTAAAATGTAATGCCCATATTCCATGACCATGTCATTATTGGGGCTTTCAATCGGGAACGACTCCCGGAAAACAGCCTCAAGGCCTTGGTTGGCACGTTTCGTTGGGTCTTTCACATCCGCCTGGAGAAACCAGTCGAAAGATTTTTTTTGAACGTAGATAAGATTAGGAAGTAAATTGAGGTCGGTAATTTTACCGAAATTTACCCGCTTTCTAGATTGCATTCGGGTATTCATGGAACACTCTCCCTAGATATAACAAAATATGATGGTAACTATAAATGACAAAATAGAGGTGGGGACGCCTACGGCCTCCCTGCCTCTAAATTTTTGAAGAAAGGGGATGAAGAAACCTGCAAGCTGGTGATTAACCGGCAGCAGCAACTTCTACTTGAGCCCCAGCACCTTCGAGTTTTTTCTTAATATCAGCAGCCTCGTCTTTAGAAACCCCTTCTTTCACTGATTTTCCACCAGCTTCTACAAGAGTTTTCGCATCTGCTAAACCTAGTCCTGTGATTTCTCTTACAAGTTTGATCACGTCAATCTTCTTGTCACCGTGAGCTTTCAAGATTACGTTGAAAGTTGCAGGTTCTTCAGCAGCCGCAGGGCCACCACCAGCAACAGCAGCAACTGCAACCGGTGCAGCAGCAGAAATCCCGAATTTATCTTCCATTTTCTTCACGAGTTCAGAAGCCTGAACGAGTGTAAGATTACCAATTTGTTCTAATAGCGCGTCAACAGACATCCTATATTCTCCTTACTCTACTAATCACTATGAATCCAGTGGATATTAGCCGTTCTTTTCACCAATAGCTTTGATCCCTCGGGCCAAACTAGCAATAATCTGGTTCATACCTGAGGCAATTTGTGTACTAGGTGCGTTTAGACCACGTGCAATTTGTGCAAGTAGTTCTTGTTTAGAAGGAAGGCCGGCTATCGACTCAACACCCTTCTTGTCTAGGACTTGGCCATCGAAATAACCAGTCTTAACATCTAAATCTTTTTTATCTTTTGCAAAATCTTTGCAAACTTTTGCGACCGCAGGCAACTCTTCCGTCGAAAAAATCGCTGCAAGTGGACCTTTGTATATGTCGCCAAAATCTATAGATTTATCTTTATGTAACGTTGATTCTTTTAGAGCACGTAAGAACAGGTTATTTTTAATCACCTTCATCTCAGAGCCTTGTTTACGAAGTTGTGCTCTAAGATTTGTCATATCCTCAACCGTAAGACCACTGTAAGACGCCAATATGAAATTAGGTCTTTTTTCTAATCTGGTTTTTAACTCTGCTACTGCTTCAATTTTGCTCGCGTTTGCCATTGTATTTCCGTTATATATTTGCGTTTACTAATTCTTTGACATCGACCTTTACGCCGATACCCATAGTCGCCGAAACGGCGAAGGATTTTAAATAATCACCCTTTGCATCAGAAGGTTTATCTTTCATCAGCGCTGCCACGACTGCGTTGATATTGTCCTGAAGTTTATCGTCAGCAAAAGAAACCTTGCCAACGCCTAAGTGAACAACTCCACCCTTATCAGGTCTGTATTCAATTCGTCCAGCTTTCAGTTCTTTGACAGCCTTTGTTACGTCAGTTGTAACCGTTCCTGCTTTTGGCTTTGGCATAAGACCCTTTCTTCCAAGAACGGGTCCGAGCTTACCAACTTCCTTCATCATATCAGGAGTAGCAACACAGGCGTCAAAATCAGTCCATCCAGCCGCAACTTTTTCAATGAGGTCCATATCGCCAACGAAATCTGCTCCTGCAGCCTTTGCCTCGTTTTGCTTGTCACCTTTACAGAATACTAAAACCTTAATGGTCTTACCTGTTCCGTGTGGTAGAGAGATTGTCCCTCTCACGTTTTGTAGGGATTTATAATTGATCTTTGTAGAAATTTCTAATGTACCATCAAACTTAGTGTATGATGTCGATTTCGCAAGACCCACTGCTTCAATGAGCGGATAGGACTTTGTGCGATCTACTTTTTCTTTTAGTTGGATATATTTTTTACCGCGTTTCATAACTTAAGTTACCAGAATCCTATTATACTTCTACGTTGACGCCCATGGACCGGCATGTACCAGCAATGATTTTAATCGCTGCTTCCATATCGTTCGCATTTAAGTCTTCCATTTTTGTTTTTGCAATTTCTTCGAGCTGGGCACGTTTGATGGTTCCCACCTTTGTTACGTGTGGCGTAGGAGAGCCAGAAGTAATCCCGAGAGTTTTCAATACCAAAAGTGCCGCTGGTGGCGACTTTGTAATGAAAGTAAAACTTCTGTCCGTAAAAACAGTAATCACAACAGGAAGCTTGAGGCCAATCTGCGCCTTGGTTCTCTCGTTGAACTGCTTACAAAATTCCATAATGTTCAAACCAGCTTGACCGAGTGCCGGTCCTACTGGAGGAGCTGGGTTTGCTTTGCCAGCTTCCACTTGGAGTTTAATTTGTTTTACTACTTTCTTTGCGGCCATAAACTTAAAAATCCTTACTTATCAAAACTCTAACGAAATATTACGGTTCAGACTTCACTTGCAAATAATCAAGTTCTACGGGAGTCGACCTTCCGAAAATCTCAACTCTTACACGCAATCTTCCTTTATCAGGAAAAATCTCATCCACAAGCCCACTGAAATTGGCAAACGGACCATCGATGATCTTGAGAGTCTCACCAACTTTAAATAGAAAACGAGGGCGAGATACTTCTTCTGATTCCACGTCACCGACATCAGAAAATAGGTTTTTAATCTCATCCAAAGAAAGCGGCTCTGGCCCCTTCCCTTGCCCACCTACAAATGTTGAAACAGAAGGAAGGTTTTGGATTTTGAATCGCAAATCATCCGTCATGTTCATCTCAACTAAAACATAACCTGGCATCAGTTTCTTTTTCGTAACTTTTTTCTTGCCATTTTTCATCTCAGCAACATCCATTGAAGGAATCTTCACTGAGAAGATCTGGTCCTCTAACTTCTGTTGTTGGACCATCTTTTCTATATTGGTTTTGACCTTATTTTCATGACCCGAATAGGTCTGAAGGACATACCATTTTTTTTCCGTAGAATCACTCATTTTAACTGAAACTTTCTCCTACGCACCCAATGCCCAAAACCACTTAAGTAGTCTCAAAAATAGGAAATCCGATGCGGATAGGAAAAGGGAAAATATAATAACTGTAAGAAGGACAACGACAGTAGAACTCACGACCTCCTGACGGGTAGGCCAGTGGACTTTTTCTAATTCTGCTTTGCACTCTTGAATGAAACTAGTGGCTTTCATCAACTTTGTCCTAATCTTCTTTCTCTTTTACTTAGTAGTCTTCTCTGCAACATCTAATGGCAGGGCTGGAGAGAATCGAACTCCCACCTGGGACTTTGGAGATCCTAGTTCTACCATTAAACTACAGCCCTATACAAGCCCTCTACCAGGCTTGAACTGGTGACCCCTTCCTTACCATGGAAGTGCTCTACCACTGAGCTAAGAGGGCAAATCCTCTCCCACTCAAAGCACGAGCTCCCAAGAAGGGCTAGGTTTTTTACACTATTTTTAATAGGCCTGTTTGGTCAATGGAAAATGGGTTTATTTCCTGATTTTGCAAAAAAATAAGGAATTTTGTTTAATTCGAACAGAATTCAGTTTTACGGCAGACCAGTTCGATAATATAAAGGACTCCCGTAGGAAGTGTAGGAAAAACTGTGGCAAAACCCTTTCAAGAACTTGAATCAAAAATCCCAGAATTGGTAAAGGCAAATTCCAAAATTTCCGTTCGCTCCTCCCGAATGAACCGCCAACTAGAACAATATGTTCTAGGACTCATTACGGAAATTCTAACGGACAGGCAGAATGCCCGGTTCATTGAAATGCTCTACACGATCACAAAAGAACTTACGATCAACGGGATCAAGGCGAATCAAAAACGGGTATTTTTTGAGGACGAGGGACTTGATATTACGAATCCGGAAGATTATGAAAAAGGCATCAAAGAATATTCCAAAAAGTTCTCAGAAAAGATGGCAGAAGAATATGGCCGACGTTGCTTAGCGCGAGGCGTTTATGTACAATTGAAATTCCACTACTGTCCAGATGGAATGCTCGTCGAAGTTTTAAACAATACCCCTGTGATCAAAACCGAAGAGACTCGGATGCGGGAAAAAATGAAGAAGTCGATGGGCTATAATGACATCGCAGAATTCTATATGGACAATATGGACAATACAGAAGGTGCTGGCCTCGGCATTGCCCTCATCATGATCCTTATGAAAAACGAGGGAATTGATCCCAATCTCTTTCGCATCATCACACACGCCGATAGAACCATTGCAAGGGTCGAAATCCCTTTTTCTGAAAATTATGTTTCTATCCGCAGTGGGGAAATCGCCGAGCTTCACTAATTTTCGATTTTCCTAGACTTCCCACCCACCACTCCCCATATTGGTGGGCATGGAAATAAAAGGCGCAAGTATATTAATCACTGGTTCTGCAGGCGGGCTCGGAAAGGCTATGGCCCTTCGGCTCGGAAAATTGGGAGCCAATATCATCCTCTCGGACATCCAACAAGAAAAACTAAATGAAACTGTCGTCGAATTTGAAAAACAAGGCATTCCTACGATTGGAATTGCCGCAAATGTCGCTCGTGAAGAAGAAAGCGTACGTTTGATACAGCTTGCAAAAGAGAAATGGGGACGTCTCGATGTTGCTGTCTTAAATGCAGGCATCCTACGAGATGGCCTCCTCATCCGCGTGGATAAAGAAACCGGAAAAGTGAAAGCAAAAATGGGGATAGACCAATGGCAGTCTGTGATTGATGTCAATCTAACAGGCGTTTTTTTAACCGGAAGGGAAGCGGCAGCTTGCATGGCTGAACAGAAATCAGGAGTGATCATACCCATTGCATCGATTGCAATGCATGGCAACTCTGGCCAAACCAATTATAGCGCGGCTAAGGCGGGGGTAGCAGCTATGACTGTGACATGGTCCAAGGAACTTGCAAGATATGGCATACGAGTCGCTGGAATTGCACCCGGATTCATAGGTACGGAAATGGTATTAAAGGATATGAATCCAGAAGCATTAGAAAAATGGAAATCCATCATACCAATAGGCAGACTGGGAGAACCGGATGAAATTGCCCAAACAACTCAATTTATTATCGAAAATGATTTAATTACTGGAGTCATTCTAGAAATTTCAGGAGGAGTACGTATATAATTTCGTTAATACGCTAACATTAAATAATTGTCGTTCCCGAATATGTGGGTACGACAATTTTTATTTCTTATTTCGCTATTTTTTTTATGAATCAAAAAAAATCTGTAGTCTTTACAAGTGTATATTCGTCATAAGAATATAACGGATTACGTTACGAATGAAAATAAAAACAGAACTTTCTAAACAACAACTGGAACTTGCGATTAAAGGCATCCAGGGTATCGCACACCCGATCAGATTGCTTATTCTTTATACACTTGCAAAAGAAGAAAAGACAGTCGGGCAACTTGTGGAACTTCTCGGGACAAGCCAATCAGCTGCCTCGCAACACCTGAGTAAGATGAAGAACAATGGAATCTTAGAATCGAGGAAATCCTCGAACCAAGTGTTCTATTCTTTGAAAGATCCGAAATTTAAAGAATTAATCGCGACAATCGTAAAAGTTTATAAAAAATAAATTTTTTAGGTTTAATGCCCTTCTTTTTCTAGAAGGGCCACATAGTCAGCAACTGAATCTTTAATCGTTGTAAAGCCAAGATTGTAGCCGGTCTCGAGCAGGCGGTCTATCTTTGCGCACGTATAATACTGGTATTTTCCCTTTAAAATTTCGGGCATCTCTATGTAGTTCACATTCAATTCCTTTCCAATTGCGGCAAACATTGCTGAGGCAAGTTCGTTCCAACTTTCCGCTATTCCCCTACCAACGTTATAAATCCCCTTTTTTCCGTTCAAAAGTAGAAACAGCGTGATCTTGCTTGCGTCTTTCACATAAAGAAAATCTCTCTTTTGTTCTCCATCTTTATACTCCGAACGATAAGATTTGAATAAGTTGAGCTTTCCTGTTTCTTTGATTTGCTCATAACCTTTTAAGACCAAACTTCTCATCTCTCCTTTATGAGCCTCTCCAAAACCGAATACATTAAAGTATTTTAGCCCAGTGATTTCCCGGATTAAACCAGTTTTGGTTGCATACAAATCGAATTTGTGCTTAGAGTATCCGTACATATTGAGCGGTTTGAGAGACTCCAAAGGTAGGCGGTCATCATATCCAAACTCCCCGTCCCCATAAGTGGCTGCACTGGAAGCATAAGCAAAGGGAATTTTAAACTTAACGGCGATATGGGCCAAATCTTTTGTAAAAATATAATTATTATGAATTAAATAAGAGGCATCTTTTTCCGTTGTCGCCGAACAGGCCCCAAGGTGGATGATGTGAGAAAAATCTTTAAAAAACGATTCGTGAGAATCCATCTGCCTTCTTAGCTCGTCCTTCTCAAGATAATCATGATAGGAATTTCGCCGTAAATTTGTCCATTTGTCGGTTGTTCCCAAATGATCACAGATAATTATTTCCGTGGTACCTTGCTCATTTAGATCCTGCACGATTTGAGAACCTATGAGACCTGCGCCCCCAGTGACCAATATTTTATTCTTTTTCATAACGTATAATGTAAACTCTTAAGATCTTAGCATATGGAATCAATGATCTTTCCAAATTTTTGGTCTACCGCTCTCACTGTCTCTTCGAGTGGAATCAGAACATCAGGTATCCAGGGCTTCATTCTGGCATCGATGACGATAGGTGCAATGTGACGGATATGATTGTTTTCAACGACGTGTCGAGAATAGACATCTCGAGCAGGTTCCATTCTAGTAAATACGGTCCAAATAAAATCATGATCGGATTTTCCAGTGTCGTTTGCATCATCAACGAGAAATACAAATCTGAATCCAGATAGATTCTCTTCGAGTAATTTCTTGGCTAAATTTTCTTCGCCTTGGTAAAAGGGATCTCCCTCTACAATCAGGACGCCTGGCATAAATGTTTTGGCTTTTTTAAAAGATTTGTTTTGAAAGGATCTTTCAAAAGAGTTCGGAAGGTTTTTGTATTTAGGCTCACCTGTTTCGCTGACACCTAAGATTAACATTTTGCTTCCTTTATTCACCTTACCACTGGTATAATCCAAAGTATCTTGACTGATGTGGCTGAAGATATGAACATCGGTTTCGGTATCGCATCTTTCAACGACTGTTTTGAATGTCTCATAAAAATTTTTTAAATTGATTCTTTCATTGGTTACTAACAAGCACTTAGTGAGAGACAATTGACCTTCACCCATGATACGTAAGGCGCCTGTAAATGCCTCTTTGTAGTATCTTTCTTTAACAACTGCTCCGGCAAGCGAGTGGACTCCAGATTCCTCGTATGCCCAAATATTGACTACCTGAGGCATTACGAGAGGGAAAAGTGGTGATAACAAATCCTGCAAAAATTCTGCAATGTAATGATCCTCTTGAGGCGGACGCCCAACCACGGTTGCAGCCCAAATCGCATCCTTTCTATGATGAACGGATGTTACATCAAGATAAGGATATTCATGGGCAAGAGAATAATATCCGTAATGATCTCCAAAAGGACCTTCTAACTTTCGTTTACCTGCGGGTATATTTCCTATGATGGCAAAATCTGCATCGGCTACGATCGGATAGGGTGAAATCTTATTATCCCTTGTGATTTTCAATTTTTCTCCCATAAGGAAAGAAGCAAAAACGAGTTCAGGTATTTCTTCTGGAAGGGGAGCAACTGCCGCAATTGTGAGAGCCGGTGGCCCTCCAACATATACATGTGCAGGCAAGGATTGTCCCAAGAGCTCTGCTTCATGGTGGTGAAAGCCCCCTCCTCTATGAATTTGGATGTGCATGCCTGCTGTTTTTTCATCAAACAACTGTATGCGATACATTCCAAGATTTCCCTTTCCATTGGACGGAGATTCGGTATAAACTAATGGTAAGGTGACAAAAGGTCCACCATCCTCAGGCCAAGAAACGAAATGTGGCAATTCCAGAAGTCCCTTGGGACCGAGCGTGTTTCTGAGAACCTCAGCCCTTCTTACCTTTTTTAAACCGACAAGGAAGGGCAAAAGACCAAGAGAGCGTTCTTTCCATAACGTATCCATCTTTGGTGGCAGGAGCTCCTTTACGAGCCGTGTGAGTCTCTGGATCGTTTGAACGGGCTTATCCCCAAAAGCGAGATGGATCCTTTTTTCGGAACCGTAGAGATTCGTCGCTACCGGGAAACTTGTTCCCTTTACATTCGAAAAAAGAAGCGCTGGTCCTTTTCTGGCCACAACACGGCGTTGGATTTCAGCCAATTCTAGGTATGGATCGACAGGTTCAGAAAAAACAAACAGTTCTTTCTCATTGTGAAGGAGTTTCACGAATTGGGATGTGTTGCGTATGGCATTCATAAAAAAGGGGTGGAAATCTTATCCTTATGGATTAGACTGTGGGCACAACTTTTTCATTTTTATGCCAGATCAGAATCAAAATTCACAACCAAATTTTACAGACATCAAAAGAATCGCCGTATGCGGTGGTTCACTTGGTCGCGAGCGCCGATCCTACATTCGAGGACAGGTGGTCGACATTGGCATAACGGATCCTATGAAAGCAGAAGGCTTATGGGATCTCGTGACTGGACTTTTTTCTGGAGAAGAGAGTAAAATCACACCTTTTTTAGATTTTTCGCTAGCACCGGTTAGAAAGCCCGTCCTTCGTATCGATATTCGCAATGAATCGGGAGAAAAAATATTCTCATCGGGAAAAGTCAAAGCGGATGAGGATGGCTTTTTCTCTTGCGAAGTGCGCGACAAATTACCAACCGGGAAACACACATTTCAGGTGTATCTGGAGGGGTTGGATAGTTTTCGACAATACTCAAAAGACTTGGCCCACTTAAATAATACAGAAGACTCCATTTTGGGGAAGACGACGATTGTTGGGAAAGGGAAACTTCGAGTTCTCTCGGAAGATTACAAAGGTTATATTGTAACATCCGACATTGACCAAACATATTTAGCTACTGATATTCACTCCGGAAAAGGTAAGTTTAGCACACTCTTTGAAACACCTGAACAGAAACGATGCCTGCCAGGCATGCCCGAACTATATCGTCAACTGAGATTGGGCTTAGACAATGCGCCGCTTGCGTTTATTTCAGCAAGTCCTCATTTCTTTCGGCGAACCATGCTTGCCACGATTGCGAACCATAACATAGAAATCGAATCCCTGCATTTAAAATATTTAGAAGGCACGATTAAAGGTGTCTTTGATAAAGTAGTAGGTACATTTTTTAATCCTTTAGAATTTTTGCAAAATGGCTTTAGACCAGCTTGGTCTAGAACAAAAAAATTCTTTGGAGCATCTTACCAAAGTTTGTTTGACCAAATGGCCTATAAACTTTCGATTCTTTTGCATGATCGGGTGTTCCAGCCTACCCACTCAAAAGAGATTCTTATGGGCGATAATACAGAATCAGATTACATGATCTTTACACTCTATCAAATCATTTGTCTAGGAAGACTAGAAGGTGATGTTTTGGAAGATTATCTATATGAATTGAATTTTTTAGGTAGAGACGCGATCACCAGAGATGCTGCCAAAAGAATTCGTAAACTCGGAGAAGAGAACATTCGCATTCATGGAAAAATAAATCCAGTTCAGCTTTCCCTCATCAATATTACCGAAAAAGGGCCTGATAATTTGGGAATGATTGAACTTGTAAAATCAAGTCTACCCGGTCAGTTATGGCAGACCATTTTTCCAAATGAAAATGCGTTTTACGGAACGGAAGGTGCCATTGGCATGAGTGTCATTTTAAACTCATCTGGCTATCTTGATCTAGCTCAAATTTTTCCAATCGTCAGCGAAATGATCGGTGAAATGCATCATGGAAAAATTCTGGATGAAGAAACAATTTTAAAACACTCAAAGAATCTAACGATTCCAGCATTTGCGAAAAAGGAACAAGAGGTTCTCGTAAATTTGTTAGAACGTGCGTTTCAATCATAGTTTTCACATAACACAGGTTTAATGAAAGAGTACTTTTTAGAAATTTTCAGAGTCAATCCAAAAGAAATCAATGAATTGTATGGCATCAGAGCTATTGGATGTTATATAGTCATCGCCTATCATTGTTTTGTGAATGGCCTCGGCTTTATGCCTGCTTACTTTCGAGACTACCATTCCGCATTCCAAAATTTTGAATTCTTAATGGATTTATTTTTCGTGATCAGCTCCTTTCTTGTCTCCTATGCCTTTTCAAACGAATTGAAAAAATCAAATTTCCTTTCGGCTTGGAAAAATTTCTTTTTTAAAAGATCACTTCGGATTTTCCCTCCGCTTTATCTTTTGATTTCCTTTTCGATCATCATTATGGGATTAACACTGCAGGCAGCCAAACAAGGTGCAAATTTGGGTGTCATGACATCAGGTCTTGGTGAATTGGAAATGAAATTAAGCAATTGGTGGGTAGATGTTTTTTATATCTCTAACTATTTTCCGGTACGTATGCTCATCCATGGTTGGTCACTCTCAATGGAAGAACAATTTTACATTGCCATGCCAGTATTTTTTCTATTTTATACTACTTACATTAAAAGAACAAAATGGAAATTTTTATTCCTTCTAGGCTTTCTTGTCTTACCTATTGCGGTTAGAACTTATTATTATTTCCTTATTCCTATGGATTCGAATGAGATTTATGTTCAAAAAATTTTCCATCCCATCCATACCCACTTCGATTCCTTTATCGCAGGAATCTTACTTATGGAAATTTTTAGGCTTCATAAAGATTCTATGCTTAATGTGAAATTTAAAAAATGGTTTTATTTACTCTTTATTCCCTCTACTTTGCTCCTAATTTATAGCTTCACCTTTAAATATGAATCTCTGAAATTTTACCAAACTGTATTTCGGATTTCAGAATTTACGCTCTTCTCATTTCTCCTCGTACTTGGCACTGTATTAGGATATTTCAGTTACTTTAAAACAATGCTAACAAATATTTTAATCGTGTCTGTTGGGAAACTGAGCTATGGTATCTATTTAGTACATCTCTATGTGAGTGGATTTGTAATGATTAAAGTATATAGCTATACAGATATCCAATCTAATGACTCCATAAGTGTATTAAAATCCTCGATTTATACATTGGGAATTTCTACTATATTAGCTCTTCTAAGTTATTATTTTGTCGAAAAACCATTTTTGAAAATCAGGGAATGGTCTCAACCAAGGTTCGACGTCCAAACCCACACATTCTACCGTATTCCTATTAACAATAGTGAACTCAGAATCGTTTCATGGATATTAACTGCGCTTAGTTTTGTTCCCTTTTTCATATTCAAACAATTCATCAAAATTAATTTTGTAGAAAAATCGTTTCTTAGTTCTTCAATTCTTTTTCTTTTGATCACGCTACCTATCTTATTTAATCTTTTTACTCTGATCACCAAGCGATCACTAGGTTTTACCTGGCTGTTCCATGCGAAATTTTCTGTTACATCCAAACAAGCCTGAGTCGCAGAAAATCATTCGCTTACTTTTTTTTCGCGAGAATAATATTCACGCCAAACAACTTTTTAATTTCTAAAATTTCTGTTTTTTTCGGATCAATCTTAACATTAGTTTTATATCTCTGATATAAAGATTTTGGAATATCTGATGAAATATAAATATCCTGAGGACTTTGTATCACGATGAACTGTTCTTTTTCTTTTAATTTATCCAAAAATGTTTCATAGGCATGCGTATCAGTTGTCAGAATATGATTTTTATTTAGGAAAGAATTTCCCATCCATATCGAAGAATAGAGGGAGGTATGAATTACAAACTTCGATGATTTATCAAACTCAACATGCAGAGCATGTAAATCTGCAGACGCGCTCCTTAAAACTTTTAGCCCTTCTCGCGTTGTGACCAAATTAAAATAAATTAAAAAACTAAGGATGACGAACGTAATTGTCTTCCATACAGAATCTTTTATAAATTTTGATTCTCCTAAGTAACTCGAAAATCCGATTACCATGAGGAAAAAAGGTGCTTCTAAATACCTAAGTCCAAAATAACCAACTCCACCATAAAACGTTACATAGAATGGGATGCTAAGTATTGCAAAAATCCCAGAAAATATAAACATGCTTCCGATTCGATTAGATTTCCTTAACACCAAACTAACTACGGGTGCAACAATCATAAAAAAACACAATGGATTGAATTGGAAGATTCCAATCATAAGACTGTCGCCCCAAAGATATGCTTTTAATAATTGGAACCTTTCATAAATACCTGCGCCAGAATTTTCGTTTAGATTGATAGAGGATACGTATCTGAATCCGAGAATATGACCTGAAACCGAAAAATTATAAAGTAAGAAAATAGAAGCTATGGCTGCAAAACCGACTCCCATAAGCAAAGTATTTTTGATATCCCTCATGATAAATAGAAAGCAAATCAAAAGAAAAACTACGGGAAAAATAATTTCTAATCGAAAGAAAAAAGAGAACCCAAGGATAGCGCCGATCAACAGAAAATTGAGAGATTTTTTCTTCTGATCTGACTTTATTGTGTGGGCTAACATATAAAAGGCGATCAAATAGATTAAAAGAAAAAATGAACTTTCCGTGTAGTCAATCGAGGTCAGAATCGGGAAACTAAAGAAAGATAAAGCAACTATAAAAATCCGAAAGAAGGAACGGAATCCAACTACAAGTAAAATGGCATCAAACAAAAAGATGGCTAGAGAGTAAAAAAGAATGGGTAAATATAATAAAATTTTGAGACTAACGATACTCAATAAAATGGCGCCTATCCAATAGAAAAAAGGCGGGTATTCTAATACGCATCTTTCTTTATTGCTATCTGAAGAAAATATGGCCCAAGGATAGGAAATAGGATAAAATTCAAAATTTGGATCCAATGATCGACTAGGATAATAGCATTCCAAAGACAAAAGACCATTTTCTTTGTATTGATAGGTTTGATAAATTTTTATGGCTCCATCGCTTGTAAAATATGGACCATTTTTATCTAGCTTATATCTAAATTGGATCAGGTAAACGACCAATATCATATAAACAAGAATGGGAAAAATAGTTCTTAACTTAAGGTATTTCATTTGTTTATATAACGATGAACAATCGTTAATTCCTTCATCTCAACGTCTTTCTTCGTTAATAGACTATCTAATCTTCTTATGATTTTCCCTGGGCGTATGCCTTCTAAATCCGATGCAGAAAATTTTGTTAAGTTTATATTTTCAGTTCTCGGTTCAATTAGAACAATATTTTTAAATCGATTTTTCTTATTTAAAAACTTTTCCCGAAAGGAAGGCAATTTCTCATCGTTATTAAGAAGGACTACTGGTAAATTGATATAATTAAATCCCGTTTGCATGGCAACGAGTTCGCTTGTAAAAATGATAAGATCGGCATCCAAAAGAGATGTTTCATCCTTGTACTTTAATTGTTGTTTTGCTACGAGTCTTGTTGAGGATAAACCTTTTTTTTCAATCGACATGGTTTGACCCACAGAAAGGATCACTAAAATATTTAGAACAAATGCAAGCTTCCCTGATTTTGTATTCCGGTATTTCCATAACAATTTAGCAGTAAGGTAAACCAAAGGATAAATACATAAAAATAAATAACGAGCACCCCAAGGCGATCCACCATCATTGGGAGCAAGAATCGGGACTGTTAGAATCAAACCAAGACTTGGATAAAAAAATAATTTATCAAGATTATGCATACTCCGAAACTGAAACACTGCCAAAATCAACGTGCCAAGAAACACTATATTTTTTCCAAAGAGTCCGTAATTTGGACCCTCTTTCCATAAGATCACTTTATAATATGCTAATTTTGAAAATAAATCCGAATACACTCCAGAGCTATTTGTATTTAATCTAGGACCAACACTAGATCCATACATAATCTTATTCATGACAAAAAATAAAACAAACATCAGATACATGCTCAAAGTAAAAGCAACTACATCCTTCCATTTAAACAATGTATTTTTATTTACATACTTCATTCCGATTAGAGTAACTATCATTAGGTTGCCGAAAATAAGAACTTCATGACGGAAAAATAGTCCTATCCCAAAGAATAAGCCTGCCAAACATATATTTTTGTTAAACACATTCGTTTCTCTTCGGAATCGGGAGAAAGAAATTCTTGTGAAAAAGTACCCTGCCAACTGGGTTAAAATTAAAATCGAATGTTCCGACACTTCCGAATTAGGTATAAAAAATGGAAGACCCCAAAAAACTAGGATGGCGATAGGAATGCTCTTCTTAACATTCCAAAAGATAAGAATCAAAAGAATTAAATTTAGGATTACAAAAAAATACGGAATGTTCTGTAAATTTAGAAAATGAAATAAAACGGCAACGATGGAGGTAAAGGATATCGGAAATGGTCCAAGCAATTTTTCGCCCAAGCGAAAAGTAAAAATATCCTTCTGAAAAAAACAGAACTCATAATTTGGATCAATACCTAAAAAAGAGTAATATAATCCCTGCTCTTTGAAATTACTTTCGTAAAGTGAATATCCTTGTACCGTTTTTAAAAAGGGATCAACAGGACCAGGCACCTTACCTAATTCTATTTCCCTCAGCCAGTACGATTGGTAGAGGACAGAGGCGAGAAAGAGGAATATATAGACGAGACTAAACCTGGAAATTTTCATTTAGAACTTAAAAACAAAATTAAACTTAGGTAAGCATAGAAAGTCAAACAGAATTAAATGGAATAGAAGCAGTTTACAAATCACGAAATTGAGACCACCTTGGAAATGTTTGCTTATAAATCTGAAAAAAAGAGATTGATTGCAAGTATCCTTAGCAAAATCTTGAATTGACCCGTTGGCCGCCACATTTTAGCAAAAGTCCTCTCATGAATCCAAAAAAATCCTTCCTCCTCCGCTCCTATATACTTGTTCTGCTTGGTATTTCAGTCTATTACAGTTTTTATTTTTTTCTTATTATGCTAACAAGAACCAAAATAAATTTCATACTTGGTCCCTTCGAAGATTACTTTCTCCAGGCTTACTATCAGTATATGAATGGAAAGCCCATATATGCTTTCCCAACGATAGATTACGTAGCCCAAATTTATGGCCCTTTCTATCTTTATCTTAGCAAATTGTTCATATCGTTCTCTCAGATCAATTTACCAAACATAAGACTGGTTTCAGTAATTTCAAACTTTAGCTTACCTGTAGTATTCTTCTTTATACTCCGAAGCATTTCGAGAGTAGAGATGGCAAAATTTAAAACTGTTTTAGCTACTCTTCTTTTCTCAGGACTTTATTTCGTATCCTATGATTTTACAGGTTATTGGTTAGATCTTGCAAAGGTAGATAGCTTACTTAATTTTTGGATTTTATTATCTATTCTTATCTATATTTGGATTTTGAAATCTGAGGTAAACTTTCGTTTGTTACTTCTGCTCTTTGCATTTGCTTGGGTATGTAGCGAATTCATTTTTATCAAACAGAGTTTACTGGTCCTTCCGTTTTTATATTTTGTGTTGATTTTCTTTTTTAAAAATAGAAAGGTAGCTTTTGTATATTTGTTTTTCTACTTATTTTATCAATCATTACTTCTCTGGAATGAAATAAGAGAACTCGATAATTATTATCTTTTTTTCAATTTTATTTTACCTTCCCTACACCCACTCTCAGAAAGATACTTTCTGAAAGAAGTTCTAATTCTAATCATTCCGCAGTTCTTTTTAATCTGTGCTTTCGAAATAATCACCTTCAATAAAATTAAGTTTCAATTCGATAAATATTGGAGACACATTTTGAACGAGAGAGTGTATTACTCTCTTATTTTGATTTTTTTAAGTTTAATATCCATCGGCATACTTGGCAGAATGAAACATGGGGGCTTTGTAAATTCATTTTTATATGCCTATTGTGTCTTGACTGTTATATCAGTGTTTTTACTCTATTTTCACTGGGAGACAATCTCAAATTTTTTAATGCTTTCCCATTTCGCCTTATTCGCATTATTGCTATTACAATTTAAATTATTGCAATATTCTCCACATCGAGTGTACAAATCGTATCTTAAACTAACATCCATCGAAACAGAATACCAACAAAAATTTTGTGACATTCCGGGTGTTATTTTATATGAGAAACTTTCCTTTATGGGGAAAGTATATTGCAATAAGAGACCTTTCTTTACACTTTACTCTGCAACGGATCTCTTGCCTAGCGATCCATTCGTACTTCCGTTGATTGAGGAATACAAAAATAGTTTTAAAAATAGAATCTACGATCGATTGATTTTAGAGGAGGCTGAAAGCGAGCTAGCATCGGCAAATTTTTACCAGGAAGCAGTCAAGGATTACGAACTCAATCCCACTATCCGAAATAAAAATAAGGTTTTATTACACAAAGCAAAATGGGAAAGATTCGATTCTTATGAAAGAATTTTGCCCGATGAATTGACGGAATCAGAACGGAAATTTTTGGAAGTGCATAAAATTTTATTCCCTCCAATCGTTCTTTTTCGAAAGAAAATAAAATAACACCTGAACTTGTCTACTGATCTTACCTGTATGTTTCTTCTTTGATCAATTGATAACGGTCCATTAGAATAAGCTTTAGACGGTAATTTTCTTCCTCTACCTTATCGTTCTTGATGGAAGAAATCTGCATTAATCGAAAATAGCAGAAGGCTTGGTAAAAATTGGAATGAATGCACTCGAGATACTTTCGTTTGGAGGCTTCTAAGTTATTTTCTGGCTCCAGATCAGAATGATACTTTGAAAAATAGACTTCCCCGTCCATCGCAATCGATTTGTAATTCCAAGAATCAAACATTAAATACTTTCGAAGCTCTTCATACCTTTCAAATTTATCACTAGATGCTTTCATACCGGCTGGGATAAACGCGTTTCCTACAAGATCTGTTTTGACTAAGTGCTTGATCGATTCCATTTTTTTAAACATGATAATATACTGCCAAGAGATTATAAAAATCACGAGCACGAGTATAGACAATATCAGATTTAAATATACATCTTTGTGGACCTTTGTTTTTGATTGTCTTTTGGTTTGCAGCAAAAAGCCCAAGAGAACCATTGCAGGAAAAAAAGTAGCGGGGTCTGCTAATGTATAATCAAATAATTCATGAACAAATAAACTGATTAAAGCCATTCCAAATATAAAATAGAAAGAAGATCTCTTTGTTTCATTCTTAATTAAATGTATGATCGAAAGAGTTAAAAAAGTAAGGCACAGCCCTAGACCGATTATACCTAAAGAAAAGAGTACTTGGATAAAAACATTATGAGAATGGATGTTCGGACCAAATGTATGAATAAATCCCAAGTATTCAGAAGCAGTATTCGAATCCAATAATCTCTCAGTATCTATCGCAGCATGGATGTAAGGTGCATCTATACCAAAACCAAACCAAGGAGAGTATAAAAATATCTCCTTTAAATAGAAGTCCCATATGGAAAGTCGGATTTTAAAAGAATCAAAGTTACTGTGATTATATATATAAAATAGTGCAAAAAAGGAGCATAAGATAAATAAACATAAAATACCAACTAAGTAAAGTTTCTTTATCTTTCCGAAGTATTCAGATATACGGAGCTGATTATTTACGAGTAAAAATATGGAAAATGCAATGGTAACTCCAATGTACGACGAACGATTATGAAAGGAGACAAATAGAAAGGAAGCAGATACCAATGAACCAAAATAAAAGAGCGATGGTATTTTATCTTTGAATAAAGATCGATTAAATACAAGGATGATGAAATACAAACAATACATACCACCGAGTGAATTTGTATTAAAACCACCGAAATTCACTTTTAAACCGAGCAGAGCTTTATCTACGAGCAGGTAATTTATTTTGGCACTAAAGATAAAAAGATTTGTAATAAAAAAAACAGAGAGCAATTGCTTCAACAGAATTTTTTGATAAATTCTAGATGGTAAACTTCTAGCAATAAAAAAAACAATGATTGATAAAGTGAAGTAAGAAGTACTGAGCACTGAGTTAAAATAATCATATGAAAGAGGCAGAATACAAAGTAGATAAATGACAATCGCTAGTAAAATTTTATCAATGGCATCATTTACTAATTTTTTAGATCTAAATACCAGAGGCAGATAACAAAGTGCAAACATCAAAAGCGGAATGTTTTTAATTGTAAACCCAAGAAAATACCAAGAGATGCTAATATTCGTTACGCAGAGTGTTACCAAAAGAAACAGAAAACTCAAATTTCGAACGCGAAATAAATGAAAATTGAGCAGAAGAATGAGTGCAAAATAAGATACCTTAAAGTACAATTTGTATCTAGGAATGGATGTTTCCGGAACCATATCTAAGTTGTAAGAGAAAATATACAACAAGAGGAGATTGGCCGAAAGTATAAATAACCAATGCTTTTGCGTCAGACTTCTTAATTTCTTTTTATAATAAGCAATTGAAAATCCGAGGATTAGTAAAACGGAAAGATCCGTAATCGTTTGGAATCGAATGGGAGAAAAATAAAAAAGACCTAGGATATAGGCAAGGAATGCAATTCCAAAAATATACATCTCAGTAATCTCTGTGGGTTTTCGATATCGATAGAACCGTCGACTCTTAGAGCCAGTTTCCACCGATCGGGATGTATTTTTTGGGCATATCTTTTTTGAAAAAATGTTGGTTCGAAGCTATCAAATTGAAATAAAAGATATGACGGAGGGCCGCAAAACCATCCTTCCAAGTAATCTTTTTGCCTTCTAAATAGTTTCTCGGATAATACGAGATTGGATATTCCTGAACTCTTACCTTCAGTCGCGCTACCTTGGCAGTTATTTCTGGCTCAAAACCAAATCGATTGGATTCGAGGTTGATATTCTGAATGATTTCTGATCTGAAAACTTTATAACAAGTTTCCATGTCTGTTAGATACAAACCACTTAAGAAATTTGAGAAGATCGTTAGGATACGGTTTACCAAATAATGAAAGGTGCGATGCACTTGCCTGCCATCTTTTTTAAATCTTGAGCCAAAAACAATATCAGCCTTTCCAGAGATGAGAGGCTCGAGCAAAGCAGGAATTTCTTCCATATCATACTCAAAATCTGCGTCCTGAACCAGAATGATATCGCCCGTCGCGGCAAGAAACCCTCTTTGTAAGGCAGCGCCTTTCCCTTGATTGATTTCCTGAAAAAGAATCTTATGTTTCGATTTGAATTTAAAAGATCGGAGTATCTCTCTTGATTCGTCCTTCGAGAAATCATCCACAAATACAAGTTCCTTATCAGTGGGAAGAGGCAAAAGGTCTATCTTTTCTAAAAATTCCTGCAGATGCCCTCCTTCGTTATAAATTGGTATAATAAGAGAGGTAGTTAACTTCACCGACTTGGATTTGCGATCAGTTTTTGCTGGCTTGGCAGTGTTCATTGTAGTAACAATTTTCTTTTGTTTCTTAGAAAGTCAAGGTTTAACATTCAATTTTAGATCGCTTATCAAACGCCAATTCCTAGCCAAACGTGCATAATACGGAAGGCGAAGTTTTGGCAATCCCTATGGATCTGATTTCGTCGGGCTTTCTCGAAGCTGTGATATAAATTCAAATTCAAAATTAGCGAAATCCAAAACCAAAGATAGGAACGATGGATAACATTTTCTTAAATTTCTATTAAGCAATTCCCCTTCTTACTGCTAAAATAAATGGCAAAGTAGGCACAAAATGATATATTGACAATGTGGTGAATGTAACTGTTTCAATTGTAGCCTATAATACTAGCCTCGAAATTCTCTCAAAATGCGTAGATTCGATAAGAGATCGGAATATTGTCTGGAATGGGATTTTTATTGATCATTCTCCTGATTCCCGATACAAAAGTTTATTTGAAAACCGTGAGCAATGGCAGTATTTTATGCGAGGTCACATAAACGACGGTTTTGGTGGCGGAAATAATTTCGCAATGAGCCAAGCTAAAAAATCTGACTACATCCTCCTTGTGAATCCAGATCTATATCTTGAAGAGAATTCGATTTCCGACATGCTCACCTTCGCTCGATCAAAACCAAACTTGGGAATCTTTACTGGAAAAATTACATACCCTAACGGTAGTTTACAGCGATTGAACAAAAAAAATCCTACTGTGTTCGGTCTGATGGGCAGACGATTTCCTTTTTTACAGAAAATCAGTATCATAACTAAGGCAGTCAAAGAATATGAAATGAGCGATATGAATTATGAAAGTGAGATGGATATTGAATTTATATCCGGCTGCTGGATGCTCATCCCTTATCATGTCTGGTACGAGGTGAAGGGATTTGATCCAAGATTTTTTCTTTACTTTGAAGATGCGGATCTAACACGAAGGATCAAGAATCTAGGATATAGGACTTTATACGCGCCGAGCGCACGAGCAATCCACGAATACCAAAGAGGATCCCATAAATCTTTTAAATTGTTTATATTATTCATTCGAAGTATGATTCAATATTTTACGAAATGGGGATGGCAATGGAAATAGATGTTGCCTGTATCATTGTTCTTTACCAAACAGATGATTCTTTTTTTAATAATTTAGATCTTGTAAGGAGACAAGTTCAAAAGGTTTATTTAATCGATAATGGATGTTCAAAACAATTTACCATTAAACTGCAGAAGATCATTAAAAACTCAAACGATAACCTCTCTTATAAAAAAGCAGAAACGAATGTCGGTTTAGCGAAAGCGCAAAATATAGGAATAAAAAAAGCAATTTCCGATGGGTTTAAGTCTATCCTCTTTCTAGATGATGACTCCACCCCAGACCGAGAAATGATAACAAGTTTAGCGACACATTTGCGGGAAAATAAAAATGTAGGCATAGTTGCCCCCGATATTGTCCATTCTTCAGGCGGAAAACAAAAGTATTGGGTGAAAGAAAAGTCGGGATTTTGGAGACGGAGAGGATTTAAAGAAGGGGAAAGTTTTTTTGGTGAGGTAAATACGGTTATAGCTTCAGGGAGCTTAATATCTGTTAAAGTAATAAAAAAAATCGGCCTTATGCGTGAAGATTATTTTATTGATTACATTGATATAGAATATTGTTTACGAGTGAGATCGTTTCAATTCAAAATTCATGTCTTAAAAAATGCAAAATTATTACACCAGCTTGGAGAGCGAACTACTTACAAGCCTTTAGGCTTCGAAATTAGTCCGACTAATCATAGCAGCCTGAGAAAATATTACATGACACGCAATCGAATCCTAACATGGAAACTATATGCCAAAAAGATTCCTAGTTGGTTTCTAATCGATTTATTAAATTTCTTTTTTGATACCACGAGAACTCTTTTCCTGGAAAAACAAAAATATCAAAAATTAAAAAGTATATGCAAAGGATTTAAAGAAGGTCTTCAATTAGAATCCCCTCCTATCATCTACCCTTAAATCTTTTTTAAGATATTAGAAAAAGAGAAAGCTACTAACCTTTCTATAAAAGGAGTGCTGCCAAAATCCATATCGAAATTGAATCATTTTTCTTACGAAAAATGACTTCTTAGGACTATTTATAAAGGCAGAAAGCATTTCTATTTGAGATTGCGTAAGTAGTTGTCTAAAGGTTTCTTCGAAGGCCTGAGCCTGTAATACCCTCTCTTCATTCTCTCGTTTCCAGGCATAAATATATCCTGTAAACTTTTTCAAATGTTTGAAAACTTTTTGAAAGGAAAGTCCAGTTGCACCAATTACATTGCCATCATGAATTCTATAATGAATCTTTGGAATCGGGTCAGAAATAATCTCTCCAAAGGCACACGCATAAAGTCCAAGCCACCAATCATGCATTTTTGCTTTCTTGGGAACCGTATGAACGGATTCCGCTAACTTCCGATTGATGGCCACAGTACACCCTGTAATGGTAGGTTGACAAATCATTCGGTGCAATTTTTTTCCAAGTTTTGGATCAAGATCCATCTCTTGCCAAAATGTAGTTCCTTTGGGCTTGCCTAATCCATTAACGAGAGTCAAATCCGAGTGGTATAGAATCGGTTTTCCTTTCCCTGCTCCCTCTTCCTTGAGTTTGATTTTGTTCACAGCGGTTTCGATTTTATCGGGCATCCATAGATCATCCTGATCGGAAAAAAGGAAGATCTCATTTTCAAGATTCCGTTTGGCAAATCTTAACAGGCGCATAAAGCTGAAAATGACACCTAAATTTTTGCGAGAATGAAGCAAAAACACCTTCCTTTTTGTCTCCTGGGTAAATTGTTTTAAAATTTCAAAGGTGTTATCTTTCGAACCATCATCTCGAATGTAAAGAGTGAAATTTAGTGTTTGAGCTTCCAGAGTATCTAATTGCTCTTTTAGATATTTTTCTCCATTATATGTACTGAGTAGGACTGCGATCAATCGTTTCACTCCTATTCAGACAGACGTCATTCGTGATAGTTGATATTTCTGCAATATAACATTCGCATGCCGTCTCATTCTAAATCTTGTAAGACTCATCTTATCTTGCGCCAAATCCGGTTAGTATTGTTTTTACTGTTTTTATCGTGATGAGTAAATCTAACCAAAAGGAAAAGTTCTTAATATAATAAAAATCATATTCTAACTTCACCTTCATGCCATCGACCTCTGCGGCATACCCTTGTTCCACTTGGGCCCAACCAGAAATACCTGGTCTCACTACATGACGATAAGCAAAAAAAGGAACATCTTTTTCATACCACTGGGAAAGCTCATAGGATTCAGGTCGGGGACCAATAAAACTCATTTGTCCGAGTAAAATATTGATCACTTGAGGTAGTTCATCAATTCGATATTTTCTTATAATTCGACCAATTTTTGTTACACGAGGATCATCAAAGGAATGCGTAAAGCTACTTCCCTTTAGATTCGAATACATTGTCCTAAATTTTAGCATTTTAAATGTCCGACCTCTAAATCCCATCCTATCTTGAATGAAAAGAGGAGAGCCTGTGGATTCAATGCGAATTGCTATAGCTAATAAAAGTAAAAATGGAGTAAGGAAAGGTAATATGATGATAGAAGTTAGCAAATCGATACATCTTTTTAAAAATTCATATGAGGCTGAAGGAAGTAAGCTACCAAATTCATTTTCATTCAAATGGTCTATTTTTACTCTTCCAAATAAATTTTCCCTAATCTTCTTCGTACTATAAACGGGAATTCTTGATAAAGTACATCTTGCTAAAAACTTTTCCCAAGTTGCGGTTATTTCTTCACTTCGAAAATCGGCAACTACCGCGTTAAATCTTTGTCCTTCTA
Organism: Leptospira ognonensis; assembly: GCF_004770745.1. Lineage (GTDB taxonomy): Bacteria > Spirochaetota > Leptospiria > Leptospirales > Leptospiraceae > Leptospira_A > Leptospira_A ognonensis. Next base: position 19,050 of record NZ_RQGD01000035.1, on the reverse strand, counting down.
AACTCGGTTTTTGCAAAACAGAGAACAGGGCTCCATGCATATTATCCAATTCTTTCGCTTCTCCAAACGGCAAGAGAGCATAACGAAAAATTCTATAACGTCTCCCAAGAAAAAAACCCAAAAAACACCATACAAGCGTAACGAGAAAACCTGTAAAAAAAACCTGAATGGAGTAACTTAAGCGAGTTAGAAGAATGATTCCGATGGGAAAGGCAAATGCTAAAGTCGTAACCGGCAAAATAAAGGCTACGGTTTCCGATCCTGGCAATCGAAATAAGTTCCTTAAAATAATGGTTGAAGCAAAAAAAGATAGAATACAACTTAAGAGTGAGGTATAAATATTTGGTTCGTTCAGTTTCCAGAATTGTAAGCCCCAAATGGGAATGGCCGTTAATGAAATTAAGACTCCTATTCCAGAAAAGAATTGAAAAATATAACTCAATAAAATTTGTTCATAAAGTCTAGAATGGCGTCTTGTGTATTCAATGTTTTCCATACAAACTCAATCAGTAACCATCATTAACAAATCCATTTTACGATTGATTAGAACCTAAGTTAATTAGGATCCGACTCGCGGCTTTAATGGAAAATTTTTCAGCGCATAATCTTTTGCAATTTATACCAATCTGCATGCGATTTTGATGATTCAATAATTGAAGAGCATTTTGATAAAAAACTTCATCGTCACCCGAAACACTTACATAGCCAGACTGAGTTTCATTTATCAATTCCATCAAATCATTACCAGGATTTACGCAACCTAAAACCGGAATGCCCTGTACCATATAGCCAAGAATTTTCCCTGGAAAATTATGTGTCGTATGTGCCCTATGAAGTGTAAATAAACCTACATCAAATTCTGCTAACATTTCTCTATATTCTAATTGAGAGACGGGATCTAAAAGTGTAAGATTGCTCAAGTCATGAGTCTTGATGTAATCGGAAACAAGTCCCACTTCGTCTCCCGCTCCAACCAAAACAAAATGAACGTCTTTGCGATCCTCTAGTCTTTTCGCCAGACGCAAAACATTGCCCATATCTTGTGCATGACCAATATTCCCGCCATAAAAGAATACAATTTTCTCTTTTAAATTTAGTAACTCTCTGTATTTTCCTTTTGATTGTAAAATAGGATGATCCGTTACCCAATTATATAATACTTCTGTATTTTTGAATCGAGGATATTTTGAATTAAACCATCTTAGGTTCGCCGGAGACATGATTCCGATTCTATTTGCTGCCTCGTAACTGGAGTTTTCAAAAATTCGAAAGAAATAAACTAATGGTGAATATTGGCTTAACATTCCATTGTCGATCACCCATTGCGGAAAAAAATCTCTGAGAATGAGATAGCTGGGAACTTTCCATAATCTTTTTAATTTTTTAACAAGGTGTCCCCAAAATATCGAAGGAGAATAGTAAATAACGAGATCGTGATGATTGGATTTGAAAAAGGTGTGTAGGCTACTCCAGGCCTTAATCGGTAGTAAAAGTTCATTTATCAATCTTTTGAGTTTCGATGTATTTTTGATTTCCCCAGATTTAAACCGCAAAATTTGAACATTATTTAGATTTAGTGTCTCATATGCTGCTGAAATATTAACTCCCGGTGTGACGACTGTTACCTGATGATTCTCTGAAACAAAATCGACAGCCATTTCATGCATCATTTTGGCAGCAACTTTTATGCTTTCTGGTAAATAATCATCTATGATTATGCAAATCCTCATTCGATCTAAAATTTTTTCCAAACCGTTCGATTTATATAGTCTGTATAACTGAGTACTAGGCGAACAATCTTTTTCGATACTTGCCCGCCCTGATAATCACGAACGGGTGCAAAGGCCCTCGTTTCATAATTATGTTGGCTGAGTATTACTTTAATCGATTCTAGCACTCTTTCCCTTTTCAACCCACTCATGATCAGCGTGCCTTCATCCATTCCTTCCGGGCGCTCATGCGTATTTCTGATCGTAATCGCTGGCAAATTTAATATTGAAGATTCCTCTGTGATAGTGCCACTATCGGAAACTATACAATATGCACACATTTGTAGTTTGATATAATCGAAGAAACCAAAAGGGTTAAGAAATTGAATCAGTGAGTTTAATTTAATCCCTTCGATATCCTCTAAACGTTTCCTTGTCCTCGGATGAGTAGAGACGATAACGGGAAATTTATACTCTTCTGCAATGGCATTGAGAGAATCGAGAAGATCCTTTAAATTCTCTTTGGAATCTACATTTTCTTCTCGGTGCGCACTTACTAAAAAATATTTGTAAGCTTCTAGGTTTAATTTATCCAAAATCGTGGAAGAGTTCACTTTCGGAAGGTAGTGATTCAATACTTCTTCCATATGGGAACCAGTTTTAATGATCGTCTCTTGGCGAATCCCTTCCGCGATGAGATACCTTCGGGCATGTTCAGTCAAAACGAAATTGATATCACTGAGATGGTCCAGAACCTTTCGATTCAATTCTTCCGGTACTCGTTGGTCAAAACATCGATTCCCTGCTTCAAAATGGAAAACCGGAATCTTCCTTCTTTTTGCAGATAACACCGACAAACAGGTATTTGTATCCCCATAGAGTAACAATGCATCGGGATTCTCTTTCTCAAAAATTTCATCTGATTTTTGAATGATGGATGCGATCGTACCTGCAACTGTCGTTGAGGCAACATTCAAAAAGTAATCTGGTTTTCTAATGCCAAGGTCTTCAAAAAAAACTTGGTTGAGTTCATAATCATAATTTTGTCCGCTATGAACAAGGATATGATTGGTGAGTTTATCGAACTCATCGATCACTCGGCACATTTTAATCATTTCGGGACGAGTCCCAACTATTGTCATGACTTTAAGCACTTAATTCTTCCTTAATATAATCTAAAGATTTTAAAAGTTCTACGATTTCATCAACCTTCAACCTATGGGTATTATGTGAGGTATAATCTTCTAATTCGGATACAAATTGTGTCCCTTCAACAAAATACTTATTATAGTTTAAGTCACGATTGTCCGCAGGAATTCGATAGTATTGTCCCAAGTCTTCAGCCTTTGCCATTTCTTCTCTAGAAACTAACGTTTCATAGAGTTTCTCTCCGTGTCTTGTTCCGATAATTTTCATCTCATCTTTCTTCGAAAATAATTTTTGAAGCGCCAAGGCTAAATCTTTTACGGTAGAAGCTGGTGATTTTTGAATGAAGATATCTCCTTGCCTTGCATGATGAAAGGCATAAAGAACTAAATCGACAGAATTTTCCAGTGACATTAAGAATCGGGTCATATTGGAATCTGTCACTGTTAGTGGAAGATTCGCCTTTAATTGACTGACAAATAATGGAATGACAGATCCTCGCGAGGCCATCACATTTCCATACCTTGTTGCGCAAAGTATCGGCCCACTTTCTGGGATATTTCTTGATTTTGCAATTAATACTTTTTCGGCAAGGGCTTTCGATATACCCATTGCATTGATGGGATAGACTGCTTTGTCTGTACTTAATAAGATGACCCTTTCAACGCCTGCAATAATGCTCGCGTTGATGACATTCTCAGTTCCGATCACATTGGTTTTGATCGCTTCCATAGGATAGAACTCGCAGGAAGGAACTTGTTTCAAAGCGGCTGCATGAAATACATAGTCTACACCTGAAAATGCATCTAAGACACTTGAATAGTCTCTGACATCGCCTATATAAAATTTGACTTTATCATTTGAGAGTGCAATCCGCATATCTTCTTGCTTTTTCTCGTCTCTGCTAAAAATTCGGATCTCTTTTACAGAAGTATCTAAAAAACGCTTAAGAACCGTATTCCCAAACGAACCTGTACCGCCAGTAATTAGGAGTGTTTTATCTTTAAAATGATCCAAGCTCTCGTCCTTTTCGATTTTTGATTTGATCTGCCAACGTTTCTAACATTTTGTTCCAGCTCGGTGGCACATAACCGGTTAATTCTCTAAATTTTTTTGAATCTAAGGAACGATCACAACGAAAAATATGATCTGGCACAATGTTTAAATCCTTCAACTTTAAGTTATCCTTTAAAATCGTTAACATTTGAAACTTCGATATCGGTTCAGAGGAAATATGAAACAGTCCATCGAGACTCGCGTGTTGTTTAAAGAGTAACGTAAGGATATTCACAAACTCATACATAGGAAACCCAGAGTAAATTGCTCCTGCAAACCCGCTAATCGTTCCCGATTGTGATAGAAACCATTCGAGCAAACCTTTATTATTTCCTAATTCGAAACCGATGGTCGACGTTCTGATTGTCAATACATTTGCTCTATCATAATGCTCACCTAATACCTTCGATCTCCCGTAGACATCTATCGCATCTGGAATATCTTCTTCTGAATAATTGCCTTTATTTCCGCTAAAAACGCAGTCAGTGCTCAAAAGAATGAGCTTACAGTTAGCTAATTCACAAAGGGAAGAAAGATGGAACGGAAATTCCGAATTTAGATAGATCGAAGTTGTGGGTTGAATTTCTTTCTTTTGTTTTACGACACCGATTGCATTGATGACGATCTGAGGTTTAAACTGTAAAATAGACCTCGTAATGCTCGTTAAATCAAATGCATCCACATATTCGAAACAAGTAGCCTTTATATTTTTGAATGGGTTAGAGGATCTTACCGTAAAAGCCACTTCAAACTCAGAGCATAAATGTTCGACTAAGCCATTGCCAAACATGCCGCTTCCACCTAACACTAACACTTTCATTTATTTTTATAATTCGAATGCATTTTTTTCAAGAAGCTAAATGTCTCATTCGAAGCCCTCTCCCATCTAAATTTTTTGGAATTAGCGAAACTGACCCTTGAGATTTTTTCCCGCAATTCTTTATGTTCAATTAGTTTTTCCAGTGTGCTCGCAATCTCAATTGGTGACAAAGGATTAAAATACACACCTCCGTCTCCAAGTAGCTCAGGCATTGCAGATAAATTCGAACAAGCGATCGGAAGTCCAGCTGCCATTGCCTCTGTGAGTATCTGACCAAAAGTTTCACAGGAGGATGCGAATACAAACAGATCAGAATTCTTATAATAATGATCTATTTCTTCATAACTCACTTTCGGTAAATAATGACAAAATATTCCTTCTGGATCAAATTGATTCAGACTATGATTAAATTTTTTAAACGCTTTCTTTTCATCAGGACTACCAATAAAGGTGATGGAAATCGGATATCCCTTTTTCCTTAACATGGAAATTGCCTCAACTACATTCCATTGGTGTTTATACTCTCCTATAAATGATACATATAAAAGTCGCATAGGGCTTTTTATGTTATAGTCTGAGATTGGTTTTTGAACTCGTGTATTTCCAAAAAATTTTGAATTAATTCCATGATTGACGATTGTCGTCAGTTCCTCGTTTAGCGGAATTTGTTTTAATACTGACTCTTTTGCAAATCGAGTCAAAAAAATGACTCCGTTAGCATTCTTAAAAGTTTTTGTTTGTGTAAAATTTAAAAGTCGTAATTTTAAACCGAATATTGAGAATGCGTAACGCTTGATTTCCTTTGGTTCAAAAGGAAGTAGATTCTGGCTCATAGTTACATATGGTTTAAACTTGCCAGCATAAGAACCGCCAGGCACAAACAAAAGATCACAACTTTCGTTTTTTAATCTCTCATCTAAAATGAATTTTTGCCAATAGATCCTATGAAGAAGTGAACGATCTAATAAAGATTCATTTCTTTTGAGCAACCAAGTTCGGTTCTCTAGTTTTTGTAGAGTGGCTTCGCCTGCCCAGATCACTACCGATTCTATTCCGAAATCGGAAGGACTTGCCACACGTAAAAGCTCTACTAAATGAGTGACACCTCCGCCTCCACGAATATTAGATGCATCTATTCCTATTCGCAATGATTAGGTCTCAAATTTACACTTTGTGATATCATAAAATTTGCATACATTATAAATGTTTGAAGTTCTTCATCAATCTCAAAAAGAACAAACAAATTTGAAATATTCTAAATCTTTCCGTTTTCATTTGAACAGTAAAAAACTCTGCCATGAAATGTATCACGCTATTTGAACTAAAACCAGTAAGATTCAACTCACCTGCTATAAAAGTATCCCGATAGATGGAGGCTCCTTTCATTAGCGCTTGTTTGATAAACATTTGATCCGCAGTGATCGACAAATTTTTAGGATAATATCCATATTTATTATGCAAACTGCGACGAATCAATAACCCCACTGAATGACTGGATGCGACTCCAGCCATACCATAAAGCCATCCGTAATTTTTTCGAGGGTACCAAATTTTATCCCCTACTTTGACAGCTGCAGCAATTATATCCGCATTCGATTCTCGAGCACAATTTCTATAATTCGCAATCGCATCAATATTAAACCGATCATCTGCACCCATGACGATATAATATTCAGAACTAACATTTTTAATGCCCCGGTTCAATGCATCATAGATTCCAAAATCAGCCTGACTCGTTAAAGTTAAACGAAGATCTTTTGCTTTTTTCAAGATCTCTAGCGTCTTGTCGGTGGATCCCCCATCAGCAACGATCCAGGAAAAATCCTTATCTGTCTGGTTCCTTAAACTTTCGATCAACCGAGGAAGATATTTTTCTGCGTTGAAGGTAGCTGTGATGACACTAATTGTCGGCGGATTTTTCAATTCTCTGACCTTCACCTAATGACTAACCAAACGTGCGTATACCAAACATTCGTCGGAAAAAGAGAAAGCTTTTTGCAAAAAATATCCCTTTTTTTGTGATAAGAACTTGATCCTTCTCATTTCTAATAAATCGATTTTTAACCATATCCCCTAATCGATCATTCAAACTCAATGAATCAGGATAAAACTGATCAATCGTATTGTAGTTTGCCGACTTTAAATCTAAATCATATATATCTCTTAAGATTCGAAAGGATATGGAATTTTGTAAATTGATGAGAAAAATAATATAAGCATTCCATAGAGAAATAAAACAAAGATTGAAGAAAAAAAATTCCAAAAGACTTTTTGGCAAAAAGTAAAATCCACTCATGACAATTATTGATACCAAGAGGAGCATGCTTTTCAAAATAAAAATTTGACTTCCTGTCAGGCGACAGATGCACAAATGTAATAAAACAATAAGGCAAAAAACCAGGAAAGATTGAATAAAAATTTCTGTCATTTACTCTTACCCAATTGTACAAGACCCCAAAAAGCAAGTATTGACTTAACAATTTGAATCACTAGCTTTCCTTTTCTGGTAATTGTATAATCTCCGTTCGTATCCAAAAGCCAATCCAATTTTGTAAGATCCTCTATTCGACTTTCTTTGATATACTTGAATCCTTTGCCATTCGCATACCTTTCTAAAATTTCTTTTTGGCTTAAAACCCCATCACTCTCGGATAGTAAGATCAACAAGGATGAGGAAATACTCCGCTGTGCCAGGGCGTAAAAGTTTAAGAAGATAGAATAGTGAAATGAAAAGTATAAAAACAAACCAATAAAAAAATCCCAAAATATCAACTCCACATTTAACGCAAAATGTGAGATGCAATAGTATGAAATCATAATATAGAAAAGTGTCATTCTAAAATGCAATCGATTGAAGGCTGCAAGAGGCGAATCACTTTTTCCGATACGAACGCAAATTGAAATCACAAAAAATGAAAAGTAGGAAATAACCGCGAGATAGAAAAAAAGAAAATCCATCTAAAAATTGATTCTTTCCTTTTCTATGACGATCGGCCGTTTCATCACCTGTGTATGAATGGATCCGATGTATTCACCAATGATACCTATGAAAAACAACTGAACGGAAGAAAAGAAAAATATGCCGATCACGATTGTCGTGAGGCCAAAGGAGTAAGAGTCCCAGAGCACTAGCTTTAGCACCAACTGTATCAAAGCCATTAAAAAACTTAAAATACCAAGACTGAATCCTGCGAATGTTGCGATCCTAAGCGGAATTTTTGAATGATTTGTGATTCCTAGCATTCCTATATCATAAAGCGTGTAAAAGTTATTCTTTGTAAATCCACGTTCTCTGATGGGCTGAACATATGGTATTTTTTTTACTTCAAAGCCAATATCAGATATTAACCCTCTTAAATATGGATACGGATCGTCAATCTCTCGCATAATATCAATGATTTGGCGATCATACAAACCGAAGCCTGTAAAATTTTTGATCAACTTTATATCTGAAAGTTGACCGATCAAATGATAATACATCTTACGTATGAAGAAAAATATAGGAGATTCCATACTCTCATTTTTCACACCAACGACGATTTTAAAACCTGCCTCCCAATTGGACACAAAATCGGAGATTAGATACACTGGATCTTGGAGATCAGAAACGAGTAGTATCGCCGCTTCCCCTTTCGCTTGCAATAATCCGTAATATGGGGATCGAATGTGACCAAAATTCCTTGCGTTTACGATAATTTTTATATTTTTATCTCGGAGCGCTAATCTCTTTAAAATTTTTACGGTTTGATCCGTTGAAGCATTATCAATAAATATATGCTCATATTTATATTTTTTAAGTGTTGTTGCAAATAGATCTTTGACTTGTTTGTAAAGTTCTTCAACATTCTCTTCTTCATTATAGCATGGGGTAACGATTGATATTAATTTCATTTTAATTCCGATAGAACTCAATTGTTTTCTGAATAGATTTTTCTAATGAGATTTGAATTTCTAATCCCAAATCTTTTTTTGCCTTTGTTATCACTGGCACATACACGTCTCGAGTTTCTGATTTTGTCTCATTTAATATTTTAACGCTGGCTAAATCGAAAGAAATTTTTCGTGCTAAATCCCCCATGGAAATTGATTCATCAGAACCCACATTGTATGTTTCTCCAGACCTTGATTCCAAGAGTATCTTCCAGAGCCAAACCATCAACTCAGAGGCATATATATAAGATCTTATTGGATTTCCGTCACCTCGGATCACGATTTCTCTTTTAGAGATAAAATCTCGAATGAAATTACCGATCGCAAAGTTTAAGTTAAGCGGAAGGCCAGGTCCTACGAGAGAAAAAATTCTCGCAATAGAAACATTCAGCTTTGAATTTTCTGCATATATATTGCATAATAATTCTGCCATTCGTTTTGACTCGCCATAGGATGCGTTGCTTCTTAAATCCGGAGCCCCAGCATATGTCTCGCTCACTGGCTCAGATATTTTGCCATAAACAGCGCCAGAGGAAAGGAAAAGGAATTTTTCCGCTTCCATTTCATACGCCAAAGAAAGCATATTTTTAGTCCCAGAAGTGATCGTTTCTATCGTTTCAATGGCTTGGAAAGGTTTCGATCTTGATTCGGAATCTGCGGCGGCATGAATGACAAAAGAAAATTTCATGGGAATCTCTCCGAGATTGCGGACGTCTGTTTCCCAATACTTTAGGGATTGAACCGATTTATATTTTGGATATGCGTCTAGAAATTTTTTAACATTCCTCGTGATGATCGTTAAACTGGCATTAAGGCTAAGTTCCTTATTGGCATGTAAAAAACTTTCAATAAACCACCTTCCGATAAATCCGGTACCTCCCGTTAGCAGGAGATTTTGGTTCTGAAGTTTCCGAAAATCCAGCATCTGAATGATAAAATCTAGATCTTCTATTGGGAAACCTGCTTCCATTGGATTTAAATTAACATGCTCTTTTCTAAAAGTTCATTTTCAACGGAAGCAAAATCCAATCCGTGTTCCATCATCGCATACTCATAACTTCCACATTTCTGTGTAAAACGATTACGAATGCCGATTCTAAGTAGTTGTTGCTTCTTTTGAACTACAGATTGCATGATCAACTCAGTTAGGATAGAACCAAGTCCGCCTTGGATGGAATGTTCTTCCATACTTATGATCTTATCGAAAGGTGAAAGATCGAGCAAGAGTCGTTCTGCATTTAGATCAGTCAAGGAAGGTGCTGAAAATACAGTTATCTTATATTTCTCGGACAGTTCCAAAGCAACTGAAAGCATAGAACCGGTAGCAACGATACAATTCTTCGTGGGATAATTTTTGATTAAAAGAAGCCGATCACTCACTAAAGGAAAATCAGAAGTGTGAACTCTGGCTTTGTCGGATTTTCCGATTCTTATATAAGACGGAAATGGAGAATGGTAGGCATGATCGAGACAGGCTTGCATCTCGTAGGAATCAGCCGGAGAATAAATTTTAATGTTTGGGAGCGCACGCAAACTACTAATATCTTCTGCACATTGATGGCTAGCACCTAAATTAGCGTAAACTAGTCCTGCGCCATCTCCCAGAAAAATAATCGGTAGATTATCATAACAAACATCCATCTTAATAAATTCCAAAACGCGTATGGGTATGAATGCTGCAAGTCCATATACAAACGCCTTCATGCCTTCCTTAACCATACCTGCAGCGTAACCAACCATGGCTTGTTCAGAAACACCGACATTGATGAACTGGTCCGGTGTTTGCTTTCTTATTGTGTCAAATAATGCATATCCATGATCTCCAGAAAAAACATAGAGATTTGGATCTTGTTTTGCTTTGGCAGAAAGATACGTCGATAAAACTTCTCTCACGTTTTTCCTTTTAACTCCGCCGATGCTAGCGCATATGTTTCATCAACTAACCGAGTATAGTGCCAAACGTTATCATCTTCCATAAAAGAAATACCTTTTCCTTTTACAGTCCTGGCAATGATCGCCTTTGGTCTTTCATCCTCTGAACGCACAGCCTTTTCATATATACTTTCAACTTCCGAACGGGAATGACCATCACATTCCCAAGTTTCAAAATTAAAGGATTCCAATTTCCCTTTAAATGGTTCCGAGTTTAACACATCTTTGGCTCTACCCATCGCTTGAAAATCATTTGCATCGATGACTAAAATAAAATTCTTCAACTTCCAATGAGCCGCGAAAAGCAGCGATTCCCAAACGGAACCTTCGTTCATTTCTCCATCACCAACGAAACAAAATACTTTTCTGTCCTGTTTTTTGAATTTAATTGCCAGTGCATATCCGACTGACACCGTTATTCCATGTCCAAGAGAACCACCAGTTACCTCAATTCCAGGGACATGGCTATCTGATAGCCCTTTCAATAAACTTCCTTCGGAAAAATAATGATCCGTGTGGTACTTATCAAGAACACTTAACTCCAATAAACATGCGTAAATCGCCATCACTCCATGCCCCTTACTAAGGCAAACGAGATCTCTCTCTGGATGATATAAATCATTGATATCAAATCGGACAAACTTCTCGTATAATACTGCAAATAATTCAATCATTGAGAATGCGCATCCTATATGGACCGAATTTCCCACCTTTGCCATGTTAAGAACGTCTTGCCTTAATACATTAGAAGCTAGATATTTTCCAGAATAAGTTAACATTATTTTTTTACACACTTATGAATAGAATCAATCATGTAAGAAAGCATTTCTTGTTTCATGCCTGGATAAACTCCTATCCAAAAAGTATCCGTCATTACTTTGTCAGTATTTGTTAACTCTCCTATGACCCGATATGCGTTCTTATCATTTCGCATCTGGTTGAATGCAGGATGGCGTAAAAAGTTACCAGCAAAGAGCATCCTTGTTTGAATTTTGTTCTTTTCCAGAAAGCTTACAAGTTGTTCCCGAGAAACTTTTGCAGAATCGCGTATGGTCAGGAGGAATCCAAACCAGCTAGGATCTGAATTCAATGTGGGCTCAGGTAGAATGAATATATCGCTGAGAGAGTCAAGACCATCTCGAAGAATTTTCCAATTCGTTTTTCTAGCTTCTACAAAGGCAGCAATTTTTTCTAATTGAGCGCAACCGATTGCAGCTTGCATATCGGTGACCTTTAAATTATAGCCAAAATGCGAATAAATGTATTTATGATCATATCCGGCAGGGAGCTCACCTAACTCCCATTTGAATCTTTTTCCACAAGTATCATCTTTTCCCGAAGCGCACCAGCAATCCCTTCCCCAATCTCGAATGGATTCAGCAATTTTTTTCAGCTGACTGCTCTGCATATAAACAGCTCCACCTTCACCCATCGTCATATGATGAGGGGGATAAAAACTTGAAGTGCCGATATCACCAATTGTTCCCGTATATTTCCACTCTTGGTTATAAAGGTACTTACTTCCGAGAGCATCACAATTATCCTCTATCAACCAAAGATTGTGCTTCAAACAAAAATCTTTTACAGTCTGCAGATCAAATGGATTTCCTAGTGTATGGGCAACCATAATCGCTTTTGTTTTTTCCGAGAGGGCTTCCTCTAAACGCGACACATCTATATTATATGTGGGAAAGGTGATATCAAGAAAAACAGGAACCGCTCCAAACTGGATCGCTGGCACGATCGTTGTAGGAAACCCAGCGGCCACCGTGATTACCTCATCGCCTTTCTTAAATTGGCGTTCTTTTAAAGTGGGGGACGTGATGGTATTGAAAGCAATCAGATTGGCAGAGGATCCCGAATTGACAAGGAGTGTATTTTTCACATTCAGATACTTTCCGAACTCGCGTTCGAATCTATCCGCATACCTTCCTGTCGTTAACCAAAACTCCAAGGAGGAATCAACTAGGTTATGAATTTCCTTTTCATCAAACACTCTTCCAGCATAAGTAACTCTCGAAACTCCTGGTATAAAATCTTCTTGTTGTTTTGGCAGATGGACCGATTTAAAATGAGCGCTCGCATATTTTTGTGTTAATTGTTTATAAATCTTTCCTAAAAATTCATGGTTCGCTTCACCCACTTTAATCAATTCAGAATCTAATTTCAGATAAAAAACTTTTTGAAGAGAAAGATAAATATTTTGATCTAACGATCCCGAGACCAAATCCTCGGCGCTGATTGTAATCGTATGTTCTGTCTTATTTGATGAAATAACATAAGCTTCAAATTCTTGACTTCCATCCGGATCGGAAATAGATAGATAACAAGTAGTAACGTTTGTTAAATCCGTTTTTCTGTTGTAAATTATACCGCGTGTTTGCATGGAAAACCTAATCAATATCCTTGTTCAGATGATTCTGAATACTCTTGTATCTGCTTTAAGCAAACAGATTCCATATTCTCATTTTTTAAATAAGATTCAGTCCAATCCACAATCTTTCCAATGGCAGTCTCTAAATTCCACCTTGGAATCCATCCGAGTATGTTTTTGGCTTGTGTGATATCCAATTTTAGTGTGTGTGCTTCATGTACTTGTGTCTGTGCTTCTACGGTATATCCTGGAAAATTTAAAACAGATGGCGATTGTGTTTGTCTATGGCCAATATACTTTTCCAACATCTTTACGATCGTTTCCACAGACTTTGCGTCGATCTCGTTTGGCCCAAAATTCCAATTGCCAATCCCAACCAATTCTCGCTTATATAATCTTTCCGCTAACATGATATAACCACGCAATGGTTCTAAGACATGTTGCCACGGTCGGATCGAAAGAGGATTTCTTAAGGTAAGTTTTTTTTTCGCTATAATGGATCGGAAAATATCCGGGAATAATCGATCTGTTGCAAAATCTCCACCACCGATTACATTTCCAGCTCGAACCGTCGCTATCGCCAGCTCATGTCGTGCCAATTCTTTTGGATGGAAGTAGGAGTTTCGATACGATGATGTGACTAACTCGGAACAAGCCTTACTGTTGGAATATGGGTCATGCCCACCGAGTCTATCACTCTCTCGATAGCCCCAAATCCATTCGCGATTTTCATACACTTTGTCTGTTGTAATATTTATAAAGGCTTTAACATTAACTTGAGTCGTTCTGATTGCTTCAAGAATATTCACCGTGCCCATGACGTTTATAGAAAAGGTCTCGACAGGAATGGTATAGGAATCTCGAACCAAAGGCTGTGCCGCCATATGAAAGACGATATCAGGCTTTGCGAATTCGATAGCCTTTTTTAATGAATCTAAGTCACGAATGTCGGCAATGTTTGAGGAGACAAGCTTCTTCGATACATCTGCCAAATCGAATAATGCTGGCTCGGTAGCAGGAGCTAACGCATACCCTCTGATCTCAGCACCTAACTGACTCAACCATATCGTAAGCCAAGATCCTTTAAATCCAGTATGACCTGTGATAAATACTCTTTTATTTTTCCAGAAATTTGAATTCAAGTCCAAACCTTCCATGGCGCCTTTCCCGATTGCCATAGACTTTCTAAATAATTTTTATCACGAATTGTGTCCATAGGTTGCCAAAAATCATCATGTTTAAAACTGAATAAATTTCCAGAATTAGAAAGTTTTTCCAGCGGCTCTTTTTCGAATACTGTCTGATCGTTTTCAATCAAATCAAAAATAGCAGGCTCCATAACCATAAATCCGCCATTCACCCAGCCAGACTCACCTCTAGGCTTTTCCTTAAAACCGACTACTTTTTGATTCTCTTTTATTTCTAAGGATCCAAACCTTCCACCAGGTTGAATCGCGGTTAGTGTAGCTTGTTTCCCATGATTTTTATGGAAACGGACTAGCTCATTCAAGTTTACATTTGAAACACCGTCACCATATGTGAGCATAAACGTTTCATTTCCGATATAATCGCGAATCCGCTTTACTCTTCCACCCGTCATTGTGTCAATACCAGTATTAACAAGTGTTACCTTCCAGGGTTCTGCGCTATGTATATGAGTAGTCATTTGATTGGAATCACGAAAATCAAACGTAACATCGGATTCATGTAAGAAATAATTAGCGAAATATTCTTTAATAATATAGGCTTTATAGCCTAAGCAGATAATGAAATCATTAAAGCCGTAATGAGAGTAGATTTTCATGATATGCCATAAAATAGGTCTTTCACCAATTTCTATCATCGGCTTTGGTTTGAGATGGGATTCTTCACTGATCCTGGTCCCATACCCTCCTGCGAGAATTACAACTTTCATTTAAAAATTTCCATAAGATTAAATCTAAACTATTTAAATTGTCAATAAAGGAATAAGGAATACTTCTTTGTATTCAAATCATACGTGTACAAATTTCCCTCTTCAGGTTCTCTTGAAAAATTGCTTCGATAGTTTGAATTAAAATTATTATCAATTTTAAGAGTCAGAAGTAAAGGATAATCTTTGGCGAAGCCACTAAAATCGGAATTGGAAATTAGATTTGTCCATATATCGCCATCATAATACTTTTTCCCAATACTAAATAATCCGTTACTGATCTGACAGGGAAATAACAAATGTCCTGTTAGTAATCTTTCAAATCCCTGCGACTCTTGGTAAACAATCCAAACTTTAGTGCCAGGATTCTCTTTACAATAGGTATAGGTTATTTCTGGAATTCGTGATTTGATGGAATCGATTTCCCTTTTAATTCTCTTAACCTCTTCGAAATTTGGTGAAATCGTATTGGTCGAAATCACGTGCCAAAAATTTTCCAAACTGCGAAATCCATTTGGATTGATAAAAAGAACGAAGATAAAAACGATTATGGAACTATATTTTGAGAATTTGTTCGCTTTGGGTGTAAAGTAAATTAGCGAAATAAATAAAGCAAGAACCAAACTGCTAAAATATCGATGCATATCTGTCACACCTGAACCACCCTTCCCATCTGGATTGATCAGATACATCCAGGACAATAGATGTAAGGCAAAAAAAGAGAAAACAATCGATGATAAAAATAGAAAAGAAGTAAATAGTTTTCTTTGGTATTGGAGGACAAAAGCGAGCAAACCCAACAAAAGCCAAATTTCCAAAATTTGGAAATCGGAAACTAGTTTCCCTAGAAAATCCATTATGGTAGCTAGGTAATGCGTCACCATAATGTCGGAGTTATTTGAAAATAATGAAATGTAATTGATACTCGGAAATTTCTGTAATTTAAGATTGATATTCCAGGCAATGATGATTAGAAAACAATAAGCCAAACCTAATATCAACCTGTAACTCAATTTGAATTTGGAGTACATTACTGCGATTCCAAGGACAAGAACCATGCTAAGTAGAATTATCACTCCCGTTTCTTTAAATAGAATGCATGCACTCATTGAAAGTATTAAGATTAGTAAAGTATCTTTATGATTTAAATACTGAATCCCGGAGATAATGGCAAGACCCAATAACAGACCTAAAAGAGCATCCGCATAGAGAGTAAAAATTCCTAAGGAAATTAATCCGATACCAAAAAACAAAATCAGCAAATATTTAAGCTTAAATCTGTCTTGCAATTCTTCAACTAACCATAAAAATATGGACGTAATCAAAACCGTATTTGCAAAAAATGAGGAGGCAATTTTAAAGTCTCCCTTGATTCCCATAAAATTATGTAACAGAGTGGGTCCAGGCATATAACGAACATGAGATGTAAAAATAGGACTTTTCAATGACCAATATTCGGAATATTCATTAATTTGCATATCAAATAGAATCCAAAAGAATTCATCCCACGAAAATGGATATGATTGTAGACTTAAGGAAGAAAACCAAAGCGATATCGAAAATAATATAAATATTTGTTCTTTAAATTTATTTAACAAATTTCCATAATAGACCAGAAAACAAAGACCTAAGAATATGATAAGAATCTGAGTATAGAAATAATTAAAAAATGTGCCCCAGAATAATAAATTAATTACAAAAAGCAAGGCGATCAGAAAAGCTTTAAAGAATTTATATCTTTTGAACTCAATCAATACAAAGGAAAATCCGATTAGGGAAAAAATTACCAAAAACCAAAATGCCTGAAGGTAAAAATGATAATCCTTAATTAAAAACATTAAATGTTCAGACATCGAGTTGGCCATCTTTGTTTTTTACCAGCGCTCGGAATAGAAATTTAGACTTGAATATCAGTTTTTGTCCCGTATGATAAGAAGGACCTGTGAGCACTATCATATAGATTTCGGCTTTTTATTATCTTTCATCAAATGAAGCAGGAAATACAAAATAACATAGGAAACTAACTGCGTAGACAGAGTTACAATTTGAACTGAATCAAAAATAGTATATTTATGGTGGTACGTATGCATGAGCAGATAAAAAATTGATAACAGAATGATACGATAATCCCAAGAAAAATCAAAATCCGAGATCATATCTAAGAGCAGCAATACTAAGGCTAGCAGTCCGACAGAAGAATACCGACTTTGATTCCCCATCTGCACTTCAGGTCCTGGTAAAAAACCATAGGCCAACGGAGCGAGGAAAACAAACAGGAACCCAATATTTTTCAGTGTTATCATTCTTTTAATCTGAAACAAATTTCGCAAGCCAAAGAATAAAATGATAAAGGGAAAGACAGGCAAAAGTAATCTAAAGAAATGCTCAAATAACAGTCGATAGCTGAAGCCAGCAGAAAATACCCAAAAAAAGAAAGAGAAAAAGGTTCGAAAACCAATGGCAATGGGATCTGCAAAGGATTTTCCCAGATAGTTCAATCCAAAATATAGGAAAACAGTATAAACAATTAAAAGGCCCACCCATAAAATTGCCTCTAATTTGGATTGATTGTCTTTTAAAATGCTGCTCATTAGAAAGAGCAGTCCCGGAAGTTCGAGAATGATAAATTGTTTTCCAATCGCAGCAAAAAAAATACCAACTAGTAGCCAAGGAATTTTTTTGATTCCAACCGCGTATAAACAGAGAACTAACCCAAAAATATGAACCGTATCTGCAAGTAAACCAGGAGAAAAAAGATTTAAACGTAAGACAAACGGTGAAACCAAAAATATTAAAACAAATAATACAGAAATTTTACTTTTTGGATGAAATGCCTGTATGGTCCTTATGCTAAAATAAATGATGCCGAATGAAAATATAAAATTAACGATCGAGTAGGAAGTTCCAATTTCTATTGAAAAAAAAGATGCTAAGAATCCGACAAAATAATGAGGCACAAATCTATAAGCAAAGTGGCTAGCAATCTGTTCGTGAGGAAATTGCGGATAGGAAAGAGATATCTTTAAATATGAGTAAACATCATTTGCTTGCACCCAATCGATACTCTCGAAAAAAGAAAGATTTAATGTTGTGAGCAGCAGGAAACTAATGATAAGAATACTGATTGTAAACGTTATTTTTGCATTAAAAGTCATCATGAATAAATATATAATTTTTAAAATTTCGTAGGATAGGTATGTTTTTTAGTAAAATAATACGTTGTTTCCAAGTAAAGTGTCAATGGTTCTCTGCATGAAATACAATCTTTGGTGTTCGGGACTTTCTATTTTTGAAAACTGAATCGCATCCTCAAGAGGACAATAACAATTAACCTCTTTCCAATGAGCTACATTCCATAAAGTGCTCGAGATATCAAATGCAAGAACATGCTGAATTGGTGTGTATTTGAGTATCGCTTCCACGGGAATGAAAGTGGCTTCCTCAAAATCGATAAAATCGCATATATTAAAAACCTTAATTCCTAATTTGGAAATTCTCTCCATCAGGTTTTCTAAAAAAATGGAATTCCTTCCAAGCGCTGGATGTAATTTCAAATAGAAATTTGAATCCTTCGTCAATGGAAATTTTTGAATGTACTTTTCCAATAGGGAAACATTAAATTCAATGTATTGATCACCTATCTTCTCCCCTTCTTTGGGATGGCTCTTTAGACTCGGTGTTGGTGCCTTGACAAGTATTATAGCATTCTGACTTGAAGAATTAGTGTGTGAAATAAGTCTAACCAATGAGTTTTTTAGAGCGGATGAAGTAAAGGACCGATAATCTAAATTTGCGAGAATGGATTTATGTGGGTCATTTGTTAAGGTAATCTGCCTTGTGTTTCTCGCAAAACGAAATGGTAAAATGAATTCGGCAATCTTTTCTTTTAGAAAATCAAAATACTTATTGCCTCCTTGTTTGTCTGGACGATGACGAGCGATCAGTGATCCCATTCCCTCATCGAGGAGTATATGGTCCACTTGTTCTTTGATTGCGATTAAAATAGAAGATGTACTACAAGAAATATAAGTTTTATTAGAATCATACTCAATAAGTTTTTTAATTTTATGTTTAAATTTAATTTGCTCTCTAATATTTGAAATCAGACCATTCGCATTCAAAAAAAAAGGATGGGGTACTTCATAGATAGTCTTTTTTACAAATACAACAT